>DATKTA010000010.1:0-89444 GCA_035531395.1 Bacteroidales bacterium
AATTTGTTTTTAAGTTATGCATATCTGAGGTGGATTTGTGGTGAATTTTACCTCTAATATACTGTATATCAGTATTATGCATAACTTTTTTTATTATATTTATTAACTTTTTTATTTAATTTTCAACCGCACAACACGTTAATTATATACTTATAAGTTATGATTCAGAATCTTAATCCAATATCGACCCTGTTCATTGCTGGTGTAATAACAGGTTGTGCTCAGAGAGAAAAAAAAGCCCTGTCAGATGTTGACAATAACAGAAGACCTAATGTGCTTATTTTGCTTGCAGATGACCAGCGAGCTGATGCACTGGGATGTTCGGGTAACAGCTACATCAGAACACCAAATATTGACAGTTTAGCGTCAAATGGAATACATTTCAGGAATGCCTATATAATGGGAGGACATCACGGGGCAATTAGCGCTCCAAGCAGAGCTATGCTTCTGAGTGGGAAGCATCTTTTCCATGTATATGATACTCTTGCTGGTGTGACAACAATGCCAATGCAATTCGGAATAAATGGTTATGAAACTTTCGGGACAGGTAAATGGCATAATGAGAAAAGTGCCTTTGAAAGTTCATTTCAGAAGGCGAGGAATGTATTTCTGGGAGGTATGGCAAACCATTTCCAGGTACCATGCCGAAGCCTGGAATCTGAAGGAAAGCTTTCAGAACCGGAGATGAAAGGTTTTTCTACAGATATCTTTGCAGGATCAGCAGTTGATTATATTAAAGAATATGCCAGTAGCAGCAGAGAAAAACCTTTTTTTTGCTATGTAGCCTTTACAGTCCCTCATGATCCATATTCTCCCAGACCCGATTTCATTGATTCTTATCCTGACCAGTCACTGCCTTTGCCGGGTAATTACCTGCCTCTTCATCCATTTCAGTTTGATGACCTGATGGTGAGGGATGAAAATCTGTTGCCATGGCCGCGAAGTCCTGAGATGGTCCGTTCAGTACTAAGTGATTATTATGCTATGGTAACTCATCTTGATAAGGCTGTTGGAACCATAATAGAAACACTGAAGCAGAATGGCCTTTATGACAATACAATTATTGTTTACGCTGCCGACAATGGTCTTGCTGCAGGCAGTCATGGCCTGCTGGGTAAGCAGAATCTATACGAGCACAGCATGAAGGTTCCGTTGATAATTACCGGTCCCGGAATTCCTGAAGGAAAAAGCTCGGGTGCTTTTGTATACCTGTATGATATCTTTCCTACACTGGCTGAAATATGCAGGGTGCCGTCGCCAGCAGGTATTGATGGCAAGAGTCTTATAAAGGTTATTACAGGTGAATCGGAGGGAGTCAGGAAATCTCTTTTTACTGCATACAGGCGTACTGTAAGAGCAGTAAGGACAGCGGAATGGAAGCTGATCAGGTATCCTGAAAGAGATTATGACCAGCTTTTCAATCTTGCTAAAGATCCTTTTGAGCTGAATAATCTTGCTGCAGATGATAAGTACATATCAATACATAATGATATGACTGAACTACTGAAGCGGAACCAGGCTGAACTGGAAGATCCTGCACCATATACGGCAGCCAGGATACTGCCGCTTGAGTATGATTATACAAAGCTTGTCAGGAAGCCTGATCAGTGGCAGCCTGAATATACTCTAAAAAAATATTTCCAAGAATAAATTGCAGATTTATGGAAGGGAAGATACTGATCCTGACAGTAATGGTGATTTACATAAGCCTGCTGGTATTATGGGGTGTTTTTCAGGGAAGAAAAGTGAAGACAGGCAATGATTTTGCCATTGCCGGCAGGAAACTACCTGGATGGGTTGCTGCCCTGTCTGAAAGGGCAACCGGTGAATCATCCTGGGCATTACTTGGTCTGCCTGGTGCAGCTTATGCAATGGGACTAACCGAAATATGGACAGCGGCAGGATGTATTGCAGGAATAATTTCGGCCTGGGCATTTCTTGCCTGGAGACTCAGGGATGAGGCGGAGAAATACCAGGTTTCAACATTTACAGAATACCTTGAGGCAAAACATGGCGAAACTGGCAGACTGCTGAGAGTGGTATCAAGCCTGGCAATTGTATTTTTTTTCTTTTTCTATGTCGGGGCACAATTTCTTGGAGGAGGGAAAACCCTTTACACTTTGTTTGGAATAAAGCCTGCAACCGGTGTACTGATAACAGCTTTGATCATAATTCCTTATACTGTTTACGGTGGCTTCAGAAGCGTTGTTTATACCGACGTGATTCAGTCTATTATTATGATCATTACACTTATAGCAGGGCCGATTGTCGGATTCATATATATTCATAATGAACCGGGTCTGTTTACATCAGGCATTTCTGAGGCACTTGTCAGATCAGGTGATTCATATTCTTCTCTTACAGGAACAGCAAGAGGCTTTGGGGCGGGGTTATTGATTACCGGTGGATTTAGCTGGTTTTTCGGTTATCTGGGGGGACAGCCACAGTTAAGTGTCCGTTTCATGGCAATAAGCGATGAAAAACAGGCAAGAAAAGCAAGAAATATCGGCATTGTCTGGACTCTTATTGCATATGCTGGTGCCCTTTCGCTGGGTTGGATTGGACTGGCAATCTTCGGACCGGCAGGTTTGAGTGATCCTGAATATGTAATGCCAAGTGTAATACTGAGACTTTTTCCTCCTGTTATTGCAGCGCTACTGATAACCGGATCTATTGCTGCTATGATTTCAACAGCCGACTCACTGCTGATCCTTTCTGCCACCGAACTTTCAGAAAGTCTTCTTAAAAAGAGAGGTCTGAATTCTGATGTAAATAACTCAAGGTCAGAGCTATTAAGGCATAGATTGACAACTGTTGTATTGGCGCTTGTAGCCCTCGGATTATCTTATATCACACCTTCAAAACTCATTTTCACAATAGTTAGTTATGTATGGGCTGCGATAGGCTGTACCTTTTCTGTTGTAATATTGCTGACATTGTTTTGGCGCCCTTATCATGGAAAAGCAGCAGTGGTTACTGTAATCGCTGGTATTTTGTTTACGGTATTCTGGATAAGCGGCGGTTATGAACAACATTACAAAATAACCGGGCAAAAAACAGAAATACTTGTTGAACAGCAGTTTATTTCTGAAAATGAAGCTAATGCCCTCATGCTTATAAGCGGAGAAAGGTTTGTTAATGCTGATAATTTTGCCAGAGAGATAAAAGGCGTTTTTATGAGACCAATAGAGGAAGAAGATATATCAAAGATCACATCAGCTTACATTTCAAAAGGCATTCCGGCCAGACTTACTACCTTTATTTTTACTTTTATTGTAGCAATAATTTCTACATTGCTTTTAAAACCACAATTAAACAAGATAAAATAAGCAGATATTTTTTTATTAACCACGGATTTACACAGAGGTCACGGATTAATTCACGGATTTAGAATAGCTTAAACACCAATCACTTATTACCGATTATCGATTAAACAGTTACCACTACTTTTCCTCTGGGTTTCCCATGTTCAGCATGGTAAAATGCATCACCGCATTTCGAAAGAGAAAAAGTGCTGTCGATTAAAGGGATAAGCTTCTTTTCTCTCCATAACCGTTCAATCTCCTCATAATCTTCAGATTTGGCACGCATATTTGCTGAAGTCATAATCTTGCCGTATAATATCTTCGTTATTGCAGCCTTTATCTGCGCCGGAGGAAAGAACAGTGTTGAAGCATAGATACCTCCCTTTTTCAGGAGCTTTATTATTGTGGTGTAGTTCATTTTTCCATACGCATCCATTATTGCATCAAAATCAGAACCTTCATTTCTCAATTCTTCATTCATATAATTAATAACCTTTTCTGCACCAAGTTGTTGTGCCAGTTCTGCATTTTCGCTGCTGCATGAAGCAATTACCTGTGCCCCTAAATCTTTGGCTATCTGGACAGCAAAATGACCTACACCTCCCGTGGCTCCATTTATAAGTACCTTACTGTTTTCCTTTACCTTGCATCGCCGGATTCCATTAAGGGCTGTAAGAGCAGCAACTGGAAGCGAAGCAGCCTCCTTAAAAGACATTCCTTCTGGAATCAACCTTATTTTTTGTGGTAATACGCTGATCAGTTCTGCGAGCGCACCATGCTTTCCAAATATTATGGTGGCTGAACCATATATACGGTCTCCTTTTTTAAAATCTGTCACTCCGTCTGTTATTTCTTTCACAATACCGGCAAAGTCAGTTCCGAAAATCTTTGGAAATTTCAAACCTGTGACTATTCTTAAAGCTCCGCTCATCACCTTGTAGTCAACAGGATTTATTGAAACTGCCTCTATCCTGACGAGGACTTCACCTGGTTTAGCAATAGAATCAGGAAGGTCGCCGTAAAATGCAAATTCAGGTCCACCGTATTTTGTTGAGTAGTATGCTTTCATTTTATAATTAGATACTATGGATTTTTGATAATTCCATTATGTCCTGTCATAATATATTTAAATGTACCAGGCTCCGGGAGCATCTTTAATGATTTTTCCTGTTCTGGTGTATCCATATTATACTTATCGACGAAGTGCTCATATTTACCATTCACTATAACCAGGTTATCGCCCGTTACCAGGTAATCTTTACCAATCACATAGCATGAGGATCCTGGAGTATGCCCCGGAGTATGTATAATTTTTACATTCAGACCATTAAGTATTAAATTTTCATTATTATTGAGCAGTTTGTATGGCCCATATTTCCAAACAGTCTTTGAGAATTTTGTCTTTCCGGTTGACCCGTTAATCATCTGCTCCTCATCTTTGTGCATATAGATATCAGCATTCTTAAGCAGTCCGGTTGCTCCTATATGATCACTGTCAGTGTGAGTAAGTAAAAGTGTTGTGATCTGTTCAGGTAATAAACCTGTCTTAGATAGTTCCTTGCTGAAGTTTTTTGCATTAATTCCGGCATCCACCATTAAATAACCCTCTCTGCCTTTAAAAATGAATGCATTTACGAACCTGTCCTTTATGCACCATACAGAATCATTCAGGGGTTGTGTTTCGGCGGGTGTCATTGCTTTGGTCGCCGAAATAAAATTGATCATAAAAATAATTGCAATTATAAGTACCAGCCCAAGTATTACCCCAACACTCCAGAATGCTATTTTAACAGGCTTCTTCATAATATTGAATCTTTGTCTTCAGTTTATCAATGCTTCCAAAGTTACCAAATTGACATGTTATATAACCGGATTTTTAGTATATTTCTCTCTTCAAACCTCTTTTTGAAGCTCTTTTCATAAGGGGAAAAAACAGGCGGTTAGTTATAAACTGCCATTCGTTGGATCAACCTTGCACTTCGTTCAGTTACTCTTTTTTTGCCTTAATCTATGACATAATTTTGTTCATGAAGTTGATTGAATACTTCAAATTTAAAAAGGACAGAAAAAAATGAGTTTAGTAATAATCAAAAAAATCAAAGTCATGAAAAGAGTGTTTTTTACAGTAGTGTTAGTGGTAGCAATGGTCACCACATCATTTTCAAGAGAACTGGTTGCTGAAGGTAAAACACATTCAGCACTGGGAGATTACAAAATTGAGATAGCAGATAATCCGGTACAACTGAACGGGGTTGATCACAAGGCATTTGTTATCAGTTATCAGAATTCGCCAATGGAAGTTACAGTAGTTGTGACCAAAGGCAAAAACTGCAAGAACTATGTTGTTCTTTCCGAAAAGCTATCAATACAGTATGTATGTAATGACAGCTACTTCGGAGTACAGTTGCTTGATCCTTCATTTGAAAAGGATGGCTATAAGACATCCACAGCTGCTCTGAACAGGAATGAGTATTTCCATCAGAAAGCAATAACAACGGGGAGGAAGGATGAAGTTGAGAATACCCAGATGATAGCAGCATACTTCCCGATGCTCATTAACTAAGAGGTTTTGCTCTTTCGCCGGAAAGAGTTTTCATAAAGGCCACCCGGCCACCGGTTTCAGGTTTTAATTTAATCGCAGAAAGGCACCAACAGGTGTCTTTCTCCGTTTAGATATATTTTCTAAATTTGTTCTTCTTTAAAAACTGACCAGATGAAAGTGAAGTCACCCCTTTTGATGCTCCTAATAATGATAGCCATATCGGGCTCATCCTTCGCACAGAATCAGGTTCCGGTATTTACCAGGCAGGATACCTTGCGTGGCTCAGTAACACCGGAAAGAAAATGGTGGGATCTGCTTTATTACCATCTTGACATCACTGTGAATTCTGCTGATAGCACAATAAGAGGATCAAATACAGTATTATACAGGGTTCTGGATCAGTATGGCGTTATGCAGATCGATCTTCAGCAACCTATGAATATTACCCGTATAAGACAGGAAAACATAGAGCTATCCTTTAAAAGAGAGGGGAGTGTTTATTGGATAGATATGCCGGATAAGCAGGAAAAAGGTAAGACCTATTCAATTGTCATTTCATACGAAGGCAGACCGAGAGTTTCTAAAAGACCTCCGTGGACTGGCGGGATAACATGGAACAGGGATTCAAAGGATATGCCTTTCATTGCAACAGCGAACCAAGGCGATGGAGCAAGTCTGTGGTGGCCATGTAAAGACCATATGTATGATGAGCCTGACAGCATGCTGATCAGTGTGACGGTTCCTGGAAAATTAATGGATGTATCAAACGGCAGGCTTAGAAGTGTGGTTAAAAATAAGGATAAAACAAAAACATATAACTGGTTTGTGAGTAACCCGATAAATAATTATGTGGTAAACATAAATATTGCTGATTATGCCCATTTCTCTGAAGTTTTCAATGGTGAAGCCGGACCTCTCGACTGTGATTATTATGTGCTGAGGGAGAACCTTGAAAAAGCAAAAGAACAGTTTAAGCAGGTTCCAATGATGCTGAAGGCTTTTGAACACTGGTTTGGTAAATATCCGTTTTATGAAGATGGATATAAGCTTGTTGAGGCTCCATATCTTGGAATGGAACATCAAAGCTCCATCACCTATGGAAATGGATTTAAGAACGGCTACAGGGGAACAGATCTGAGTGTCAGCGGATGGGGACTTAAATTCGATTTTATCATAATCCATGAATCGGGACATGAATGGTTTGCAAACAGTATTACATACAGGGATGTGGCTGATATGTGGGTTCATGAGAGTTTTACAAACTATTCCGAATGTCTTTATGTTGAATATTATTACGGTAAGGAAGCCGGGCAGGATTATGTAATAGGCTGTCGTGGTAATATACGTAACGACAGACCTGTTATTGGCATATATGATGTCAATTATGAGGGATCAGGCGATATGTATTATAAAGGAGGCAATATGCTCCATACCCTCCGCCAGATAGTTAATAATGATGAGAAATGGCGAGGGATACTCAGAGGTATGAACAGTGAGTTTTATCACCAGGTTGTTACCGGTGAGCAGATTGAGAAATATTTGAGTGAAAAGACAGGCATCAATCTCCAGCGTTTTTTTGACCAGTATCTAAGGGATGTAAGGATACCTGTTTTTGAATATTATGTAAAAGGAGAGGAACTGATATTCAGATGGAACAATTGCGTGAGGGGATTCGACATGCCACTGAAAATATATGTGTCAGGTAAACCTCTGAATGTCAATCCAAAAACAATGTTTACAACAATTAAACTTGATGGCGCGAATGCAACTGTCAGAGTTGATCCGGGCTACTATGTGGGAGTGCTCAATATGACCGGAGAATAACGGCGCAATGGCACAATGGCACGACTGTTAAGTGTTATTGTTTCTCACGCCTCATGCCTCAGCCTTTCTTATAATCCGCTGAAATCAGTATTATCAAACAGCATTGAAGGTGTCAGATATGATCCGAACTTGTAAGGATCATTTCCAACTGCAACAAGAGTATTCCAGAATTCTTTCATGTTTCCGGAGATATTCATCTCGTTAACAGGATGTACTATCTCGCCCTTCTCAATAAGGAATCCTTCGATTCCATATGAAAAGTCGCCCGTTGAACCGTTGCAGTTACCTCCGTTGAATCCGGTAACAAGAACTCCTTTTTTAACCGATTTAATAAGTGCTGCCTGGTCTTTATCCCCGGTTTTAAAAACCAGGTTAGAGGGACTTATTGTGGTAGGGAGAAGGTTTAGTTTCCTTCCGTAATATGTTCCAATGAAGTAATTCCTTAAAATCCCTTTCTCTAAAACTTCCCTTTTTACTGAATTGATTCCTTCCTGGTCAAAATGTCTTGAACCGAAGCCCTTTGGTAATAATGGATCATCGGTAATTGACAATATTTCACTGGCTACTTTTGTGTCCGCCTTGCCTATCAGGAAAGAGTTCTTCTGGTACATTGATGATCCGTATAGCGCAGCTATGAATGGTCCTAAAATATTTCCTGCAGCCATATTGTCCACAATCATCTGGTATTTTCCGGAGGTGATCTTCTTAGGATTGAGTTTTTTAAGTGTTCTTTCAAGAGCCTTTTTCCCTATACCGGTCTTTACAAGATCTCCAAAATGGATGCAATATTCAGCCCAGGAATCCTGTGGTCTGCCGGTTTCTCCCTTAATAGATACCGAAGCGGATATTCCTGCATAACTGCCACTGTTCTCTCCTTTGAAGCCATTGCTGGCAACAAAAACATCATTGCTTACATTGTCATCATAACTGGCTGTGATTGAAACTATGCGATCATCTGAGCCGAAAATCTCATTTTCTGCCTGACGGGCAAGGTCTATCTTTGTTTTGGCATCAAGGGTGTTAAATATGGAATCGAATGTCCTGAGATCTTCTCCACCACTTTTATAGTATCTTTCAGGATCCGGAAGGTATCTGAATTCATCCTCAGATAGATATTTTGTGGCGGCCACAGCACCCTCAACAAATTTTAACAGATCCGCCTTCTTCAGGTGATTGGTAGTATGGGACGAGTATTTATTCTGAACATATAATGACAGGGATAAACCATTGCTTATTGATTCCTGGAGCCTGTCAATTTTTTGTTCCCGTGTTTCAATGTGACTACTGGAGCTGTCGCTTATGGAGACAGTTACCTCATCTGCTCCATTCTTCAGAGCATGTTTTATGACAAGGTCAGCAATTTCATATTTTTCGTTTGTGTTCATTTTAATTCAGGTTGTTTTGATTAAGCCTTAATCATAGATCATTAGTCATTAAACATTAAGCATTAAACATTAATACATTCATCATCAACTGTTGATGCCTCCTACTGTCAGTTTCCTGATTTTAACAGTGGGCAATCCCATCGATACAGGTACTCCTTGTCCATCCTTTCCGCATGTCCACGTGCCATAATCAATTTTCTGGTCATCAGCTACCATTGTAATATCAGCCAGGGCCTGTGGGCCATTGCCAATAATATTGATATCCTTGATTGGTTTTGTCAGCTTGCCGTTCTCAATTATATATCCAAATTTTACAAAGAAGGTGAAATCCCCTGGTCCGATATTTACCTGACCATTGCTGAAGTCCTCAACGTAGATACCGTTCTTTACACTTGCAATAATTTCATCACGTTTGTGAGGACCATTTTCCATGTAAGTTGAACGCATCCTGGGCAAAGGAACATTTCTGAAATCCTGGCGCCTGCCATTACCGGTAGGCTTGACATTGTAATATTTGGCACTTATCCTGTCGTGTATATAACTTGTCAGAACCCCATTATTGACAAGAATGGTCTTTTCCGTTTTTACTCCTTCATCATCGATGTTAAGAGCACCCCTGTCATTTGTGAGGGTACCATCATCAACCACTGTTACGAAGCTTTCTCCTATTTTTTTACCCATTTTATCGGAGAAAATAGAGGTATTCTTCCTGTTAAAATCAGCCTCAAACGAATGTCCCATAGCCTCATGAAGCAGGATCCCTGAGCTGCCTGCTGTCATAACAACTTCCATTTCACCAGCTTTTGGCTTTTCAGCTTTGAAAAGGCGTGAAGTTTTGTTAATGGCATCTGCTGCAAGTGTATCCACCAGTTCATTACTCATGAACTCAAATCCTTTCCTGAATGATTGGGAAACCATTGAATTCTCTATTCTTCCGTTCTCTTCCATTATAGTTCTGGCTGCAAGGTAGGTGAGTGGCCTGTAGTCCCATGAAAGCATACCTTCGGAATTGAAGAAAAGTATATATGAGGTTGAATCAGAATGAGATATATTGACTTTTGTTACCCTGTTGTCACCTGCAAATATTTTATCATTCAGTGAGGTGATGAAAGGGATCTTATCCTTTATCTGGACATTCTCCCATGCTGTGGAAATGTTATAATAAGCAGACGGGACCAGTTCGTTTAAAGCCGGAGAATTCCATGAAGAGGAGCTTTCTGCTATATTGGCTGCTGTTCTTGCTGCCCTTACCATTGACTCCATCGATGTATTCTCCGCATAAGCAAAACCTGTCTGGTCGCCTTTAAGTACCCTGATCCCGACACCGAATGTGATATCGGAATAAGCACTGTTAACCTTCTTGTCCTGCAATGACGTTGCATTGCTTACAGTATGTTCAAAATAGAGGTCGGCATAATCAGCTCCCTTCTCAAGCGCAATGGCAAGGACTTTCTGCAGCTGGTCCGGTGTTACTTCAAAATGATCCATGTAACCGGCAGCACTATCAGAAACCGGAATGCCCTTGCATGAATTGATTAATGTAGGAATTACCATAGAGCCAGCAACTGTTATACCACCTAATCTGATGAATTCCCTTCGTTTAAGATTCATGTGGTTTATGTGAATGTTTGACAATAGAAATATGTGGACAAAATTAGTAAAAAATCGAGTTTATAATGATAATTCTGTTAATTATAATAAATTCACACTTCTCAAAATCTGATTAATATGAAAAGGAGAATATCAATCATACTGATGCTGTTTTTTTCTTTGGCAGCCAATGCTCAGGATAAACCATTCCTTTCAGATGTTTATCATTATTTAGAAAACACAGGGATATATGAGCTTAACCAGGTGGAAGGACATGTTCCACTGGTTCCATACGCTACATTAAATGAAGCCCTGGCAGATAAAAGATCATCAGCCTCTTCGTTCCTGTCACTTAACGGAATCTGGAAGTTCTTTTATTCAGATAAACCGGAAGGCACACCATCAGATTTTTTCCGTGAGGATTACAATGACAAAAAATGGGATACTATCAGAGTCCCTTCAAACTGGGAGATGCGAGGTTACGGCGATCCACTCTTCAGGAATGTAAGTACGCCATTCAAAGCTGATCCTCCGTTTGTCCCCAGGGAATATAATCCTACAGGATCATATCGCAGGACATTCAATATTCCTGGTTCATGGAAGGGTAAGGAGGTTTTTTTAAGACTCGAAAAATGTGCTTCAGCATCATTTGTATGGATAAACGGAAAAGAAGCAGGCTATAATGAAGGCGGTCAGGAGCCAGCCGAGTACAACATTACAAATTATATTAAACCAGGAAGGAATACAATAGCCGTAAATGTTTATAAATATTCCGACGGTTATTATCTGGAAGACCAGGATTATTGGCGTCTTGCCGGCATATTTGATGATGTATGGCTCTTTGCAGCTCCGAAAACCCACATATTCGACTGGTTTGCAACAACTGACCTAGATGATAAATATACTGATGCAAACCTTGACATAATGGTTGATATACGAAACTATTCAACAACTCCTGTTAATGATTTCACAGTACAGGCGACTCTTTTTGACCGGCAGAAGAATAAGATAGCTTCACTGGTTTCTGAAAAGATATCTATATCATCAGAAGGAAAAGCTACAATCCAGATTGCTGAAAATATTAAGAATCCCGCAAAATGGTCAGCAGAATTTCCCAACCTTTATCATCTTACATTGGAACTTAAGAATAGCCAGGGGGCAACAGTTGAGGTGATATCTGGGAGAATAGGATTCAAAGAAACAGAGATAAGGAATCAGGTTTTTTATCTGAATGGTGTACCAGTAAAACTAAATGGAATAAATACTCATATGCAGCATCCCCTTTTGGGACATACTATGGATGAAGAGACAATAAGGAAGGATATGTCAATCCTGAAAAGATTCAATATCAATTGTGTAAGAACCTCCCATTACCCTCCTGTTATACGTTATCTGGAGCTTGCAGATGAATATGGTTTATATATTGTGGATGAGACAGGTGATGAGTCACATGCAACAGAGTATGTTTCAGAGCAAGGTGAATGGGCAGATATGTACCGGGAGAGAGCAAGAAAAATGGTGAAGCGTGACAGGAACCATCCTTCAGTTCTGTTCTGGAGCGCTGGCAATGAAAGTGGTGAAGGTGATAATATTTGTGCAGTTATTGATGAGGGAAAAAAATATGACAAAACACGATCATGGATGTATGGGGGCAACGCATTTGCACATAAATGTGAGGATATTATCGGTCCGCGTTATCCGAAAATTTATGACCTCATTAATGATGTAATGCTGGTCCCGCCGGAAGTTGATCCACGACCATCTTTCCTTGATGAATACCTTGCTGTAACAGGCAATGGAGGAGGTGCTCTGGATGACTACTGGGAAGTGTTTTACAATCATCCCAGAAGTATGGGAGGTGCCATATGGGATTTTGTAAGCACCGGAATTACTGAAAGAATATTAACTCTTGAAGATTCTTCAGATAATAAGGTACAGGCAAATATTATGGGTCGTGCCAGACTTGTGCAGGGAGTTGAAGGAAAGGGGATCGATCTAAACGGTCACGACCAGTGGGTGGAGGTTTATCGTAGCAATGCTCTCGAATTAACCGGGAACAAACTTACACTTTCGCTCAGGGTATTTCCCCGTGCACTCAGCAGTTCGGCAGGTACATACATCACTAAAGGAAGCTGGCAGTTTGGAATAGTGCAGGAAGGAAATGATTCACTCGAGTTTTATCTGACTACCGACAGAAGATATAAAGTGAGGTTGGAGTTACCGGCAAACTGGGAAAATAACTGGCACCATATTGCTGCATGGTACACAGGAAATGAGATCTCATTGTCAATTGACGATAAAAGAAGTAAAACAACCGGTGTAAGTGGAAAAATTAGGAATACACCCTTTCCGGTAAATATTGGCAGGGATGCAGAAAAGCACGGTCAGGAGACAAATGTCTACATTTGCGACGCAATAATTGACCAGGCAGCTGTTTTTGCAGATAATATTCCGATTGGTAATCTCACTTCTCCATCTCATGATCTAAGGAAAAGGGCGGCATTATGGCTCGATTTTGAGTCAGTTACTGATAACGGAGCTTTTTTCAGCTATGGAATTGGTGCAAGGACCTATGGCTCTATTTGGCCTGACCGTCGTCCGCAACCGGAAATGTGGCAGATGAAGAAATCTGCCCAGCCTGTTTCGGCTAAGCTGTTATCATCATCGGGTGGTAAAGTTGAGATAACAAACAGATATCTTTTTACAAATCTCAAAGACCTAGAAACTGAATGGATGATTAAGGCAGATAATGAGGTTGTTGAAAAAGGGAAGCTGGATATCGATCTCGGACCTCAGAAAAATAACGTGATTACTATTCCTTACAAAAAGCCTCTAATTAAGCAAGGCAGGGAATACAGCCTGAATCTGAGTTTCAGGCTCAAGGAGAAAACTGAATGGGCAGACAAAGGTTTTGAGATTGCCTGGGAACAGTTTGAACTACCATGGACCGACCCTTCAGCACTATCGTCAGATCCCGTGTTTGCGCCCCTTGAATTAAAAGAGTCAGGCAATTTGATAACTGTTTCTGGTAAAGATTTCAGTTATGTTTTTGGCAGGAAGGAAGGCATGCTTATCTCCTTCAGGTTTCATAACAGGGAACTGATAAAAAAGGGACCGGAACTGAATGTATGGAGAGCTCCTTTGGCTAATGAAACTGACCAATGGGGATACGGGGGGTCAAATAAAAAGCACATTACTGAGGGATATGGAAGATTTGCAGCAACGGAATGGTATTCGGCCGGACTTGATACACTGAAGAAGGTAATTGAATCATTCTCAGTTGAGAAAGAAAATGATGGAAGCATATCAGTTCTGGTGAAAGATCTTGACATCCTGGCTTCCGGGAATGGTGTTTTTCGCAACAGCTACAGGTACAATATCAGAGGTAATGGTGAAATGCAGATAGCCCATACAATTATACCCGATGGCGACATGCCTTCATGGCTGCCCAGGGCAGGAGTGGAGTGGATATTGGATAAATCACTTGACAAAGTCAGCTGGTACGGCCGTGGTCCGCAGGAAAACTATCCCGACAGAAGAACTGGGTATAAGATAGATATCTACAGTTCAACAGTTGAAAAAATGTATGAACCCTATTTGATTCCGCAGGATTATGGGTTGAGATGCGATAACAGGTGGGTAAGGATGACATCACAGGATGGAACCGGATTGGAATTCAGCGGCGACAGAGTATTTAATTTCAATGCATATCCATATAGCACCGAGAACCTTACCAGAGCTCTTTATACATATCAGTTAAAACCATCTGATGGCATAACCTTCAATCTCGATTATGCAACCAGTGGTGTTGGTTGTACTGCATTATCTGTATTCCCTGAATACCAGGTAATGCCACAGAGGTTCGATTTTTTAATTACTGTGAAGCCTGTTTCAGCTCCACATTAGCATTTAGATTGCTCGCTGATAATTCAACAGCTTTTTGCAGATTCTCTGTGGCTGATTTACTGTCACCAAGCCCCTTATATCCTAATCCCTTGATCAGGTAAACCTTTGAAAGCTGTACATTCTCTGCCTCCTGTTCACCGAACTTGGCAAAGAAGTCAATCTCTGTTCCCTTATTTAAAAGGTTATCGCTCTCTTCTATCATAGCTCTAAAGCATGATGAAGCTTTTTGCTTATTTCCAAGTTTCTGGTAACTGAGTCCCTGATAGTAACTTATGTAATCTGAAGGTTCAACAGACTGCTCAGTTGAAAGTGTGAAATATGATTTCGCTTCTTTCTTTTTACCAAGAGCCTCATAAGCTGCACCAATGAAATAATTGATCTGCGGACTTCTCTCGTCTTCCCTTCTTGAAGCCGTTTGCTGATCGACAGCTGAAAGGAACTGCTGTAGGGCAGCATCATATTTCTTTTCTTCAAGCAGTTTTTTACCGTAAAGGAGTTTGGCATCTACGGTAATGTCACGAACACGGGAACTACCCTCCCTGAAATGGAAGGTGATTCCGGCAAGGTATTCTACAGACTTTTCGTACTGCCCGGAGAGATTAAGAACAATTATCTGGCGGACAAATGAGTCATCACGCTTTTTAACAACATCATTTTTACCTTCAAAAAGTTTTGCTCTTGTCCCAATTGGTGTATTGTTCATTTCATACAATGGATCGAGCTCTGCATAATAAACAGGATCATCGTTTTTATACGAAACTGCTTTCTCATAAGCAGCTATTGCTTTCGACAGGTCATTGGCATATTCGTAGTACCCGAATCCAAGGTTTCTCCATGCGATGGAAAGCGAAGGATCCAGTTCGACTGCTTTCTTCCAGCTTTTAAGGGCTCTTGCAGGTTGCTTATCATACAAAAGATTACCCAGATAATAGTAGGGCTTTGCATCTTCAGGAAGATATTTTGAAGCTGTGAGCAGAACCTTTTCAGTTTCAAGCCTGTAGGGAAAACCATAATCGACAGATTGTGAAGATCCATCCCTGAAATATTTATCAGCTTCTGATTTGTTTCCTTTGCTGTCACTGATGTATCCTAGGTAATAGCTTATCACCTGATTTTTTTCTGTGAATCTTTTTAAAACATCCTCTGCTTCCCCAGTCATACCATCGTTAAGGTAACCAACAGCCAGTTCAAGATAATTCTGATCAAAGTTTCTCATTTTGCGGTTAAGATCAGAAAGAAGTTTGGCACTTTCATTTGTTTTACCTGCTTCCAGTGCTGTTAGATAAGCATCATTACCTGCCCTGAAATCGAGTGGATCGGACTTCAAAATTGCTGTCAGAATATTCATTGAACCTTCCTTATCCCCAAGCCTCCTGAGGATACCGGCTTTCAGGTCAAGAGCACTGTTATTAACGGCATTGGTTGAGAGCGATTTATTTACCTGCCCAAGTGCTTTATTGAGATCTCCCTTTATGCATGAGATTCTGGCAAGTTCCAGGTAAGCTGCAGAATGCCAGGCATAATCCCATGTTGCCCTGTAGAGTGTATCGATAGCTTCATCATATAACCCCATAGCTTTGAGGGTCATCCCCTGGAGATATAATGCTTCACAATTTTCTGGTCTGGTGTAATCCTTTGTAAGTCTGTACATTGCCCTGCTGAAATAGCTTCTTGCCACCTCATACTCTCCGTTTTTCAGGTGAATATTTCCAACTGCCATATTGGTCCTGATATCAGAAGGATCGCGTTTAAGAGCCTCATTAAAATAATCCATTGCATTAAGTGTCGGATTATAGAACTGAAGTATTCTGTTACCTGTCAGGTATAATTCCTCTACTGTTGCGATCTTTTCAGGGAGTTCCGGTCTTTGTACCTCTTCAGGCAGTTCCCCTGCCGGCTTCTGTTCAACAGGCTGATAGGATAACAATACTTCATTGGTCTCTGTATTTATCAATGCTGTTGAAAGGTCTGTCAGTTTGAACTGACCGTCAATCTTTATGTTACCAGTGAATGTGACTGCAGGCGATATCTCCATATTCTTTTCAAAGACAACCTTTTCCTTGTTTTTCAGTATAATCTTCGCTTTACTGACTTTCTGTGTGGAGTAATAGCCAAGGAAAATATTATTGGCATCTTTTGGTTCAAGATTTACTGCCCCATTCAGATTGGCATATTTAAATCCTTTAATATCCTTGATGGGATACCAGTATTGTTTCCATGTTTTTACCTCATAAGGCTTTATCCAGCTGTAATCAGGCTGGTTATCAGAAAAAGCACCAACCATTATCTCAACATAGGGTCCGTCTTTTTCTGTAAGTACAGCTTCAGTAGCCTGTCCCGCAGGGCCTGATCCCCATTCCCACAGTTTAGTCCCTTTTACTATATTGTGATCACCAATATGAACCGTTCCGGTTTCCCTGCCATGATCATATCCACCCATGAAATCCTCTTTCAGGTCGTATGCAAAATACGAATTGGCTCTTGGTGAGTTTATCCACCAGCTTAAATCCACACCTTTTGTAAAATCCTGTCCGTTATACACCTCAGTTGAAAATGGCCAGTGTGTGAAGCTGTTTTTTGCATGGAAGGTTGCAAACTGGACACTGGGCGGGAAAATGACCTGGTAATCCTTATTTGTATGTGCTGCTACATTCGCCCAGAAGAGAAAAGAGTTTGTGAGCGGTGTAGGGTTGATGATCTTTACTTCAGCTGAAAAATAGGATTTGCCAGGGTAGGATGTGATGCCTATTGTCCATCTCATTCTGTGGCGTGGTTCAGTTTCTCCTATCCATATTGTCTTGCTTCCGTCATTGTTTTCTGCAAGGTCATAATCGACCGGAAGAAAAGTCGATGCCCTGTGATGGTGAATAACGCACCATTCAATACCTCCTGAAACCCAGGCCCCCAGCATGCCAATATTTGAAGGCCGTACCACATTGTTTTTGTAGATGAAGTTATATCCGGTAATTTTATCGGTACCATAATAGATCTTGCCACCAATTTCAGGTGCGACACAGAGTTTAATATATTCATTCTCAAGGATCAATGCTTTCCATCCCTGGTCCTCCTTCTCATTTGAAATTACATCATTCATCCCATAGGGATAGATATATTTTGATGCACCCTGGTACGACTCCTGTTTGAAGAACATAGGATTTTTATCAGGCGGGCTTACCTTATATGTAGGGAGTACCCATTTCTCTTCTGACAGCTTCACCTGTCCAAGCAGTTTGAAACTGCTTGCTACCAAGAGGATCAGTATGATGGGCAATATAAGCCCTTTCTGTGTCTTTTGTGGTTTATTCATCTCTGAAGTTTTAATTCCTTAAATATAAAAGAATAAAGTTATTAGATTTGAAAATTAATTTAAAAGATTTCATTATTAATGAGAACAGTTCTAATCACCGGAGGTAACTCAGGAATAGGGAAGGCAACAGTAGCAGGACTTGCACAAAGGGGTTGGCACGTAATTTTCACTGCCCGGAATGAGGAGAAAGCCGAATCAGTTAAAAAAGAAATTATAGAGTCAACTAAAAATCAATATGTTGATTACCTCCTGGCTGATTTAACCTCAATAAAGCAGGTAAAAGAATGTGCTGAAGCATTTAAGAATAAATTCCGTAATCTTGATGTGCTAATCAACAATGCCGGTGTTTGCCTGCCGGAGCGTAGGATCACTCCGGATGGCATGGAAGAGTCATTTCAGATTAATCACCTTTCACATTTTATTCTGACAAACCTTCTCATTGATAATTTGAAACATAGCGAAGATCCTCGTATAGTAAATGTCAGCTCTGCGGCTCACGCAGCAGGAAGATTCGATCCTGATAACCTTCAAAGTGAAAAACAATACAGTTCAATCAGGACCTATGCAGATACAAAGCTTTACAATATACTTTTTACACTAGAGCTTGCAGGTAAGCTGAAAGATTCCGGAATCAAAGTTAATGTCCTGCATCCTGGTATGGTGAGTACCAATTTCGGACATGAATTCGGAGGGGTATTCAACTTTATCTACAATATTGGAAGGGTCATAATGATAACTCCCGAGAAAGGAGCGACAACATCAATATACCTTGCAACATCTGACGAAATAAGTAATGTTTCCGGAAAATATTTTATCAGGTGCAAACCTGCTAAACTAAAGAATCCTTATCTGACAGAAGCAAACCAGAAGTTGTTGTGGCAGAAAAGCATGGAGCTGGCTGAAATGAACCTTAAGTAATATCAGCCCATTCCGGATTTCCGGCGAATGAATGCATAAATTGTTGTAACTGCCACAGCTGCAATACATATTGAAGCAGCAATCACAATTGATCTGAAATCTGTGCTTCGTTTTATTATAATGCCTGCAAATGCCCAGATAACCACTAGTCCGATGAATGGATTATTAAGTTTGTATATCGACATGATGCCTATCAATGCTCCTGCAGCAATCATTGTTATTGTCCATACTTCATGTGAAATTCCAAATCCATTCCAGTTGTAATTTACCAGAAGAGCTGTAACATTTGCAATAGTAGCAATGCATATCCATCCAAGATAGATTCCGAAGGCAGCCTTTATCAGACCAGATGATAACTCCTGGACAGATGTATTAATATATATCAGGGATGTAAGTATCCCAAGCATTACAATCAGCGAAAGAGGTAACTTGCCATAGTGCCAGCATACTATCCATAATGCATTCAATATGCACGATATAGCAAAAGGCAAGGCAATTTTTAAAACAGCTTCCTGATCGGGCGAAGTAAATTGGAGTACGCAATAAACAGCCAACATGAGATATATTACTCCCCAGATTGAAAATGTTATCCCCGCCGGGACAAACAGGTTTGGAAATGAATCTGACAATTCCCCCGTGGTTTTGTTATTTAAAGGCAGTGCATTCGCCAGATAGTTCATAACTATCATTCCAAAAAATAAAAGGATATTAACAAATTTCATAATTTATGTTTTATAACATATTTCACTCCTGTTTCTTAGCTGTCGCCTCACACCTCACACCTTATCAATACGTCCAGTGTGCCGGGCCGCTTTCAACAAACTTTATCGGAATGTCCTTTATAAATCCCTGCAGCCATTTTGCACAATATTCCATTCCGGCTTCTTCCGAATTGATATGTCCAATGAAGATTACAGCCTTTTTACGTCCCTGCGAAACAGCATCACGGGCATATTCATATGTTTCCCACTGAGGAGATTCTCCTGCTATTACTACGTCAATATTAGTGTCGCGCAAATCACGGATATGAGCCATGCTTCCTGGCGCACCGCAGTCGAAGGCAACGTTTGTAACCTTCAGATCACTCTTGCCGATTACCTGGAAAGCATTACCAGGAAATTTCAGCTTAAGATCTTTCAGAAGATCAATTAATGATGATTCAGGGAGTTTGAATTTATCAAGTGAGCCGTCAACCCTGTAATCGTTCCAACCCAGTTTTTCAATCATTCCCATGCTTATGCCATCAGGCTTCATCATATGTATGTAATCATGAAAACGCCATATCACCAGCCCGTTATCCATGATGTATTTTTGCTTTTCCAGGAAAACCGGATCATTCTGAAACTGCTTTGTTTCATCAAGGTGATTATAATAAAGAGGTTCATGTGAGATGATCAGGTTAGAATTCATTTCCACAGCTTTTTTAAGGACATCCATTGTAGCAAACATTGTTGTAACTATACCTTTTACCTTAGTTTGAGGATCACCTTCCTTAATTATGTCTACTGTTTTGGGGAGTATAGGGGCTCCTGTATTCTTTATTATCAGTTCAATAACAGATGAGGCTGTTTTGGAATTCTTGCTCTGATTCTGACACATAGTTGCTGTCGGAAATACGACTATTAATAATGTTACAAGTAATTTTGTTGATTTCATAATTATGACCCTTTGTGATAAGACCAATAAAAGTAAAACAAAATACTGTCAGTATTTTCCCATTTTTAAAATAATTGTAAAATTCTAAGCCAATGTTTATATATTTACCTTCGATCATTCTGTGTTACCTCAATAAATGATATACGACTACATTTTTATAGGCTCAGGATTCGGAGGAAGTGTTTCTGCCCTGCGCCTGGCTGAAAAGGGCTACTCCGTTCGGGTAATTGAACAGGGCAGGAGATTAAATCCTTCTGATTTTCCAAAAACAAACTGGAATCTTGCGAAATATCTACGGGTCCCATATGTAAGATTTTTCGGGTTCCAGAAGTTGTCATTCTATACAACAGCAAGTATATTAAGCGGAACAGGTTCAAGCGGAATTGGTCGGTATCATGGCAAAAGAACCTTCAAGACTTTTTTTAACCTGAAGTCTGTCATTAAGAAATCCACTCTTTTTGATATCTGGCTGAGATATCCTCCATATTCAAAATTTTAAATTTAAAACCAGTGTCATAAGGAAGATATTAAGTATTTAACAGGTTGTGAGGTTAATAATTTTTAAAACATTCATTTGATAGTTTCGTTATTTATTTTAAACCCTAATGATCTGATAAACAATATAATAATTAGTCCTTGGTGAACCTTTGTGCCTTTGCGTCTTGGTGGCTATAAAAAAATGCCACCAAGGCACTAAGACACCAAGTTGCACTAAGTCAGTAAATTAAGATTCCAACCGCAGAAGTGGTTAAGTACTTATAAACTTTTTAGATATTATACTCTGCATATTTTTAAGAATTCAATTATAAAACTGAGGTAAATGAATCTGTCGTTCCACGAAATGATATTGTTAGCCTATATAATACCTAATGTTTATCTCTTCATCAGGATTTGGCAACTATTTATAAGTAGTGGTTATAAAATTCAGTACACAATTATTTATCTGATTGTAGCTGCCATTTTTCCAATAAGTGATATACTCGGCAGAAGCAATGGTTCATTTGTCGGAGAAGTATCCGGAGATGTTTCTGACTATTTATTACCTTTTTACCTTTATCTTTTTCTTGGAGTGCTGCTATTTGATATATTTCTTTTATTTAATCTGATTATCAAAGTATTACCTGCAGACAGAAGAAAAAATATTATTTTTCGAAAGAGGATGTTGATCACCCTTTTAGGACTTTCAGTCATTGTTGTTATTGGAGGAGCTATTAATTTCCGAACGATAAGAACCACTGAATATAAGATCGAAGTCCCAGCCAGATCTTCAGACATACGACATTTGAGGATTGCCTTCGCTGCTGATTTTCACATTGACACTGAAACAGATATCGGATTCATCAGGAGATTTGTCAGAAAAATACATGAAATATCACCTGATATCATGCTTTATGGAGGTGATATTGTGGAGGGTCATGACGGAGAAAGAATGGATGAACAGGAAAAATTGCTTAAAAGCATTAATGCCAGGTATGGTGTTTATAGTGTCCTTGGAAACCATGAATTTTACAGGGGGCAGGACAGAGGCAGTTTTTTTGAGAAGGCCGGGATAGAAATACTTCGTGATAGTGTAATTGTTATTGACAATTTATTTAGCCTTGCCGGAAGGCTTGACAGCCACTTCAGAGAGAGGAAGTCTGTTGAAGAACTTATACAGTCAACAAACGATTCTTTGCCTGTCATCCTTCTCGATCATCGACCCACTGAGCTTGAACAGGCAAGTAATACGAGTACAGACGTTCAGCTATCGGGGCATACTCATGACGGCCAGATGTTTCCTATCAATATTATAACAAGAAAGGTGTATCTGCTCAGCAAGGGATATCTCAAAATCCGGAATACACATTTCTTTGTTACCAGCGGTATCCGTCAATGGCGTTTCCCGGTACGGACAACAGGAAAGTCGGAAATAATGGTTATCGATATAACATTTACACGAGACCGCGGTTAACCATACGCTGGTGTTCCCAGTCTTCATAATCCCTGGGAGGTTCAATCCTTTCATTTTCAGGTTTGAGCTCAAGTTTTGCCACAAGCGACTCGCAACCTGTAACACATAAACCACATCCGATGCACTTCTCCCTGTTGACAACTGCAATGTCCTCATCAAGCTTTATTGCCTTCATCTGGCATCTTTCCACACACGTGCCACATCCCAAACATTTTTCAGGATCGATGACTGAAAAATAGTTAGCTGCTGCAACAGAATTCTTAATTCCAAAATCATTTATTCCTCTAAGGATCCCGCAACAACACCCGCAGCAGTTGCAAGTATAAAAAATACCCTGGGCGACATTCCTTACTGTATGAACAAGTCCGATCTTCTCAGTCTTGTCGAGGATAGCCAGTGCCTCTTCTTTTGTGACAAAAGGTTTAACAGGGGGGTCTATAGGTTCTGAGCCCCTGTAAAAAATAAGTTCGACATCAAGCGGAAAATTGCAGCGCCTTGTTCCTTCCATGTCCTGCTGAACACGACAGATGCAATTGTTTACCCTGAAAGTATTACATGACATCATGAGATCACGGAGCTTATCATAGGGAAGAATCCATTCAGACTTTACTGCACTTTGTGAAGGAATTACCCTGTGGATGGATGGTAATGGTTTCATGATATCGGCACCTCCCTGATGAAAATACTCCTCCACAAGGTGTGCCAGTTCATGGTCCATTCGAGGCAGCTGTGCCTCATATATGCCGACAATAAAGGGAGCTAGCCTGTAGACTCCTTTTTGAGCATCACCCCAGACAAATCCTCGCTGAAGCATCGCCTTCATCCTGTTTGAAGTTTCCTCTGCAGATAATCCAGTACGACTGGAAATTGCGTCAACAGTCTCCATATTTCCTGTTAATTGTCCTGCAAGGTCTGCCTCTTCAGGCAGGAAGATTTTTTTTAGCAGGAGGATTTCAATATTTGTCTTTGTCCTTGGAAAGGAATTAGGAAGTTTATTTAGGGTATCTGCCAGCCTTTCATACCATCCATTGATGACTTCAGTGTCCTGGTTGGTTATATCTATTCCGGGCATTGCAACAGCTACACCTGCTATTGCAGAGGTCTTCAGGAAGTCACGCCTGTTGAAATGAAATTTTCTGTGAAGTGTCTTTAACATATTTACTTTTTTTAAAGTAACTAAAGATTGATGATCAAATTGAAATACTTACCAGAACATTTAGTTCTTTTAATGAAAAGACGGCAGAAATCGGGATATTCCTGCTAATAAGCCATGTTAATTATTATCAAAATTATGAAACTGCTAAATATGAAACAAAAAAAGTTTTGAAGTGACTTCCGTAATTGTTTATTTACCATATTTATAAATGAATTCAGACCTAAAATATGAACCCAGAAAAAGTAATTGCCGGATTTATTGGAGCAGGAGGTATAGCCCGCTCTCATGCTTATTCCCTGAACTCACTAAAATACTATTATAATGATATTCCTGAAATTGAATTCGCAGCTGTTTGTTCAGCCAGGAGGGAGAGCAGGGAGCCATTTGCCAGGAAATACGGATTTGAAAAGGCATTGACTCTTGAAGAATTTATTGCTGATAAGAGAATAAATACAGTCTATATTCTCGGACCCAATAAGGTTCATTATGAGCATCTTAATTCGGCATTGAAAATGCCTTCGATAAAGAGGATCTATCTTGAAAAACCTGTCTGTTCCAGCATTGAGGAGGAAGAAGCTATCAGATCGCTGGCTGCAGAAAATCAGGGGATAGACATCCAGGTTGGTTTTCAATATCTCTATTCCTCTTCAGTAAGGGAGGCTCTGGCACTCTGGCATACCGGCAAACTGGGAAGACCGATACATTTTGATATTAAATATTATCACAGTGATTATTTAAAAAAGGAATACAGGGATAAGAGAACAAACCGACTTACTCCGGCTCCTGATGGTGGAGCTATGGCTGATCTGGGCTCTCATATAATTAGCATGCTGGTTGCTTTCCTTGGCTCCGGCATAGAAATTAAAGGTGCAGTACAGGCGGGTCATTTTGATGATGTGCCTGAAGATTCAGATCTATTCAGCCAGATATTCATTCATGATAATGCTTCAGGAGCTGTTGGATCAATATCAGCAAGCAGGATCAGTGCCGGTACAGGGGATGATATTGTATTTGAACTATATGCTGAGAAAGGAGCCATCAGATATTCATCATCAAATGCTGATTTCTTTGAATATTACATTGGTGATTCAGGTACCTGGACCAGAAAAATGGTAGGCAGCAATTACAAACCTGTGACTTCATTCCCATCAGGGCATGTCCCTCCAGGATGGCTTAGGGCAATGGTCCATGCCCACTATGTGTTTCTCACGGGTAGTGATACAGAATTAATTATCCCTGACATAGAACATGGCCTTGAAGTTCAGAGGATCGTTAGGGAGACAGCTGATCATTTGAGATCATTCAGAAAAATAAAAGAGTAGAAATATATATTAAAAACTGTTACTCGCTATTCTCTGATAAAATACACTCTGCTGATCTTTCCTGCATCTATTCTGTAAATTGCTATCACATTTGCTTCCACCCCGTTTGACCTTCCTGTGACGTGTTCCTTGTCAACTATGGTATTGCCGTTAATAATCCTGTTTCTTACTTCAGCTTTCTGGTTCGGATTCTGATTCCATGAATTAATGTAGCGTTCACGCATTTTCTCTTTCCCTTTCAAAACCAATTCATCAGGGAAATTATAAATTTCCACATCCTCCGTGTACCATTTGAGGAATCCCTCAATATCCTGCCTGTTATATGCTTCAAGCTGCCCCTGAGCTGCTGTTTCTGCTTCATTATCCTGCGACCATGCAATAGTTGAGCCTATGATGATCAGTAAACTTGAAATAAATATACTGCGTAATATCATTCTGATAAGATATAAAGAACCGAAAGAATAAATGTAAATAATACACTTAATCCAGGATGGTATAATTGTCAGTTCTGACTACTGTTTATTCTGCAGCAGGTTTTGGTTCCTCCTCAGCTGATTTCTTTTCTTTTGTTCCTTTTTTCTGAGGATATGTCCCTGGCAGAATTACGTTTATAAGCTTCTTTCCCCAGAGACCAAGCTGAACTCCGGCGGCGAGAGCTAAAACACTTAAAATTATTGTTATCCAGTAATAGTCCTCTTTTGGTCCGATAAAAAACATCGCAACTGATAATGTCAGAATGATAAAACTGAAAATAATCTTTACCCTGAGCAGAGGTGTTTTCAGCGTCTTGAACCTTGTAAGCCCGTCGATAATACCGGTAATTATTGCAAAAACAAGAGTGAACGGAAAGATTAAGACTGAAAAAATGAGTACATGCTTTATCATATCAGGTTGAAAATCACTGAAAAAATTTTTAAGAAAAGCAAGTATAGGTATTGCTATAACAAAAGCCTGGGAGAGATGAATTACAATCGGATGAAGGTCAAAATTAAGCAGCAATAATCTGTTGGAAGATACTCTTTCGCGGTATGGTTCAAAAACCTTTCTTGGCAGACCGCATGCCGGGCAGACATCGCCCAGCTTATCTGCTTCCATTACATATCCGCAAGGCCTGCAACGTACAAGTTCTTTCATAATATTGGTTTAAAAATTGTCATCGCAAATTATTAAATTAAGTTGAAATACCAAATGACCGGACATATCAAAAAAATTGGTATATTATGTTGTTTATTAGGCGATTAATATTTTAAGGCATAATGAGTATTGAACATAGGGTAAAGAAATACGTTATTTCTTCTAAGCTCTGGTTATGAATGAAACAAGCCTGAAATACTGTAACAACAATCTCGGAAGTTCATCTTCCCCATATCTTATTCAGCATAAAGACAATCCAATATACTGGCAGGAATGGAGCAATGATGTGATCAGTTATGCGAGGTCAGCGGGGAAACCACTTTTTGTATCGGTAGGTTATTCTACATGTCACTGGTGTCATGTAATGGCATCAGAAGCCTTTTCAGATGAAAGAACTGCAAAATATCTGAATGATAATTTTGTAAACATAAAAGTCGACAGGGAACAGCGCCCAGACATAGATCAGTATTTAATGGAATTTATTCAGCAGCAGAGAGGACAGGGAGGATGGCCGCTTAACGTGTTTCTCACACCGGATCTTCATCCCATTTTTGCACTTACATATGCTCCGGCTAATCAGAAGGGTTCGATGAATTCATTCATATCAATTGTTCAGCAGGTTTATGCATATTTCCAGAAGAACAGTAGTGAGATTGTTTCTTTTTCACCTGATATTCAATTGGCTCTTTCGGCTGATAATGATTATATTATAAGTACTCTGGAAGGTTTGTTTGACAGCGAAAACGGAGGTTTCGGAAAAGGGCATAAATTTCCTTCTCATTCTACACTGTTGTATCTTTTGTATAGTCTTAGTGTTGAGAACAACAGGTCAGTTAAAGATATATGTTACAGAACTCTTGAAGAAATGCGACTTCGTGGTCTGACTGATCATCTTCAGGGAGGAATATTCAGGTATTGTGTCGATCCTCAATGGACCATTCCACATTTTGAAAAGATGCTTTATGACCAGGCTATGGCTCTCTGGACTTATTCTGTTGCCTCCAGGGTCTTTGAAAGGGATGAATTCAAAGATATGGCTGAAAATATTATCAGATGTCTTGATGACAGCTTTGAGGAGAAAGGTTTCTTCATATCGGCTCATGATGCAGATACTGATCATGAAGAAGGATTAACCTACCTGTGGAGTCAGAAAGAGCTAAGGGAGCATTTATCGCAGGACGAAATTGAAGCATTATCAGAGGTATACGAAATATCCCTTGCCGGAAATTTTGATGGAAAGAATCATCTTGTAAGAAAGAATGACAAGCCGTTGAAGATAATTGAGTCAAAACTCCTGTCTGTCAGGAGAGCAGGAAAACAACCTGAAAGGGACGATAAGATACTTTGTGGTACAAATGCTCTGACTGCCATTGCTCTTATTCAGGCAGCCAGAATGCTTGACAGGAAAGATTTGAATATTAAAGCCTCAAAACTGGTAAATAATTTAATCGATCTATTTTGGGACGGGAATATTCTTGCCCATTCATGTTATAAGGGGAAGGTACAGAAACAGGGTTTTCTGATGGATGCTTCTTCACTTTTTACAGTATTGACCTTTCTTTATGAAGATGATAAAGTATGGAAGCCATTTATGGATACATTCGAAAAATATCTGTTAACATTCAGGGATGATAAGAAGTGGATTGAGTCACGTAGCGATGATTTTATAACAGTTGAGGCTTCATGGTTTGATCATCCTGTACCATCAGGAGCTTCTATGGCAGAATATGGACTTGCCAGGGCAGCTTTGCTTACAGGAAAAGAACTGTTTTCTAAAGACTATGGGCAACCGTACCAGGCTGATTTTTATAATATTGCCGTAATGATTTCCAGGGGATCTTTTCATGTTATTACTTCATTGGATGCACAAAGCTGGACGGATCTTCCGGTAAATTCAATTCAGCTCAGAGGTGATATTGAACAGGAATGCTATATGGGTATCTGCAGTCCGGCCAAAAATGGTAAATTTCCATTTGATGCCGGAACGAAATAATCGATTACATTTGTTACAGGACTTTAAAAAATATACTATGACTAAAACAGCACTCGTAACAGGAGCATCATTTGGCTTGGGTTATGAATTTGCAAGGATTCATGCAGAGAATGGAGGTAATCTGGTTCTCGTTGCAAGGAGCAAGGATAAACTGGATGAGTTGAAAAAAGAACTTGAAGAGAAATACAGTGTTACAGTGCATGTTATCACAAAGGATCTTTCATTGCATGGTTCTGCCTATGATGTTTATAATAAAGTCAGCGATCTTAATATTGAAATAGATTACCTTATTAATAATGCCGGATTTGGAGATTTTAGATATTTTACGGAATCAGACTGGCCAAAACAGGAAAAGATGATCAATCTTAATATCATGGCACTGACACATCTTACAAGACTTTTTCTTCCTCTGATGATTTCCAGAAATAGCGGTAAAATATTGAATGTTGCCTCTGTTGCATCTTTTGTTCCCGGACCTACAATGTCTGTATATTTTGCAACCAAAGCTTATGTCCTCAGTTTTTCTGAAGCTATTGCCGAAGAGGTTAGGGGTAAAGGTGTAACTGTTACTGCTTTGTGTCCGGGGCCTACGGAAAGTAATTTCCATGGTATTGCCAGGGATGGAAAAAGTGGACGAGAAACTAAAATGCCCACAGCCCGCAAGGTCTCTGAATATGGATATAAATCAATGCTAAAAGGTAGGGTGTTGGCTGTTCCGGGTGCACTGAATTCTGTTGTACCGTTTTTGGTAAAATTCCTTCCAAGATCGCTGGTTGTAAGAATAATCAAGAAGGCGCAGGAGGGAAAGCATAATGATTGATACTTGGTGTCCAGTGAACTGGCATCTGGCATCAGACGTCAGGCGTCGGGCGTCGGGCGAAAGGTGAACATAAGTAATCTGTAATCGATTATAGGTTTGAATCTCAAACCTCGAACCTGGCTTCCAGCATCCAGCGCCCAGCGCCAAATGCCATCTTATCAGCAACATAAAATATAAATCCCAAATTATCATTTATTAACACTACCTTTGCCGCCATTCAATCCGGATGGATTTAGATGTTCCGGAATTTTTTTTAAAAATATTATTAAATGGATTTTGAATCATTAAGAATTATTGAACCAATTTTAAAATCATTAAAAGAGGAAGGCTATAAAACACCAACACCAATACAAGAAGAAGCAATACCCATTGTGCTGAGCGGTACCGATCTTATCGGATGTGCTCAGACAGGGACAGGAAAAACAGCTGCATTTGCAGTTCCCATACTGCAGATATTGAGTAATAATAAGGCATTCGACCGAAAAAGAAAAATCAGAAGCCTGATTGTCACTCCCACCAGAGAACTTGCAATTCAGATTGAAGAAAGTTTTAATACATATGGCCGTTATACGGGTTTAACATGTGCAGTGGTTTTCGGTGGTGTACACCAGAGCTCCCAGACTAATTCGCTCCGGCATGGAGTTGATATACTGGTGGCTACACCTGGCAGGTTGCTGGATCTCATGAAACAAGGTTATATTTCGCTGAAGGATATTGAAATATTTGTGCTTGATGAAGCCGACAGAATGCTGGATATGGGGTTTATTCATGATGTCAGGAAAATTATATCAAACCTGCCACAGAAGAGACAATCTCTTTTCTTCTCAGCTACAATGCCTCCTGAGATTGTCAGGCTGGCCGGTTCCATTGTTTATAAACCTGTAAAAGTAGAAGTTACGCCCTCTGCTTCAACAGTAGACATTATAAGCCAGTTTGTTTACTACATCGATAAAGGGAATAAAAATGCCCTTCTGATTGAGCTTTTAAAGGATGATAAAATAAAATCTGCATTAGTTTTTACCCGAACCAAATATGGTGCCGACAGGGTTGTAAAAGTACTTAAGAGAAAGAATATAAGTGCTGAAGCTATTCATGGCGACAAAGCCCAGAATGCCAGGCAAAGGGCACTTTCCGGATTCAAGGCTCAGACAACACGTGTTCTCGTAGCTACTGATATTGCCGCACGCGGTATAGATGTGGATGACCTTGAGTATGTTATAAACTATGAAATTCCTAATATCTCCGAAACCTATGTTCACCGTATCGGAAGGACAGGCAGAGCAGGAGCAAAGGGGACTGCAATATCTTTCTGTGATGCTGAAGAAATGGCATATCTGAAAGATATAGAAAAGCTTATTACCAAAAGAATAGAGGTTATTAATGATCATCCTTTTCCTCTGGTTGATTTTGACCCTGTAAAAGCTCTCAAGACTCAGAGCGGAGGTAATTATCGTCCAAGGTCTTTTGGCCGGAGATCATTGTTTCCCGACAGACGAAACGTAAGGAGATAGTATATTACCAGATTACTTCCATTTTTATTTCTGGTTATTATTTGTATTTTGCATTGGTAATGGATCGCCGGTTGATTTATGTTTTCCGGAATCTGTTATTCTGCTTAAATATTATTAATTCTATAAACCTTAAAGAAAATGAGAGGATTCCTTGTTGTGCTGTTTGTCCTGATGATTTCAGTCAATTCAGGTTGTAAAAGTGGTAAAAGTGATCTGAAACCTGATACAAAAGAACGTATTGAGAATTTGAAAAATGAAGTTTCGGCCAACCTTACCGATAACCTTCTTTCATGGTGGTCTGCAAAAACAGTCGATTATGTAAACGGCGGATTCTATGGCCGTGTAAATGCAAGGGATTCTGTTATTGCAGATGCTGATAAGGGAGGTATTATGAATGCAAGGATACTCTGGACCTACTCATCAGCCTACAGGATCACAAAAGATACTTCATATCTGCGTCTGGCTACCAGGGCAAAGGATTATATACTGGAATATTTTATCGACAAAGAGTTTGGAGGGGCCTATTTCAGCATAACAGCTAAAGGTGAGCCTAAAAATACTCTTAAGCAGACATATACTAACGCCTTCTTCATTTACGGACTTTCAGAATACTCCAGGGCTACAGGCGACCAGGAAGCTCTCGATGCTGCAAAAGCTATATTTGAACTCTTTGAACAGAAGGTTCTGGATAAGGAGGCAAATGGTTATTTTGAAGTTTTTAGCCGGGACTGGAAGAGGGTCCGTGAAAGAATGATAGGAGAGTCGTCTGATAATGACGAGAAAACAATGAATACTTCTCTGCATCTTATGGAAGCCTATGCATGCCTGTATCGTGTATGGCCCGATCCAAGAATGGAAGACCGGCTGAGGAACATGGTTGAAATTTTCCTTGATAAGATTATTGATAAGAATACCTACCACCTGATCAACTTTATGGACAGGAACTGGAACAGAACATCCGAGGTCGACTCATATGGGCATGATATTGAAGCCTCCTGGTTACTGCATGAGGCAGCATCACTGCTTAATGATGAAAAGCTGCTGAAGAGAGTGGAAGAGACCTCAATCAAAATGGCTGAAACTGTTGAAGAAGCTATTCAACCCGATGGCAGCCTCGTTTATGAAAAAGACCTGGCAACAGACCATGTAAATACTAATCGCAGCTGGTGGGCGCAGGTTGAAACAATAGTAGGGTATTTCAATGCATGGGAGATATCAGGAAATGAGAAGTTCCTTGATTATTCAATCAATTGCTGGAACTACACCCGCGATCACTTAGTTGACAGTAAAAATGGCGGATGGTTTCCTAATGTAAATGAGAAAGGAGAAGTGAGACGTGGTGACAAGGCAGGTCATTGGGTTGCTCCTTACCACAATGGCCGTATGTGCATGGAGATTATCGAGAGAGTTGAAAAACTTCATTAATGGATATCCGAACATAAGAATTTAATAAAATAGATTGTTTTGATGATCAGTTTTCATATTTCCCAAAGACACTGTATAGATTTTTTTGTAATTAGTTGATATTTGTGTTTTATCCCAGTAATTTATTAAATGTTCTTCTCATGAAAAATCCATGTACCAAAGTCGGAAAAGATGCTTGTAGTATTTTTATAGGTTTCATATTTCTTTTCATTGGTATCTTCCTAAATAATATTGTTTCAGCCCAGGATGGTAAGGACATTCTGCTGAAAGACTACAGGCCTGTTTCTATTTACAAGATTCCGGTTACGGAAGCAAATAAGGCTAGGTTTAAAGCTATTGATATGCACACACATGTTTATGCCAGGGATGAAGAAGGTATAAAAAGATGGATCAAGGCTATGGATGCCTGCGGGATAGAGAAATCAATAGTATTCACAGGGGCAACTGGTACCCGGTTTGACACCATATATGATCTTTATGCAAAGTATGAAAACCGTTTTGAAATCTGGTGCGGTTTTGATTATTCGGGATATGAACAGCCAGGGTATGGTCCTGCAGCTGTTAAGGAGCTTGAACGATGTGTAAAAAAAGGTGCCAGAGGGGTAGGAGAGATAATGTTCAAAGGAAAAGCAGTTACTCCAAACTCAAGGGAAAGATCTATCAGGCTGCCTGATGACCCACGTTTTGATGCCCTGTTTGAGAAATGTGCTGAACTGAAAGTACCTGTTAATATTCATATTTCTGAGGATAAATGGATGTATGAAGATATTGATATTAAAAATGACGGTCTGATGAATGCCGCTACCTGGCATATCAGGAATGATGATGGGAGTAAGAGTCATGAAGAGATGCTTGAGCGTTTTGAAAATACTCTTAAGAAACATCCTCAGACAATATTTGTTGCAGCACATCTTCTAAACTGCTGTTATGATCTTTCTTACCTGGGAAGGTGTTTTGACTCATATCCAAACCTTTATGCTGATGTATCAGCCAGGTATGGAGAGATAGCTCCCATACCCAAATTTGCAGGGGAATTCTTTGAAAAATATGCTGACCGGATAGTATATGGTACCGACATGACCTTTAATGAAAGTATCTACAGGGTCACTTTCAGGATACTTGAGTCATCAGACGAACATTTCTATGGTACTGATCTTTTTGGTTATCACTGGCCTTTATATGGGCTTGGTCTAAGCGATCAAACCTTGAAAAAGATTTACAGCGAAACTCCTAAGAGGATTTTAAAACACTGATCATTATCTGCGAAAATCCGCAAGATCCGCGGGAAACCTAAACACTATTCCCGATGTGTATCTCAGAAAAATAAAAGGTGTGGACCTGAGAATGCTTCTTTCCCGGTTTCCACACCTTATATTTTAATGTTCTAACTTCTCAAGCAGTTGGCGGTGCAGGAGGTGCCTGTGCTGCTCCTGCAGGACCACCGTATTTTGATTCTCCCAGTCCAAGGATAGGGATGAAGATAAAACTCAGGAACAACAGACCCAAAGTGAATCCTACTTCATGACCGTAACTCTTTGAGAGAAGGTTAAGCATCCATATTGCAAAAACTATATTGACAATTGGAAGACACATAAGAAGCAACCACCACCATGGTTTGCCCACAATCTCGAGCAATACAATGATGTTGTAGATCGGAATGATACATGCCCAGCCAGGTTTCCCCGCCTTGGTGTAGATTTTCCACATTGAAACAATCATCAGCACTATAAGTGCCAGATAGATAACAATATAAATTCCCATAGATCAGGTATTAATTAAAACTCCTACTCTTAAGGCTTTTCGGAAACGCCCCGTTTTTTAAAGTGGCCTCTGGACTCCACTTCAAAAAGAAATATACAAAAAAAATATTTACCAGACTAATATTGTGATAATATTCGATTATTTCTTTTTAAATACCAAGATCGAAATACTACTCAAGGATCTGTTCGAGGGGAAATGTTATGATACCTTTTGCGGAGAAAGAGCTTCTTTATTTGACTTGGGTATAAAACTTTTATAACTTTGATAGTTATAGTAGTAGATCAGAAAAATATTTCTAATTCAATTTACTATCTTGAAAAGCATCAAGCTTATAGTATTTATTCTTCTTGCAGTATTAATAGTCATTACTACATGCAAAAAGCTTGAGAAGAAGATGCTTGTTTCAACAGGAGAGGTAACCAATATATTAACCAATTCTGCAGAAGTTTCCGGCCTGGTTATAGACCTGGGAGAAGGGGCGAATAAGCATGGACACTGTTATGCTACAACTCCCAGTGTAACCATTAGCGGTACAAAAACAGAACTCGGACAACCTCCTGCAGGTGATTTTACCAGTCAATTAACCAATCTGGAAGCAGGAATAAAATATTATATTAAGGCATACTTAAGTAATGGAACAGAAACGGTATATGGTAAAGAGATAACTTTTTCAACTCTTGCAGCTTCAGTTCCAACCATCACTACAACTGAAATTACCTCAATTACTTCAACATCTGCTTCAAGTGGAGGAAATATAAGCAACAATGGAGGAGCATCAGTTACAGTGCGGGGTGTTTGCTGGAGCACCTCAAATAATCCTACCACAGCTGATAGCAAAACGTCTGATAATACTGGTACAGGTAATTTCATCTGTACCCTTACTGGCCTGAATCCAGGAACAACATATTATGTGCGTGCATATGCCGCCAACAACGCTGGCACAGCATATGGTAACGAACTCAGCTTTTCAACAACTTCATCTTCTCCTATCATTACCACCACTGCAATCACTTCTATTACAGCTATTACTGCCATCAGTGGGGGTAACATCACAGACGATGGTGGTGCATCTGTAACCGCAAGGGGTGTCTGCTGGAGTACGTCACCTAATCCGACTAGTGCTGATAATAAAACAACAGATGGTTCGGGAACTGGTGTATTCCCAAGCATTATTGCAGGACTTCAGACATGTACACCATACTATGTCAGAGCTTATGCAACCAACCAATATGGTACATCTTACGGTGACGAAATGGTTTTCACAACAAAAGGTTTGCCTACAGTATCTACATCCATTATTACAGGTATTACAAATACTTCCTCAACATCAGGAGGAAATGTGACTAACGATTGTGGCGATGAAGTTGAAGAGAGAGGTGTATGCTGGAGTACTTCACCTAACCCGACAGTCGCTGATGACCATACCATCGATGGTGCCGGCACAGGTAATTTTATCAGCAATTTAACCGGTCTGACTCTGGGCACAACTTATTATGTAAGGGCTTATGCAACAAATAGCTCCGGTACTGCCTATGGCGATAATGAACTTAGCTTTACAACTGAAACAGTAATCCCAATGCTCACAACTGCTGCAATTTCCGCTATTACATCTAATTCTGCAAGCAGCGGTGGAAATATTAACAGTGATGGTGGCGCATCAGTTACTGCCCGCGGTGTGTGCTGGAGTACTTCTGCAAATCCAACCACAGCAAATAGCAAAACATCTGATGGTAATGGGACAGGCAGTTTTGAAAGCAGCATTATAGGGATAACAGCTGGTACCACATATTATGTACGGGCTTATGCTCTTAATAGCGCAGGCACAGGTTACGGAAATCAGGTTAGTTTTACTACAATTACTAGCAATGCTGTAATTCCAACCATCACCACCTCAGCTATCTCTGCCATTACATCTAATTCTGCCAGCAGTGGAGGAAATATTAACAGCGATGGAGGGGCCTCTGTTATCGAACGCGGGGTATGCTGGAGTACATCACCAAATCCGACAGTTACCGATAGCAAAACCACTGATGGCATAGGAACGGGCGGCTTTATCAGCAGTTTAACAGGGCTAGCTCCTGGTACTACATATTATGTCAGGGCTTATGCAACCAATAGTGCCGGCACAGCTTATGGATCCAATGAGATTAGCTTTAAAACAAATTCGGTAGTTCCTGCTATCTCTACTTCGGTAATCACTCTAATTACATCTTCAACTGCCAGCTGTGGAGGTAATATAACCACCGATGGAGGTGCTCCTGTTACTATCCGGGGCGTATGCTGGAGCACCAGCCATGATCCAACCATTGCTGATGAACGTACCAATGATGGCAGCGGTTCGGGAAGTTTTACCAGCAACCTGAGTGGTTTAAGAGCCAAAACAATTTATTATGTCAGAGCATATGCAACAAATACCGTGGGCACTGCTTATGGTAACGAACTTAATTTTGAAACCAGTGAAGGAGTCCCCATCATTACTACCACAACTGCAACTTCTATTACAACTACCACCGCCACCACCGGAGGAAACATAACTTACGACGGGGGTGCAACAGTTGCAGCTCGTGGAGTATGCTGGAGTACCAGCCAGGACCCCACATTGATAGATAGTCACACTGACGACGGTAGTGGTAATAGCAGTTTTACCAGCAACCTGAGTGGATTAAAAGCCGGTACAACTTATTTTGTGAAGGCATATGCAACCAATAGTGTCGGAACCTCGTATGGAAACCAGATAAGCTTTGTCACTTCCCTGACAGTTACCCACACAGCAGGTGATGTGGCTCCTGTTACCAAAACAGTAACTTACGGAATAGTGGAAACCAATCTCTCAGGCGAAAAAAAATGCTGGATAACACAAAACCTGGGTGCAGATAACCAGGCTATTGATGTTAACGATACTACTGAAACGGCAGCAGGTTGGCACTGGCAGTTTAACCGCAAACAGGGCTTTAAATACGATGGAATTACTCTCACGCCAGATATACCATGGATTACTGCTATTGATGAGGTTAGCAACTGGACAGCTGTCGACGACCCATGCAGTATTCTTCTTGGTAATTTCTGGCGTATTCCTACACTAACAGAGTGGAGTAATATAATTGATAATGGCGGATGGTATACGATAAATGATGCATACAATTCTGTCTTAAAATTACACGGGGCAGGGTGGATTGGTGAGGGTGGGGGTATAGGATTTAGAGGCACAAGCAGTCGTATTTGGAGCAGCATTCAGGACAACAGTACCTCCGGCTGGTACCTTGGAATTAATAGCGACGCCAGCTATATTGGCCTTGATCAGAAGGTCGGCGGTTATACGCTCCGTTGCCTAAGAGACTGATAAATAAGGGATTGATAGCTGCGCTCGCGATCCTGTGGGGGAGCTTCAAAACAATCATATCATTCATAAAAGACTACAACTTTTGCAAAAAACACTCAGCACTGTAGACATATTAATAGATGATAAATAACAGATATACAAACAATTACAGAATATATGATATTAGAGGTATAAAAACAATTGTTATATACACATACATTAGGTGGCATTGCATGCAGTACTTCAAAGTGACAATATACTTTAAAAATAAATTGACTTGTTTTTTTCTTTAACTAAATTAGTGTTTTAAAAATACCCGCTTATGAAAAGGAAAAAAATAATAGAATGGATCGCTGGGAACCCTGCCTGGGTAATCTCTTTAATTGCTGCATTTTTGGTTTTTTTTATCCAAGCTATTCTTAGTAGTTATATTGGCCAACCTTTAAGTTATGTCATTTGGAGCTTGATGATGGCTTCTGCTTCTTTTCTGATTTGCATTCTTCATCCAAAACATGTCTGGATTGTACCTTTGATTTGTAATATTTTGGTTATACTTCCTGCTATGGTTGACGATAAATTCTGGTCTACCTCTTTTGGGTTAATACTTGGATTAGGTGTGGTCTTTTCTGTTCTAATGGCACATTTTGGTGCATTATTAGGTAGACAAAGAGAAAATCGCAATACAATTAAATCCGATTAACTACTTAATTAGTATATATTCTCATGACATTTAATTAATAACTTCGACCACCTAACACGGTATATAGTTCATTGGCGGGCCTGAAGAATGCTAAACTATTACTCTTTCATTAAACTTAACTTGCAGCTTGTTATGGAAGTGCTTCGAAATCGCCAACAAACCATATGCCCGACCATTATGTATCTTTCCTGATTAAAGTTTTTGCTATTCTCCTTCCCAATTCCCCTTACTGATCATTCAAAAAGCCCATTTTTAATATCAGGGATGCATTTATTATATTAGTTGATACTCTTCCTTTTCTTCATCATTTTCCTCTACCCCTGATACAATTTTTGGTACCCCCTGATACAGTATTAGCCTGATAGTCAATACATTCATATAGTACATAAGTTTCTAATTGCAATAAATCTATCTGTCGCTAACAAAATATCTTTTATGCAACTCTATCCCCTAGGAAGTTGGGGAGGATAAAATAAAATTGCTTTCAGTAAGACAAAGGTTTAATTTTGTCATGTATACAGACACAATATTGAAGATTAAGTAAAATCAAATTTGCAATATGGCGAGCATTATACCAGGGTATGAATATGACATCTTCATAAGCTACCGCCAGAAAGACAACAAATACGATGGATGGGTGACAGAATACATTGACCACCTGAAGAGGGAGATTGAGGCAACTTTTAAGGAGGATGTCTCAATCTATTTCGATGAAAATCCGCATGATGGACTGCTCGAAATCCATAATGTCGACAAAAGCCTGGAGACCAAGTTAAAATCGCTGATCTTCATGCCAATTATTTCACAAACCTATTGCGATCTGAAAAGCTTTGCCTGGCAGAATGAATTTGTTGCTTTCAACAAGATGGTCGGCCAAGATAAGGTTGGGAGGGATGTGAAGCTTGCAAGCGGCAATGTCTGCAGCAGGATAATCCCTATAAAGATCCATGATCTCGATACTTCAGATACTGAACTTATTGAGAATGAAATGGGTTGCAAGATTCGTTCCATTGATTTTATCTATAAGTCAGCCGGGGTTAATCGGCCTCTGAGGGCTAATGAAGATCATCCCCAGGACAACCTAAATAAAACTTACTATCGCGATCAGATCAATAAAGTTGCAAATGCTATTAAAGAGATCATTTACGGTCTCCACCCTGATGAGAATAAAAGGATCACAAAAACCTATTTGACAAGAACACAGGTGGGATACAGTGAAGATGAACCGCCACCCGTTTCGGAAAGATTCCCATCACAAAAGCGGCTACTAGGGAGAATTATTGTTTCATCAGTGTTTGGGTTAATGTTAATTCTGGCAATGTTATTCTTTATTCCAAAATTGATACAAAAATCCGGAAAACAAACTTCAGCCGATGAAACAATAAAAAAATCCATTGCAGTCATGCCCGTCCTCAATTTTACAGGCAATCCTGAACTGGGCTGGATCGCTGAAATGATACAAAGTGATCTGACAGGGCATTTACAGGGGGTCAGCAATCTGATTGTGAGGCCAAATCAGACAACGTTCCAGTTCAGAAACAGTGTAGAGTCGGTGCAACAGATAGCCAAGAAACTGAGTGTTAATAACCTCATTGAATCATCAATAAAAGGGACTGAGGATAACCTCGAAATCGAAATAAGGGTTGTTGAAGCATACCCAGAAGAAAGGTATTTATACAGTTCTTCATTCAATAAAAGTTTTAAAGAGCTGACAAGTATCTACAGCGAAATAATCAATCGCGTTCTCAGGAGTTTGGAGGTTAAGGCCACACTACAGGAGGAAAAGTTCTCATCAGTCCTTCATTCAGTTAATCCGGAAGTCAGGAAGGCTTGTGCACGGGGACTATATTATATGAATCAGTTAACAGTTGAGGGGGCTGAATTGGGGATCAAATATTATAAAGAAGCTATTGCAATGGATCCTGCTGATCCGGAGCCTTATATTGGACTGGCTCTGGGATATGGCACTGGAGGTCATGAAGCTAATTTATTTCCTGGTGCTTTAGATCTGGCAAAAGCATATGCGATCAAAGCCATTGAACTCGATCCTGAAGAACTGCACCCAAATCTTGGCGACGCCCACATTGTTCTTGCACTAAGGTATTTTTGCTATGATTATGACTTTGTTAAAGGGAAATACCATTTAGACCGTGGTATTGACCTTAATCCAAACAGTCCTGCGGCTCATTATCTGTATGGATGGTATTTTGCCTTGATCAACAAGCTTGATCAAGGCGCTGTCGAAATGAGAAAAGCAATGGAGATTGATCCTCTTGAGCCTAGCTGGTCGGGTAATCTAGCATTGCAATATCAGTGGTTTGGGCATTATGAGGAGGCAATAACCTATGCACAGGATGTATTAAAACAAAACCCCACATATCCAATGGCGTTATATATATTGGGTTATGGTTATTCAAAAACGGGAAGGCATAAAGAAGCTATTGAAATACAGAAAAAAGTATATGAATCCAATTCAGGGTTTGAGAGCGGACTAGGTGTTGCATATGCCCTCGCAGGTCAAAGAGATAAAGCACTTGAGATTGCTGGAGAAATTGAAAAACAGAACATTGCATGGTCTGCATGGAGTCTTGCTGAAATATATGCTGCCCTGGAGGATAACGATAGAGCAATTCACTGGATCGAAGAAATGTACAGGCTAAGACAGGATTTTACTCCATGGATCAGAGTTAATCCTCATTATAAAAACCTCCGTAACGATCCGCGCTATACCGCAATAATTAACAAATTGAATCTTCCCGAATAAATTGACTGTCTGATAAGTGATTTCAGACATAAGATGCAAAAAACGGTCAAATTGACAATAATGTTCAACTAGTAGTTATTTAGAACCAATAAATTAAGAAAGTTAATAAAGGCCTGCTCAAGAAACAGACACTAAAATTAATAGGTTTGTAACGGTGTTTGAATTTAAGATCCTAATTCCCCAACCAATATCAATTACTGTATAATTCAGTATATCAATAACATACATTATCGCCAGGATGCAAAATATGGCTATTCCTAGCCTGTTTAAGACACGATCTCCTATTCAGTAGTATCTACTATTGTCGAAACATGAAAGTGCCGTAAATCACTTTAAAACAGCAATATAAGGTATATTGCATTATTGCGCTATGCCCTAACAAGCTATATATCAACATATTAATATGTAATATATGTAGCCTGGGACTTTGGGGCCGGGCTTTTTCATTTCTCTTTAATACTAATCATTTATTAGAAAAATCGATAAAACTGAGGACATTAAACCGAAGCATAACCAGCACAATATCAATGTAAGAGGTTAACAAAACTTAAGTATAAACAGCCTGTTTCTTTGAATCAGGAAAGAGTGTTAAATATCACTTAATTTGCAACTGGATTGCAGATTCAGTTATCCTAAATAGGTCTTTAATACTCCACTTATTGAAGGATGTTTTAATCTTTTGATCGCCCTTTCTTTGATTTGCCTGACCCTTTCTCTTGATAGATTAAATACCTCACTAATCTCTGCGAGTGTGTATGAGTATTTGCTGTTTAATCCAAAATAAAATCTGATAATACCGGCTTCTCTTGGGGTCAATTTATTAAGGACACTTTCAATTTCTTTCCTTAGAGAATCCTTAAGCAATTCTTTATCAGGGCTGGAAGTATCTTCGCTTAATAAAACATCATACATGTTCCCTTCTTCACCTAGAACAAACGGGGCATCCATTGAGATATGCCGCCCAAAGTTTTTTATGGCGACTACCACATCAGAAGTGGGTAGCTCTAATGATTGTATAATCTCAGGGATAGTTGGTTCTCTTTCATACTTTTGTTCCAGTTCAGCAATGTTTTTTTTGATTTTATTAATATGATTTATTCTGTTTATTGGGATACGTACAATTCTCATGTTTTCTGCCACGGCTTGCATAATAGATTGCCTTATCCACCAAATAGCGTAGGATATGAACTTAAAACCCATTGTTTCGTCAAATCGTTCTGCTGCTTTAATCAAACCAAGATTTCCCTCATTGATTAAATCCGGAAGGCTCAAACCCTGGTTCTGATACTGCTTTGAAACAGATATAACAAATCTGAGATTTGCATTTACCAAACAATCCCGTGCATTAAGGTCCCCCTTGTGTATCCTTAAAGCAAGATCAACCTCTTCTTCAGCAGTAATCAGCTTAATCTTTGCTATCTCATCCAAATATTTGTTTATGGATAAGTCCTCCCTGTTGGTGACCTGCTTGATGATTTTAAATTGCCTCATCTAAAGAGGGATTGTGATTATGATATATACTTAAAATACTTCCTAAAGATACCACTTATTATGGTGGAAATTCTTGATCCTGCTTTTTCATTTCTATTTACTCACTAATAATACTCATATGAAAACACAACAGACTGAAATATCAGAAGTACAGATTATTTACAGAACGAAAGTTAAAGCTTCATACAGGCCACAGATTAAATGCTCAAAGGATGAATATGATCTGTTTATGGAAACTTGGGACTTGGATAGACATAATTTTGGTAAATCCATAATACAGTTAAAAAATAAAAAAATAACCGCTAAATGGTTGGTGCTATGAAAAGCACAGTCCTAAGATCATACAAATTTAAATAATATTTTTCGCAAGAATATTTTTTAAACTCTATTCCAACTTTAATAGTATTCTAGTGTAAATGTTAGGTAATTCGAGGACAGATTTATTTTACCTTATCTAATATTAGGCCTATTTCCATGGCATAAGTTAATGGGTCAGTGGGCATAATGTGCTCTATTATATAAGTGTAAGTTCCTGTTTCCTCATATTTCTTGTTAGGTTCTACCAAATGATCACTATCCCAAATGTCTAAACCTGCTTTTCCAATATAATCACCGTTGTCTTCCCGTACCTTTAAATCATATTCTTTTACAAATTTTTTACCGCTTGGACTGATTTCGGTTACTTTCACTTTTGCAAATTGATATTGATAACCGTAGACATATCTAAATGATAGACTCATATTGTATGCAATATTAATGTCTTTAATGGGCACCTTAAATTCTCGTGCATCTTTCTTTAACCATTCCAGCTGAGGAGATAATTCCTGGTGTTTTACATAAATTCGTCCTCCCAGCTGACAGGAAATTAAGCCTATTGTTATTGCTAATATTGTTAATAATCTATTCATTTTTAATTGCTATTTAAGTACTCTTCCCCCAAATTTAAGAAAAAAGCCTCACCCTAAGAGTATATTACTATCCAAAAATAAATTTCTTAATTGCTGGCTATTAGTAGTGTTTTATTCATATTCCAATAACAGCTTGCCATTAAAGGTATGAATAAAATATTAATCTTCCAGATTATGCAAAATGGAATCCAGGTCAATAGAGATTAGCCATTTGAGATGAAGTTTTTATATTCCATATCCACATTTAGGATATGATTTGTTCACCAGTTTTTCAGGAACAGAATGGTTTCTTCCGGAACATCCTCATGAGCTTTCATAGCATTTAAAGCAGATTGAAAAGTATTCATTTTATAAGACTGATGAAGTTTGAGATGATTTTCAAGGTCTGGATAATTAATCTTTTTTATAAAATCCTCCTCGATAGAAAAGTGTTCTTCAGAATGCTTATCAAGATTTGCGATTATCCAGTGATTAATGGAAGCTTTGTCTTTACTATTAAGATTATCGATCAGATAATTGATCTGGTCAATAATCTTGTGATGTTGAGAGTCTATTTCCGGTATATCGGTACAAAAATCTTCATTCCATATAATTCTTTCCATAGGAATCAAAATTTAAAATTTAATAGCCTTTCGACCTGATATTTGTATTGCAGGCATAAGTTTATACTTACTTATTGCCCAATCTTAATGGCCTCTTACTTGTTCAATTTATAAAGGCTTAAAGACATTTGATTTATGTAAATTAATCAAACACCCTTGTTCCGAAAATAAATTTTTCACTCCACCAGGGATCGTTTATTGAAGTGATGGTAACGCCCTTTTTGGAGGAAGTGTGGATAAATTTATTATTCCCGATATAAATGCCCGAATGAGTGATGAATTGATTTGTTTTATATGATCTGATAAAAAAGACCAGATCACCTCTTAGAAGTTCATTCGTTCCGGTTATTTTTTTTCCATACCTGGCCTGTTCTTCCGAGTTATGTGGCAGGTGGATGCCATGTTTGGCAAAAACCGCTACCAATAATCCGGAACAATCAATGCATTTCATAGTAGCTCCACCCATGCAATGGGGAACTCCAAGGTATTGTTGAGCGGTTTTAATGATTTCATTAGCACTTGTATTTTTAGTATCCATCCCTTTTTCAGTGCCTGCGTCTATAAAATCTTCCAGCTTTTTCTTTTCATTCTTGCTTTCGATGTTCTGAAACGATGGTTCACGATATAGTTGTTTGGAGCAGTAAGTAGTAAGTAACTGACATCCAGCAATTAATAAAACCAGGTATTTCCCTTTTGATTCAAAATATATTTTCATCAATAAAGACTATGCTAGATAACGGCGTTTATATCAGAATTATTCTCTTATTTAATAAAGATGCGAAGTTGCGGTCTGCATAATTTCCCAAAAGTGATAATTAAATAACATTAAGAACTTTGTCACGTTTTAAGTACTGAACGACCATTATAGAATGAAAAGAAGACTAAAAATAATAATCGCAGCACTCCTGGTTCTCATTGCGTTGCCAGTTGTGTTCATCTTATTTATATACTTCGGAGCATTTGGACATCTGCAAAACAGGAAGGAGCTGCTGGATTATAAGAACGCAACAGCATCAATAGTATTATCTGCCGAGGGTGAGCTTATTGGTAAGTTCTTTTCTGAAAACAGGACAAATATTGTCTACGAACAGATTCCGCTATATCTTGTAGATGCTTTGATTGCCACAGAAGATACCCGTTTCTTTGAGCATAATGGTAACGATTCGAGGAGCCTCTTAAGGGTTCTGTTTAAATCTGTTTTGTTTAACAAAAAAAGTTCTGGTGGTGGAAGTACCATAAGCCAGCAGTTGGCTAAAAACATGTTTGGCCGGAAAAATATTGGCCCCCTGACTATTCCCATTAGCAAAATAAAAGAGACTGTATTGGCTCATCGTCTGGAAAAATCGTTCAGCAAGGAAGAGATACTGACACTTTACCTGAATACCGTTTCCTTTGGAGAAAATGTTTTTGGTGTGGAAGCTGCTGCAGGAAGATACTTCAATAAAAAAATCGAACTCCTGAACCTTGAAGAATCGGCTACTTTGATCGGCATGTTAAAGGCAAACACCTTTTATAATCCACATCTTCATCCTGAAAATGCAATAAGCAGAAGGAATGTTGTATTGCGTCAAATGGAAAAGTACAAATACCTTAAACCATCAGATGCAGATTCACTTTGTAAGCTGCCATTGATTCAAAATTATGCAAACATTGAAGCCGGGAGTCCGGCTGACTATTTTCTGGTACGGGTTAAAAATGATGCTGAACAGATACTGCAGAAAATGGATTCTCTGACAAGTAAAAAATGGAATGTTGAAGAAGACGGTTTGATTATTACAACAACTCTGAATCTTCCTCTTCAAAACTACGCTGTTGAATCCTTTCATGATCATCTGTCAGTTATGCAAAAAAGATTGTGGAAGCAATATGAGGGAGCTTCTGGAGAAAAACTGGTCGGAGAGATTGCTGTTAGAGAACTTAACAGGTTTAACCTGACACACCGTGAAAAAGAGATCAATGTACGACAGATTTTTGACTGGGATGGTTCCCGATCCGATTCAATTTCAGTTGGTGACAGCCTGAAGCAGGCTTTGCTGATTTTACATGCAGGAATGCTTGCCATAGATCCCTTATCGGGTGCTGTCAAAGCATGGGTTGGCGGTATTGATTTTAAATCCCAGCCCTACGATCAGATTTATGCCCGCAGGCAGCTTGCCTCAACTTTCAAGCCAGTCCTGTGTGCTGTCGCCCTTGAAGGGGGAATAGACCCTTGTCAATATATTGATAATGACTCTATTATCCTCTCCGGGTTTGAGGACTGGAGTCCTGAAAATTATGATCATTCCTATGGCGGAAAATATTCAGTTGCAGGTGCTCTAGTCAAGTCGATGAATGTCCCGACCTTTAGTCTGTTTTTAAATGTTGAATTCGAAAAGCTTGATTCTCTGTGGAAAAGAATGGGATTTTCCTTTACTCTGAATAACACTCCGTCGCTCGCATTAGGGACCTCTGAAGCAAACATCATGGAAGTAGCTATTGCTTATTCAACATTTGCAAACGGAGGTCATAAAATCACTCCACAAAGCATAATATCAATCAATACTCCTGATGGAGGAATTATTTATGAAAATGAATTCAGTGAAGCTAAAGAAAGAATATTGACTGAGCGATCAAGTTTGCTGATGAGTGCAATGTTACAGAAAGCGATCATGGAAGGAACCGGACTTTCAATGAGCAGCGCTTTTGGTGTTAATCTCCCACTCGCTGGAAAAACAGGAACTTCACAGAATTATGCAGATGCCTGGTTTACCGCATTTAATCCAAAGCTGGTTATTGTAAGCAGAGTCGGTGCCTCAACTAACGCAATTCATTTCAGCAATGGCTCAAATGGTCCCGGAAGTGCTCTTGCATTACCACTGGTAGCATTAACTCTAAAAAAAGTACAGATGAATCCTGTGCTAATGGAACAATTAATTAAACCTTTTCCTGATTTGTCACCTGAATTGAAGAGTGCACTTGATTGCCCTGATTTTAAAGAAGATAATATTATTGACAAATTCTTTGATCTTTTTCAAAAAAAGAAAACTTATTTTGATAATGGATCGAATAAAGCCAAACCTAAAAAAAAGGTCATTTTTAGATAGGTTATTAGGAAGGGAATTTTTAAAGGTACATTTTTATATTGCTCATTTTAAATGTTAAGTAAATCCATCACCTGATACGTCACCTACTTAAAAACAAAAAACCCGTAAGGCGCTGATCATACGGGTTTTGCGATTTAGGAGTGTGGTGCCACCAGGATTCGGATCAGCGACCACTAACTGCAAAAGCCAGACGTCTTGACTACATTTGGCCGGTCAGATTACCATTAACATATATAATTATATAACAGGCATTTAACTCTGGTATTTGGTGATCAGTATTATATGGCTAACTATGGTTAAGGGCACTGGTTTTTGCTCTAAATAAAGGGACATTAATTTGATAATAACCAGTTAATTATCTAATTTTAATAATTCCAATTCACCTTAGTAATGAGAAAATAAAATGAAGAAAATAATTGTCTTGTTTTCAGTTGTTTTTCTGATAAATAAATGTTCAACACAACAGAAAGACATTGGAGAAACCGAAATCTCCAGATGGCAGTTCGGGAAAAAAGGCGCTGTATCCATCACATGGGATGACGGTTCAATTAACCAGTTTAGAATAGCTTTGCCTATTTTGAACAGGTTAAAAATCCCTGCAACATTCTATATCATTACCGGTCATATACCAGGCTCTCAATACCAGCCCGCATTTATCGGCCGCCCTGTAAAGACAATAATTAAGGAGACGGCAACAATTCCAACCAATAAAGAGAATTTTTATGAGCGGTCATCGGCCGCAGGATTCCTTGGTTATCAAGGTACTGTTAAATATCATACTGATGCTGGCATAAAGATCGATGGAGGCAAGCCTGAAGAAGCCTACACGATAATAGATGAGCTATACAAGAAAGTAAGGAATGGTGATTTCCCTTCCAAAAACAAAACAAATCCCAGAATAAACATGGACAGGCGTATTACCTGGGATGAAATCAGGTCATATGCAGCACAGGGCCATGAGTTTGCAAGTCATACGGTTTCACATCCGTATTTGTCTGCACTTGACAATGTCAATATGATGTACGAACTTGAAAAGAGCCGGGAAGACATTCTTAATCAACTTGGTAAGAAATATACCTTTTCAGCAACCATTCCTTATGCCTCAAAAGAAGAACGTGTATTGAATAATGCTTATAAAGTTTATCCTGCCATAAGGACCAAGATTTCGCAGGACTTCATGTCAATTATGGATGAATTTAACACATCAGATCTTAAGAATCCGGATTCCCTGGATAAAGAATATGCAGCGTGGCAATGCAGGGCATTTACCAGAACTACTTTATCTACAATGAAATCATGGATTGATACTACCGCCAGTTATAATAATATCTGGCAGATAATAATATTTCATGGAGTTGATGGAATAGGTTATGAACCTCTGAGCAGTGAATTGCTGGATGAGTATTTCCGATATATGAAATCCAGGGAAGATGATCTCTGGATCGCCACATATGCTGATGTAGCAAAATATATAGGTGAGAGAATGAATTCATCTTTTAAAACAACAGCAGATAAAGAGAAGATAACCATTAATCTTACGAATTCACTTGACCAGGCCTTGTATGATATCCCCCTGACTTTAAAGACCTATGTACCTTCAAAATGGAAAGAGGTACAGGTAAATCAGGGTACTGTTAACACGACTTTAAGTACACAAGAAGATTCGGGAGGAAAGTATTTGCTTTATCAGGCATATCCTAATACTGGTAATATAGAATTGAAGGAGATTAAAGAATAAAATATTCTTATAAACATTTAATGTTCTGAGATTATATGGCGAGTTCTTTATGAACTTTAGCGTATTCACAAAGTTTATGGCCGTGAAGGATGACTCCTGACTGCAAAAGCCAGAGGTCTTGACCACATTTGGCCGGTCAGATTACCATTAACATATATAATTATATAACAGGTATTTAACTCTGGTATTTGGAGATCAGTATTATCTGGCTACCTATGGTCAAGGGCACTGGCTTTTGCAGTTCACCCGGGAATCGGTGTTTTTTGCTGTTTTTTGCTTTTTTCTGCTTGGGAGTAAAAATGAAAAACCCTGAAACAGAGGCTATTTCAGGATTTTGCTGTAAATTACATTTTCAATCAGCGGAGAAAGAGGGAATATGTACGATAGTTCGAGAATATTCCGGAATATTCCTGGAATTTTTGAAGTTTCATTGATTTTGTCAAAATTATTATTTAAAGTTTAGGTACTTAGTTTAATATCAACACTTGATCAGTCGGATTTATCCATTTTCGCCCAGATTATCCGATTAGTTCCAAGCGATATTATTCATAAAAATGTTGATAAGCACGATTCTGACTTTAATTCTAAAGGGATAAATGCATTTTCCCCCTGATCTTTTAGCTTTCCAGTCTTCTGGTTTTTGAAGATTATGTTGGTTGTGTATTTTAACCTTGGTCTCTTTACTGTTATGGCTTTGGCCAGCAGCTTGTAAAAAAAACTAATCACGCAGATTGTGTTTACAGCTGCGTTCTTATTGACTGTGATGACCAGAAAAGCTCACTATTTTTATTTATCTTATTTTTTGAATTCAATTTCTCTGTTTAGAAATTACGCAGACTTTCTGAAAATTATTTTTCAATAACCCGGATAGAATGAATTTTTAAACCGGAATAATTGGTCAGTGCTTCTATATTGATTACTGATATGGTTTGTGGTGCATCGAACAACCATTTAAATTGGGTTAAATTTTCTTTTTGCTTTGTGCGCAAAGGCAAGCGTTTATCCGTTTTGCAGCGCACATCGCGGCCATAGCGGATCGCATTTTCGAGTTTTCCGGTTTGTTCGCTGATGATATTCACTTTTGCCATTAACTCGAATTCTGGCAGAAAATTATCGGTTTCCATTTCTAAGATAATACCTTCGGCTTCAACCGGATCGAAGTTGAAGACAATTGCTTTGGTTTGGGCGGATGAATCGGCTGACAATAGGTCTATGAAATCAGCCCTTACCGGTTTTCCGTTTTTAGAGCTGAGAACCAGCGTATTTTTGTCTGATAAAAAAGAGGGTTGCTGATAGAACAAGGTATTCCATACCTGAGTGGCGTCATAGGGCAACTGGTTTGGTAGCTCCTTCCTGCCTGACCATGCGTATTCCAAAGCAAGAACATAGGCCCCGAACTGATTGATGGAATTAACCATATTCTTCTCGCAACTTTCAAAACCGGCCCATGTAGTTTGCAGTATTCCTACCTGTTGCTGTATGGCAGCATGGCAGAAACCGTAAATATTTTCAGGATTAAACCAGGTAGATGCAACTGGTATAAAACCTTCTTTACTCCAGATTGACAGGTTTTTATAATATGCATCGGGTTTTGGGTTGTTGATGTAGTGCCAATCGGCGATGTAGGTTCCGCGAGGAATTAATTTTCTGAATTTCAAGGCCTCTGCTTCATTTTCCGCGTTACAGGCATCGGGGCCTTCAGTGGGAGCCAGACCCATATCACCCCAAAGCATCAAGCGGGCCTTGTATTTCCTGGCTATCTGGTTGAGCAGTGGCAACTGTTCTTCCCAAAGATCTAACACTTTTCGCTCATTTTTCTTAAAGCCAATCATGTTTATTTCGTCTAAGCCGACATGAATTGTAGATGGCTTAAGTAATTCAGCTGCTTCCTGCCACAATGTGGTCAAAGCTTTGTCTGCCTTTGGATTAAACGGATCTATAGTGTAGGCCAAATCCGGATTTAAGGCCAGGTCAAGGTTTTGATTGTTAATGAAGAACCATTCCATGTGACCGAGGCTTTGAATAAGCGGAATAGGCTCAACTCCGTTTTTTCGCAGATAATCGAATTCCGTTTTTAAATCTTCGAGTGAAACTGCAATTGGTGAATGAATTGCGGGTTGCGATTTCCATTTAGCCTGTTCGCATTGCAGAACTACTTTGTTCATTTTCAACGGAAAGAGTATCTTATCGTACATCTTTGTGTGCAAATCAAGCGCTTCCGGACCTTCGAACATGTGGATACCCCGCCATGCTGTGGCTGGCGAATCTTCAATTATTCCAGAAGGCAGAACCAATTGTCCGTTTTTATAATAACAAATCCAGGCAAGGGATTGCAAGGCGTAGTTCAGCGATTGCGGGCTGTTGTATGCAATAATAACCTCATTTTGAGAAATGTTTATAAGGTAGCCCTCTGCCGGAAGTTTATTGTCTTCCCTCAAATTAATTCTAATGTCAGCAAATCCGGGAATTCTCCATCGCTGCTTCAATAATTGTGTAAAAAGTTCGAGAGACTGGTTTTTGGATGGATTTGATACAAAGGTAATTTTACAAGTTTTCGACGAATCCAGTTTAAGATGGCGAGGTTGAGGGATCAGGGGAAGGTTCAGGTTTTCGGGTTTTAAAAATGCTGGTTCTTTCATTAGAACAGGATCGTTGAAAACTACAATGTCAGAATTGGCCTGTTTAAACGGATCTTGAAATTTGATGCAAATTTCGCGGACAAGACTATCGCCTTTCCGTAGCAGAATGTTTTTATCGCCCAGCGAGTATTCCAACACATTTTGCGACCAATCATCAACGTTTGAAGAAATTTTCCGGGCATCGGTGAAGGTCATAGGCTGTTTTACAGAAATATCCCAATTTCCTAAAGGAGTGACAAATTCAAGCTGACCAGAAACGTTGTACGTCTTTGCTTTTAATGTATAATCAACTGTTGCTTGTTTGTCGATTAGCACTTTTCCGTTTGAAAAAGCCGGAAACCAGAACCTTGCCATTTCTACATCGGCTCTTCCAGGCAAATCGTCGTGCCAGTAACATTTTAAGATAATTGTTAATTGATTGGCGTTTTGTTTCAAATCTATGGTTCCGCTTGTCTGAGTATTACGACTACCAAGAAACATACGGATCGTTCCATCTGGCAAAATCTGTTGTTTCTGGTCAATCCATCCAAAATTATACACATGGCGGATTCGGGCCGAATCGAGGAAATTTATCCCACTACCCTTGATTACCGGTACACTCTGGAAGCTAATTTCCAAGCCTCTTTTAGGTACTAAACTTGCACTTACCTGCGCATGACTGAATACAGTATTCAGCGCCAACAGCGCGGAGAAAAATGTATAAATCAGGTAAATTGGTATTTTTTTCATAAAGAAGAATTCGATTGTGGAGTTTTGATTAACTGACCGGTAAATATTTTAATAAAACTAAATACCAAACACATAAATATAATAAATATTTGTTATAATTGGAAAATCCGGTCACTCAGAGCACCTCATTCCGGATCAAGATAGCAAACGATTCCGGAAATGATTGAGCACCATAAACCGGAATGTAAACAGCACGATATCAGTGCAAACCTATTGCACAATTTGGTTATCTATGAACTGCTCACATTAAACCGGAATAAGGTGCTCCCTAACACCGGATTCTTCAGTGTCGGCTTCCCTATAACTCGGTCCAACTAAAATTAGACTTTGTTCCCTAAATCCGCTTATATTACGCTGGCAACGTGCACGTTATAAAAACATCACCAATTCTGTCAACAGAAAATTTAAATGATCGGGCGGAAGTCTTTGTATCAATTTCATAAAAGACTATAATCCTTAAAATTAGTTAGTTTTGAGGACCTGTAAGTTATTAATTTGCATTTATTAATTGGCCCAATCCAGTTAATGTTAAATTAATAGTTGAATTTCCTTTATTACTCATCCTTCAAACATTTTGCTGGATTAACATTTGTCATTTTTATTGCAATGGTCCCAACCGTAAACCATGTTAACAATAAAGCTATAAGTCCAGATACAACAAAATACCACCATTCAAGTTGTACCCTGTATTCAAACCCGTTTAACCAGTTTTTAGTTATTAAATAGCTTAGTGGTATAGCAATTAATAATGATATGATAACAAGTTTGGTAAAGTCACCGGTCAAAAGATAGAGAATCCGAATTGCACCCGAGCCGTACACTCTACGGATGCCGATCTCTCTGGTTCTTCTTTCGGCGGAAAAGACTGCCATTCCAAAAAGGCCCAGGCATGATATCAATATAGCAAGTCCTGCAAAGTATCGGGATAATACACCAACCCTTTTTTCTGCATCATATTGAGCCTGATAATCTTCATCAAGAAATTTATATTCAAAAACAAATCCCGGATTATAGTTCTCATAATACTCTCCAAGTTTGTTAATAGTCTCTATTGCTATTACGCTATTAATTTTAACTATAATTTCCAGATTCTGAGCAGGTTGTACTAATATGAACAGTAATGGATTTATTGTGTTATATAAAGATTCAAAATGAAAGTCCCTGGTCACACCAATAATTTCCCTGTTTTCACCCGAAAGGTTTATTACTTTACCAACCGGATCTTCATATCCCATGATTTTGGTAGCAGTTTCATTACAAATGATTTTTGAATTGTCGGAACCGAAATCCTTTGAGAAAGACCGCCCCTCTTTTAATTCAATACCAAGGGTTTCAATAAAGTCAAAGTTAACAGGCTGAATATGAAAATCGATATTATCATCCGGATTTTTGCCGTTCCATCTTACATTTCCAGTAATGAGGTGTTTGCCCAAAATATTAAAGGCACTGCTGGATGCATTTACTATCCCCTGGATGCTTCGTATTTCTGAAAGAAAGGCATTGCAATTTTCTGCAACTTTACCCTCAATATCAAAATACAATATATTTTCTTTATTGAAGCCTAAATCTTTGTTTTGTATAAATTCAATTTGCCTGTAAACAACCAAAACAAATACAATTAAGATACCTGACATTACAAATTGAAATACTACCAATCCTTTTCGTGTCCAAAGTTCCCTTTTGGAGCCAGCAAACTTTCCCTTCAATAATGTTACAGGATTAAAAGTTGAGAGATAAAGTGCAGGATAGCTACCGGCAATTAGTCCTGTAATTACAGTTATACCAAGAAAAACCAATATTTGAAATGCACTGAGGTTAATTGTAATGTGCTTCCCGGTAATTTCATTGAACTGCGGTAGAAATAATCCAACTAATATTATGGCAATTATAACAGATAAACAGGCAATCAAAAGTGATTCAGCGAGATATTGAAAGATCAGTGATTGACGGCTTGCTCCCATTGCTTTTTTCATCACAATTTCCTTAACTCTTCCTGAAGCCCTTGCAGTGGATAAATTCATGAAATTAATACATGCAATCACAAGAATAAAAACAGCAATAATGGAAAACAGTTTTACATACTCTATTCTACCTCCCGCCTGAATTCCATTTTTATAAGTGCCTAATAAGTACTTATCTGAATATGGCTTTGTAAACAAAGTGCGATTAGATTCTCCATTTTTGCGTTCTATTAACCGGGCAATTTTATCATTGAATTGTTCAATATTTGTACTCTCCTTTAAGAGTACATAAGTAGAAGGCATACTGTTTCCCCAATTTTCAATTGACGGATATTTGTCTATTAGTATCCTGTCAGACAACACAAAGTCGAATTGTAAGGAAGAATTGACAGGTACAACCTTAAAAATACCTGTAACAAGTAACTGTTTTTCATTTTGAAAGTCTATCGTTTTACCGATGACATTTGATGTTGAGTTGAATAATTTCATTGCCACTTCCTCTGAAATAACAATTGAGTTTTTATCTGTAAATAATTGGTTTGCCTCTCCGGCGATAAGACTAAAGGAAAAAAATATTAAAAAAATCTTTCCCGGTAAAAATACAATTTGCCTTGATCTTTTTATCTTCAAATGAAAGATTTGGTTTCCCCTGCATATGGATTTCAAAAACACTTGCAGCATATTCAACTTCAGGCATCTCTTCAGCCAGGGTCTCAGCTAAGGGACCTGGTGTTACCTCAATTGTATTAATTTCATTTGTCATCTGAATATTCTGCATAACCAGGAAGAGCTGACTATCCTTTTCATGAAACTTATCAAAGTTTAATTCATCAAACACCCACAGGTAAATCAATAATGCACATGCCAGACCGGTAGACAGGCCAATCAAATTGATGAAAAATGATGTTTTATTTCGCTTGATGTTCCTAAGGATAAGTATGAAGGTATGTTGGAACATGAGTTTTTTTATTTACCATAATGACTATAAAAAAAAATAAATGCTGCAAGTAACTCACACGAAATCTAGTGTTTTATGGTTATTCCAGTAGCATTAATCTTTAGGATAAAATTAAAGGACAACCAGAAATTATCGAAGGCTTATTGCCTATTTCTCATATGATTAGACCAGTTTCTATGGGATACAAATAAGGGACAACAAAACCGGATTTGGTTCCTATAGTTAGTTAGATATCTATTATCATACCGAATCCCAAATCAAGTATAGACTAAAATGTTACATTGAAACTTCTATCGTAACCTATTATTATCTCACATTAACAATGCAAAAGCCCCAACCTTAAAGTCGGGGCAGCCATGAAAAGAATGGAAAAAATTGCTTTGGAAGGTAAAAAGCACGAAATCGGTTTTTCGTAGGGAAATAGTTATGGAATCTCATTAATTTGAATCAGTTGACTTAGTATTATGTAAGTCTTCAAACCAAAGCGAAATAATTAATTATAAAGTTAAGTCATACTTTTGAACTATTCAAAAGGTGTAATTTACAATAAATCGACTAATATGTGCTTGCAATGCGCTGATTATGAGTACGTTGAAAAACCATCAACGAATCCGTCAACAGAGAAATAAAAGATCCCTGCAAATCATTGATCTACAGGGGTCTGCGATTTAAGGTTGTGGTGCCACCAGCCTCACATAATTTTTCATGGCAATTTATTGAAACTTCAAGGTGTCCAGCCTAGTAATAGAACCTGTTTCAGCCAAAATATCTTTGAGGATTGTATCACTAAAAGGAGCTAAGAGCATAAAATCAAGATCATATTTTCCTTCAGATAATCCTCTGAACATAAACCTTCCTGAAAGTGTATCAGCGAAAGTTGATGAGGTATCATCCGATTCAGAGATTGCATAGATCATCGGTCTGGCGTCTGCAGGGGAAATGACTCCCTCAATAGCTCCAGAAACAGCCTCAGAAAAGACTTTAATAACCGGTTTGAGTATGTATTCACCGTTACCGGTCTTTACTATTGATTTACCTGCGTCGAAATCAATGGTGTATTCATATGCTACTCCCGGTAAAAATTTCTGATGGACATTCAATTTGAGTCCAAATTGCTGGGCACTGGGAGTCTTAAGATCATATGAATCCTCTGCAATCATAAGATTATTATTATCTCCCAGTAATAGTCGTACCTGACTTAGGATGCCAAAAGGAATCTCCTGATCAACAATTAATGTGTCCTTCCCATTAACAAAATCGAGAAGGTTATAAACTCCTACCTGGGTTTCCAGATCGATTATCGAATCGCTAATAATTACCTGGATGACGACAATATCAATGTGCTGTACCGGTCGGCGATATTTTTTAATTATCCTTTAAGTCATCGCTTATCAAAAAATTCTTCAATCATTTTCTTGTCTTGACCAAGTTTTTCAACAAGCCATATCAGCCAACTTTTTTCCAAAGTTTCGAGAGGATTTTGAAATGACATAATCCAGGTTTCATCTCCTATATTTTCTTTTTGACCTCCTCCCATTTGGTAGGCTGATTTTACTTTGCTAAGACCATAGGATTGAATGAGATAATCAATGAAAGAACCCGCTGCAGGATAAGCAATATAAGTATTGGGATCGCTTCCAATATTCAAGGAAACTAATTTCTCAAGTGGTACTAATTCCCCGGATTTAAGAAGATCAATGATCTTAAGATGGTTTTTATTTTCGTTTACAACTTTTGCCTCGACGTATTTACCAAAACCTTCGATCATAAAAGAGCTGGAACCTCCCCAGTTTGTGCGGATTAATGTATGCGCATTTTCGTGTGCCGCCAGTCCAAGATCAGGTATTTCACCATCATATACGATAAATGTACCGCCATCAAAGGAGAAGCCTCTACCCCAATGGCCAACATAAAAAAGTTTCGAATCATAATCACGAAAATATGCTACAAAAGATTTTTTCCATATTAAATGTTCTGTCTTAAATAAATCAAGAATAAGTTTAACAGTTTTCTCATTCACCTCAACTAATTCTCTCATTTTATTTTGAGGAATTAAATCCTCTCGAAAAACAAAATTGAAATTCTCTGTTTCTATATTGCTAAATTTACCATTGATATGTAGTGATATTTTGCATATAAATTCCTCACTTTTGAAAATACCTGATGATTCCCATTTCTGAAATATATTCTCAGCGTTTCTGCCGGCACAGGAAAAAATGGCTTCTGCTGCTAACTTGTTTATCCCAATAATGGGTATTTCGGGGATGTTACTCAATGTTGTATCATTGTATTTTAAAAAAGGGTAATTTTCATTCACTGAAAAAAGTATTAAGGCAGCTGCTCCCCTTGAGACAGCTTCGTCAATCCGTTTTTCTTTGCTTATTTCTTTTTCAAGATTAGCATGAGTTGAATCGGGAAAGTCGTAACAAAACATCACTACTTTGCCACTAATATCCAGATTATTATAACAGTTCGACACATCTTTTTTTACAATACCATTTCCTGCAAATACAATTGGGGCATTGATTTGAACGTCATTTGTATATTTGTTTATACCACATGGAGAACCTTTGTAATTTATCATTGGAAAAAACGGAATTTTTCTTTTTGAGCCTCCTTCAAGATAAACATAACAAGATGCCCAGGGGAGTTCAGTATGAGGATCAAAAAGAAAAGATAACTTTGGACCCTGAGCCAGTAATGAAGATAATTGTAGAAAAATCTGAAAAAAAATGATTAAACTAAAACATACTTTTTTTATCATATTTCTCCTTATATTTGGTGGAACTAAGAGTTGAATAGTTTTCATGTATAATTATTTATTGATTTGTAAAGTACAGGAATATATTGATTAATACAATAATTGCAAAACAAAATAATAATTTTACTAGAAATGCAAAGGAGATGTTAACTTAGTGACTAATAGAGTAAAAGGGCATAACACACGCTCATATATAATTGCCGGGAAAGTAGTAATTTCAAGATTTGTTGTCCGCATTGTAATTTTGGTGTAACCTTATAGAAAAGCGCTCTGCAATCGGCAACTATTCATAGCGCCAACCCTTAGCACCAAAATTCAAAAGGCTAAAGAAATGAAATTAGATTTAAGAACCATTATTGCAGTTATAGTAACTATAATCATTGGTTTCCTCTTGCCTCAGATTTGGAAGTATCTAAATCAGAATATAGAGTGGATTCAGCCAGTTTATCAATACAAAAAGCTTATTAACGTTCTTATAATTATTCTTTTAGTTCTATTCATTGAGAAAAAATCCATCTCTTCAGTTGGATTAAAATTGGGTGATTGGAAGAAAACCCTTAAGGCCACACTGTTATGTTCTTTAAGTGTCCTTCTGGTAGTTTTTCTAATTGCAGTATTTTGGAAGCAACTGAATCAACTAAGAATTGAAGGGGAACATATTTACTTCATCGGGCAACAAATCCCGATGGGAATGATTTCCTTCAAGTTACTATATATTCTTTTCCTGAATCAGGTCTTAACTGTTGCACTCCCAGAGGAAATTATTTATCGTGGATATTTTCAGTCAAGATTGAATTTCACATGGAGCCCACTGATTTCAATATTAGGATCTACAATTGTTTTTGCCTTAATACACTTTGACAGGCCCCTAATGTTTCTACACTTAGTGTTAATAGGACCAATTTATGGGTATACTTATCATTATTCGAAAAGCATTATTCCAACAACCATTGCACATTATTTAAGTAACATTGGAGGAATTATTATTATTAAATTCGTGGCATTAAATTTTTAGATCTGGATTCCTTATAACTTGATTTCTGTTCAATTTTGTTTAATCCAGGAAATTCAGTAATATAAATTCCACCGGAAAAAGGAATTCTATTTTCCTCAACAGAAACACAAGACAATCTATGACTTTCCAACTATCAATGCTCCCATAGCTGATAATATTTGTACTTAATGGCTCATTTGATGAAAGAGATGAAATGCCTGGGATTAGTATTTTTGGTTCAGCATTGATTTATGGAATCTGTTTCTGATATTTCAGATCAACTGGAGATATTGCTTAAAACTATTATGATTACCAATAATACCTGATCATTATCAACCAATATTTACTACTTTTATGTTTCTGAGTATAAACAAAAGTATTCTGAATCATGAAAGTAGCATTATCATTTCTAACCGGAATCTTAATACTCCTGTTTATTTCTTGCAGAGAACAACCTGATAGCCTTGACGAAATAAAGTCGTTTCACCCGGATGATAAGTACTTTAAATCCGCCATGGTGAGCCTGCATTTTATCATAGAAACATCATCCATAGAAAGAGTTGATTCCGTTTTTAATGAAATGATCAATCAATTTGATCTGCCTGTAGATGCTCGGAGTGCAAAGGATGGAACTTACATGGGAGAATCCCCGTATGATGCATTTGACTATAAACATATTGTTGAACTGGAGATTAAGGATGAAAAGATTGTTTCACTTGATTATAATGAAATACATAAATCTGGTATAGGCAAAGAAGAAGATGAATCTTACTGTGAAGAAATGAGCGTAACAGGCACGAGCCCGGACATAGCATACCCAATTATGGAGGCTGAAATGCTGGAAAAACAGAATATGATGAAAGTTGATGCGGTATCTGGTGCCAGTTATTCACTTTATAGATTTCGTTTCGCTATCACTGTGGCACTTATGAAAACACAAGTTAAATAGATCTGTTCATGATTTTCTTTAACTCTATAATTGCAAAAGCCAGACGTCTTGACCACATTTGGCCGGTTAAATTTATTTTATCGTATTAAATTTAAAAGTAAGCACTTAACACCGGCCTGAGATGGTCAATTTGCTCCGGCCGAAGGTGGTCATGGGCAACGGCTTTTCCACTATATGCAAGATACTAATTAATCCAATTTCTAGACTCACTATCTGAAAGTACCTAATAAAGCCATGTCATAATTTGCGTTTTCGAAAATCTTTCATAAATTGCATGTAAATACTTGTTTATTAATTATTTATATACAAAAATATAATTATAATAAAAGATTTAAAAATGGGAAAAGATTTTGTTCTAAACCAGATAGTGAATACAAGTTCATTCAAAGATCAGGAGAGCCTGGAAGCACATTTTGATAAAGTGGCTCAGCTAATCCTTAATCGTACTATCCTTAGGATTGACAAGAATACCTGCAGGTTCACCGAAATCGAATTCTATTTCTACGACGAAGCTTATCACAAAGATCCCTTCATCCATAAACATGATCTGCAGAAACTTCCCGGCCAGTGGTATTTCCATGGATCTGGGCTCGACTTAACATTTGGTGACTTAATCAATTATGGCGGTGTCCTGATCAGAGGCATCAAAAAAACCGGTCCGGTAGGAGATATTTATATAGACGGCCCACTGAATGTTGTCACTGAAATATTTAAATCCTTCGGCAACATGGCAATAAAGGAGCATCTATTTCATATTTACGAAACTAACGACATAGAACAATACCCTATTGTAAAATCTACCAGGGTTGGACTAAAGCCAAATGAGAGCAGTAATTTCCATGAACTGTTTTACAGGTATATCTCATTCCCGTTTGAACCAAGCCACAAATACGCTGAAAAAATAAAAGTAGCAAGTGCTCTTCTTAAAACAGAAAAGCAGTTTGACAAATCAAAACAGCTCACTGTTTCAGATATAAATTCTTTATACGGCTGGCGAATATTAAAAGCGTAAATGATTCTTTCAAAAAATATTGTATTGATTTCATCGCTTTTGGTTCACAGGTATCCGGCGTTTTCCCGGGATTTGACAACTATCCTGGATCATCATAATGTATCTCTCAGTTTAATAGATGGTACAAGAGACATCTGGTGTCGTGATTATATGCCGGTAAGAAGGAAAGACGGCAAATACATGCTGTTCAATTATGACCCGTCATTTCTGAAGCCTCATTGGCAGCAAAAGCAGACTCCCCGGGAGGATATAATTAAAATGTGCGAACAATTGGAACTTGATTTTATCGACCTTAAGGATATAAAACTGGATGGAGGTAATGTTGTAATGAGTTCAGATTCAGTGATAATGACTGATGTAGTTTTCAGCGAAAACGAAGCCAAAAAAGATAAACAAAAACAAATAAAGCTGATAAAAAAACTAAGTGCATGTTTTGAATCAGAGATCATTATCATTCCACATCAACCGGGGGATATTCTGGCCCATGCTGATGGTCTGGTGAGGTTCCTTGAAAACAAAACAGTGCTTGTCAATGATTTTTCATCAGTGACAAACAATAAATTCAGGGAGAGCAAGAGTTTTCTGAATTCATTATTCGGCGCTCTTGGAAGCAAAGGATTCAATATTGTACAGGTCACATATTTGCCGCAGGAGGGCAGGAGTAGGGATGGAATTCCTATAGCAACAGGAATATATATCAACTACCTGGAAACTGAAAATGTTATCTTCCTGCCTCAGTTTGGAGAAAACCTGCAAGATAATGATAAAGAAGCTTTAAAATTATTCAGTAACATTTTCAAGGAGAAAGGGAAATTGGTAGCCTCAGTTAAATGTACTGCGCTCGCAAAGGAGGGGGGAGTTCTGAATTGTGTTTTGTGGAATTGACAACAGCGAAAAGGGCAAGGACGCAGAGGCGCCAAGGGCGAAGAGGGGAGGTGCAAAAGCCAGACGTCCTGACTGGAGAATCCGGTGTTAGGGAGCACCTTATTCCGGTTTAATGTGAGCAGTTCATAGATAACTAAATTGTGCAATAGGTTTGCACTGATATCGTGCTGTTTACATTCCGGTTTAGGATGCTCAATCATTTCCGGAATCGTTTGCTATCTAGATCCGGAATGAGGTGCTCTGAGTGACCGGATTTTCCACCTACAATACTTGAGGTACGATATTTCCCATCAAAAGCATTGCCTCCACTTGAATAACTCCAGGTTTGACACTTAGTACCGATTGAAAAAAATAGTAATGCTTGAAAAATTATAAGTTTTTTCATACCAGATAATTATATATGTTTCTCAGACTCTTAACCAAAGTTAAACAATATTCATATTTAATAGAAAAAATCAATATCCTTGGCGAATCTCCATTCTTGTTAAAAGGAAGATAGTTACGCTGCAATAAAATTCAGGTATACATCCGGAGTGAAGGTAATACTGCTAATCAAACTTCGAAAAATATATTAAACCAATCAAATATTTATTCTAAAATATTGTGTAACTTATGTTAAAAATAATCCTATGGAAAATACTGTCAATCCCAACACAGATGGTAAATCTGCAAGTGTAGATTATTCCAAAGCCCAAAGCCAACTGAATAAGGAAGTCTTAATTACACATCTAAGTAGAAGTTATGGGAATGAATTTGTTAGTTATTATAATTCTACATTTTTCCCTAAAATTAAAAATCAAGCAATGACTCATGAAGAATTAGCCAAGTTAATTTATCAAGATGATTATCTAAAACTTGTCATGAGTAGTATCAGCCAACGAAAATTAGGGAAAATACATTTCTGGGTTGTATTTTGGAGTGTTCTATCCATTATCGGTTTTGTATTTTATTTTCTTTCCCTTTTAATGAATTTGGGTGGGTTTTAGAAATTGAAAATCCCTCGTGCTAAGGAAGTGTCTCGCTGCAATACAGGGAAGCCCTGTAATAAATGAAAGGAAATGCTGCTGGTAATAAATATCGTAAATATTTTAATAATGTTTGATTTTACTTGAATTTTATCAAAGTCCCTGTACGTGCATTATCACTTATAATAATAGCATCATAATCAAACTTATCTTCTTTCTGTTTATTCTGAGCAATTTCAACCAAAATATTACAACTTTCGTTGATTGTAATGTTCCCCCTTGCAACAGGTTTTTGCAAAAATTTTGTATCCGTATCCTTGACGCTTCCCACTACTTCATACTGAGAAGTTGGTTGACACATTACAAATACAGGGACTCCACGCACTTTTGATACAATCGCTGTATCGCTTTTTGAAGTTTGTGCACTTACATAACTGCATATTAAAATAAATGTAATGAAAATCAATATTTTTTTCATGATTTATGCTTTAATTAATAATTTATAAATCAAAGCTATGACAGAAATAAACTAAAGTCAAATTTATTTTAATAAAGAACCAGCATTTCCGGTTGAATGTTAATTCTCCGGGGTATTTGATATGAAGATAACATGGAAGATAAAAGACTCAGGTCTACTGATGGATATTCAACTACTAGACCACCTGGTTATTAATACAGATACGTATTACAGTTTTGCTGATAACGGATTGTTATAAAGGTTGTTCGGGTTGTCAATGAAAAAGAAATGGCAAAATGCCATCTTAAATTCCCTGAAATATTCATAACTTGTATACAATAGTAAAAAATAGGCATAATCAGATTTATAGTAATTGAATAAAGTATGAAAAAAGTTCAAATCAAATTGTATATGTTCTTCTTTTGTTCTTTCTTAATGAGTTTGTCTATAGGTCTTTCGCAAGAAAGTATCCAGTTAAATCTTAACAAATTCACTCTGAATAATTTGCAATTGAAGGACCTTACAATAGACAAAGTAACCGATATTCTTGGACGTCCTTCTTCTACAAATAACAGCCCTATTGCACCAGAATTAGTTGATATTACTGGGGCAATCATCAACTACCATGATAAAGGGTTGATCTTCTGGTTTGCACCAGTAAAGTCTGATTCATTAAAGAGATTATGGAATCTGAAAGTATTTGTTGTACGAAGTTGGGACAAAGATTATAATGATTTTCATTATCCATTTAAAGGGATCCTCAGTCCAAATTTAGATGGTAACATGAAAGCTGATAGCATTTGTTCAATTTTTAGAAATTATAATCCCAAAGTCACAAGTGCTGAAAAGGCACGACAAACTGCAGATTCAGTGAGAAAAGTAAATAAACTCGAAAGATATATTAGACCAAGTACAATTAGTCATGACCGGATAGGTATTAAAACCGATGTCGGTTCAATCAGTTTAGAATGTGAAGAATTGACCAAGTTCCTAGAAACATTTACTTTATTTCCATCAGGTTATATAAAATAAAACTTACTGCTCAAAAGAATTTTAATGACAGCTAGAGGTAGAAATAAAAAACCCTGCAAATCTGCTGTTTACAGGGTTGAGCATTTTTGATCTTTTAAACTCTGCGGAGAAAGAGGGATTCGAACCTCTTCTCTAATATTCTGATAATGAATTAATTACAACATCCTGATTTCGCTGGTACACCGAATTGTTCACCAGGTACATAAAATCATCCAAAGAACTTACCTTAGCAAAACTATGAAAAAAAGAGCTATTTAAAAAATATTAATTGTAGATCCTGTCAATGACCCTTTTTAACCTCTTATAACCGTGCTTCTTTAGAAGTTGCAGAAGAATTTCCTTTTTCTTGTTAGTTTTTGATCGCAAAGCCTCATAAAATCGCTATAAGGCCACTTTATTAGTAAAAGAGCCGATTTCCCGAGGTAATTTCATGAGCTTACAGCGGAAGAATCGCTGGCAAGTCATTTTGAAAGTAAATTACAATCTTTTTCGTGAAAAGTTATATTGCCGTGCTGGGTTTGATGCCTGGTAATTGTAGATTCTAAAGACCATTGCGGAAAGATATGAGGTACTGAAAAACAGCATCATGATATTAAAGCAGTATATATTTGTAAAAAGAATCTTAAAGCGATGGGAACAGCAATATATAACAGCAAGTGTCGCTAGAGAGTAAAATTGATACCGGCTCACTCCACTGGTTGAAAGATTAAAATCTAAAGAAATGAAAAATGATGAATTAAACCCGGGTGAAAAAAGGATCTGCATATTCTGTCAGCGCCAGCTTGATGAAGATTCTCATGGCAACTGTAAAGCACACAAGTCATGTGCTTACAGGAACAAGAAACTCAGGCAGAAGGAGAAATACAAAATAGGGAATCCAGCTAAACTTTTGATACAGAAAAACGAGACTGTTGCTGCTCAGTTATATGAGATGGATCAACAAAAGCATGGAATTCCTCATTTGACTGCGATGGAGCTTGGATTTAAATTTGAGTGTCCGTCGATCAAGAGAGAATACATGGATACTGTTATATATATGCTTGATAAATATGGTTATAGCTTTGAAACAATTGATGTTGAAATATTAATACACTTTTATCATGAATCCGATCTCAAATAATTCACTAAATCCACTTGTGGAACATATGGACACACTTGAGTCTGTAAAAAGACAGACTAATTATATTGGGTACTTTTTTGTATTTTCCCTGGGTATTATTGTCACTTATCTGGTATTGAAATATCATACTCTCTCTCGACCTAATGATGAGGAAATCTAGTATCTAATATTATGTAGTAATAATTCGGAAAGATCAGTAAAATGGCTTGATAATCTGGAATATTCCGGAATATTCTGGATTTATTCGTAAGTTTAATTGATATTTTCAATTGTTCCTGTTCTTTTTTGATAAACAATTAAATTGATATTAACGATCTGATTTTTGAGCTCCATATGGTATAGTTTTTGAAAAAATATTCTACTTGTACCACCCCTGGTATGCTCTTAGAATATTAATTTACTGTTGACTTATATAACCTCCTATTCTTTAATTTCACAACAGGTGCATTGAAAAATGATGGTGCGGAGCTTTTATTAAGCTATTATGGTGGTGAACAAGTTTACTTTCCACTTTTCGAATTACCTAACATTGGTGAAAAACTTAAAAATATTGGAATACCAATGATTCTTAAATGCACATTGAATCCAAATGACATAAATACTTTCATTGAATATCCTTGGGGTAAGATAACTGTTTCAAGTTATCATAGAATAAAAAATCCAGATGCAATTGTTGTAGACCAAGATGGTTATCAGAAAGTTGGTGTGAATCCAGAAAACATTGAGATAATTAAATATGACAAGCACTAATGTTTACAATAGTAATCTTACAATGTGGAATTCAGTCCATGGGGAAGTGATAGTAGTTCATACCTCATCTGAACTAATGCTAATAAACATTCTGCAGATAAAATGACAGATATTAACATTACAGAAATTAAAACCTGTTAAGCAAAACAAGCTAAGTTCCTGTCATTAAAATAATTCGACCTGCATATTGATGCTCCATCATTAAAAAACTTAACTTTGATTAAATCTGCCCTATTAAATAAAGTACAATAAATAAAATTATCAGAGTATTCAAAAACGGGTAAGCCGAAAACCGAATAAAGTAGGCGATGATTAAAAATATGAACTATGGGAAAAGTAAAAGTTTTCATTGAGCCAAAAGAATACAAGGCGAAATACAAAGTATTCTTTGTTGACCAAGCATACAAAGAAAAGAACATTCAACTTATTTCCCCTGCAGAATTAGTTAAGCACGATTACCAAGCTGATGTTAAGGTTTTTATTGTTGATAAAGAATATAAAGCCGACATTAAAATAATGAGAAAGAATTTTCCAAGTTAATTTCGCAATTTAATTTTTAGTAAATGGACAGAAACTACTATATGGTTCGTGCTATGGCTTCATTAGAAAATGATTTCAAAGTTTTCTTTGATAATAGTGTTATTGCTGTTGGTTGGAGTGATATTGATTTTTCAAAATACAATACTGAACAGACAGAAAACCTTGTTGAAGCAGTAAAAAGCTGTTACTATTCTTCGCCTAATACCTTTGCCCCTTTGGTTGGGAAGAAACTAAATGAAGTAAGACGATTTCATAATATTAATTCAGGAGATTATATTCTAATTCCTTTCTACAATTCCCTGAGACTGGCAATCGCAGAGAGCAAAATTATTTATGATAACAACGCTTATGATTTAGACCTTGCAAATCAAAGAAAAGTAGCTTATGTATATTCTAACGCAACTTTAAAAACAATTCCACGAGATGTCTTATCCGAAGCACTTCAAAGAAGATTAAGAGTGAGAGGGTCATCCGTATCTGATTTGTATGAGTTCAAAGACGAAATTGAAAAGTTGTTTAGCGAGGACAGTTATACTTGGGCATCTGACTTTGATGAAAATGAAACAAAACTCAAAGACAGCTTTAAAGAAAAACTTATTAGCAAAATCAAGGTCGGAAAGACAAATCTCAAAACTGGTGGCATTGGATTAGAGCATTTAGTGCAAGAACTAATGGAATGTGAAGGATACAAATCTGAAGTTAAAGCAAAGACTGCTTTTCAATTTGGTGACGCTGATGTTTATGCAGATAAGTCTGACAAATTTCAAGAAACGAAAATTCTTATTCAAGTTAAACATCATAGTGGCTATACAAACGACTGGGGACTTAAACAACTTGATGAAATTAAAAAAGGGGAAGAGTATAAAGACCATAAATTCATTTTAGTAACAAGTGCTGACATTTCGAATGATGTAAGAAAATTGGCAGACGATTTAGGTATTGTGGCAATAGATGGAAATGAATTAGCAGATTGGATTTTTGACCACTTAAAACTATTATCAGCCGAAACCAAAAAGAAATTAGGAATAAGTGCAATACCTCAGTTCATGGAATGAATTACCAACCAGATAGATATCTTATTTTCGTTGTAATTTTATTATTCATTAATCTTCCAAATTAGCATCGAGCAAATTATGAAAAACTATGACGATAGACTCGAAAAGTCTCTGACGGCAATCTTTGGCACAATAGGAACTGTTGCGGTTTTAATAAATCTATTTGTGAAAGGAGTGAATACTGAACATCTCCTTGATGCATTAAAAGACATTGCTGGTTTAGTGGTTGTTATTGCAGTGTTTTTATTAGCCAGTAAAGTATTTAAGGCAATGTCCTACTCTGACTTTAAGGAACTTTTTGAAAAGAAACTCCATGAATGGGTCATGCAAAACAGATATTTGATTGATGAGGTAAAAACTGAAGCAGGGTTAGAAGGGAAGAAGTTTTATTACATGCTGACAAAGGAGCATCATAAGAATATTGTTTTTCAGGAACAACCTGCGAACAAATTTCAAGAAAAAGGTGGAGCAAGTGAATATCACAAAGGAGTATTTCTTTATACTGACACGAAAGACAAAGAGGAAATTATTATCGGAATCAATAAGTCATTGTTTTTAGGAAGTGAATATCAAGATAATTTGAAAGTGGTTGCAGAAATTTTCAGAGAGCGAATCATTGAATTCTCAACAAACTTTGCTTTTACCAAAGATTCAAATAAAAGCAAATTTGCTGTGGAAGATATTAAAATAACTGAAAACAGTAAAAGGCTTGTGATTTCTATAAAAGATGTTGAAAAATCTCAAGAAAATGCAAAACTATTAATTGATATGCTTGAGTACATTAAAACCATGATTTTAGCATTAGCATAATTTAACATCGGTATATGAAAAGATTATTAAGTACATCATTCATTACAGACCTGCTCAAAGGTAAATTACTGGAATATGTAAAAAGGGACAATACATTGGACATTGAAATCCGTGAAAACTATATCAATATATATTATCGTGGTGGAAATGCATTAAAGGTGACAGAAATCGGTGCTAATAGATATGATTATCATTTTGACAGAGAATATCTTAAAGCAGCAACATTTTTTTCGGAAGAGATTATCAATGGATTTAAAACAAAATTAGATTGGAACAATTATTTCCCTTTGACAAAACAGGCAATGGATTTATATTTCACCAAGTACAGTAAAGAAGAAAGGGAATACCAGCAACTCGTGGTTAGGGAAAATAATTATTCATCCATTTCAAATTCATCAGATTATTTCATTATTGATATTGAATACGACAACCGTAAAAATGCACGTTTTGATATTGTAGCTATTGAATGGAAATCAGATGCTTCCATCAGGAAACTAAAAAATGGGTACAAACCAAGACTTGTTGTAATGGAAATGAAATATGGTGATGGAGCATTCAAAGGCAGTGCAGGAATCAGTAAGCATATAACCGATTTTAATAATTTCATTGTAAACCCTCAGACTGTTGCAGAATTCAAGGAAGAAATGCTGAGTGTATTCAGTCAAAAACGTCAACTTGGATTGATTCCATGTTTATCAGGTGTTGGGAACTCAAATGTTGTAACACACTTTGCTGATGAAATTGAAATTATGTTTCTTATTGCGAACCATGACCCAGCGAGCAGTATTTTGCAAACAGAACTCAATAATCTGGACAATCATAATATAAAATTCATCACTTCAAATTTCACAGGATTTGGTCTTTTCAAAGAGAATGTCTTTGACTACAACGAATTCATACAACGATTTATATCCCAGCTATAATGAACTTTAAAATCCATCGTGGCACGCAAGAAATTGGCGGTTCATGTGTTGAAATCTGGACAGATACAACAAAAATTCTTTTGGACTTTGGTATGCCACTGGTTGAAAGGGATGGAAGTGAATTCGATTTCGATAAATATAAAAATCTATCACCAGATGAACTGATTAAAGCGGGTGTTCTGCCAGATGTTCAGGGCATTTATAATGATGATAAAATTCTCATAGATGCCTTGCTTATATCCCATGCACATCAAGACCACTGGGGTTTGTACAATTATATAAATCCCAAAATTAAATGCTATCTGGGTAGAGCCACAAAGAAACTGATTGAAATTAACAACCTGTTCACTCCAAAGAACACTATTATCGGTAATCCAGTATATTTTGAGAAAGAACTGGCATTTCAAATTGGCAATATCACCATAACTGCCTATTGGGCAGACCACTCAGCTTTTGATTCTTATTCTTTCCTGATTGAAGCCAATGGCAAAAGCATTTTTTACAGTGGTGATTTCAGAGGTCATGGAAGAAAATCAAAGGTCTTTAGATGGTTTACCCATAATGCACCCCAGAATGTCGATTATCTGCTGTTAGAAGGGACTTCTCTGGGCAGAAATAGCAAACCCTTCAAAACTGAAACCAATATTGAAGACGAACTGGTGGCATTATTCAATATAAAAGGCAAATCTAATGTCGTTTATACCAGTGGACAGAATATAGACAGGATTGTATCAATTTATAATGCATGTCTCAGGACTGATAAAACATTGGTGGTTGATGTTTATGTTGCAAGTATCCTGAAAGAACTCAGTGAATTTGCAAAGATTCCTTATCCTTCAGATGATTTTAAAAGCCTCAGTGTCATATTTCCATATTATACATCAAAACGTTTGGCTAAAGAAGGCAATAAGAAAATCCTGTATCAGTTCAAAAACTTTAAAATCAGCAAAAAGGAAATAAGCAGTCAACCAGATAAGTACGTAATGATTATAAGACCATCAATGCAGAAGGACTTGGAGCGTATAACAGGATTAGATGGTGGCAACCTTGTTTACTCTATGTGGGAAGGGTATCTGAAAAAACCTGACACAAAGAAATTCATGGAGTATTTCGGAAACAGAAAATTTACAATCCATAATATTCACACCAGTGGACATGCTGATATTGATACGTTAAAGCAAATGGTTGAAGCTATAAAGCCAAAGAGTATTGTACCCATTCATACTTTTAATGCAGGAGATTATAGTAAAATCTTCAATTGTCCAATTACTCTTTTGAAAGATGGCGAAATAATTTAAACAGAAAAAGAACTTTTAAAACTTTGGGTATACTTAAAAAAGCCATTTTAACATAATAATTATTCAATAAAAATTAGTAAAAAAGTAGTGGTCATGTTCAGAGCTAAGTTGATTTTAGTTGTTATCATAATTATTAGTAGCTATGTTTATTTCTCTAAACCTGACAAAATTGTAATAAATGAAAAAGGTAAAATCGAAGGTCTTGTTAATAAAGCAAGAGCTATTCTTCAGTGTGATAAATTCTGGACATTGCAGTTCAATATGGCTAACGAAAAATATCAAAGGAGTCTTTCTCCTTCTGAATCATTATCTAATATAATGCAAGAAACAGAACGTAAATTCGAAGAGATTAATAAGTCTGTTTATGATATAGAAAAGAAAATATATACTCCAGAGAAACAAATAGCGGAATCTCTAAGAAGGGAAGCTGATAGAATTGAGAACGAAGGTAACTGGCGTATGATTGATGAAATGAGTGAGAAGAATAGATTGCAAACAATCGAGGAATGTAAAAGAATAATACCAATCATTGAATTAAGACTCAATGCAGCAAAACCCTCATATACTCCAATATTTTTATTCATTTGCGTTCTTATAGTTGCTCTATTAGTTATAATCGCAAAATTCAGAAAGGTCAAAAGCATCTAAGATTAACATGGAGCAAAAGTCAAGTTGCTGACAATCTACTGATTATTTTGAATAATCTATAAATTGAGGGTTTATAATCAGGTCACTGATATCATTTAAATTAAAGGAGTTGATTTTGCTTTCAGAAAAACAAAATCCTTTAACACAGAGTTCTCCATTGGTGTCTTCAGAAATTTCGAGAGGAAAAATGGTTCTTATTTTGGTTTCATTAACTGTTGCCAAATTTGAATCTGGAGACAGTACAAATCTCAATAAGAATTCATGTCGCATTGATCAATAAACCCATGCAAAACATTGACTGCACTTACCCCGTCAATCCACATCATGGTCGTTGTAGTGTCACCTACCACGCTTCCGCTGCCTCCGCCATTACTTGCTGCAACAATAGCAGCAATGTACCCGATATGAACTTTCTTTTTGAAAACAACAAGTGCTATAGTTCCCCCGATCAGTGCGGCAGCAATATTATCGAGAAAGGATGATAGTACAAATACGAAAACCAAGAGAAAAAACGGACCTTTCCAGTCATTTGGAAGAAACCTTGGAAGTACATCCGGGACACCCGATTCTTCAAATATTTTTGATAAAAGAGCAAACCCGAGTAAAAGACCCAAAAGATTAAGGATAATTCCCCATTCCCCTTGCCGTAACCCTTTGTCCATAAGCTGTTCGCTAATGGCTGTACTTCCGAAAAGATGCTCAAGGAGATGAAACCCAGGATCAAAAACAAGTTTGAATGTCAATAATACTGTCAGTCCAATGACTGCAACCCAAAAGGTATGCTTATGAAAAAGCGCAACACCTAGAAGTATTAATCCAAAAATTATGAATTCAACTCTTAATGGACCAACTGAGAGTATATTATCAGTTGATGCAGAGGCTAAAAGAGGTGCCATAAGTAAAAGGAGAATAAGAAATACTCTTTTAAAATTGCGGTAAGCAGGTTGTAAAAAACTGTAATTCAGAAAATTAAAAATAATGAGTCGTTAAATTATACTTCAGTCCTTGTTTTCATTAAAACAGCACTTCCCAAACCTGATCTAAAAAAGGATCACAGAACATATTAATGATTCCGGTCAATTCTTCATAAGCATTAAAATTTCTGAAATCTCTTCGATTTGATTTTAACAAATTTTTTGATCTAATTCACTCCCCTTTTAATCGTGTACCGATCTTTTTCTTAATTGAACTATAAAATAAAGGAATAGATGTGATTACAATCAGGAAAATAATTATATAACCCAGAAAATCTTTTGTCCCTGGGATAAATTTCCCCATGAAATAACCAGTTAAAACTAATGTGCATACCCAAAAAAATGCCCCAACCATACTATATATAAAGAATTTAAAGTAATCTAGCTTTATAATGCCTGCAAGTATCGGGGCAAACGTGCGAACAATCGGAAGAAACCGGCTTAATATCAAAGTCTTTTTCCCATGTTTTTTGTAAAACTCATGTGCGGCAACCAGATGCTCCTGCCGAAACAGGAAACCTGATTTACGCTTGAATAACAATATTCCTACCTTCTTTCCGAACGCATAACCAACCATGTTCCCTGTAACAGCGGCAATAATAATTAAAATTACAAGCATGAAAGGATGCACTACTAGAATTCCTGTCGAACATAATAAACCTGCGGTAAACAGAAGCGAGTCTCCTGGCAGAAAAAACCCTACAAACAGGCCAGTTTCTGCAAATACAACAAAAAACAATAGATAGATTCCACCATAGTTAATAATACTTTCGGGGTTTACAAGTTGTTTAAAAAATTCGAATATTCCGTCCATGCTAATTTTTTTTAGCTTCAATATCGAATGTAAAACCACTTTTAACTCGTTCTATTAATTCCGGGATTATATCAGAATATTCACCCAAAATCCCAAAATCTGCATTATGGAAAATATGTGCTTTAGGATTGTGGTCTATGGCAATAATAGTTTCAGATTCTTTCATGCCGGCAAGGTGTTGAATGGCACCTGAGACACCTACGGCAATATATATTTTAGGACGAATAGTTTTCCCAGTCTGTCCGATTTGTCTTGCATATTCGGCAACACCTTCATCAACTACAGGACGGCTGCAAGCCCATTCAGCATTTACACCCTGTTTTATTAATGCTTCAGCCAGTGCCTGTATAAGACTTAAATTATCGCTTGTGGTACCCCTGCCACCTGAAATTATTATGTCTGCATCGAATAGATTTTGTAAACCGCCTTCACCTCTTACTGTTTTTATTATTTCAACAACAAAATCATCATCCTTTAAAACAGGAGTGAAACTTGAAACAATCCCCTGCCTTCCAACAACACGTTTTGGAACTTCAAATGTACCAGCCCTGGCTGTAGAAACCTGAGGACAAACAAAACCAAGAATAGTGGCAAGTTTACTTTCGCCATAAGTAGGACGGCGTGATTCAAGAATGGGTCTGTAAATCACTTTTTCCTTCTTATCTACATACTCTCCAATTTCAAGTCCCGTACAATCTGCTGTCACTCCACTATTGGTTTTCATCCCTATTCTGGGAGCTAATTCCCGTCCTGAGGTGGTTGCAGCAAAAAGTGCAATTTCCGGTTTTCTTTCCTTTATGACCTGTGCAAAAATTGACGAAAAGGGAAGAACCAGGTATTCTTCAAGTTTATCATTTTCAACAACAATAACCTCATCTGAACCATGTTCAATCATTGTTTGAGCCAATGACTGAATATTTTTTCCAATAATTAGTGTCATCACTTTGGTACCATTACCCAAGTGATTGGCCAGGTTCCTTGCCGGAGTTAAAAGCTCGATTGAGGGTCTGGAGATTTTTCCGTTAGTTACTTCAGCCCATGTAATAATTCCTCTTGCTCCATTTCTGAAGTCTTTTTCGGGGAAATCAGGCCGCTCGATTTCTTGTTTAGCTGCTTTCTCCTTCTTCTCCATAACATTTCTGCCTTTTTTAAAGTTGGCGATTAAACTATCGACTAATGAAACTTCATTCTGTCCTTCCGACATTATTACAGGCGGACGCTCGCTTACAATATTAACTACTTTTGCTACTATGGTCGGGGAACCGTTAATACCTATTTTCTCAGTTCCTAATCCAATATCTTCAATTCCGAAAGTCGTAATTTCTAGGTTACGAGCTTTAATAGCTCCAATCAGTGATGGCTTACGTGGAGGAATTCCGGTTGGAGTTAATGATATAACACAAGGGATGGGTAATTTCATCATTTGATATCCACCCTCTATAATCCTTTTTGCAATTACATTACCAGTGCCATCTGCTTTTAAACTCTCAACAAAAGTGGCCTGAGGAATTCCAATACTTTCAGCTACTTGTGATGGAACATGAGCTGTATCACCATCGCTGGTTTGTCGTCCGGCAAGAATAATAAATGGGTCTTTTGAATCTTTGTGAAAACCTAAGTGTTTAAGCATAGTTGAAATAGCCACCCCTGTTGCATAAGTATCGCTACCTCCCAGTTTACGATCGGATAAAAGGAATGCCTCGTCATAGCCCATTGAAATCGCCGTTCTTAGAGCATTTTCAAATGACTTAGGACCCATAGAACAAACAATTAATCTTGCTTCAGGATTCTGTTTTTTTAGTTGCAAGCCTGCTTCCAATCCGAATTGGCAATCTATGTTAATGATAGATTTTGCCTTTGTTCTGTCCATCAACCCATCTTCACCCATTCTCATTTCGCTTGGGAGTGGAACCTGTTTTATTAAACTTATTATTGTTAAAGCCATTACTACACTATAATTTAATTATTACATATTTTGAAAATCCGGACCATTACCGCCATTTGGAACTGCCCAGGTAATACCTTCTCCGGGTGATTTAATATCACAGGTTTTACAATGCATACAGTTTTCAGCATGAATTCTAAGCTCTTTCTGTCCGGTTTTGTTTGTATGTAGCTCATATACTTCAGAGGAACAATAAAATTGTTCGGGCGCTCCATATTGTTCAATATTTACAGCATTAAATTTCTCCTTGTCATTTATATGAAGATGTACAACTTGTTGCTCATCATGCTGTACTCCGGAATGGTAAACATCTGTTGCTTTATCGAATGTCAGCACTTTGTCGAACTCCAATTTACCTTTAAACCGCTCTTTAAAAGGTTTCTTTTTAAGTTCGTTCAATTTAAGTGTTGTCTGATAGTCGGCATGAGATCTCAGTCTTCCAAAGAAACCGGCTCCGCCGGTTATTAACTGAGTTCCAAAATGTAATCCACCAATAATCAGGCCTTTAGAAAATCCTTGTCTGAAATTACGAACAGCATACATTTCTTTGTGAATATCACTGTTATTAACCAAGCTTTCGTATTGTTGAAGGCTTTCTTCCGAGGTATCGTTCTTTGAAAATGCATTGGCTGTGGCCAGAGCGGCTAACATGCCGGACCTGATCGCTAAATGAATGCCTTTTAATGTCGGCATAGCAACTAATCCTGCGCTATCACCTACTATTAAAGCATTATCGACATACAGTTTTGGAATAGCATAATGACCTCCTTCGGGAAGTGTCTTGGCGCCATATTCAAGTAATTTGCCACCTTTTAGAATCTTAGAAACGAAAGAGGTGGTCTTCCATATCTGGAATGCATCATGAACATCGAATGAGGGGTCTTTATAATCAAGTCCTACAACAAGACCAACAGCTACTTTATTATCTTTTAAACCGTAAATGAAGCCACCTCCAAATTCATCATTGTCGAGAGGATAGCCCATAGTGTGATAAATCTGGCCAGCCTCTATGTTACCTTCAGGAACATTCCATAATTCCTTGCAGCCTAAAGAGTAAACCTGTTCGTTTCTGTCTTTGTTCAGGTTAAATTTTTTAATGAGCATTTTAGTCAGACTACCTCGAGTTCCTTCGGCAAAAATGGTGACTTTAGCTTCAATTCTTGTGCCTGCCTGAAAATTTTCCAACAGATGCCCGTGATGATCCAATCCCGTATCTTTAGTTTTTGCACCTATTACTTTTCCATCTTTGTAAAGAATCTCATCTACTGCAAAACCTGGATATATTTCTACTCCTTTTTCTTGCGCTTTTACTGCTAAAAACCTGCATATCTGACCTAATGAGGCAACATAATTGCCTTTGTTACTCATGTATGGCAAGTGAAATGGCAGGGCAACAGATCCTTTTTCCGAGAGCAATATTGTTCTGTCTTTGGTGACTTTAGAAGCGAACGGAATCTCTGAGAAATCAACTTCGGGCAATAATTCCTTAAATACATAAGGTTTAATTACAGCACCTGATAAAATGTGACTACCGATTGCTTTCCCTTTTTCTATAAGTAACACTCTTTTACTTAGACCTCTTTGTTTTAATACATCAGCCAAATGAATGGAAGTGGCCAGGCCGGATGGACCACCTCCAATTACTAGTACATCTGTTGATATAGTATCTTCATTATTCATTCCAGAACCTCCGGGTTTTAGTTTATTTTCTACAATTGTTGAATCACCTTCACTAACAAAATACTAATCCTATTATGCGGTATGTTTAAAATCAATAGATTTGAAATCCATCCTTTTCCTGATAATCCCCGACCATTTCTCGAACATTTTGACTTTTTCATCAGTTATGTGTCCCATTCCGTTAGCGAAAAACATAATACTGATATCGGACCGGGAAGGATCTTTGAACTTGAATTTTAAACCAAGCTTATTAACTTTTTTATAACTAAAATTCTTCTTATTCCTTTCCTCAAAACCGGGTTCAGATTCGAATACTTTCAATTCTTTTAATTCTAAAATATGTTCGACTCTATCATAATCATTCCAGTCAAGATATAATATTTTATTATTTATGGTATCTATTCCAATGGCTTTATCGTCCCAGAACTCTTTATCCGAGATTGTCAATAAATTCTTTGATGATTCTGAAAAAAATTCTTTTTCAAACTCTTTCACTTTGCTTTTTCCTGCCCTTGATATCAGAATTACCGGTAATATAAAAAGTGCAAGAAGCAGCAGTCCTATAATTGTTGTACTTAAATCCATTTTTATAAATTTTTAATATTCATTATTAATCATATAGATTATTTGAATCATAATCTATACTTTTCATTTAAAATAACTGATAAGGAATTTTGTTTGCCAAATTTAGAAGTCAGATGGAGACTAAATATTCACCACTGAAACAATAACTTGCAGGCAAACAAATTTTTGAATCAAAATATTCCGGACAAATTGATAAATGCAATTGAAAGGCAAATATTCATACATGTCATAATATTCTGATCAAAAATTAAAATGAATTACCAAAAATAATTAAATGGGAAACTGATATCAGGCGGGCCAAAAATATCAGCAATTAAGGTAGGATTCTTATCTTCCGACTTTAGAGGATATTGATGATTCTTAATTATTATAGCTCCAGATCTTAAGCCCCAGGGAATTTTTATTTTTTGTATGAGTTTATCCGTATTGCCTTGGACCAGAGTATTTTTTAGAATAAGATCCGATATTGGACAAAGAAAAATATTCTGAATTGAAAAACGGTCGGATGATGGGTATGATTGCTCCAGGTTATTTAAAATCTGTTGTGTTTTGCTACTCATTAATAACCCTGTATTAATGTAGGAAATTAATAAAGCAAAAAATATAACAGCTATTTTCGAGAAACTTTTCATTGCGCAAATTTAATATAATAATCTTGATATAAATTACACTTAATGATGGATTTAATGCAAATATTTTTATTTGACATAAAAAGGAAGTTTAACCTTCAAACTGTTTCATTAAAATCAAGCCATTTTGCAAGCATATTTAAAAGCCTCACAGGATGAAGTTTAATCCAAAGCTTTTAAAAGAGCTTGTAAAGAGAAAATCCTGCATCCCATGATTCAAAAATCTGTCACATCCTTATAATTTTAAAATAACACTGACTACAACACGGATGGTGCTACATTATACTTTCTGAATCTCTAACTAAATCAGGCAGATCGCATTATCTTTGTGCCAAAATACTTTTATAATATGCTCAAACCGGATTTTTCAGATATTCAAAAAAATGGATTCAGAGTCAACCAGTTCCGTTTTATTAACACTATGAGTTCCAAGAAATTCAATAGCATAAAGGAAGAATATGTGTCATCAGGAAATCTTATAATGGAGAGAGATCTTGTTGTAATGTATTTGACTGAGAGTAACGAAATTAACTTTACTGTATATTACTTCACTTTACCATTGATGTTCCTTCTCATTTTTGCCACAACCCTTGATTTAATTTCCAGAGGACCTTCGTTTCCACTTACGATTATCTTGACAATTTACATCTTAAATTAAAAGAGGAGAAAATTGTCCAACCTGCTTTCGATTTTTTATCCTTAATTTTTGGATTGATATCTGCATTGATTTGCATTGGATTGGCACTATTAATAAGCTTAGATGTAACCATTGGGTTAAGTAGTCAAAACATAATGATTTTGTGTCTGGTGTCGATAGTTTATTTGATATACAGACTTCTAAATGAAATTATTACTCCCTCCGTTCATTGTTAATAACTTACCAGACAACTCTTGCTGAAGCTTCTATACAACTCATGTTGATTGTTTTTAATGACTTGATGCTTGTAATGAACTGACAACGTGATCGTTGAAAAATCCAGCACCAATTCCGTCAACAAGAAATTCAAAACCCCTTGCAGATCGCTGATCTTTAAGGGATTATGATTTAAGGTTGTGGTGCCACCAGCCCCACATAAATTTTATGCAGATAGCTGATTGTCCGACACAACGGCAGTGTGCGTATATATCCAACGAAGCCACAAATAATGTGTTATCAACAGCCTTCCAATATAAACATGAATTGGCATGTGATTGATTTATAGGGTGCTAAGAAATTAAGTCTGAAGAAAAAAGTGTCAACAGAATCGTCCACAAGGTATCTTAGTGAATATTTACAAACTATGCTATGTTGATCTGGAATATCCAGACATCATCTGGTCCGCCTGAAATTGTAACATCTGTTGGGATGACAACTGCACTTGACCATTTATAAAGGCCTGGTGTAAGTGTAAGTCCTCCGATATTTCCGGCGCCTAATTCAACGAAATCAGGGTTTGCACGTCCTGAAGCGTCAGTATATGCTGCTTCCATATCGCTAACAGCCGTAGTTAACATGCTGGCGTTTGCTACTGCACAAGGAAGTGGACCGGCGACATCGACTGAATAAATTGTCCCGGTTACTTCTGCGCAACTAACCAGAAGAGCTGCACCGGTAATTGGGCTTGCACCAATGTTTCCGGTAATTGTTGATTTATATACATCAGTAATTCCTGTTTTTGAAAGAATCGCAAAATTACCAGCCGTACCAAGATTTACCATAGACTGACCTGATGTAGCAAGTATGGTTGTGAAACTCCAGACATTATCAACAGCTAGTGCATTGCCAGCCAGGTCTTTTGCCCCGGTTGTGATTGTTGCAGTATAGACAATACCATTTAATAATGAATTTAAAGGAGTAAAGGTTGCAGTTGTGCCGGAATAAGCTACCGAACCTGAAACTGCTGTTGTTCCCTGATATAAAATAAATGTAGTAGCATTTATAGTAAGTGGGTCCATTAATTCGCTAAAAGATAATTCAATGACTTTGTTACGTGCAACGTCTGTTGAGTTGTCAAGAGGATTTGTTGAATTTATAACAGGCAATATTATGTCTGGTGCCTCAACAGTAGTAAAACTAAAGGTATGATTAACGGAAAGTGCATTACCGGCAAGATCCTTAACTCCTGTTGTAATAGTTCCTGTATAGATTTTATTATTCTGCAATACGTTCGCAGGAATAAAAGTGGCTGTTGTACCTGAATATGAAACAGTTCCCTCAACTGAGACTGCTTCTTGCTGTAGGGTAAATGTAAGGGAGTTAATTGTTGTAATATCCATCGGTTCGCTAAAAGTTGCATTAATCATACTGTTAATGGCAACTTTTTTTGCATTGTTAGCAGGGTCTGTTGAATTTACTACAGGTATTGAAGTATCTCCTTTTGTGAAACCAACATTATTCATTTGAAGATTTACTGCAGTTTGTGCCAGCATTCTTCCATTTAATGAAGCGCCTGTCTGTAAATTAATACTTGTCTGTCCCAGAATGTTACCTTCAAAATGACTTGACGTTCCGAAAGTAACTGAACCTGCTACAACCCAGAAAATATTTTTAGACTGTGCTCCGCCTGCAAGAATAATTTTAACAGCAGAACTCATATTAAGGATGCCGTCAACCTGGAAGATCCAGACATCATTTGGCCCTCCTGAAATAGTAACATCAGCAGGAATAAGCAGATCAGTACTCCATTTATATAAACCCGGAGTTAGCGTATCACCTCCAATGTTTCCTGCTCCAAGATTCAGAAAATCAGGATTAGGACGACCGGCTGCATCTGTGTATGCTGCTTCCATATCACTAACAGCTGCTGTTAACCTTGTTGCATCAGTCACTCTGCATGGAAGTGGACCTGCAGCATCAACTGAGTATATTGTACCTGTAACTTCTACACACGATACGAGAATTGCTGCACCTGTGATTGGACTTGATCCTACATCACCGGTAATTGTTGATTTAAAGACATCGGTAACTCCTGTTTTTGAAAGAATCGCAAAATCACCTGCAAGCATAGAGGGAAAAAACATATTCCATCTTGAATTTTCTTATAGAATTCCAGCTTGTTTACATTAAATATATAATATATACTATAGGAGAGTAGAAAGTGGCTCAGAAGGACTAATATAATTTTTAGGTATATAGAAAATCCAGGCAGAATATTAAGCATCAGATTATGCAAGATGGAATCCATGTCAATAGAAATTAGCCATCTGAGATAAAATTTTTATATTCCATATCCATCTTTTTTATATGATTTGTCCACCAGTCTTTCAGGAATTGAATGGTCTCTTCCGTAACATCCTCATGACCTTTCATAACCTTTACAGCAGATTGTAAAGTATTCATTTTAAAAGACTGATGAAGTTTGATATGATTTTCTAGGTCTGGGTAATTAATCTTTCTTAAAAAATCCTCCTCGGTAAAAAAGTGTTCTTCAGAATACTTATCTAGATTTGCAATTATCCAGTGATTGATGGAAGCTTTGTCTTTACTATTAAGATTTTCGATCAGATAGTTGATCTGATCAATAATCTTATGGCGTTGAGAGTCAATTTCCGGTATTCCAATACAATAATCATTATTCCAGACAATTTTTTCCATTGGAATCAAAATTTAATATTTAATAGTCTTCCGACCTGATATGAGTATTGCAAGCATAATTTTATACTAATTTAATCAAATGACTATTTAATGATGAGCCATCTTTTGTTAAAAGATAATAAAACTGATACTCATAAATATCATCCTGATATGGATCAGAAAATATCCAAAACAACTTAACTAAATCAACTAAGTCAACAATTGTCTTCATATAAAAATATATCCTTCCAAACTTTGACTCAAACAATTATAAGAGACATTAAAAATACAAGTCAATAAAAATTAAATAAAAAATCCACCCATAAAACCGGTTAATCAATTTCAGATTGTATGTATGTAAACTGATTTTATCAACCCTATATTTACAGGCTAATTATTTGTTTAATAGGAATTGCTTTTAAAATGTTACCTTGATTATCAATTTATTGCAATCTTTGAACATCTCAAGCAGTTTTAAAAGTGAAGCAGCGGTAGTCAAAACAAAAGAACCTCCCAAAATAGGTTTTGGCCTTCAAATGAGTAATTATAAAATATCATATGCTTATATTGAATGACAATAAAAAATTTCAATCTGAATTAGGATTAGATTGATAGAATATGGAAAGGAGGTATAAACCTTAACTACCATCCTTAGCTAGAAGCCTTGATACGACTCTCTGTGAGGGGTTTTAAGTGATTAGACACCCGCAATGCATTGACAACGTGATCATTGAGAAAAATTTCAAAAATCCGTCAATAGAAAATTTAAAGATCCCTGTAATTCGTAGATATACAGGGATCTGTATTTGAAGGTTGTGGTACCAATCGCACCATATTCCAATTCCATTATTATTAATATTATATTTTTGAAGGGCAAATTATAAAGATTTAAGTTTGGGCATTTATTTGCAAAAATCAGGTATCCCTTTGGGTCTGGAATGTTATGTTTAGTTTATTTCAACATGATGTATTTTTCCTTTCGAATGTTGTATTTCAGTAGTAGAGGGCAAAGTTCATGATGGCGAATACAATCACAACAATCCCACAATTATGCGATTTTCTATTTAGACAGCCTGAGTTCAAATGGTAAGATTAATCGATCCGCTAAACACCATTTATATCTTCTAGTTTAATATTTTAGATTTATTTAATAATTAAATTCCAAACAAAAAACTCTCCTTTGGGAATGTTAATTTTCAAGAAATGTATGCCAGTCATGAATAATCTTATTTTTAGTTTGTGGGCATTCACTGGAGCAAAAATAACAAGGAGAGACATCCGGAAAGTGCAGTTTTGCCCTCCAGATAGCCTCATCACAGGAAATAAACTCCCCAAGGTATATTCTGTTTTCAATATCAGGTAAAAAAGGACAATCCTCCTTATGAACAGCATTGGTCCCGTTTAATTGTGGCTTTATCCTTACATAGTAAAATGACATGGTAATCTTCGCGAATTATAAAAATTAATAATACGTGTAATTTTAAAAGACAGTTATTAAAAGATACTTTTTTGTAACAGGGATTATCCCACTCTTTACTGTTTTATTAATATTAATATCCAATTGTTACTTTTTGATTCAGTCCTTTTTTGACATATTCAAAATACTCGTTGGATTAATCATTGTTAATTGAAAGGTTTACAATCATTCTGAACACTGATTCTCAGCTCAAATAAAAATATGCAAAAACTATTTCAGCCTGTCAGGGAAAAGTTTTACCGATCTCAGCCTTCCATATTAAAGATCTGCAATTAAAAGATCTGATATACCTGATTAGGGAATTTATGTGGATTAATATGCCAAAAATAGTCAAGAATTGTTACCTGAAATTAATCCCATGACGTAACAAATACGGACTGATTCAAATATAATAGCATTGTTTAACTTTTAATCCATTATTATTATGAAAAAAGTTCCCGAATCAGTAAAACCTGTAAAAAATGAAAATGATCTGTTTTCCAGGTTTTCAGAAGAAGAAATTCTCAGTCAGCAATCAATGAGTTGTGTCCGTGGGGGAGATGGTCTTGATCCGATAATTATCATTCCACCACCACCACCACCACCGCAAACGTAAAAGGATCAGTGTCGGTTCTTCTGATGGAAGAGCATTCTTAAAAACAGAATGCTCTTTTTTTAACAAATTAGTTTGACTAATCTTAATTTTTCTGAAATTGTCCCTTTTATATCAGGTTTTATTAACTTGTTTAAGTGAAAAGGTTTAATTTAATAAGTGTAATTATTATTTTATTTGTTCTTGCAAATAATGTCATAGCACAGAACGAAGATACTTATGACCTTTTCGTAAAGTTCGCAAAACTTTACAATACAGGCGATCTCGTAAATGCTGAGAAATGTATGCTGCAGGTTTTGGAATCAAAAGAATCAATCTCTGAAGATTACCTCGTGGCAGCCTTTAATAACCTTGGTGCAACAAATACCCTGTTAGGAAATTATAAAGAAGCACTGAAATATTATAATCAGGCTGAGGCTCAAATCAATGAAAAGGAACAATCCCCCAAGTCATTAGCTGATATCTATATTAACATAGCCATCATATATGCATACCAGAGATCATTTACCCAGGCAATTGAATATTTTGAAAAGGGGATCAGACTTTGTCAGAGTTTAGAAAAACCCGATACTATTGTTTTACATAGTATTTCAACAGCTTACTTGGACATTGGAATTATTTATTATAAAACTAAAGATTACAAAAGTGCATTGGAATACCTCAAAAAAAGCGCAGAGCTAAAAGAAAGATTTAGACTGCCTAAAGTAGCGCTCACATATTTTAATATGGCGAAAACCTATGCAAAAATTGATAATCCAAAGAAAGCTGAAGAGTTCTTTTTAAAGAGCATTGATAGTTTTAATAGTGAATTTGGTGAAAACTATTTCAGAATAGCAGAACTGTATTTCGATTACGGACTCTTTTTGGAATCAGTGGGGCGAGATTTGGAGGCGCTGGAAATATTTAAGAATGCATTATCAATTTGTATAAAAAGCTATGGGGATAAGCACGCCTTTGTTTCCTTATCTTACAAACTTTTAGGCGATTATTTCGTAATCCAAAATGATTACAATTCAGCACTAATGTACTATCAGAAAGCTCTGATTGCAGTAGTAAATGATTTTAATGATCCTGATTTATTATCAAATCCCTCCATCAGATCTGCACTTTACGATATAAGGCTTCTGGATATTCTAAAAAGCAAATCTCAGGCTTTTTGGTTGCTCGCTATGGGCCAGGAGAAGCATGAGATTAAACTTAAGAACATGAAAAAGAGTCTTGAGACAATCGAGCTGGCTATGCAACTAATCAGTAAGATACGTAATGATTATATGAATGAGGAGAGTCGTATTTACCTGGCTGAAAATGAAAAAGAGACATTTATTTTTGCAACTCAAATCTCGGGCTATATGTACGCGCTGACAAGAGATCCGGCCTACCAGCAGGAAATGTACTACATTACTAAAAAAGCCAAAGCAGCAGTACTCAGGAATGAAATTAACGACAACGAACTGTTCTACTCGATTGGCATACCTGATACTATGCAGAAGATGCATAAAAACCTCCTCGTTGATATTTCAGCATATAGCAACCTGGTTCAGGAAGAGATTCGGAAAACTGATCCTGATAAACAAAAGATTGATTTTTGGAAAGATGCTCTTTTTGAAATGAAACGCAGGAACGAAAAATTAGAAGATGAGATAAATACACAATTTCCCCAGTATAAAGATCTCCTTCAAAAGACTGAACCGATAAGTCTTGAAGAGATACAAAGTAATTTGAAAAAGGATGAAACTCTTGTTGAATATTTCCTGTCGAATCAAAATACAGATGGTAAAAGAAAACTATACATCTTTTTAGTTTCAACTGATAAATTGAATTTTCTTGAAACTGATCTGGATTCCCTTTTTAAAAAAGATGTTGAAACAATTAGAGAAGGAACAGTTCAGGCTAATTCCCGGAGAGATCCGCTGGATAATTACAGAGAATATACCAGTGCACTCTTCAATATGTATGATAAACTGATCAAACCTGTTGAAAATCTATTTACAGGCAGTAAGCTGATAATCGTTCCTGATGAAGAAATAGCCTACCTGCCGTTTGATGCATTTCTAAAACACCGTCCGGATTCAACTCAAATCAATTATGAAAGACTGCAATATTTGATATATCATTATACATTCTCCTTTGGGTACTCCTCTTCCATGATATTCAACAAGGCGAAGAAGATGACAACAAGGCTGAAGGTTTATGCTTTTGCACCGGATTATCGCAATAACATCGATAAGTCCGGTAAAAGTTCTGATTACCTTGGCGGAACTACAAAAGAGATCAGCTCTATTTACAAATGGTTCCCTGGCAAAGAATACCTTGGTGAACAGGCAACAGAGACCAATTTTAAGTCGGTGATACAACATCGTGGCATTCTTCATCTGGCAATGCATACAATACCTGATCCTGATAATTCCAAATATTCCTGCCTCCTGTTCGAAACCAGAACGGACACAGTTGAAGACGGGCATTTATTTAATTATGAGATCGGGATAAACAGAATTAAATCTCCTATGGTTGTTCTCAGCGCATGTAATACCGGTACCGGCACATTATCCCATGGAGAAGGAATAATGAGTCTGGAGCGTGGATTTATTCTTGCAGGAGCTTTATCGGTGGTAAAATCTTTTTGGGATGTAAATGATGATGCAAGTGCAAAAATAATAAGAGATTATTATTACAATCTCTCAAGAGGCAGGGAAAAAGATGAATCTCTCCGTCTGGCAAAACTTGAATATCTAAAAGCCTCGCCTCCGACATATGCTAATCCCTGGTACTGGGCATCATATGGAGTTATGGGTGATAAAGAGCCCATAGTTAATAGTAATAAAACCGCACTAATTATTTTTTCATGTATTTTATTAATAGTTGGAATAACTATTTTGACTGGTTACTTCAGACGGCGAAGAAGGGATCTTGCATGATCCTGATAAAACCCTTTTGATCCTGCCAGAACCTCAAAACAGGCAATAGCTTTGGAGCTATCTCCTGTCTTCAGATAAGATAATCCAAGATACCATTGAGCCTCTATCCTGTACTCCCCTGAAAGTGTAGTTACTCCAGACAGGAAAGCAATTGCCTGAGAATAGTTACCAAGTTCCATCTGAGTTATTCCTGCGAAAAAGCGAAGGTCAGTAAAAGAAGAATCCTGTTGCATCAAATCTAAGAATCCGGCAGCCGCTGTCTGATAATTGCCTTTCTTATACAAGTCAACAGTCTCGGCATATTTTCCCGACAAATTTGTTTTAACATTACGTGTAACAGGCGAAAGAGCTCTCATAGGTTCATAATATGCCTGATAGAGCTTATCAGGGTTATCAGAAGGAATTAAGACTTTGAACATAACAAATACAGTAATCACAGCTGCGGCTGCCAATCCAATAATGCGGAACAAATAATTTCTTTTGTCGGATTCCTTCTTAAGACATTTGTTTAGTTCTGACTGAAGATTTTCTGGTTCAAGTGACCTGGCAATAAACTCTCTGTTCCTCTCTGTGTTTGGGTTTTTAGCTTTAAGGATCTCCTCTTTTTCATTAAACTCATTTACCCAGGTCTTAACTAATTCATTTACTTTGTGTTCCTTAATTTCCTTTTTTATTAAGCTGATCTCCTCCATTAATTCCGAATCTGATTTCTCTTTACTTAAGCTATCTTTAACAAATTTTTTATTCCACCTATAATGTTCTTGGTTCTGACAATAGTCATTTATCAAATTTTCTACAACCGGAACTAAATTGTTAAGGGCAGGGTCATTTCTTACCTCTTCAAGGTCCAGTCTGGCCTTCATGCTTTCATTTATTTGTTTAAATAAATAATAGTCATTTCTGAGTTCTTCATTATTCTGAAGTTCTTTCTCAAATCTTTTCTGATCATTACCCGTCAGATCTCCTTCCAAATAGGCTGTTATATTTTTAATATGTTTGTCCATTCACTTATTGATCTTAAAAAAGCAGATAATTTGATATTTTAAAATTCTTTTTAACCAAAAACAGCATGTTTAGTCACTTCCTCGCCTTTCTTAATCAACTTGTACTGAGGATGATTTTTAATCTTATTAATCAGCTTTTCCTGACTTTGGCACTTTTTCTTCCTTATATAGCCATAAGTATAACCTAATCTTTCAGCTATATCTTTTGGAGACAAATCCTGCCAGTAAAGATTTAATATTTTTTTACTTACAGGATCAAGTGATTCAAAACTATCATATAAGATTTCTTTATATAAATTATCATCACTAACTTCCGTGAAATCCCTGTCCGTATCCTGATCTACTCTGCGGATAAGATAATTCGTTGCTGCATAGCGTTTTGAGAGAACAGCTTTCCAAAGGTTTTCACAAACACAATAAAGAAAAGTCTTGAATTTACAGGTCAGTTCAAATTCATCATTATCAACCTTCTCAAGCATTATTATTAATCCATCCTGAAAAACATCTTTGGCATCTTCTCCAGAGCCTCCCATATGACTAACCATAAGACGTATCATCGGAAGGTACCTGTCAAAAAGGAATCGCACTACATAACCCTGTCGGTTTCTCAGACATTCAATAATCTCTTTATCAGAATATTCCCTCATAATAACGAGCAACTTAATGTAATAGTCTCACAATGAATTATAAAGATATGGAATTTATTGATAATATATTCCCCTAATAATATTATTAAGAAGGTACTCTCTCATAAAAAATTTTATGAATCCGGGTAACAAATCATCTCCTGTTCATATAAAACCCTTGATTTGTTTTTCTATTTAATAATTAACAGCTGTAATAAACTGATATTATTTGCTTTGTGAGTACTATTCATTGTGACTGACGGGATGGGGATATATCATTTTATGTGATTTTTCGGGTTGGAACTCATGCTAAAAATACATTTCGAAATTAGCTTGCCCACCCATTTACCAACAACACAATATTTTCGCTCCCTAGCGTATACCTTCTGACGTTGGTAATAAGGAGACAATAGCAGCTGCTGTAAAAAACTGATAATTAATGGCTATTTCTATGCAAAAAGAAAAATTTTATCCAAAGGGAGCTTATACTGTACTTGTAACGGTAGCAGGTTTATTAACAGCGTTTATCAGTGCCCTCGTACTTATCGGCTGGCAGTTCGAAATTATCAATAATTACGAATCTCTTTGTAACGCCTATTATAGAATTAATTTAAAGTAAAGATGCATAATGAAAATTTTCAAATAAAAGTTTGCCAGTGGTGTATAATTGGAATAATTATAGTGATAATGATTTGTAAGTTTTTATGATGTCGATACGCTGTGTCATCAGTAAAACTGATGATAGCATAATTCAAAAGGTCTCAAAATCTACGATTTTATCATCAAATCCATCAACAACCTTTAAGATTGATAATTTGGATCATTGACTATTAATGTTTTGCGTTTAAAGGTTCAGGTGCTGAACCCACCATTCAATTTACTCCGTCAGTATTTTATGCCTACCTTTAATGGGCAAGCTGTTTTAAGACTGTGTATAAAACACTTTTTAGTTATGTTTAAGCGGGCTGCTCATTTTCTAGACAGATTCGCCTTAATATCAAATCATTACCCATCTTGACAAATACCGCCTAAACATAACTCATCGAATAGAAATCGGCTATAAATCTTGACAATTTTCTAATCAACCAGAGATACATTTATGGTTTTTGCAGAACCACTTTGACAATTTTACCTTGACGTGATCAACCCTGCTCATTTATCGGAACTGGCCTATCTTGACAACTTTATCTTGATGTGACAAATTCTACCCGTTTACCGGGACTTTGCAAAAACCAAACCGAATCCATTTTTGGAACAATTTTTGCTGTTAATTAATTAACAATCAATACCTGACACCATGAGACTACCTATTAAACTGATCATATTGACTGCACTATTTGGATTAATTGGTTGTGAGAAACAGAGAGACAATCCTGAGGTTGAGACATATATCAATCAATTAAAATCAAATTCTTATGAAGCTTTTGAACTACCAGCATTTAAGCCTTCTGACATTCCTGCATTGCTAAATTACAGGAACTCAACTATGGTAATTACAAATTTCCCACACAACGGGATTTCATCACTTTGGGTTCCAGATTGTAAACTTGGGATGTACGTTTTATGGACAATCGAATCAATAAGAGCTGTAGAAATTAAAAGCAAATATCTAATTGGCAGATTCCCATCACAGAATCCGATTCTTGCCTTAAGAGCTTCTCCAGAACTTGATTTAGTTTATGACAATAAATCTCAAGAAGAAGCCGCAAAAGCATACAATGACTGGTGGTATTCGAGTTACATAATAAAAGACAAAATGAATATTGATCCTTTGGAAAACACTGATTATAGATGGCATTAGATTTATCACGACAATTATCTCAAGAAAGGAAGATTTAACCTTCGCCTAAACATACATAGGGCTTCATACGGTGCGTAGCACCCAGTGATGAAGCCCAGGTTTAAATAAATAAAAAAGTCTGAATTTGAAAAAATTCTAAATATCCTACGAATCCTATAAATTGGAAAAATCGGACATATTGACCACCCTGGATCGTTTTCGAGAGACCATGCATTTCCGGCTGCCAAAGACCACCCTAAGTTAACATCCTTT
>DATKTA010000011.1:0-130654 GCA_035531395.1 Bacteroidales bacterium
TGGTAAAGGTATTGATCAGTTCTACAGGCCTTATATCGAAATGCAGAAAGAATATGCTAAAAAGCTTCTTCTTCACAAAAATCCTTATACAGGTACAACATATGCTGAGGAGCCTGCTGTTGCATTTGTTGAGGTCAATAACGAAAATTCACTTCTTTCAAACTGGGCTCTTTATCCAAAGCTCAATAATGTACATAGGACGTTCCTTACAGGTCTCTGGAATAAATGGCTGGGCAGTAATCCCGGGCAGAAAAAGAATGCTGCCGGTAAGGATATAATGTGGATAATCATCAACTATGAAAATGCATCAGATAAACAGAAAGAGGCTATGTGGGCTTTCCTGGTAAATACAGAGTTGTCATATGCAAAAGAGATGATCGATTATTATAAAAATGAACTAAAAATTAAAGCCCTGGTAAGTGAAACCCAGGCATCATACAGCGGCGTTGCAGGTGTACTAAGGGAATCATCCTATGCTGATTTTACCGATATGCATGCTTACTGGGAACATCCGTCATTTCCCGGAAAAAGCTGGTCGAGAACCGACTGGAGGATCAGGAATTCATCGATGGTTTCAGACAAAAAAGGAGGGACACTTCTTCGTTTTGGACAGCACAGGATTGACGGAATGCCTTTAACAATAAGTGAATATGACCATCCTGCCCCAAGTTTTTACTGTGCAGAGATGTTCCCGATGCTAAACTCAGTTGCAGCATTCCAGGATTTTGATGGCATATACCAATTCGCCAGTGGTTCGCCGTATGGTAAAGGGATGATTTCCGGCTTTTTCAGTATGAACAGTCATCCTCTTAAGCAGGTTTTTGTTCCTGTCGGAGCAGTGATGTTCAGGATGGGGGCTGTTAAACCGGGAGAACATTATGTTAAGCTCGGATTGCCTGAAGGATCAGTTGTTAGTGAGCTGGTAAAGAACGGCGATAAATTGAGACTGCATGGTACAAATATGAACTATATCTGGGATGAGGCTGGTTCTGTAAATGCACTTACGGTGCTGCATCCGATAAGTGTTGATACAAAAGCAAGTGAGCTCAGGCTGTCAGAAACTGTCAGTAAACCTGATGGTGCATGGGTTAGTGAAACAGGTGAGATAGAATGGGACAACAGAGATTCAATAAATGCTGTTTACAAAATAAATGCTCCTGCTGTAAGAGCGGCAGTCGGTTATATCGGGGGCAAAATAATAGTACTCGGCTCAGTTTCAATAGAAATGGATACGACAAAGTTTAACTGGGCAACTATAGCTCTGACTTCCCTTGATGGAAAACCTGTTGAGAAATCATCTAAAGTGTTGCTTGTTGCGGCCGGAAGGGTTGAAAATACAGATTGGAAATGGGATGAGAAATTTACAACCCTTGGCGGCGACTGGGGTAAAGCTCCAACACGGGCAGAGGGTATCCCTGCAAGAATAATATTCAGGGAAATGGATAAGTTTTCAGTTCATTCACTTGATCCGGCAGGAAGAGAGGTATCGGAGGTGATAGTCAGTAAAAAAGGAAGTGACCAGGTAATTAATATTGGAGCTCAGTATAAAACACTCTGGTATATACTCGAAAGGTAGAATTTAAAATCTGCGACAATCTGCGTTATCTGCGGGAAAATTAATCCAATCTCCCGCAGATAACGCAGATAAGAATTGATTAAAGGCTCTTCGTAAAATCCCAGCCGCCGGCATCGTGATAGGCAGTTACAATATCGCTCGGGCGCATCCATATTACCTTGTCCGACAGGTGTTTATTAATACGGCTTGTAACAGTCCTGAAAGCTTGCCATCCAACTCCTTTCTCTGGATTCAGACCCTGCCAGTGCATATACCACATGCAGTAAGGAGCATTGCTTTCGAGATGTTTGATAATAATGCCCGATTTGCCGTCTTCAGTAAGATAATAATCAGGATTGACCCTCTCAGTTGAGTTTTCCCATATCCCGAAATTGTCCATTGCATTTGGCATCAGGTCATAAACACCATATTTTCCATCAGCAGCCCTTTTATATATCCCGTAATCGGTCTCACTTGCCTCATAAAATACAGGAAGAACCCTGCTGCGGAATTTATCCTCAATCGAAAGCTTAAGAAGTGCATCGAAAGCGGCCTGACTTATCTTAAGCGGTCCCTGTTCTCTTAATTCTGCATATCTTTTTGTACATGCTTCGCATCCGCATCCGGGCCAGGTCAGTCCTGTATACTTTACTCCGGCTTTTCCCACTTCTCCTATTATATTGTTAAAGTAATCATAGTATTCATCAATGGTTACTTCCGGTTCATGCAGCCACAATCCCTCATGAATACCACCCTCATTCTTAATTCCTTTTTCAAAGTTGAAGAGGGTATTATGAGTCATAATCTCCATATGAGAATCTATACCCTTTGACCAGGCTTGTTTTACATAATCAATATAATCAGCCTGGTTCTGGTCATTCTCTCTGATTATGGATTTTCCATTATATCCCGGAATGAAGCTCGATTCTCCTTTTATCCCGTTGGCATTGCAGTACTCAAGAAACTGCCTGAATGCAATGGCTGAAACAATCTGCGGATTTGTATCATCAAGATAAAAGGATAGGATCATCCTGTTTCTTTTTTGCTCGGATTTGCATGAAATACCTGCTGACTGAATTGCAAAAAAAGCCAGTGCAGACGAAATTGACCCAAGGAACTTCCTCCTCGGGATCACATTCTTTCTTAATCTACCGTGAATATCCATTTGTTCTCTTCGTTTTTGCTGACATGAATATTATAAACCAGTTTCTTGTCATTGGTTGTGGTCATTATTACTTCATAATCGCCAAAAAATCCCCTGAATGTTATGTCGCCCTGAGAGTCAGTCTGAAGTGCAGCATTGGTTTTCCAGGTTTCATTAATCAGCTTGTCAGGCATTACATATACAGGTTTGGGATTATACTCTTCATCAACAAGCCCTCCGCCAGGTAACCATATGTTACGATCAGAGAATCCCCACCAATTAATTGATACTACTGCCGGATGTCCTAAACATAGTTTCACAAATTGTTTCACAACAATCAGGTCAACTTCATACCTCGTAGAGGTTAAGGATTTGTAGAAACATATGGAATAATAAATACAATTCCTCGTAGAGGATATGGTATTATTCTTTCCTGTTTTTCATTTTCTCCTTATAGATTGCATCAACAAGTCCATCTTTTGAAACATCGGCTCCTAATTGCCAGAACATTATACCTCCCAGCCCTAGATCGGCAACATATTTTGTTTTAAGTCTTACCGACATGGTGTCGTCATATGTAATAAAAATGCTGTCTTTTGAAGAATACAGATATGGTGCTTTGGCAACTGGATCCCAGTACCGTATGAAACCATTCTTATCCTCCATCTCTTCCCGTACCTTTGAATAGCTTGCGCGGATTCTTGCGCGTCCCCTGTTAGGTTGATATAAACCGTTATTATCAGGTGGCACTCCCTGCCATGCTCTTCCTGAAAAGTTTGATCCGATTACAATCTGTGCCGGGTTAACTCCTTTGTCAAGAAGGAAGTTTACTATTTTTTCAGTTGAGAAAGGTTTTGTGGAATCACCCTCCTCAATCATTTTTGCTGCAGCATGCGTTCCCTGTATATCTTCCATTGTTATAAGTCCCAGGTTTGTATGATGTGATGTATAGGGATCACCGCCACCGGCAAGGTCGTATGACATTACATTAACATAGTTGACGCATTGCATCACTTTATCGAGCTCAATGAAATCAAATGCCATTTCCCAGCCTGCCGAAGCCCAGCTAAGGACCAGGTAATCACAGATTGTATTCATCCCCTGTTTAAGTTCGCACATAAGTTTTGTGAAGTTCTCCTTATCTGCAGGGCTGTATGGATTGTCGTCCCCGGGCAATCCTGGATATTCCCAGTCTATGTCAAGCCCGTCGATATCATATTCCTTTATGAATTTGAGGACACTTTCTACGAATTTTTTTCTACCCTCGTTTGTCATTGCCATATCGGAAAAACCCTTTGATCCGGCCCATCCGCCACAGGCTACCATTACCTTCAGGCCAGGATGTTTTTTTTTCTCTTTTACAAGACGCTTAAGCATTAATCCCAGTGTATCTTCAGGTAATTTCATCTCCCCGTCAATCACCTCTGTGAATGAAAAAATTATATGTGTCAGTTTGTCAAGAGGGAGTGTTTCAGGGTTGAAGTTCTCCCAGCGGGTGTAATAATAGGCCATTACCTGAACTCCTTTTTCATCGGGTTTGCGCCTGTGACATGAGATTAAGATCAATGTCAGAAGGAGCATGGATAAGATTACAGTTCTTTTCATAGGGTAAGTTGTTTTGTAAGTTAAATAAATTTACTTGCTTAATTCATTATATATAATGCTATATTACCATTCAGCAGGCTCAATATATGCCCCGGTTATCTCTTTCCTTGAATCAGTGTCGTTGTCAAGAAGGACAACTGCCACATATGGCTTGTTCCTGTCAGTCACTTTAAGTCTGAAGGTTGTCTCGGCGGTGCTGTTTCCTGAAAGTTCAAACTGCTGGCTGTCATTATTTACTGATGCGTTGTATATTCTTAATCCAATAAGGTGTTTGCCCTCGCCTGTGATAATGACCTTAAGATTTATGGTTCCATCTGGCGACAAAGAAGTTTCAGTAGTGAATGCTGCATCTTTAGCCGGTATTTCCTCTGATCCCTTATTATGTGTATCATTTGCATATATTGCAGCTGCTCCAAGGAATCTGTTAACCGGTTCTACCCATATCTCCTTGCTTGTGGCGGTATTTGTTGCACACCAATGAGGCATGTCTCCGTTCATACAGTCCATCCCTACCGGTAATGAGCCTACGAGATCTTTAAGGCAATATGCGAAATGTGGTGCAAATCCATAACCTGCACCATACATCAGACTCTGCCCGAAAGGATTGGCTCCGAACACCCATTCGAGCTGTTTGCCGACAAGTTCCATTCCATCTTTATCTTTCCTCAGCCTGGATGCTTCAGCAAGAGCCCATGAAGATGACATTTGTATATTTGTATTTCCGTGGAACAATCCATCGCGGTAAATGGGGAAGGTGCGAAGTGTATAGCTTTCATCAAGTGAGGTGCCATCTCTGTACTGTCGCAGCATGTCGGTGCGCATCGCCGAATCCTGTACAGCATTAATATCTGATACTTTCCATACTGAATTGGGCAGGTGATAATATGGTGCTGCAATCCTGCTTCCTCGTTCCATAAAATATTCGCTGTGAAGTACTGCAGCACTGTACCACTCTATCCATTCCGTATGGCCGGGAAATTCACTGCAGAGCATTGGAAGAGCAATAAGTGGTGCCTCTTCGAAGGCTGCATGAAGATTGTGAATTACTCTCTCCCTTTCTGTATTTTCATAGAAATATCCTGTGATTGGTATCCCGTCGAGAAAAGTTTGTTCCTGACAGCTTATCAGCAGACGGCCAAACATAAGAGCCTGCTCACGGTACTTCTCTTCACCTGTCATTCTTGCGAGAAAAAGTGATGATGTTACTCCCCAGGAAGCCTCCCTGTAATCGGCCTGATCCCATTTATTCCTGGAATCAAAAGCCACCTGCCAATCCTCAATGGCAGCAGTGCGTGAAAGAGCTGCCAGGTCAGGATGCGATTTTTCAAGCATCATTGCCGCTTTGCACTGAACAGCAGATGCCAGGAAATTCTCCCATGGTACATTTCTTGCCGGCGAAACAACATCATCAATAGTACCTGTCTTATTATCGGTATATATCCTCATCACACTGAAGCTCATATGATAACCATCACCAAACCTTGTCTTAAGAAGCCATTCAAGGCCCCAAGCCACTTCATCACGGATACGTGTGGCAAGTTCAGAGAGCCCGGCCCTGTCCTGTATGGCTTCAAGATTGTTCATCATTGCGAGAGCTGACATTGCAGTTCTCCATGATCCTTGAGAAAGGTCACCGGCATCATGCCAGCCTCCATTGATTATCTTCTTTTCCTCACCCCTGAATCCCTGCCAGTCCTTATGGCACTCAAGGTGAACACCAGGGACATTATAACCGCACCTCTCGCAGAAAAAGAAATTGATCGCTTTGAACACAGGCTGAAGCCAGATATCTTCATCAATAAGGAAGGTTCCAGATTTAATATCGCCTGTATGGATGATATATGTTCCGCTTTTATCCAGGTCAGTAAAATCGATCATTTTGAATTCGCCGTTCATAGTATTGACATTTCTTACTTTTCCTGAATATACTGTTATCCCGCTACTGTCGGTTATTTTATATGTACTACCAGCCCCTTTGCCTGCCATCGCAATCTTCTTATCACCTGGTCTGTATCCAATATGACTGAATGAAATTTTTCCAGGGACGACATCCCATCCCTCATATTGATCTGCTTCAACTCTCTGAAGTTCAAGCTTATCAATGTCGTAAGTTACAATTCCCTCTTCTTCAGGATTATGTCCGCGTAGCATCTGATTGATTTTAAATGCGGTTATCCTGTCTCTTTGCAGGTGAGGTATTTCAAAAAGTACATTATTCCATTCTCCGGGTTTCAGATCCTGTATAAAATGATCACGTCTTGGAGTTGTTGCATTGTAAACAGTCCCTTCATTTTCAATTTGCAGATGAAGGCAATATGTTGGCATTGAGGTCGGATGAACATATACCCAGAAGGAGATCCTGTTGTAGTCCGACCAATCCTGGGGTTCATTGAACAACAGCTGTACCGAAGCATTTCCTCCCTGGGTCCCTCCGAATGATCCCCATTCTGTTCTGTTCTTCCTGTAATATTCTTCATCGCGGAGTGAAGTCCGGAAACGAAGAGATTTTTTCCCATCCCTGGAACGCTCATCTGTATAACTCATCTCTCCAATGCCAGTGACTATCCAGCCTGTTCCACTTTCCATACCATCAATTAATTTTGAATCACTTACAGGTTTATTTGCCCATTCGGTCATCAGAGAGTTCTGTTCAGGTACTGCAAGTGGAAACTGTTTGAATTCGAGCAGGTTATCTAAACCAGGTTCTTTTCCTGTCTGGCATGAGATCAGTGTCGAAATAAATAAAATGATGAAATATTTCTTCATTGGATTAAGGATTTATTGGTAAGGTGAATCAACTCCAATGAAAATTACACATTTTTTTCTTGTGAAGAATAACATGTTCGTCAAAAACAAAAAGTTTAGAGTTAAAAAATATTAAAATCATCAATTCTCTGGTTATTAAGCACTATTTATCTTAAATTTATTAACTGAACTTTATCCATAACCTAAATTTCTGACCATGAAAACAAAATCCTTCATTTTACTTGCCACTTTCATTTTCTTATCCTTTCTCTCTTCTCAGAATACCCTCAGCGGACAGGAAAAGCTTACGATAAATGACCTGGATTATTTTGAAATGCCCGGGTTTGATGTAATGGTGTTTGACGATTATTATCCGGGCGGTCACCAGAGTGGTGTGACAATATTGCAGAATGGAGTAAGGGTTGCTGCAAATGGAGATATTCGCATCGGATTAACTCCTCCTGCCAGAGCTCAGAAGAAAGTAGACAAAGCTTCGGGTACAATTGAGGCTGAGATAAATTATCCTGATATTTCATTTAAATATATTGTAAAAGTTAAATCTGCAGGGAACAAAATAATTGTCACGGCAGACCTTAGCAGTCCACTGCCGGCAGATCTGTCCGGCAAGGCATGGTTTAACCTTGAACTCTTCCCGGCCGTTCTTTTTGGAAAAAGCTGGAGTATGGATGAACAGACGGGTTTCTTTCCAACAGATTCGTATGGACCTCTATCCGGACCGGATCTTTTGCCTTATGCTGTCGGTAAGGTACTTACTGTGGCACCTGAAGACGATTCCCGACGCCTTACAATAAAGTCAATGAAAGGTGATCTGCAGCTTGGAGATGGTCGTATAAGCAGTAAATCCGGCTGGTTTGTGGTAAGAACAGCCATACCTTCAGGTCAGACAAAAAATGTAATTGAATGGGAAATAGAAGCAAATACAGTTAAAGACTTTGTATATAAGCCGGTAATTCATATCAGCCAGGTCGGTTATCTTCCGGGAGAACCCAAAAAAGCAGTAATTGAGTTTGATAAGAAATCATCCGTATCAGGAAATGCCGACATACTTAAAATAAATTCCGATGGCACCAGAACAAATGTTTTTACAGAATCCCCTGTATTCTGGGGTAAATTTTTAAAGTATAATTACGCGATATGTGATTTTACAAATCTCAAGGAACCTGGAATTTACATTATAAAGTATGGCGATGTTACTTCTAATCTTTTCAAGATTGGCAGTGATGTTTATGACAGATATGTCTGGCAGCCGACGCTCGAATACTATCTTCCGGTGCAGATGTGTCACATGCGAATTGAGCAGGGCTCGAGAGTATGGCATGACTATTGTCATCTCGATGATGCCATAATGGCCCCGACCAATCTGACTCATTTTGATGGGTATTCACAGGGACCTGAAACATTTACTACCTTCAAATATCCCGATCATGTTCCTAATCTTGATCGTGGAGGCTGGCATGATGCAGGTGACTACGATCTTCGGATTGAATCCCAGGCAGTAACCACATGGAGATTGGCAATGATGGCTGAACTCTTTGGTTGTGACCTGGATGCAACAACTGTTGATCAGGAGAAAAGAATAGTAACAATTCATAAGTCGGATGGGATCTCCGATGTGCTCCAACAGGTAGAACATGGTGTTCTGACAATTCTTGGAGGATATAAAGGTTTAGGCAGGTTATATGATGGAATGATAAGTCCGACAAGAAAACAATATGGGCTGCAGGGTGATGCAAGCTCACAAACTGATAATCTGATATACAGCCGCGATCTGCCGGAAGGAGCAAAAACAGCATACCAGTCCTCAGTTATGGATGACAACTGGGTGTTTACAGAGGATCATCCAGGTCATGAAATGATCGGAGCGGCAACTCTTGCTTCTGCCTCACGTGTACTTAAGAAATGGAAACCTGAGATGTCAGCAGAATGTCTTGCTGCTGCTGAGGATATATATTCAACTGCTGCAAAAAAGAAGATGGTTGGTGAAAGAATTGCTGCAGCAGCTGAACTTTTCATTACAACCGGTGATAACAAATACATTACAGATATTGTATCACAGAAAGAATATATACTTGCAAACATGTCTAGAACTGCATGGGCTGTAGGAATGGTCTATGACAAAATAACTGATCCTGTTTTCCATAAAGATATGGATAAGGCCGTAAAGGATTTTGCTGTTAAACAGGATAAGGAAGCTGCTTCCACTCCGTTTGGGGTACCTTATAAGCCTAATGTATGGGGCGATGGCTGGAGTATTCAGTCATCAGGCGTTCAGTATTATTTTCTTGTTACAGGGTTTCCCGGAGTTTTCAAACCTGACAGAATATTTAGTACAGTGCAGTTTGTTTTGGGTTGTCACCCTGGAGAAAATACTGCATCATTTGCATCGGGAGTAGGAGTGAAGTCACCCACTGCTGCGTATGGAGTAAACCGTGCTGACTTATCCTACATCCCTGGAGGAGTTGTCTCCGGGACAGCAATCATAAGGCCTGATTTTACGGAATTGAAAGACGATTGGAGCTTTCTCTGGCAGCAGACTGAATATGTGATGGGTGGTGGTGCTACCAACTTTATGTTCCTGGTCCTGGCAACAAATAAGCTCATTGGGAAATAATTCAGAACTTAATATTTACACATAACTCAATGAATATCAATCGAAGAAAATTCATTGCCAACACCTCACTTACTGCTACAGGAATAGTCATTGGCAGCAGAATGATGGGATGTGCATCACATAAAAATGACGGCATAGTATCATATGATATTATGAAGGATGTCATGAAATATCGAAAGATAGATGCTCATCAGCATCCATCAGACAATCTTGAAAAGCAGATCGAAATCGCAGACAGGCTGGGGATTGAAAAGATGCAGATATCAAGCCCTGTGACTAATTTTTCGGGAAGGGAGCCCGAAGGGCCTGAAGAAGTAAGGAAGAACAATGACATTGTAATTGATGCTGTGAAAAAGTACCCCGACAGATTCATCGGTTTCTTTACTTTAAGTCCTTTGTACAGGAAGGAATCGATGGAGGAGATAAAGCGTTGTGCTGACAAGGGACTGATAGGCTATAAGGGATATACCCAGGCTAAAATAAATGATCCGGTCTATTATCCTGTGATTGAGAAGCTTACCGAACTTAAGATGATAGTCTATATGCATACTTTCACACAGCTTGGAATGGGTGGGTACCGGATGAAATATGATACAGGAAGATTCCCTAATACAACACTGGCTGAAGATATGGTTGAATCAGCCAGGAAATATCCTCAGACAATATTCCATTTTGCCCATATCGGTGGCGGTGGTGACTGGGAGTATCAGTGCAAGATGCTTAAGCAGTGCCCTAATATCTATGTAGACACCGGGGGTAGTAATAACGAAGAGAATATCGTTGATTTCGCTATTAAGCATCTTGGAGCAGACCGGATATTTTTCGGTACCGACGGAGCCTACATTCATGGCGTTGGAAGGGTTCTCTCTTCAAAAGCAACAGAGGAACAGAAAAGAAAAATATTTTTCGACAACTATGTTAATGTATTGAAGAAAGGGGGTTACAATGTTGCTTGATATCAATGCCTATGTGGGCCACTGGCCTTTTAAACAGCTTCAGTACAACACTTGTGCAAAGCTCCTTGAGAGGATGAATAAATACTCTGTTGATGTATCGGTTGTGAGCAATCTGAACGGTGTATTTTACAAGAATACACAGTCGGCGAATGAAGAGTTGTTTGAAGAACTGAAATCTGACAGCAGTTTTAAAAGCAGATTCATTCCTTTTGCTGTAATAAATCCCATATATACCGGATGGAAAGACGACCTGGAAGATTGTGTTACAAAAATGGGCATGAAGGGGATAAGAGTATTTCCTCAGTATCACGATTATGAGATTACCGATCCTTCATTTGTTGAACTGGTTAAGCTGGCTAAAGATAAAGGAATACCTGTTGCAATTGATATCAGGATGGTTGACAGCCGGCAACGTTCATGGATGGATATCCCGGTTTTCGTACCAGGTGAAAAGTCTGACATCATTTACAAAGAATGGCAGTTGAAGAATATTGTACCAATAATAAGGGAAGTGCCGGATGCAAAATTCATAATTGTGAATATTGCCAATGGCTTAAACTTAAGTAATGAGGATTCTGAAGTTATAAATAAGGCTGATGTTCTATTTGACACTTCAGGCAGGTCGATGTCTGATCTGTCTGATCTCATAAAAAGGTTCGGTAAGGAGAAATTTGCATTCGGTTCACATGCTCCTGTTCTCGATTACCTTTCAGGGCGACTGCGGATAGAATATTTGAACGATTCAGAAGCCGATGAGACAACAAAAGAGATGATCAGATCAGGAAATGCACGGAGGATGCTTGGACTCTGATCAGGATCATTGCATAACGTCGGATCATTATTAAAACAATTGTACCTATGAAAAGATATTTTCTCTGTTATCTTGTATTGTGTCTTTTTATAGTTGAAACTTCGGTTTACAGCCAACAGAAGGATAAGCAGGTAAATGAATCAATTGCGCTTGTCCCCGATGAGGAGAACCTCGATGTCTTCACCCAGTGGATTCGCTGGAACAATCCTAAAAGTATGCTGATAAACCACCTGACGAAACAGGCTGTGGTTATGTATGATAACCGAAATGCGACAGTAGCAGGTTTAAATTATGAAAATGACTGGCTGGAAAGACAGAATTTTGTAAAAGGGAAGCTTTCTGTACTGATCGGACAATTTCCTGAAAAGACATCGCTCAACACAAAAGTAACAGGGACAATCAAAAAAGACGGTTACAGGATTGAAAAAATAGTATTTGAGTCATTCCCCGGTTTTTATGTAACAGGTTGCCTGTATATCCCTGAGAAGATCAAAGGGAGGGTCCCGGCAGTGCTTAACCTGATAGGACACGAACAGGATGGATTCAGGGAGAAGCTTGATCAGGTGATAAACTACAATCTCATGAAAAAAGGAATGATAGTTTTTACTATCGATCCTCTTAGTCAGGGTGAACATGTTCAGAATTACGATACGACAGTGAAATTCTCTTCTGTAGGTTATTCGGTTGTTGAACACTGCTATTTCGGCAACCAGGTCTTTCTGTCGGGATATTCCAGTGCATACTATTTTATATGGGATGGAATCAGGGCAATTGATCTCCTGCTGAGCAGGAAAGATGTTGATCCTGAGAGGATTGGAGTTACAGGTTTTTCCGGAGGAGGTTCCGTATCAGCGTATCTCGGAGCGGTTGACGACAGGATAAAAGTTGCTGTTCCATCGAGCTGGTCGGTTGCAAACAAACGCCTTCTCGAAACAAAAGGGGCACAGGATGCCGAAGCTGATCTTTATCAAAGCGCAGTTAACGGTATCAGTTTCGAAGATCTCCTGGAAGTAAGGGCTCCCAAACCCACACTTCTCACATTCACATCACGTGATCAGTATCTCTGCCTGCAGGGAGCAAGGGATGCTTATTCAGAAGCTAAACGAGCTTATGAAATATTTGGCAAACCTGATAACCTGGCGATGGTTGAGGATGATTCAAAGCACTGGCTTACACCAAAGATAAGGCTGGCAATATATTCATTTTTTATGAAGCATTTCGGCCTGCAGGGCGATCCTGCGGAACTTGAAGCCGAGATACTGACAAAGGAAGAACTCCAGGTCACTCCGACAGGTCAGATCTTTACTTCACTGGGTGGTAAAATGGTGTTTGATGTCAATAAAGAGATCACGGAGAAGCTGCTTTCAGGAATTGAGAAATCCCGTCAGAACCAGCCAGAACACATTAAATACGTTAAGGAGAAGGCAATGCAATTATCTGGATATCAGCCTCCTCAAAATATTGATTATAAGCCATTTATAAACGGAAAGTACCAGAGAGATGGCTATACAGTAGGTAAGTATGCCATAACGGGAGAAGGAGATTATGCTATCCCTTTCCTCCTTTTTGTTCCGGATGATAACCTTGCAAAGCATCCAGCAATAATATATCTGAATTCGGCAGGAAAATTATCTGACGCAGTACCTGGTGGTCCCATAGAAAAGCTAGTTAAAAACGGATATATTGTTGCTGCAGTTGATGTTATAGGTTCCGGTGAAACACGAAACACTGCTGCCAGGGAACTGACTGACGGGTATACTGCCATGCTTATCGGCAGAAGTGTGGTGGGTATCCAGGCCGAGGATATTGTAAGGATTGCCGGGATGTTGCAGAAGTTTGTTGGTGTTGATCCTGATAAGATCGGAGCCGTTGGGATTAATGAATTGTGCATTCCATTGATTCATGCAGCTGCATTTGATGAAACGATTAGAAGCATTGTTTTGCAGGGATCTCTTGCATCATACAGTTCTGTTGCCATGAACCGTGATTACCGGATTGGTTTTCATCCAAGGGAGAATGGAGGCTACTGGCATCCGTATGAACTTGATTTTACATGGGGAGTGGCAGGAGCTCTTACAGCTTATGATCTTCCGGATCTGCTGGCAACAATAGCTCCCAGGAAAGTAGCAATTTCCGGAATGAAAAACCAGATGATGGAACCTGCTGATCAGCAGCTCGTTTTGAATGAGACTGAGTATCCACGTACTGTTTATAATGAAAAGAAAGTTTCTGAAAATTTGAAGATTGTTCAAGGTAATGATAGTATTGTGGATATGGTTGAGTGGGCATTATCAGGAGATCAGTAATCGGTAATCGGTTATCTGTAATCGGTGATGTGTAACAAGAACCTTGAACCCACCTTCGAAATGCTTCTGTGGACGGCCTTGAACTTTGAACTTTGAACTTTGAACAAAAAAACTAAAACTAATCTCTCCACTATGAAAAACTTAAGATTTCTTTCATTAATTATCCCTATTTTTCTTCTGGCAGGTTGTTCAGGAGATTCCGGGAAGAGGATTTGGACAATAAATGATCAGGAGTACCTTGAGACTCAGGGATTCAATGTTCTTGTATTTCATAATTCTTATCCTGAAGGGGACCAGGGTGGTATTGAGTTCATACAACATGATGACCGGACTGCGTCTAATGGCTATATCAACGTAGACCTCACCGGTGATACCAGATTTCCCCGACCGTTGAATGCAGAGAGGAGTGTTGACAGGGCTAAGGGTGAGATAAAAGCTACCGTTAAAACACCTGATTTCAATTTCAATTATGATGTGAGGGTATGGACTGAAGGTAACTCTGTACACCTTGCTGTAGATCTTGAGAAACCGCTTCCTGCCGAATGGAAGGGAAGGGCAACCTTCGATCTTCAGCTTTTTCCGGTTAACTATACCGGGAAGACATGGCATCTTGGAAACCAGTCGGGCGTTATCCCTGTTGAAGGCATGGGACCAATGACAACTTTGCCTGATGGAAGGATAAGATCACTGCCTATGGCAAAGGGGTCAAAACTGATCATGGCCCCTGAAGATCCTATGATAAAGCTTCAGATAGAACAGGTTAAAGGCGACCTGCAGCTGGTTGATGAGAGAAACAGTACACTCAGTGGCTGGATACTGGTACGTTCGGAGATACCGGAAGGTGTTGCAAAAGGAGCGATGGAATGGATAATCACACCATCAATCATGCCTGACTGGCTTCATAAACCAATGATAGGGATTTCACAGGTTGGTTACCATCCTGAACAGGTAAAGAAAGCTATAATTGAGCTCGATTCGAGGGCGACAAAAATTGAACCAGCTGTTTTGAACCAGATCGGGAATGATGGAAATATTACCGAAGTTACGTCAGCTATCCCTGCTGATTGGGGGAAATTCCTGAGATATAAATATGTGGTATTTGACTTTTCTGCCATTAAAGATCCCGGACAATATACTATTAGTTACGGAGGTGTAACAAGTGAGCCATTTCCCATTGCCTCCGATGTATATCAGAAATCTGTATGGCAGCCTACTCTTGAGATATATTTTCCTGTTCAGATGTGCCATATGCGCATCCGCGACCGGGCAAGGGTATGGCATGGAGCATGTCATCTTGATGATGCTGTTCAGGCACCTGTTAATACAATACATGTTGATGGTTATGTGACATATGCTACTACTGAGACTAATTATAAGCCATTTACACCGGTCCCTTTCATGAACAGAGGGGGCTGGCATGATGCAGGCGACAATGATCTTGCAGCTGGATCACAGGCTCAGACAGCGCTCTTTCTGGCTCTGGCAGGGGAGGAGTTCGGTATCAATGTCGATCAGACAACAGTACAGCAGGATGCTTTATATGTTGAACTTAGAAAACCGGACGGTGTTTCTGACCTTCTTCAGCAAATAGAGCATGGAGCTATAAACCTGCTCTCAGGTTATCGTGCTTTTGGTCATTCTGCGGTGGGGATAATAGAGACAAGGGAAGGAAGGAGCTTTCTTGGAGATGTTGCATCTGTATCAGACCAGTTGTTATATGATGTTACTCTGAAACCTAATGAAATAAGGGGCAATCGTTCCGGGAAACCCGATGACAGATGGGTGGTTACAAATAAAGATACATCTCTTGAGTATGAGGTAATAGCAGCACTTGTGGCATCCTACAGACTTCTAAAAGGGTATAACAACAAACTTGCTGAGGAGTGTCTTGCCACTGCAATCAAGGCATGGAACTATGAGCAGACTCATGAGGTTGTAAACCAGCCAAATACTTATATTCCGAGAAATCCTGATCAACAGGAGGTTCTGGCAACCTGTGAATTGCTTATTACCACCGGTGATAATAAATACAGGGAGAGACTGGTTGAATTGTTGCCGGTTATCAAAAAAGCACCCGGAAACGTAGGTTGGGCAGCATCACGGGCATTAAAATATGTTGATAATGAAGACTTCAGATCCGGTGTGAAAGCAGCTCTTCAATCCTATAAGGCACAGCTCGATTCAACCTTGGCAACCAATCCTTACGGAGTACCCTGGAGACCCAGGATATGGGGGATAGGATGGGATATACAAAAATATGGAGTAGGTCAATATTACCTCGCAAAGGAATTTCCTGACCTCTTTGACAGGGAGATAGTTTGCAACGTGGTGAACTATGTGCTTGGATGTCATCCCGGGTCAAATACATCCTTTATCTCAGCTGTAGGAGCGCACTCAATAATTCCTGCGTATGGTTTCAATATGCACTGGTGGTCATACATCCCAGGTGGAAATGTTGCAGGTACAGCACTTATCAGGCCTGATTTCCCGGAATTGAAAGAACCCTTCCCTTACCTGTGGCAGCAGACTGAATATGTTATGCCAGGTGCATCAACATATATTTTCTGCGTGCTTGCAGTTGATAAGTTGTTGAATAATAAATCTTTGTAATATTGATTTAAAATTATACTCTATGAGAAACAGGACAAAATTCAGTTTGTACTTAATTGTTGTTTTTTTCATTTACCTGGCTGGTTGTTCTCCGAATCAGTCGGGTCAGAAAATGAGAATCAACGATAAGGAATACCTCGAGAAACCAGGTCTTACAGTATTGGCTTTTCACGATTATTACCCAGTGGGTAGACAGGGAGGTATCGAGATCATCCAGCATGGAGAGAGGATAGCCTCCAATGGATTCATAAGGATGAGGCCGGTAGATGGTAAAAGAATCCAGGATCCTCTTGGTGCATCAAGGGAGATTGATTCTGTAAACAATGTAATCAAAGCTGTCGTTAGCTATGAAGATTTTGGATTCAAATATTCAGTAAGGATATGGCCTGAGGGAAATAGCATCCGTCTGGCTGTTGATCTTAATAAGCCGCTTCCGAAGGAGTGGGAAAAGAAACTCAGCTTTGATATCGAGTTTTTCCCTCCGCTTTATGTAGGTAAATCCTGGAGTATTGGCGATTCGTTCGGATATATTTCCAAGCAGACATTAGGTCAGAAATTTAAGGATACTGATGGCACATTCAGACCTATACCGATGGGTTCGGGAAAAACATTTACACTTGCCGCAGAAGATCCGGAGAGGAAAGTTGTCATAGAAAGTCCAAAAGCTGATATTGTACTCACTGATAATCGCAGCACAGGCTACGGAAACTGGATTTCAGTCAGAACTCAGATTCCGGCCGGAGTAACTGAGAATGCTGTTGAATGGACAATCACACCCAACGTAATACAGGGTTGGACAAGGGAACCTGTTATAGCTATTTCCCAGATAGGATATCATCCTGACCAGGCAAAAAAAGCAATCCTGGAACTCGATCACTGGTCAAAGAAGCTTGAGAAAGCGACATTGGTTAAGATCACCGGCGATAATGAAATAAAGGAAGTTATGTCTGAGATACCCACAAAGTGGGGAAGGTTTCTGGCATACGACTATTCCATCTTCGATTTCTCTTCAGTCAAAGAGCCGGGAATGTATATGATAACTTATGGAAATACAAAGTCATACCCGTTTTCAATTAAGAAAGATATTTTGAGTAATGGTGTCTGGCAGCCTACCCTTGAAGCTTTTTTCCCTGTTCAGATGTGCCATATGAAGGTCAGGGACAGGTCGCAGATATGGCATGGGGCATGTCATTTGGATGATGCATTACAGGCACCCCTTGACAGTATACATGTTGATGGGTACAGGCAGTATGCAGCAAAGGAGACAAGTTATCCTGTTCAGACTCCTGTTCCATTTGTGAACGTTGGAGGATGGCATGATGCAGGTGATGACGATCTTGCAGCAGGTTCTCAGGCCAGCACCACATACTATTTGGTTCTTGCCTATGAACTAACAAAAGATCCAGCTGATCAGACCTATGTCAATTTCGAAGACAAATATGTTGAGATGTATAAGCCTGATGGAGTATCTGACTTCCAGCAGCAGATAAAGCAGGGAGCACTGAACCTTCTTTCTGGGTATCGTGCAGCCGGTCATAGTTTTCATGGGATCATTGCTAATCGTGAAGGGCGAAATATTACAGGAGACTGGGCCTCTCAGACCGATCAGCTTTTTTATGATTCCAGGATGAAACCCAACCAAAAGACATTAACCCATTCAGGAGTAAATGATGACCGGTGGGTATTTACAAACAGGGACACAGGTCTAGAATACAAAGTGGCAGCCGCATTGACTGCAGCAAGCCGTGCTCTGGCTGACTTTGATGACAAGCTTGCAAAGGAATGCCTGGAGACAGCAAAAAAGGCGTGGGAATATGAACAGACACATGAAACTGTTAAAACCCCAGCAGGATATGTACCAAGAGATGCAAAAGTGCAGGAGATTATAGCGACTTCTGAACTTCTGTATACAACAGGCGAAGAGAAATATGCAGATCATCTTAAAAAGCTTCTTCCTGCAATCGAGAAGAGCGTTCGGAGCAGTGCATGGAGTGTGGCAAGGGTAACTGATAAGTTGAACGATGAAGCATTTAATAAAAGTCTGAAAGCAGCTTTGGAAGCCTATAAACCAAAACTCGATTCAACTCTTGGTGCAACACCTTTCGGAGTACCATGGAGTCCCGCTATATGGGGAATTGGATGGAATATACAGGAGTTTGCACTTCAGCATTATTATTTAGTGCAAAAATATCCTGATCTTTTTAACCGTGAACCGATATTGAATGTGGTTAACTATGTTCTTGGTTGTCATCCTGCATCAAGTACTTCACTTGTATCAGGTGTCGGACCTCGTTCAATTTTAATTGGCTTCGGTGTAAACCGAACTATGGAAGGTTATATCCCGGGAGGCATGGTATCTGGAACAGCCCTTATAAGGCCGGATATTCCGGAACTGAAAGAGAATACACCTTATCTCTGGCAACAGACTGAATATGTTATGCCAGGTGCATCAACATATATTTTCTGTGTTCTTGCAGTTGATAAGTTGTTGAATAATAAATCTTTGTAATATTGATTTAAAATTATACTCTATGAAAAACAGGACAAAATTAAGTTTGTACTTAATTGTTGTTTTTTTCATTTACCTGGCTGGTTGTTCTCCGAATCAGTCGGGTCAGAAAATGATAATCAACGATAAGGAATACCTCGAGAAACCGGGTCTTACAGTAATGGCCTTCCACGATCATTATCCATCCGGCCACCAGGGAGGTATCGTTATAATACAGCATGGTGAGAGGATAGCAACTAATGGCTTTATCAGGATGCAACCAGTTGAAGGCAAGCGACTCCCTTATCCATTGGGGGCACTGCGTGAAATTGATTCTGTAAAACAGGTTATCAAATCAGTTGTAAATTATGATGATTTCGCATTTAAATATGCGATAAGGGTATGGCCCGAAGGAAACAGCATTCGCCTGGCAGTAGATCTGGATAAGCCTCTTCCGAAGGAGTGGGAAAATAAACTAACCTTCGAAATGGAGTTTTATCCGCCGCTTTACAGGGGAAAGTCCTATCAGATCGGAGAATCATTCGGATATATACCACATCAGACTCTGGGAACAAAAGTTAAAGACGCGGACGGTGTTTTCCATCCTGTTCCGATGGGACATGGAACCAGGTTTATTCTGGCTGCCGAGGATCCTTTAAGAAAAGTTGCTGTCGAGAGTCCTAAAAATGAAATGGTTGTGATTGATCAGCGAGATCAATCCTACGGAGGATGGATCGTAGTTAAATCCCAGGTTCCTGCAGGAGTGACAGGGAATGCAGTCGAATGGACAATAACACCAAATGTTATTCCCGGCTGGCAGCGAGAACCCGTTATAGAGATATCACAGGTAGGCTATCATCCTGATCAGACAAAAAAAGCTATCCTGGAACTGGATCCACAAACTGAAAAACTAGAGAAAGCCACTCTTAAGAAGATTACAACTGAAGGCAAAACAACTGAGGTATTATCAGGTGTACCGGAAAAATGGGGGCACTTTCTACGTTATGAGTATGCAATTTTTGATTTTTCTTCGGTGAAGGAACCGGGAATGTACCTGATTGAATATGGAAAAACAAAATCATATCCGTTTGCCATTTCAGATAAAATTTTCAGCAAAGGGTTATGGCAGCCCACACTTGAGGCATATTTCCCGGTACAGATGTGCCATGTAAAGGTGAGGGACCGGTCACAGATATGGCACGGAGCCTGCCATCTTGATGATGCGCTTCAGGCCCCGCTCGACTGGCAGCATGTTGACCAGTACAGACAGTATCCTGCCAAGGATACAAAATATGAAGTCCAGACCCCAATACCATATCTTAATGTTGGTGGCTGGCACGATGCGGGCGATGACGATCTTGCAGCAGGTTCCCAGGCAAGCACTACACATTATCTTGTCCTTGCTTATGAGCTCACAAAGAATCAGACAGATCAGACATCTGTTAATTTCGAAGACAGGTATGTTGAGATGTATAAGCCTGATGGAATTCCTGATTTCCAGCAACAGATAAAACAGGGAGCATTGAACCTCCTTTCAGGGTATCGTGCATCAGGTCATAGTTTCCATGGTATAATTGCAAACAACGAAGGTAGAAACATAACTGGTGACTGGGCATCGCAGACAGATCAGCTTTTCTTTGATTCAAAGATGAAACCAAACCAGAAGACAATGACCCATTCAGGCGTAAATGACGACAGGTGGGCATTTACCAACAGGGATACCGGTCTTGAATACAAGGTTGCTGCAGCACTGGCAGCAGCAAGCCGTTCTCTTGCAGGTTTTGATGACAAGCTGGCAAAAGAATGTCTTGAAACAGCAAAGAAAACATGGGAGTATGAACAATCTCATCCTCCGGTATTAACACCTGCTGAATATGTACCAAGAGACACAAAAGTACAGGAGATCATTGCTACATCAGAACTTTTATATACAACTGGTGAAGATAAATATGCTTTCCATCTGAAAGCTCTTCAGCCAGAAATTGAGAAGAGTGCAGCCAGAAGTGCATGGAGTGTTGCAAGAGTTGCCGACAAGGTAAAGGACGAAGCGTTTGGAAAAGGTATCAGGTCTGCTCTTGAGGCGTATAAACCGAAACTCGATTCAGCGCTGGCATCAACACCGTTCGGTATACAGTGGCGCCCTGCAGTGTGGGGAGTGGGATGGAGTATACAGAATTTTGCCCTTGAATATTATTACCTTCTTCAGAAATATCCTGATCTGTTCGACAAGGAGCCTATACTTAATGTGGTCAACTATGTTCTGGGATGTCACCCGGCATCAAATACATCACTGGTTTCAGGTGTGGGCTCTCATTCAATAACAGTTGCCTTCGGAGTAAACAGGACTATGGAAGGTTATATCCCGGGAGGAATGGTCTCAGGCACAGCACTCATAAGACCTGATTTCCCTGAACTCAGGGAAACAACACCTTATCTTTATCAGCAGACTGAGTATGTAATGCCTGGAGCTGCAACATATATATTCTGTGTGATGGCAGCTGATAAGCTTTTAGCTAAATAGATAACAGGGAATATTAAAGTAAAGGGTCATGTTGCGGCATGACCCTTTCTAATTTTTATACAACCTTCATATTTACCGGATCCCATTTGATTATTTTCTCCTGGAAATAGCTGTCGTTGCATGCCAGGGTAGGGGCAGCCGCCCTGAAAGCAAATTCAGGCCCTTCGACAAGTTCTTTTGTGCCGCGCACTCCATCAAAGAAGTTTTTGAAATGCTCTAAATGTTCATCAAAACCTTCCGGTTCAACATAACTGACACCTGGTTTTTCAGGCTTTTTCTGTTCTTCTGCAGAATATTTCTTATTATACTCTTTCATAAGTTCATCCTGCATAGCCTGGGGATATGAATAGATGGCATCCCAGCCTCCTATCCCCGGTGCTTTCGACATGATGCTGTTGGAAAGGTTGAAACCATTATCGAGCATCTCAAGCACACCTTCACTACCTATAAACCGTGTGACACCTTTACCTCCGTTACCGCTTACAAAATTTACCCTGAGCATAACCTGGAATGCAGGATGTTCTTTCGATTCAGGGTATTGCATAATGCCTGTCATCACATCAGGTACGTCACGCCCGTCTTTCCAGTAACAAAGCTGACCGGATGCAAAAATTGTTTTCGGACCCAGAGAATCTGTCAGCAAATGAATGCCAGATAAAAGATGCACAAACAGGTCACCGGCTACACCGGTCCCGAAATTGCGATAATTCCTCCACCAGAAAAATTTCTTGGGATCCCATGCCATTTTTGACATGCCCTCAACATAGCGGTTCCAGTCAACCGTTTCTGGAGATCCGTCAGTAGGCATAGTATACTGCCATGCACCGAGTGCATCCTGTCTGTCGAATGATGCTTCTATACAGTTAAGTTGCCCGATTGCTCCTGCCTTATACAATTCCTTTGCTTTATGGTATACTATGCTGCTTACCCTCTGGCTGCCAACCTGCATCGGTTTTCCAGTTGATTTCTGAGCAGCGATCACAGGCAATCCATCACTGATCTTCTGAACAATGGGTTTCTCGCAATATACTGCCTTGCCGCTTTTCATGGCTTCTATGGCAATCCTTGCATGCCAGTTATCACTGGTAGCGATTATAACAGCGTCGATATCCTTTCTGTTTAGCAATTCACGGTAATCACGGGTAGTATATATATTTTTGCCATACTTTTCCTTAACTCTTGTTAGTCGGCCTGTATAAAGATCGCAGGCTGCCACGAGTTCCACTCCTGGCACCTTTAATGCAGAATCAGTGTCCTGATGGCCCATTATACCCATACCGACGGTGGCAATGCGTATTTTGTCATTCGGACTGAATTTTTGACCGGATCCTACTGGATATCCTTTATGATTATCTGAGGCCAGTATATTTACAGGACCTGCAGCAAGCAACATGGATGTACCTCCAAGCTGAGCCAGAAACTTTCTGCGGGATGATTTTGTTTTCATAATGAAAAGGTTTAAATAATTTTAAAAAGTATCTTTCTTTAACACTTTGTTGTCCTCATAAAATTAGGAAATTAGATTAACTATTAACCCTTAATCATAGAAATCTTGTTTACAACATTATATTATTCAGCAATAATTTTTTTATTAACTTACAACGACCTTAAAAGAGACTTTCTTTCAGATTAAACAATCCAGTCTTTATTAGGACCGGACATTATAATATTTAAATTGCAAATGTTTGATATTTGAAACTGACCTAACCCTTTTCTGTTATGAAAAAATATTCCTCCTATTTGTTTACGATTCTCAGGATCCTCATCGGTTGGCATTTACTCTATGAAGGTATTATAAAGCTTGTTAATCCGGGTTGGACCGCCAAATTTTATCTTATGGGTTCAAAATGGATCTTTGCAGATCTTTTTCATTCAATGGCCTCATCCCCCGGGCTGATGAATATTGTAGATTTTCTAAACGTATGGGGACTGATACTTATTGGTCTGTCTCTGTTCATCGGGTTGTTTGTCAGATGGTCGTCAATTGCCGGAGCTGTTTTACTGTTCTTCTACTTTATTGCTTATCCGCCGATACTCGGTTATACATTCGGAACAATAACTGAAGGTACGTACCAGTGGGTTGACAAGAACCTGATAGAATTATTTATGCTGATAATTTTTGCAACTCTTCCGGCAGGGTTCCTCTACGGGGCCGACAGGTGGATCAAAAGCTGGAAGGATGAGAAGCCTAATGCTCCAATTCCTGCTGCAAAGGATGGTGAGCAGTTTTCAAGCAAGCGCCGTGAAGTGTTGCGTGACCTTATCAGTGTTCCATTTCTGGGAGCTTTTGCATACGTAGTCTATAAAAAGAATAAGTGGGACAGCTTCGAGAAAAAATATCTTGAACAAAAAACTGATGCCGTTTCCAGTGCAACACTTAAAAGTTTCCAGTTCACTTCACTCGATGCCCTGAAAGGACAGATTCCCAAGGGAAAGATTGGTGATTTTGAGCTAAGCAAGATGATAATGGGTGGGAATCTTATCGGAGGCTGGGCACATGCCCGCGATCTGCTTTATGTTGATAAGCTTGTGAAAATGTATCACACAGATGAAAAGGTAATGTTGACACTCCAGCTCGCAGAAAAATGCGGGATCAATGCTATTATTTCAAATCCGGCTCAATTAAGGGTGGTTCAGAAATACAAACATGAAACAGGAGGGAAGATAAAGTTTATTTCTGACTGTGGTGCAGGCAAGAACTTTCTTGAAGGGATTGAAATATCAGTTAAAGGAGGAGCCGACGTATGCTATAGTCATGGAGGTCAGACAGATTCTGCAATATATAATAATAAACCCGGATTCTTTGATGAACTTAAGAAAGGTCTGGACCTTATCCGCAGCTATGGTAAGCCGGCAGGAATCGGAGCCCACCGTGTTGAATCAATAATGGCCTGTATCGAGAACGGAATTGTACCCGATTTCTGGGTTAAAACTCTTCATTCTCATGATTACTGGTCAAAGCAGGTAGACCTTGAAAATAAAGATGTTCCTGAACAAGGCTGGAAGGATAATAATTTCTGTCATAAGCCGCAGGAAACGATTGATTACATGGCAACACTCGATCAGCCCTGGATAGCTTTCAAGATTCTTGCTGCCGGAGCACTTAAACCTGAACAGGGATTTAAGTTTGCATTCGACAGCGGTGCTGATTTTATTTGTGTCGGGATGTATGATTTCCAGATAGTTGAGGATGTTAATATTGCACTAAACGTTTTAAATAATGTTAGCCGTACGCGGCCCTGGAGAGGATAATTAACAGAGAAATATATGAACCGGTACAGGATGAGGTTGATACAATTATTCAGCTCAGTTTGTGTTTTATTTTCAATCTCGTTTAGTTCTGTTTGCCAGGATTTTAATTCCATCAGGTCGGACACATTATATATCTCATATCCTGATTCCCTTCCAGTCTATATTTCTGCTAAACATCAGTATCATCAGATCCTGACAATGAAGCTGTTTATGGCTCAGGCTTTGTATGATGGCAGGCTAAAAAAGAAGGACAACGGTAAAACGACAATTTATCTTAATTGTGAACAGGCACTTGATATTATCAGGAGAATGGATAATCTGACACTCGGTATTCCAAAGATCGTATACCTGGTAGGATGGCAGTATAACGGTCAAGATTCAAAATACCCGGCGTGGTTCGAAGGAAATGAGGCAATTAAGCGCCCTGCTGATCCATCTGCCCTTGAAAGTATAAAGTGGCTGATGAAGGAAGCTGATAAGTATCATACAACTGTCAGCCTGCATATTAATATGTTTGATGCATATGAAGATAGTCCGCTTTGGGATACATATGTCAGAAACAATATCATCGCCAGGAATAAGGACAGCACATTGCGGTCAGCTGAATGGGGTTACCCGATAAGCTATCTACAGGAATGGAAAACCGGCTATGCAAAAAAACGAATTGACACTCTTTGTCACCTTCTTCCGATTGAAAAAGCAGGCACTGTTCATATTGATGCTTTCCATACCTGGCCGCCGATGCCCGTTAAAACAGCAAATGGCCACGATAGTATTGATCTGTCAGAAGGGCCCATTAGCCCTTTACTTGGCTATATTCCCAGGGATGAATCTGACGCCCAGAGGAAGATATTCCTTTATTGGGCTTCAAAAGGTATTGATGTGACATCAGAGGGAGTTGATTTCCTCCGCGAAACTGCATTTGAAGGATATCAGCATATGGCCTGGTGGTTCGGAGAAAATTGTGATCAATATATTAAATGGCCTGCATCCTACTATTGCGGAGGGATGGACAGAAGTAAATGGGGAATGCTGTTTGGTACCAGTATTCACGGAGAGGATCTCGTTAAAAGGGATCCTCAAAAGCTAAAAGGATTTAAGGAGGAGTTTTGCCTGAAAACCGCAGTATGGTATTATCTGAACAGGCTTCAGAGGATCTGTCTTGTCACCGGGAAAGATTTCAGCTCTGTAACATACTCTGATAATGTGAAAGCTTTTTTGTCAGAGAAGGAATACATGATCAGCAGTGGGGAGATGATCCTTCTGGAGAATAGCAATCTCTTTATTCCTGCACTTTGGATGGGAACCGACAATATTATTAGTTACAGCCGCAACGGATATAAGAACAGAAAATGGATACTTCCATCTGACTGGACAGGAAATCCCATTGTCAGGCTTTACAGGGTTACCGACAGGGGAATCAAAGAGATTGGAATAGCACCCATAGTTAACGGGACAATAACATTATCACTCAAAAAAGATGATATGATTCTTATTGAAAAAGAAAGCATACAGAATAATAACCGGTACAGGCAATTATTGGTTACAACTTCAGAATAATCTCAATTCAGGTTGAGGCAGATTTTTTTATCTTTATTATCAACTTTTAAAATCCTGTTCAAATGAAGAATTACAGTCTCATTTCCTTTATAGTTGCAGTTTTTTTTGTTCTCACAGGCTGCTCAGATAAAAAAAACCAGCGGGAAACTATTTCACTGAACGGAATATGGCAGATTGCGGAGGGCAAGAAAGATATCATACCTCCGGTGTATAACCACACCATTATGGTTCCTGGCCTGGTTACACTCGCTGAACCTGCAATTGAGAAGGCGGCGCCTCCGGTACCTGACCGTAACTCTCCCGAATTGAGTCCGAATTCTTTATACATTCAGATGGATAGCCTCAGGGATGCTTACTGGTACAGACGAATGATCACCATATCGAAAAATATCCCTGCAACAGCATTACTAAAGGTAGGTAAGGCTATGTTTGGTACCAGGGTATATGTTAATGGGATATTGGCCGGTGAACATTTGGCAAGTTTCACTCCGGGTTATTTCGATATTGGCAGATTCCTGGAAAAGGGTGATAATGAGCTTGTTATTGCAGTGGGTTCTTGTCGCAACTCATTACCGTCTGATGTTCCTGACGGATTTGACTATGAGAAGCAAAGATATATTTCCGGTATTTACGATAATGTAGAACTGATACTCAGCGGTACTCCATTTGTCAGGAATGTTCAGATCGCACCAGACATTAAAAATAAGCAGGCAAGAGTACAGGTCACTATGTTCAATAGCGGAGAACCCGTGAATTCAAAGGTAGCTTTCATTATCAGGGAGACAAAAAGTGGAGTTGTGGCAGGCGAATATACCGCAGGTAAAACTGAATTTGGAAAAGACGAGGAGAAGATAATGGATGTGATGATTCCTGTATCAAACTGTACTTTCTGGTCACCTGATAATCCATTCCTTTATACACTGGAAGTTGCTACCTGTTCGGACAGCTACAAAACACGTTTCGGGATGCGTGAACTGAGGTTCAACCCTGAGACAAGGATGGCTGAGCTTAACGGGAAGCCTTTCTTTCTGAGAGGAACAAATATAACTCTTTACCGTTTTTTTGAAGATCCTGCATGCGGTAACCTTCCCTGGAACTATGACTGGGTCAGGAAAATGCATAAAAAATTCAGGGAGGACATGTTCTGGAACTCATACAGGAACTGCATTGGATTTCCTCCTGAAGAGTGGTATAATATTGCTGATGAAGAGGGATTTCTGATCCAGGATGAGTTCCCGATATGGTATGGAGCTCCTGGTTGGAATAAATGGACCAAAAGACTCGATCCTGAAAATCTTGCTGTTGAATTCAGGGAGTGGATGCAGGAGAGATGGAATCATCCAAGCGTCATAATATGGGATTCCAATAATGAGACATTGCTGAATGAACCATCTATCGATTCTGCAATTGCGAGGGTACGCTCACTGGATCTCTCGGGAAGATCATGGGATAACAGTTACAGTACCTATCGTGAACCTGGAGATATCTTTGAGTCGCATCCTTATCACTTCTCGAATCCTGATTTTAAGTTTAAGGATATTGCGAAGTCAAGTATTGTGCCTCAGGGGAACCATGAAAAAAATCCTGAAACCTATCCTGTTATTATAAATGAATATGGCTGGCTGTGGCTTAACCGTGACGGAAGCACCACTACTCTCACAAAAAAACTGTATGAAAACCTTTTGGGTAAGAACTCTACGCCTGAGCAGAGATGGGAGCTTTACGCAAAATATACTGCAGCAGAGACCGAGTTCTGGCGTTGCCACAGGCAGGTCGCAGGTGTTCTCCATTTTACCGCCCTTGGTTATGACAGACCCGACGGGCAGACATGCGACAACTGGAAGGATATAGCAAACCTCATCTGGGAACCTCAATTTTACAAATATGTCAGGGATGCATTTGCTCCGGTTGGTCTGATGATCGACTTCTGGGACGAGACAGTTAAAAAAGGTGTCAGTACAAGGATTCCATTAATCATTATTAATGATCTTGAGAAGGAGTGGTCAGGGATGGTGAGCTTCAGACTACTGAAGGAAGATAAAGTAATCCAGCAAAAACAGATAAGTCTGCTTGTCAGAGGTTATGGAAAAAGTGAGTCAGGATTCACAATGAATGCATTAAGTGAGCCGGGAAATTACACAATTGAAGTTTCATTGGTGAATACACCGGTTGGAACTGTTAAAAGCATCAGGAATTTTAAAATTTGAACTACTACGGATGAAGACCTTTGCAATACTTAGTGTCACAAAACATTCAGAATGTATTGTAAATCTTATAGTTATTATATGAAAAAATCAGTCTTGTTAACATTTTTTGCGTTAATTCTGTTATCGACAGTCTCTTATGCCAGGGAAATCCATGTGTCTGTTAATGGAAGTAACAGTAATGATGGTTCTGCATCAGCACCTTTCAAGACAATCAATTATGCTGCACAGTCTGCCCAACCTGGTGATATTATCACGGTCCATGTCGGCACCTACCGGGAATGGATAAATCCTGCCCGGGGAGGTAAAAGCGATTTAAGAAGGATTGTTTACCAGGCTGCTGAAGGTGAGAAGGTCTTTATAAAAGGATCAGAAGTAGTGACCGGATGGAAGAAGGATAAGGTGACCGGGGTATGGAAAGTCACTCTTCCAAACACATTTTTCGGAGATTATAATCCTTACCAGGATTCTATTTATGGTGACTGGTTCACAGACCTGGGCAGGATACATCATACCGGTGAGGTTTTTTTGAATGGCAAATCACTCTATGAGAAAGAAAGCATTGACAAGGTTAATAATCCTGTCCCTTTTGAGGCAACACTCGATAAAGAGGGTTCAACATATACCTGGTATTGCGAGAGTGATGCAAATAATACAACTATATGGGCAAACTTTCATAAATACAATCCAAATAAAGAGCTTGTTGAGATTACAACCAGGAGGACAGTATTTTATCCTGACAAACCTGGTATTAATTATTTAACAATAAGAGGTTTCCATATTTGCCAGGCTGCAACACAGTGGGGAGCCCCAACAGCTGAGCAGATAGGAATGATTGCAACACACTGGAACAAGGGATGGATAATTGAAAACAACAGGATAAGTGATTCAAAGTGTTCAGGAATAACACTTGGCAAGGAGCGGAGCACAGGACATAATGTCTGGCTGACCGACATGAGTCTTGATGGGTCATTACATTATATTGAAGTGACATTCAGGACATTGAGGAACGGATGGAACAAAGAGAATATAGGTTCACATATTGTAAGGAATAATGAGATATATAATTGCGAGCAGACAGGCATGTGTGGTAGTATGGGAGCTGCGTTCAGTACAATAGAGAACAATCATATACATCACATCTGGGCAAAGAGGCAGTTTACAGGCGCTGAAATAGGCGGAATAAAATTTCATGCTGCTATTGATACACGGATAATCGGTAACCGTATTCATGATACCGGACGAGGGATATGGCTCGACTGGATGGCTCAGGGTACACGTGTTTCGAAAAACCTGTTATACAGGAACGACCTTGAAGATCTGTTCATGGAGGTGAACCACGGACCAACCCTTGTTGACAATAATCTGTTTCTTTCTGATGTGGCAATCATTACACAGAGCCAGGGCGGTGCAGTGGTACATAATCTCATCGCCGGGATGATCAGGATGTGGCCTGAGCCAAACAGGTTCACACCGTACCATCTTCCCCATTCAACAGAGGTCGCAGGATTATCTACAATATTTTCAGGCGATTACCGCTTTTATAATAACATCTTCCTTGGAGTCGGACCAATGCCGACAAAAAGAGACCCTCTTTATAAATATGGACTTGAAGGCTACAATACCGCTGTTTTGCCGGTATGGATAAGCGGAAACATCTATTATAACATGGCTGTTCCATATAAAAACGAAAAGAACTCTTACAGGAATCCCGACTTCAAACCTTCATTAGAAATTACTGAGGAGGGAGATAATGTTTTTCTTTTTTATTCTATCGATGGAAAGGAGACCGGACTTAATACCCTGTTTGTAACTACTGAGTTACTTGGAAAAGCTAAAATGGCGAAGGAGGGATTTGAAAATCCTGATGGAACCCCGTTGAAGATAGACACAGATTTTTTTGGCAGTAAGCGGTCAGAATCAGCACCATCGGCAGGTCCGTTTGAGAATCCCGGAAACGGAACAGAACATCTCAAACTCTGGTAAGCGGAATACATTGCAGGTATCTTTTTTCTTCCCCGAGAATTTCCCAGCACCCTGACCTCAGTATCTTTTCTTTTGTTAATGATCTGGGTTGGTGGCCATCCTCAATTATGAGTGTGCCATTTTTCTTTGTTATCCGATTTAATTCTTTTAGAAATGAATCAGTATCTGATACCATGTGAAACATATCAAGAGCAAAAATAAGATCCGCAGCTTCATCCTCTATTGATGTCTTTCCTCCGTCGGTAAGGACAGTTTTTACATTTGACAGGTTATATTTTGTTATAAGCTTTCTAACATTGGCTATGGCCATTTCATGAATATCGACAGCATATACAATCCCACTGGTTCCAACAATAGCGGCAGTATCCCTGATGAAAGCCCCTGTCCCGCATCCGTAATCGACAACAGCATAGCCGGGTTTAATTCCAAACTTGCTCAGATATTTACCGGCCGGCCTGAAGAAATAATATACAGCAAAAAGTACTTTCATCACTCTGAAAGTAAAATCAGGCATCCTGTCAATCTCATTCCCATATAACCTGTTCTTCATGTTCTTAATTATTATTTATTTTCTACTTACTGTCCTACAGGGCATACGGCTACACAGATTCCACATACTCGGGCACCTTCCGAAAGCCTTTCCCTGCCGAAAGCTATGCATTGATTCCGGCATTTATGGGCATCAAAATAAACATCACGATCGACAGTAGTATTCCATACTTTCCCGTTTGCTGCTTTCGCCGGACACTTCTCAATACAAATGGTGCAAGTTCCGCACCTGCTTCTGTTCATTGGTTTAGTTTTCAGCCTGACCATCTCTTTTATCAGAATTGTGGTCAGCCGAAGCCGGGGACCAAATTTCTTTGTGACGAGCAGATCTGTTTTTCCTATCCATCCAAGACCGGCCCTGGTTGCAACCATCTTATGTGATAGTTCAGTCCGGAGAGTCTTATGATAAATAGTGTCGAGTTCCTTTGTTGATACAGTTGGACTAATACTGTAAGTTTCAATATTCTTTCTGTTCAGATCCTGAGAAATTCTGTTAGAAAGCAGAGCGAGGTCTTCATTGATCTGCTTGTAATGGGCATAATACTCCATGGTTGGACCATCAATTATTTTATCGACAATTGAGTCATCAAGAAGTTTCCCGATAGAGATCCCATAATCAAATCCTCTGAATTTATTATCAAGTAATACGGTCAGGTTGGCAAATCCATAAATAAACATCTCAGCCGGAGACAGGTGCTTATTAACTATCTCCTCAATTTTATCCGACATATTGTACTGCTTTTTTATGGGATTATTTTATATGATTATTGAGAATGACGGAGAAAATTGTTATATTATTGGTAAATGTTTGCCATGAATCTAATACAGTATATTGAGTCATTTCCTGATGAATCCTCATGCTGGATCAAATTTATAAGCTTTTAAGATTCTTGTGAATACATCTAGAGTTGAGAACCGATCTCAATATTAATTGATTATTCTGGAATTTCCGACAAAAAATGCAGATTAAGTTTTATATTTTGATCCCTACAATTAGTATATCATCAACCTGTTCAATTTCTCCTTTCCATTCTTCATATCTTTTTTCCAGCGCTATTTTCTGTTCATCCATTGGCAAGATATGGATATCAATTAACAACTTTTTAAAGTTTACTGATCTGAATGTTTTCCTTTCACCTCCTCCAAGCTGATCAGCATAACCATCTGTAAAAAGATAAATTATATCATTCTTTTCAATAAGTAATTCAGTATTGGTAAATGATTGGTCTTCATGTTCATAAATACCAACTGGCATATTATCTCCCTTAAATTCTTTTAATTCGCTATTGCGAATAAGATATAAGGGTCGGAATGCACCTGAAAATTGTAACTTATTCTTACTAAAGTCAATAACGCACATAGTCATCTCCATACCATCCCTTGATTTATCATCCTTCCCGGTTTGATGAAGTGATTTAATTACTTGTCCGCTAAGCTGGTTTAATAACTCATTTGCCCTGATTGTTACAGCTTTATTTACAATTTCGTTTAAAAAAGAGACTCCAAGAATACTCATAAATGCTCCGGGAACTCCATGTCCTGTACAATCAGCAACGGCAATTATTACTTTGTCATCTTTACAGGCCAACCAATAAAAATCTCCACTGACTATGTCTTTCGGTTTGGTGAAGATAAAATGTGATGGTAATATTCTTTTAATATTGTCATTTGGAGGCATCAGGGCATTTTGTATTCTACTGGCATATTGTATACTGCAGGTAATTTCTTTGTTTTGTGATTCAATCCTCTTTGTACGCTCAATTACCTTATGCTCTAATGTCTGGTTAGCTTCTTTAAGTTCTTCAATTAATATTCTGTTTTGTTCTCTGAGATGGTACGTCTCAAGTCCCTTATCAATATTTATTTTCAACTCCTCTTTGTTCCATGGTTTAGTAATATAGCGATATACCCTGCCAGTGTTTATAGCCTGGATAATTGCTTCAATGTCACTAAATCCTGTAAGTATCATCCTGATGCAGTCAGGGTATTCTGGTATTATTCTTTCCAGGAATTGAATACCTGTCATTTCCGGCATTCGCTGGTCTGTAATTATCAATTTTATCTCATGTTTTTTAAGAATTTTGAGCCCCTCAGGTCCTGAAGTTGCAAGGTGAATTTTATAATTTCGCCTGAAAGCAGAATTAAATACAGTAAGGTTATCTTCTTCATCATCAACATAAAGAATAGGGGGTAATGGTTTAATTTTATCCATAGCTACTTGCTATTTTATATTTGAATCTAAAAGATCATTTTTTTGATTGTTTTACAGGAAGTGATAAAATAAACTCTGTTCCCTTTCCCATCTCACTTTTTATCTCAATACTTCCATAATGTTTGTCAATTATGCTCTGACTGATAGACAAACCCAATCCAGTCCCTTTTCCAACTCCTTTGCTTGTAAAAAAGGGATCAAATATTTTCTCCCTGATATTTTTAGGAATACCTGTTCCTGTATCTTTTATAATAATATTAATGTATTTATTAGATATTGAGGTTTCTATGGTGATTACTCCTCTCTCTTCAATCGCATCTATAGCATTAGACAGAATATTCATAAAAACCTGATTTATCTGATCCGGATAACATTCAACAAGTGGGAGGATTCCGTAATTTTTTACCACTTCAATTCTGTTCTTGTATTTGTTATGAAGAAGGATAAGCGTTGAATCCAATCCTTCATGTATATCAGCCATCTTAAGTATATCTTCGTCAAGACGGGAGAATGTGCGTAATCCTCTGATAATCTCAGTTGTTCTGTTAGTACCGTTTTTAATACTTTCAATCAGCATATTGATCTCTCTTATCGCTTCTTTGTATTCAACTTTTTTCTTTAGTTCTTCTATTTCCTTTAGCTTATCTACCACATTTTTGGTTGTGATTTTGTGATAAATAGCCAGGACCTGCCTAATCTCTTCTATATTGGCAGAAAGAGAATCAACCCCGGCACTGATAAAATTAACCGGATTATTGATCTCATGTGCGATACCGGCAACAAGCTGACCCAGCGAAGCCATTTTTTCTGATTGAACCAGCTGGCCTTGAGCCTGTTTCAGGTTTTGCAGAGTTTTTTGAAGTTCATCTTTCTGTCTGTTCAATTCTTTGTTTATCCCCTCTATCTCCTGCTTTTGTTTCATAACCTGTGCAGTTCTTTCCTGCACCTTCAAATCAAGATATTTCTTTGCCTCGAAGTTCTGAAACATTGCACTCATCTGCTGCGTGAATACCATGAATGAAGGGATCAACTCCTCACTTATTTCATCATAATAAGCCTTTTTTTCTATGGAAACACCACCTGTAAGCATGCCATGGAAATTCCCATTCTCATCATAGTAAGGGGAAAGGATAACCTTGAATAAACCTGTTTTTCCGAAAGGAACGGAGTCTTGCTCGACTTGTTCAAGGATCACTTTCCCTTTTTTAAAGAATCCTTTTGAGGAAATCCAGTCGTTATCAACCTTACAATCTACAATTGCCTCTTCATCTTGTCCGAAAGATGACTTAATAGCCAGCATATTCCTGTTCTTATCGTAAAAAAAGATTGCGCTGCACTCAACCTCGAAAGTTTCGACAACTGATTCAACTGTGATATTTGCGAATTCTTCTATACTTTCTGCATTGATTACTCTCTGGCTATAGGTCTGTATTGCCTTAAACCGCGATAAATCGCGGTCAAGCTTGCTTCGTGCATCGACAAGATCCTGTTCTACCTTCAGGAAACGGATGATTTGTGCCTGGAAATCGTCGCATTTTGATTTCAGTTTGTCGTAAGAAGGCTTGTTTTCCATATTAAGAGTTTGAAGTCCGAAGTCCGGAGTCAGAAGTGGTTTGTTGCTTCCGACTTCCGTCTTCGGTCTTCCGAAATAATCATCTATAAATTACAAACAATGAAGAAGATATCTGTTGAAACCATGTCTCTCCACCCAGCCTGACAAATTCACCTGCTGAGTACAATCCAAGCCATGGAATATTCTCTCCCTTACAGATTGGCGATTGCATCCGGTTAATAATTTCATCTTTCAGAATCCGGTCGAGACTGAACCTGCCCCTTAGAACACAATCTGCATGAAATATTGCCACAGGTATTCTACCTTGTAGTTCATCCACAATTTTGGTGACCATCCAGTCGACTCCGTCAAACATCATCTTTTCATCTCTTTTTGTCAGCCAAAGTTTCATTCCTTCCGGGCATGCTACTGGTAAGATAATGCTGTAATCGTCGTTTTTTCCCATGATTACTGAAATAAGAAATTTGCTGCGATTTTCTTCCCACACTCCTTCTGGGATCTCTCTGGCAAATCCGGATATTGGCAGTACCTGCATAGCTGTAAATGTTTCCGGCACTCCTAGTATTCTGGTCAATTTACTCCATGCAGGTTGACCGTTTAATTCATATATTACGTTGGCATTGGATTTTGTTACTTCCAGTGGCATTCCCTCAAGCACATCGAATCCGTGATTAGCCTGGTTAATGAATTTTAATGTTGGATCGCCATACCCAATCATAACGGCTCCTCGTTCAATTATCTCATCGTCAAAAAACTGTACGCTTGTGGGTACCAGATCTGTAGCTTTCAGGTTAGCCATTGAGGTCATTGCAAAGCCCCCCGATACTGGTATACTCTTCCCAAAGACTGATTTAATTCCGTCAAGGGCTTTCTCAACTGGCAGGAAATCATCCCCTCCTGCTGGCAGGAATTGAATCATGGTTATTTTCTGGTTCATACCTTTTAACTCAAGAGCCATTTCGCGAATAGCTCCATAGGGATCACCCTGTGCATGGATCCGTCTGCGGACAAGGGCAAACTCCTCTTTTGGTCCCTTAATGGCCATAATAGCAAGTGCTTTCATTGACTCGTCCGGACCATTCTTACCAATAATTCCACCACCTGTACATCCTGCAATTCTTGCATCAGGAGAGAGTCTATGAGCTTCTGAAAGAAGATCTTTAAAGTTGTGCCCCATGGCAGTATAGATAATGATAAGATCACAATCGAGATTTGGCTGCCCGACAAGGGCATTTTCAAGGCATTCAGTGATTGCTCTTTTAGAGTTCACAATGCTTGTGCTGGCGGAGAAAAATTGTAACATGGAGTAATATTATTATCAAAACATTAATGAAAACCATGTCTGAGTTCAACCTCATTGACATCGGATTTCGATAATTTATGCTACCGGGAAAAGCAGGAAATCTGCCGGTTAAAATACAGGATATATGTTCTATCCGAACACCTCATCCTTGTGATAAACAATATTTCATTATAAAATTATTCAATTAATCTTCATTAAACAAAAAAACTTTCAATGGAGATCATTGGAGAAATTACAATGTGAAAAAAATTGCTGTGAATTAATTAACAATAAAACTTGCCTTTTGATAAATTTCGTTTTAACTTACCCTTAATTTCTATAATCAAACCTTTAAAACAATTATTATGCACATCTTAAAAGAAGACCTTCCGGTTACCATGGATGCACCCGGAATGAAAATGCAAATCCAGATGGGCTGGGGTGGAATGGCTGTTGCTTATAATGAAATGGCGCCTATGGATAAGAAAACGGCGGCTTCAATTTTTGAAGGATTTCCGGACAAGAGTTGCCCAGTCCCGCACTGGGGATATATGATCAAAGGATCAATGCACCTCCGGTATAAAGATGGTAAAGAGGAGGTTGTCAAAACAGGTGAAGTATTTTATTTACCCGGCGGTCATATTGGCTGGTCAGAGGAGGAAATGGCCTGGATTGAATTCAGCCCTGAGAAAGAATTAAATGAGATGGTTGGTTATATGCCGAAATGACAATAGAAAAGGATCGGTGATAAAATCCTATCAGTGGATCTTTCACAGGTCACTCCTCCAGAGCCCAGGTATCATTAATAACCACTTTTCGCCAAACAGGTTGTGCCTATCGAGACTCGTATAATAAGTAACTGAAGTAAACACCCGCAGGGTGAATTGTTTATGATATTTTTTTCATTGTTTTCTTTCATTATTAATTGCTTAAATATCAATCATTAAAACCTCAGTACTATGAAAGCAAAAAAAATCTTCTTATTCTGACAGTAATGCTGTTGATTGTTTCATGCGCCCCTCAAACCTCAACTACAGTGAACAAAGACAAGGTTCTTGCTGACTCCCTCCTTCAGATGAATGAGAATGCCTATAACTCAGGGGATGCACAAATAATCGCCAACATGTTTACTGATGATGCTCTGCTTATTGGGAATGGGAAGAATACCTGGACCAAAGATTCCATATTAACCTGGGCACAGTCACTTGTTCCATATATAAAGAATTTTAAAGCTTATCTGGGTCCAACATCGGTTTCAGCAGATATGGTCATTATGCAAAAGTACTGGACCTTAGATTATGTTGTTCAGGGTTCGGTTTTGCCGACAAAAAGTGTTAGTATTCTTATTTGGAAAAAACAATCAGACAACTCCTGGAAGACTATCCTGGAGAAAAGTGACTATGATATTAAGACCTATTAAAACAGTAAGGTATTCAAGGGAACATATCAAAATAATCTTAATGTAGATTATGGATTTTCTGCGTTAATCTAAGTGATCTGCCGGAACTCTTAGCAATCTCCGTTATCTAAAAAAGAAATATGATCGCTGATTTGGAGCTGTCAGTTCTTTACATGAATGCAATGCACTCCCCTGCCATCCATTCCCGGCTGGAAACATGCGCTATCGGAGATACAATCTGATTTTTTCAGATTTCCTGATTTCCATTTCTTTATAAGATCCGGTTCACGGATCAGCGGACGGCAGAGTGAAACATAATCTGTTATTCCGGATTTAACAAGCTCGTTGGCTGTTTCAAATGTTCTTATTCCGCCGACAAGTATTAATGGCACTTTAATTTTTTCTTTATATAGCCTGGCTGTTTCAAGATAATATACACCTTTCTTTGTTACCGGCGAGAATGATCCGTCAGCATTTCCCATTAAAAGAGCACCAATTGTTCCACCGCTGATTTCAATAGCATCAACTCCTTCTTTCTCTAGCATCAACGATACCTCTAACATTTCTTCTTCATTGAAACCTCCCGGAAGAAAATCATCAGAATTAATTTTGACTAAGACAGTAAAATTGTTGCCAACAGCGTCCCTGATACTCCGGGTAATCTCCATGACTATTTTTGCCCTGTTTTCAAGACTTCCTCCATACTCATCTTTTCGTTTGTTAAAGAATGGGGAAAGGAATTGGCTAAGGAGCCAGCCATGAGCAGCATGAATCTGAACTCCGTCAAATCCTGCCTCTTTTGCCCTTACAGCAGCATCGCGAAATGCATCGATAGTTTCTCCTATCTCTTCAATAGACATTTCCAGTCCAACTTTTCCGTCGGGTGTTTCAAGTGAAGAGGGACCAAGAGGAATACTTCCAGTCAGGATAGGAGAAGTAAAAAGTCCACTATGAACAAGCTGTATGATAACCGGAGTTCCATTTTTGTGAACGGAATCTGTCATTCGTTTAAGACCTGGAATAAGATTATCTCCATAAATCCCTAGCTGTCCGGGAGCAGAAGCGGCATTCCTTGACACATAAGCCATTTCGCCTATTACTAGGCCTACCTCACCCCTTGCAACAGGGAGCAGGGAGCTTATCTGTAAAGGGGAACTTGAGCCATCGAAATTGGCCTTACCCTGCCATGTGGCAGACCAGATAAACCGGTTTTTAAGAATAATGTTTTTTATGGTGGTTTTATCAAACAACTTTGACCCCTTTACCTCATCTGTATTCAACATAATCTTTTCTTCACTCGTCTGAGACTTACGCTTTACAATAACATACAAGGATGTTGTATAACCATGAAGACGGTTTTTTCCTGCAAGTGGGGTATATTCAGCACCGCCATACATACCAAACCAGGGTATGTTTTCGCCTTTGCAGAGCGGATATTGAAGCTGACTGATAATTTCTTCTTTAATAATTTTGTTAAATAGCAGTTTTCCCCTGGCAGCACAGTCGGCATGAAACACAGCCACTGGTTTCCTTCCATCACAACGATCAAGAATTTTTATCAATAAACGTTCCACACCGTCGTGAATCTGGTTTTCATTCCGTCTTGTCAGCCATAATTTTCGGTTTTCAGGGATAATAGCATTACTTCCAGCAATGCTTTTATCGGGCATGGGCATTGCACCATACAACATATACTTGCTGTCATATTCCTCATGAAGTTCTTCAGGCAACTCAACGGCCAGAGGGGCAAATACTAGTATATCAGAAGCAGATGATGATTCAGGCAATCCCAATTTTTCAGTCCATCTTTTCCATGCAGGTTTGCCATCCAGTTCATAAATAAACTCATTATCTGAGCGTGTGATTTCAAAAGGATCACCAACTACTTCGAATCCATGATTGGCGCCGCTTATAACTTCCAGGGTCGGATCGGCAAGACCAAACATAACAACACCCTGTTCAAATACCTGATCGCCAAGAAACTGAAAACTGCTTATAAGCTTCATGTTATCTATTGAGGCACCCCCTATGATTGGAATATCCGGACCAAAAACCGACTCAATGCCGGCTATTATTTTATCCGCCTGAAATACTCGGCCCGCTAAAATAATTGAAGGATGAAAAAAGATCATATTAACACTGGGACACTTGTTTTTCAGATCACTTGCCAGATGATGCCCCAACCCATAACTATCATATTTTTGAACAGAACCTTCACCTGTAACGGCAAATTCTTCTTTCGGTCCTTTAATTGCCATGATGGCAAGTGCCTTCAGCGATTCATTAGGACCTTCCTTCCCTATGACCCCGGCGCAGGTGCAGCCAACAACCTTTGCATTTGGAGAAAGCGTGTGGGCTTCACTTAAAAGATCTTTGAAGTTATGTCCCATTCCCGTGTAGATGATCAGTAGATCGCAATTGAGGGTTTTTTCACCCTCAAGGGCGTTTTCGAGGCACTCGGATATGGCTCTTTTGGAGTCCACTATACTTGTACTGGCGGAAAAAAATTGTAACATGAAATTAGATTTTGAAGAAAATTAAAGAAGGTAAGCGTAAATATTCTTAACTAATCCCTGCATAACTATTCATAGGTACGCTTAAACAACATCGTAATTTGATTGCGCCATTGATGCCTCTGGACGATATAATTGATGGTTTATCAAATTACTCATCGGTGGGAATACCTGTATTTTAGTAAAATTAATCAATTAATATTCATTAACAAAAAAAAATCTTCATTGTCACTTCCGGATTTATATCCAAACCACTTTAAATGAATTATTTATAGCTAAATTTTTGACAAACACCCAATTTTGTTTCAGCTTGGGTAGTCTTTCTATTAAAACATGTTTTTGATCACATGGTGAAGTAATAAAATAAACAGGGCAAATCGGTTTTCATATCCATAACATACTATCAAAATCATCTTGATGAGTTATGCTACAAAGTGAACCAAAGGAAATTTGATGAGTAACTATTTTAAGGACTGCTAATAGTTTATTAACTACCAACCATACAAGTATTATTCCTTATAGCCAATAGTTATATTAATTTATTATCCTGGAAGAGCAATATAGTCATCTCATCCATCTCTATCCTTGCATCTTCAAAATTTTCATACCTGTTTAGTACAACTTTCTTTTTCCCCGTTATGTCAAACAATACCAGGCTTATATCTGTAATATTCATATCAAGTTTTAAGTTTGCCCTGCTGTAGGAGGTATATCTTCTGTTTGATCTCATTATTTTGAATCTGCAGAACTCTGATGTCTCAATCCATTTTCCTGTTCTTATAAATCCGAAAAGGTTTGTATAAGGTCTAACTCTTTTGTTCTCAATATCTATAATTGTTCCTGAATTGGTAAAAGCCAAGAATGCACCCGGTATTAAAAACAATATTGTTGCAGGGGAATAAGAAAGGAAAAGTAAACCACAGGCGATAAATACGTATCCCGAATATATCTGTACCGGTCCAAAAAATTTACCGTGCTTATTATCAATTCCATTCATGATCTGAACATTTCCGTAAACTTATTGATTTTAGCTGATAAATTACCCTCTCCCTCAAGTATGTTTATAAAAGCACTGCCTATTATGGCCCCATTTGAATACTCGCATGCCTGGCTGAAAGTAACCATGTTTGAAATGCCAAATCCTGTGAGTCTGACAGATTTAAGCCCCATATCATTCAACCTGCGGAAATAGTCGAGATGTATGGTGTCAAATTCTTTTTTACTGCCCGTAGTTGCTGCAGTTGAAACGACATATAAAAAGCCTTTTGATATAGAGTCGAGATATCTTATCCTTTGATCAGTACTCTGAGGTGTAACAAGAAAAATATTTACTATTTCATTTTCGGAGAATAATGAATCATAATGTTTTGTGTATTCCTCAACAGGAAGATCCGGAATAATTGTCCCGTCGATTCCTGTCTCCCTGCATCTCTTCAGAAAATCTTCAATTCCGTATCTGAAAACGGGATTAAAATATCCCATAAGGATCAGTGGAACATCTGTTATTTCCCTGATGGCAGACAATTGCTTAAAAAGGAGATTTATGGTCATCCCGTTTTCAAGTGCCTTTTCACTGCTTCGCTGTATTATCGGCCCGTCAGCAACAGGATCGGAAAAAGGCATGCCGATTTCGATCATATCAACTCCTGATTTATCCAGTTCCCTGATTATGTCAACTGTGTCGTTTAATTCGGGATACCCTGCAGTAAAATAAACAGAAAGGATATTGCTCTTTTTTTCTCTAAACAGACTATTAATCCGGTTCATTGATTCTTTGGGTTTTAATTATAAGGTGTATAAGGAATCAATCTTTGCCTCAAAATAAGCTTGCATATCCTTATCTCCTCTTCCTGAGATATTGACAACGACAATATCAGTAAGTTTTAATTTCAGCTTTCCCAGTACTGCAAGAGCATGCGCCGATTCAAGTGCCGGTATTATGCCCTCAAGTCTAGTGAGCTCATATGCAGCTTCGAGTGCTTCCCTGTCGGTCACGCTCAGGTATTTTGCCCTACCTGTTCCCGCAAGCCAGGCATGAAGAGGTCCTACCCCAGGGTAGTCAAGCCCTGCAGAAATAGAATATGGTTCTGTTATCTGACCGTCATCATTTTGCATGAGCAGAGTTTTGCTTCCATGTATAACACCCGGACTGCCAATAGCAATTGTTGCAGCAGTCTCGCCCGAATCAATACCCATCCCTGAAGCTTCCACACCAATAAGTTTCACATTCTTCCTGTTCAGATAGTTAAAGTAAATACCGGCAGCATTACTGCCGCCTCCGATACATGCAATAATGTAATCAGGATCTTCAGTCCCTTCCTTTTCTTTCAGCTGGAATAACAATTCCTTGCTAATCACCGACTGGAACCTGGCTACAAGGTCCGGGTAGGGGTGAGGCCCGACAACCGATCCTATTATATAGAAAGTGTTATCAGGGTTGCGAATCCAGTCACGCAGTGCTTCATTTGTAGCATCCTTAAGTGTCTTGTTCCCGCATGTGGCAGGCATTACACTGGCACCCAGCATCTCCATGCGTTTTACATTGGGTTCCTGGCGGGCCATATCGAACTCACCCATATAAACTACACATTCAAGACCCATCAGAGCACATACCGTTGCTGTTGCCACACCATGCTGACCTGCTCCGGTTTCAGCTATAATCCTGGTCTTGCCCATTTTTTTTGCAAGCAGAATCTGTCCAATGGTATTGTTTATCTTATGCGAGCCGGTATGATTAAGATCTTCCCTCTTAAGGTATATTTTTGCCCCGTATTTGTTGCTCAACCTTCCGGCGAAAAATAATGGTGATGGCCTTCCTGCATAATCAGTAAGCAGCATGTTGAATTCTTTAGTAAATTCTTCTGATTCAATTATATCGAAATATACATCCCGTAGCGATTCAACATTTTGTCTTAGCATTTCAGGAATAAAAGCACCCCCGAATTCTCCATAATACCCGTTTTTATCTGATAAAAATGTCTTGTTCATTATGGCTTAATCTTTTTTTCTGAAACTATCAATAAAATTTCTGATTAACTCTGTGTCTTTGATACCCGGCATGATCTCAAACCTGCTGTTTATGTCAATTCCGAAAAGCGCTGGATTTTTTATTTCACTGATTTTATCAATATCATCAGGGGAAATACCGCCGCTCAGGAAGAAAGGTTTATCGAGGTTATATTCCTCCAGAATCTTCCAGTTGAAATGTTTTCCTGACCCCCCGTTTCCTGATCCCGGTGCATCAAAAAGAAAATAGTCAGTAATAGAGGAATATTCATTGCACTGCCTGAATGGGTTATCCCTGCTCATGCTGAAGGCCTTTATCACCATGATCCCCTTTTCTTTCAGACTATGGCAAAGAGAGGGTGTTTCATATCCATGTAACTGGACAATGTCGAGAGAATATTTTCTGATAGTAGCTGTTATCAGCTCTTCATCTTCGTTCACAAATACCCCTGCTTTACTAACAGATGAAGGCATTTGTAAAAGAATATTTTCATCGATCATTTCACCTGCATACCTTTGGGAGAAGCGATAAAAGATAAAGCCCATGATATCTGGTTTCAGTTCTGATACCTTCAGAATATTGACGGGATCCCGCATACCGCATATTTTTATTTTCAATTTCATAATTTTCTTATTTCAAACCTGCTATAAATTCTGTCGCGCTTCTTCCAGGATCATCAGAACGCATGAATCTTTCTCCTATCAGGAATGCATCATACCCTTCCGAAAACATCATCTTAACCTCTTTCGGTGATTCAAAACCGCTTTCTGCAACCTTTAAGCAATCCTTTGGTAACTTACTGAGGAGTGTAATTGCATTATTGCGATCTACTTTAAGGTTATTCAGGTTCCGGTTATTAACTCCTATTATCCTGATATTATTATTCATCTTTTCCAAATCTGAAAGATCGTGTATCTCAAACAGTACTTCCATTCCCAGACTTATAGCAAGTCTTGTAAGTATCTCAGATTCCTTCCTGCTCAGAATTGATGCAATAAGTAAAATAGCTGAGGCCCCGATCGATTTTGCTTCAATAACCTGGTATTCATCTATTATAAAGTCTTTCCTTAAAACCGGAACTTCCGAGGACCCTGACGCAGTAGTCAGATCGTTATTTTCCCCACCGAAAAACTCTCTGTCTGTAAGTACTGAAATTGCGGATACCCCTGCTGCAATATATCCTCTTGCAACTTCCCCCGGTCTGGAAGTTGTGTTGATGATTCCTTTCGATGGAGATTTCCGTTTGAATTCTGCAATGATTGAAGGAGATGGATTATTTAATGCATCAAAAAATGAAATAGTTGCCTTTTCAAAGAGTGGAGATTTCATAAGTTTTTCTGCTGGCAGGTATTTCTTGCCATCAATAACCTCCATTTTTTTTACAGTAACTATCTTCCTGAGTATTTCCATGTATTCAAAGATTAATAAGTTTCTTCAATGATTGCGATGCCTTGCCTCCTTTAAGCGATTCTTCAGCCAGGCTGAAGCAATCAGTCAGACTTTTTTCGGGATAGATCTTTTTCAGGGCAATGCCGGAGTTTGCAATAACAACCGAATTATGAGCATGTGATCCCCTGCCTTCAATAATATTTAAAAATATCCGGGCCGATTCTTCAACTGTCTTTCCTCCTTCAATATCATCAGGCATCAGCATCGGGAATCCTACTTTTTCGGGAGATAAAAGTTCCTCCTCATTATTTGATATCAGTTTAAACTCACTTGTAAGTGATACCTCATCATACCCGTCAAGCGAATAAAGGATTGTATAGTTTTTGTCTGTTTGCTGATATATATAATTATAAAGTCTGGCCGTTTCAAGATTCCATACGCCTATTATCTGGCTCCTTGGAAATGAAGGATTCACCATTGGTCCCAGCAGGTTAAAAAAAGTCTTCAGGCTCAGCTCTCTCCTGATTGGAGCAACTGATTTCATTGCTGGATGGAACAGTGGCGCATGAAGGAAACATATCCCTGTAGCATCAAGCTGCCTCTTTAGTACTTCGCTGTCATTTGTGAATTTATATCCGAGATATTCCATTATATTGCTCGATCCGCAGGTTGATGATACACCATAATTGCCATGCTTTGCAACTTTCCCGCCTGCCCCGGCCACAACAAAGGATGATAGCGTTGAAATATTAAATGTGTTTTTCCCGTCACCGCCTGTACCGCAAAGATCAATGGTATCGAATTCCGAAAGATCAGTTACAAGACAAAGGTCAAGTAAAGCATCCCTGAAGCCTGCAAGCTCCTGAACAGTTATCATCCTCATCATATATATTGTTAGAAAAGATGTAACCTGGGAATTGTTGTACTCTCCTCCCGCAATATTCTTAAGAATATTCTTAGCCTCATCTCTCTCAAGGGTAAGATGTGATGTCAGCTTCTGCAGAATCTCCTTCATATTTGAAATATATTAGGTTAATTTCTATAATTCATATTTTAATCCAGTTTTGAAGCATTTGCTTGCCATGGATTGTCATTACTGATTCAGGGTGAAATTGAACCCCCCTCACATCATGAGAAGTATGCGATATACCCATTATGTAACCTTCATCATCTTTAGCAGTAATTTTTATGTTCGTCGGAAGATCCTTTTCATTAACAATCCATGAATGATACCTGCCTGCCCGGAATCTGACAGGAATATCTTTAAATAAGGGTTCCTTAGTATCTTCAATAATAACATCAGTTTCAACGCCATGGTAAACCTTTTTCAGATTTATTAGGCTTCCTCCATATGCTTCAGCTATTGCCTGACATCCAAGACATACTCCAAGTATACTTTTTGAAGAGCCGAAATGTTTAATCATACTTTTTGTTATCCCGGCTTGATCAGGTACACCGGGACCTGGCGATATAACTATCTTATTGTAATTTCCGATCTCATCCAGTGTGATCGCATCATTCCTGAATACATCTACTTCACTTCCTGAAAGCTCTTTCAGAATATGAACAAGATTATATGTGAATGAGTCATAATTGTCTATTACCAGGATTTTCATTTTTTCTGCATTTTATTTTATATCTCGGACGCAGCAGCTATGGCAGCTTTCAGAGCACCCAGCTTGTTATTTACCTCCTTAAGCTCATTTTCTTCAACTGAGGCAGCCACTATACCGGCTCCTGCCTGGTAAAAGAGCGTGTTATTCCTGCTCAGGAAGGAACGTATCGTTATTGCATGGTTTATATCACCGTTAAATCCTATATATCCGATAGCCCCGCCATAGAATCCCCTGTTCCTGTTTTCAATTGAGTCTATAAGCTCCATGGCTTTTATCTTCGGGGCTCCTGAAAGGGTACCTGCAGGGAATGAATCACCGAATATTTTGACAGGATTGAAGCCGGATTTGAGTTCTCCGGTAACTTCTGATACCAGGTGAATGACATGTGAGTAGAACTGGACTTCACGAAAAGTCTTTAATGACACTTTATCAGAATTGCGGCTAAGGTCATTTCTGGCCAGGTCAACCAGCATCACATGCTCGGCATTTTCCTTTATGTCGTTTGCGAGGTCAATTGCCAATATCCTGTCCTCCTCGTCGTCTCCTGATCGTCTGAATGTACCGGCGATCGGATTGATCCTTGCCACTCCTTTTTCAATAACCAGCTGAGCTTCGGGAGAAGATCCGAAAAGCTTGTATCCTCCAAAGTCAAAATAATACAGGTAGGGCGACGGATTGATATTTCTCAGAGCCCTGTAAACATTGAATTCATCTCCTCTGAACTGCTGTGTGAACTGACGCGAAAGCACTATCTGGAATACATCTCCAAGGTAACAGTGCTTCTTACCTCTCTTTACCATCTCAATGAATTCATTATCAGTGATGTTTGAATTTTCATCATTAAGGGGGGTGAAATTAAATGAACCCAGGCTTCGGTTACGCAGGAGACTCTTTATCTCATCGAACCGGCTGGCCTCTCCATCAGGAAGATTTTCCACAAGAAAGATCCTGTTATTGAAATGGTTAATTGCAATCGTATACCTGAAGACCGAATAATGAAGATCAGGTATGTCATATTGCTTTTCCCTGATTTTCCTAAGCTTAATATCTTCATAATACCTTATTGCATCATAGGTTGTATATCCGAACAACCCGTTCGATGTCAGGCCGGGATTCTCGAGCGCTTTTGTTATATTGAATGAACCTATGTACTCATTGAAAGTATCGGGAAGTGTATTCTTGTCCCTGATCATTACTTTCTCTCTGTGCCCTGACGGATAAGTTATGTCAATCACATAATCCTCAACCCTGAGCACCGATATTACATCAAAACAGATGTAGCTCATGCTGTTGCTGTTTCCATGATAATCAGAGCTTTCCAGCAGGATTGTATTCGGAAATTTATCCCGCATTTTAAGGTATATGGTCACTGGTGTTATCATGTCAGCAAGACCTGGAGGAAGTGCATACACTCTTGTAATAAGTTTTGTCTCTCTCATATCTTCGGCATTATATTGTTCAAAAAAAAGCCTGTCGGGAGTCCGACAGGCTATCTGTATCATTTATAATATTGCACAGCTATCTCACTTCCTTGTTTGTACAGGTAAGAAAAACCACCACCAATATTTGTTTGCCAATATCATTTTATTGTAATTTCTATTGCAAAGAAACAAAATATTTTGTAATTTTAATGTATAGGTTGAAAAATTTAAATTTATAATTACGTATCCTGAATATTTTATGGTGATTATCATTCCACAATCTCTGCATTGTCAAAATTTTCTGTCTGTATATTGACTTTCCTTGACCTCACCCTGCTTGCACCCTTACTGCCAAAGAATCCCCATCCTCCGCTTCCCATAAGGAAGCCAAGAGCATAAAGTCCTCCGTTATTGTTCTGGGCATACATAGTTATATCGTTGTTGAATAACATTCCTACAAAGTCGAAAGGAGCAATAAACCCATGCCACAGGCCACCGAAAAATCCATATTTGTATCCTGTGAGACATGCTTCAACAGATTCATTGTCAGCACATCCGCTTAAGATGAAGAGTGATGACAGAAGGAAGATGATCCAGAAACTCTTGTGATGTGACAATTTTTTCATCATATGACTATTTGGTTTGGTTATTTCAGAATAAAGATAGATCGTATGCCTGTCCTGAATGACTCTTTTCATGATCCAGGAGCCATTTTTTTCTTTTCAGCCCACCTCCGTACCCGGTCAGGCTGCCATCTGAACCTATCACCCTGTGACAGGGTATGATGATAGCTATCCGGTTCATGCCATTGGCATTTGCAACTGATCTTATGGCTTCGGGCTTCCTGAGCGCTTCGGCCTGTTCCTGATAAGTTCTTGTAATTCCGTAGGGGATACTTAATAATTCATTCCATACCATTTGCTGAAATATTGTTCCTGGAATGATCAGCTTAAGGTCGAATTCTTTCCTCGATCCTCTGAGATACTCATTAAGCTGCTGCCTGAGCATAGAAGTATGACTGTTTTCACCTTCTGATATTTCAGTGGCCAGATATTTCTTAAGGTCATTGTACTCGGATTTTAACAATTTTCTGTCTGCGAATTCTAACAGGCAGATGCCTTCATCAACTGCACCTGCTATCATTGTGCCGAGCACTGTTTCAATTTTTGAGGTTAGTATCAAACAGTTTAGTTTTATTTCTTTTTTCCTGCAAAAATAGCGGTAAGCACTCCTGCCAGAAATACAAGAATTCCACCGGTGACCAGTATTTTTTTCTTTTTCTGCTCATCTTTCGACATCTCATTCCATGGTTTCTGCCCTTTGCCGAACAGCAACCATAGAAACATTCCCAACGCAGCAAGAGAGATTATTATCGCAATTATCCTTATTTCCATACCTTTCTGTAAAAGTTAATTTCAGTTTCCTTCAGGATACCTTTTTACTTCTTGATTTGATAAACTTTGTGTGTCTGAATCTGAGAGCTGACCAGTCATCATCGATTGAAACCATTCTTATTCCATAAAACCCTGAGTCGATGAGAGAGTTCCACCCGTGGTCGCGGTTAATATCCGATTTGAAATTCTTCGAGCTCTTTTTCGGATAACAGAACCATAGTACTCCGTCTGCAGTAAGGTTGTGAAGGACATCCGGTGTAGCATCCTCCACCTCTGAAATACTTTTGACGAAAATCAGAATGAAACTGTACGGACACCGTGGATCAATCTCTTTATCAATAATAACGTCTTTAAGGTCGGCGGAAAGAGACTCAAGAAAACCTGAATCACTTTTTAGCATTGCAATCCTTGGCTGACCTTTATAGTTCAGCTTTTCAAGCAGCGTTTTCATCATCATGTGAAGTTGAGCGCTAAATTAATAAAAAACAGCTCCTGAACAGTATCAGGTTCGATAAAAACAGCGCAAAAATATGCTAATTATTGTAATTCCTGTATAAAATAGCTTACTTTGCATTATCAATTGATGGGGTGCCTTAATACTACGGGCTGAGATCATACCCTTATACCTGATCCGGGTAATGCCGGCGGAGGGAAGAAAGAGTATCACATCAGTCATTATATAAGGAGTCTCATCTCAGAGGGTTAATTTGATAATTGTGCAGATGGGAAAAGTATTTATTACAGCATTGCTGATTACAGTTTCGTTAACAGGGGCAGCATCTTTCCAGGAGTTGCCGGCTATCAGGGGTAAGGTGACTGATTCTGAAGGAAATGCGCTTGCCGGCGCAAGTGTAACAATTGAAAATACTTATCTTGGAACTTTCACAGATATTTCAGGCAATTATTCTTTTTCCGGTATCAGGAAAGGAGTTTACAGGCTCACATTTTCTTTTATAGGCTATGATCCGCTTGTAAAGGAGATCAATGTTGAAGGAAGTACTGTAGCAGATGTTGCCCTGGTCACCAGACCCTATATAACAGATGAGGTTACAATCAATGCCACCAGGGCAGGAGAGAAAGCCCCCATGGCCTATTCAACGGTCTCTTCAGAACAGCTCAAAGAGCAGAATACTGCATATGACATGCCTTACCTCCTCAGCCTTACACCTTCGTTTGTTGAAACTTCAGAGGCAGGTAACGGAGTGGGATATACAGGACTAAGGATAAGGGGTACTGATGGAAACAGGATAAATGTTACCCTCGACGGGATTCCTCTTAATGACGCTGAATCACAGCAGGTATTCTGGGTCGATCTGCCTGATATCGCATCATCGGTTGATAATATCCAGGTGCAGAGAGGTGCAGGTACGTCAACTAACGGAGCAGGAGCTTTTGGTGCCACAATAAGTCTTCAGACCACTACAGCTGATAGTGAGCCATTTGCTGAGGTGAGCTCTTCTGCAGGTTCTTTCAATACATTTAAGAATTCAGTTTCAGCAGGGACCGGGCTTCTGAAAAACAGGTTTGCCCTTCAGATGAGGTATTCTGATGTAAGAAGCGATGGTTATGTAAAACGAACAGGTTCAGATCACAGGTCAGCTTTTATAAGCGGACTTTACCGGAATGATAAATCGATGCTGAAAGCTAATATTATTCTGGGGGAGGAACATACAGGTATTGGTTGGTGGGGTGTCCCGAAAGATTCTCTCGCAACCGACAGACGATACAATCCATCCGGTGAATATACCGACGGGAATGGAGTGAAACGTTATTATGAAAACGAGAGCGATAATTATTCTCAGGACCATTACCAGCTGATTTATAGCAGGAAACTCACAGAGGATCTTATCCTCAATACCGCATTTCATTATACAAAAGGGAAGGGATATTATGAGGAATACAGAGAGGATCAGTCATATATGGATTATGGCCTTGCATCTGTACAGGCAGGTGATTCGCTTTTAGCTGAGACTGACATGATAAGGAGGAAATGGTTGTCGAACGATTTTTATGGTGCAACATATTCGCTAAGGTACCGGAAAGAGAGGATGGAAGCAATACTGGGAGGAGGAATAAACACTTATCTCGGAGATCATTTTGGCCGAATTATTTGGATGGGTACCTCCGGACAAACTCCAAAGGATTATCAATGGTACTTCAATGATTCGAGAAAAGGGGAATTAAGTTTTTATGGGAAGGTAAATTATTCTTTGTCAAACAAGACAAATATTTTTGGGGATCTCCAGTACAGGTCCGTTAACTACCGACTCAACGGAGCAGATGATGATCTGAAAGATATAGGTCAGAAGCACACTTTCAGATTCTTTAATCCAAAAGCAGGAATTTTTCATTCAATAACCTCAAACCAGGATGCATGGTTCTCCTTCTCTGTTGCCAATCGTGAACCTACACGATCAGATTTCAAGGAGGCTTCAGGCGATCCAGCTGCAACCCCACTGCCTGAGACCCTTTATGATACTGAACTTGGATACAAGCTCAGAAATGAGAAGAGCTCCTTCTCGGTAAACCTGTACAGTATGGTCTACAGAGATCAACTGGTACCTACAGGAGAACTCAGCGATGTCGGGTATTCAATTATGACAAATGTTGATAAGAGTTACAGGTTGGGTACTGAGCTTGTTGCCGCATTCAGACCTGCAGTATTCATGGGCTGGAATATAAATATGACACTTAGCAGAAACAAGATACTGAATTATATAGAGTACTATACCGATTACAACACAGGAGACTGGTCGTCGGAATATAAAAGCAAAAGTCTCGGTACGGTCGATATAGCCTATTCACCTTCTACCATAATTACAAGTGAGTTTATATTCACACTATTCAAAGACCTGGATTTACACCTAATAAGCAAGTATGTAGGCAAACAGTATTTCGATAACACAATGAATGAGGAACGAATGATCAATCCGTACTTTGTAAGTAATATAAGGCTTGACTTTTCACCTGAAATAAAACATACAGATAATGTGGAAATACAGCTGCTTGTTAATAATTTGCTGAATGCGAAATATGAGAATAATGCATATGGCGGAAACTGGTATGAGGATGGCACTGAAAAGACCTGGGCTTATTATTTCCCTCAGGCAGGGACAAATTTCATGACCAGAATCCTTGTAAGGTTTTGATAATCAGCAAGATATAATGGCTGTAATTAATTGGATATCAGGTAATTACATCGAAATATTCGGAGCGTTAGCCGGAATTATATATGTATTCCTTGAGATTCGTCAGAATCTATGGTTATGGCCGGTCGGAATTGCGACATCAGCCGTTTATATAATCGTATTCTTTACGGGAAAGCTTTATGCTGACATGAGCCTGCAGGGTTACTATCTGATAATAAGTATTCTGGGGTGGTACTGGTGGTTAAATGGCGGGAAGGGGGATGTTGATATTAAAGAAAAAGTACTAAATGTGACTCATATTAAACCCAAAATCATCTTCATTCTGACTTTGGTATTCGCAATTCTATTTACAGGGATGTGGTTAATACTTCACCACCTCACCGATTCTCCAGTACCCGGATGGGATTCCTTTATTACATCACTTTCAATTATTGCAACCTGGATGCTGGCAAGGAAAATATATGAACACTGGTACCTGTGGATTGTTGTAAATGGTGTTGCCGTGGTACTCTTTCTGACAAGAGGATTGTATCCAACAGTTGCTCTATATGCAGTTTATTGTGTTATGTCATTTGTTGGACTTAAAGAATGGCGCAAAACTATTAAATAAATGATTTTAAGATTTTGAAACCACAGAGTACACAGAGAATGCACAGAAGACACAAAGATATCTTTACTCTGTGCCCTTTGTGTATCCCGATAATTATCGGGACTCAGTGAACTCTGTGGTTAAAAAGAACTAATTAAAAATGCTAACTTAAGTTTCTTTATGTAGTGCGGATGAAATATAATACAGTCATACTTGCCGACGGAACTTTCCCGTCGCATGAGATACCTCTGAACTATCTTCGTAATGCCGAGAGGATTGTCTGCTGTGACGGTAGCACAAAGGATCTTCTTGATTTCGGTCTGGAACCTGACTCAATAGTAGGAGATATGGATTCCCTGAGTGCTGATCTTGCAAAGAGATTTTCCGACAGATTACATCCTGATAGCGGGCAGGATACAAATGATCTTACTAAAGCAGTTAACTGGTGCAGGGGCAATGGTTATTTCGAATTAGTAATTGTTGGAGCTACAGGCAAGCGTGAGGATCATACTATCGGAAATATATCGCTGCTTGCTGAATATTCAGCAGATGTTAATGTAATTATGGTAACTGATACCGGAATACTCCGTTCATTTTTCAGCAGTACAGAAATTTCAGTCATACCAGGTCAGCAGGTTTCGATATTCTCTTTAAATCCTGAAACAGAGATAACATCTCATGGTTTGAAATATCCCCTCATAAAATCTAAGCTTAACAATTGGTGGAATGCAACTCTGAATGAAGCAACCGGAAACTCATTCCGGATTGAATTCACGAAAGGAAGGATTATTGTTTATCTGAAATTTCTCTGACCAGGTTCATAAGCTGAGCCCTGCTTTTCACGTTTGTCTTTATATAGATCCTGTGAGTATGATCTTTGACAGTCTGCAGACTGATAAATAGCTTTTCAGATATCTCTTTATTACTTAGTCCTTTGTATATCTCACGTACAATATCACTCTCCCTGGGTGATACCTCAAATTTCTGGCAGAACTCCTCAAAAGAGAGACCCTGAAGTTCTCCCGAGGCAGAAGTTTTTATTCTTATTCCATAGGTTAAATATATTGGAAGAAAGCTATTGCCGGCAAAGAATGAAAGAATAAACAGTATAGCCAGATATATCTGTGTGGAAAAAATAATCAGAAAGGCAGTCTGCACTATCATAACCAGGAATAATCCCAGTGCAATATTCCTTTTCCCTCTGGCAGTTATCATAAAACTCTCTTTCCCTGAATAAAATAACTGTCCCGCGGCAGCTGAAGTATATATAAAGTTGGCAATAATGAAATAATGTTTAATAAGATACAGGGGCTTAACCATGCCTGCCTGGCCGGACAGGTACCCTAATAATATTATAAAGGTTATATTAATCAGCAGGAATCCCAGAACAAACCAGTTGTTTTTTCTGCTGCCTGAAAGGACTGAGGAGAACTGCAGAAGCATCATCCAGGCAAAAATAACAAATGGCAGGCCTAATAAAAGTGCGATATCACAAACCCTGGCAAATTGTTCCGGTGAGAAATATTCCGAAAGAACAGACCTTATCACAACCTGTCCCCATATTCCATAAAAGCCGAAAGTGTACAGGAAAACCTGGTAATAGAGCAGGTGCGAAAAGAGCTCATGGTCATATCGCTTTTGAAGCTTTGTTGCAAGTATTACTGCGGAAGCAGCCAGAGCTACTGTAATTAAGAAAAGTATATAGACCAGGTAGAGCAACATGCAATAAAGTTATGAAAATCCCTGAAAAAGGCAGGATAAAAAGACAAATACTACTAAAGTAGTGTGGTGCATACTAAAGTAGGAAAAATAAAAATCAATACTATAGTATGAAGTCCGGCTGGAAAGTGCGGTTTAAATTTGCTTCATAATCATAATGCATCTACTAACTATTAAATAAAGAAAGAAATGGAAACAAGTAAAAAGTACAATTTAAAACCTGGTTTCAGCAATGCCTTTGGAGCTGGATGGCAGGTAATGAAGGATAATTTCCTTAGATTATTCCTGGTAGTTATAGTTCTGGCCATTATATCGGGGCCTTATAAGTTCATTAATTTTGATTTTAATGCCGGAGATCTTCATGGTGCCCCATGGAACTGGAACTGGCATGATTCAGGCAACTGGGAACATATGTTTGGAATGGCTTCGCTGGGCATTTTTGCTGCCTTCTTTGCTTTGATTGCCGGATTATATGTGTTGCTTGTAGCACCTGTATTCCAGTTTGGTGGCGATATGATATTTGTTCAGGCAGCAAGAAGGGTAAAGCCTGACTTTGAATATTTTATCAAAGGGTTCATGGAAAACTATCTTTCCATTATATTGGCAAACCTCCTTGTTGTAGCGCTGGTGGTACTGGGGCTCTTTGCCCTGCTGATCCCTGGAATTATAATAGGATGCCGGCTGGTATTTGTCTCCTATATTGTCATGGATAAAAAACTCGATCCTATTGAGGCCGTTGAGCTCAGCTGGAAAATGACCAGGGGCCATGGCTGGAAGATCTTCTTTATGGGAATTGTATCCTTTTTCATAATAATATTCGGACTCGCCCTTGTAATAGTTGGTATCTTCCCAGCAATTATATGGGTATCCAGCTCATTTGCATCTCTATATGAGTCAGTTAACAGACAAATGGAGAATCCGATCGAAGCTGAGGTCGTGGTTGCTTAATATATAATACCTGTTATTATTTCCTCAATAAGGTGCTATACCTGGCACAACTCTGCCCTTCCCTAATTAAACAGGGAAGGGTTTTTCTTTATAACCTTTTTTATTCTCAGTGCTGTAAAAATCAGGACTGGAGAAAAAGTGTAAATTCCATCACCATGCAGGTTTATTAGTTTTCTGGATTATAAATAGTCCCCACTTGGAGATATTGGGTTTAGCCATTAACTTAAGAGTAGAAATGTAAATGTAAAGACTGGTAATAATATTAGGGAACATAAATTCGATATTGAAATCCAATAGAGTAATATGCCTGACCGGAAGAGTAAAATTTATTTTTGTATCCTTTTGCAGCTTGAACCAAATTTTCAGTAATTTTATATTTAAATACTTAAACAGATAAATATGAAAACCAGGGGATTATTTTTTCTTTTTGCTTTTGCACTTCTCTTACCTGCAACATCATCTGCTCAGGTGGGAAGTCTGCTTAAAAATAAAATGAACAAGGTGGTTAATTCAGGGGTTAAGACTGTTGACAAGGAAGTTGATGCCTCGATTGATACCGCTGTCAACAAAGAGGCTGATAAAGCAAATACAAAGGCTCAGGAACGATCTGAACAGAAGAAGCAGAATAATAACCAGCCTTCTGCCGACGGGAGTACAGGTGATGAGGCTGGAGCAAGCGGTGGTGCAGGAATGCTTGGAAATATGTTTTCAAACAAAGTGGACATAAAGTACAAGGAAGACTATAGCTTCAGTTCCAGGCTATACATGGTAACTGAGACTTATGATAAGAAAGATGTAATGAAGATGGATTTATATATGTTCTACAGTGCAAATAATCCCAGTGTTGCTGTAGAAACAAAATCAATGACAAGTGCAGAAGGTGAATCAGTGCCTATAGTTGCTGTTATGATAGTGGATGGCGAGAATAAGTGTTTCCTGATGCTCACTGATATGAATGGTATGAAAATGGGTATGATCTCCGAAGTCCCGGATGAGAACACTGCCACAACTGACAAAAAAGGTAAAAAGGATAATCCCCCTGTCTTTACAAAAACAGGTAATACAAGAATTGTGGCAGGCTATAAGTGCGATGAATATTCATATGTTGATCCTGATGATAATTCAAAAGGTAAAGTGTGGTTCACAAAGGATGCCCGTTTAAAGGTTGACAAGAACGGGTGGAAAAATACAGGAATGTCAGCTTATTATAGTAATCCTGATTTTAATGACGGGATTATACTTGCAAATGAGGCATATGACGATAAAGGTAAGCTTACAATGAAGTCGGAAACACAGGAAATAAATGAGAATTATCCTCATTCTATATCTGTGAAGGGATATTCATTACGCCAGATGAATATGGGGAAAGAGAAGAAATAAAAGAGTTTTTATAACATTCAGAAATTAATAGTGATTTTCATTCAAAGAAAAGTAAGTCTTACTTTCCTTCTGCTGTTCATGCTGATAAATATTTTATCAGGACAGGATGTCAGTGTCATTAACCAGATCAGGAACCATAAGGATGGAGTAGCCGTATGGTGGATAGGACAGGCAAGCTGGATCATAAAATCAGGTGACATGGTGATTTCGACAGATCTGTTCCTTGAGAACAGAGGAAGGATATCTCCAAGCCCGATTACGCCTGAAGAAATTGCACCACTTTTAGATGTGGCATTTATAACTCACGGACATGGTGATCACTTTGAGGAATATACATCAAAGATACTTGTTGAAAAATCCTCATGCCTGTTTGTGTTACCTGAAAGTTGTCTTGAAACCGCCAGAAAAATCGGTATTCCTGAAAAGAGAATAGTTATTGCCAGACCTAGGGAGCCATTTGAAATAAAGGGGATTAAGGTAGATCCGCTAAGGGCAATACATGGAAATGCCAATTTTGCGATATATTATGATGCCAATCTGCAGGACTGCGGTTATCTTTTCACAATTGGAGGGAAGAGGATATTACAGCCTGGAGATACCTACCTGCTTGAGGATCATCTCTTTCTGAAAAAGATCGATGTGCTCTTCTTTTCACCCACTGAACATAATATGTATATAGATAATTCAGTGATCCTTATAAATGCATTGGAACCTGATTATATCTTTCCTCAGCACCATAGTACCATTGCTCTAACCGAAGCTAACCGTTTCTGGGCAAAAGGATATCCTGATGAGGTGAAAATCAGATTGTCCAGACCATTGAAGGAGAGATATTTTATTCTGAAAACCGGTGAAATGATGGAGATCAGGTAGGATACTCTATAGTTTTCTGAGTTTTGCGAATCTGAGCAGGAGTTTTCTTGTGCCATCTGTGTCGAATTTAACAGAAGCAGTCGTGTTTGGTGACTCTCCCTCTATTGAGATTATTAAACCTTTTCCAAACCTCTCATGATGAACATGATCTCCTTCAGAAAAAAGTGAAGCATCTGATCCCGGGAAACCGGCTGATGATCCGGATTCTGTTTTTGTCAGTTTTTTAAGTTTATCCTCTCTGAGATATTTTATGGGTTCTTCTCTCAGAGGTGAAGCTTTGGTAGATGAACCTGAGATCTGATTGAACGGTTTTCCTCCTGTCTGAGGATAATGCAGGAATTTCTGATCAATCTCCTTCAGGAAGCGGCTGGGGTTGCATCTTTCAAGATTTCCCCATTTGTATCTGTTCAGGGCATAGCTCAGTGTAGCCTGTTTTTCAGCACGGGTAACAGCAACATAAAAAAGGCGCCTCTCTTCCTCAAGTTCTTTTGCCGATCCGCTAGACATGGGTGAAGGAAAGAGGGTATCTTCCATACCGACTATATATACATGCTTGAATTCCAGTCCTTTAGCTGAATGCATTGTCATCAGGGTAACTTTATTCCTGTCTTCCTCCTTTTCGGTATCCTGATCTGTCAGTAGTGAAACATTTGCCATATATGCTTCGAGTATGTTCATCTCTCCGTTTGTGTCAGCTGCCTCCGTAAACTCCTTGATGGCATTGAGAAGTTCCTCCATGTTTTCATATCGGCTTATCTCTTCAGGTAATTTACCATCTCTGAGCTCTTTCATTATACCTGATCCCATGGCAATCTCACTCGCCTTTGTAAAGGCATCTGTGGTATCGGCATTAACTCTCATGTGATTTATTATATCCCTGTAGAGGGAAAGTTTCTTTGCTGTTCCTGCATTAAACTGTCCTGGATATTTTTCTGCCTCACTCAGCACTGACCATGGAGAGATGTTCAATGATGCAGCAAGTTCAAATATTTTCTCAACAGTAGTGTCTCCAATGCCTCGCTTGGGGTAATTGACCGATCGTTTGAGAGCCTCTTCATCTTCCGGGTTAATAACCATCCTGAAGTAAGCAAGTATATCCTTTATCTCTTTCCTTTCATAGAATGAAAGACCTCCATAGATCTTATACGGGATATTTTTTCTTCTCAGAGTCTCTTCAAATATCCTTGACTGAGCATTGGTTCTGTAGAGTATTGCAAAATCTGACCAATTAAGCCTTAGCGCAAATCTCTTGTCAAATATATCAGATGCAATATTGAATCCTTCTTCTGAATCAGTCATTGCCTGAAACACCTGTATCTTCTCTCCGGTTTCATTCATGGAGAAAACGCTCTTTTTTATCTGGCCTTCATTGTTTGCAATAATTGTGTTTGCAGCATTAACAATTGTTTGTGTGGACCTGTAATTCTGTTCAAGTTTGAAGAGCAAATACTCAGGATAATCATTTTTGAATTCAAGGATATTTTCTATTCTAGCTCCCCTGAATGAATAAATGCTCTGGGCATCGTCACCAACAACACAAATATTCCGGTTTAATGCAGCAAGTTTCTTGATAATAAGATATTGTGAGTAGTTAGTATCCTGGTATTCATCAACAAGGATATAGCCGAATCTCTCCTGGTATGAAGCAAGTATATCCGGAAAATCCCTGAACAGGATATTAGTGTTCAGAAGAAGGTCATCAAAATCCATCGAGTTTGCCTTGAAACATCTTGCGGCATACATCCTGTAGATATCAGCAAGCAGGGTCATCCGGCTGGCCTTATCATATTCCTGGAGTGTCCCGTCTGATGAATACATGTTTGCCGTAATAAGATTGTTTTTGGCTGATGAAATTCTTGAAGCTATAACTCCGGGCTTATAAATATTATCATCCAGATTAAGCTCCCTGATCAGGGACCTGATAAGGCTTCTGGAATCAGAAGTATCATAAATTGTAAAGTTGGATTTGTAACCCAGCTTCTCAGCCTCAATCCTCAGAATTTTCGAGAAGATGGAATGAAAGGTACCCATCCAGAGATATCTGGCAATCTCAGGGTTAACTATTCTTGTTATTCTGTCTTTCATCTCCCTTGCAGCTTTATTGGTGAAAGTAAGTGCAAGTATTTTTCCTGCAGGAATCCTTTTCTGCAGAAGATGAACTATTCTGTAAGTTAATACCCTTGTTTTGCCTGCACCGGCACCTGCAATTACAAGCGAAGGACCTTCGGAGTGAATGACCGCCTCTCTTTGCGATTCATTGAGATTACTGAGATAATCTGAAATGTCTTTTTGCATAGGTTACAGCGTAACAGGTCCGGCAAATTTAACAATAAGAGGTTATCAGAAAAGTGTTGTTGATTACTTATGGCCGATTATTTATTAACACTTGTATCTTTTAATCAATTTTTTGTAATTTCCCATAATGGAAACCAATATTTTTTTAGGGCTGCTGCTTATTGGAAGTGGTGCATTTACAGCCGGGAGCTTTGCAATCCCGTTCGGTATGGTAAAAAGATGGAAATGGGAAACCTACTGGCTGATATATTGTTTTGGTGCATACACTGTATTTCCGTTTATTGCCTGCCTGGTTTTTGCTCCTTCATTTCTTGATGTTTACAGGCAGGTCCCTGGCAATGTTTTACTAAGTGTTTTTCTTCTTGGAGCTGTCTATGGAGTTGGCAATCTGTCATTCGGATTATCGTTGAGGTATCTCGGTATCTCCCTGGGATATGCTTTGTCGCTGGGCCTCATGCTCGCTATCGGAACTCTTATTCCACCGGTTCTTGATGGAAGGTTGAAGATCATGGTATCCAATTCAGGTGGAAGTCTGTTGATAGCAGGTGTGATAATTGCCTGTATTGGAATCGCATTCACAGGTTGGGCCGGGTACCTTAAAGACACAATGGTTTCGGATCATGACAAGAAGAAAAGTATTGCTGAATTCAGCTTTCATAAGGGAGTTCTAGCAGCATTGCTTGTAGGGATTACAGGTTCGGCTATGTCACTGGGATTTGAAAAGGCTATTCCCATGAATGAAATTGCAGCTCAGAATGGGATCGATCCTCTCTTTACATCAATGCCTGTTATGCTTATTCTTCTGTCAGGTACGCTTGTAACTACAATTATATGGTGCATCTACCTGGGAATCAGGAATAAATCTCTTTCAGATTATGTGAAAAGTGATACCAGGGGTATGCTTATTGTAAATTACATTTTTTCTTTACTTGCCGGATTGTTATGGTTCAGCCAGTTTATACTTTTCGGCATGGGAAAAAGCAAAATGGGGCCTTTCACTTTTACATCCTGGGGGATACTTATGGGCCTGACAATAGTATTTGCAACTCTATGGGGTTTCTACAGGCGTGAATGGAACGGAGCTTCACTTAAAATAATACTTTTTATGATCTTCTCCCTTTTAATAATTATTATATCATCATATATAATTGGGATAAGCGGATCTGTATAAAGAATTTAATTAAGTATCTGAGATCATGAAAATAATTGAATTGATTTTCAAGCTAATAGAAATAGGTATATTTAATTTATAACAGTTATTTTAAAATTAAAGATATGACAAGATTCGGACAGGTAATAGGCATTAAGCCTGAGCATTTCGAGCGATATAAAAAATATCATGCAGCAGTATGGCCGGAAATTCTGGATATGATAAAAAAATGTAATATCAGTAACTATTCGATATTTCATAAGGACGGTATGTTGTATGCCTATATGGAATATACAGGAGTCGATTTTGCTGCTGATATGGCTAAAATGGCGGCTGATCCGAAAACACAGGAGTGGTGGTCAGTAATGGAACCAATGCAGTCTCCTTTGGCCACAAGAAAGGAAGGGGAGTGGTGGGCCAATATGGAAGAAGTATTTCATCTTGACTGAGCACTGATTTTACTCCTACTTTTATTATACTTGCAGATGAAAATACCAAAGTTGGAACTATTCCGTTTCTGTAAGTAATAAGTGATTGCCTGTGCGTTATTTTTTTCTGTTAATATTTCTCTTTTTTGCACTTGGTGCCAAGGCCCAGCTGAGTGCTCCGGGGAGTAACGCAGTACGCTTTACAAAATATGGGATAAAGGATCCTGTTTATATCTACTGTAATACTGCCGGCACACAGAAGGGGACTCTAGTCGCAACAATTCCCTCTGGCACCCCCTCTTCTTCCTTTTCATGGTTTCAGTGGAATGATGCTGATAAAAGCTTTTCAATAACTGTAAAATCTGAATCGGCTGTAACTTCCTCAACAATAAATGATCTTTCTGAGGGTGGATACAGAGTGCTGATAACCGGTGGTATCGATACAAGTTTCACCGGCTGGATCTTTATTGATAAACCTTATTCATATGCCGCGCTGAGGAATCGAACCTGTGATTATGTAGCCCTTGATGGAGAGGCCGCTGTTGATACATTTTATTATAAGAATCCTGCTTCCGGAGCATCAGTAGCACTACCCAACAGAGTAAAATTCCTATGGTCATCTAATCCGTCCTCTACAATACCTTTTCCTGATCTTGAGCCGGATCCTGTGATATATAATCCGCCATTGATTGATGTTACATACAAATTAGAGGTCAGTGACAGTTTTGGGTGCAGAAGTGAATCATCATTTTTCTATGAATCTATACATGTAAAGGCAGATTTCTCAGTCGATCCCGAAAAAGGGGAAGCTCCTCTTGAAGTATCATTTACAGATAAATCAGTTAGGGGGTCAATTTATAAATGGGAGTTTGGTGATTCGAAAGACAGTATCTCAGACCTCAAGGACCCTTTTCCTCATATATATTATAAGCCTGGCGAATATGATGTTAAGCTGACGATCGAAAGTGACCTGCATTGTATTGATTCGATGAGGTTTAAAAAAATAGTGGTGGATGATTCAGACCTTGAAATCCCTAATGTCTTTACTCCTAATGATGATGGTCTTAATGACCGGTTCATGGTCCGGAAAGTATCACTTAAATTTATCTCTGTTGAGATCTATAGCAGGAGCGGAAAGATGGTTTATAATTTTTCCGGTGACGGAGAGGCTCTCCGTAACTGGGAAGGATGGGATGGAAAGGTGAACAATAGCTCAGCTGATGCAACTCCGGGAATTTATTTTTATATTATCCGTGCTATCGGCTGGGATGATGTGGATTATGACAGCAAGGAGCAGAGAGGATTTGTATATCTGTACAGGTAACGGCACAACGGCGCAACGGCCTGATGATAAAGAAGTAAAAGGTTTTACAAAGCCACTGCGCCTTTGAGCCTTTGAGCCGTTTTACTGCATTGTCCCGATAATCAAACCCATAATTGTAAGACTTGCAACACTGTAGCCTGCATTTACAAGAAAAAGTTTGAGAGACTTCCCTTCAAATAGATATATTATTCCCATATAGGTCAGTACCCATCCAAATCCGGCCATGAATCCGGCAAGTGTTCCGAACGCTGCACCTGCATCAGGACCTATAAACATTGCCAGAAAAAATGATGCAATTAATGAAAGGATAAAAGATAGCCCAAAGATCTTTGCCATGCTTCCTCTTTTTGAAGGATCCATATCAATTCCTGCCTCCTTTGCCCATATCTTAACAAACATAAGAGGTGAATACCAGAGACCTCCAAGGGCAAAAGAGCTTACTGCTGCAATAACAACTGCCAGCCAGTTTAGTGATTGAAAACCATTTTGCATATCTGTAGTTTAGCGGTTATTTTACGAATAACAGCAAAGTTTTGAAAATGTTCAGATCGTGATCATTCTGCTTCTGGCTTCAACCATCCATTTATCTCTGGCATGATTCTCCTCCACAACAGTAACAAAATCATGCCTGTCAACAGTGGGACATATATGCCAGGGAATTCCATAGAGGACATCACCTACATTAATTTTCTCTGATCCCGGAAATTTTATTGCCATATGCTCCTCGCTATGGTTGGCTATACTATAGTCGCCGAAACCCATGAAGATGATCCTGGGATGAGGCATTTCTGAACCGACAGCTTTATGTCCCAGATCGAGACAGATAATTTCTTTATCAGGTTTACTTACAACACGTGTCATCAGCACTGCTGAATGAAGGAAATCCATATCGGGTAATGAACTGCTGTATCCGTAATCCCATAAAAGTACAGTTCCGGGACTGCATTCAACTCCTTCACGCAGAGCATGGATCCTGAATGTAGGCGATCCTCCGGCTACAATATTAATCGTGTGATTTGACGACTTACCAAGCTTTTCTGCGAGTTTGTACACTTTATCAAATCCTTCGTCGCTCTTCTTTTTTCTCAGCGAGAAATCCCTGTCCCTTATATGTCCGTCATAAACATGAAGTCCTTCAGCCTTAAGCATCGGCAAGCTGCTTATCAATTCATAAAGTGCGGCTGCTTTTTCATCAGGAGTAATCCCTGTCCTGTTCATGCCGTTGTTTATATCGAGCCACAGATGTGTTTCGAGTCCAAACCTGACTGCTGATTCGGCCAGCAGCCTGATAACTTCTTCTGTATCGGTAATGCAGGAGAATTTTGTATCGGGGAATTTTTGCTTCAGGGTAAAGAACCGCTCAACATTTGGACCAACAGGCTGAAGTGCCAGAAGAATATCAGGAGCCCCGGATTTTGCTGACATTTCTGCCTCTGCAATAGTGGAACATTTGAATTTTTTAATGTTATGTTTTATCTGCAGTTTTATTATTTCCGGCATTTTATGGGTTTTAACATGTGGCCTGAGTCGTGTAACATCGCCAGCTATCTCGACCATTTTACGGATATTGCTCTCAATCCTGTCCGGATAAACAAGCAGGGCAGGAGAAGGGACCTCACTAATATTAACTACCTCGTACCAGTTTTGTCCTGATTTCATCTATTATTGTATTGTAATTTAGTGGTTAAGTTCAAAAATTGCCTCAATTTCTACTGCAATGTTTGATGGAAGCATCATTCCTACAGCGCTTCTCACTCCAATACCGTTCTCTTCACCGAAAAGCTCGGCCATCAATTCACTGAATCCGTTAATTACTGCCGGTTGTTTGTCAAAGCCGGGAATACAATTGACCATTCCCAGTACTTTTACAAGCCTTTTTATCTTGTTCAATTCACCAAAATGAGATTTAATTGTAGCAATCATGGTCAGTCCTACCTGCCTTGCAGCAAGTTTTCCTTCATCTAGATCAAGATCCGCACCCAGCCTTCCTGTAATAAGGGTTCCGTCGGACTTCAATGGTCCCTGTCCTGAGATAAAAAGCAGATTATCAACTACAAGTACAGGCTTGTAGATACCTACCGGTTTTGGAGTGGGTGGCAGGATCAGCCCTAATTCTTTGATGCGGAGTTCAGGATCGTAATTCATATTAGTCTAATTTTTGAGTAATGTTACGAAGTTAATCAACTTCCGGTTATAATGCAAAAGCGTAAAGGCTCAACGGCTCAACGGCTCAACGGCGCAATGGCACAAAGGCCAACGGCTAAAAGGCACAGTATCGCAAAGGCGCAAAGGTGGCACCCATTATAGCTTTAAGCCATTGCGATACTGTGCCTTTTAGCCGTTCTTTATTCACCGGTAAAAATCTTCCGTTTACAGAAAAATTCTGCAGAAAAACTATAAAAACTTTGTAAACTGAAAAAGTTTTTACATTTTTGCTTTTAAATAATTAAATATTTCATGGAAATAAGAGAAAGGATTATTGAAGGAGCATCACAACTATTCAAAATGTACGGCACCAGATCAGTGACAATGGATTCGCTTGCCAGCCACATTGGTATCTCTAAGAGAACAATATACGAAGTTTTCAGTGACAAGGATGATCTGCTTGAGGGTGTTTTGCGCAAAATGGCCGTTAAGCAGAGAGAATTGATAGACAGGATACTTGAAGAATCAGATAATGCAATAGATGCAATCTTCAGATTGCTGGAAATCAACAGGGATCATCTTCAGACTATGAGTCCTGCTTTTCAGGCTGATCTGAAAAAGTACCATATAGAAGTCTTGATGGAAAAAAATAATAAGTGTGAAATGCCTGATTACAAAGATAATATAAAGATAATTGAAAAAGGCATTAAGCAAAAGCTCTTCAGAAAAGATATTAATCCTGCACTTGTTAATGCTTGTCTCTACTCACTTAGCAGAACGATAATGGATAACGAACTATATCCATTCGAGACCTTTACAAGAAAAGAAGTAATTAAGAATGTGTTTATCAATTACCTGAGAGGGATTTCTACACCTGAAGGCAATGAACTGATAAACAAACGTGATGAAAAATATTAAAATCAATATAATAACATAATATCATTCGAATAACAAAATAAGCATATGAAAACCAGTAAATTAATTTATGTCTTTCTGCTGCTTCTTTTAACAGTGGGCCTAATGTCGGCACAGTCACAAAGCGGTGAGTTGAAGCTTTCCCTGAAAGAGGCACAGGAATATGCGATTCAGAACAATAGGACAGTAATAGCTGCCCGCCAGGATATTGCTGCTTCACGTGTTGCGATCTGGGAGACAATATCAAATGCACTTCCTATGGTTGATGCATCAGGGTCATTTAATGACAATCTTAAACTGATGACCACTCTTTTACCTGGTGATTTTTTCGGGAAACCGGGAGAGAAAGTACCTGTAACATTTGGTTCGCAGTTCAATTCAGGTGGAAGTGTTCATGCAAGTATGCTTCTCTTCAATGCTCCTCTTTATGTAGGTATTGAAACAACAAAACTCGCTAATAGATTAAGTGAGAAGAACCTTGTAAAATCTGAGCAGGATACCAGGGAGTCAGTGAGCAGTGCATATTTCCTGATAATAGTATCAGAGGAGTCATTGATGATACTTGATGCCAATCTGTCCAACCTTCAGGAGACTCTCATATCCACCAGGTCAATGTATGCAGCAGGGATGGCTGAGGCTACAGATGTTGATCAGATGGCTTCAAACGTGACAATGATCGACAATGCACGCAGCTCGATGCAGAGAACAATAGAACTCAACTATAACCTTCTCAGGTTTCAGCTTGGAGTTTCTCCCGAGACTAAAATTGTTATCACTGAAACGCTGGAAAGTCTGACCGAAATGATCAATGTTGATGCTTTATTGTCTCAGGAATTTGATCACAGGTATAATGTGAACTACCAGCTTATTGAAGGACAGGAGCAGATGTCAGAACTTAACCTGAAGACACAGAAAGCATCTGTACTTCCTACTTTATCAGGTTTTTACACTTATGGTACAAATGGTATGGGGGATAAGATCAGTGAACTTCAGTGGTTCCCTAATTCCATGACAGGTTTGCAGATAACTGTACCTATTTTTGCCAGCGGACAAAGGTACAGCAAGATAAAAAAGGCTCAGATAAACCTCGACAAGGCAAGAACCACAAAAGATATGGTAACAGAACAATTATTGCTTCAGGAAAAACAATTACGGTATAATCTTGTAAATGCAAATCAGCAGTATATAAGTCAGAAAGAAAATGTTGAGGTCTCAAAGAGAGTATATACAAGTATGGAGAACAAGTACCGTCAGGGTATGGCTTCAAGCCTTGAGCTGACCCAGGCTAATCAGCTGTATCTTCAGTCGGAAAACAACTATATCTCAGCACTTTTGAACCTGCTTCAAACCAAAATAGCTTTTGATAAGCTCCTGAATAATATTTAATAAACAGAAATCTCTTAATTAATAAAATAATGAAATACGTAAGCACAATTTCGGTAATCCTGATAGGTGGACTTCTTTTTTTCGGCTGTTCATCAAAAAGCGAGAAACCTGCTGATACAGTTCAACCTGCAGCCTCTGCAACTGACAGAGGAGTGATCCCTGTAAAAACACTGACTCTGGCAAAGACCAGAATTGCCAGGACAATTGATTATACTGCCACTATTCTACCTTTTGAAGAGGTGAATATGGCACCATCGACACCGGGAAGAGTCGACAGGATATATGTTGAGGTTGGCGACAGGATAAGGAAAGGGCAGGATCTGTTTCTTATGGACCGCACACAGCTTTTACAGCTAAAACTGCAATTGAGCAACCTTGAAAAAGACCTGTCACGTCTTGACACCCTGCTGAGAACAGGAAGCGTCAAACAGCAGCAGTATGACCAGTTGAAGACTCAATATGACGTGACAAAAACAAATGTGGATTTCATGGATCAGAACACTCTTATGAAGGCCCCATTCGACGGAATAGTGACCGGTAAATATTTTGAAAACGGCGAAATGTATTCCGGTACTCCTACCACACCGACAGGCAGAGCAGCAGTAGTAACGGTGATGCAGATTAATCCTCTGAAGGTTACCGTGAGCATCTCTGAACAATACTATCCTCTGATCAGAAAAGGGATGAAAGCTGAAATAAGTGCTGATGTTTACAAGAATGAAAGTTTTTCCGGTACTGTTTACCTTGTTTCCCCAACTGTGAATTCGGCAACAAGATCTTTCAATGTTGAACTTGAACTCGCTAACAGGAATGAAATGCTCAAACCTGGCATGTTTGTAAGAGTTTCAATGGACCTGGGAGAGGTTGAAACTTTTGTTGTACCTGCAAATACTGTTATGGTGCAGGAAGGCACAAACACCAGATATGTATTCATCAATAAGAATAATATTGCTAAAAGGATTGAAGTACAACTCGGAAAAAGGTTCGATGATCAGCTTGAGATTATCGCTTCAGATATAAAAGAAGGCGATATGCTTGTTACAGAAGGACAGGCACGTCTGATAAACGGCGACAGGACAGAGTTGGTTAATTAAGGTCGTTATTTAAAAAATTATTATATATGAGTATTTATAGTACCTCCGTCAAACGCCCTGTAACAACAATCCTGATTTTTGTAGGGTTAATGGTAATGGGGCTTTATTCACTTAAGCAATTGCCAGTGGATCTTTATCCCGAAATGGAATTGCCTTTTGTAGTGGTTTATACCACATATCCTGGTGCCAGTGCATCGGATATTGAGACCAATGTTACAAGGCCACTTGAAAATTCACTCAACTCAGTCAGTAATCTTAAAGAGATCACATCCACCTCGAGTGATGCCAATTCAGTCATTTTTATGAATTTTGAATACGGTACTAACCTCGATGAAGCTTCTAATGATATAAGGAGCTCATTGAGCTTTACCGAAAGGTACCTGCCTGAAGATTGTGAAAAGCCAACAATCATAAAGTTCAGCACAAGCTTTATGCCTATTGTATTTTATGCAATTACAGCAAAAGAGAGTTATGCAGGGCTTGAGAAGATCCTTGATGAGAAGATAGTTAACCCGCTTAACAGGATAGAGGGTGTGGGATCGGTTTCGCTTACAGGTGTTCCGGGGCGAAAGGTATATATTGATGTGGACCCTCGAAAAATGGAAGCTTACAGCCTTACCGTCGAGCAGATCGGAAATGTGTTGCGTGCTGAGAATATGAACCTGCCTGCCGGTTATCTTGAAATGGGAAAGACTGATTATCCTCTGCGTATCCAGGGAGAATTTCCTGAAAGTGATGTTGTAAAGGATCTTGTTATAAGCAGTTATAACGGTAATAATGTCTATCTGAGAGATGTTGCAGAAGTCAGGGATACCATACGTGAATCGAAATTTGACGCTAAAATCAATGGAGAAAAAGGTATGGCCATGTTTGTTCAGAAACAATCAGGTGGCAATACTGTAAAAGTTACTGAGGATGTTGACGAAATGCTGTCAACACTTGTTAAAGATCTTCCCGAAGATGTTAAAATAGAGAAATTGTTCGACAGCGCTTCATTTATTAAGGGTTCAATAAGTAACCTTTCTGAAACGCTCATGTATGCAGCAATATTTGTGGTTTTGGTCGTACTTTTCTTCCTTGGAAGATGGAGGGCTACTTTCATCATAATACTTACAATCCCCATTTCGCTTATAGTGGCATTCATCTATCTTTTTGTAACGGATGCCTCAATAAACATTATTTCCCTGACATCACTATCAATTGCGATCGGGATGGTTGTGGATGATGCAATTGTTGTACTTGAGAATATTACAAAACATATTGAACGGGGGAGCAGACCAAGGGAAGCGGCAATCTATGCAACAAACGAGGTATGGCTTGCCGTTATAGTAACAACAATGACTGTAGTTGCTGTTTTCTTTCCCCTTACTTTCGTTACCGGATTAACCGGAGTACTGTTCAAGCAGCTTGGTATGATAGTCACAATCACAATTGTTACATCTGTTTTTGCAGCTATAACCCTCACACCTACATTAAGTGCCCTTTTATTAAAATGGTATCCGATTAAAAAGGATGCCTCTTTCTGGACTTACGATGGAAGTATCAGGAAAGCACTTGACTGGCTTGACCATTATTATGAGAAAACACTGAGATGGGCTCTTCATCATAAAGTTTTTGTGACTATAATGGCTCTTATTATATTTGTCTTCTCAATGGGATTGTTTGCTGTTATTAAAACAGAATTCTTTCCGGAGGCTGATGAATCCCGCCTTTCAATTACTATAGATCTTCAGACAGGCACCAGGGTTGAGCAGACCATTATGACAGCTGACAAAATTGATAAGCTCATACAGGAAAAATATCCGGAGGTTCACATTATCTCAACCAATTCGGGAGCTGATGATCAGGGCGGTTTTGCATCTATTTTCCAGGCCGGAGGTACTCACACTATCAGATACAGTCTCAGTCTTGTGCCAATTGAGAAGAGAACGAAATCGGTATTTGAAATTGCTGATGAAATGAGAGATGACCTGTCAAAAATGTCTGAAATTGTTGATTATAAAGTAACAACCTCTGACAATATGGGAAGTTTTGGCGGAAGTACCGTGGATGTTGAAGTATATGGTTATGATATTGCTCAGACAAATATTGTTGCAGAAGAGCTTTCTGAAAAGATAAAAGGGATTCAGGGCTGCAAAGATGTTACGATAAGCCGTGCAAAATCAAAGCCGGAACTTCAGATTATATTTGATCAGAATAAGATGAGCGCGAATGGTCTGAATACAGCTATGGCTTCAATGGCAGTCAAGAACAGGATAGATGGTATGACAGCCACCCGGCTCAGGCAGTTTGGTGATGAATATGATGTTGTGGTACGACTTAAGAAGGAGTCGAGAAGTACCCTGACTGAAATAGAAAATATTGGCATAACTAATCCTATGGGACAGATCATCAGGTTGGGAGAAATTGCTCAGATTAAAGAATACTGGTCACCTTCGAGCATTGAACGCAAGAGGAAGGAACGTATTGTCAGGGTAAGCTTCACTCCTTATAAACGATCACTTACCGATATTCAGATCGATGTACAGAAAGCTATTGATGCCACCGAGATGCCTTCAGGTGTAATGGTCCAGATTTCGGGAGCTATCAAAGAACAGATGGATGCATTTATGGACATTGCAATGCTAATTCTTTTGAGTCTCGTTCTGGTTTACCTGATAATGGCCTCTCAGTTCGAATCACTGAAGATGCCATTCATAATAATGTTCTCAATTCCTTTTGCTTTTTCAGGAGTTGCCATAGCTTTGTTCGTCACCGATACAACACTAAGCGTCATTTCGGCTATCGGAGTTGTAATGCTTATTGGAATTGTTGTTAAGAATGCCATTGTGCTTGTTGACTTTATTAACCTTATGCGTGAAAGAGGTAATGAGCTTTATGATGCTATTACAATTTCCGGGCGCTCCCGTCTCAGACCTGTAATAATGACTTCAACAACCACAATTCTTGGGATGTTCCCGCTGGCAATGAGTAAAGGATCAGGTTCTGAACTCTGGAGTCCTATGGGTATTTCTGTTATCGGCGGACTGGTTTTCTCTACATTGGTCACTCTTATACTTGTCCCGGTTATTTATGCCATCTTCTCGAAGCATGGTGAAAGAAACAAGAACCTGGCAGTCTATTCTGAGTTTGATTTTATGAATGAAAACAGGGAAACGAAGTAAATTATAATCTTGGATAATTAGTTGATTATGAAAGCAATAATGATAATATACAATCAGGCACATTCTGAAAAAATCGAATATATGCTTGATAAGCTTGGAATTAATGGATACTCTCTCTGGGAGAATGTCCAGGGAAGAGGTACAAAGACAGGTGTTCCCCATCTGGGAACTCATACCTGGCCAGAGATAAATAAAAGTGTTCTTGCCATTTTGGATGATGATCTGGTCGAAAAAGTTCTTGATACTGTGAAGAAAATTGATGCAATAAACGAAGAGGTAGGTATCAGGGCGTTTGTGTGGGATGTACTGAAGAGCGTTTGATTTCAGATATATTTTGTTGATCGTATTGTTTTTTTTGTGCTCTTTACAGTAAGAATAAACTGCAAAGAGCACTTTTCATTTGAAGAACTATTGGTGAAAAATGATTAATTTGCAACTATTCTCCTAATTAACAAGGCATGAAAAGGAATATTCTTAAAGGTGATATTGCACTTTTTGTTCTTCTTTCATTTGCCATACCTTTTAATATATATTCACAGGATTCACAAGGGGGGTCAAAATTTTCTGTTGGGACAGATTTTTATTCTAATTATGTGTGGAGAGGTACTAGATATGGTCATGGTCCGCATATACAACCTGACGTTAGGTATTATTCCGGCGGTGTCGTTGCAGGAGTATGGGGTTCATTTGATTTCAACGGGTATTCAGAGGTTGATCCATATGTAATTTATAACTTTCCTTTCGGACTCTCTCTTGGAATAACTGACTATTATTACCCATCCTTATCACTGTTTGAATTTTCTGATTCGTCTGGCAGCCATGCCCTGGATATTAATACTGGTTATGTAATGGGTGGTTTTACTTTTTCAGCAAATGTGATTGTAAATAAGGCAGGAGGAGCAGGCTCATTCGGAGGTGATCTCTATTTCCAGGCCGGTTATGCCTGGGAATATGTCAGTATTTTTGCAGGAGCGGGCAATGGATGGCACACTATTGATGGGAACTTTAACCTGTGTAATATTGGTATTGAAACAGGTAAAACGATTAATATCACCGACACATTTTCAATTCCGGTTACAGGTCAGATAATAATTAATCCCGATCGGAAACAAATGTTCCTTGTAATAGGATTTACTTTTTAATCAATCAACTGAAAAAATGAATTCTATTCCTGTTCTTCTTCTTCAGAGTATGCCTTGATTACGGCATCCTGAACATCACCCGGAACCTGTGCATACTCAGCAAACTTCATCGAGTATATTGCACGTCCGCCTGTTATTGAGCTGAGAGCGGTTGAATACTTGTTCATCTCTGCGAGGGGAACCTTGGCCTTGATTACCTCAAACCTCTTTTCGCTTGACATGCCAAGCACCATACCACGTCTTCCCTGCAAGTCGCTTATAACATCGCCCATTCTGTCTGAAGGAACAAATATCTCAACATCGTAAACCGGTTCAAGTATTTTTGGGCCTGCATTCTTAAAAGCTGTGCTGAATGCATTCCTGCCTGCAAGTCGGAATGAAATCTCGTTTGAATCCACGGGGTGCATTTTGCCGTCATAAACATAAACCCTGATGTCGCGGGCATATGAACCGGTAAGGGGACCAGTTTCCATCTTTTCCATAAGACCCTTAAGGATTGCAGGCATGAACCTTGCATCTATGGAGCCACCAACTATACAGTTGCAGTAAACCAGTTTACCTCCCCAGGGAAGCGGAATCTCCTCCTTGTCACGTACTGATAACTTGATCTCCTTTCCTGCGATCTTCATCATTGTTGCCTCTTTTGAACCCTCCTCATATGGCTCAATTATCATATGAACTTCGCCAAACTGACCTGCTCCGCCCGACTGTTTCTTGTGACGGTAGTCAGCCATTGCGGTCTTTGTAATTGTTTCACGATAAGGAATCTTTGGGGATAAGAAGGTTGTAGGAATCCTGTAAATATTATCGAGATGCCACTTCATTATATTCAGATGGTATTCACCTTGTCCGTGAACAATGATCTGCTTGAGCTCCTTGGAGTATTCAATTTTTATTGTAGGATCCTCCATGTGGATCTTATTGAGTGATTCCCCAAGCTTTTCATCATCACTTTCACTCTGAGCCTTTATTGCTGTCCGGTATTTAGGTTCAGGGAATACAACGCCTTCATATTTCCATTCGTTACCCGGGGCATTGAGTGTATGACCCATCTTTGTGTTCTTGAGTTTAACAAAAGCGCCGATGTCACCTGTGTGCAACTCAGGAACCTTTGATCTGTTTTTGCCTGCACTGACATAAAGCTGTGACAGCCTTTCTTTACTTCCGTTGTTTGTATTGACAACATCAAGGTTCTCGGATATTTTACCGGAGAAAACCCTGAAATAGTTTACCTCACCTATATGTTCCTCTATTGCTGATTTAAATACATAAACAGAAGCCGGCCCGGAAGGGTTTGGTTTAACCTCTGCACCTTTGTTATTTTTAATGACAGGCATATCCGTAATCGATGGAGCTTCATTCACAAGGAATTCCATTACTTTGTCTACGCCAATATTATGCTTTGAGGAGGAACAGAGAACAGGGAACAGGCCGCGGTTGATGATTCCTTTGGAAATACCTTTTCTTATTTCTTCTTCAGAAAGGGTATCGTTGGCAAAGAACAATTCCATCAACGATTCTTCACTCTCAGCTGCTTTTTCTATCAGTGCACTATGTAATTCAGAAGCCCTGTCAGTCTGATCAGCAGGGATGTCAACTACTTCTGCATTGCCTCCATCTTTTGAATAAAGGAGCATTTTCATTTTGAGCACATCAATTATTGAGTTGAAGCCTGTCCCTTCATTAACCGGATACTGGATTAGTGTAACATCGGTACTCAGCCTCTCTTTCATCATCTCCACAGCTTTTTCAAAGTGTGATTTCTCGTGATCGAGTCCATTTACAACCAGTATTACGGGCTTGTTATTTTTTTCAGCATGTCTGAAGTGGATTTCACTTCCAACCTCAACACCATTCTGTCCATTAATTGTCATAACAGCTGAATCTACCGCAAATAACGAAGAAATAACACCTCCACTGAAGTCATCCAGACCAGGCGTATCCAGGATATTTATCTTCTTGTTCTGGAATTCAGTATAGAGTACAGTGGAGAATATTGAATTTCCGTTTTCATGCTCAATAGGACGATAGTCGGAAACTGTATTTTTCCCCTCTATTGTTCCTCTTCTTTCGATAACACCACCATTAAAAAGCATTGCTTCGGCAAGCGTTGTCTTCCCTGACCCCGAGTTGCCTAAAAGGGCAATATTTTTAATCTGGTCTGCCTGGAATGTTTTCATATTTTACTTGTTATTTTTTGTTATACAATAATATTATATACCAAGAATGAGGGGACAAAAATAATAATTTTTTAAAACAGAATAAGAAAGAGTGTGTAATTCGAAAATTTTTATTTTCTTTGCACAGTTTTTTGAAATACAGGAGTACCGGTTTTTCCTTCAACGTAAGTTTACAAAACGCATTTCTACAGGAAGGGTCGGGAAGAAGAACCTGTTAATAACTTACAGTATTAAGTAAGATATTTTTTTAAGAAACAAGTATGAAGGCCTGATTTATGGTAAGGGTCAGGTTGTTTATATATGATGGTTTAAGTAGTTTGAAAAAATTTATGTTGTTGATTTTGAATTAAAAAATAATTATAATACCTTTGCAAACCATTTTTTGAGAAAAAATTTAATGCTAAAATAATTGGAATTATGCCGACAATTCAGCAGTTAGTAAGAAAAGGCAGGAAGAAACTGATAGACAAAAGTAAAGCACCTGCTCTGGATTCATGTCCTCAGAGAAGGGGTGTCTGTGTGCGTGTATATACAACCACGCCAAAGAAGCCTAATTCAGCAATGAGGAAGGTAGCCAGGGTAAGGCTGACCAACCAGAAAGAAGTAAACGCTTATATTCCGGGAGAGGGTCATAATCTCCAGGAACACTCCATCGTACTTATCAGGGGTGGCAGGGTTAAAGATCTACCGGGTGTTCGTTATCACCTTATACGTGGTGCTCTCGATACCTCCGGAGTCGATGGCCGTACCCAGAGAAGATCAAAATATGGTGCCAAAAGGCCTAAGAAGTAACAGTTAAAGATATAAGATAATGAGAAAAGCAAGACCAAAGAAGAGGATTCTGTTACCGGATCCGAAATACAAAGATCCGTATGTAACAAGGTTTGTGAATAATCTTATGTTCAGTGGTAAAAAGAATCTGGCTTTCAAGATTTTGTACGAATCGCTTGATATCGTCGGAGATAAATTCAAGAACGAAGGAAAGACTCCCATCGAGATTTTTAAGCAGGCTCTCGATAATGTAACACCTCAGGTTGAGGTAAAAGCGCGGAGGGTAGGTGGTGCAACATTCCAGGTACCAATGGAGATTCGTGCCGACAGGAAAGTAGCTATAAGCATGAAAAACCTGATTCTTTTTGCAAGAAAAAGGACCGGTCATTCAATGGCTGAAAAACTTGCTGCAGAAGTTATGGCTGCATACAAGCTTGAAGGTGGTGCTTATAAGAAGAAGGAAGATACTCACAGGATGGCTGAGGCAAACAAGGCTTTCGCACATTTCAGGTTCTGATAATAAGATCTGGAAGCAGGTAAGAGAATATAAATGGACAAGAACCTTAAATATACCAGGAACATCGGAATCATGGCTCACATCGATGCCGGTAAGACCACTACAACAGAACGTGTTCTGTTTTATACTGGTCGTACCCATCGTATGGGTGAAGTACATGATGGAAATGCAACGATGGACTGGATGGTTCAGGAACAGGAGAGAGGTATAACAATCACATCAGCTGCTACAACGACATTCTGGAAATATAAGGGCGAAGAATATAAAATAAATATTATTGATACGCCCGGGCATGTTGATTTTACTGTAGAGGTAGAAAGATCATTGAGGGTTCTCGATGGAGCTGTTGCTGTTTTCTGTGCAGTGGGAGGTGTTGAACCTCAATCAGAGACAGTATGGAGGCAGGCAAATAAATATCGTGTGCCTCGGATTGCTTTCATTAACAAAATGGACAGGGCTGGCGCTGATTTTCATAGTGTCGTCCAGCAGATAAAAGAAAAATTGGGAGCAAATCCGGTACCAATTCAGTTGCCAATCGGAGCCGAGGAGAATTTTACCGGGATTATCGACCTTGTAAAAATGGAAGCCATTAATTACTATCCCGATGGCACCGGAGGTACCAGGCTTGAGGTTGAAGAGATTCCTGCAGCACTTCGTGATGAAGCTGAAGAGTACAGGGCAAAACTTATTGAAGCGGTAGCTGAGGTTGATGATACACTACTGGAGAGATTCCTTGAGGATCATGATTCAATTACTCCTGATGAGATACTTACTGCATTAAGGAAGACAACTGTTCTCGGACATGCTATCCCTGTAATATGCGGGTCAGCATTTAAAAATAAAGGAGTACAGCGCCTGCTCGATTCAGTAGTCTCATTCCTTCCTTCGCCCGTTGATATAGGTGCCGTAACAGGTAAGGATCCGAGAGATGAAAAAGAGATTACCCGCGAAATTGATGATGAAGCTCCTTTGGCAGCTCTCGCATTCAAGATCGCAACCGATCCTTTTGTAGGCCGTCTTGCTTTCCTCAGGATATATTCAGGTGTTTTGAATGCAGGTGATACTGTCCTTAATGTTCGTACAGGCAAGAGAGAGCGTATAAACCGCCTCTTTCAGATGCATGCAAATAAACAAAACCCGAAAGATAAAATAGCAGCCGGCGATATCTGTGCCGGTGTTGGATTCAAGGATATTAAAACAGGTGACACTTTATGTGCCATCAATAAGCCAATACTTCTTGAATCAATGGATTTCCCTGATCCGGTGATCGGAATTGCAATTGAACCTAAAACACAGGTTGATATTGATAAGCTTTCGATCGCACTCAGCAAACTTGCTGAGGAGGATCCTACTTTCCAGGTAAAAACTGATCCCGACAGCGGTCAGACAATCATCCATGGAATGGGTGAGCTGCACCTGGAAATTCTCATTGACAGGCTGAAGAGAGAATTTAAGGTTGAATGCAACCAGGGAGCTCCCCAGGTGGCATACAAGGAGGCAATTACATCAGGTGCCGAGTTCCGTGAAGTATTTAAGAAGCAGACAGGTGGCCGCGGTAAGTTTGCCGATATCATTTTCGAACTTATGCCGGCTGATAAAGGCATAAGAGGACTTCAGTTTGTAAATGAGGTGAAAGGTGGGAACGTTCCCAAAGAGTATATTCCTTCTGTTGAGAAGGGTTTTCGGGAAGCAATGGATAATGGTCCGCTTGCTGGTTTCCCTCTCGACAGCCTGAAGGTAATACTCAAAGACGGTTCATCTCATCCGGTTGACTCTGATGCTCTCGCATTTGAGATTGCAGCCAAACAGGCTTTCAGGAAATTTGCCGGAAAATGCAATCCGATAATTCTTGAGCCTATAATGTCGACAGAAGTTGTTACTCCCGAGGAGTATGTTGGCGATGTAATTGGCGATTTCAACAGGAGAAGAGGCAAAGTGGAAGGGATGGAATCGAAAGCAGGCGCAAGGGTTATAAAGGCAAAAGTACCTCTGGCCGAGAAATTCGGTTATGTTACAGTACTCAGAACCCTTACCTCAGGAAGAGCAACTTCAACAATGGAGTTCTCTCATTATGATAAGGTACCTGCAGAAATATCAAACAGGATTGTGGAAATTACAAAAGGAAAAATTCTTTAAAAGATGAGTCAGAAAATTCGTATCAAACTGAAATCTTACGATCATAATCTGGTGGATAAATCTGCCGAAAAGATTGTAAAAACAGTGAAATCTACTGGTGCTGTTGTCAGCGGTCCAATTCCTCTGCCAACTCACAAAAAGATTTATACAGTGCTTCGTTCGCCTTTCGTTAACAAGAAGGCAAGGGAACAGTTCGAGCTGTCATCCTACAAAAGACTGCTCGATATTTACAGTTCAACTCCGAAAACAATAGATGCACTGATGAAGCTTGAACTTCCCAGCGGAGTTGAAGTTGAAATTAAAGTGTGAAACCAGTAAAGGAATAAAGATATGATGCAGGGATTAATAGGAAAAAAGTTAGGAATGACATCCGTTTTTGATGAAAACGGGAGAAACATTCCATGTACGGTTCTGCAGGCTGGCCCATGTGTTGTTACACAGATCAAGACAGTTGAAAAAGATGGTTACTTTGCTGTACAACTGGGTTTTGAAGATAAAAAGGAAAAACATACAACAAAAGCTGAAATGGGCCATTTCAAAAAGTCCAATACCACTCCGAAAAGAAAACTTCTGGAATTCGACGGGTTTTCTGAGGGACAGGTTAAAGAGGGAGAAGTATTAACTGCCTCACTTTTTGATCCTGATATCATGATCGATGTCAGAGGCTGGTCAAAGGGAAAAGGATTTCAGGGCGTTGTGAAGCGTCATGGTTTCAGTGGTGTTGGTGGACAAACCCATGGTCAGCATAACAGGGGAAGAGCACCTGGTTCACTTGGTGCTTCATCATTTCCTTCAAGAGTATTCCCTGGTATGAGAATGGCAGGACGCATGGGAGGAAATCAGGTAAGATCGATGGACGTCAGGATTGTCAAACGTATGATCGAGAATAACATTTTAATAGTAAAAGGATCAATCCCAGGTCCAAAAGGTGCTTACGTAATAATTACAAAATAATGGAATTAGCGATTCTTAATATCAGTGGTAAGGAAACCGGAAGAAAAGTTATTCTTAACGATTCTATTTTCGGTATTGAACCAAATGACCATGCTATATACCTGGATACAAAACAGTACCTCGCCAATCAGAGGCAGGGAACACATAAATCCAAGCAGCGTAGTGAGGTAACAGGAAGTACCAGAAAGATTAAGCGCCAGAAAGGAACCGGTACTGCGCGTGCCGGAAGCATTAAGAACCCTCTCTTCCGTGGTGGCGGACGTATTTTTGGCCCGCAGCCAAGGTTTTATGGTTTTAAGCTTAATAAAAAAGTAAAACAACTGGCAAGAAAATCTGCACTTTCTTATAAGGCATCAACTAATAATATTATTGTTCTGGAAGACTTCTCATTTGACGCTCCTAAAACAAAGGAGATCATCAAAATGGGCACTAACCTTAATCTTGCTAATAAAAAATCAGTATTTGTTTTTCCGGAACAAAATAAAAATATATATTTGTCATCCCGAAATGTGCAAGGGGTTGATGTTGTAATAGCCAGTGAATTAAACACTTACAAAATTATGAAAGCTTCAACTCTGGTACTTGTGGAGAGTGCAGTTGACGTTTTGCAGGCAACTTTTGAAAACTAGAAAACTTTGAGTAATGGAAATTTTGCTTAAACCAATTGTAACGGAAAAGATGACAAGCCAGGGCGATAAATTTAACCGCTATGGTTTCATCGTTGCTAAAAATGCAAACAAGTTACAGATTAAGAAAGCCGTGGAAGAGCTGTACAGCGTTACAGTTGATTCGGTTAACACGATGCGTTATGGCGGCAAGATCAAAAGCCGTAATACCAAATCAGGACTTCTGGTTGGAAAGACAGCCTCTACGAAGAAAGCCGTAATAACTCTCGCAGAGGGTAACAAAATAGATTTCTATAGCAATATTTAATTAATATATGGCAGTAAGAAAAATAAAACCTGTAACGCCAGGTCAGCGACATAAAATCGCAAGCACTTTTGAAACAATCACAAGTGCTGTGCCGGAGAAATCCTTGCTTCAACCGCTGAAAAAATCAGGAGGAAGGAATGTTAACGGCAAACAGACTATGAGATACATCGGTGGCGGTCACAAGAAGATGTACAGAATCATCGATTTCCGCAGGGACAAAGATGGTATGCCAGGTATGGTTAAAACAATCGAGTACGATCCAAACCGTTCGTCAAGGATCGCACTTGTTGTTTATAACGACGGTGAGAAGAGATATATTATAGCACCCGTAGGGCTGCAGGTTGGCCAGACAATATTGTCAGGAAAAGAGGCCACACCTGAAATAGGAAATGCTTTATTTCTTAATGATATTCCTCTCGGTACCATTATTCATAATATTGAACTGAAACCAGGGAAGGGAGCAGCTATTGCCCGCAGTGCAGGAACATATGCACAGCTTTCGGCACGTGATGGCAAATATGCTACCATAAAGCTGCCTTCAGGTGAATCAAGGATGATCCTTACTTCATGCCGTGCAACCATCGGTACAGTTTCAAACCCTGACCATAACCTTGAAAGATCGGGCAAGGCAGGCCGCTCACGCTGGCAGGGCCGTCGCCCAAGAGTAAGGGGTGTTGTAATGAACCCGGTTGATCACCCAATGGGTGGTGGTGAAGGAAGGGCATCAGGAGGTCACCCGAGATCAAGAAACGGTATTCCTGCAAAAGGTTATAAAACAAGGGATACGAAGAAATATTCTGCAAAATTCATTGTTGAAAGAAGGAAAAAATAACTGATATATTATGAGCAGATCGATTAAAAAAGGACCGTTCATCGACTTTAAACTGGAGAAGAGAGTAATAGAGATGAACGAATCAAATAAAAAGTCAGTGATCAAGACATGGTCGAGAAGATCAGTCATATCACCTGATTTTGTCGGACATACTATAGCAGTTCACAACGGGAATAAATTCATCCCTGTTTATATTACCGAGAACATGGTTGGACACAAGCTTGGAGAGTTTTCACCTACCCGTACCTTCAGGGGCCACTCCGGTAATAAATAGTATATGTAAGGATTGAAAAAAAGATTCAGAAATGGGTGCAAGAAAAAGAAATACAGCAGAACAGAGGAAAGAGGCCGCTAAAGAAAGATACCAGGCGGTACTCAGGAACTGTCCAACTTCGCCGCGAAAGATGCGACTGGTAACAGATATGATCAGCGGAATGGAAGTCAATAAAGCACTTGATGTCCTCAAATTCAGTTCCCAGGAAGCATCACGCAGGATGGAGAAACTTCTCCTCTCAGCAATCGCAAACTGGCAGTCGAAGAATGAAGGTGCAAGAGTAGAAGAGAGCAATCTGTATGTGAAACTTGTTCATGTCGATGGAGGTCGCTCGTTAAAAAGACTCCAGACAGCTCCCCAGGGAAGAGCATACAGACTATTGAAAAGATCAAATCATGTGACTCTCGTTCTCGACAGTAAGGTTAATGAAGCAGTTGAAACTACATCAAAATAGTATAATGGGACAAAAAGCAAATCCGATAGGCAACAGATTAGGTATAATCAAAGGTTGGGATTCTAACTGGTACGGAGGAAAAGATTTTTCCGGTAAACTGGTTGAAGACACAAAGATCAGGGAATACCTGAATGCCAGGTTGGCAAAGGCCAGCATTTCAAAGATCATCATTGAGAGGACTCTGAAACTTATCACTGTTACAGTAAATACTGCTCGCCCGGGTATAATTATAGGAAAAGGCGGTCAGGAGGTTGATAAGCTTAAAGAGGAACTTAAGAAGATAACAAAGAAAGAGGTTCAGATAAACATTTTTGAGGTAAAACGTCCCGAACTGGATGCTAATATCGTTGCAAACAACATTGCCCGCCAGCTTGAAGGAAAGATATCTTTCCGCAGGGCTATCAAGATGTCGATAGCTTCAACAATGCGTATGGGAGCAGAAGGTATTAAGATCATGATCTCCGGCAGACTTGGTGGTGCTGAAATGGCAAGACAGGAATCATATAAGGAGGGTCGTATTCCTCTTCATACTCTCAGGGCTGATATTGATTATGCACTTGCTGAAGCTCATACAAAAGTTGGATTACTTGGAATAAAAGTATGGATTTGTAATGGTGAAGTATACGGAAAGAGAGATCTCAGTCCAAATATCGGTGCAAGGAATGCCAAGACCAAAAGTCTTAAAAGGAAAGCAAAAAAATAAGAGAGTTTAATATACAATATAATATATATCAGCAATGTTACAACCAAAAAGAACCAAATTCAGGAGAGCCCAGAAGGGAAGAATGAAAGGCAATGCACAGAGAGGCAATCAGCTGGCATTCGGATCATTTGGTATCAAGGCACTGGAAGAGCATTGGATCACCGGAAGGCAGATCGAAGCAGCACGTCAGGCCGTAACACGTCATATGAAACGTGAAGGTCAGCTGTGGATCAGGATATTCCCCGATAAACCGATTACAAAGAAACCTGCAGAGGTTCGTATGGGTAAAGGGAAAGGCGCTCCTGAAGGATTTGTTGTACCAGTAACTCCGGGCAGGATCATACTTGAAGCCGAAGGTGTACCATACGAAGTGGCCAAAGAGGCTCTTCGCCTCGGAGCACAGAAGCTTCCTATTACTACAAAATTTATTGTGAGACGCGATTACGTACAGGAATAATACAATAAACACAGATGAAAACTTCAGAGATAAGAGAATTAAGCACATCCGACCTTCTCGAGAGAATAGATACTGAGAAGAACGTACTTGTTCGAATGAAGCTAAACCATGCAATTACACCTCTTGACAATCCAAAGAAACTCAGGGATGAAAGACTTACGATTGCACGTCTGCTGACCGAATTGCGTAAAAGAGAGTTGGATAAGAAATCAAATAGCTAGTTCAGCAATGGAAAGAAATCTTAGAAAAGAACGTATTGGTATTGTCGTAAGTGCAAAAATGGACAAATCGATCACAGTTGCCGTAAAGAGAAAGGTTAAGCACCCTATATATGGCAAGTTTATTAACAGGACAAAAAAGCTGATGGCTCACGATGAGGAGAACACATGCAATATTGGTGATACTGTACGGATATCGGAGACCAGGCCTCTGAGCAAAAACAAAACCTGGAGATTAGTTGAAATTATCGAAAGAGCTAAGTAATCATGATACAGCAGGAAAGCAGATTAACCGTAGCCGATAACTCAGGAGCAAAAGAGGTTTTGTGTATCAGGGTTCTCGGGGGTAGCAAAAAGAGGTATGCTACCGTGGGCGATAAGATTGTGGTAAGTGTGAAATCAGCACTCCCTTCAGGCGAAGCCAAGAAAGGTACTGTCAGCAAGGCAGTTGTAGTAAGAACAACAAAGGAGATTCGTCGTGCCGATGGTTCATATATAAGGTTCGATGATAATGCAGTGGTTCTTCTCAATAACCTGAATGAGGTGCGTGGAACACGTATCTTCGGCCCGGTTGCCAGGGAGCTGCGCGACAAGTATATGAAGATCGTATCATTGGCACCTGAAGTGTTGTAATATTTAAAGAGACAACGATGCAGAAGAAATTGAAAATAAAGAAGGGTGATCAGGTTATGGTGATAACCGGTGAATCCAAAGGCCAGAAAGGTCGTGTCCTCGAAGTTATCAGGGATAAGGACAGGGTACTTGTTGAAGGCATCAATATGGTATCGAAGCATACCAAACCAAATGCAAAATCTCCACAGGGAGGAATCCTCAGGAAAGAGGCGCCTGTTCATATCTCAAACCTTATGGTTGTTGATCCTGCTTCAGGAAAACCTACAAGAGTTGGAAAGAGACTAAATGATAAAAATAAGTTAGTGCGTTATTCTAAAAAATCAGGAGAGGAGATCAAGTAATGTATATACCTGCGCTAAAAACAAAGTATAGTGACGAGATCGTCCCTGCATTAATGAAGGAATTCGGTTATAAGACAGTAATGCAGGTCCCCAGGTTGAGAAAGATTGTTATCAACCAGGGTGTGGGTCAGGCTATTGCCGACAAGAAACTGCTTGAATTCGGTGTTAAGGAGGTATCGGACATAGCCGGACAGAAAGCTGTTCAGACAATGTCATCAAAAGATATTTCAAACTTCAAGTTGAGAAAGAACATGCCAATTGGTATAATGGTGACTCTACGACGCGAGAGAATGTATGAATTCCTTGAGAGACTGATAAGTGTTGCCTTACCACGTATCCGTGATTTCAAGGGAATCAATTCAAAACTTGACGGCCGCGGTAATTATACACTTGGTGTTACCGAACAGATTATTTTCCCTGAAATCGACCTTGATAAAATTGCAAAGATCATGGGTCTTCAGATTACGTTTGTAACATCGGCTGGTAATGATGAGGAGGCGTTAGCTCTCTTAAAACACTTTGGTTTACCATTTAAAATGTCTAAAAACTAGAAATATGGCTAAGGAATCAATGATGGCCCGCGAAGTAAAACGCGCTAAAATGGCTCAGAAATACTCGGCAAAACGTGCCCAGCTTAAAGCTGATGGTGACTATGTGGGACTCAGCCGTCTTCCAAGGAATTCCAATCCTAACAGAATGCATAACAGGTGCAAGCTGACAGGACGCCCAAAAGGATATATGAGACAGTTTGGCGTCAGCAGGATTACTTTCAGGGAAATGGCACTGCAGGGACTCATCCCGGGAATTAAAAAAGCCAGCTGGTAACTAACGTAATAACTATAAACTATTAAATATTTAAAGATGACTGATCCAATTGCAGATTTACTGACCAGAATTAGAAATGCCATCATGGCTGGTCATAAGATTGTAGAGGCTCCAGCATCCAATCTTAAGAAAGAGGTTGCCAGAATTCTATATGAGAAAGGGTATATCCTCAGCTATAAGGTTACTGCGGATGATGGTCCACAGGGTACACTTAAGATCGCACTTAAGTATAATCCCAAGAGTAAGCAGCCTGCCATAAAAGATATTCAGAGAATCAGCCGTCCGGGTCTTCGCCAGTATGCAGGTGTTGATGATATGCCACGAGTTCTTAACGGACTTGGTATAGCAATTATTTCAACATCCAAAGGGCTTATGACTGATAAGGAGGCAAAGAAAGAGAATATTGGTGGTGAAGTATTATGTTATGTTTATTAATTAAAAGGATAGCTTAATGTCACGAATAGGAAAATTACCTGTAAACCTGCCAAATGGTGTAACTGTTAATATCAGCGACACCAACGTGGTTAGTGTGAAAGGCCCCCTCGGCGAGTTGACTCAGGCAGTCGACAAAGATATGAAGGTGGAAGTGGTGGGGAACGAGTTAATATTAACAAGACCATCAGAATCTAAAAACCATAAGTCATTGCACGGCCTTTACCGTTCATTACTTAATAATATGGTGGTCGGAGTATCCCAGGGATACAAAAAGGAACTTGAGCTTGTTGGTGTCGGATACCGTGCTGAAGCAAAAGGCCAGAACCTTGAGATGAGTCTCGGTTACTCACACGATATCAATATTCTTCTTCCTGTGGAAGTAAAAGTTGAAACCAAGACTGAAAGAAGGGCTAACCCTATCATTACTCTTACATGTATTGATAAACAGCTTATCGGTCATGTTGCAGCAAAGATCAGATCACTCCGTCCGCCGGAACCTTACAAAGGTAAGGGTATTAAGTTTGTTGGGGAACAGCTCAGAAGAAAGGCTGGGAAATCTGCTAGTGTTTAATGTGGTTAAAGTAAAAAAATCATGGCCTTAACTAAGTTGGAAAGAAGATCGAGGATCAAAATGAGGATCCGCAAAAAAATAAACGGTACTGCCGAAGCACCACGCCTTGCAGTTTACCGTAGCAATAAACAGATTTATGTTCAGGTTGTTGATGACCTGAAAGGCGAAACTATTCTGTCAGCAAGCTCTAAAGAAAAAGATATTGCAGCCCAGACAGGAATTAAGAAGATTGAACAGGCTAAGCTTGTGGGAAAACTTCTTGCTTCCAGGTGCAAAGAAAAAGGTATCGAAAAAGTTGTTTTCGACAGGGGTGGATATAAATATCATGGCAGAGTAAAATCATTGGCTGATGCAGCACGCGAAGGCGGATTAAAATTCTAATTAATCATGGGAAACGGTATAAGAAAAGTAAAAACCAGCGATCTGGAGCTTAAAGACAGACTTGTCAGTATTCAGAGAGTGACAAAAGTTACCAAAGGTGGTCGTACATTCAGTTTTTCAGCCATAGTTGTGGTTGGTAACGAAGATGGAATTGTAGGACATGGCCTCGGTAAAGCCAGTGAAGTAACAACAGCAATAGCCAAAGGAATTGAAGATGCCAAGAAGAACCTTATTAAGGTTCCGGTAATTAATGGCACAATACCTCACGAGCAGGTTGCAAAGTTCGGCGGTGCAAAAGTATTTATCAAACCGGCATCTGATGGTACAGGTGTTAAGGCAGGTGGTGCTATGCGAGCTGTTCTGGAAAGCGTTGGTATAAAAAATGTGCTTGCAAAGTCAAAGGGCTCTTCGAACCCCCATAATCTTGTAAAAGCTACTTTTGCAGCTCTTCTGGAGTTGAGAGATGCTTTCACAGTTGCCGAACACAGAGGCGTATCGATGGAAAAAGTTTTTAACGGTTAGTAAAGAACATTACGATGGCAAAAATTCGGATCACCCAGGTGAAAAGTAAAAACGGAAGACCGGAAAGGCAGAAAAGAACTCTGGAAGCACTCGGTATCCGCAAATTAAACCATAGTGTTGAACATGAAGCTACTCCCCAGATAATGGGAATGGTGACAAAAGTAAGACACCTGGTGAAAGTTGAAAATATTTAAGATATAAACCATATTTATTATTCAGTATTATGGATTTGAGCAATTTAAAGCCTGCTAAAGGATCGGTAAAAAGAGGAAAGCGTCTGGGTCGCGGACAAGGTTCCGGTAAAGGTGGTACATCCACCAGGGGACATAAAGGAGCCAAATCACGTTCAGGCTATAGTAAAAAAATCGGTTTTGAAGGAGGTCAGATGCCACTTCAGAGGCGTGTTCCGAAATACGGTTTCAAGAACGTTAACCGTATTGAATATAAAAGTATAAATATCAGCACTCTGCAGGATATTGCTAATAAGCATAATGTTGAGAAAATCGATATGGAGGTTCTCATAAAGACCGGATTTGTAAACAAGAATGCACTGGTTAAAATCCTTGGTAACGGGACTCTTGAAAGCAAAATCGAGGTTCATGCCCATGCATTCAGCAAATCAGCAAAAGAAGCAATTGAAGCAAAACAGGGAACCGTTGTAATACTGTAATTTCATGAGACTGATTCAGACAATAAAAAATATCTTTAAGATAGAAGATCTTCGTGCAAGACTAATCTATACTTTCAGTATTATTTTGTTATACAGGCTTGGCAAATATGTTTCATTACCAGGTATTGATCCGTCACAGCTTGCGGGACTGAAAAGCCAGACGTCGTCAGGGATTATGGGACTTCTCGACATGTTCTCGGGTGGAGCCTTCTCACAGGCTTCTATTTTTGCCCTCGGTATAATGCCCTATATCTCTGCATCAATTGTTGTACAGCTGCTCGGTATAGTATTCCCCTATTTCCAGAAACTTCAGAAAGAGGGTGAAAGCGGAAGAAGGAAGATGAATCAGTATACAAGATACCTTACTGTGGCAATCCTTGTTCTTCAGGCTCCCACTTACCTTGTAAACCTGCATGCTCAGCTTCCGCCTACGGCATTTATTATTTCGGGTACCTTCTTTACAGTTTCATCAGTGATAATACTTACTGCAGGAACCATGTTCGTAATGTGGCTTGGCGAAAGAATTACTGATAAAGGAATTGGTAACGGTATATCACTCATTATTATGATTGGTATTATTGCCCGTCTGCCGGCAAACTTCATATTTGAAGCAGGTGCCAGGATGAATGGAGCAGGGGGTGCTGTTGCAATTATTGTGGAACTTATATTCATGTTTGTAGTTGTTCTTGGAACAATACTGCTTGTGCAGGGTACAAGGAGAGTGCCTGTTCAGTATGCGAGAAGGATTGTTGGTAACAAACAGTATGGTGGGGTAAGGCAGTATATCCCTCTCAAGGTTAATGCAGCAGGTGTTATGCCTATCATTTTTGCACAGGCAATCATGATGCTTCCTATTATTATTGCAGGTTATTCAGATACTGGTTCAGGTTTTGTTGTAGCATTCACCAATATGTACGGATTCTGGTATAATATGGTTACAGCTATTCTTATAATTGTATTTACATATTTTTATACAGCTATTACGATTAATCCTGTTCAAATGGCTGAGGATATGAAGAAAAACGGAGGTTTTATCCCGGGAATCAAACCTGGTAGAAAAACTGTTGAGTTTCTTGATTCCATAATGTCGAAAATTACTTTACCGGGATCAGTGTTTCTGGCTATTGTTGCCATCCTTCCTTCATTGGCAGTACAGGCTGGTGTTACACCTCAGTTCGCACAATTTTTTGGCGGAACAACGCTTCTCATTCTTGTGGGAGTTATCCTTGATACACTCCAGCAGATTGAAAGCCATTTGCTTATGCGTCATTATGATGGTCTGATGAAATCAGGCCGGATCAAAGGCAGATCCGGTGTTATTCAATCAGTTTAAATATATTTCGTTCTTTGATGTTGTATTGTAAGACTGATGAAGAGGTTGGGTTTTTAAGAGAGAGCAATTTACTTGTGTCGCGCACTTTAGGTGAAATTGCTTCACTGATAAAACCCGGGATAACCACTCTTTATCTCGACAGAATTGCCGAGGAATTCATCCTTGATAACGGCGCAATTCCGGGATTTAAGGGATATGGTGGTTTTCCTGCAACACTCTGTACATCTGTTAACGACGAAGTGGTTCATGGGATTCCATCAGAGTATGTACTTAAGGAGGGTGATATTATATCAGTCGACTGCGGAGTGATACTTAACGGATGGTATGGTGACAGTGCTTACACCTTTGCTGTTGGGCGCGTCAGTGAAGAGGTACAGCGACTTCTCGATTATACGAGAGCTTCACTTGAGGAAGGAGTTAAAGAGGCAGTTGCAGGTAACAGAGTAGGAGATATCTCTTTCACAGTTCAGTCAAAGGCAGAAAGCGGAGGCTATTCAGTGGTTAGAGAACTGGTTGGTCATGGACTTGGCAGAAAACTTCATGAGCAGCCTGAGGTGGCTAACTGGGGAAAAAAAGGAACCGGTCCGAAAATGGAAAAAGGCCTTGTGATATGCATAGAGCCGATGATCAATGCAGGAATGAAAGAGACTTTGCAGATGAGTGACGGCTGGACTATAAAAACAGCTGACGGCAAACCATCGGCACATTTTGAATATGCCGTGGCAGTTGACAGGGGGAAGGCGGATGTACTTACAACGTTTGAATATATTGAGAAGGTTTTAAATAAAAAGTGATTATATGGCTAAACAATCTTCAATAGAGCAGGACGGAACTATAATCGAGGCCCTCTCCAATGCTATGTTCAGGGTGGAGCTCGAAAACGGACATGTGATTACAGCACATATCTCAGGTAAAATGCGCATGCACTATATAAAGATACTGCCAGGAGATAAAGTGAAGGTTGAAATGTCACCATATGATTTGACGAAAGGAAGGATAACATTCAGGTATAAATAAGAAATTTTAAGATAATGAAAGTAAGAGCATCTGTTAAAAAGCGCAGTGCTGACTGTAAAATAGTCAGGAGAAAAGGACGCATTTACGTAATTAACAAGAAAAATCCCAAGTTCAAACAGAGGCAGGGATAAATTTTAACTAACTTTGCAAATTATTTAAGAAAAAGGATTATATGGCACGTATTGTTGGTGTAGATTTACCAAGAAACAAAAGAGGCGAAGTAGGACTGACTTACATATATGGTGTAGGCAGAAGTATCGCACAGAAAGTACTCGATGAGGCTGGTGTTGACAGGAATGCCAAGGTTCAGGATTGGACAGATGAGCAGATCAACTCCATCCGAAGGATTCTAAACGATAACTTTAAGCTCGAGGGTGAACTAAGGTCAGAGACACAGCTCAACATAAAGAGACTTATGGATATCGGTTGCTACCGTGGTGTCCGTCATCGCCTGGGATTGCCTGTCAGAGGTCAGAGCACCAAGAATAATGCCAGGACCCGTAAAGGAAGAAAGAAAACCGTTGCTAATAAGAAAAAAGCTACTAAATAAATAGAATATGGCAAAGAAGACTGGAGCATTAAAGAAGAGAGTCGTAAAGGTTGAGCCTACAGGACAGGCGCATGTTCATTCATCATTCAATAATATCATTATAACTCTTACCAATAATTCAGGCCAGGTTATTTCATGGGCATCTGCTGGAAAAATGGGATTCAAGGGTTCTAAAAAGAATACTCCGTATGCCGCACAGATGGCGTCAGAGGAATGCAGTAAAGTGGCATATGACCTTGGTTTAAGGAAAGTTAAGGTTTATGTAAAGGGTCCGGGATCAGGTCGTGAATCAGCTATCAGATCCATCTCCAATTCTGGTATAGAAGTTACTGAAATCGTTGACGTTACTCCTATGCCTCACAATGGTTGCCGTGCCCCCGGAAGAAGAAGAGTATAACAATTTTAATCATTGAATTTCAAGTAATAAAACAATAGCATAATGGCAAGATATACCGGCCCAAAAACAAGAATTGCAAGGAAATTCGGAGAGCCTATTTTCGGTCCCGATAAACACCTGGAAAGGAAAAATTTTCCTCCCGGGCAGCATGGAATGAACAAAAAGAGAAAAAAAACATCTGAATATGGGGTTCAGCTGAAAGAAAAGCAGAAGGCAAAATATACCTATGGAGTTCTTGAGCGTCAGTTCCGCAATACTTTTGAAAAGGCATCCAGGCACAAGGGAGTTACAGGTGCTGTCCTTCTTCAGCTTCTCGAATCGCGACTCGATAACGTGGTTTTCCGCCTTGGAATATCCCCCTCAAGGTCAGGCGCACGACAGCTGGTTTCACACCGTCATGTAACAGTAAACGGATCAGTAGTTAATATACCTTCATTCCAGCTAAAACCAGGAGACATAATTGGTGTTCGTGAAAAATCAAAATCACTTGAGGTAATTATTGATTCACTCTCAACCAGGAAATACAGCAAGCTTTCATGGCTCGAATGGGATGAGACTCAAATGGCAGGTAAATTTATGAGTGTACCTGAACGTACTGATATTCCTGAAAATATTAAGGAACAGCTTATAGTTGAATTATATTCTAAATAATAATCTAAGATAAATACTATGGCCATTTTATCATTCCAGAAGCCGGATAAAGTAATAATGCTGGAAGCGGACGAAAAAAGCGGAAAATTTGAATTCCGCCCGCTTGAACCTGGCTATGGCATTACTGTGGGCAATGCATTGAGAAGAATACTTCTCTCTTCGCTTGAAGGTTTTGCCATCACAACAGTTAAGATTGAAGGCATTGACCATGAATTCTCAACCATCACTGGTGTAATGGAGGATGTAACTGAGATCATTCTTAATCTCAAACAGGTCCGTTTTAAAAGAATCGTAGAAGATGTGGATCATGAAAAGATCAGCGTTAAGATCAGCGGCCAGGAGGTTTTCAAAGCTGGTAACCTGAACAATGTTCTCAGCAGCTTTGAGGTACTGAATCCCGAGATGGTTATATTCAGAATGGAATCTGATGTCAAGCTTCAGATGGAACTCACAATTAACAAGGGAAGGGGTTATGTCCCTGCTGAGGAAAATGAACCTGTCGACAGTGAGTTTGGACTGATAGCTATCGATGCAATATTTACTCCGATCCGTAATGTAAAATACTCGGTTGAGAACTACCGTGTTGAACAGAAGACTGACTATGAGAAGCTTCTCCTTGAGATAGAGACAGATGGTTCTATCCATCCTAAAGATGCTCTTAAGGAAGCAGCTAAGATACTCATTTACCATTTCATGCTATTCTCAGATGAGAAGATCACTCTTGATTCAGATGAAAAGATGGCTAATGAGGAATTTGATGAGGAGGTGCTCCATATGCGTCAGCTTCTCAAAACCAAGCTTGTTGACCTGGATCTTTCAGTGAGGGCGCTTAACTGCCTTAAAGCTGCTGAGGTTGAGACACTAGGAGACCTTGTTAAGTTTAATAAAAACGATCTGCTCAAATTCAGGAACTTTGGTAAGAAATCACTTACTGAACTAGATGAACTTCTTGACACAATGAGCCTTTCATTCGGCATGGACGTAAGCAAGTATAAGTTAGATAAAGATTAATTGAAAACTGGTTAAGGAAAGATAGAGATGCGACATTTAAAAAGTTTTAACCATCTGGGAAGAACAAGCTCACACAGGAAAGCGATGCTTGCCAATATGGCTACATCACTTATCCTTCATAAGAGGATAACAACAACAACAGCGAAGGCAAAAGCACTTCGTACTTATGTTGAGCCACTTATTACTAAATCAAAGGACGATTCAACCCATTCAAGGAGAGTGGTATTCAGTTACCTGAAGGATAAAGAGGCAGTTGCTGAACTTTTCAGAGAGATTTCACCCAAGATAAGTGAGCGCCCCGGCGGCTATACACGTATATTGAAAACTGGTCACAGAATGGGTGATAATGCCGATATGTGCATTGTAGAGCTGGTCGATTATAATGAGGCTATGCTTGGCGGCGGTGAAACCGGAAAGACAAAGAGTACCAGAAGAAGAAGGTCTTTAAAGAAGAAAGAAGAAGGAGCAGCTGCAGAAGTTAAGGCACCAAAAACGCCAAAAGCTGCTAAAGCTGTAAAAACTGAAAAAACAGAGGAAACTGCGGAGAAGTCAGAAGGAACTGAAGGTGATTCAGTAGCTGAAGAGTAATAAAATATTTTCAGAATATTTTAAATGAAAGGGATAAATCATATAGATTATATCCCTTTTTTCGTATATTGCATAATTGTTTAATTATTAAATAAAAATCTATGGGTCAAATAGTTAGTGTTCATGCTCGTGAAATTCTTGATTCCCGCGGCAATCCAACCATTGAAGTTGAAGTAACAACTGCGAGCGGATTCTTTGGCAGGGCTGCAGTTCCATCAGGTGCATCTACTGGTGAAAACGAAGCACTTGAGTTGAGGGATGGCGATAAGAACCGTTACCTTGGAAAAGGTGTTCTCAAGGCAGTTCATAATGTAAATAATGTTATATCTGAGGAGGTTATTGGAATGGATGTTACCGAACAGGCAGCCATTGATAAAAAAATGATCGACCTCGATGGTACAAATACCAAAAGCAATCTTGGAGCCAATGCTATTCTGGGTGTATCGCTTGCAGTTGCTAAAGCTGCTGCACAGTATCATGGACTTCCTTTATACAGATATATAGGAGGTTCAAATGCGGTTACTCTTCCTGTTCCAATGATGAATATCGTCAATGGAGGATCACATTCTGATGCACCCATTGCATTCCAGGAATTCATGATAAGGCCTGTCGGTGCACCATCGTTCAAGGAAGGTCTACGTATGGGGGCCGAAGTATTCCATTCCCTCAAGAAAGTCCTTAAAGAACGTGGCCTCAGTACAGCTGTGGGTGATGAAGGAGGCTTTGCACCTAATTTTGAAAGTACAGAGGATGCACTTGAGACAATCATGAAAGCTGTTGCATCTGCTGGTTATAAAATTGGCAGTGATATCACTATCGGACTTGATTGTGCCGCTTCAGAGTTCTATACGGAGGGTATGTATAACTATTCAAAATTTGAAGGCCCCAAGGGAGCAAGAAGAACTTCCAAGGAACAGGTTGATTATCTTGAGCAGCTTGCAGACAAATATCCTATAGATTCTATTGAAGATGGAATGGCTGAAAGTGACTGGGATGGATGGAAGATGATGACTGAAAGACTGGGTAAGAAGATCCAGATAGTTGGCGATGACGTTTTTGTTACAAATGTTGAGTACCTTAAAAAGGGTATCGACTTGGGTTGTGCCAACTCAATTCTTATCAAGGTAAACCAGATAGGAAGTCTTACAGAAACACTCCAGTGTATCGAAATGGCTCATCGCGCAGGATACACAACGGTAACATCTCATCGTTCGGGAGAAACAGAAGATTCTACAATTGCCGATATAGCAGTTGCCACCAATTCAGGCCAGATCAAAACAGGCTCAGCAAGCAGAACTGACAGGATCTGTAAATACAATCAGCTTCTCAGAATTGAAGAAGCTTTGGGTGACCTGGCAGTGTATGGGTTTAAGAAATAAGTACTACCATAATTAATATTTAAAGGCTATCCGACAGGGTGGCCTTTTTTATCATAGAATAGTCATTAAGTAGTCATTAATTAATGACGCGCGAAGCGCAAACTACTACTAATGACGGCACGCAGTGCCAAATGACGCAAAGCAAGACTGGATGAAAAAGTATGATTAATTGTTATTTTCCGATGTTATTAACAATTGTTAATAACTTATGTTTATATCGCGTGAACAACAACGGTCTTTGAAAGTTGCATTTTGATTATACTCATATTATATTTGATCTATCAGGTGAGCGATAAAAGACTGCTCGAATGATGTGGAGACAGGGAAAGGTACTTAGTTGAATCACGATCTGTCTCGGTCAGACCCTCGGGTCTGCGCAACAGGAGAGCCGAAGTCTGAACTACGGGACTCCGCGCCCCGGATGTTCAGAAGATCACCGGAGATCGGAAACGTTCTTTCAACGATTGAGTCACAGGGCTTCAGAAAATGAAGGGCTTCGGCCAATGGTTAACTGAAACTGATGCCACTACCTTCGGGAAGCGAGCAAAAGAGCCTGAATGACACTTCATCCCGGAACCACGCCTCGGCGTGGGAAAGGACAGCCGGAAGGTTTTGCTGTAACAAGCTTAACCCGAAAGCCATGGGTTGCGTAGCGGATCTTGTATCAAAGCATGCAGCCGGTCAGAATAACAGTAATCTGACATCGTAAGCAGCCTCGGTTGCAAGCGATGGATGGGAACTACTCCTAGCGATTGGTTCCCATCATTGTTTTTATACCTTTCCTTTTTTACTACCCGCTACATTACCTGTCAGCTTATTGAATATCTTTGATAAATAAACTACTCAAACCGGAATGGCATATTCACAACTGTCTGATTTTATTAAGAGGCTTGATAAGGAAAAGGAACTTATTATAATTGAACCTTTTGTTGATCCTGTCCTGGAGATCACTGAGATAACAGACCGTGTTACCAAGTCGAATGGTAAAGCACTGCTGTTCAAAAATACAGGTACTTCATTTCCCATTCTTATAAATGCTTACGGATCTGATAAAAGGATACTGATGGCACTTAGCAGGGAGAGTATGGATGACGCAGGAAATGAGATCGAAATATTATTCAATAAACTTACCGGAAAAAACAACTCGCTGGTGAGCAAAATTAAGATGCTGCCTGAATTTATGGAACTGGCTTCAGTGATGCCATCATATTCTGACAGGAGAAGTGCATGTCAGAAGGTTGTACACATGGATCCTGACCTGGGCATATTGCCCGTCCTTAAATGCTGGCCATACGATGGAGGAAGATTTATTACCCTTCCAATGGTTCATACAGTTCATCCTGAAACGGGCAAATCAAACATTGGGATGTACAGGATGCAAATCCTGGGAAAAAATACGGCCGCGATGCACTGGCAGAGACATAAAACAGGTGCCAGCCATTTCGAAGCCTGGAAAAGAACCGGGAGAGTAATGCCAGTATCGGTTGCCCTGGGAGGTGATCCTGTTTATGCCTATTCTGCAACAGCACCACTCCCAGAAAACATAAATGAATATATTCTTGCCGGTTTTCTCAGGAGTAAAAAAGTTAAGCTGGTAAAGTGTCTCACCAACGACATTTATGTCCCTTCCGATGCAGATATAGTCATCGAGGGATATGTTGATCCTTCCGAAGAGCTTATCTGGGAAGGCCCTTTTGGTGATCATACCGGATTCTATTCCCTTGCCGACTGGTATCCTAAGTTCCATGTAACATGTATAACTCATAGACAGAATGCAGTTTATCCTGCTACAATAGTCGGGATTCCTCCGCAGGAAGATGCCTGGCTTGCAAAGGCTACTGAACGCATCTTTCTTGCACCGGTAAAAATGGCCCTGCAACCAGAAATTATTGATTTTCATCTCCCGGAGGCTGGTGTCGCACATAACCTTATGATAGTTAAAATCAGCAAGAGTTATCCGGGGCAGGGGATAAAAGTTCTCAGCTCGCTTTTCGGAACAGGTCAGATGATGTTTACAAAATATCTGATAGTTGTTAATGGTGAAGTTGATATTAGAAACTATCATGAGCTGGCTGATAATATCTTCAGAAATATTGATATAAGAAAAGATCTCTTTTTCAGCAGGGGACCTCTCGATGTTATTGATCATTCATCAGATGCATTCTCCTTCGGAGGTAAGATGGGTATTGATGCTACTGAAAAATTTTCTGAAGAGTTGCAGTCAGGCAATGAAGTTAAAACGGAACCTTTAGCACTGGAATTTGAAAAGCTTTTAATGGAAGGCCTGATTACATCACTTAATATTAAATTGTCCGAAAAGGGTATCCCGATTGCAATTTTTTCTGTTAACCGGACGGAGGATGCGGGCATCATTGAAAGAATTGCTGATCAGATTCAAAAAAAATTCCTGGCAACCGCTATCAGATTGATTCTCGTGGTTGATCACACTGTTGACACCGACGATCTTTTTACAGTAACCTGGCAGGTTCTTGGTAATTCTGATCCTCAGCGAGACCATATTTACATTTCCTCCTCTGTATTATTAATCGATGGTACCATAAAGGCATACAGGAAAGGAGGTTTTACAAGAAAATGGCCAAATGTTGTTTGTTCTGATAAAGCTACGATAGAGACCATCGACAGTAAGTGGGATACACTCGGCCTGGGTCATTTTATCCCATCACCCTCACGAAAATATCTGTTGCTGAAGAGGACTGGTAATGACGAGATTTCAATACACCCGGAGTGATCTTTATATTGGGTAACTTCAGATAAATAGCCTATTTTTGTCCCCTGATGTGGGTTATTTTTCTTATATATTATTCTGAGCAACTAAGCACCTCTGTCTGGAAATACTATAAAATTCTGGCGTTCACTTTCAATGAATCTGTTGACCCGGTTCATAAAATTATTATTATCGGATCCCTTTTTGTAGTCCTTTCTCTTTTTCTTGTAATAATCTTTTTCAAAAGACTCAGACTTATCAGAAAGCTTCTTTCTGATAAGGAGCAATCACTGGCACTAATAGCAAAGCAGAAGCTCGAACTGGAATTGAGGGAGAAGAGTATAACCGACAATCTCCTTTATGCTCAGCGAATACAGGAGGCAATGCTCCCCAGCGAAGAATATTTCAGGAATCATTTTAAATCCTCTTTCATTTTCTTCAGACCCAAGGATATTGTGAGTGGCGATTTTTACTGGATCGGTGAGAAGGATGAATGGATATTTGTTGTTGCAGCTGATTGCACAGGGCATGGAGTATCTGGCGCCCTTATGTCGATGATTGGGATGGAAATAATCGAAAAGGCAATTTCGGAGAATAATATTATAACTCCGTCTCATATACTTGCTGCACTTAATATAGCTCTGGAAAAAACATTCAGCAGAAAGAAGAATATTGGAACAATCATAAGGGATGGCATGGATATCGGAATCTGCGCTATTGATAAAGGACGGGAAAAGATAATTTACGCCGGTGCGTTTATTCCTTTAAACCTTTTACGAGACAATAGTCTGACACAGATCAACGGCGATAAAATCATTATTGGAATGAATCCTGACAGGATTAGTTATACTGATCATGAGATAGATATTCAGGAGGATGATATGCTTTATCTTTTTTCCGACGGATATGTTGACCAGTTTGGAGGGAAGGATAATAAGAAGTTCATGTATCGCCGGTTAAGGTATCTTATTCTCACAATACACAAGTTTGATGTTAAAGATCAAAAGTCAATACTTGAAGAGAATCTGATAACCTGGATGGGACAGAACACACAGGTGGATGATATGATGATAATAGGTTTTAAGCCACTTGAGAATACTAAATGACCTGTTTGATCTTTTCAACCAGCTGAACCGGCTGAAACGGCTTACTGATATAATCATCTGCACCTGCTGACAGGCATTTCTCCTTGTCTCCAATCATTGCATTTGCAGTGATTGCAATTATTGGAACATGTGAATTTGTAGCTGACTCAAGTGCCCTTATCTTTTCAGTTGCCACAAGTCCGTTCATCACCGGCATTTGTATATCCATCAATATAAGGTCATAATTATTAGTGCCGAACATGTCAAGCGCCTCTCTGCCATTTGTTACAGAATCGATGCTGTGTACGAGGGGTTTCAAAGTAAGAAGTGTGATTTTCTGGTTAATCACGTTATCTTCAACAAGCAGCACCCTGAGGTCTTTTATCTCCTTGTGTATCCTTTCTTTTCTTATAAGCTCCTTGATTCTTGATGATTCTTCCTTAAACCCGGCTTCAGGGATGACATTTTTGATACTAAGATAAATGCTCAACTTAGCATTGTCTTTACCAGCCTCCTGTACATATTTTCCCCTGCTCAGGTAAAGAAGTCTGGCAGCATGACTCCCTTCAGTACTCTTTTCATCAATAAGCAGCATACTTGTATCGGCTTCAAGGGTGATTGTAAGCAGACTCTCGCCAGCATTACTTTTAACCGATTTGAGGTTAATGGAGACCTTTGTTGATCTTCCGGGGTTTTCTTTTTCAATCCGGTTGAAAATATCGAGAAAGATTTGCTTTATACTTACAGGATCGCCAATACATTCAAGGTCTCCTGTTACAGGACTGTCAACCTTAAACTGGATGCCAACAGAGTCTTTAAGTCGGTAGAGTTCAATAACGTGTTCAACTGCCGAAAGGATATTGAATCTGATCTGCTTCCTCGATTCATAGCTCATATTCTCAGCTGACTGCATTGTTAATTCATTAACAGTAGTTACCATGCTTTTTGTTGAGGCAACAAATGTCTCCAGCAGTTCTTTTTGTTTGGTGTTGAGATCAGACTCGGTGAACAGCTCTCCTGTAATGACAAGGTTATTAAGAGGTTCTCTTATCTTGTGTGAAAAATCTGTAATTATCTTGTCCTTTTTGCTGTCTGTCTTTAGAAAGGAAATGATAGAATCGAGGTATTTCCTGTTTATCTGGGTCATCTTCCTGAAGATAACCAGCCATATAGATGCTCCGGCTAATATGAGACATCCGGCAATGAGTAGCTGACCAAATGCAATCAGCAATACTGCTACAATCAGTGCGAATATTGATATAATAAGGTATCTCTCGATGAGTTTAATTCTTCCGGCTGAGAAATCCTCATTTAACATACCGGATTTGCTTTCATTGCTGTTGGCTGCATCTACACTACCCATTTTTGATTTGTTTGAAACATGCAAAATTAATCAAAATAAAGCTTTAATAATACATAACCTTAAATTAACTACCTTTGACTTTATTCACTAAATTTGCCGTAGTGGTATGAAATTTGGAACAACAAATTAAGATTCATATTGGAAAGAATATGGCAAGGAGATTAGTAAGTGTATTGGTGATAATTATCTGCACCACATCTCTTTTTACCGTAAAAGGCCAGGGCCAGGATAAGGAGGGTATGGTGAAATACACTCCTGATTTCAAGTTCAGGGATGGTATATTTCTTGATTTTGAAATGGTAAAACAGAATAAACCCATTCCAAAGGCAAAGCTCCTGACTTCATTTGACTATAACGACAGGGAGTTCTTCAAGAAGATCTTTGAGATGGAAAAGGTGTACTATTATGATGATATCGGTATAAGGCAGGAGGTGGATAAAAATGCCATCTGGGGATATGCACGCAATGGGATACTGTATATTCAGGTTCAGGAGGGTTTTAACAGGATCACTTTTGTTGGAAATATTTGCCATTTTGTAGCAGATATAACCACTGAGGACAGCAGGTATTATAATAATCCTTACTCTCCTTACGGGTACTATGATCCGTATTACTCTCCTTATTCTTATGGCAGTTACTATTCACCTTACTCTTATTATAGTCCATATTATTCCCCTTACCGACGATCCACACCTACACGAACTGAATTACGACAGTTTATAATAGACTGGGAAACAGGTAAGGTAATGGAATTTGATGTTGATAACACAGAGCTGCTTCTTATGAAAGATCCTGAAATTTATGAAGAGTATGTCCAGTTATCGCGAGGTAAAAAAAAGAATCTTATGTTTGTTTATATCAGAAAATACAACGAAAAAAATCCACTTTATGTCCCTGTTGATTAATACTATAACTATGAAAACAAAATTATCTGCAGTACTTCTGCTTTTTTTCACGATGCTCTTAAGCGGGCAGGCACCATTCCCAAATAAAGATGAGATCAAGCAATTTATGGCTTCAAAGACATGCGTTGTTCTTGAACAGGATCAGTTCTCCTCATATAATGTATTCATTAAGGAAGCTGTAAAAAAATATTGGACACTTACTCCTTACCAGCTGATTACTGTCCAGGAATTCAACAAGATGCGTCGCGATCCTGCCTATTCCTTTATTGTCCTGACTCAGACTAACTATGAAAAGGATAAAGCCAATACACTTTATAATTTCCTTAACCTTCTGCAGGGGAAGAATGTAAGTAAGCTCGGTGAGCTTCCTGAGATTTGTGCTATCCCGTTATCGTTTGCAGGTGAGGATGATTATGAGTATAACTATAAGTTCGGAGCTATCCTTCAGTTTATGCAGAAGCATGCCCAGATGATCAGTGACGACCCCTCTCTTACCGGAAGGAAATACCTTAAATATTATAATGATAACATACCCAAGGTAAGAACCAGGACCATTCTTATAAAAGAAGAAGATCTGGCACCTGAAATCTCAACTATTGACAAGATTAAGGCTATTTATCCATACGATGTTAAAATAGTGAGTGAAGAGGAAATTTTTAAGGCAATACAGGAAAAAACTCCCAATACACTTATTCTTCATAAGGTTGGTCCGCGTGAAGAGAAGAATGCAGGGCTCTGCTTTAAGATGCTTATAGGTACTGACGATTCAGATATGTATTATTACCATCAGCATAAAATAAAAGATTCTGATCCCAACGGCCTGCTTGCTGATGATCTAAAAAGGTTATCTAAATAGCTTTCATGCAGCATCAGCGAGTTTGAAGCGTCTTTTAGATAACTAAGGTATCCCGCTGGATTGTGAAGCATAGATTTGCTTCCTTACGAAGTGGATTGCCATGGGGAAAATAAAATACTTATTAATAGGGTAGAAGCCATGGAAGAGAATAGAATTTTATCTGAAACTGAAAGAAACTGGTCTATGCTTTGTCACTTGTCAGCATTTGCAGCTTTCTTTTTCCCCTTTGGTGGAATTATTGGTCCGCTTATCTGCTGGTTATCGCGCAAGGACGAATCTGAATGGATTAATCTGAACGGAAGAAATGCTCTTAATTTTCAGTTGTCTATTTTGCTTTATATGGTTTTGGCCATACCTCTTGTATTCATAGTAATAGGTATTCCAATAATTGCTGTATTGAGCTTGCTGAAGGTAATCTGTATCATTATTGCAAGCGTCAAAGCGCCAAAAGGTGAACTTTTCAGATATCCGCTTTCAATACCGTTCATACAATAGAAGACAGCCTCCTCCTTTATTATCATCAATTATTTCCTTATATCACTTTTTTTTTCTAAATTTCCTTTAAATTATAAAACTTGTCGCCATGGGAAAAAATACTGATATGGATAAGGGGAAAAAGAAAGCCAGTCATAAAGCTGTGGATAAAAATGATGATGCACTTTATCATGATATAGAGCCCAAAAAGAAAAAGAAGCTTGATAAAAAGAAATATGAAGAGTTATTAGGAGAACTGGAAATTGAACTAATCAAGCTGCAGGAATGGGTAAAAGCCAAAAAACTCAAGGTTGTAGTTATTTTTGAAGGCAGAGACGCTGCAGGTAAAGGGGGAGTTATTAAAACAATATCCGGATGCCTGAATCCTCGTATATGTAGAGTTGTAGCTCTTGGAACTCCTACTGAAAAGGAGAAAACACAATGGTATTTTCAGCGATATGTTCCGCATCTTCCTGCCGGAGGTGACATCGTTCTTTTCGACAGAAGCTGGTATAACAGGGCAGGAGTTGAGAAAGTTATGGGTTTCTGCACAAACGATGAATATGAGGAATTCCTGAGAGCGTGCCCTGAATATGAAAAGATGCTTATAAGATCTGATATTATCCTCGTAAAATACTGGTTCTCTGTTAGTGACCATGAACAGGAAAAACGATTCCAGGACAGGATAAAAGATCCTACGAAGAGGTGGAAGATCAGCCCTATGGATATCGAATCGCGCGACAAGTGGGTCGATTACTCCATGGCGAAAGACAGGATGTTTGCATATACTGATACAAAAGTGACTCCCTGGTATGTTGTGCACGCTGATGACAAAAAAAGGGCAAGGCTTAATTGCATAACCCATCTTCTTTCACTGATCCCGTATGAGGATCTTACACCAAAACCGTTTAAGTTACCTCCTTTAAAGCATGATACGGCATACGTGAGGCCTCCTGTTAATGAGCAAACTTATGTGCCCGAGAAGTACTAAGGGGAAGGCTTAAGAGGCTATAAAGGCTATAGAGGTTGTAGTGGATATTCAAATGTCCCTGCAGCCTTTTTTATTTAAATGCATATAAAGCCCTTATTGCCTTTAAAGCCTTTAAAGCTTTTTTCTTACTTTTGTCTTTTCAATTTTATCTTTTGTATTAACAAAATAAATTATGTCCTCAAAACCATCTATACCCAAGGGAACAAGGGATTTTTCAACTGAAGAGATGCAGAGGCGCGAGTATATCTTCGATACCATCAGGCAGGTTTTCAGACTCTATGGTTATCAGCCAATTGAAACTCCTGCCATGGAAAACCTCTCTTCGCTCCTTGGAAAATACGGTGATGAGGGAGATAAGCTTCTTTTCAGGATACTTAATTCAGGAGATTTTTTATCATCTGTTGGCGATGAAGATTTAGTTAACCGCGAGACAGGGAAACTTTCCTCAAAGATTTGTGAAAAGGGATTGAGATATGATCTTACCGTTCCTTTTGCACGTTATGTGGTTCAGCATCGAGATGAAATAGTGTTTCCATTTAAAAGGTACCAGATACAGCCTGTATGGAGAGCCGACAGACCTCAGAAAGGAAGATACCGTGAGTTTTTTCAGTGTGACGTTGACGTTATTGGCAGCGATTCTCTTCTGAATGAATATGAACTGCTGAGAATTATTGATGATATCTTCTCAAAGCTTAGGATTTCTATTGTCATTAAAATAAATAACCGGAAGATACTCTCCGGAATTGCTGAATACATAGGCGAGGGCAGTAGGATAACAGACATTACTGTTGCAATTGACAAGCTTGAGAAAATAGGTATTGATGCAGTGAATGCCGAGTTAAGAGAAAAGGGAGTATCAGGTGAAGCCTTAAAGAAACTCCAGCCTGTGCTTGTTCTAAAAGGAGATAATGGAGAAAAGCTCTCTCAGCTTGAAAAGATACTTTCGGAATCACCCGCCGGACTAAAAGGAGTTGAAGAAATGAGGTTGCTTTTTGGGTACATCGGAAATGTGGAGATGCTTGGAAAAGTTGAGCTTGACCTCACTCTGGCCAGAGGACTAAACTATTATACAGGCGCTATTATCGAAGTTAAATCAGCTGATGTTTCAATAGGAAGTATTTGCGGAGGAGGACGTTATGATAATCTCGCCGGTGTTTTTGGCATGGATGGTGTATCAGGAGTAGGTGTTTCATTTGGCGCCGACAGGATTTATGATGTGCTGAAGCAACTCGATCTGTTTGGAGAATTGCAGGTTTCATCTACCGAGATCCTGATTTTGAATTTCAGCATTGAAGAGACATCTTATTCCCTTGCCTTAGTTGAGAAACTCAGAAAACTCTCAATAAATGCCGAGTTTTACCCCGATCCGGTTAAGCTTAAAAAACAGATGTCATATGCCGATTCAAAAAAAATACCATGGATAATCATTGCAGGGGAAGATGAAGTCAGAAATAATTCATTGACTATAAAGAATATGGCAACCGGAGTCCAGGAGAAGATATCCTTAGACAAACTGGGGGATTATGCCGGGAACAATTTCAGGAAAAATAATTGATCATACATGAACTATAAGATATCACCCGATAATATAACTATAGAGGATCTGCTTGACATTCTTAAAAAAGAGAAACATCTTACTCTCTCTTCCAAATCTGTTGATCTGATAAATAATTGCAGAAAATATCTCGATGACAAGCTTGAAAAAAGTACTGCTCCAATTTATGGTATTACAACAGGATTCGGATCACTATATAATATAACTATCAGCAGGGATCAGCTCAACAGGTTACAGGAAAACCTTGTTAAGTCGCATGCCTGTGGTACTGGGCCGGTTGTTGTGGATGATATTGTCAGGCTAATGCTCCTTCTGAAGGTGATCGCTCTGAGTAAGGGTGTTTCAGGTGTGCAGGTTATTACAGTTCAGAGGCTTATTGACTTTTTTAATGAAGGTATATCACCTGTGGTATATGAACAGGGATCGCTTGGTGCATCCGGGGATCTTGCCCCATTGGCACATCTTTTTCTTCCTCTTCTTGGCGAAGGAGAGGTGGTTTTCAAAGGCAAAACATATAAGTCCGGGGTGATCCTGAAAAAATTCGGGTGGAAACCTGTTGAGCTTCAGTCAAAGGAGGGACTGGCCCTTCTCAACGGAACACAGTTCATGAGCGCTTATGGTGTATATATTATTGCCCTGGCCGAACGTTTATCAGCTTTTTCCGACATTATTTCTGCTATCTCACTGGAAGCATATGATGGTCGTCCCGATCCGTTTTTTGAAAGTGTTCATGCCATCAGGCCTCACAGGGGACAAGTTGAAACAGCCCGGTTTTTCAGGAAGATGCTCGATGGAAGCCAGCTTATTTCAAGATATAAGCCACATGTACAGGATCCTTACTCTTTCAGATGTATACCACAGGTTCATGGAGCCAGCAAGGATGCTATCAGCCATTCCAAGTCTGTAATATTGACGGAGATAAATTCAGTTACGGATAATCCCACCATCTTTCCTGACGAAGATCTGATCGTTTCAGGTGGAAATTTTCATGGGCAACCGCTTGCACTAATCTTTGATTATCTGGCAATAGCATTATCGGAGCTTGGAAGTATCTCTGAGCGAAGGGTTTATCGACTCATTGCAGGGCAGAGGGACCTTCCGGAATTCCTTGTTGCCAATCCGGGGCTTAACAGCGGATTCATGATCCCTCAGTATACAGCAGCTTCTATAGTAAGCCAGAACAAGCAACTTAGTACACCCACATCGATCGATTCTATTCCATCATCAAATGAGCAGGAAGATCATGTAAGTATGGGGGCCAATGGAGCAACCCGACTCCTCAGGGTAGCTGATAACCTTACAAAGCTTCTGGCAATTGAGCTTTTTACTGCTGTTCAGGCTCTCGACTTCAGAAGACCATTGAAATCATCAGATTTCATTGAGGAGATTGTTTCAGCATACCGAAAAAGAGTTCCTTTTATTAAGGATGATAAGCTTATGTATGATGAAATAGCCCGTTCTGTTGAATTTATCAGAACCTTTGATTTGGACGCTGTGCAGGACGGTTCTCCTGTAATTGGTTAAGAAGTTGTGCTTTCCATTGATTTTCAGCCTGGTAATACCTGATTACCTTGGCTGGTGGCAGTAATTCCTTCAGCTTTTTATGAAATATCTGAGCCAATTCAGATTCTTTTGAAAAAGTATTTATCAGGTTGTCGCCAATTTCAGTAAGTTCTTTATCGCTAAGTGTGCCTTCATTCTGATTGAAATCCCTGATATTATTTATTTTTTCTTTCTGCAGCTCATTCCTCTGCTTCTGGAAATCATTATAGACAGGCCAGAATTTTTCCGCTTCTTCAGCAGTAAGGTTCATTTTTTTTGTGAAGAAACCTATCCTGTAGGCATCGAGCTTCTCTCTGTTAGGATTCTGAGCTTTTATTGCTGTAAGGGGAAGTAAAGTCATTATCAGTACTATAGTAAAATTCTTCATGGTAATATATTATAACATTTCAATAATAGCATCTGCTTCAATATTCTCGTGCATGAGATAATCAACTATATCTGCATTCTTAATACCCTGCAGCCCATCTGTAAGATCAAGATTTTCAATACTCTCTTCAATCGAATAAATATCTATATCATTGATATATGGCATAGTCATTGTCTGGGCAAAGATAGTTTCCGGTACCTTTCTGTGGTTGGTGATTATTTTGGCAGCAACATAACTGATTATAATAAAACCTGTAACTGTAGCTGCTGCAAGGAGATATGGCCTGATTTTCCTGTAAAGCCCATTCCTGACTGGCATGTCTGTTTCGCCTGTAGTTACTGATATAATTTTGCTATTAACTTCCTTAAAGTAGTTTTCAGGAACTTTGAATGGATTTTTACCTGGTATCTGGTCAATATTCTTCATCTTTTTATTAGATGGTTTAATATAATGATGGTTTAATTACCACCGACTATTTTTTTTATTTTTTTTACAGCATGATGATATGATGCCTTAAGTGCACCTTCTGAAGTGCCAAGAATTTTTGACATATCCTCATAGGTCATCTCATCAAAATATTTAAGGTTAAATACAATTCTTTGTTTTTCAGGAAGCTGAAGGATGGCATTCTGTAGTTTTACCTCAGCTTCATTACCGTCGAACCATGTGCTTCCTTCATGTGAATTCTCGAAGTAGCTTCCAAGATCATCAATTGAAACTGCACTGTTTCTCTTCCGTTTATTGATCACTGTCAGTGCCTCATTCGTTGCAATAGTATATAACCAGGTGTAAAGAGCACTCTCATTACGGAATTCTCCAATGCTTCTCCATGCATTCATAAATGTATTCTGAAGAGCATCATCAGCATCCTCATGAAGTATGACAAGTCGACGTATATGCCAGTACAGTCTTGAACTGTACTTTTCAACCATCAGCCTGAATCCTTTGTTCAGATCTTTCCTGATTAATTCAGATATGTCTTCGTTGTGATTAATATTAATCTGTTTTGTTTTATAGACTGAATAAGTGGTCAAAGGTTTAAAGGTAGCTATAAAAAAAGTACTTAAAGTGAGCTAAAGTATGAAGGGAGCTCGAGTTTGGGATTGTTGAAGGAAATGAATTTTGTTCTGAATCCACTTTACATCTCTACAAACTTTAAGTACTTTAAGTACTTTAGGCACTCCAAACTTAAATCTTGATAAATCAACGGAATTGTAATAGTTTTATACGATTATTAATAATTTCAGAATCTGATGGCTCTACAGTGTGGAATAATAGGAATTACAAATGTAGGAAAGACAACAATATTCAATTGTATCTCAAATACAAAAGGCGAGACCAATGCTTATGCATTCAGCGCTACCAAATCAAATATGGGAGTGGTTCAGGTGCCTGATCCTCGTCTGTATGAGCTTGAAAAACATCAGGTTACCGACAGGATAGTTCCGACTACTGTTGAAATAGTTGATATTCCGGGACTTGCAAAAGGTTCAAACAAGGGTGAAGGTGTCGGGAACAAATTTCTGGGCGATATAAGGAATACAGATGCACTTATTCATGTTCTGAGATGCTTTGACGATGATTCCCTTCCACACATCGATGGATCTGTTGATCCTGTAAGGGACCTTGAGACAATTGACCTTGAACTTCAGGTTAAAGACCTTGAGTCGGTGGAGAAGAAAATCGAACGTCTGGAAAGGGCTTCAAGGTCAGGCGATAAAGATGCTAAGCATGGCGCTGAAGTATTAAACCGGTACAGAGAGCATATTGAAGGATTCAATAATGCGCGGACCTTATTGGTTAAAGTTGATGAAAGGAAATATGTTGATGATCTTTTCCTGCTTACAATGAAACCGGTGATGTATGTATGCAATGTGGATGAAAAATCGGCTGTTAAAGGCAACAAGCACGTTGAGAGAATTAAAGAATTCCTCAAAGGTAAAGATGCTGAGATTCTTGTTATTGCAGGAGCCATTGAGGCTGAGATTGCTGAACTGGAAAGTACTGATGACAGGATGGCTTTCCTTAAGGATGCAGGTCTCGAAGAGCCTGGCGTTGATAAACTTGTCAGGGCAGCTTATAAGATGCTTAATCTTCAGACATTCTTCACAGTAGGTCCTATGGAGATCAGGGCATGGACTATAAAGACAGGAATGACAGCACCTCAGGCTGCCGGTGTGATACATAGCGATCTTGAACGCGGATTTATAAGGGCTGAGGTAATGAAGTTTAATGACTTTGTAACACTTGGATCTGAGCACGCATGCAAAGATGCCGGGAAGTTTTATGTAGAAGGTAAAAGCTACATAGTAGAAGATGGAGATATCCTTCATATCAGGTTCAATGTGTAAGAATATTTATGAGAAGGGAGATTCCTATATTGATGTTGTTTCTTCTACTGCTCTCTTCAGGGATATTTTCTCAGGAGATAGGGAAGGATGCAAAACTCCGTGAAATAATATTCCAATATGGACAGGCAGATATATCAATACTGTTCACTTCAAGGGAGCAAGCCAATTACCTGAGCAGGCATCTCTCTGTATATTCGTTGAAAAATAAAAAACTCTTCATCACACTCTCACCTGGAGACATTGATTGGTTTCTTAAGCATGGTATTGAATATGAGATTGTTGAGGTTAAGGGCGACAAAGGACTTCTTACAGCCTCTGATGTGAAGCAGGCAATGGAGTGGGAGAGTTACCCTTCATATACACAGTATGATTCCATTATGCGAAGCTTTGTCAGTCAGTATCCTTCGCTGTGCAGGCTTGATACAATTGGCACCAGTGTTTATAACAAACTTGTTATTGCGGTTAAGATATCTGACAATGTTGCAGCCAATGAAAATGAACCGGAAGTGTTTTATACTTCAACCATGCATGGAGATGAAACAGGGGGATTCGTTCTTATGCTTAGGCTTATCGACTACCTTCTTAAGAATTACGATACTTCTCCAAGAGTTAGGAACCTTGTAGATAATCTTCAGATCTATATAAATCCTCTGGCAAATCCCGACGGCACCTACCTTACGGGCAATACTATTACTAACCCTGTCAGGAATAATGCAAATGGGTTTAATCTTAACAGGACTTTCCCGGACCCAATGGATCCTTCAATAATTGTCCCAAAAGAAAATATTGATATGATTAAGTTCATGCGGAAACACAAATTCGTGATTTCCGCTAATTTTCATAGTGGGGCAGAAGTAGTTAATTATCCGTGGGACCTGCAGTATTCTACTTTCCGGTCGAACCTTCATGCTGACGATTCATGGTTTCTGAATATTAGCAGAGCTTATGCTGATACAGTTCATTACTATTCAGAAACAGGGTATATGACCGATTTATCAAATGGTGTAACAAGAGGATACGATTGGTACGAGATTTGGGGAGGGAGGCAGGATTTTGTGACCTGGCAGTTACAGGGAAGGGAGGTGACTATCGAACTGGATAGAATAAAGGTAACTCCGGCTGCTCAACTTGGGCTTCTCTGGCTTTATAATCACAGCTCGTTGCTTGATTATCTTGAAAACGCATTGTATGGTATACATGGTCTCGTAAGAGATTCCACAGACTATACTCCTGTTCATGCAAGAGTATATATATACGGTCATGATATTGACAGTTCACATGTTTATTCAGATTCTTTATATGGGGCATTCGTAAGAATGCTTGAACCAGGTTCTTACAACATACTTGTTTCTTCTCCAGGCTATAATAGCAAGATTATCAATGATGTAACTGTGTTTTCCGGCCAGAAGACAGATATGCTTGTAGATCTGCAACCTGATTTGAATGATATTGAAATTTCTCTTTCAGATCCTCCGGTCATTTTTCCGAATCCCACTACCGGACTGATTAATGTTATACTTCCAAAAGGATTTTCCGGATATATAAATGTTAAGATTTCATCTGTCTCCGGAAAACTTTTAAGAGAATTTAATAAATTTTATTCGGAAGGTGGACGTCTTTTTATTGATGCATCAGCTCTTTCAGCCGGTAGTTACATTATAATATTCAAAGACGATGTAACCGGGGCCTTATCTATGGGAAAGTTTGTTCGAGTGAAATAACTGAACATTTGGTACTGTAATTAAAAAAAGTATTTTTGCACCTTACCGTGCGAAGATTAGGAAACTTTTTGAGCGTTTTGTACAGAACAGATATGAAGAATTGGAAAGTGTTGCATAGAGGATCAGTCATCTTTATTCTGCTGATCTCTTTTTTTGACGGTTTATCAGGGCAGGGTGCATATCTGCCGCCTGAAAAACCGCGTCTGGTTATTGGTATTATTGTTGAACAGTTGCGTTACGATCATATTGAACGTTACAGGGACAGGTTTGGGGATAACGGTATTAAGAGATTAATAAATGAAGGTTCCTATTTTAAGAATGCTTCTTTCGAATACATGCTTACACAGTCGGCGCCTGGTCATGCAACAATTGCAACCGGAGCAGAACCATCATATCATGGAATACCTTCCGACAGCTGGTATGTTCCGTTGAAGAATGAGCTTATTTATGCCACCAAAGATGCTGTTGTAAATCCTGTTGGAGGAAGCTTTGAGTCAGGGCTGCACTCACCAACAAGCCTCCAGTCATCAACATTTTCCGATGAACTCAAGATGGCGACAAATCGACAGGCAAAAGTTTTCAGTGTGGGAATAAAAGAGAGTTCCTCTATTCTCTCTGCAGGGCATGCTGCTGATGCTGCATTCTGGTTTGATAACACCACAGGCACATGGATGTCAAGTACCTATTATATTGATTCACTCCCCGGATGGGTTACAGATTTTAATGATATTAATAGCGCCGAGTCATACCTTACTGGCACCTGGGAACCTTTCAAATCGGGTAAGATGTATGCAGATTGCCTTCCCGATTCAAATAAATACGAAGCCGGTTTCAGATCAGTCAATTACTTTCCATATGATCTGAAGAAGATCAGATCTAAAGAGATTACCGGGCCAAAGGAAACCTATTCACTGCTTAGAGAGACTCCATTTGCAAATTCTCTTACAACAAGCTTTGCATTAAGGTTAATTGAACAGGAAAAGCTTGGGAGGGATGATGTAACAGATTATTTGTCGATTTGTTATTCTGCAACTGACAATATTGGTCACCGTTTCGGTCCATCATCGGTTGAAATGGGCGACGCAATTCTTCGTCTCGATGATGAGATAAGGTATCTTCTTACTTATCTGAATGACAGTATCGGTAAAAGGAATGTTCTTATCTATTTTACTTCCTCACATGGCATTTCCGAAATACCATCAGTACTTGAACGAAATCGTATTCCCTCGGGCTATTTCAGACAGAACCAGGCTGTTCAGCTGCTAAGGAGTTATATGAATGCGGTTTATGGTGAAGGCGACTGGGTTAAGGGCTATTCCGAAAGGCAGGTATATCTTAACAGGACACTTATTGAGGATGCAAGACTTCCACTGGATGAGGTTCAGAAGAAGGTAGCCCGTTTTCTTGTTCAGTTCTCCGGAGTTGCTTCTGCATACCCATATTCCGCTTTTGAAGCCAATGATTTCAGTAATGGAAATCTCAGGAGGATTATGAACAATTTTAATCCGCAGCGATCAGGTGATGTTATAATTACGCTAAATCCGGGTTGGGTGGAGAAGGAGGGAGAATTTGTTACAAATCATAACTCTCCTTATGAATGCGATTCTCATGTTCCTTTAATATGGTACGGATGGACTGTTAACAGGGAATCTGTTACAAGAAAGGTGAATATGGCAGATATTGCCGCTACATTATCGTCCCTTTGTAAGATTCCCTATCCAAATGCGTGTACCGGACAACCTATAACCGAATTATTCAGGTAGAGATATGCAATGGTTTGTCGCTACACGTATCCATCTCTTATTTCACAAGCATCTATAAGAAGTTCCGGTCTTTTCTCACATCCGTTTCCAATGATAAGAAGGTCAGCCCCTGCATTATAGATATCCCTTATCTGCTCTTTGGTTTTAATGCCTCCGCCAACAGCGATTGGTATTGTTATGTTTTCTTTTACAGATCTGATAATATCAAGAGGTACATTGCCTGAAGCTCCGCTTCCGGCCTCTAGATAGATCATTTTAAGTCCAAGCATCTCACCGGCCATGGCTGTTGCAACAACAATATCTTTCTTGTCGGAAGGAATTGCTTCTGTCTGGCTGATATACTCAACCGATGTTTTTGATCCGCAGCTTATAAGAATATAACCCACAGGTAACACTTTAGACCTGACATCTTTAAGATATGGAGCAGCAATAACATGATTTCCGATAAGCAATTCAGGATTGCGTCCCGATATAAGGGAAAGTAAAAGGATAGCATCTGCTTTGTGCGAAAGTTGCAGAAGGTTTCCGGGAAAAAGTACTACCGGAATTGAGCACTCTCGTTTGATAAGATCAATAAGAATATCTATATTATTAAAAGTAATGCTTCCACCGGCAAAAATAAAATCAGCCTTATATTGCTCAGCAATTTTAAGTATATTAATCAGTGATTCTTCTTGTGCATTGTCAGGGTCAAGTAAAAGACCTATTTTTTTCTTTTTGCTGAGAATTTCCGTTATCATGATTCTCTCTTTTTAATATTCAGGTCCGGCACTTCCATAATCTTCTTGGTCCAGACTATTGCGTAATTATCATACCTGGAATAGGATAGAACAAAGCTCTCGTTTATTTTATCGGTATGAACACTGCCTTTAATTTCACCTGAATCCTTAACCTTGAAGGGTGCAATGGTAATATTTTTCCTTATACTGATTCCCTCTTTGTCACATATTTTATAGAGTGCCTCCTTGGCACACCAGTGAATATACAAATGGAATTTTCTGGTTTCAGGATCCCTGGTTATCTTTTCCTTTACATTAAGGAATTTAAGAGCAATAGCGGCTATGTTTGAGCTCATATATTCGAGATCAATTCCTACCTTTTCGTTTGTGCTCAGTAATATTGCTGTCAAATTATGTGAGTGTGAGATACTAATAAATCTCGATCCATCTTTGATAAATGGTTTATTGTTTTTATTGTAAACAATACTTGCCTCTTTGCCGATAAGCTCCGACAGCAGTGCTCTGACGCTAAGGAATTCAAGTTTTCTCGAGTTGCTGCTGAACCCTTTGTATCTCTTTTTCTCTTCTGCATTTAGCGAAACCATTCCCAGGAGCGAATCAAGATCCTCCTCTATTTTCCATACACCGAGGATTGAGAATTCGTTCAGAAAATGTTTTGTAATACAGCCCATAGGTCCATTCTATTATTGTTTCCACCTCAACGTTTCGATCAGGTGTACTATATCTTCCCTGAAATACTCTATCACGGGTTCGAGAGAATCAGCGTCTGGTGCTGAAGAAAAGTAAAGGGATCCTCTCAGGAAGTGCCTTATGCTGTCAGTCATATAAAACTGAACAGCAGTTGCTGTATTCCCTTTGAGATCGTATAAAATGCCATAAATTTTATTTTTATCGTCGCTGAAATATCTCTCGCTAATAGCATCTGCTTTTGAAATGTGGTTTTTCACATTCATTTTATAAGTCTGTTCCATAAGCTCATCAAAATCATGATTGATGTCCATGTAGGTGAGATACATTTTTGCCTTATAAGCAGGAAATTCAATATTGAACCAGCCTTTTTCATTTTCAAACTCTTCGTTGAAGGAGAGTTGACCTGACGTAGGATATTCAAAGGTGAAGGGAAGGTTATCCCTGCTGCTTTCCCTTCCACTGAAGTTAGTATAGTTCCTTTTGGGCATATCAATCCTGAAATGTCCTCTCGGTTTGGGAACCGGTACCTCCCTGCATCCGGAAATAAATGCACCAAGAATTATCACCAAAAAAAAGCTATTCCTGAGCAGCATTCGGTTCCTCATTTATTATTTCAACCCTGATCTCCTTTATCCTTCGTCTGTCGGCTGATTCTATACTGAACTTAAAATTCTGCAGGACAACTGAGAGTCCCTTCTGTGGGATCTCACCGGTAACCTCGAGTATTAATCCGGCCAGAGTTTCAGCCTCACCCCTGAAAGTCTCAAAAAAATCTTCTTCAATATTTATAATCTTGCAGAAATCATTCAGAAGAACTTTTCCCTCAAAGATGAATGTTGTTTCATCAATTGTCCTGTACATTATTTCATCTTCATCGCTTTCATCGGTTATCTCACCCACAATTTCTTCAAGAATATCTTCAAGTGTAACAATCCCTGAAGTTCCTCCATATTCATCAATTACTATTGCAAGATGTATCTTTTTGGTCTGGAACTCTTTAAGCAGGTCATTTATTTTTTTCGTTTCAGGAACATAATACGGAGGTCTCAGAAGCGATTGCCACTTGAAAATTGCCGGGTTATTAGTAAATGGCAGAACATCCTTTGCATAGAGGATGCCTTTTACCGAATCAAATGAGTCGGAGAAAACGGGTATCCTTGAGAATCCCGATTCCACAATTACAGGAACAACTTTATCGAATCCCGATTTAATATCTAGAGCGGTGACATCGATCCTGGGGCACATTATTGCGCTTACATTAATGTTTCCGAAGTTTACAATTCCTTTAAGAATTTTTTCATCCTCATCAATATCTTCTGAGGCTAGGTCTAGAGCATCGGATATGTCATCCATGCTTATGTTTTTACGCTGGGTATTTGTCCTTTTTTTTACAAACGAACTGGAAAGGATCAGCAGAGATGTTACTGGCTTGACTAATTTTTCGATAACTGAGATTGGAACTGCCATCAGAAGGACTACCTTCATATGTGCTCTGCTGGAATATACTTTAGGGATCACCTCACCAAAGAAAAGCAGGGTAAATGTTATTACAACAATATTAATAATGAAACCCAGAACAGGTCTGTCGCTGAAGTCAAAAAGCCTTGTGCTCAGGAAAGCTGCGAGCAACACAATTGCAATATTAATAGTATTGTTTGCTACCAGAATCGTGCTTAAAAGCTTTTCAGGGTTACTATATAGTGTAAGTGCGCTTTTTGCTTTTTTGCTTTTGTCAGATTTCAACTTTTCAATATCCTCGGGCCGGAGTGAGAAGAATGCAACTTCGGATCCCGACACCAGTGCGGATCCTATCAGCAGAAGGATAAAAACACCAAATCCTATTATAATCTGAGGATCAGTTAATGCCGGAACTATTCCTGTTGCAAGAGCAGATGTGAAAATTTGATATCCAGGTTTCAACTGAAGCTGATTTAATGAAAAAAGCTAGAATGGAAGGTCGTCTTCAACCTGACCGGGGAATGGATCATTGCCTTGTAAGCTGTCATTATCCACAGTACTGTCAACCGGGTTATCTTTTGACGGAGTGTTCTTTGCTCCAGAGTTATAAGAGCCCGATGGTTCATTTACCTGATCCTTTCCATTACTATCATCTCGCCCCTGTTCAGAGGTCGCACTGAATCCGGCTGAGGATTGTTTTTTCTCAAGGACGATCAAGGTATCTGCCAGTATTTCTGTGATATATTTATTTACACCATCCTTATCAACATATGAACGGGTTTTTATTTTACCAACAATATAAACCTGTACACCTTTTTTTACAGTCTTTTCTGCAATCTCTGCAAGCGATCGCCATAGCACTATATTATGCCATTCAGTAGAGGTAATTGTTTCACCCTGCTGGTTTGTGTATGTCTCACTTGTAGCAAGTGGAAAAGTTGCTTTAGCCACTCCTTTGTCGAAATAGCGTACAACGGGATCTTTTCCTGCATTTCCGACAAGTATTACTTTATTGATTGACATATAGTTATGTGTTTAGTTTCAATTAAAAGTATGGAGTGTAAAGTTAAGAAAAAAACTGCTCATACAATCAGATGTTCATTATTTGATGATTCCCTTCACTATTAATCAGTTAGAGAAGTATGAATAAAGTCTGGCCTGACTGAACAAAGAAATAATTACCCTTGCAATTTTTATAATCGATTTGCTATTTAATTGGAATTAAGGCAATAATAAAAATATTTTTAAAAAATTATTATGTAAGTGTTTCTATTTAAACAAATAATATTTCTATATTTGCACAGTTGAAAAAAACGCATTACAAAATAATTTGTTGAATTTTAAACTTCACGAAAATGACTAAAGCAGACATCGTAAATGAAATTGCCAAGAACACTGGTATTGAGAAGGTAACTGTTCAGAAAACCGTAGAAGCCATGATGGAAACAGTAAAGGACTCTATGGTAAAAGGTAATAACGTATATCTCAGGGGATTTGGGAGCTTCATCGTTAAGAAAAGGGCAAAGAAAACCGCAAGGAATATTTCTAAGAATACAACTATCATTATCCCGGCTCACAATATCCCAGCTTTCAAGCCGGCAAAATCATTTATTACAAAGGTTAAATCACACGTAAAGAAATAATTTTCCATGCCAAGCGGTAAGAAAAGAAAAAGACATAAGATGGCCACCCACAAACGTAAAAAGCGTTTGAGGAAGAACAGACATAAGAAGAAGTAACAGATCAGTAAGTGGTCATAATACTTTATAATAAACCTAAAGGTCTGACGGTCTTTAGGTTTATTTTATATATTCCGGGTGTAACTGATAACACATTCAATCAGATCAAATTTTTAAAGTGGTTAACAAGGATTTAATCATTGATGTTGGTGATTCCGAAGTATCTCTGGCTTTGTTGGAAGACAAACAGCTGATAGAGTTAAACAAGGAAAAACGCAATATTAAGTTCTCGGTAGGGGATATTTATCTGGGCAAGGTAAAAAAGATCATGCCCGGGTTAAATGCTGCTTTTATCAATGTTGGGTACGAGCGTGATGCATTCCTTCATTACCTTGATCTGGGTGCCCAATTCAGAACTTCTCAGAAATATTATCTCTCAGCTCTGCAGAAGCAGGGCAGGATATCTCCAGTACATAAGATTAAACCTGAACCTGATATCGACAAGGACGGAAAGATAACAGATGTCCTCACCCAGGGACAGACAGTAATTGTACAGGTAACCAAGGAGCCTATATCTACTAAAGGGCCAAGACTCTCTGCTGAGATTTCTCTTGCTGGCAGGAACCTTGTCCTGATACCATATTCCGACAAAGTATCCATTTCATCGAAAATTGAGAGTCAGGAGGAGAAAAACCGACTGAAGGCTCTTCTTCAAAGCATTAAGCCCAGAAACTATGGCGTAATTGTAAGGACTGTTGCAGAGGGCAAGAAGGTTGCGCTGCTAGATGCTGAACTGCGAGAGCTTGTTAGAAAATGGGAGTCAGCATTCTATTCAGTAAGAAAGGAGATCAAGTCACCCAGGCTTTTTATCGGTGAAATGAACAGGACGTCCACTATCCTGCGTGATATGTTGAATGTAACATTCAATAGCATCCACGTAAATGATGCTTCATTCACTGAAGATGTGAGACTCTATATAAGAGAAATTGCTCCTGAAAAAGAGAAGATTGTTAAGTTGTACAAGGGAACCATTCCCATTTTTGACCATTTCGGAGTAAACAAGCAGATAAAAGCCCTCTTTGGCAAAACTGTTTCATTCAGGCATGGCGCCTATCTGATAATAGAACATACTGAAGCTTTGCATGTTATTGATGTTAACAGTGGTAACCGATCGAGATCAGGCAACGATCAGGAGTTAAATGCCCTTGAGGTAAATATGGAGGCAGCAACAGAGATTGCCAGACAACTGCGGCTGAGGGATATGGGAGGTATTATTGTTGTTGATTTCATTGATATGCAGTCTGCTGAAAATAAGCAGCTTCTCTTTGAGAAGGTGAAGGAGGTAATGAGCAATGACAGAACCAAACATAATATACTCCCTCTTACAAAATTCGGTATTATGCAGTTAACCCGTCAGAGGGTAAGACCTGAAATGAATATAGTGACAGATGAGAAATGTCCTGTATGCCAGGGCACAGGTGATACAAAACCGACAATCCTGTTTACTGATGAGCTTGAACGTGACCTTTCATTCATAGTCGATAAGATAAAGACTCGAAGGATTATTCTTAATGTTCATCCTTTTGTTGCAGCATACCTTAAAAAGGGAATTATACCGATCTGCAGGAAATGGAATTTCAAATACAGGATAAGCCTTAAGGTGCAGCCTGTGACTTCTTATCATATGCTTGAGTACCATTTCTTCGATCATTATGATAATGAAATGGATCTCGCACGCGACTGAACAATCTTAAACCTGCTTTGTCATTCTTATTCAAAGGTGTTTTATTACTTTTGCCATTCTAAAACTTTTGATCATGCTGAGGAAACTAACATTTATTACATTATTTATTATTACAGCTCATACTGCTTCATCGCAGATATATGATCCTGTAACATGGGAATTCGGTTACGAGAAGAAGGAAGGTAATCAATATGAAATAAGACTGACAGCATTAATTGAGGATGGGTCGCATATATATGCAATGAGTGTTCCCGATGGAGGTCCTATACCAACAAGTTTCAGCTTTGATACCCTGGATGCATATAAGCTCGAGGGAGATACCTATGAAGTTCTTCCTCCGGTTGAGAAAATGGATGAGGCATTTGGTTTCAAGATAAAGACATTCAGCAATAAAGCCGAATTCAGGCAAAAGATCACAGTTATTGATCCATCATTTACTGTAACAGGGGCTGTTAATTTTATGGCATGTAACAACCAGACATGCTCCCCGCCGAAGGATGTGGAGTTTTCAGTAACCATATCAACAGGTGATACAAAAGTAGCTGCAGATGAAGGAGGAAAAATAAAATCTTCAGAAACCACAACAGGAGAGAATGTCCCGGCAGCAGGAAGCGGATTAGTGAAATTCTTTCTCATATCACTGCTTGCAGGTTTTGCAGGTGTTCTGACACCATGCGTATTTCCAATGATACCAATGACAGTAGCCTTCTTTTCGCAAGGCTCTGAAAACAAAGGTAAATCTGTAGCTAAGGCGTTAATATTTGGTATATCAATAGTCCTGATATACTCCTCACTCGGGATAATTGTATCCCTTACAAGTGCAGGTGCAGGTTTTGCAAGTGCCCTCAGTACACACTGGATCCCCAATATTATCTTTTTTGCCCTATTTGTGGTTTTTGCCACATCTTTCTTTGGAGCATTCGAGATAATACTGCCGAATAAATGGGCCTCAACCGCCGATTCAAAAGTTGACCAGGGAGGAATGGTTGCTGCTTTCTTCCTGGGACTTACAACAGTTATAGTATCTTTCTCATGCACCGGTCCTATTGTTGGCGCCCTGCTTGTTGAGGCCGCCAGTGGAGATGTTTTGCGTCCTACCATAGGAATGGTCGGATTCGGGTTTGCATTTGCACTCCCATTCACAATATTTGCACTGTTCCCGTCAGTCATGAGCAAGATGCCAAAATCAGGCGGCTGGCTCAACTCAATTAAAGTTGTACTTGGATTTATAATGCTTGCTTTCAGCATGAAATTTCTGATGACTGTTGATAGTGTTTATAATCTTAACTTCTTATCAAGAGACCTGTTCCTGGCAATATGGATCGTGATCTTTTCAATGATGGGATTTTATCTTTTAGGGAAAATAAAATTTTCACATGACAGTGATCTTCCATATATTGGTACTTTCAGGCTATTCCTGGTAATTGCAGTATTCTCATTCGTTGTTTACCTTGTTCCAGGGCTTTTTGGTGCTCCACTTAATGCACTTTCATCATTCCTGCCGTCGCAATCAAAATCACAGTTTAACCTGCCTCTTATTATATCACAAAACAGGGGAGATGCACCAACATTAAGTTATCAGCCATCGGTCAGTTCGTTGTGCTCTGAACCAAAGCATGGTGACATCTTTGAGATGCCTCTTGGTCTTACTGGCTATTTTGACCTGCAGCAGGGTCTTGCATGTGCAAAGGAGCAGGGAAAACCGGTGCTGATTGATTTCAAGGGACATGCATGCGCAAACTGCAAGCTTATGGAGGCGAGGGTATGGTCCGATCCGGATGTGCTAAGGAGGTTGCGCGATAATTTCGTGATTATAGCGCTTTATGTTGATGACAGGACACAGCTTCCGGAAAATGAATGGATTACATCAGAAACAGATGGAAAAGTCAAAAAGACAATCGGAAAAATCAATGAGGATCTAGAGATATCCAGGTTCAAAACAAATGCTTTACCTCTTTATGTGATTGCCGATAATGAAGGCAATCCCGTTATAACTCCTATGCCAACAAACCTGAATGTGGATGAGTACAAAAAATGGCTTGATGAGGGTGTGAGCAAATATGAAAAGAAGTAGTTCCCCGCTTATTTTACGGTTTTTTTACGCAGATATGAATAAATTTGCGCCAATCTGCCTTATCTGCGGGAAACAAATCAGAATTTTCCGAACTTAAAAGTAACAGTATAGTTCCATCCATCCATTGATTTCGCAGAAGCCACCGGATTTCCTTCAGAACCAATATCGAATGGAGTTGTGAATATATACGAAGCTCCCAGTGCAAGCCTGAAATGCCTTGTAATGTTCAGCTCAAGCTCGGCTGTTGGCTCAACAATCAGGAATGCCTCGGAATCTTCAATGAAATTGTCATTGAAATCCATATCTTTTGAAATATAGGATATACCTCCGGCACCTAGCAGGACCGGGAATGCAAGATGCACGGGGAATCTCGGCATAACTATTGGTTCAATGTACAATCCTCCGAATCCTCCAGTCAGAAATACATCCCTGTCGATAGTTGGTTCATAATGATATTCATTGATGAATCCCTTTCCCCCGAACCCGAATCCTATTGCCTGAGCTGCAATCCACTCAAACCTTCCACCGAACATTACAGATTGTTCATCTGCTATTCGGGTGTAGCCTATGTTAAAAGCACCATAAGCTCCACGTGGTTTATTATGACCGAATAATGTCATGTATTCTTTCGATTTACTCTCCTCATATGGTTTATATAGTGTGTCAGACTCCTGTGAGAAAAGAGGAGATGAGATGATTATTGAGAAGACCGATAGGATAATTAACTTTTTCATTGATTTTTCTTTTTATAAATTTTAAAATACATACGATATAGAGAATGCAAAATCCCAGGGGGTAACCCTTAGAAATGAAGGAAATGTAAGCTCGACGAATGGCTTGACATTAAGGCTGATATTGAGAGGGATATCAGTTATCCGGTATTCTGCAGAGACCCATCCGTCAACTCCAATAAGCGGACAGAACCTTTCGTTTGGGAAAAAGTAATCTTCACCCATAAACCTTATATGATCATCATATATAAATCCTGCATGTCCTCCATAACCCCAGGCAAATACGAGGTTTGGGGTTATATCACCAAGTGAGGTTTCATAAAATATCTTCAGCCCTGTTGCCTGTAATCCGTTATGATTGAACCCCAGCATTCCGTTGTATGCTATTTCTGCGTTACCTGCCTCATGTGAAACCTGATAGAAGATACCGCTACTATATCCCATGCGAAAACCTGCCTGCCGGGTCTCATACTGTGCTGAAAGCACAAATGAGGTCAGGAAAAAAAGACTATAGGCTACAATTATTTTTCTGTTCATACCAGTTTAAAGTTGTGTTATTTCATTATAAAGACAAGCTCCTCTTTTCAAAGTTGCATGGTAAAGATATTATTTCAGATAAATTTTCCCCCTGTTGGCATCAATCTTAAGTATTCTTTTCTCAGGTGTTTGGCCAGCTGTACCGGTTGTCATATACTCTTTTTTGCCTTCATCAAGAGTCCGCTTTTCAGTATTTATTCCTGAAGGAAGTGCCAGGAATGTGTTGAGGGTCCGTATCTCCATATTGTAGGAGGCATCATTATCAAATTCAAGAGATATGTCGGAGAATCCCGAATTTATATTTGCCGATTCAAAATGAGGTTCTATATTATCAACATTAATATTACCGTACCGACAGACCATGTTTATAGATTTTGCCAGCGAACCTATTTCAAAATCAGTAAAATACGAGTTTCCTTCAAGTACCGAAATGTTGTCTATGAAAAGGTCATCACGGCGTGATTCTATTTCAATTTCATCAGCCTTGTTTATTCTGTATTTTGATGAGATGCTTTTTACTGATACCCTGTTTATGCTGCTTATTGTTATATCAGAAAAAGAGGCATCAATTTTCCCTGAATTGAATGAAGTTATTGATGCATCACAGAATGACAGACTCAGGTTGCTTTTTTTACCGGGGATATCAGCTTTAAATGAACCGTTTGACAATGTCAGATCAAAGTTACCGCTGGTTTTTTCCATAAATACATCACCATACCTGTTTACTATATGCAGATTCATATATTCAGGTACATTTATATAGTAATTGATTTCAACCTGTGAATCATAATTGATCACCTTGCTCGTCATACCTTTGAAGTTTTCAAAGAATGCATTGATGCTCTGGTTAAAAACTGTGTTAGCAATGATAAGATTTCCTGATCGGCTGATTTTTACACTGATTTCGTCAAACATCTTACCAAGTTTCGACTGGTTTGGTGCCGATGCTTTTATTTCTGCCCTGATTAAGGCCGAATCCCTGTTCCAGGTGGTTATCTCAACTGTACCATACTTGTTATTAAGCTCAAGAACGCTCTCCCTTGTGGAGGTGAACGTCTTAATGAAACTTCGTGTTTCCGAAACTCTCTGTGACAGGAGAACATAAGAGGGAAATAAAACAAGTATCAATATTAAAACTCTTTTACAGCTCATGGCTTTTGTTTTTTTCTGCATTGTTTTCATTCTCCCTGAGGATTGAAAGCATATCCTCGAGTATCTTGATTTTTATTGTATAATTCCTTATCAGGGCTTCAACTACATCCTGATTTGCAATATTATCTTTAAGGTCTTCTTTCAGATCGGCATATATGCTGTCAATCTGTGAAATGTCTGAATTAAGTTCATCCTGGAGCTCAGGATTAGCGGCCAATAGCGGTTCAGCCTCACGGTAAAGCTCATTTATCTGACTGGTGTAATATGCTTCGGCCTCTTTAAGCTGTATCTTTGAGGGAAGCTCCCCTCTGAATTGGGTAACCATGTCCGGGTTAACGCTGTTCCGGCCTATCTGGTAGAAAATCAGCGACATGGCAGTTAATACAGCCACTGAAGCGGCAATTGCCAGCCATTTTTTTACTGCTCGGGCAGGTTTTAATTCCCTGTTTACCCTGTCCCATACTTCCGGCGATGGAGTATGGATGTCGAGTGATTCCCTGTTTTTCTTTATGTACTCCTCAAGTCTGTCCATATATTCAGTTTTTTGAGAGTTGACTTCTAAGTTTTTCTTTTGCCCTCGAGTATTGTGATTTGGATGTTGACTCTGTAATACCCATTATCTGTGCTATCTCTGAATGATCATACCCCTCCATCAGGTATAGTGTAAGGATGACCCTGTACCCGTCGGGCAGCATCTCTATTCCTTTGATGATTTTTGAAATATCATAAACTGTCTCATCCTCTTCCTCATATATATTTTCGGGAATGTTGTCGGTAAGTGAAAGGTCGATCTTTTTCTTCTGAAGGTGGTTTATGCATTTATTAATTACTATACGTTTTAGCCACGCTCCGAAAGTTGATTCAAACCTGAAGGAGTTAATGTTCCTGAAGCAATCGACAAATGTATCCTGGAGAATATCCTCAGCATCCTCCCTGTTATTTAGAATCCTGTATGCGATGTTGTACATAGCTTTTGAATATTGATTATAAAGTGTGAACTGAGCCCTGTTGTTGCCCTTTCTGCACTCCTCAATCAGCGGAGCATTTATGTGCACATCAAAATTATCCACCTGTTAAGCTTACCTTATTAAAAAGACAATAACCTAATCGCTGGGTTGCATCCCTGCATTGAAATTTTTCTGTTTTTTACTTAATGGAATTACAATGAATGCATATAGAATAATCAATATGCTTATTAACAATGATATATGCATAATGTAATCGCCATGTTTTACGTAGAATGTTATTTTTTCTTCCGGTATTATAAATCCTTTTATTACTGCTTCCCTGTACCAGCCTGTTTCTTCCCTTATGTTACCATTAATATCAATAAAGCATGAGATACCAGTATTCCCACACCTGGCTACCGGCCTCCGTGTCTCTATTGCCCTGAGGGAGGCATAGGAGAGATGCTGCCTGTAACCTCCTGTATTCTTCCACCAGCCGTCATTCGTTATAATGAAGATCGCGCTTGCCCCTTCTCTTATATACTCAGTCATATATGAACCAAATACTGACTCATAGCATATTATGGGTGCAATTTTTGTTCCGGTCAATGTGTGTTCTAAGATACCTCTGTCGTCCTGTGATCCATAGCCCCATCGGGTACCTCCAAGGTAGGGGAGTAATCTTTTCAGAAGCCTTCCAGGACCATTGAAGAACTGCATTTCAATTCCCGGTACTAGTTTTGACTTGTGGTAAACTGCAAAATTTTTTCCAGTATCGATCTTTACAGCAGAATTATAATGATCAGAATAATAACCTGATACATCTCTTTTTACTGCACTTCTTGTCGGCGGCTTTACTTTTGAATTATATTGCCTGAATGTAACCAGACCCGCTACAACTGAAGAATTAGGATATTTTCTTACCATATCCTGTATCATTTTTATGTATTGGTTGTTCTGAAGATCATCAAGATTCACCGGATCATCCACTGTTGTTTCAGGGGTTATTATCCAGCTTGTATTCTGAGATGTGGAATCTGATGCCAGCCTGATGACCTTCTGAAGCTGGAATTTAAATGGTATAACGAATTTTTCACTGTATGGGTCGGTATTCGGCTGAACTATTACGACCTCTTCAGGGATTGCAGAACACTCTTTTATTGTATTATATTTACACAATGAAAACAATGAAGGTACCATTATTAAAACTATCAATGCTATTGTCAGTGGAGTTGTTTCTTTCCCGGATGAATACCTGATAATGATATGAGCCATTAAATAATTGCTAAGGAGTATCCACAGGGAACCACCTCCGGTACCGGTATATTCGTACCATTGTATAAATGCAATATCTTTTGCAAGACCATTCCCAAGGTTCATCCAGGGGGAAATTATACTGATATTAAGGCTGGCGAATTCATAAGTGAGCCATAAAACGAAAATAGCCGTTATCCCAGCCATGTTGCCAGCTCTGATTCTTATTGTAAAAGCGAGCCATAAGGATATTGCCATGAGGAACGTTAATCCGGTTATAACCATAACGGCACCAGCTATACTTGCCACACGCATCCATCCCATTACAATAATGCTGAATATCAGCAATCCGGGAAGGATCAGTAAAAAATATGCATTAGGAGTATAACGCTTTCTGTTTTCGTACAGGTGATTCTCAATTACAAAGAACGGTACAAGCGATACCAGAAGCACCAGTCCGGTGCACCATCCGGTCCATGCCACTCCTGACAGTATGCCTCCAATAACAGACAGAAATACAAGTGAATATTTACTAAGTTTCATTCAATCAATGAATATCTGAGCCCAATTATTTTGCGAAGTTAATATATTAATTGCTCTGTGTTCTCTGTGATCCCGATAGCTCCTGATAGTTATCGGGACGGGACTCTGTGAACTCTATGGTTAAAAATTCATGTATCCACTTTAATCCGATTTTTTTGGATTTTGATTCTAATTCACTTAATTTTGTTTTAATACTGCTTTTTACTGTCCAAAAAAGCATTGAACATTCTTTTCATGACTGCCCCTGACTGCAAAGTCGGGGGCTTTTTTTAAAATTCAATTAGCAAAGGAAGTTAGATCAAGTATTATATGACCTTATCCCCATACCAGGAGTAATGCTATCTCAGATTTTCTGTTATTGTTGTTTGGAATAGTCTGCGATAAATCCCCAGGCCTCTGCAGATGTGGTTTTCCATTTTGTCCTTACAGATTTTATTAGTATCTTTAATAGGATATAGTGCTTAATAAGGCTTTCGTCAGCCTTTTCCCTTTTATAATTTGTTGAGATTGTTTTCACGCAAATAAGATTTTTAATATATTATTCAGAATATGGATTTAAAAACAGTAATAAATCCTGTTGATAAGATCCGTTCTTTACTGAGAATGGATGACAAGTCAGAATTGACAGATTTTCTGGATTCACTCCAGGCAAGTGAGGTTGTTTATCTGATGAATAAGCTCGACAGGAAAGAGCAGCATAAATTACTTACTGCTATCAGTCCCGAAGATGCGGCTGATTTGATTGAGGAGTTGCCAGATGCCCAGGCTGCTGATATTATTGAAGAAATGGATGCTGAGGATGCGGCTGCCATTATTAATGAGATGACGAGTGATGAGCGGGCTGACCTGATGCTTGAACTGGATGATGATGAGGCTGAAGCTATATTGACCGAGATGGAACCGGTTGAAGCTGCAAGTGTCAGAAGGATGATTGAATATGGACCCGACACGGCAGGCGGATTGATGATAACAGAATATTTCTCTTATAAAGTATCTTCAACGGTTAGAGAAGTTGTTGATGATTTGAGAGAAAATGCAGAAAAATATAAGGAGTATCATGTAAGATATATTTATGTGGTTTCGGGTCAGGACATTTTTATCGGGGTTTTACAGATGCAGGATCTGTTGCTTGCAACTAAATCTCAAAAGCTTTCAGATATTGTAATTAAAGAGGTAAAGGCAGTCAATGTAAATACTCCGTTAGATAAATTGGACGATCTTTTTGATACCTATGATTATTACGGATTCCCTGTAGTTGATGAGCAAAACAGGCTGATAGGCGTTATCAGGAGGAAAAACGTTCTTGAAGCAGTGAATGAGCGGACAGCTTATGATCACCTTGAATCTCAGGGTATTGTAGGCGGAGACGAATTAAGGACCATGCCTGTTTTACAAAGGTCCCGAAGACGCCTTACATGGCTGTCAGTCAATATTGTACTGAATCTTATTGCAGCGAGTGTGATCACTTTTTACCAGGATACTTTACATTCGGTAATAGCGCTGGCTGTATTCCTTCCGATCATATCAGATATGAGCGGATGTACTGGTAACCAGGCTGTTGCTGTAAGTATGCGCGAGCTTTCGCTTGGTACGGTGAAACCGGGTGAGGTATTCAGGGTCTGGTGGCAGGAGATCTCAGTTGGACTGATAAATGGTACGGTATTAGGGATCCTGATTGGAATTGCAGCCTATATATGGAAAGGAAATATTTACCTGGGAATTGTTGTTGGTGGAGCTCTTGCAATTAATACACTGATAGCAGTATCTATCGGAGGCACTGTTCCATTGATTCTTAAAAAGATGAACATTGACCCGGCACTAGCATCTGGTCCTATTCTTACTACCATTACAGATATGATAGGATTCTTCCTGGCATTGAGTTTTGCCACGATAGCCCTGACCCGGCTGGGAAACCTTTAAAGCTGAGGCGGAATCTGTTCAGAAATGACGGTATAGGCTTTGGGTATAACACCTGGGAGATCCCTCATCCCGCAAAAGCGGGATGAGGGATGACAGTGGCATTTTAGTGGGAAAAGATGAAGAAGTACTATTATGGGCTAAAGCCCGTTGTACTAACACCCTTATAACCCAGGACTTAAGTCCTGGGTTATTGATAATGAGATGATTGTGGACTTTAGTCCAAAACGATTCTCTGTCAAACAGTATGTCATCCCGAGTCCAGCACCAGCTGGACGAGGGATCTCCCTGGTGTTAATCAGAGCTCAATAAAAATGGAATTCATAGTGAATCTGGACTATGGATCTCTCAGGTGTTATTTAATATCTTGTTAATCAGGCAGTAGCTTATATTTCCTTTTGATTTATTACTATGAATACTTGTATCCGTTTATCAAGAATAAATAATCAATTTGTTGTTTAACTAAAAAATTCGTTATAAATTTGATATTATGAAACATCCCCATAATCAATGAATTAATTTCCCGACAATTAAATATCACCATATGAGAACAATAATCTTCGTTTCAGCTGTTTTCCTGTTTGTATTCTGCCCGGTCGGGGCTCAGAACAATAGTGTCACCAGGGCAATCGACAGCCTGTTGATAAGTGAGGAGTATGATAAAGTAATAGACACATGCAAGCAAATTCTGGCTTACGACAGTCTGGATCCTGCTATATACTATAAAATGGGGGTTGCATGGCAGAATAATCTGGACGATAACAAGGCAACCAGGTGTTTTGAAAAGGCAGCAGCAATAGATTCAATAAATCCTGTGTATAGTTTCAGACTTGCAAAAAGCTACTATAGCAGTGACAAAATGAAACTGGCTGAGCTATTGCTTGAAAAGCTCTGCCTCGCCGATACCATGAACTGAAACTATTCATTTTTCCTCACCGGCATTTATATGAAGAGTGAGCGATATAATGATGCCCTTAATATCTACAAAAGGTTTCTACGGAGTGATCCCTCAAATTGCACTTACCTAGATAAGACGGCATTTGTATACCTGAGAAAAGGCAGCTTTCAGAATGCTATCGATCTGCTCAATATATCCTTATCAATAAACCGCGAAAACCTCAATGCAATAAAGAACCTCTCATATCTCTATGCTTCAACATCGAGGTGGGATACGGCCGTGGCAATTCTTTCAATGGGCATGAATATTGATACTTCCGACATGGATCTCTATGCCAGACGGGCTCAGTTATATTTTTCAAGAGACTATACCAAAAGGGCAATGGATGATTACCTGGTGATCCTGAATTCGGGAGATTCTTCAAAACTTTATCTGAAAAGAGTCGGGATCGGTTACTCTTACAATCTTCAGCCGCAGAAAGCTATTCCTTATCTTTTGCTGGCATACCGGGCTGATACCACGGATTATGAGACATGCAGCTATCTTGGCCAGTGTTACAGCAGGACTGGAGATTCGAGGGAAAGCATACTCTTTTATAAGAAGGCAGGCAAAATTCTCTACCCTTTTCATATTCAGCTTGCTTATACTTATTTTCAATGTGCTGCATCTCAGGCAGATGCTGGTTTTAATGTAGAAGCTATTGAAAATCTCAGGAAAGCATATGCAATTGATGATAATATAAGTTACCTGATGACAATCGCAAACCTGTATGATGAAAAGCTGGGGGATAAAAAGAATGCTGTTATTTATTACCGCAGTTTTATTGATAAATTAAAGAACCCGCTTAATAAAGAGCAATATTTAAATGCACCTTTTCCACCTGAATATATCGAAAAAATAATGAAAAGGCTGGAGTACCTCGAAAAGGAAAATGCCAGGGAAAAGTAATATGTAATATTCGCAGAGAGTCTGCATATACCGCCATTCTTCAATTTTACATCACTCTGTTAAAATTGGTTAAATATCAATGTTTCAGCTTATAGCAATCACTTTTTACTTATCTTGCACTGCTGGTTATATGATTTGAAAAGCATGTATTTTAGAAATTTTTCAATATTTATTCTGTTGATTCTGACTGCCTGCGGGACGAAGGAAGAACAACTTGCACATCGGGCAGACAGGATACATAAATCAATATTAACCATCGATACTCATTGCGATACTCCGATGGACTTTGCAGATCCTGAATTTGATATGGGCATAAGGCATGAAGAAGGTTGTGTCGATTTCCCCAGGATGAAAGAGGGAGGCCTGCATTCAGAATTCTTCGCAGTTTTTACGGGCCAGGGACCAAGAGATGATACAACCTTTGCAAAGGTGAATGAGGGTGCAATTTATATTTTCAATGCAATACATGATAATGTAGCAAAAAACTCTGAACAGGCAGAATTAGCATACACAGCTGATGATGCATACAGGATAAAGAAGAGCGGAAGAATTGCAGCATTTATCGGCATGGAAAATGGATACCCGGTAGGTCTTGATATCTCAAATGTAAAGTTATTTTATGATCTGGGTGCACGATATATTACCCTTTGCCATACAAGAAACAATGATATCTGTGATTCTTCAAATGATCCTGCAGGACCTGAAAGCAACGGTCTTTCTCATTTCGGAAAGCAGGTGATTAAGGAGATGAACAAACTGGGTATGATTGTAGATGTTTCACATATTTCCGATAAATCGTTTTATGATGTGCTGGAGTTAAGCAAAGCTCCTGTGATCGCCTCTCATTCATCATGCAGGGCATTATGCTGTAATCCCCGAAACCTGAGCGACGATATGCTTCTTTCTCTGAAAGCAAACGGAGGTGTTATACAGATATGTATCCTGAGTGCATACCTGAAGACCATGGAACCAAATCCTGAAATGGAGGCAAAACTTAATGATCTGAGATCGAGATATGGTGATTATGATACAATTGCTACTGAAACACGAAAGAACCAGATGAGGTCAGAGTTCAGGGAGATCAGGAAGAAGTATGAGAAGCTCGCCACAGTAAGTGATATAGTTGACCATATTGATCATGTTGTTCAGGTTATAGGAATAGATTACGTTGGGATAGGAACTGACTTCGATGGCGGGGGAGGAGTTGACGGATGTAAAAATGCATCCGAAATGAAGAATATTACAATAGAACTTTTAAGAAGAGGCTATTCAAAGAAAGAGATCGAAAAGATATGGAGTGGAAACATAATGAGGGTTCTAAGGCAGGTTGAAGAGGCCGCTTAAAAGGTGTAAAAGTTATACTCACGAAAATTTAGAGTCAATTACAAAGTTAGATTCAGTTTTACTAAGTACAGGGATGTTCTTTATGAGCATCCTTTTTTTTTAATCTATTCACCTG
>DATKTA010000012.1:0-305669 GCA_035531395.1 Bacteroidales bacterium
TTGTTTAGTTATATATGTTAATTGAATATGACCGGCCAAATGTGATCAAGATGTCCGGCTTTTGCAGTTAAAAGTTGTATATCAATTCGTTAGAAGATGAATATCACTGTTTTGATAGCTTACAGGACGATTCCTGGTGGCGCCACAACCTTAAATCGCAGACCCTTGTAGATCAATGATTTGCAGGGGTCTTTAAATTTCTTGTTGACGGAATTGTTGACGTATTTTGCAACGCACACGTTGTCAGTGCATTGCAGATGTCATATTATTTTTAAACTACCCCCAAGAGTCTTATCAATAATCCTTTCGTCAATATTAAAATTAATCAGCTCAGTTTTATAGCGAGCTTATATCTAGATACAGAACAAATCTTTATTTTGTTTCTTTGAAATTAAGGATTAAATTGGGAAGCAAGGAATGTAAACTGCTTTTCTCCTACGACTTTGAAGATGGAGTTATTAATCCTTGAATTAGGTTTTTATTATTATGATTAATTAGAACGAATCCGGCATTCAAACCTGCATAGAATATTGGAAAATCTATTGTCGGAATACTTTAATAAACAGAATCATGACACTAACAGAAGATTTAATACTGGAACATAACGCGATTGAAGAGATGTTAAGCATTATGACTAAAATTGCTGGAAACATAGAGAAAGATAAGGAATTTGACACAAGAGATGTTGAGAAGATAATTGATTTCCTTAGAACATTTGCAGATAAATGTCATCATGGTAAAGAAGAAACTGCCCTGTTTCCTGCACTTGTTTTGTCTGGAATTCAAGAAGATAATGACCAAGTTGATGTAATGCTCCAAGAACACAACGTTGGAAGGGGCTACATCAATGGACTTATTGCAGGCGTGGAAGATTATAAAAACAACTTTGCAAATTCCTATGGATTAGTATCAACCTGTTTAACAAACTATGTAAATCTATTACATAGTCACATTCAGAAGGAAGAGGATATGCTTTTTCCAATGGCAAATAAAGTACTTAGCGAACAAAAAAGAAATGAGATTTTAGAACAATTTAAAATTATTGAGGAAGAGGTTATAGGTCATGGAGATCTTGAGCAATATCAGAAATTACTTAAACAATTAAAAATTAAATATATAGATTCATCCAGCCAATAAAATAGCCTTGGTTAATACCACTTCTATAAATCGCAGAGCCCTGTAGATCAATGATTTGCAGGGGTTTTTAAATTTTCTGTTGACGGGATTGTTGACTGGTTTTTCAGCACACTTATAGTCAGTGCATTACAAGCCGATATTAGTCGATTTGTTGTAAGCCGCAACTATTGAATAGTACAAAAGTATAACTTAACTTTATGATAAATTATTTCGCTTTGAATTGAAGATTTTAAAGTCTGTGAAACCAATTCTGGCTATATTTTGGTTTAATGTCACGTAAAGCAATTGAATACAAAACATGATATAGGTTATAGTTTTTTACTCAATACTTACTCTTGCAACAATAAGTGGAAATGATCAGATAAGTAACTTTTATAGTCTAACAGGACTTAAGAAATTTCTCAGAGTACTGTAAACAGTATTTGTCGAGAAAACATCGGATATATATGGTTGGGTATAAATTTTGGATCAAACAGGTATGATGAGAGAAATGTGAATCAGTACTTTTTCGAAAATGATAATGACTATTAGAGAAACCGGAAAGTTTGATGGAGTTCTTCATAGGTTAACAGTCAAATATTAATAAAATAGCAATTATGAGACCTTTATTTTTTATCCTTAATGGCATCGCGGGGTTGTTTTTATTATCTACGCAGGTTATCTCACAAGAACAACCTGAGCTAGCCCAGAATCATTACCTGAAGGTATTAACATTCAATATCTTTCATGGAGAGTCCTATTATAGCGGCAATCAGGACTATGAATCTAATCTTGGAATTGTTGCAGACCTGATAAATGAATTGGATCCTGATGTGGTCGCACTTCAGGAAGTGGATTGCATGACCGGACGATCAAGAGGTGTAAATCTGATTGTTGAGCTTGCAAGACTTACAGATATGAATCCCATATTTGGTAAGACTATGGATTTTGACGGGGGAGAATATGGCCTTGGGATTCTATCGGATTATTCTTTTTTATCGACAAAAATACTGCCATTAACATCAGGGGATGCTTCAGAGCCCAGAGCTGTACTTGAGTCCCTCTTTATCATCGAAACAGGTGACACAGTTCGTTTCGCATGTACACATCTGGATCACCGTGATGCCAATATCAGGGACCAACAGGCAGAAGACTTAAATGATATTATCAGAACCGATATTTTTCCTTCTATACTTGCTGGCGATTTTAATGCAGGTCCTGAGAGTAAAACCATTGAAATAATAAAGAAAAAATGGATCAATTCTTCTCCCGGAAATGAACCTACGTCTCCCTCTATTGATCCCAGGAGAAAGATTGACTATATTTTTTTTCGACCATGGGAAAAGTGGGAGCTGGTTGAAAGCAGAGTAATTGAGAAAAAGAGGGCCTCTGATCACAATCCCGTATTTACAGTGATCAGGATATTAGAATAAAGATATAATTTGCAGAACAACATAATTCGTTTTTAAATATTCATAAGTGATTTATGATACAAATAAAAACAGTAAACATTAAACAGTTTATCTTCCTTCTGATATTATTTTTTTACTTGAATTCCTGCAAAACAGGACTGGAAATAGACAATAATAACAATCTGCTGTCAATTAGCTTTGATAGAAAACGGGAATTACATGAGCTTAGTGAGAATCCTCCATCGCTTTGCCAGGGTATAAGCAAAAAGGGAATTGATCTTACCGGTCATTATATTGAATTCTTGCCTGAAGTTATTGATGGAGAATTGTTTTCATCATATCATGATTTTACGGTATCTGTTTGGCTGAAATCAGATAACTATGATGAAGATACTTGTGTCATTTTAAGCAGCTCTGATTTTGAAAAAATGAATGCCGGGATATATGGAGAGAGGCGCCTGTCCAAAGGAATTACATTGTATAGTTTCAATGGCAGATGGGGATGGAATATCGGTAATGGGAGAGTACACTATCTGTATGAACCTGTATATAAGGATCAGCCGCTTAGTGATGGCGGATGGCATAACCTGAGCTTTACACATGATGCAGAAAAAAAGGAGATCAGGCTTTATTATGACGGGATAAATAAGTGTATTCTACATATTGGTGATATGGATGAGAGCGACTTTCAGGCGAATCTTCCATTGCATCTTGGTGAACAAAAGGATGCAATCTCAGGATGCGAATCTTTCAAAGGTATAGTGGATGAGTTGAACATTTGGTCTGCAGCACTTGCCTCAGAAGATATAAAACAATTAGTTAAGGGGAAGCTTGATGTGAAAGATGAACCTGAATTGCTTACCGATACTTTCACAATCCTGGATTGGAATATATGGCATGGAGGGACCCACTTCACCCTTGAGGAGGATGGATTTGATGGTATTAAGAGAATAATAGAACTTATCAGGGAATCAGAAGCGGATATTGTTCTAATGCAGGAAACCTATGGAGCCGGATCAGAAATATCAAGCAGTCTGGGTTTCTACTATTATGAAGCGAGCAGTACTATCGGTGCGGTTTGGGGTGCAAATCTCTCTGTTATGAGTCGCTATCCTTTTGAAGATGCCTACATGGTTGAGAAAAAGTCCAACTACGGAAACAATTATGCATTTAATAATGGAGGAGCAAAAATCAAATTAACAGATAAGAAAAAAATCATAGCATTTTCCAACTGGTATAATGGTGGAAAACCAGAAGATCTGGAAGGAGTATTAAATGCATGGTCAACTCTTATCAGTAATTCTGATCATATTCCTCTTATTTTTGGTGGTGATTACAACTCCGAATCCCATCTGGACGATGGTATTGGTGAATCAGGGCATAGCAAACTGATGAGCGAGGCTGGATTTGTTGATGCACTCCGGAAAATTTATCCCGATCCTGAAGAATATCCCGGATTCTCAAGCCCCAGAGGAACCGGTCGTATAGATTATATATACTTCAAAGGGCAAAACCTGCATTTAATTGACTATAAGCCTATTATTCTGGATTTTAAAGGCAGGGATGGAAAGACTCCAGGTTATCCCTCTGACCATCTGGGGATTATTTCAACGTTTAAGTTCAACTGATTTTCTTGATTTGGATCCTTATACAAAGTTTTTGAAACAATATAAACTAGTCGTTATGAAAAGCAAAACAATAGTCGTTTTGGCCTTGTCTTTGGTTCTTCTGGCTCCATGGAATATTTCATTAGCAATTTCAAAAGAGAAACTGAAGATAACTCACGGGCCTTATCTTGTAGAACCGGGTGAAAATTGTATGACCATTGTCTGGTTTACAAACAAGAATTGTTTGTCATGGGTAGAATATTGTGGCGATGATAATTTTGGAACATTCCCGGTTTGGGGTGGTTATCCTGAAATAGTTAAAAGCACGACAAATGGATTGGTTGATGCAAACTCAAAGAGGCAATCCATCCGGCTGACAAATTTGGAAGCTGGAAAGAAATACCGCTACAGAATTGTGTCCAAGGAAATAATCCAATATGATCCATATGAGGTCATATTCGGCGATACTACTGTTGATGAAGTATGCGAATTTGAAACCTTAAATACTGCCAAGGAATCATTTTCATTTGGTGTGTTAACAGATATGCACGAAAGGGGTGCAGTCTTAGACACATTGTTACAAATCAATCCAGTAGATTCATTGGATATGATGTTCTTCGACGGAGATATTTTAAACTGGATAGGGAGTGAAGAAAGAATTTTCCAGAACTTTCTGGATATAAGCGTAGCATCCTTTGCTAAACGTATCCCAATGATTGTGACCAGGGGTAATCATGAAACCCGGGGGCCGAATGCAAGGGAATTATTTAAATACTTTCCTCATTCAAGTGGTAAATATTATTTTGCATTCAGCCATGGGGATGTTCGTTTTGTAATTATGGATTCAGGAGAAGACAAACCTGATACACATCCGGTATATGCAGGCCTGGTTGACTTTGATCAATATCGTACCGAGCAGGCCCAATGGCTTAAAAAGGAAATTCAGGGAGAAGAGTTTTTGAAATCAAAATATAAAATCGTTCTGTTCCACATTCCTCCTTTCTCCGGCCGAAACAAGCATGGAGCAGGTGATATCACTGAAAAGTGGGGACCCATACTTAATGAGGCAAATATTGATATTTTGATATGTGGTCACCATCACGTCTTTGACAGGATTGATAAAACGGATGGGAGGAATAACTTTCCAATACTGGTTCTTGGAAACAACATGATACTTCAGACAAATGTTGCAAACGAGAAGCTTAGCTTTTCTATTAAAAACACAAAAGGTGAAAAGGTTGATGAATTTGAAATTTTATCAAGGACTAGATAGTGATATAACTTATTATGAGGACTCTATGCAGTATTGTATATTTAAGACAATGAAGAACAGAATTGAACTAAGATCAAACCATCTGATCATATTGATGACAATCTTGGTTTTAACATATTCCTGTATAAGCAGGGATAGTGGTTTTGCTGAAGGAATGTCGTTTGATGAGCCATTAAGCGATACAAGATTCAGGACCTGGCCTGCCGGGGATACATTTTTTGTTTATCCGGGTGCCAAAACATCGATACGTTTCGAGAAACTGAGGGAAGGGATACAGGATTTTGAAAAGATCCGGATAATTGAAAATGGATTAAAGAAACTAGGTACACCTGAAGCGGACAGAAAGTTGGAGGAAATACATGAACACCTGGCTGGATTTACTATTGAGTCGATTGCGGAAGGAAAAGCTCTTAAAACGGTGATAAAGGCCAGGGAAGTTATTAATTCTATGTATTAGATGAAGTCATGGATGAGCTTGACACACTTCAGGTAATATTCCGTATCTTTTGTTATTCAGAGATATCTGAAGATATAATAAAGAATTTCAACTAAAACTTTTATGATGAAGAAGATTATATGGACAGCAGTTTTGTGCCTGATTTTGGCAACTGCAAATGCCCAACAAATAAGCAAAATAAAACCAATCATATCAATTGATTTCGAAGCTCAAAAAACGTCTAATAGCCTTGCTTCATTCATTGGCAGGGATTCTATTGTGGAGGGGATAAAGGGTGAAGCAAAGTTTTTTTCAGGAAGTGCTACAAATGATAGTTTTGTCCGGATCAATAATAATGAGATCTTATCTTCTTTGTGGAAAGACCAGGATTTTTCTATTGAAGTATGGGTTCAGACCATATCAGCAAATGATAAGTTTCAGGTAATTGCATCCAACAAAGAATGGAACTCAGGAGAAATAAAAGACTATACTGACAATCGTTATGCAGGATGGAGTAGGGTAAGTGGCTTGAATAAAGGGTGGGCAATAATATGTCAGCCTGATGGAAGCTGGGCATGGAATATTGGCAATGGTAAGCACGATGGTAAAGAAGAAAGAGTTGAAAGTTTTCGAAAAGATTACAGACCCACTGCACCCCGACAAAAAATTAATGACGGCGAATGGCACCAATTGCTGTTTACAATCAATCGCGAGGCCAATGAGGCACGCATCTATTTTGATGGATTAAATGTAGCAATCTATTACATGGGACCGGTGAAGGATTTGGATGCAGGATTGCCGGTAGGATTAGCCACTGACGCACTGGCAAACAATCCTGATTTAACCTTAGATGGAGCCCTCGATGAATTTAATATCTACGACTATACACTAAGCTCTGAAGATGTGGCACAGCGGTATGAAAGCTTTGTATCAGTTGCAAAAATCCCTCGTGCATCGGCAAAGCACATTGATGAATTGAATCTTTTACAATGGAATATTTGGCACGGCGGACGTAGGCGGGGAAAAGAAATTGGACCGCAGCAGGTTATTGATTTCATCAAGGAGACGAATACGGATATTGTGACGATGCAGGAAACCTACGGTTCAGGTCCAATGATTGCTGATGCGCTGGGATATTATTTTTATTTATCAAGTGCCAATATTTCAATTTTAAGCAAATACCCTATTGAAAAGACCTGGGTTGAATACGATGAATTGTGGACGGGTATAGCTACAATTCAGTTGAGTACAAATCAAAAAATAAATCTTGCCAGCATATGGCTTCATTACCTGCCCGGCTGGAGTAGTGATGCCAGGGAACAGGACGCCACTCCAGAAAAACTAATAGCTGGAGAAGCGAAGAATCGACATAAAGAGATAAAAATAATATTGGAGAAGTTGAAACCACAGATCGATCAGGCTGATGATATTCCGATAATAATTGGAGGTGATTTTAATAGTCCATCCCATCTTGATTGGGTGCCTGCAAAAAAAGAATGGCACAACAATTTGGTAGTTGAATGGCCGGTTAGTCAGGAAATGAAGAATGCCGGATTTAAGGATTCCTTCAGGGAATTACATCCTGATCTGGATTACTCATCAGCAACGATTCCTGCCGAAAAACTATCTTGGCGAATTGATTATATCTATTACAAGGGTGCAAAATTGCATGCAGTAAAATCAGATATGCACTTCAAATATAAAGGAATATGGCCAAGTGATCACCCGGCGGTTATCACTACATTTACTCTGGAAGAATACTAGTTCATAAAATCTGAGTAGGACCGATTTGATAATTAGATTGAAAATATGATAAGAAGAACTATTTAACAAATATATTCCTGTTTGTCTGAATAATACATCAAAAAAAGTATGGTCATACTGGGGAAAGTGGATAATATGTTTACTTCAAAAAAGGTGATATTATGAAAGCCTAGGAGATTCCAGTAAAGTACCAAAGAAAAATGAACATCTACTGATTGTTGAAGTGTGTTAATCTACTAATATTTAGTTACAGAACTTATAAAAATCTGATAGAATTATTGATAGCATGTTGACGTTTCCAGTGACGCTTTTTTATCTCATCTTACCTTTTCTAGCATCTTCTGAATCAACCACATAGAATAGTCAATATAAATGAAAATAGCATTAGTAGTGCATTATATATGGCTCTATTAAATATATGTGCAAACGGCCGCCTAATATCCGAATCAGCAACCTGCATAAAAACTCATGTGGGGCTGGTGGCACCACAACCTCAAATCGCAGACCCCTGTAGATCAATGATTTGCAGGGGTCATTTATTTGTCTGTTTACGGAAGTGGTGAGGGACTTTTCAACCTTTAAATAGTCAGTGCATTGCAAGCAACACTTCAATAAGAATAGTCTTCTTAAAATTGAAGTATCACATACCATAACAATGAAAGATGTCATGAGCCTCTTAGGAATCTGACATCAGCAGATGTATATATTGGAAGAGACAAAAAATACTTAAAGAAAGGAGTAATATCTAAAAGAAAACATAACAGGAAAGACTCAAAAACTATATCGTAAGAAAACTCGAATTGGATTATGAAAACTTTTGGAATATCTTTATACAATCACACCTTAATTTAAAACAATAAACGGTGCACTTTGGTTTGAAGACATACATTGATGGACCTAAAATTAATTATAATTAAAAGTTAATCTATGGATAAGCTAAAAGTTAGAATCGGTGTTATCGGACTCGGCATATGGGGACAAATGCATGTTGCTGCTTATAAACAGTGTGCATCAGCTGAAATAGTTGCTGTATGTGATTTAAATGAAAAACTTGCTGAAGACACATCTGTTAAATATATGATTCCGGGTCATTATGCTGACATGAATGAAATGCTGGAAAAAGAAGATCTCGATGCTGTTTCTATAGCCACTCAGGATAACTGTCATGCAGCACCAGTAATAAAAGCAGCAGAAAAAGGATTACACATAATGGTGGAAAAACCTTTGGCTACAACGGTAAAGGAATGTCAGGAAATGATAGATGCTGCAAAAAAAAATAAGGTGTATATAATGGTAGACTGGCATAATCGCTGGAATCCCGCATTCAATTATGCATGGAAAACTATAAGAAATAATGAAATTGGAAAAATTTCTTATATATACTTCAGATTATCAGATACAGCTTATGTCCCTACAAAAATGTTACCATGGGCAAGCAGTTCATCAGTACTTCACTTCCTGGGAAGTCATTCCATAGATACAATTTGCTGGTTGCTAGAACAGAAACCAAAAAGTATTAAGTGCATTAAAAAGGAGGGAATACTCACCAGGATGGGAGTTGAAACTCCGGATTTGTATTTAAGTATAATCGATTTTGAAGACGGAGCCACTGCTGTTGTTGAAAACAGCTGGGCGTTGCCTCAAACCTATCCTTCTTTGATTGAAAACAAATGTGAGATTCTAGGATCAAAAGGTGTTTTGATGCTGGATCCTACAGGCCATAGAGCTTTAGCCAAATATACAGAAGAAACAGCCAAAGGATTTCCAGATTCATCTTTCCCGGATTTGTTTGTTACACCAACAGTTTTTGATAAACAAATGGGATTTTCTGTGGAACCTATGTATCATTTTATTGAATGTGTACGTGATAACGAAAAACCACTCACTTCAGGTGAAGATGGGCTGTTAAATACAATTATTTTAAGTGCTGCCGAAGAATCTGCAAAAACCGGAAAAACCATACAAATTAAGTTCTAGTGTCATGTTAATCTGACTATTTCGGATTAGTGAACACGCAGCTACAGGCCATAATTTGTCAATGAATAATTTATTAAAAATTATCTTCTAATATCAAACTCACATCTTTCTGAGTGATAAAGAAACAACAGGATGGATAGTGAAACTAAATTTACAAGTATATTCTCTTTAAAAGAAAGAGATGGCTGGCCCGTATCGAAATATGACTTACACGGGAAAAAACATTTTGCCGGTATATTCTGTGCTGACCACGTTGCAGCCACTGAATTTGTGATTGGTGCAACATTAGTAACTATAGGTGCAAATGCATTTGATATTTTAGTAGGGTTATTAGTCGGTAACCTGCTTGCTGTTCTTAGTTGGACATTTATAACGGCACCTATTGCAGTCAAAACAAGGCTTTCTCTTTATGCCTACATAAAGAAAATTGCCGGAAACAATACAATATTATTGTTTAATGCATTAAATATAGTAATGTTTGCAGTATTTACCGGAACCATGATCACTGTTTCCGGTTCTTCATTAAGAGTTGTTTTAAATATCCCAGCTCAGTTAGGATGGTATCCTCAGAATCTTTTTTTTGTTCTTCTAATTTTGGCTACCGGAGCTTTTGTAGTGTCCATTGCGTTTTTTGGATTTGATGCGATAGCCAAATTCTCGATAATCTGTGTACCCTGGATGATCTGCATGTTTATCGTAGGTGCTTTAGCCTCATTGCCATTTTTAGCATATCATGTAATTGGAACAACAGAAGTAACATCACTTCATGATCTCTACAAAATAATAGACCAGGATGTATGGACAGGGACAAGTTACAGGAAATCAGGAATCGGTCTTTTTGAAATAATCGGTTTTGCATGGGCGGCAAATGCAACTCTGCACTTTGGACTGGTAGATATGGCGTTATTACGATTTGCACCAAAATTTCAATTTGGACTATTTTCTTCATTCGGGATGTATCTCGGGCACTATGTTTGCTGGATATGTGCAGGAATTATGGGGGCTTCTTCAGCCTTAATTTTAAAAACAACCTTAATACAACTTGATCCCGGAGATGTGGGATTCAGTACTCTGGGAGTTGCCGGAATATTCACAGTTTTAGCTGGAGGATTGACCACCGCTGTTCCTTTATTATATCGCGCCGGTCTTGCAGCTGTCGCTGTTTTTCATAAATATTCCAGAAAGAAAACTACTTTAATTCTCGGAGTGATCACTACTATTATTGCCTGCTTCCCTTTTGTTTTTACCACAATGATGCAGTTGCTTACCTATGCAGGAATAATTATTGTTCCTATCGGTGCAATAATTTTTGCTGAACACTGGATATTCCCGAAGATTAACCTTACTCAATTCTGGGCATATTATGGGAAAGCGGGTAAGAATAATACTTCCATCATATCATGGTTAGCCAGTCTGGCTTTTGGTTTTTCACTTAATATCTTTAATGTAATACCATATTATTATATATTTCTTCCAACCTGGATGTTCTCGTTAGTTCTATATACTGTTTTAGCTTATTATTCCGGAGCCAGAAATAAATATCCTGAAAGTGAACGAAAAGAAAAACAATTACTGGAAGAGATTGAACAGATACAAAAAGCCGAGGCAGAGCAGAGAAACACAGGAGTTTCAAAGCAACCTATTTATTTAAATAATAATTCAAAAATTATTATTAATACTTTAACGATTACTTCCTGGGGATGTTTAGTGTTTATATTGTGTATGGCTATTTATACATTTATGTCTCCAGATTTGCAGGTTTATCAACCCAGATTCCATTTATTTCATAAAACTATCTTGGCTGCTTCATTTATCTATTTTGTTTTGGTAATTCTTCAATTGTGGATCAGAAATAAATTGGATGGGAAGGGTATATTTTCTGCATAAAAAAATATACTGGATGCTTCCTGCAAAAGACAGTCATATTGACCACAATTGGCCGACCAGTTAATAGTTAACATACATAACTAATTGCCAGTTACTTGAAATTTATTTTTTATTGTCAATCTGGTCCTGCAAGCAATGGTCAAGAACACTGGCTTTCCCGGTATACCTGACACTCTTATGGGGCTGGTGGCACCTCACACCTAAAATGCAGATCCCTGTAAATCAACTAATTACAGGGATCTTTAAATTTCTTGTTGACGGAAGGGTTGACAGTTTTTATAACATTCGCATAATCAGATACATGCACAGCCTTTTTAAGATAAATTTCTAATATTTTGAATTAAGTTTAGTCAGGACGAGCGTAGGTTTTTTAGGGTTTTGGTCAGATTATTGTTTTGTTTTACTCTCAAAGAATTTATTCATGATTGTTTTGGCTGACACAGGTGTTAAATTAGTATCACCCATCTTATAAGTCTTAATAATCTTCATTTTTTGAGTCCAGCCACAAACAGCTTCTTTCATAGTCAATGGCCATAGATCATTGTCCTTATACGCAAGTAAGGTCTCTTTTCCATAATTATATGAAAATTCTTCAAGTTCAGCTATAACAAATTCAGATCCAACCTTGCCACTAGGTATTTCATAATGGCTTGAGTATATGACATAGACTATATTGTCCGGTATACCATAATAATAAGCAGAGTACGGCGTAGGAAAATAATGTTCATTGCCTTTGGCTTCATAAATTAGTTTAGGCTTGCCTTTGGTTCTTTCCATGGTGGAGAGTATTTATGTTATACTTTGCAAAGTAATGAAAATCCAGCTCAGAAGACTGGTTTTTTGTTCCTAGTCTCCGCAATAGATATTACTGGTTACTCTTAAGAGAAACGATAGATTAATATTTTATTCCTACCTTTAATTGACAGGCTCATGGAAGCAACATAAAAACAAAGAAAGGAATAAAACATGAAAACTAAACAGATGACATTCATTTTGACAAGTCTGCTGATATCAATTCTCCCGCTGAGTGTATCAGGACAGACGGACACAAGAGCCCAAAAAGCTCCTGATGACATAACTAAATGGACAAATAAAACAATAATGTGGGTGGGTCCGCATCAGGATGATGAAACCGGATGTTTGGGGACATTGTCGTTACTTAAGGCAAATGGCAACAAAATTGTAATGGTATGGTATACAACCGGTAACAAGGGTTCGAGAGATCTTGATATGACAAGTGAGAGACTTGCCCAGATAAGGAAAATTGAGTCTGAAAAAGCATGTGGAGAAATGGGAATAACACCGGTAACGGATACTTTCATTTGTCTGGGATATGATGATGGAATGTTAGAATATGTTCCAGAAGAAGAACTTTGTGAGAAAGTCTGCAGATTGATAAGACAATATCGTCCCCATGCAGTATTTACTATGGACCCTGGTACTACCTGGATGAAGTGGCTTAAAACCGACCATCGTATGTCAGCTTTCATAACCCTCGACGCTGCGAGGGCAGCCGCTTATCATTTATACTTTCCGTATCATAGGATCAATGAAGGACTACAACCTTTTACAGTTACAGATTACATATTTTATTCTACCCGTGAATCAAATTACGAAGTTGATGTTACTGCAGTTAGTGATAAAAAGATTCGTGCCCGTGCCTGGTATGTAAGTCAATTTGGAGCAGGTAATTTGAAATATATAGGTCCTGAACCAGATCAGGAAAATATTAAAAAACAACTAAGCAGTAATGCCGAAAGAATTGCGAAAGGTGAAAAGATCTATGAAAGATTCAGAAGGCTTTCTGAATCCTTGTCATTTTGAAAAATCCTTTTATAATCAGCTTGCATATCCGGTCATATAGAAAACCCAATTCCGGATTAATGTGAACAGTTTGTTTGAAAATAAATCGCAGACCCCTGTAGATCAATGATTTACAGGGGTCTTTAAATTTCCTGTTGACGGATTTGGTGCTGGTTTTTTCAACGATCACGTTATCAGACACATGCACAGCCTTTTCAAGGTAACATTATACTATAAAAGTTTAAATAGGATCCTTAAAAGGATATTTAATAATCCTCGGCTGCATTACTCTACCCATAGTTTGCGTAAGGCATTCGGTCGAAAAGTATATGAGAACCACTTGCAGTCGGATCACAGTCTTATCCTTCTGAGCGAATTGTTCCGGCATTCAAGTGTGGCTGTTACCAGGAGGTACCTTGGCATAAGGAAAGAAGAGATAGGGAATGTATATTTGACACTGTAGAAATGACTGATTACTAGATAAGAAGTAGAACTTATAAAATTCAAGAATTGAGGAAAAGTAGAGGAAAGTAGTAAAATAAAGACCCCAATTAACTGAAAATCAAATTAATTGGGGTCGAAGGTTGTGGAGCTGGCGGGAGTCGAACCCGCGTCCAAACACGGAAGCCATATGCTTTCTACATGCTTATTCCTGCTTGGTTTTCGTGACCGGCCAGATGCAGAACAACCTAACCTGCCCTTAGTCCCTTTTATTTTCGCCTTCGGACAGGGACATCCCTCAGACTAGCCCCGGATTGTTAGCGCCTCCATTTCGGGTTGGATCAGGGCATGACCGCCGGGAGACGTCTCGTCCCGACACCTGGTGCCGGGATAAAGCTTAAGTTACTTTATTCGCTTAAGCAGCAAGAGCGTAATTTGTTTCGCCTTTTATTGGTTTGTAGCACTGTTTAAGTGACGCGCCACCACACACTGCATGCTTACATACCACCACTCATGCTGTCAAAACCATGTCAGCCCCGGTAATATGAACTGCAAAGGTACAAAAAATGTACAATTTAGCGTAGAATTATCGTAAAATTCGGTCCGGAAATAGTATCTTCACATTACCGCTATTACAAGGTTTCAGTTATGACAATGAGATTAAAAGTCGGGATATTGCGTGAAACTAAAAACCCTCCCGACAGAAGAGTACCCCTCACACCTCCCCAGATTACCACTCTTGAGGAATCGTATCCGGATGTACAGTTCTTTGTGCAGCCAAGTGACATCCGCTGTTATTCAAATGAAGAATATGAGTATCTCGATATCCCGATGAAGGAGGATCTTACTGATTGTGACATCCTGCTTGGTGTAAAAGAGGTAGATAAAAGAACGATGATTCCTGGTAAAACATACATGTTCTTTGCTCATGTCGCTAAAAAACAGCTGCAAAACTATGATATGTTCATGGCGATGGTTCATAATAAACTGACACTGATCGATTTTGAACTGCTTACTACTGACCGTGGTCAGAGAGTTGTAGCCTTCGGGCGCCATGCGGGTATTGTAGGGGCTTACAACGGATTGAGGGCAAGGGGCTTCATTACGAACAACTTCAGACTGAAACCTGCCTACCAGTGCCACGATCTTGATGAGGTGTGGGCAGGCCTTAGAAAAATTCAACTAAAACTTGGATTGAAGATACTTGTCACAGGAGAAGGACGTGTCGCAAACGGAGCTGTGGAAACACTCAATGTAGCCAATATAGTACAGGTTAAACCTGAGGATTTCCTCACAAGGGAGTTTGATGTTCCGGTATTCTGCCAGATAGGCCCGCAGCATTATACAAGGCACCTCAGAGGCAAAGAGTTTAATTTCAGACATTTTGTGCGTTTCCCGGCTGAGTATGAATCGGTATTTATGCCTTATGCCAGGGTGACAGATATACTTATAGCAGGCCATTACTGGGATCCCCGCTCTCCACATTTCTTCTCAAGGGAGGATATGCTGAAACCTGACTTCAGGTTAAATATAATTTCTGATATCAGCTGTGATGTGCCGGGCCCTCTGCCGTCAACAGTCAGGGTGACAACTATATCCGATCCCTACTATGATTATAATCCTCTGTCAGGGTTGGAAGAACCTGCCTTTTCACGATCTTCAAATGTAACCGTAATGTCAGTCGATAACCTGCCGGGAGAGCTGCCTCGTGATGCATCACAGGATTTTGGGAGAATGCTTATCAGCAAGGTGTTGTATGATATCATTACAGGCAGGGAGAGCCCGATGATAAAACGGGCTACTATTCTCAAAAACGGAGAGCTTACTCTAAAATTCACATATTTAGCAGATTATCTGGAGTCCTGAGAGTGTGTGCAGGCTGCTTGTGTATACTGAAATTTTTCCTGCTGCCCGATGCCTGAAACCTGTCGCCTTTTGAAATAAAAAGTATATTTACCCTGACTAATAACCTAAACTGTTAAACCTTAAATTATATGAGAAAAACTCTGATTCTGATCCTCTTGTTTGTCTCAATTCAGATGAGGGCACAACACGACAATGCCCCGGTAACCGGTGTGAGTGATAAGAGGATCATGGTTTATGGCCTGCGCAATGCCCGTATCGTGTCAGATTACCAGACCACTCTCGAAAATGCCGACATACTTATCTCTGACGGACGGATTGAAGCTGTCGGTAAAAACCTTGTATTCCCTGAAGGAACAATTATTTACGATCTGACTGGAAAAACAGTCTATCCTGCATTTATCGATGCTTATGCAGGTAATTATGGAATAAAAACACAGCCATCTTCCTCAGGCACTAATCCATATGCCGCATTCATGAACCCTGCTCAGGGTGGGAGGTCTTCTGCACCCCCAGTTCCCGAAGCCAGGGTAGCCGACTACTGGAATGACGGAATAAATGCATCCTATGATATATCTTCGGAGTTTATCCCCGATCCCAAAGTGGCCGATGAATACCGCAAGGCTGGTTTCGGTGCTGTTGTGGCATTTAAAGCAGAAGGGATTGCCCGGGGCACATCTGCCCTTGTAACAACTGGTGACGGGAAGGCTAATAATTTGATCTTGAAGAATAAAACCTCGGCTAATTATTCACTTACTCGGAGCAGATCAGCTGACCTGTATCCGGCATCACAATTTGGAATTATAGCACTTCTGAGGCAGGTAAATTATGATGCACAGTGGTATAAGCAGCTTCCTGAAGGTTATTTTCACGATGATGGACTTGAGGCATTCTCAGCAAATCTCTCCCTGCCCCAGATTTTTGAGGTATCCAATAAGATTGAGGTAATGAGAGCGGATAAACTGGGGAAAGAATTCGGAATAAAGTATATTATCAAAGGAGGTGGGGATGAATATCAGACTTTGCCGGATATTAAAAAAGCAGGAAATAAACTTATTATCCCGGTAAGCTACCCTGATGCTCCTGATGTAAAAGATCCATATGATGCATCATCTGTTTCATATACAACACTGAAGCATTATGAGCTGGCTCCTTATAATCTTTCAAGAGTGGCAGAGGCAGGACTTACATTTGCAATTACTTCCTCAGATCTTAAGCAACGATCATCATTCCTTACAAATCTCAGAAAATCAGTAAGTAATGGATTGTCTGAAAATGAGGCAATTAAGGCTCTTACCTATACTCCTGCCAGCATGATTGGTGCTTCTGAACTGGTTGGAGCAGTAAAGAAGAATATGATCGCCAACCTTCTTGTAACATCAGGTAATATTTTCAGTGACGATTGTATAATTTTTGAAACCTGGGTTCAGGGGGTACCATACCGCTTTGTTGACCTCAGGCTTAAAGATCTGAGAGGTTCCTATACACTTGATGCTGATACTGCTCATTTTAAAATGGTCCTTTCAGGGAAAACTGATAAACCTTCAGTGAAGATTACCTTTGATTCAACAGAAATAAAGGGAGCTTCCTTCACCGTTGAAAAAGATCTGGTAAACATAAGCTTCGACCGTGCCGGTCAGAAATACCGTCTTACAGGATATATCAGCGGAAATAACCTTGAAGGTAAAGGTCAGCTTTCAGATAGCAAATGGATTAAATGGAATGCAAAATTTAATGGACCTTCTGCAGAGGCTGCAAAGGATCGCAAAAAGCCTGACAGCAAAGTATCTGAACCCGGAAAGGTTGTCTATCCTTTTACAGCTTATGGAAATACTGATATGCCAAAACAGGAAGATGTTCTGTTTAAAAATGCAACTGTGTGGACAAATGAAAAAGAAGGCAAACTCTTAAATACAGATGTCCTTGTACAAAAAGGAAAGATAGCCCGGATAGGAAAGAACCTTACTGCTCCTTCAGGAACCAGGGTCATCGATGGTACCGGAATGCATCTCACTCCAGGGATTATAGATGAACATTCGCATATGGCACTTGATGCAACAAACGAGATGGGTCAGGCAATAACTTCAGAGGTTCGTGCAGGAGATGTTGTTGATCCTGAAGACCAGATAATCTACAGGCAGCTTGCAGGAGGTGTGACTACTTCACATGTATTGCACGGATCTGCTAATCCGATAGGGGGCCAGTCAGTAATAATTAAAAACAGGTGGGGTCATAATGCTGAGGAGATGAAGGTCGATAACCAGGTCGGATTTCTGAAACATGCACTTGGAGAGAATGTAAAACGTACTTCGAGCCGTTATCCAAACACCAGGATGGGCGTGGAACAGATAATAAAAGATGCTTACCAGCGGGCTGTTGATTATAATACTGAGTGGAAAACCTGGAATGCAATGAAACCGGCTGATCGTGCCGGAAAAGTACCTCCCAGGAGAGACCTGGAGCTTGATGCCATTGTTGATGTACTGGAACAGCGAAGCTTCATTTCATGCCATACTTACCAGCAGTCGGAAGGGACAATGATAATGAATCTTGCAAAGGACTTTGGTATTAAAGTAAATACTCTTATACATTTCAATGAGGGATACAAGATAGCTGATCAGATTGCAGCAAATGGTGTTGCAGCATCTGTTTTCTCCGACTGGTGGGATTATAAGTATGAAGTATATGAAGGAATTACATACAATGCTGCACTCCTGATGAGCCGGGGTGTTCTGACCTGTCTTCACTCAGATGACTCCGAAATGGGGCGGCGGCTTAATCAGGAGGCCGGAAAGATAATGAAATATGGAGGAATAGATGAAACAGATGCTTTAAAGCTGGTAACTCTTAATTCTTCAATAATACTCCATCTTGATGACAGGATTGGCAGTATCAGGGTAGGCAAGGATGCAGACCTTGTTCTTTGGACAGACTATCCACTTTCAGTTTATGCTCATGCAAACAAAACAATGGTTGACGGTACTATATATTTTGATGAGGATCAGGATGCCGGAATGAAAGAAGAGATTGACAGCGAGCGTAACAGGATAATTGCAAATATTCTTAAAGAAACACCGGCAGGCAGTTCAACAACCCCTAATTCCCCAAGACGATGAAAAACTATTTATATATTCCAGTTCTGATATTATTCGCCATTGTAAACAATGCGTTGGCACAGAGTCCGGTGGTTGCCCCGGTACAGAAAAAAACGGTAGTACTTGCCGGTGGTACAATTCATACAGGGACCGGCAATGTAATTGATAACGGTACTGTAGTGTTTGACGCAGGTAAAATTACTTTCGTAGGAGAGAGTTCTGATTATAAAGCTGAACATTCCGGAGCAGAGGTGATCGATGTTTCCGGAAAGCATGTTTATCCGGGACTTATATTTCCTGCTACAAGCCTCGGCCTGGTTGAAATAGGAAGCGGAGTTGATGTTGCATCAGACAACAGGGAGATAGGGGATCTCAATCCGAATGTTCGTGCCATTGTTGCATATAATACTGATTCTCATGTTATTCCTGTTCTAAGGTCAAATGGCATCCTGCTTGCTCAGATAATACCTGTAGGATCACTTCTGCCAGGTACTTCAAGTGTTGTTCAGCTTGACGCATGGAACTGGATGGATGCAGCATACAAAGCAGATAATGGAATCCAGCTTGTCTGGCCAAGGAAAGCCTCAGGAGGAAGAAGAGGCGGAGGATACTTTATGTCCACTCAAAACCCTGGATTAACATATGATAAGAATGTCGGAGCCCTTGAGGAGATATTCACTGATGCTGTTGCCTATGCTGCAGTTGATAAGCCAAAAGATGCAAATCTGTGTCTCGAATCACTGAGAGGATTGTTCGACGGATCAAAAATCCTCTTTATAAGTTCTTCTGAACCAAAAGGGATAATTGCAGCTATATCATTCGGGAAACGTCATGGGGTGAAGAAAATGGTACTGACCGGCGCTGATGAGTCAGCATGGGAGGTAAGAGAATTTCTGAAGGAAAATAATATACCTGTTCTGCTCGACGACCCGCTGAGCCTTCCGAAATATGATTACAGTGATACTAAGATGCCATTCAAACTGGCAGCACTGTTCAAAAAGGAAGGAATACTTGTAGGCCTGACATATTCAAAACAGGCATATGGGAATCTCCCGTTCGCAGCTGGTGAGACTGCAGCCTATGGACTTACAAAGGAGGAAGCACTGCAGACTGTGACTCTGAATACTGCAAAGATCCTTGGGATTGATGATAAGACAGGTTCAATAGAAGCAGGCAAAGATGCCAATATTGTGGTTTCTACAGGCGACATTCTGGATATGTCAACAAATAATATTGAATATGCATTTATTACCGGAAGGAACATAAGTCTGGATAATAAGCATAAACAGCTCTACAGGCGATTCCAGGCCAAGTATGAGAATATGTCAAAGTAAGTGAATGTGAATGTTAATATTATGAAAAGATTATTAATCATTTATGGTTCTGTTTTAATAGCTGCATCCTTTTCCGGTTGTTTGAGAAGGACAGATTCTCCTGAAACCCGGTTGAAATTGTGGTATAATCAGCCGGCAAACCTTTGGGAGGAAGCTCTTCCGGTAGGTAACGGAAGAATTGGAGCAATGGTTTTCGGAGATCCTGTAAGTGAAAGGATCCAGATAAATGAAGAGAGTATCTGGGCTGGAAGCAAGCTCAATAATAATAACCCTGATGCTCTGAAAAACCTGCCGGGATTGCAGAAAGCAATATTTGAAAATCGTTTCCGCAAGGCTGTTGAAATTGCAGAAAAGAGTTTCCTGGGAACACCACCCCGTATAAGATCTTATCAACCTCTTGGTGACCTGTTTATCAAATATAAATGGGATGGGAAGCCTGATAACTACAGGAGAGAACTTGACCTCCGGACCGGTATTGCAACTACGTCATTTCTTGCAGATGGTAAGAACTATACCCAGGAGGTTTTTGTATCTGCACCGGATAATATTATGTCAATTCGCATACGATCCAATGATAATGGATTGGTGAATGCCTCATTCTCTATCAGAAGGGAGAAGGATGCTGAAACGATTGTCAGAAATGATAACACGATCCTGCTGAAGGGACAAATAATTGATGTGGATGATCCCCTTGCCGGCCCCGGTGGGGAACATATGAAATTTGCAGGTGAGATGAGGATAAGTGCTGCAGGTGGTAATATATCACCCGGGAACGACTCAATTTTGGTAACAGGTGCCTCAGAAATATTTATCAGACTTACTGCTGCAACTGATTATAACATCAGCAAGCTTGATTTTGACCGGTCGATCGATACTGAAGAGTTGTGCAGATCAATACTTGATAAAACTGATAAAAAATCATTCAGTGAGCTGACCGACAGTCATATTGCTGAATACAGCCGGATGTTTAACAGGGTCAACCTTTCCTTAGGTGAAGATACCCTATCATATAAACCAACCGATGAAAGACTTGCTGCTGTTAAAAACGGAGGAAAGGATGATGGCCTTATAGCTTTATATTTCCAGTACGGAAGGTACCTTCTTATGTGTTCATCAAGGAATCCTGCCATATTGCCTGCAAATCTGCAGGGTATATGGAACAAGGATATGAAAGCAGCATGGAATTCAGATTTTCATACTAACATAAATCTGCAGATGAATTACTGGCCGGCAGAAGTCTGCAACCTGACTGAGACTACAGAAGCACTGACCTCATTCATGGAAAAACTTGTTATTCCGGGAACAGTTACTGCCAGGGAAATGTATGGAACCGATGGCTGGACTTTTCATCACCTTACCGATCCTTTTGGCCGGACAGGGGTGGCTGATGGAGTCTGGGGTATTACTCCGCTCAATGGCCCATGGATGACCTTTCCTCTTTATGAACATTTTCTTTTCACACAGGATACTGCTTATCTGCGTGACAGGGCATATCCGTTAATGAAAGGTGCTGCGGAGTATATCCTGGGATTTCTTGTCGAATCGCCTGAAGGATATCTGGTTACAAATCCTTCTCATTCCCCTGAGAACAGTTTCAGGGATCCTGAAACAGGAGAGACATCACTTCTGACATATGCTGCAACAATTGATATCGAGATCATTAATGCCATGTTCGGTAATTGCGTGGAAGCATCAGGTATACTGGGGACCGACAGTGACTTTGCCGGAAAGCTCAGAGAGGCACAGAAGAGAATGCCTCCTGTAAAGGTCAATTCAAAAGGAGTGATACAGGAGTGGATCAATGATTATGACGAACCGGAACCCGGACACCGACATATGTCGCACCTGCTGGGACTTTACCCGCTTGCGCAGTTTACTCCGGAAACACCGGAATTATTCAGGGCTGCAGAGGCAACAATAGAGCGTAGATTATCATTCGGTGGCGGTCAGACAGGATGGAGCAAGGCCTGGATGGTGAGTTTTTATGCCAGGCTTCAGGATGGAGACAAAGCATTTGAGAATGTAATGGATCTTCTCAGAAGGTGCACTCTTCCGAATCTATTTGATACACATCCGCCTTTCCAGATAGATGGTAATTTCGGGGGCACTGCCGGTATCGCTGAGATGCTTCTTCAGTCACATAAAAATGTTATCAGGTTACTTCCTGCAGTACCCTCTGATTGGAGTAATGGAGAGGTGAAAGGTTTGCGTGCCAGGGGTGGTTTTGAAATAGACATGAAATGGAGTAACGGGAAACTGGAGACTGCGAAAATATCTTCTGAAAAAGGTGGAAAAAGCCTGGTAAACTATGGAGGAATAAATAAAGAGATTGACCTGGTTGCAGGAAAATCTGTTATATTAAGATACTGATTTTTTAACACAGAGAACACAGTGTCCCGATAATTATCGGGATGGCACAGAGATCGCTAAAACCTCCGATTTCGTTCCTCAGCGCACTCTGTGTAGCCTTTGTGTCCTCTGTGTTTAAAAATTTTTAAGCGTTTAAAACATGTAATAATGAGATTTTACATTATTGCTGGAATTTTGATAATTCTCAGCTCATGTTCAGGCAATACAATGGTAAATTTTATGAATGGTATGGGATTGGAAGCCTAACGGATCGGGTGATTTCAGGGGAGAGGCAGGTGTCCTGGCGAAGGATGTTGTATTGTTACGCAGATGGGCAGAGAATATTTAAGCCATAATTTCTTAATTTTACACCTTTATAAAAGGATTGAATGAAAATAACCATTATTGGTACTGCATATCCCTATCGCGGAGGCCTTGCTGCTTATAATGAAAGACTTGCAAGGGAATTTGTTACTGAAGGACATAATGTAACAATTGTTACATTTTCGCTGCAGTATCCTTCTTTCCTGTTCCCCGGAAAGTCGCAGTACCTTGATGGTCCGGCTCCTGAAGAACTTAATATCAGGAGAGAAGTGAACTCTGTAAATCCATTCAACTGGATCAGTACAGGCAGAAGAATAAAGAAGCAAAATCCAGATATCCTTATCTTTAAATACTGGCTTCCTTTCATGGCTCCCTGCTTTGGAACAATTGCCAGGATCGTCAGAAAAAACAGGCATACAAAAGTCATCACAATTTTCGACAATGTAATTCCTCATGAAAGACATCCCGGCGACAGGTTGCTGACTAGATATTACACCTCTGCAATTGACGGGGCAATAGCCATGTCGGCTTCAGTTCTTAATGATCTTGCAGAATTCAGAAACGATATTCCGGCAAGGTTGAATCCACATCCGTTATTTGATAATTTCGGATCACCAGTCGACAGGGATAAGGCACTTGGACAACTTGGTCTGGATCCATCTTTTTCATATATCCTGTTTTTTGGATTTATAAGAAAATACAAGGGGCTTGACCTTCTTATAGAGGCTTTTTCAAATGAACAGCTTCGTAACAGGAATTTAAAACTGATAGTTGCAGGAGAGTTTTACGAAGATGGTTCACAGTACAGGGAGCTGGTTGATAAATTCAATCTTGAAAAGGAGATAATCTTCTTTGACAGGTTTATAAACGATAATGAGGTTGCAGCATTCTTCAGCATTGCCGATCTGATAGTTCAACCTTACCGAAGCGCCACTCAGAGTGGTGTTACCCAGATAGCTTATCATTTTGGAAAACCAATGCTTGTGACTGATGTCGGTGGGCTGAGGGAAATTGTTCCTGACCACAAATGCGGATATGTAGTAAATCCTGAACCTGAATCCATATCTTCGGCTATTTCAGATTTCTTTATCAATAACAGGAAAGAAGAGTTTACGGGAAATGTATTGGCAGAAAGAGAAAAATATACATGGGCAAAAATGACTGCCTCAATAAAAGAGGTTTATACTAAATGCAGTAACTATGATTATACGAAGTAAGGCTCCCCTTCGCCTTGGCCTTGGAGGAGGAGGGACTGATGTGTCTCCATATTCTGAACTGTACGGAGGGGCTGTACTTAATGCCACCATCGATCAGTATGCTTATTGTACTATCGAAGAGACTGATAATGATACAATAATATTACAGGCCAATGACCTGGGTCAGAAGGTAAAGTACAAATCTATGCCAAATCTTCCTGTTGATGGGCACCTCGATCTTCATAAGGGTGTGTATAACAGGATAGTGCAACAATACAGGATTAAGAAGACCCTCTCATTCAGGCTGGTTACATCCTGTGATGTTCCACCGGGAAGTGGTCTGGGCACTTCATCAACTATGGTTGTTGCAATCCTGAAAGCTTTTACCGAGTGGCTTAATCTTCCTCTCGGCGACTATGACATGGCACGACTTGCTTATGAAATTGAAAGAAAGGATCTGGGACTGAGCGGAGGCAAACAGGATCAGTATGCTGCAACATTCGGAGGGTTTAATTTTATAGAATTCCATGATAATGATATGGTTATTGTCAATCCGATACGGATCAAAAGATGGATTATAGATGAACTTGAGGTATCTATGGTGCTTTTTTACACGGGCGACTCCAGATCATCAGACAAGATAATCAGGGAACAACAGAAGAATACAGCGCAAGGCAAAAAGCTGTCAGTAGAAGCTACACACAGTATCAAAAAAAATTCTTTTGTGATGAAGGATCTTTTGCTAAAAGGGGAGATTGTACAATTCTGTAAAGCTCTTGGGAAGGACTGGGAGAATAAGAAAAATATGGCATCATCCATTACCAATAAAAATATCGACAGGATTTATGACGCTGCCTTAAAGGCAGGTGCTTACGGAGGAAAAGTCTCGGGAGCAGGAGGTGGAGGCTTTATGATTTTTACGGTTGATCCGGTGAAGAAGATAAACCTGATAAATTCTTTGAACAGCTTCAGCGGAAAAGTACTGAATTTCCATTTCAGTGATAATGGCTGCCAGAGCTGGAAGATTAATGAAAATGAGTAACGCAAATGAATAATATCATCCGCAATCAGATTCTCAGCAGCATCAGTACTGCTGAAAAGTTGGCCGGCTCAGAAGAGCTTTTATCTGTAATTGGTTTGGTGGCCACATCAATAATCGATTCTTTAAAAAACAATGGGAAAGTCATTATTGCCGGTAATGGCGGAAGTGCAGCTGATTCACAACATATTGCTGCCGAATTTGTGAACCGTTTTTATTTTGACAGGGAAGGTTTGCCGGCAATTGCCATCACAACCGATACATCTGTCATAACCGCAATAGGTAATGATTACAGTTTCGACAGGATCTTTGCCAGGCAGATAAGTTCTATCGGCAGAAAGGGGGATGTTTTCCTTGCTCTTTCAACATCAGGTAATTCTGTAAATATTCTGGAAGCAATAAAAGAGAGTCATAAAAATGGTATCATGTCAATCGGTTTTACAGGGTCAGCAGGAGGTAAGATGAATGATCTGTGTGACATCATAATAAGGGTGCCATCGGATGAAACACCGAGGATTCAGGAAATGCATATTCTGATCGCTCATATAGTCTGTTCGATAGTGGAGGAAACAATTTTTCATAAGCCGGACACAATTAAATAATGGAAGCTATTATTCTTGCAGGCGGACTTGGGACAAGGCTTCGGAATACGGTTGCCGGTCTCCCTAAACCAATGGCTCCGGTAAACGGAAAACCATTCCTTTTTCATATACTTAACTGGCTTAAAGAATACCCTCTTGATAAGATCGTAATATCAACAGGTTATGTATCTGAATTGATAATAGAATATTTTGGAAACAGATTCAACGGTATCCCTATTGAATATACTATTGAACAGATTCCTCTTGGTACCGGTGGCGCAATAAGATTTGCCATGCAGAAGTGTAAAGGTGATAATTTTCTGGTGCTGAATGGAGATACCTATTACCCTGTTGAGCTTGATAAGTTTATTACATTCCATACTGAAAGGAAAAGTATGTTTTCGCTTGTGCTGAAGCCCATGAGAGCTTTCTCCCGGTATGGCAGTGTTGAATGCAAAGGTGATACCATAGAAAGGTTTGTTGAGAAGAAACAGTGTGATGATGGACTTATAAATGGAGGTCTTTATCTGATCAACAGGAGTTTCTTTGAGTCTCAGAACCTGAAAGAGGTTTTTTCAGTTGAAAAAGATGTCCTTGAGAAAAATGCCGGATCAGGAGTAATCAGATGCATGGTTTCCGATAAGCCTTTTATTGACATTGGCATTCCTGAAGATTATGAACGTGCCGGGGATTTTATGAAAAGTATCCTGAAACACTGATACATGAACAAAGCTCTCTTTATCGATCGTGATGGTGTTATCAATGTTGACAGAGTGCATGTGTTCAAAATTGACCAGTTTGTATTTACTGAGGGTATTCTTAATCTCTGCAGGAGATATTATGAATCAGATTATCTTATCCTGATCATTACCAATCAGGCCGGAATTGCAAAGGGCTTCTATAGTGAGAATGATTTCCGGGTACTCATGGCATGGGTATCAGACGAGTTTGAAAATAAGGGAATTAAGATAGCAGGAGTTTATCATTGTCCTCATCATCCTGAATTTACCGGAGCGTGTAGTTGCCGGAAACCTGAACCTGGAATGATTCTGAAGGCAATCGTTGAATTTAACCTGGAAATAGAAGAATGTGTACTCATCGGAGATAAGGAAAGTGATATTGAAGCCGGCAGAAGAGCCGGCATACCTGAAAAAAATATGCTTCTATTGGAAGGAAGTCCTGAAGCATATCTGGATAAACTGCCGGGAAGATTCTGATATTCAGAAATTTACTTTGTTCCTGATCAGGTAATTGTTTCTTTCCGAAGAATTTCTGTTTATTAGTTCTCCAAGAAATCCGGTAAGGAACAGTAATGACCCGATGATCATCACAGTAAGAGCAATATAAAAGTAGGGACTGTCAGTAACAAGAGGTGCCCGCAGTCCCTGGTTTATGAACAAAAGTTTTCTTATACCCAGATAACCTGCCATAATAAATCCGATAAAAAACATCAGGGTCCCAAGGAATCCGAAAAGGTGCATCGGATTTTTTCCAAAGCGTGTTATGAAGCCAATAGTGAGGAGGTCAAGATATCCCTTAATGAATCTGTCAAGGCCATATTTTGTAACACCATATTTCCTGGCACTGTGCTGTACAACTTTTTCACCTATTTTTCTGAAGCCTGCTTCTTTTGCCAGCATTGGAATATATCGGTGCATTTCGCCAAATACTTCAATGCTCTTCACTACCTCATTCCTGTAAGCCTTTAATCCGCAGTTGAAGTCATGAAGCTTTATCCCGGATGCCCACCTTGCAGTCCTGTTATAAAATCTGCTTGTTATTTTTTTTATAAATGGGTCGTATCTCTTCTTTTTCCAGCCTGAAACAATATCGTAGTCCTCCTCCTTTATCATTCTAACCAGTTCAGGAATCTCATCAGGACTATCCTGGAGGTCTGAGTCCATTGTAATAACAACCTCTCCTGAAGAATTGCTGAAACCCGTATGAATGGCTGCAGCTTTACCATAGTTACGGCGGAACCTGAACCCTTTTACCGAGCTGTTTTCTGCTGCCTGATATGATATTTTCTGCCATGTTGAATCCGAACTGCCATCATCAATGAAGATAATCTCATAGCTGATATTGTTTGAAGAACATACCCTGTTTATCCATTCAGCAAGTTCCTGAATCGATTCTTCTTCATTGTATGCAGGTATGATGACAGACAGATCCATAAAGATTGTCCTATTGATTTTCCGGGGTATCAATAAGAGGGTTGCCTTCCTTCTTAATAAATATGCTTATGATAAGAGAAAGAACTGTGCCCCAGAACATGCTTCCCAGGATACTGAAAGGTGCCATTATCTCAGGTTTCATTATTTTTCTCTGGATTGCCATTCCGGCATCCACAGCCTCCTGTGGCATTCCTTTTGTAAGCAGTTTCTCTTCAAGAAATGCAAGCTGTTTTTCCGTAAGACCGGTGTCAATTACAGTATAAAGAATATACATGAAAATCGCTCCAATAATGGCACTATAGAGGAACATTACCACCCCTGCACCTACAGATTGTCCATAAGTAATCTGCCCGTGCATGTAATTTTCCCGATAAGACTTCAGGAGAAGATAAAGAAGACCTATCTGTATAACAATATAAACATATTGCTGGACCGGTTTAAAGGTAAGGTCCAGGAAATATATTATAAGTGAGTAAACAATTCCAACAAGCCCAAGGATCAGCCCATTGGTCAGGCTGGCTTTCCATACATTGACTCTTTCTTCCATGATGGTTTGATTTTGATTTTCAGAGTTATTAAAGATTAAACAAATATAATGTAAAAAACAGAAAAATCAGATGAGGTGTTAAAATGGCTCATAAATTTTGCTACAACCTTAATTTATAGTATTTTTGCATCGGGTAAGTCTTATACGACCAGCTCCTGCTGAACTCCCCCAGGATCGGAAGGTAGCAAGGGTAGGCAGTTGTAGCGGTGCGATATAAGTAGCTTACCCTTTTTTTAATAAATATGCTTCTTAAGTTATATAATGAAAATCCAGATCATAAGCATATCAGGAGGATTGCAGACCTTCTTGAACAGGGAGGCATTATAATATATCCTACCGATACTGTTTATGCTATGGGTTGCGACATTAAAGCAACCAGATCAATTGAAAGGATTGCATCATTCAAAGGCTTAAATCCAAAGAATCCTGATTTGTCCCTTATATTTCACGATATGAGCCAGCTGTCGGAATTTACAATCATAAAGGATAACAATGTCTTCAAGCTGCTGAAGAGAAACCTGCCTGGTCCTTTTACATTTATTGTTCCGGCAAATAATCAGATACCCAGGATGTTCAAGAACAAGAAGAAGACTGTGGGTATCAGGATACCAAAGAACAATATTGTGCTGGAACTCGTCAGGGAAATGGGACGTCCATTAGTTACAACATCTATTCACGATCCGGATGAACTTATTGAATATACCACTGATCCGGAACTGATCTATGAAAAATACTGTGATTTTGCCGATGTTGTCATTGATGGTGGATATGGTCACAACGAACCATCAACGATAGTTGATTGTACCGGCGAGGAGATTGAGATAATACGGCAGGGTCTTGGTATCGTAGAGTGGTAGGAATCGGGTCAATGCCTGTAAAAGCTTTTACTGAAGAGAATCAGGAATGTCAGCAGTTCAAGTCTGCCGATGAGCATAAGACCTGAAAGAAAGAATTTACCTGCCACAGGTACCTCAGCATAACTGGAAAAAGGCCCGAACTCGCCAAGTGAAGGTCCAATATTCGCCATCATTGAAGCTGCAGTGCTGAACGATGTAACTATATCATACCCCATTAATGAAATTATAAATGCACTGGTGCAGATGACAATGAAGTATAAAGTTGTGAATACCAGGAGGTAGTAGATGTTACTCTGGCTTACATTGTGATCATCAACCCGTACATGGATCATAGCATTTGGATGGATCACCCTTTGAAGTTCTTTCCTGTAGTTTTTAGTTACAAGCAGGAGCCTGATAATCTTTATTCCTCCGCTTGTTGATCCTGCTGTGCCACCGGTGAACATCAGAATGAACAATAACATTATCATAATATTTCCCCACTGGTTGAAATCAGCAGTGTAATACCCTGTGGTTGAAATTATTGAGATAATATGAAAGGTGCTGTCTGATATTGCTTTTCCTGGTTGCTTACCTCCAAAAAGTATTAGAATAGCTGTTGCTAATATTATAAACCCGATTATAAGCAGCACATAAAATTTAACTTCACTGTTGAGTGTAATTTTCCTGAAATTTCCTTTGAGGGCAAAATAGATAATGGGCAGATTGATTCCTGCAATAAACATGAAGAAAGTAAGAATAATTTTAATGCCTGGTGTTGCGAATGCTGCTATATTGGAACTACTTGTGGAAAATCCGCCTGTGGAAAGGGTAGATAATGAATGACATACTGCATCAAATAGTGGCATTCCTGCGATGGACAGCAAGGCTGTTTGTATAAATGTGAGAAGAATGTAAATTGAAATAAGCCTTTTGGCCGATTCAATAAACCTGGGCTGTATCTTATCTGTCGGATGTCCTGTGAACTCTGTGGCAGGAAGCTGAATATTAACAGATCTTATTATTGGTAAGACCGATAGGGAAATAAAAATAATACCAATACCGCCTATCCATTGTGTAAGACTGCGCCACAGGAGTATCCCTCTGGGAACTGACTCAATTTCTTCTATTATTGTTGCTCCGGTGGTAGTAAATCCTGACATTGTTTCAAAAAAGGCATCTGTAAAATTGTCAATTGATCCGCTGAAGAGAAACGGAAGTGTTCCAAACAGACTGAAGATGATCCATGTGGATGTTACAATGATATACCCTTCACGGTTACCATAAACCTTTTCGTCAGGTTTTAGAGGAGTAAAGGCAATTATCCCGGATACTATGGTTATAATTGCTGAGTACAGTAATGATGCAGCACTTCCGTCTTTAAGAATTATAGAAATGCCTGATGAAAGAAGCATCAGCAATCCTTCAAAAATAAGCACAAGACTTAGTATCCTGGCGATTATCCTGAAGTTGACCATATAAAATCAGGTGAAGAATTTATTCAGCTTTTCATACGCTGTGGGAAGGGTGAATACCACTACTTTATCGTTGGCATTAATTATAGTATCACCGGTTGCTATGTAAGGGAGACCATCTCTTAATCCTCCTCCTACAATTGCATCTTTAGGGAAATCAATGCTTCGGAGTGTACCTTTTGTAATTTTTGCATTATCAGGAACATTGAGTTCAAGAACCTCAGCATCAGTACCGGCCATATATTTAACCTGTGTTATAATCGGGCTTACGGTATGACGGAAGATTCTGCTTGCAGCCGATATCTTTTTATTGATAATGGTATCAATGCCTGATTTTTCGGCAAGACTTATGTATTCAATGTTTTCAACCTCAGCAAATGTCTTTTTAACCCCAAATTTTTTGGCAAGAAGACAGGAAAGTATGTTAGTTTCTGAGTTACCTGTAACTGCAACGAATGCATCCATCTTCGTAATGCCTTCCTGCTCCAGAACCTCCACATTACGACCATCGCCATTTATTATAAGCGTATTATCAAGAATCTCTGAAAGCGATTCGCACTTCCTGGTATCAATATCAATCAGCTTAACTTCGCACGATTTCTGCATATGGAGGGCTATATGCTTGCCTATCCTGCTGCCGCCGAGTATCATTATATTCTTGGCTTCAAAATTCTTCTTGCCTGAAGCCTTCATCATCTCATCCATTCCGTCGAATGTTGAAATGACATAAACTGTATCAGCCACCTGGAAATGTTCGTTTCCTCTGGGGATGATAGTTTTTCCTTCCCTTTTAATTGCTACAGCCCTGTATTGGTCAGTTCTGTTTGTTGTTGCTATCTCCTGCAGACTTTTATTTATAATTGGAGCATTCTCTTTGAGCTTCTGAACATACATTGCAAGCTTTCCATTGCAGAATTCCATAAAATCAGAAGCACCTGTCTCATGGAGAAGACCCAGCACCTCTCTTGCGGCAATGAGTTCAGGGTATATCAGTGAGTCGATACCAATAGATTTGAAAAAGTCGAGTGTTGATGATTCAAAATAGTCGAGATTGTCAATCCTGGCTATCGTCTTCAGTGCCCCGAACCTTTTTGCCAGTATGGCTGAAATAATATTTGTATCCTCAGAATGGGTTACAGCAATAAAAAGGTCAGTTTTTTTAATAAGAGTATCTCTTAGCAATCTTACTGAAGTAGCAGATCCTTCATGTGTCAGAATATCAAGTGAAGTGTCAATAGGTTTGAGCCTTGCTTCCTCAGGATCAATCACAACAATCTCATGATTTTCATTTGCCAGCATCTTTGCCAGATGTGTACCAACTTCCCCGGCTCCTGCAATAACTATCCTCATCAGAAATAAAGTTGAAAAAACATGCTAAATTACCACTTTAATTGCTTAAAATCACTTTTCCCGCACTTTTTTACCTGTAAGATCTGTCATAAATGCACCTTCCCTTCTGATATAATGGACAGGTTGTATTAATTTGGATATTAAGTTATCAGGTAAGCTGAATCCTGAACCGGGTTCTGAGGAAGCAATAACCATTTCCTGATGTTTTGCATCTGATGATAGTCCCGTGATAACCGGCCTGGTCCCTGATAATATTATGATATCCGGATTTACCTCGGATAATATCCCGGCATCAATTTTTTCTGCTATTAGAATCCCTTTATCCCCGGCCTTAATAAATACCTGCCCGATTTCATGATTTATTTTTTTGAGTCTGAGATTCAGTATAGCGCAATGGCGTTTAATTTCAGGTCGTACTTCATTATCAGAGGAATAAATATAAAGCTCTCTGCCACTTCTTATCCCCACAGTTGTAGCGCCGGGAATATTATAAACTATTAATTCATTTGTTCTTTGTGTTATTATATTTCTTATTGAAGTTAATCCTGCAAAAAAAAGCATAAGTGCCAGAAGTAATCTGGCCGGACGAAATTCCCTTTTTATTATTGCTGAAAATGCAATGGCAATTATTGATAGAAGTAATATGGATTCAGGGACTTTCATTCCTATCTCTTCAATTGAAGCCCCGGGCATTGAGGATACTAATTCGGTAATATGTTCAGTAAGGCCGGTAAGAAAATTAAGTATGCGGGCCATAAACCCTGACAGGAAGGCTACCGGATAAAGCATTGGAATCAGGCTGCCTGTGATAATAATCATCGATGCCAATGGGATAATAATCAGGTTGGTTATAAGGAAATAAACCGGGAACCTGTTAAAAAGCATAATTGTAAGTGACAGGGTACCTGCCTGAGCAACAAAGGTCAAAGCTGCTGACTGCCAGATCCAGTATGCAATGCGGTTTCTAAAATGGAAAATGGAACAGATGTCTTTGTAAAATGCTATGATAAAGATTACAGCCGAATAGGAGAGAAGGAATCCTGCATCAAATATAACTGAAGGTCTGATTAATATAAGTACGAATGCGGATGCGAGTACCGAATTCATTGAGTTGGCAGGTCTTTTCAGAAGCTTTCCTGCCTGGATAAAAGAAAACATAAGAGTTGCCCTCATAACCGAAGGAGTTAGCCCGGTAATAAATGCAAATGCCCAGAGGATTATCAGGGCTGACAGTATCTGGATAATCCTGAACCTCTTTTTAAGGAAAAAAAGCAGATTGAATACAAACATGCTCAGCACGACAGCGTGGAGACCTGAAACCGCCATTATATGCATTACACCGGCCCTGATAAAGATATCTTTCTGGTCTTGTTCAAGCAAGGATTTTTCCCCCAGGGTCATTGCAGCCACAAGTGCCAGGTTTCTTCCCGTTATACCTCTGCTTCTGTACATTTCAAGGATTCTTTCCCTGATGATCAGGGCCCTGTGCTTTAGTTTTCGTTTCGATGGAGATATTTTGAATTCAATATCTTCTTTATCAGCAAATGACATGTATCTTATGCCCTTATTTTCAAGGTAAAATCTGTAATCGAATTCATAAGGGTTACCTCTGTTTAATATCTCTGTTGGTGTACATCTTATTTTAATTATATCGCCGGGCAACAGATCATTCACCGATGAATCCTTCCTGAAATAAAGCAGCATTGATCCGCCTGCAGTCGTAATTTTTCTGCTTTCAATAACTGCATTCAGCCCTATTCTTAAACGGTAGCTGTTTTCTCTCTCTTCCGCGAAATCTGAGATTGTGCAGATAATGTCAGATTTTTTATGGTCGAGAGTTGTGACTCCTCTCTTATGGATTTTGTATAAAAGATAACCGCAAATGACAAGCGATAGAGAAAGAAAAATGCCAAACAGGTTATTGAGCCGGACCTCTTTAATAAAAGAAGAATAAATGATAAGTATTGTGCAAACCAAAGATGATATTATGATATACCATTTGTCAGGTTCTATGTATAGACCTGCAATTATCCCGGCACACAGCGGAACAAGTATCCGCAGGAATGGAATTTCCTTATGTAGCACAGTCAGCAGCGTTTTGAGACTGTGCTAAATTAAGAAAAAAAGTTTAAGATCTTACTTTCTGACCCTGGAGAATGGTTCTGTATTCGGCTTCGAACATTCCCTTGCTTATTGCAGTAAGCTTACCTTTCAGGAGCCTTTTTCTGAGAGGGCTTACCCTGTCAGTAAACATCACACCATCGAGATGGTCATATTCATGAAGAATAACTCTGGCTTTATACCCCTCATAAATCTCATCATGGAATTCCCAGTTCTCATCATAATATTCTATTCTGATTTTTGACTCGCGGTTAACCTCTTCCCGGAGATTGGGTATACTCAGACAACCTTCAATCATAGGTGCAAAATCTCCGCTTTTTTCTGTAATATGTGCATTGATGAAGGCTTTTTTAAAGTCAGCCATGGAAGGATCATCATCAGCAGCAGGAGTACCATCAATAATAAATATTCTTAAGGATTTCCCAATCTGTGGAGCGGCCAGACCTATACCGTCGGCATGGTACATCGTTTCAAAAAGATCATTAATAAGCTGTTTCAGCTCCGGGTAATCCCTTTCAATATCTTCGGCAACTTTCCTTAATACAGGATGACCATATACTACCACCGGATAAATCATACTTTAGTTTCAATTTTTTTGTTTGAACCTGAATCGAGCCAGGATTGTAGAATGATTGAAGCACTTATCCTGTCAATCATTGATTTGTTCTGTCTTCCTTCCTTTTTTACTCCTCCTTCAATCATACTTCTCATTGCCATCCGGGAGGTAAACCTCTCATCAACGCAATGGATGACTATTTCAGGATATTTTTTCCTGAGCTTTTTCAGGAAAGGATCAATGTATTTAACACTTTCACTTGGCTGGTTGTTCATTTTTCGGGGGTAACCTACCACAAAAGCATCCACTTTTTCATTTTTAAGATAGCCTTCGATGAAACTGTCAAATACGGAAGGATTGACTGTGGTCAGGGGTGATGCAAATATCTTAAGGGGATCAGTAACTGCGATCCCGATCCTTTTGTTGCCATAGTCTATGCCTAAAATCCTTCCCATATATGTTTCAAGGTGCAAATTTAATAAAAAAAGCCACCCGTAAGGATGACTTTTTTAATAGTATTGGAATTAAGTTATTCCGTCTTTGAAAAATCCATTGCAGCAAAGCGCTGGTAAACACGGTATCTCCATTTTGCATTCTCTTCAGCAGCCTTGAACAATACTTCAGCCTCTTTCGGGAATGATTTCAGAAGTGATGTGTACCTGACCTCAGTGTTGAGGAAATCCTGGAATTTGCTCCAGTCAGGCTCTTTTGAATCGAGCTGGAACGGATTCTTTCCTTCTGCCTCAAGGAGAGGATTATATCTGTAGTTATGCCAGTAGCCTGCCTCAACCGCAAGTTTAGTCTGAGCTTGTGTCCTGCCCATACCGTCTCTCAGCCCATGGTTGATACATGGTGAGTAAGCTATGATGAGTGATGGCCCCGGATATGCCTCAGCTTCCTTTATTGCCTTGAAATACTGGGAGTTACTGGCTCCCATTGCAACCTGTGCAACATAAACGTATCCATAGCTTATTGCCATCTGTCCAAGATCCTTCTTGCGGATCTTCTTTCCTGAAGCTGCAAATTTTGCGACTGCACCTGCAGGTGTAGATTTTGAAGCCTGCCCTCCGGTGTTTGAGTAAACTTCTGTATCAAGTACAAGTATGTTAATATCTTCACCCGATGCAATAACATGATCAAGTCCTCCGTAACCTATGTCATACGCCCAACCATCTCCACCGAAGACCCAATGGGATTTCTTAACAAGATATTGTTTGAGGCTGAGGATCTCTTTTGCCAATTCTGATTTCTCTTTTTCACAGGCTGCAATTACATTATCAGAAGCAGCCTTGGATGCTTCAGCACTATCTTTAACTTTAAGCCATTCTTCAAAAGCAGTCCTGGTTTCTCCACTAACAGTTCCTTTATTGACTGCTTCATTAATCATCCCGCCTATTCTGGTTCTGAGAGATGTTGTTCCGAGCATCTGTCCAAAACCATATTCCGCATTATCTTCAAAGAGTGAGTTTGCCCATGCCGGACCTCTACCTGCTTTATTTGCAGTATAAGGAGTTGCCGGGGCTGAACCACCGTAAATTGAAGAGCATCCGGTTGCATTGGCAACTATCATTCGGTCACCATAAAGCTGAGTGATTGTCTTGATGTAAGGAGTTTCACCACATCCTGCACAGGCTCCGGAAAATTCAAAAAGTGGCTGTGAAAACTGGCTGTTCTTTACATTAACAAATTTATCAACAACTTTATCCTTATAGCCTACCTTTTCGTGCATGTAATTCCAGCGGTCAACTTCACCAAGCTGGGTTTCGAGAGGCTTCATAATAAGAGCTTTGTTCTTTGCAGGACAAACATCGGCGCAGTTACTGCAGCCGGTGCAGTCGAGAGGGCTTACCTGGATCTTGAACCTGAATGCTTTAAGAGCACCGGGGATACCCTGTATTGTCTCTGTACCTTCAGGTGCATTTGCGAGTTCTTCTTCGGTAAGAAGGAATGGACGTATAACAGCATGAGGACAGACATATGCACACTGATTACATTGAATACACTCATTAGGCTGCCATTCAGGTACATTGACTGCAATGCCTCTTTTTTCAAATTGTGATGTCCCTGCCGGGAATGTTCCATCTTCCCTTCCCCTGAATGCGCTTACAGGAAGGTCATCTCCCTTCATAGCATTAATAGGTTCCATAACATCACGAATAAATGCAGGGATGTCGCGGTTGTCAACTGATTTTTCAACCTGAATATTTGCCCACTCGGCAGGTACAGATACTTTTGTTACAGATGAACCTTTGTCAATAGCTGCATAGTTCATTTTCACAACATCTTCACCTTTTTTGCCATAAGATTTATAAACAGCAGTCTTCATCTCTTTTTCAGCTTTGGCATATGGAATTACTTCCGATACTTTGAAAAAGGCAGCCTGCATAATAGTGTTTGTACGTGTTCCAAGTCCGAGTTCTTCTGCAATGGCTGTGGCATTAATTATATAAAAGTTGATCTGATTCTCAGCCATATACTTCTTCATATGATCAGGAAGACGATTCTTTGTCTCTTCAGCATCCCATATTGAGTTCAGAAGGAAAGTGCCATTTTTCTTAAGACCTTTGAGCATGTCATACTTATCAAGATATGAAGGAACATGGCATGCCACAAATTCGGGTGTAATAACAAGATATGGCGAGCGGATAGGTTTATCTCCAAAGCGCAGATGCGATGTTGTAATACCTCCGGATTTCTTGGAATCGTATGCAAAGTAAGCCTGACAATATTTATCTGTCGTATCACCTATAATCTTAATTGAATTCTTGTTGGCACCAACTGTACCATCTGAGCCAAGTCCGTAGAATTTTGCAGTATATGTTCCCGGGGCAGCCACATGTATTTCAGGTAGTATAGGCAGAGACGTAAAAGTAACATCGTCAACAATACCAACTGTAAATCCATTCTTCGGCTCATTCATTTTCAGGTTCTCAAATACTGACAGCACATGTGCAGGAGTTGTATCCTTTGAGCTTAATCCATATCTGCCACCTACTATGACAGGCTTAACAGCCCTGTTATAAAACATCTCAACCACATCCAGATAAAGAGGTTCGCCGTTTGCGCCTGGTTCTTTTGTCCTGTCAAGAACTGATATTCTCTTGACACTCTTAGGCAATACATTAAAGAAATACTTAGCTGAGAACGGGCGGTAGAGATGAACTGTTATAAGACCAACCTTTTCACCTTTAGCTAAAAGGTAATCAATCACCTCTTTGGTTGTATCAGTAATTGAACCCATTGCAATAATAATATTTTCAGCATCGGGTGCACCATAATATGTAAATGGCTTGTATTCTCTTCCGGTAATTTTACTTATCTCTTCCATATATGAGTTGACGATATCAGGTATCGGCATATAGAAAGGATTTATAGCCTCTTTTGCCTGGAAAAAGATATCAGGGTTCTGTGCTGTCCCTCTTGTAACCGGATGTTCCGGATTCAGAGCATTATCACGGAACTTTTTAATCGATTCGAAATCAGTTAGTTTAATGAGATCCTCCATCTCCATCACCTCAACCTTCTGGACTTCTGCTGAAGAGCGGAATCCGTCAAAGAAGTGCAGGAATGGGATTTTTGATTTTATTGAAGAAAGATGTGCTATTCCTGCAAGGTCCATTATCTCCTGAACACTTCCGCTGGCAAGCATTGCAAATCCTGTCTGGCGTGTTGCGTAAACGTCGCTATGATCACCGAATATTGAGAGTGAATGAGCGGCAACAGTACGAGCTGAAACATGGAATACTGCAGGAAGAAGTTCAGCTGCCATCTTGTACATATTTGGGATCATTAGCAGTAATCCTTGTGAAGCAGTGAAGGTTGTACCAAGAGCACCTGCCTGAAGAGCGCCGTGCAATGCTCCGGCAGCACCTGCTTCCGATTGAAGTTCAACTACTCTGAGTATGTCCCCAAACATGTTCTTTAAACCGTTTGCAGCCCACTCGTCTACGTATTCTGCCATTGTTGATGATGGTGTAATGGGATATATGCAAGCTACTTCGCTAAACATATATGCAACATGAGCTGCTGCTTGATTGCCGTCACATGTTATGAATTTTTTTGTTCTCATTATAAAATATATTTGATTTAAGTAAGGTTTGAAATAAAGTGCAAATCTAACAAAAACTATTAATTAACTGCCATTCATTGAAACAAGAAACTCCTCGTTTGATTTTGCCTGTAATAACCTGTCGCGAAGGAACTCCATAGCCTCAACTGAGTTCATATCGGCAAGGAAATTGCGCAGTACCCATATCTTTTGAAGTATGGTTTTATTGAGAAGAAGATCTTCCCTCCTGGTGCTTGAAGCAGGGATATCAATTGACGGAAATATCCTTCTGTTGGAAAGCTTGCGATCAAGCTGTAATTCCATATTACCAGTTCCCTTGAATTCCTCAAAGATGACATCATCCATTTTTGATCCCGTATCAGTAAGGGCAGTTGAAAGAATAGTAAGCGAACCTCCGTTTTCAATATTACGGGCAGCCCCGAAAAATCTCTTGGGCTTATGAAGAGCATTTGAATCTACGCCACCTGACAGTACTTTACCGGAGGCCGGCGATGTTGTGTTGAATGCTCTGGCAAGCCTGGTTATAGAGTCGAGAAGAATAACGACATCATGTCCACACTCTACAAGGCGTTTTGCCTTTTCCAGAACAATATTTGCAACGCGGCAGTGTCTTTCAGCCGGTTCGTCGAAAGTTGATGCAATAACCTCTGCTTTTACATTCCTGGCCATATCTGTAACCTCTTCCGGTCTTTCATCAATAAGAAGTATCATGAGGTAAACTTCAGGATGGTATTTTGCTATAGCATTTGCAATTTCCTGAAGGAGTATTGTTTTACCTGTTTTTGGCTGTGCAACTATCAATCCTCTCTGACCTTTTCCGATTGGCGTGAACATATCTATTATCCTGACCGATAATGAACCATCCCCTGGCTGGCATAGAGTGAATTTTTCATTGGGAAACAGCGGGGTAAGAAAATCAAATGGCACCCTGTCCCTTATAAAATCGGGACTTCTTCCGTTAATTTCATCAACTTTAATGAGTGGAAAATATTTTTCACCCTCTTTGGGTGGACGAATTGAACCCTTAATGGTATCGCCTGTCTTAAGACCGAATAATTTTATCTGTGACTGCGAAACATAAATATCATCAGGAGAATTAAGGTAATTGTAGTCAGGTGACCTGAGGAACCCATAACCGTCAGGCATTATTTCCAGTACACCGGTATTATATATTATTCCTTCAAAATCGTAAGCTCTTTCTTTTTTCTCCTCTTTCTGTGGTATTTCCTCAGGAACTACTTCCTTAACTGGAGGCTCAACAATTATGTCACCGTAATAAATATCGGATGTCGGAATTTTTTCATCGAATGCTATATCCGGTATCTGATCAGGAAGAGTGTCATCAATAACCTTGTCTGGTGCAGGATCTGATATAACTCTTTCGGGAATATGCTCTGGTTTTTTTTCAGGCTGCTCCTTTTTTTGATCTCTCGGATTCTCTTCTTTTCTTTCAGTTTCCTTGTTGTCTCTTTTCTCTGCGTCAGGTAAAGACATCTGCAGTACCGGTTCTGTTTTTTCTTCAGTATGGGCAGGAGGATTCTGCTTTTTCTCTGGCCTTTCATAAGGCCTCGATTCTGTAATCTTCATACCATCAGGAGATACCGACATTACTGATTCAACAGGACGCGAAGTTCCGGGTTTATTTGTCCTCGGTCGCCTGCCTCTTCTTAATGAAGCATCAGAATCATTCCTGTGAACGTCAGGAGCATAAGAATATCTTTCCTTCTCTTTTGATCCCGATTTTTTCGAGCCTACTTCCTCAATTGCCTGCTGATCAAGGATTTTGTAGATCAGGTCCTGCTTTTTCAAAGACTCTGCCTTTTTAATATTAAGCTCTTTTGCTATATCCCTTAATTCAGGAAGCAGCTTCTTACTTAACTCAAGAATGTCGTACATATTTTAATGATAAATGGAATATAAGAAATAGCATTGATTGTTATGGAAACACGGGATAAGAAACGCGGATCTGCCCGCTGATAAACTAAGCACATATTTCACATTCCCGAAAACCGATGCAATATTAAAAAAAATTACTTATAAAACTTCTGTTAAAAATTGTTAAAATGCAACGGATATTTGCAAATCAATAAAAGACCTGAATTTCAGTATATGAAATAGTTTTGCAATATACAGGTTTTATTTTAAATAATCAAAAATATTTAGGTATTCATGTTGGAAGAGCGCTTTTTTTTATTAAAATTGTGACAGTTACATGAGATTTCTAAAAGTCTAACTAAGCTGCAGGGATATGCGTCAGCTGAAGATAACAAAACAGGTTACAAATCGCGACACTCCCTCTCTTGATAAATACCTGCAGGAGATTGGACGAGTGGAACTTATATCACCTGAAGATGAAGTTATTCTTGCTAGAAAAATTAAAGCAGGAGATAATGAAGCTTTAAAAAAGCTCGTTAAGGCAAATCTCAGGTTTGTTGTTTCTGTTGCAAAGCAGTATCAGAACCAGGGCATTACCCTCCCTGATCTTATAAATGAAGGTAATCTGGGCCTTATGAAAGCAGCCCAGCGTTTTGATGAAACCAGGGGTTTCAAATTTATCTCATATGCTGTATGGTGGATCCGGCAGGCAATTTTACAGGCACTTGCAGAACAATCGCGGATAGTAAGGTTACCGGTTAACAAGATTGGTTCAATAAACCGGATAAACAGGGCATTTGCACGACTCGAACAAGCTTATGAGAGGGAACCATCATCTCAGGAAATAGCGGAAATGCTTGAGATGATACCTGAAGACGTAAAAGAGGCACTTAAAACCAATGGTCGAACAGTTAGCATGGATGCACCTATCAGTTCTGAGGAAGACAATACAATGTATGATGTAATTCCCAGTAGTGATGCTCCAAGCCCTGATAGAAACCTTATCAATGAATCGCTTGCGTATGAGATAGAACGTGCTTTGTGTACCCTTTCTCCTCGTGAGGCAAAAGTACTTAAATTATACTTCGGACTGGGGATGAAACACCCATATACTCTCGAGGAGATAGGAGAGGAGCTGAGCCTCACCCGCGAGCGTGTAAGACAGATAAAGGAGAAAGCTATTAAGCGAATACAATTCACAACCCGTTGCCGTATACTTAAAACATATCTGGGTTGAGTTCAGTTCAAATATAATCTCAAATGGATCATTTCGTTTCTCCGTCGCTTCTTGCTGCCGATTTCGGTAACCTTGAAAAAGATATCAGGATGGTGAACAAAAGTCAGGCTGACTGGCTGCATCTTGATATTATGGATGGAGTATTTGTTCCGAACATTTCTTTCGGATTTCCGGTTCTGGAATCTGTCAGGTTGTTATCGGAGAAACCACTTGATGTGCATCTTATGATCATTGACCCCGACCGCTATCTTACAAGGTTCAGGGATGCAGGTGCATCTGTTCTCACTGTCCAGTATGAAGCATGTACACATCTTCAGAGAACAGTAACAGAAATTAAGGAACTTGGAATGAAAGCTGGTGTTGCCCTGAATCCACATACACCTGTATCACTTCTTAAGAACATCCTTAGATATATTGATCTGGTGCTTATTATGACTGTAAATCCTGGTTTTGGAGGTCAGAAATTCATAATGGAAAGTTATAGTAAGATTGAGGAGATAAGAGAAATGATTGACTCCGGGGGGTATGAAATTCTTATTCAGGTAGACGGAGGTATTGATACAACTAATGCTCCTAAACTAATTAAAACCGGAGTTAATGTCCTTGTGGCAGGTAAATCTGTATTCAGCTCATCTGATCCTGCCAATACTATTCAGAGGTTAAAGACCCTGACCTGAGACTGCTGCCTCTGCAAATCTTTGGATATCATCCTTTTTGTCAGCCTGGAACCAGTGTATCTCATTATCTTTCGCCCACCAGGTCATTTGTCTTTTTGCATATCTGCGGCTGTTCCTTTTTATCAGATCTATCGCTTTATCCTTTGATACGAGGCCTTCAAAAAAATCGAAAAACTCCTTGTAACCAACAGTATTGAGGGCATTCAGGTTTTTGTAAATGTAAAGTTCTCTTGCTTCATTTTCAAGACCCTCTGATATCATTTTATCAACTCTGTTGTTGATCCTGTTATACAGCTCCTCCCTCTCTCTTTTAAGTCCGATTTTTATAATACGGAAATCTCTGTCCCTTCTCTTCTTTAATAGAAATGATGAATAGGGCCGGCCCGTCGATTCACATATTTCAAGAGCTCTTATAATACGTTTGTGATTTTTCAGATCTACTTTGTTATAATGTTCAGGATCAAGCAGCCTGAGTGCTCTTCGCAGACCTTCAATTCCGGATTCAAGGTACATCGCATTATACTTTGCCCGTATTTCCTGTTCAACATCAGGAATATCATCTGTACCTCGGCAGACAGCATCGATATACATTCCTGAGCCGCCAGCCATTATAACTATATTTTTCTTACTGAAAAGACCAGAAAGCATATTCATAACATCCCTCTCATACAAGCTTGAGCTGTAATATGAATCAACAGATAAGAACCTGATAAAATGATGACTCACAGAACTAAGCTGTTCAGCTGAAGGAACAGCGGTACCGATTTCCAATTCCCTGTAGAATTGCCGGGAATCAGCTGAAATAATGTCACACTTAAACCTTTGAGCCAGATCAACGGCAATATCTGTTTTTCCGACGCCCGTCGGTCCAAGCAGTACTATGAGATTGTTTATCATCGGAATATTATCCAGGCCGGACTATTCCTCTTCCTCGCTGAGATTGTCAATATTGTCGAAGTCAGGTAATGTCTCCTCATCATCCTCACTGAGGAAAAGATCGTCAACCTCCGGTTCATCATCATCATCATCATCATCAGCAACCACAATACTATTATAAAGCTTGCGTGATGTTCCACCAAATATTACCTGCTTGGGAGGAACTCCTTTTGAGTTTGTGCATACGGGTAGTTCCCGACCTTCGACCTCTTTGGTCTCACCCGTATATTCAACAAAGAGAGCCCTTTCATTGAAGAAATCGAAAACATAAAGTAATTTCTGGTTTTTACGGAAGATTATATCTTCCAGCACTGCTGTTTCCATTGTGGAAGAACCAGTGCCCATATCAAACAGAGTGAACTCTTCCTCTTTCTCCCAGTTGTCTGTGGCCATGAAAAATGAGGCCATCTGCGACTTGTCAAACTCAAGTTCATCCTGTATCAGGTAATGAAAATCCAGCAATGTATGGGTGTCGAGAAATTCAAATTCCCTTACAAACGACTCATCCTCATCTGATAACACTACAAATTTATAAACCATAATTTTTTAAAATTCCATGGGTGCAATATAATATTTTTTATATTACATTATTCCTATGTTTTTTTTTTAAGAGAAAATCTATCGTATCTGTTCCGTCAGCATAATCCCATAATTTAGGCTGCTGTGACTCTCCAAACGGAATGTTTCCTGATCCTACTATACACTGTATTTTATCTTTCATTTCTTCAATGTGTTGCATAATAGAGTTGTATGAATTATAGTACTCATAATATAATACGGAAACAGGTGATGACAATCCTTTTTCTTCTTTCAGAAGGAGGTGTCCCGAATCGAAAAATTTATACTTGTTTACCAGATAAACAGCCTTATTATAATCATAGTTGTTGGCATATTTATTATTTTGGATTACTCCTGAAAATTTACCCCATTGTTTTAGGAGTTTATTAAGATTATAATTGTCCGGAATAAAAATCTTGGAAACATTTCTGCAGCCAAGCCCGAAGTAGGAAAATACATCATTACCCAGCTCCTGGATATCTTTTTCAGATTCATCTCCTTTTAAAATAGCAATACTGTTTCTGTTCTTACGGATAATATTGGGGTATCTGGAAAAGTAATATTCGAAGTACCTGGAACTGTTGTTACTTCCCGTGGCAATAACAGCATCGAATCCTGAAAGTGTTCCGTCAGTAAATCTTATCATATCATTGAATCCGGTATTGATGGAGTACAGTAATTCAGCAATATAAACTATCAGTTCAGAATCTTTTGAACTTGTTTTTGCCAGCAGCCGGTTACCTGTAATCAATACACACAGAAAGTCATGGAATCCCACAAGAGGTATATTTCCTGCCATAATTATACCTACAGTATGGGGAGGGCTTTCCCTGGTCAGTCCGGGATACATCTCTGTCCATCTTGAGAGATTTTCCGGTGTAAGTTCATTTGCTAATGCCTCTATGGCGGATGTTACATTGGTGGGAGTGAACCATGCATTTTTATACTGTTGGTTATTTATTAATTCTGATAACTGCTGATCACCTTTTTTATCAGGTCCTGGAAGTGCATTCCTTAACCGCAGACCAAGCTCTGCAAAAGCAGATATCCTTTCTTTAAGTTTCATCATATAAAATTTCAGATGTAAAAATAAAGAAATCGGATAATAAAACTAACCCCGGACTTCAGTTCGGGGTTAGAGGAGTATAACTATGATTATTAGGATATAATATATCAGAAGGTATCTACTTTAGTGCAAACGTTATAGGAACCATATACCATACTGAAACAGGCTTACCGGCAACTTTGCCTGGTTCAAAATCAGGCAATGATTGTATAACCCTGAGTGATTCAGCATCAATTTCCGGACTTACGCTTTTCAAAATTCCACAACTTGTGACATTACCTTTACTGGTAATACAGAATCTGACAATGACTCTACCCTGAATACCTGCTTTTTTAGCAACTTCAGGATATTTGACATTATCAGCTATGTATCTTAACAGTGCTGAATCTCCATTCGGGAATATAGGCATTTCATCCACCTCAACCCAGGTGGTGTCACTTCCAATCATGGTTGGAACTTTTGGAAATGCTGTCTTTTCTGAAACCAAATCCTCAGATTTTTTAATATCTCCACACGAAGAAATAGAAACTAATAACAATACCTGGCAAATGAAAAATAATATTATTTTCAATTTACCCTTGATCCCTGAATTAATTTGTGTTTTCATAGTTTTTGTATTTAGTGGTACATGGATAAAAACAAAATCTCATACCAAATATACAACTAAATAAATAGTTATACAACTAAATAATTAATTAAATTAAAAATATTTCAAATATTTTGCAGAAGATTAGTTGTAATCTTACCAAAAACCTATTTAAGGACAAAGGAAATGGGTACTTCGTACCAGACAGTAACAGCTTTACTGTCGCTGTATCCAGGTTCAAAATGGGTTATGGTTTTTACAACTCTCAGTGCTTCGGCATCCAGGTCAGGATGGACGCTTTTTATAACTTCATGGTTTATAACATCTCCTTTTTTGTTGACAATGAATTTTACAACTACTCTTCCTTGTATTCCACTATCCTTTGCTGATACCGGATAAATCAGGTTCCTGCCTATATAATCAAAGAGTGCTTCTTCATTGCCAGGTAATGTGGGTATATTTCCTGCAAAATTCCAGATTGTGTCTGCACCAATCATCGATGGGGCTTCTGGTGGTTGTGGAGGCATTAAGGAAGGAGGAGCTTCTATTTTTCTGCTATTTTTCCTGCCACAGCCATTGAATGTCAGCGCAAAGGCAACTGCTGTAGTAAGTATTATAAATGATGTGTTCTTGACCAGTGAATGCAGCACTCGATTTGTTATCATTTCTTATGAAGATTAGAATTACCTCAATGTAAAGGTTAATGGTACCATGTACCAAACAGGAACTGCCTTGCCGCCATTCTTCGCGGGAATAAAGGCAGGAAGTGTTTTTACAACTCTTAATGCCTCGGCATCAAGTTCAGGATCAACACTGTTCAGTACACTAACCCTGCTTATAGTTCCCTTTTCAGTTATGCAAAACCGGACTATTACTCTTCCCTGGATACCTTTTTCTTTAGCGTTTTCGGGGTAAACAGTATTTTCTGCAAGGTATCGCAGCAGGGCAGCATCACCTCCAGTAAAAACAGGCATCTCCTCAACCACTGTAAATGGTTCAGTTAACAGAATTTCACTATTTTCTGCCGGCCTCCTGGTGTCTGATATATTATTATTGCCTGAATAATCAGGAATTTCAGTATAGGCCGATATGGCCAGGGATATTATTCCTGCAGCTGGTACTGCAAGCAGTAGTTTCAGGTTTGCAAGTGAGGGAGTAGGCCTCCGGGTCATCATTACCATCCTTTTTCTGATCATGGATGGATTTGAAAAACTGTTTGTGAGATTAAAGGCTTTTGTTCGGAAAACCTGATTGAGCAAAAGGTTCTGGTAGCTGGCAATTGTAATTCCTGAGCAAAGACACTCATGGTCGGCCTGGTATTCATGTATTGCCCTGAGTGATCTGTCGAGCATATATACTGCAGGATTAAACCACTGGAAAGATTTTACTATCTCAATGAAAATAATATCGATAAAATGATGTTTCCTCAGATGGTTTTGTTCGTGTTTTATAATCTCATCAACCTCATTGCTATTAAGTCTTGAATTCATAAAAATATATCCCATTGCTGAAAACCCTGATGTATTGAAGCTATGAAACCTGATAATCCTGCTTCCTTCCTTCCTGTGTCTTGCTATAAGGAAAAGCAGATTTGCCAGGTTGGTTATTAATTTAAGAATAAAGAGGGCCACACCTATAACATATATAGTGAATATTGCCTGAACCGTATCTAAGCTCCCAAACCATAATCCTGTTGAGATAGACTCATCTGCTTTTGCAGAAATGAATACTTCATCCAGCATTTTTCCTAAATATTGTATATCCAGAGGTCTGGAGGTCTGGATAGTAATTGTCGGGAGGATCAATGACAAGATCAGTGCTGTAAGTATAAAAGACCTGTTCCTGCCGTACCTGGTATCCCTGCTGAGAAGGACAAGATAAACAAGATAGAATGATATCAGGAAAAGGGCTACCTTAATCACAAAGATAATCAGACTATTCATTTGACAGTTTTTTGTTTTTTTACTTCAATTTCCATTATTTTCATTATCTCTTCCATCTCCTTAACCGATATGCTCTTCTCCTTCGCAAAGAAGCTGACCATTTTTTCAAAAGAGTTTGAAAAATAGTCATTTACAAAGGTGTTGAGATGCGATTTTGAGTATTCGCTTTTTGAGGTCAGCGGGTAGTATTCATGCGTCCTTCCATAAGCTTTATGAGTTACGAATCCCTTGTCTTGCAGGATCCTCACAATTGTACTGACGGTATTATAAGCTGGTTTCGGATCCTCAAAGTGTTCCAGTATTTCTTTTACGAAACCCTTTTTTATCTTCCATAACACCTGCATTACCTGTTCTTCAGCACGGGTTAATTCTCTCATATTTTTAATTCTTTGCTCGTTTGCTTCGCCATCCGAAGCCTTTTGCGAAGGATGTTTCATTTGTTAAACGGATTGTCTGTTTTACAGTATCAAATTTACAACGAACAAATTAGTTAAGCAAGAAATATCCATATTATTTATATCTACCGTCACTTTAATTATCAACGGAATAAAAAAAAGTGTACTTTTATTGCTTAATGTTGATATTTCAGGGGAAGGAGAGATGATCCAGACTGCTAAAAGGATTGCGATTTTTAAGGAAAACCTTAGAATTGCCATAAGAGCCATACGTTCAAATAGAGTAAGGGCAATACTTACAATATGTATTATTGCATTTGGAATTATGGCGCTTGTTGGTATTCTTACTGCTATTGATGCAATTAAATCATCACTAACTAACCAGTTCACTATGATGGGTGCAAATTCGTTCACTATAACTTCAAGGGGAATGAATATCCAGATAGGAAACAACAGGTACAGGGCCAAAAATTTTTCACGGATATCATTCAGGGAAGCAATGGAGTTCAAGGAACGGTTTGATCAGGGAGCATGGGTAGCTGTTTCATTTAATGCTTCCGGATTATCAACTGTAAAATACGGATCGGAGGAAACCAATCCCAATGTAAGCCTTCAGGGAGTTGATGAGAACCATCTGACAGTTGCCGGTTATGAGATTGAGTCAGGCCGCAACTTTACTGCTGAGGATATCAGAATGACACGGCATTTTGTTCTTATCGGATCTGATATTGTGAGGGATTTGTTTCCCCTTGGTAATGATCCATTAGGTCAGGTCATAACTGTTGCAGGAATGAAACTTAAGGTTACCGGTGTGCTTAAAAGCAAAGGTTCCGGTATAGGTAATCCTGATCGTGTTTGTTTCATGCCTGTAACCAGTGCAAGGCAATATTTTTCCCGACCTAACATGTCTTTCAGTATAACTGTCATGCCCATGAATCCGGTTAATCTTGAAGTGTTGTCAGGTGAGGCTGAAGCTGTTTTCAGGATAATCAGGAACCTGAATCCACGTGATGAATCTGATTTTAATATATCAAAAAGTGATAATATTGTTAAGCTGCTTCTTGAGAATATTAAGTATGTTACACTTGCAGCAACACTTATAGGTATTGTTACTCTTGTTGGTGCTGCCGTTGGGCTTATGAATATCATGCTTGTCTCTGTAACCGAACGTACCAGAGAGATCGGGGTCAGAAAAGCAATTGGAGCCAAGCCTGTTACAATAAAATACCAGTTTCTTTTTGAATCGGTGCTTATTGGTCAGCTTGGTGGTGTTTTCGGGATCATCCTTGGGATATCAATGGGAAATCTCATATCGTTAATGCTTAAATCAAGCTTTGTTGTGCCTTGGATTTGGGTTTTTACTGGTATATTTGTATGTTTTATTGTTGGTGTCGTTTCCGGTTATGCCCCCGCAGTAAAAGCAGCTAATATTGATCCTATTGAAGCATTACGATATGAATAAAATATTCTAGTTATGGAAAAACTTATAATTCAGGAAGAGTTAAAGAATTGTCCTGGAATCACATATTATCCTGATTCTGAGAAACTTGAACTTATTGGACGTTCAATACCCGAGAATCCTGAAATGGTATTCAGGAGACTTGATGAGTGGATAACTGTTCATTTTGAAAAGAACGACGGGCTGAATGTTTCCATTCAACTCGAATATATAAACAGTGGTTCCTCCAAGTACCTTTATGAAATACTCAAAAGACTCACCGGTTACATTAAATCAGAAAAAAAAATTGAGATCAAATGGCTTTATGAGGAGGACGATGAAGCAATGCTTGAACTGGGAGAACATTACCGGGATTCTGCCGGAATACCTTTAAAAATTGAGATGGTGATATAAAAAAAGGGGTCTTCATTAAGGCCCCTTCCTTTTTTTAAATCAGTTTTATTTCACAGTATTCATGTGAGCAATAAGGTCAAGAAGCTTGCAGGAATAGCCCCATTCATTATCATACCAGGCTACAATCTTGACGAAGTTATCATTGAGGGAGATACCTGCACCGGCATCGAATATTGAAGTGCGTGAATCACCATTAAAATCACTTGAAACAACTGAATCTTCAGTATATCCGAGAATACCTTTGAGAGGACCTTCAGATGCAGCTTTCATTGCTTTCTTTATATCTTCATAGCTTGCGGGTTTCTCAAGGCGGCATGTAAGGTCAACAACCGATACATTAAGCGTAGGCACTCTGAATGCCATACCTGTAAGTTTGCCTTTCAATTCCGGTATAACCTTGGTAACAGCTTTTGCAGCACCTGTCGATGACGGAATAATGTTTCCGGCTGCAGCACGTCCGCCTCTCCAGTCTTTTTTGGAAGGACCGTCAACAGTCTTCTGAGTTGCAGTGGTAGCATGAACAGTTGTCATGAGTCCTTCAAGTATACCGAAATTGTCGTGAAGAACCTTTGTTACCGGAGCAAGGCAGTTGGTCGTACAAGAAGCATTTGATACAAACTGCATGTCGCTACTGTATTTAGTATGGTTAACACCCATTACAAACATAGGGGTGTCATCTTTTGATGGAGCTGACATAACGACGCGCTTCGCACCTGCAGTTATGTGACCTGCGGCTGACTCTTTAGTAAGGAAAAGACCAGTGCACTCGAGAACATACTCAGCGCCAACCTCATTCCATTTCAGATTAGCGGGATCCTTTTCAGCTGAAACACGAATGCTCTGTCCGTTTGCAATAAGCTTACCGTCCTTAACTTCCACTTTTCCATCAAATCTGCCGTGAACAGTGTCATAGCTGAGCATGTAAGCAATATAATCCACATCGAGGAGGTCGTTTATTCCGACTATTTCTATATCGTTCCTCTTCAAGGCAGCCCTGAAGGCCAAACGGCCGATCCTGCCAAAACCGTTGATACCTACTTTAATTTTTGACATACTATATTATTATATGGTTAATAAAACGAACACAAAATTAATATTTTCAAAGGAATAGTCTATATGTTGAAGAATTCAATGCTATTTTTTTCTTCTGAAAATATTGAATACCTTATTGGATTCAAGATCAAGCGGATTAACTACAATGCCAAACCTATAGCTTACAAAGAGTGAAAAGAAGATCGATTTGTTATCGTTGGTGGCCATTATAGGTATCTCTTTAAGGTAAGCGCTGAGTGTTGTTCCTACTTCAACGGCATGAATAACCTTATCTTCTTTGCTGTATTCAAAGCTGAAACCACTCTTCACATAAATGCCAGGCATAAATTTTGTTTCACGTAATCCTTTCGTAAAAGATGCCCTTCCCCAGATATCCTGAGGTATAGCTATGTTGGTATTGAATTTTTCATCCTTGATATAGTACTCGGTCAAAGAAACGGGATAAATTACCTTGTAATAAATTGGTTTGTAAACTGCCAGGGCAGGTCCTCCGGAATAAAATAACCTTATTGACACCCCTCCCAGGTCAGCTTTTTTGTAAAGCTCGTGCTGACGGCCTATACTGGCTCTGATATACAATGGAGAGTTAAGTTTGCCAAATACAAATGATGTTCCCTGCGTATAGGGATTAGAAAGCTTATATTCTTTAGGGTGTTTTAATGTACCGAATTCGTATTCGATTATATTCTTATTGAGATAATCAGTCCTCCTTGCCGTACGATAACTGAAACCAATACCATCAGTGTTGAGCTGAATCCCAAATGATTTTTCATTTCTGAAGAATATTCTTTGCTGCTCGTTCAGGTCTCCCTGACCAGAAAGTGTCATTACTACAGATAATAATGCCACCACTGAAATAAGCAGCCTCTTCATAATCAAGCTATATTTTTGGCTGGAGTGCCGGAAAGGCAATCATCATATCAGACATTCCTGCCTGTCTGCTCAGTATCAGCCTTTGAATACGCCGGGCAATCTTTCTGGCTGCAGGAAGTGACAACCAAAGCTGTAACAAAGACAACGAGAAGTAAAACAGCAAATTTTTTCATACAAGATTCAATTTATTATATAATTACAAAAATAAACTTTTCATTCTAAAAACAATCTTTATGCCAAAAATAAAATTACTGACATGTTTCGAATATTAAGTATTAATATTCAATATTCACCATTTTAAACATTCTGGAACATTATTTCCTTCTTATTTATAACATTTTTCACACAATTTTGTTTAATAAGTAATAAATGTTCTTAATATGAAACCCGCATTCATTTGCATACACAAACAAAATTTTATAATAATCGGTAACATGCGGGTTCCATCATGACATAGAAATAAAATTATTATATGATGAAAAACAAGATATTAACTATATTAACCGTAATTATGTTGTTTATGACCGAAAGTGCAAATTCCCAGGAAAAACTTCAGTATATTGATCTTACAAAAGAAGAGTCATATATCATAAATAATAAGGGAACTGAACGACCCTTTACAGGGAAGTACAACAAAAGCAAGGATAAAGGTACTTATGTATGTAAGAGGTGTGGCAGTGCGCTATATCACTCCTCTGATAAGTTTGAATCTGAATGCGGATGGCCAAGCTTTGATGATGAAATAAAAGGTGCAGTGCTCAGGCTGCCTGATCCTGATGGAATGAGAACGGAAATTGAGTGCGCATCATGCGGGGCACATCTAGGTCATGTATTTACAGGCGAGAGACTTACTTCAAAAAATGTGAGACACTGTGTCAACTCATTATCTATGGATTTTATTCCGGCAGATGTTGATGCAGGCAGATACGGTACAGCACTTTTTGCCGGAGGCTGTTTCTGGGGAGTGGAATATTTTCTGCAGAAGGAACCTGGTGTTATATCTGTAACTTCAGGGTATACCGGCGGTGAGGTTAAAAATCCTACTTACAGAGAGGTTTGTACAGGTAATACTGGCCATGCCGAAACAGTAAAAGTGGTATACGATCCGGAGAAAACGAGTTATGAGAAAATTCTGAAACTCTTTCTTGAAATTCATGACCCGACTCAGGTCGGCAGGCAGGGACCGGATATCGGGGATCAGTATCGTTCGGAAATATTCTATCTTAATGACGAGCAGAGGAAAATCGCTGAAAGAAATATTAATATTCTGAAATCCAGGGGATTAAAAATTGCGACAGCTGTTTCAAAAGCCTCAGAGTTTTATCCGGCTGAAGAATACCATCAGGATTATTACTTCAGAAATGGCAAGGTGCCTTACTGTCATGCTTATGTGAAGAGATTCTGATACTTCTTCTTCAGGTATATTTTTTTAAGAAAAATGATCTTACATTAACCTAATAGTCCCCTAAACAATTAACTTTAGCAGGATAATTGATTTCAGGGGGAAGCATGAGGTTAAGTACATATCGAAGCCGTTTAAGAGTCTCAAGGAATAAAAAGCTTTGGTTAATTTTTGTTGGATTTATTATTTGCGTAGTTATTTTAAGATCAGGCAGGGCTGTTGTAAAATATACTTCTGCTGATAATTACTGCATCTCCTGCCATATTCATCCCCATGCTGATCAGAGCTGGAAGCTCTCAACTCATTACAATAATAATTCAGGAACTATAGTTCATTGCTCAGAATGCCATCTCCCGCCTGAAGGTGAAGGATATATTAATGCAAAGGCTAAGCATGGTTTCAAGGATGTTTATGGATATCTTTTCAAGGATAGTGCTGAGATTAACTGGGAGAAAAAGAAGCTGCTGGAAAATGCCAAGGGTTTTGTATATGAGAATTCATGCCTGAAATGTCATCAGAACCTGTTCCCTGTAACACTATCGATTAAAGGAGGTAATGCACACCTTTCATATATATCAGGAGAGGAACCGCTGAGATGTATTAATTGTCATCTTAATGTCGGCCATTACGACAGAAATGCAATCCATGCACATGATACAAGTTTTGGAATAATTGCAACAGCCGATAAGGCAATTTATACAGAACCGACCAGGGTTGATACTTTTAAGAACTATACTGAAATGATACCCGGCACAACAGTTTCGTTCGACATGGTTGCCATTCCTGAGGGATCATTTTATATGGGAAGTCCTGCTGATGAGAAGTTACGTGATGATGATGAAGGTCCGGTCAGGAAAGTCAGTCTGTCAAAATACTGGATTGCAAGAACTGAAGTTACCTGGGATGAATATCTTGCCTTTTTCAGGGCTACAAGTTCACAGGGCAGAACTGAAGGCCAGGTTGTTACAAGGAAGAATACCGATGCAATAAGTGGAGCAACACCGCCTTGGGGAGCGCCCGACCAGGGCTGGGGAAAAGGGAAAAGACCCGCCATCACAATATCGTGGTATGCAGCAAATGTGTACTGCCAATGGCTTTCAAAAGTAACAGGGAAAAAATACAGACTTCCTACTGAAGCTGAATGGGAATATGCCTGTAGGGGAGGAACAAAATCTCCTTATTTCTTTGATGGCGATCCTAAAGATTTTACTTCGGAAGGATTTCTTAAGAAGTTTTTCGGTCCTGATACCGCAATAATCTCTTCGAGAGTAGTGTATAAGGAAAACAGTTCGTCCAGAACGATGGAACCATCAGCAGTCAGAGCTAACCCCTTCGGTCTTCTTAATATGTCCGGAAATGTGGCAGAATTTTGTCTCGATTTCTATTCCCCTGATTATTATGGCACGGATAGTTTAAACCTAACAAATCCAATAGGACCGGAAAGCGGGAAAGAGCATGTGATACGCGGTGGATCATTCAGGAGCGATGCAGGAGATGTAAGAAGCGCAGCCCGCGATTTTACTAAGACTAAGTCATGGCTGGTTACCGATCCTCAGATACCAAAAAGCATATGGTGGTATTCTGATTGTATAGATGTCGGATTCAGGGTAGTATGTGAGGCCGACAGCATTAATTGATTTGACTAAAACTGACTGAAATGCAAAATATCGACCGAAGAAAGTTTATTGGAAAGACAGCAGCTGCAGGAATAGCTGTTGCCGGAGCGGCAGCCTTATTTAACAGTTGCAAAAAAGAGATAGACAATGAGTCCATCGGACTTCCGCCGATCCTTCGAGGGGCACCCAAAGGGAAGAAGCTCCGCGCAGGTCTCGTAGGATCAGGTGCAAGGGGTACCGGTGCTGCCATTAACTTCATAAGTTCCGGTCCTGACCTGGAAATAATTGCACTCGCAGATGTTTTCCAGGATAAGATTGATGCCTGCCGCGAAAGATTTGCTTCTTTCAACCTGCCTATTCCTGAGGAAAACTGCTTTGCCGGGTTTGATGGTTATAAGAAACTGATGGCTCTCCCTGATGTTGATGTTGTTATCCTTGCTACTCCTCCGCAGTTCAGACCCGACCATTTTCTTGAGGCAGTTTTGAACAACAAGCATGTATTCATGGAGAAGCCCGTTGCTGTTGACCCTGTCGGAATAAGATCGATCATAACCTCGGCAAAAAAAGCAGAAGCTATTGGTCTTAATGTAGTTACCGGCACTCAGAGACGTCATCAGGAAGACTACATTGCAACCTATAAGCTTGTCAGAGATGGCGCCATTGGAAGGATTACTTCTGCCAAGGCTTACTGGAACCAGGATCATGTATGGTTCCGTGAAAGGGAAAAAGGCTGGAATGATATGGAATATATGATCCGGAACTGGAACAATTTCTGCTGGCTTTGCGGTGATCATATTCTTGATACACATGTACATAACATTGATGTTATTAACTGGTTCATAGGAAAGCATCCTGAAAGGGCAATCGGGTATGGAGGAAGACACAGGAGGGTAACAGGTGACCAGTATGATTTCTTCAGTGTCGATTTTTACTATGGCAACGGTATAAGCTCACACAGTATGTGCCGTCAGATCGACAGTTGTGCAAACAGTACGGGCGAACTTATTATGGGTACCGAAGGTTATACAAACTGTATGAATACTATATGGGATCTGGATGGTAATATAAAATGGCAGTTTAAATATCCGGATGATGAGAACGGTAACCCGATGAATCAGGTTAAGATTCCTCCATATGTCCAGGAACATATGCACCTTGTTTATGCCATCAGAACCGGAAAATATGTAAATGAGGCCGAACAGACAGCATTTTCAACCCTTACAGCAATTATGGGAAGGACAGCTGCCTATACCGGAAGACTTATTACCTGGGATGAGATTTTTAGATCAGATATGGATCTGGGACCTGCAAAAATGGAGATGGGGCCTGTTAATATGGAATTTTTAACTCCTGTTCCCGGCACCCCTGTACTTACATCAGAATCAGAAAGTTAATAATATAAAGCTAATCACAATGACAAAGAAAACATCCAGAAGGGATTTTATCCGGAGGTCGGCTGCAGTTGCTGCAGGCACTTTTGTGCTTCCTCAGATCATACCGTCGACTGCCTTGGGAATGGGAGGCAAATTGTCACCTTCCGACCGGATCGTTATGGCAACAATCGGAACAGGATCGCAGGGAACATCTGATATGAGGGATTTTCTAAGACTGAAGGGACAGGTGCAATTTGTGGCTCTGTGTGATGTGGACAGGCAACATCTTGAAGCTGCAAAATCAATTGTAGATAAAGAGAATAAGAACAATGACTGTCGTGTGTATGGCGACTACCGTGAGCTGCTTGCAAAGGAAAAGCTTGATGCAGTATTGATTGCCCTGCCCGATCACTGGCATGGAATAATTTATACCGAAGCAGCAAATCATAAGCTGAATGTATATGGTGAAAAACCTATTTGCAGAACAATAAAGGATGGTCAGACAATTGTCAGCGCCGTTAAGAAGAATAAAATTATATGGCAAACAGGAAGTTGGCAGCGGTCCCTTTATAATTTCAGAAGAGGAGCAGAGCTGGCAATAAATGGCAGGGCCGGTAAAGTCAAATACATCGAGGTTGGATTGCCTGATGGCGGAAGGGGAATAGGTACTCCTCCTGTTATGGATGTGCCACCTGAACTCGACTGGGAAATGTGGCTTGGACCTGCACTGAAAGTTCCATACCGTGGTGTCTCACATTGGAACTGGCGCTGGATACTCGATTATTCAGGCGGTCAGCTGACCGACTGGGCAGGACATCATATCGATATTGCAAACTGGGGTACCGGGCTTGAACATACCGGTCCGGTAGAGATATCAGGAGCTGGCGTTTATCCTGCTGAAGGTTTGTATAATGCACCTGTGGAGTATGATTTCCTTTGCAAATATGCAAACGGGATCGAGATGAGGGTTGCAAATGCATCAAGAATGCCCCACAGGATGGGAACAACATGGTTTGGAGACCTTGGATGGATACATGTCGACAGGGGCAATATCCTTACAGCGTCTGATCCTAAAATTCTTGATGAGGTGATCGGAGAGAATGAGATACATCTTTATAAAAGTGACAACCATTATCAGAATTTCATTGACAGCATACGTTCGGGACAACCGACGATAGCTCCTGTTGAAGTTGCCTACCGGGCTATTTCCGTGGGACTGCTGGGTGAAATTGCAATGACCACCGGTCAGACGATCAAATGGGACCCTGAAAAAGAGGTGATCATTGATAATCCCAGGGCCACCAGGCTTCTCAGCAGACCTTACCGTGCACCTTGGACATTGCCAATAGTTTAATTATTAATAAGATACAACATGAAAAAGCAATATACCCTTATCTTAATCTTAGCCCTGCTGGTTTCCGGTTTTTATGGATGTAACAAAGAAGCAGGTTATAAAACATTGATAATCAATGGGCAGAATAACCATGAATGGCAGGAGAGCTCTCCCATTCTGAAGAAGATCCTTGATGAAACCGGGATGTTCACATGTGAAATTATGACTACCCCAGAGAAGGGAGGAGATATGACTTCCTTTGATCCTGATTTCTCAAAGTATAAACTTGTTGTGATCGATTATAACGGTGACTCATGGTCGGATAAGACAAATACATCATTTGTGGAATTTGTAAAGAACGGAGGGGGAGTAGTTATTTACCATGCTGCAAACAACTCATTTCCTGCATGGAAGGAATATAATGAAATGACAGGCCTGGGAGGCTGGGGTGACCGCTCTGAAAAAGATGGTCCTTATATTTATTACAGGCATGATTCACTGATCGTGGATAATTCCCCGGGAAGGGGAGGCAGTCATGGTCAGCGGAGAGAATTTCTGGTAAGAACGAGAATTACTGACCATCCTGTTACCAAAGGACTGCCTGTAATGTGGATGCATGGGACTGATGAGCTATACAGCGAACTTCGGGGGCCTGCAAAGAATATGCAGGTACTTGCCACGGCATTTGCCGATTCAGCTGCAGGCGGAGGTACAATGCGCGATGAGCCGATGCTCATGGCAATAACATATGGTAATGGAAGGATCTTCCATACGGCAATGGGTCATGCTGATAAGGATGGAGGTCCTGCTATGCAATGTGCAGGATTTATCGTTACTCTCCAGAGAGGCGCTGAGTGGGCCGTAACGGGAAATGTTACCCAGAAGGTTCCGTTCGATTTTCCAAATGCTGCAGGGGTTGTTCTCAGGCCTGGTTTTACAGAATTGACCTTTGAAAATGCACTTGAAAACATAATGAACTATGATATAGGCAAGAGCACAAAAAGCCTGAAATGTATACAACATCATATTACTGGTCTGGCTGGTGATGAAAAAGGTCTGCTGGAAGCAGAGAAAGCCATTGTTGGGGTATTGATGAATGAAAAAACCTCTGTTGAAGCTAAAAAGCTTCTTCTCAGAGAGCTCAGCTGGATGGGAACTGACTTTTCGGTTAATGCCATTAAGGAACTTGTAAACAATAGTGAAATAAAGGATGAAGCTGAATTTGCTCTGGCAAGGCTTCAATCAGGTAAGTAGTTGATATTTAATATCTCAGTGCCCCTTTGCGGGAGCACAGAGATACACTGAGTCAAGAAAATGTAATAGATGTTCTCCCTGGTAATTCCCATATTTAACGAGGAAAAGCTCATCGATGAGCTTATAACCAGGACTATTTCGTCCGTTGAGTCCTTTGTATCTGATTATGAGATCATTATCGTTGACGATGGCAGTATCGACAGGAGTCTTGAGTTACTCTTGAAATTTCAAAAAGAAAACAGCCGGATTATTGTTCTGTCACTTTCAAAGAATTTCGGACATCAGGCTGCTTTTACAGCAGGCCTGGAGCATGCAAAAGGAGATATTGTAGGTATGATGGACGGGGATCTTCAGGATCCTCCTGAACTGCTTGCCGGAATGTACAGAAAAATTACATCGGAAGATCTTGAAATAGTCAGTGGAAAGAAAACAGGCAGAAAAGGATCCAGGAACAGAAATTTTCTTTCTTCAATATTCCATTTGCTTTTCAAATATATCGGGGAGATTAAAAACATGGAGAATGCGGGCAACTACTCATTAATGAAGAGGGAAGCTGTTGATGCATTGCTTGCAATGAAGGAGAAAGTAAGATATCTCCCGGGATTAAGAACTTTCATAGGATTCAGGCAAGGGTATGTTGAGTTTGTAAGGGATGACAGATTAAAGGGAAAACCAAAAATGAGTTTCAGGAGATTATTTATGCTGGCAACCGACGCAATATTTTCATTTTCAAGATTTCCCATAAGATTATGCCTTGTTCTCGGTACTATTGGAACCGTGGTATTTATGACGGTTGGTATCTACGTACTGATAGCCAAGGCATATGGATTTGCGATACCGGGCTGGTCTTCAATTCTGTTAAGTATATATTTTCTTGGGTCAATCCAGCTGGTATTCCTTGGAATACTGGGTGAGTATGTTTACCGCAGTTATAAGGAGAGTCAGAACAGACCGGTTTATTTTGTCAGGAAAGTATATGACGGCAGAGAAGAAAAGAGATGAGAGAGGCGACTCTTAAATATTTTTTTTGGTCACTGGCCTTCTTACTTCTTGCTTTTCTTCTTATTACAGCAAGAAATGCAGGGATCTCTTGTGACGAAGTACTTCATTATAATCAATCACAGGACGTTTATAAATATTTTGCCACGGGAGGCGAGAACAGATCCGCCCTTCACAATCCGGTATGGCATCTGATGTATTATGGACAGTCATTTGACAATATTGTAACAGTTTTTATTAACTGGTTCGGCATTGAAGATGTGTACGGATTCAGGCATATAATGAGTTCAATTGCAGGATGGCTGACAGTAATGGTTACTGCTATGTTCGCAGTCTGGATATCTGGCTACCGTACCGCTGTTTTTGTACTCCTGTTATTCGCTGTCACTCCTGCCTTTATTGGTCATTCACACAATAATCTTAAGGATATACCTTTTGCACTTGGATATATTTCATCTACCTTCATTATTTTGAAGTTTCTTTATAGCGAAAAGCGAAACTCACTTCTTATTGTGGCTCTTCTGACACTCAGTTTAGCTTTTACAATAAGCATAAGGGCTGCAGGTTCGGTCGTCATATTTTACATGTTTCTTTTCTTTCTTATCTCAATTATCCATAAATACTATAATACAGGAAATATCAACCTGAAGGAGTTAAATTATAAGTTGCTTCTGATAATATGCATTTCATTCACTGCATATTTTCTTAGTATACTGCTATGGCCTTATGCTCTGCAGGATCCCGTGCGGAATCTGGTAAAGGCATACAGGGTTATGGCAAATTTTCCCGATACGTTCAGGCAGATCTTCGAAGGCAGAGCCGAGTGGTCCGACTTTATGCCCTGGTATTACCTGCCCAAGTCAATGCTTATTACAATTCCTGTAGTTGTTCTTAGCGGAATCAGCTTATTTCTTTTGTTTGCAAAACGTTTTTTCAATAGCAAAAATGGATTAATATTTACTCTCCTTATATTCACATTATTGTTTCCCGTGCTATTTGCAATATTCAGGAAATCAAATTTATACAGTTCATGGAGGCAGTTTTTGTTTATTTATCCAGCCATTGTTCTCCTGGCTGCTTCGGGATTCAGCTCACTTTATGAGGTTATTTCGAAGAAGTATTTTAAATTGATAATCACCATTATACTGGTATTAATTGCTATTCATCCTGTGAGGTATATGATTAATAATCCCCATTATTTCTATATGTATTATAATCAGATAGTGGGCGGGTTGAAAGGGGCATTTGGAAATTATGAGACCGATTATTATTATATAAGTCAGACTGAGGCTTCAGAGTGGCTTATCAATTATCTTGAAGATCAGAAGACTGATAGTATTGTTAAGGTAAATGCAACTTACTCTGTATCATGGCAATTCCGGAATCATCCTGAGATCAGGACTTCATATATGAGGTATGAAGAAAGAAGTAATTATGACTGGGATTATGCAATAGCGGTAAACAGGTATATCTCTCCTTATAAGCTTAAAAATGGATTATGGCCTCCCGGGAATATCATAAAAGTTATTTATGCTGACAGTGTTCCGATCTGTGCAGTGCTTGCCAGGGAAACCAAAGATGATTATTATGGAGTTGAAGCAATGGTGGAGGGTAACAATGAAGATGCAGTCAATTACTTTCAAAAGGCATTGGAAAGAGATTGCACTGATGAAATGATTTTTTATAATTTTGCTGCGGCTCTTTATAATCTTGGAGAAAAGCAGAAAGCTGATTCATTGCTGAATGAATCACTGAAACTAAATCCTGATTTTGAAACTGCTCTAATGTTCCTGGGAAATATTGCAAGGAAGGAAAACAGGAGCGGTGACGCGATCAGATGGTATGAAATGGTACTTGCAACTAACAGAAAGTACTTTGAAGCTTATGTTGAACTGGCCCGGCTGCTTGAAGACGATGATATGATGAGAGCCCGAAGGATCCTACGATCTTGCCTGAAAATTAATCCGTTGTATAAGCCGGCAATTATTGCCCTGGCAGATACTTACAGGAATAGTGATCCGGATATTGCGGAGAAATATTATAAACTTGCAGATAGTGTTAAATAAATAACAATTAATTGAAATGAAGAAAGTAGTATTAGTTTTATCGTTTGCCATTTTATTACTGGCGGGAAATGTGTTATCGGCTCAGGATCAGCCAAAACCACAAAAGGATACAGTAAACATTGATACAGATGCAAAACCTACATTTTATTATGCTGAAGAGGATGAAGCAACTGAATCGAAGGGGAATACAACAACTATCATAATAATTGCCGGGGCAGCCGTTATTCTGACAGGAGGGTTTATTATAATGTTGAGAAAAAAGAAATAGTATAAAATTTAATTTAGTGGAAAGGATCACAATTGCTGCTGCCCAGTTTGAGAACCGAAGCGGGGACAAGGAGTACAATCTCTCCAGGATCGAAACTTTGTCAGCCAGTGCTTCAAAAAACGGAACGGATGTAATTGCATTTCATGAATGTTCTGTAACGGGATATACTTTCGCCAGGAATCTTTCAAAAATCCAGATGCTCGAAGTTGCAGAGCCAGTGCCTGAAGGGCCAAGTACTCAACAGCTCATCAGAATTGCAGCCGCAAATAATATTGTTGTACTTGCAGGGCTTTTTGAAAAAGACAGTTTTGACAATATTTACAAGACCTATGTTTGTGTTGACAAAAACGGACTAGTGGCAAAATATCATAAGTTACATCCTTTTGTAAATGAGCATATTATTCCAGGTAATAAATATTGTGTGTTTGATCTGCTCGGGTGGAAATGCGGAATACTTATATGTTATGATAACAACATAATAGAGAATGTCCGGGCAACCAGGCTTCTTGGCGCAGATATTATTTTCATGCCGCATGTAACTATGTGTACACCCTCTCCAAGACCAGGAGCCGGATTCTGCGATCCTGAACTATGGAAGAAGAGGGAAAGTGACCCTGCTTCATTGAGGATGGAGTTTGATGGAATGAAAGGCAGGGGATGGCTTATGAAATGGCTTCCTTCAAGAGCTTACGACAATGCCGTTTATGCAATATTTTCAAATCCTATCGGTATGGATGATGATCAATTAAAAAATGGCTGTTCAATGATAATCGATCCGTTTGGAGATATAATTGCCGAATGCCGTACTCTTGGTGATGATTATGTTAAGGCAGTTATTACACCTGAGAAACTGAAAGATGCCGGGGGCTACCGTTATTTGAATGCCAGACGGCCCGGCCTGTACAAAGATATAATCGGACAGCCACACACACCTGAACAAAAGGTGGCCTGGATGGATAATAAGAAAAAATAATCTAAAGATCAAACAGATCAATCAGGTACACCAGTGAAGCTGTAGCTGCACTTCCCATCTGTAACTCACGGAAATTGACCTTTTCGAAGGTGTCGTTTGCCGAATGGTGGTAATAAAAATATCTTTGTATATCAGGGATATATCCAATCAGCAGGGTACCCATCGGGCGTAAAGGTGATATATCCGATCCGCCTCCACCTCTGTCGAAATCACGTATATTGTAAGGAGCAAACCATTCAGAAAGGGACTGAAGTTTTTCAAGCCTTTCTCCATCTGTATCAAATCCAAATCCTCTTGGGCTCATAGCACCCCTGTCAGATTCCAGCGCTGCATAATGTATTTCACCTTTGGCAGTTGCCTCAGCAGCATAGGTTCTTCCTCCTGTTCCCGACATCTCCTCATTCATAAACATTACCGCTCTTACTGATCGTTTAGGTTTGATATTAAGGGTCGTGTAAAGCCTTATCATTTCTATTGCCTGCACACAACCTCCTGCATCGTCATGTGCCCCTTCAGATATATCCCATGAATCGAGATGACCACCGACTGTAATATACTCGTTGGGTTTTTCGGATCCTCTGATTTCTCCAATAACATTATATGACCAGGTGTCAGGATAATTCGTACACGTTGAGACAAGACGAACTCTTGCAGAGGGATCACTCTTAATCCAGCTACTCAGTAATTCGGCATCAACAGTTGATACAGCAACAGCAGGTATTTTTCTTATAACTTCAGAATACCTTGTAACACCAGTGTGAGGATAATCATCCAATGCCTGTGTTGCAGACCTCACAATTACTGCAATAGCACCATATTTTGAAGCTTCGGAAGCACCCTGGGTCCTCTGGTTTACAGCTCCACCATAGCCGGCAAAGGTGTTGATAAGAGTATTATCGACAGGCCTGTTAAAAAAGACAATTTTCCCCTGCAGCTTCTCTGTTCCAAGTGTCTGAAGCTCCTCAAAATCCCTGACTTCAATCACACTCGCAGTTAAACCATATTGGGAGGTACCCACTGAAAATCCAAGGGCAGATATACTCAGATCTGCATTTCCAAGAGAGGAGGAGATTACCATACATTCTTCACGGCCTCTTTCCCAGTGCGGAACAGGTACCCTCTGAAGCCATACAGTGTCTGCTCCGGCGTTTAACAGAGCCTCCTGTGTGTATTCAACAGCTCTGGCCGCTGCATCAGAACCTGGCAGCCGGCCTTTTGTATTTTTACAAAGATATTCAAGGTGCTTATATGCAGTCTGATCATTAAGGGCTTCATCAAATATTGATTTTACTATTTTTTCAGTATCCTGACTTTGGAGAGAAAAGTTGAAGATTGTCAGAACGGTTATCAGAGATATGATTTTCATTTTGTGGATCAGGAATTATTAACTTTTAGCTGCATAGATATTAATGGTTTGCTGGTTATTATTTATTATGAGTATCGGTAATCAATAATAACTTCAGAATAATCGTTTGTGAGATTCCTCGTCCCGATTCTCGGGACTCGGAATGACAGGACTTATGGGGAGACAATTGGCAAGGAGAGTAGGTTCGCCACTGGCGAACCTACTCTCCTTGCCCTAAAATTAAAAAATTCTTTGTCATTCCGAATATAGTCACGCTTAGCGTGACGAAATGAGGAATCTCCAAATAGAAGAACCTTACTTTTTTTTAACGAAATAGAAATAATATGCATTATTCCCGATACTCATTTTATTTATTAAATAGGAAGAGTGAGTGATTCAAACCCCATATGGACTTCTCATCTCCCTTATATAAAGGTTGTTTGCTTCAGGGTCGCCTGCAACTTCGCCTTTTACCGGATCCCAGGTCACTTTCATGGCTGTTCTGATTGCAATATCACCCATGTGGCTGATGGTGTCTGAAATTATAGCTTCATCAAGAGGACAAAGCTCTTTTGTCTTCCCGTTAACAACATCCAGGAATGCCTGTCCCATTGTGTTAAGCTCACTGTTTATCCATCCATCGTTATTTTTTGTAAAATTGTTTATCTTCTGATCTATCTCGGGAATATTTGATTGTGCTGAGGCACGGCTGAGCGATAGCCATCCTTTTGACCCGTAGAAGGTTGTTCCATTGGTTTCTTTGATATCCCGATGGTTAAGCACTCCGTTCATTGCTACATCGTCACTTACAAAATGGACCTCCAGTCCGTTCTGGTAAATGCATTTTACATCCCATGACCAGATATTGTTGTATAAGCCTCCCGGTTCCCAGAACTTTCCTGTTCCTTCACAGGAATAGGAGCCTGATACTTTTTCCTTCAATATCCAGACCAGGATATCAAGAGGGTGTGCTCCCCAACCACCCAGGAAACCTATGCTGGTGTCATAATTGAACCATGACCCGTTATTTGTAACGCGTTCGGGACAATATGGTCTTAACGGTGCAGGACCGGTCCATCTGTCAAAATCAAAATCAGCCGGTACAGGTACTTCATTGCATACAGGGTTTTCAACAGGATTTTTCCCGGGAGCCCATACATCTACACGTTCTATATCCCCAAGAAATCCTTCCCTGATCATATCGTAACCAAGCTTCATGTGTGGTGATGTCCTCTGCTGGGTACCATAATGGAATTTTACATTATTGGCAGTAAGTTCTTTGGCGAGTATCAGATTCTCCGGATAGCTAAGGCCCAGTGGCTTTGCAAGCATTATATGTTTACCTGCCCTGGCAGCCCTTATCGCTGCAGGAATATGCCAGTGATCAGGAGTGGTGATGTGTACAGCATCAATGTCATCGCGCTGAAGCATCTCCTCTAGATCAAGATATGAAGCACATTCTGGTACCGGATCATTATTGTTTTTGTAAAAATTATCTATAGTCTGTGCAGCTTTTTCGCGGCGATCTTTAAAAACATCACATACAGCCATGTTTACCGCTCCTCTTAAAGGCAGGAGATAATAAACAAGTTCTGCAGTTCCCCTGTCGCCAACACCAATGTGGGCAATATTTATCCTGCTTGTGGCAGGCGTCCTCTCTTTACACGATGGAAGGATTGTTGGAAGTATTACCAAACCTGCTGTACCAATTGCTGATTTTTGAACAAAATCCCTGCGGGTCAACCTTCTTTTTCTTTCCATTGGGTTAAAGTTTTTATTAATAATTTTTTTTTGTGAATTCTTCAGATCGTGACTGGAGCTCATCTTTTGTAATTACCCCCGGGATGATCCATGTCCTGTATCTGAGATGCAGCTTATCACCTTTAGTAAGGGTTAGCTTCCCATCATAGATAACTCCCGGGCTGTAATAAAAAAATGGTATTGCAGGAGTTCTGATTATATACCAGCTGGTATTTGTTGTAGTGTATTCAGGACTCTGCATTATACATACACCTGCTTTACTACCTGTTAAAGTATTGAATCCCATGTATACCCAATCATTTTTCTTATAGTTAATTGTATCTTTTTCAGCTATGATAAAAGGGGAATTCAAACTTTGACTGAATCTTACAGACAGGCCTGCATAGCCTCCCCATGTGCGTCCGCCCGGCTCGGTCTGAACCGGTGTTCTGTCAAGAACGACTTCATCAGCCACAGCAGTGTAAATATTATCATAATCAATATAGTAGCTTTGATCAGGCAGAGGAGGGGAGACAGAGATTTTGCTTTCTTCTTCAAGGACAAGTGACCCGTTAACAGGGTAGTATTGTATGTTCATAGAAATATCAGCCGAAAAGTCACTTTTCTGGTTTATATTAATTGTTTTTATCTCAGTTATACCTTCTGATTTGTAACCTGTTTCTGCAGATTTAAATTCATCAAGGTATTCCCAGTAATTAACCTCATTAATATATTTCCAGCAGAACCACAAACCCAGGTGCCATGGATGATCGGGCGGATCAACACATGTGAGTCCAGCATCTCCGGCAACCAGCGGGTGAAAGTATGGTCTTCCATACCTGTTGTTGAAATTAAACTGCCATATAACAGTATTCCCGTTTCTGAGGCAGGCTGATGAATCAGACTTATCCCAGGCCAGCCCTTCATTTTCCGGTTTACCTGAATTCAGTTCAGGAAGAATATCAGGATAGTTATCTTTTCCTGCAGCCCAGATTGTTCCGCGTATTAAAATAGTCTGAAGACCGGCATTAAGAAGAGCTCTTTCGTCATGACCAAGAAGGGTAAAGAAGCTTCTTCCTTTTCCTATATTGTTGGTGAAAAATACCTTTTCGTTGTACTCTTTTCCATCTATGCTGTCTTTCCATGAAACGGATCCAATAGAAGTTGCATCAGGATAGATATCAGCATGTTTCCATAATTCATCAAATATGAAGAAGTCACGGATATCTTTGGTTATTGCATTTTCCTGGTCGAGAGCAGTAACTTTTCCGATCTGAGGGTTATTATGGCTTGTCTCTTTACCCCACCTGCCAATTCCAATTCTGTGGTAATCATCCCATGTGTAGAAAGATGATGCTCCGGCATGAATAAAAACGGCAGCTCCTCCCTCTTCAATATACCTGGTAAAATCAGCCTCCCATTGATGAGCGAGTCTTTTATCATTGTCGGGCCATGTATTCCAGTTGCTGACAATTACATCATAATTTTTCAAAAGATTGAAATTCAGCGTATCAGGCTGTTCAGTAATGTCAACGGTAAAGAGGCCTGAATTCTTATATATTCCTGCGATCAGGGGAGTAGTTTTGCTCCAGTCATGATTGTTCTGACCGCTTAAAATTAGAATCCTGACAAGACTTTTATTGTTATTATTTTCACAGTTGCATGAAAGCATGGTAAAAATAATAAGGGCGGGGATAAACCTCATAAGGATTCTCTTGTACATCATAATTATGCCAGAATTTTCCTGCAGTATTCGACACATTTTCTGACTTCAGCTACCGCATCAGATCCCTCAGGTACGGGATATTCCAATTCAATATCAACATATATCGGCCATTTGTTCTTTTTGATAAGAAGAAGAATATCACTGATAGGTGTTTTACCCTCTCCCCATGTCATGTTGGTATTGGCAGGGGTATCTTTTGGCCCTGTTTTATCCTTAACATGGATGCTTACAATCCTTTTATGGAGTTTTTCAATTATCCCGTTAGGATGCAATCCTGTGGCACCATAATAGTGGCCGGCATCAAAATTCAGCATATTGGCAGGTGAATAATCAAGGAATTTTTCAAAGCTCCAGCCAGGCTCTCCGGGCTGCAGGTGATTATGGAATATTGCAACCATGCCGTTCGATTTTGCAATAGGGCCCATCTTTTCACATGCATCATCCCCTATCTCATTGCAGACACCTATAGCACCAAGAGCTTTTGCTGCCTTGAAAGAATAATCAATCTCAGCCTCTGTCCAGTTTGCCGGTGAAAACTTGGCTATATGGATTTTTACTCCGGCATCATTGAACATCTTCCGGAGCTCTTTATATTTGTTGAGAGGTGCGGCAAGTCTCCATTCAAGCCTTTCTTTACTGCCTTCTTTTCCTCCGGGAATACCTGCATATTTTTCAGCCACATCACCCATAAGCTCAATTGAACTGATCCCTGTTTGCTGACAGTACCTGACTATGTCTTCAGGAGTTCCGGGCATGCTTCGCCAGCTGTAAGTTATTGCTCCTACCTGTACCCCTCCGAACCTGGAGTTTGGTTTACCGGATGATTGAAATCCTGAAGCAGCTGATATTCCATTTTCCCATGATACCATTGCCAGTCCTGCAGCAGCAGTTGTTATCCCCAGGAATTTCCTCCTGGAGAGGTTATTGTTTACTTTATTCATTTTGTTATAGAACTTTGGTTTGATTAAATCATGTTTTGTTATTGAATTTAAAGTAATAAGCGAATATGGATTGTTTTAACTTAAAACCCACCCCGGCCTCGCTTCCACTCGGCCTGCCCCTCCTCACCTTCGCATTAATGCTTCGGTGAGCAATGCCGGGAGGGGAACCTGATAACCCATTGCGCCGCTGCGCCGCTGTGCCATTGTGCCTCGTATCTCACATCTCACACCTCACATCTTCCAGTTTTCCTTGTGCCCTGCGCCTCACGCCCTACGCCTTCTTTATACCTTCACCCACTTATTTCCTCCTTTATTTGATTCAACAACAGCATGGATGAACTTCATACCTCTTACGCCGTCGTGAACAGTCGGGAATTCCCCCGGGGTGAATTTCTGACCTCTGATTGATTTGGCAGTTCCTTTATAAATATTGGCAAGAGCCTCATAGATACCTTCGGGGTGACCAGGAGGCATTGTGTGGCTTGCTTCTGCAAACTTATCATTATAGCCATGTGCCGGTTTGAAAACCTTAGTAGGTTCGGTATCACTAAGCATTGTGAGATAGTTAGGATTCTCCTGGCCCCACTTCAGACTGGCTTTCGAACCATATACTGCGATTGTAAGATTATTCTCTTCTCCACCACACACCTGGCTGGCCCTTATTACCCCTTTGAGCTTTTTATTGAACCTGACGAGTACTGTTCCATCAAGGTCGAGTTTTATCCCCTCCTTAACCGGATTCAGATCAGAAAGAACTTCCTTTATTTCAAGTCCTGTTGTATATTCAATAAGGTTGAAAGCATGCACGCCGATATCTCCCATGCAACTGCTTGCACCTGCATGTTTCGGATCGAGTCTCCATACACCGGTTATCATGCTGCCTGTACCATGGATAATTGAATTGATCCATCCCTGGTAATATTGAGCATCGATTCTCTGGATTGTACCCAGTGCTCCACTGGCGATAATATCACGCATTTGCCTTACCATGGGATAGCCTGTGTAAGTATGGGTCAGCGAAAAAGTCAGTTTTGTTTTCGCTACCAGTTTTTCAAGCTCAACTGCTTCCCTGACAGTCATTGTCATCGGTTTTTCACATACCAGGTGGAACCCTGCATTGAGGAGCGCTTTAGCAAAAGGAAAGTGAAGAGCATTTGGTGTTACTATCGACACAACCTGCATCCGTTTATCTGCAGGCAATGCCTTTTCAGCCTTAATCAAAGTATCAACACTTTTATAGCATCTCTCAGAAGCAATGCCCTCTTTTTTTGCAAACTCCATGCTCTTTGCATAGTCTGCATCAAAAACTCCGCCAACAAGTTCATAATCGTTGCATATCCTTGATGCACGCCGGTGGGCATCTCCTATAAAGGCTCCAATGCCACCACCAATCATACCATACTTAATTTTCTTCATAATAGTTAATATTATAATTCAACAGGTTTCTTATTTCTGTATGCAACATACATTATTGCAAAACCAATTATCAAAATCACCGGTAATAAACCAACACTTCTGAGCGCAACCTCAGTTCCGCTGGTTTCAAGTATACGACCCATAACAGGCAGGAACATTGCTACAGAAACGAAGCCGGCTCCTCCAAGTAATGATAGTCCTAAAGCTCCACTTCTGGGAATGTATTCAGATGTAAATCCAAGCATTGTAGGCCAGAAATAACAAACACCTATTGCAAAAAAGATAGCCCCAACTATTGTTAAACCGGCAGAGCTCACAAAACTCAGTATGTATATCCCTGTTGCTGAAAATACAGCTGACATTAATAGTACTCCAACCGGGTTCATCCTGTGGACCAGTGATCCGGCAAAAAACCTTCCGACTGCCATAATACCGGATATTAAAGCGAGAATCAGCATTGGACTCACTCCTGCATTTGCAAGAAGTGCATTTACCCATTGATTTGTTACAAGTTCTGTAGCCGAGGTCAGCAACATAAATGAAAACATTATAGGGAATATCACACTGGATTTTCGGATAAATAATGCTTCAACAACAGATGCCAGTGATGCGATTCCAATTACAGCAAGATACATCCATCCCTGGGGTAGCACAACAACATTAATTGCAAGAAGGAAAATAATTGTCATCGCTGTTATTATACTCACAGGTGCACCTATAGCTTCCATCATTCCTTTATATGATACTCCGCTAGCTACCCTTTCTGTCTCGGGGATATTCTGTCCCAGGAACATAAATCCATAAATTGCAAGAGGTATGAACAGTAATCCTACATATAATTGCCAGCCTATTTCCATCTTATCCATTAGAAAGTATGCAAGAAGGCTGCCAATTACTATACCTCCGGGGAACCAGACATGGAACCTGTTAAGCATTCTGGTCTTATCCTTGGGGAATAGGGTGGCAACCAGTGGGTTAAATGATGCTTCTACACTTCCATTACCAAGTCCTATAAATACGTTGGCTACAAACAAAGTCTCTTTGTCGTGTGCAAAAATAAAGATAACTGCACCTATCGCCTGCAGAATGAAAGCTGCCCAGACAATCGTTTTTGTCTTGACTATATCAATAATAAAGCCGCCTACTACCATTGCAATAGTAAATCCCCAGAAGGCAGGGCTGTAGGCCCACCCAATAACATCTTTTGACAATCCGAAGATTCCACCGTCAGCAACAGGACCGAAAATTTCCTCGATCTTTGCCCTCATTGCAAATGTGAGGGAAGTAACCAGCAGCGCAAAGCAACTTCCTATAAACAACCTTTTATTGTTAAAATTCTGGTCCATAATAAGTTAGTATTAGGTTTATTTAGCTTTTTCAAATGCTGCATCAAATGCAATGTCAGAAGCAGGGAAATCTACCTTCCTTACAAATTCGCATGCTTCTTTGGCTCCAAATTCCCTGTCCATACCGCTGTCTTCCCATTCAACCGATAAGGGACCGGCATATTTTATGCGATTGAGTGCTCTTATAATCTCTTCAAACTTAATTTTGCCATGACCCAGACTTCTGAAATCCCAGAAACGACCGCGAGTGCCGAAATCAGTGTGTCCTCCAAAAACACCTGCATCAACAGGTACGTCTGACCATTCTACGTCTTTCATATGGACATGGAAGATCTTCTCTGCAAATTCATAGATGTATTTCACATAATCAACACCCTGGTAACCAAAATGTGAAGGATCGTAGTTGAATCCGAAATTCGGGTGATTATTGATTGCTCTAAGTGCCCTGTGTGCTGAAGCTATATCAAAAGCGATCTCAGTAGGATGAACTTCAAGTGCGAAATGAATCCCAAGCTCATGGTATTTATCAAGTATTGGTGTCCATCGTTTGGCAAAATCAGCATAACCCTGTTCTATCATTGCAGGGGTAACAGGAGGGAATGAATAATTAAGATGCCATATAGAACTGCCTGTAAAACCAGTAACAGTATCCACGCCCATTCGCTTTGCAACTTCGGCTGTACGGATCATCTCCTGCGCAGCACGCTGCCTGACACCTTCGGGCTTGCCATCGCCCCATATATAAGCCGGAACGATGCTTTTATGTCTCTCATCAATAAGATCGCAAACAGCCTGACCGACAAGATGATTGGCTATGGCAAAAACCTTGAGCCCGTATTTAGCAAGTATATCTTTCTTTTTCCTGCAGTATGCATCATCTGCCTTGTCGATTTCCAGATGATCACCCCAGCAGGCTATTTCCAATCCGTCATAACCAAATGATTTGGCTTTCTGACATATTGTTTCAAATGGCAAATCTGCCCATTGTCCTGTAAAAAGTGTTACCGGTCTGCTCATGTTGTTTTATTTAAATTAATATTTATAATATTGTTTGATTAGTCACTTACTTATTATTTGTAATAATCCTTAAAGGCTTTAGGCGTATGGCGTCCCGATAGCTATCGGGAGGCGGAAGGATCATTAATTTATGATCCCTTCAGCCTTCAGCCCTTAGCCCTCAGCCTTATTTACAAACAATTTTAACAAACATTCTTCAGAAAACCAATATAATTTTCTGACATTTCTTAGCCTATAGCACCGGTACCCTGCCGGGTGTCCATGGTGCTTTAATGGCATCAAGCTGTTTGTCCAGCTTTTGCAGATCATCACCGGCTTTCTTTATTCTTTCAAGCAAAGGAGTAAACTCTGTTTTCAGGATGGTAAGCTGACCTTTAGCTGAAGAGGTTATATCTCCACTCGTTCCGTATGTAGCCGATACTATCTCATCGAGCCTTGATGCCAGTGGCATATCCATTGGAGGCAGCTCTTCCGAACTCGTTCTGGCCGTGGGTCCGTTGAACCTGTGAAGAATGTTTTCCAGTTCGGCATTTATCCTGGAGGCTTCATTCATCAAATCAGTAGTGCCAGAAGGTGTCTGGTGAATTGCCTGCATTATTGCATTAACCTTGTTCTGCATTTCTCCGGCATAACTTATTGCACCCTGCACACTTCTCGCCAGATCAGTAGCATCCATGATCCATGCATATTTGCCTTTCTGGTCAGCAGTCGTGAACGATGACAGGTTCAGCGGTTTGCATACAAAAGGCTCTGCAGCTGCTATCTCTTTTATATTACCTTTTGTGAAGATAGATAATGATACTTTATAGTTACCCGGCATGGCCATGATCCCGCCTCCTCTTCTTCGTCCTTCTGAAACGACAGGTTCAAATTTTGAAGTGGTAACGGGGCTGACGCTTTCATAGGCAAAGTTCCAGGTAATTCTGTTAATCCCTTTTGATGCAGATTTATACAACCTTTTTACTACATTGTTATTATCATCGGTTATTGTAAAAATGAGGTATGATTTTATTTCATCATCCTCTTTTTTAAGCTCTTCCTTTGAGGGCTGAGGAATTGGCTCGCCCTTTTCGAACAGCGCTTTTTCCTTCTCTTCCCTTACAGCTTTTGCAGTTTTAGGAACTTCCCTGACATAATAAGTGAATGTTGCACCAAAATCAGGATTGGCTGCTTTGAAATAGGTCGATCCCTGGTTACCAAACCCGCTTGACTGAACATACATCTTTGCATCCTTAACAGGGAATATGTAACCGTCTTTTTCAAGTAATTCCTTTTTGAAGTTCCTGAGAGGTGAATAATCGTCAAGGACAAAAAAACCTCTTCCGAAGGTAGCCAGTACCAGGTCGTTTTCGCGCTCCTGTATAGCTATATCACGGACCGCAATGGTAGGAAGTCCTGATTTGAATTCAATCCATTCATTGCCGCCGTCAATCGAGATGAAGAAACTGAATTCCGAACCTGCAAAAAGTAGGTTGGGATTCACATTGTCCTGCTCAATCGTATGAATTGTCCCGTTATCCGGAAGTTTTGATGTAATTGTGACCCAGGTCTTCCCTTTATCCGAGCTTTTAAGAATATATGGTTTGAAGTCATCGCTCAGCATGTTATTGAACGAGGCATAAACCACATTTTCATTGAATTTATCAGGCAGGATATCACTCACCAGTGAGTATTGAGGAACACCCGGAAAAGTAGTTATCTTATTCCACGTTTTTCCACCATCTTCTGTAACTGCAATTACCCCGTCATCAGTTCCGGCATAGACAAGGTCTTTTTTTACTTTCGATTCAGCCAATGAAACTACCAGACCCCATAATGAAGTTGAAACATCCTTGGCGACGGCATCAATGCTCCAGTATTTGCCCATAACCTTGAACTGATTACGATCCTCCTTTCTGGACAGATCATCAGAAATAACTTCCCATGTTTTACCCCTGTCATCGCTTCTGAATACTTTATTGGCAGCCATGTATATTCTTTCCCGGTTATGCGGACTTATGATAAGGGGAGTGTCCCAGTACCATTTATAAGTCATCTCTCCTTCCTGTGGCACAGGTCTTATGTAATAAGCCTCTTCGCTCTTTTTATCCCATACATAAGCGTTGCCATACTGATATTCGGTGTATACAATGTTCTCATCCTCAGGATCCACTGCTACCCAGAATCCATCACCTCCCATGGTCACAGTCCAGTTGTCGTTCACAACCCCGTCCCTGTTTATATTCCGGGATGGTCCGCCCATTGAGTTGTTATCCTGGGTACCTCCATAAATGTTATAGAAGGGGAAGGCATTATCGACTGCAACCCTGTAGAATTGTGTAACAGGAAGATTTGACTTGAAGATGAAATTCTTTCCGCCGTCATAAGTCTCGTAGATACCTCCGTCACCACCTATGTAAAAATGCTGCGTGTCGTCAGGATCGATCCAGATAGCATGATCGTCAACGTGACGTTGATTATTTCCAATCCTGTTCCATGTTTTACCTCCGTCGGTGGTTACCTGTGAAACGGTTTCTGTACTGTAAACAATATCAACATTTTTTGGATCGCATGTAATCTCATTGTAATACTGACCGCTTTCCCTGTGAGAACTCATCTTTTCCCATGATGCGCCCCTGTTTACTGACCTGAAGAAACCACCTGACTCTCCTGCAGCTTCCATAATAATATACAGTACATCGGGATTTACCGGAGATATTGCTATTCCCATTCCGCCTATATCAACTGATGGCAGTCCTTTCATTATCTTATCCCATGTCTTTCCCCCATCTTTCGATTTATATACTGCCGACTCGGGACCTCCGCCTATTTTTGTATAAACGTGTCTTCTGCGCTGCTCTGAAGTTGCGTATATCACATCAGGATTACGGGGATCAAGAACGACATTGTTGATACCGGTGTTTTCACTGACGTTCAGGATTTTATTCCAGCTCTTTCCGCCATCGGTTGTTTTGTAAAGGCCTCTTTCTCCGCCAGGACCCCATATAGATCCTTCAGCTGCAACATATACAATATCGGTATTGCGTGGATCAATTTCTATCATTCCGATTTGTCTGGATTCTTTGAGCCCCATATTCTTCCATGTAGCACCGCCATCTTCCGACTTATATACCCCATCCCCATAACCGAGCTGTCTCTGATGAGTATTCTCACCCGTACCTGCCCAGATCACGAACGGATTTTCAGGATCTATTTTGAGACAGCCAATTGCATAGGACCCGTATTTATCAAAAACCGGAGTCCATGTTGTTCCATTATTGGTTGTCTTCCAGATGTTTCCGGCTGCTACTGCAGCATATATCTCGGAATGATTCTTATGATTTACCGCAAAATCGGAGATCCTGCCGGATGCCCATGCAGGTCCGATACTTCTGAATGAGAGTCCTGCGAAAGTCGATGATAATCCAGCCTCCTTTTTATCAGGTTCTTTAGGAGCCTCTTTCTTTTTCTGGGAAAATGCAGGATTTGAAGTAAGTATTAATCCTGCTGCCAGGCATATTAAAGCTATTTTTTTCATAATAATAATAATAAACAGTATATACAAAGGTGTTCGCTAAGGTAATAAAATCCTTTTCGATAATATTGTCACTTATCAATCAAGAAATAGTCTAAATTGATTTTCTTCGTTTACCCCGGCCCCATGGGGAGCGAAGAAAATCAATTTACTTCCGTTTAGGCGGAATGGGGTAAATAAATTTATTTTCAAGCGACTTTGAGTATAAATATAATAACGATCGATTGTTACTTAGAATGTTCCAGTCTAAACTGGAATTTACTTACTTTGTATGACATTAAAATTCTTTAAAATATGACATCCTTTAATGATATTCTTCTGAAGAGAAGGACAATAAGAAAATATACGACAAAACCTGTTGATGATGAGCTTCTAAATGAGATTCTGAAAATGGGATGTCGTGCTTCCACGACAGGAAACATGCAGGTTTACAGTATCATCATAACCAGGGACAGTGAAAAGAAAAAAGAACTTGAGCCTCTGCATTTCAATCAGAAGATGGTTACTGAGGCGCCTGTTGTACTTACTTTCTGTGCAGATTTCAACAGATTCAATAAGTGGTGCAGGCTGAGAAAAGCAGAACCCGGGTATGATAATTTTCTATCTTTTGTCACTGCGGCCATTGATGCCATTATTGTGGCTCAAACAGTTTGTATTGCCGCTGAGGCCAAAGGACTGGGAATATGCTACCTCGGAACAACCACATATATGGCTCATAAGATCATTGAGACACTCAGGCTTCCTGCAGGGGTGGTTCCCATTACTACCTTAACAATGGGATGGCCCGCTGAGACTCCCGAACAGGTCGAAAGGCTCCCGCTTAAAGCAGTTGTTCATAATGAGATTTACAAAGATTATACTGATAGTGATATTGAGTCTTTTTACAGGGAGAAAGAGGGAAGGAGCGATTCGAAGCAGTTTGTAAAAGAGAACAATAAAGAGACCCTGGCACAGGTATTTACTGATGTCAGGTATAAGAAGGCGGATAATGTCCACTTTTCAAAGATGTTGCTGCAGGTTTTGAAGGAGCAGGGTTTTATGAATCAGTAGGAGGTCTTGCACGACAAAAATACTTGTAAAGTTGCAATATCATACTAATTTTGTATATCAATGAAATTAAGATATATTAGTATTAAAACATTGTATATCAGTTATATGTAAAATTTTCAGAATGTGACTGACGTGGCGTAAGCATGTATATTATTGAATAATAATCCACCAGTAAATTGTAAATTTGCAGATTACAGAGTAATGAAATGAAGAGGACACTTATTTTTATATTATTATTTATCGGCAGTGCAACATTAATGGCACAGAACAGGGTCATGCCCAATAGGGCCTATTCAATCCTCAATTCAAATCCGGGATATATTACAATAAATGAACTTCAGGCAGGTCTTGGTCTTGGCAATACAAATGTCCCTTATAGCAAGTCGATGTTTGGTTTTACTACAATTCATGGGTATCAGATGAACAAAAGTTTCCTGGCAGCTGGTGGGACTGGAGCTCTTTTTTACAATGGAGGCATGCTGATCCCTCTTTATATGGATTTTCGTTATAATTTCAAGATAAGTTCCTTTTCACCTTATGCTTACAGTGATGGAGGAGTTCTCCTGAACACCTCTGATTTGACTGAAGGCTCAAAAATATTTATCAATGCAGGGGGAGGGGTACGTTATTCCTTCTCAAGGCAAGTGGCAGCAACGGTGAGTGCGGGTTACTGGGTACAGAATGGTGTTTCAAGAGATTCTTTCATTGTAGTTAAGGCCGGCGTTACTTTCAGACCAGGCAGGTAAGCAATCTTAAGTCCTGGCTATTTTTCTCTTGAATCTCTTTACTTTTTACTTTTGTCTTTTATCTTATTTTTAAACTATGTATAAATATTCTGTAAGGTTTCTGATAGTCATTTTCGTGGCTATGTTAGCCGGTTGTGTTCCCAATAAGAAAGTGGCATATCTTCAGTATAAGGATGAATACAAGAAACCTGAAAGTATTGTGATGGATACGCTGATAAGGAAGTATGAGACCGGAACTTTTGCATACAAGCTGCAACCGAATGACCTGCTCGATATAAAGATCGCCACACTGACACAATCAATATATAATCCATTTAAAGATGCTGATCAGGGGCTTGTTGCAGGACAGAATTATAGTCAATCAGTAAGTGCGACAACATCAGTTCAGAATACTGGTTATTATGTTGAACACAATGGCATAGTAAATCTTCCGATCATTGGAAAGATAATGTTAGGTGGATTGACCATCAGCCAGGCTGAAGATACACTTGAGGTCTATGTAAAAAAATATCTCGAAAAGCCTGTTGTCAGGATCCGATTGCAGAATTTCAAATTTTCGGTTATAGGTGAAGTAGAACAGAAGGGAACATTAACTTCAGGCGATAATACATTAACACTTTTACAGGCATTGGCTATGGCAGGCGGACCTTCTGAATTCGGAGATATTTCCAGGGTTAAAGTGCTGAGGAACTTCGGATCTGAGACCTTCGTTTTTTATGTCAATCTGCAGAATGAGGATTACATGAATACTCCATTTTATTTTATCCAGCCTGATGATGTAATTGTTGTAACACCTGTAAAGCAGCGTTCCTATCTCAAATATGCATCTACCAATATTGCAATATTTACAGCTGTCATGTCAATGGTACTATCAATCATTGCCCTAACCCGATAACCAGCTTTGAACTTAACCCTGAATTCTTAACTCTTTACACTCTACGCTCTACGCTCTACGCTCTACGCTCTACGCTAAACACTAATCATATGACCCCCCAACCACCCCTTACACCCCCGACTCAGCCAACACACCTAAGTCCCCGTCTCCACAGGCACCAGCAGGACGATATTGACCTTAAGAGGTATATGTTCCTCATTATGGAAAACTGGTACTGGTTTATTATTTCAGTTATGGCAGGAGTTGTATTTGCTTACCTTGTAAACAAGTATACCATAAAGGAGTACAAAGTGAGTGCTACGCTACTTATCGAAAGTCAGAGCAACCAGACAAATTCTTTTTTGTCGGGCAACTATCAGGGGAATGATATGTTTTCAGGTTTCTGGCTTTATCCGGATATGAAGATGGTTGAAAACCAGATGATTGTACTGCAGTCATACAGCCAGGTGAACACTACGATCCATTCAGTCGACTTTGAAGTATCATATTATAAGGACGAGGTTACCGGACGAAGAGAAATATACACTGATGCGCCATTTATGGTTTTATTCGACAGCAGCAAAGTACAGCCGCTGGGAGCCTTATTTTTGGTTACCATCAGGGAAAATGGAAAATTATATCTGAAAGCTGAGAGCCAGGGTGAAAAGACAGATGAATATGATTATATAAAGGAGAAGATCACCGGATCAGGTCCTGTCATAGATTATGACAAAGAGATCACATTCGGAGAAGAGCTTGAAGGTAAAAGCTACTCATTCAGACTGCAGAAGAGGGAAGGGAAAACCCTGTCAGAAGGCACCTGGTATTTCAGGTTTAACAGCTATGGAGATCTTGTTTCAGAGTGGCGTGGCAGATTAGCACTTGTACCGATGAAAAAAGAGGCATCCATACTTGAGATATCGGTAAATTCTGATTGTCCTGTAAAAGCAAAGGTTTTCCTGGATGCCCACCTTAACATGTACCTGCAGCGAACACTTGACAAGAAGAACCAGTTTGCAAATAATACCATTTCATTTATTGACCGGCAGCTGATGTCGATATCAGATTCACTTGGTAAGAAAGAGCAGGATCTGCAGGATTTCAGGAGAAATAACGAAGTTGTCAATCTAAGCTTCCAGGCAGAGCAGCTTTTCTCGCAGGTTAGGGACCTGGAAAACACAAGGGCGGAGCTGAAACTCCAGAAGGATTATTTTGCATACCTTAAGGAATATCTGAAAAAGAATATGGAAGCAGGCGATCTAGTGGCCCCGGCAGTTATGGGTGTGACAGATCCCCTTCTGAACAACCTGGTCCTGGAAATGAACAGGATGGGAAATGAGAAGGTGGCAATGAAAGGGAGTGAGGGAAACATAAATCCCTATATAGCAACAGTAGATTCCCAGATCCGCAATGCCAAAGTAACAGCAGGGGAGATTCTCGTCAACCTGCAGAAGAACAACGAGATTGCATTTGCAGATATTGACAAACGGATTGAGGGAGTAGTAGCAGAAGTCAGGAAGCTCCCCAAAACCGAGCGTGAGCTCTTCAGTATTGAGAGGCAGTTCAAGCTCAATGATTACATCTATACCTTTATGCTGCAGAGGAGGTCAGAGGCACAGATAGCAAAAGCCTCCAATTCCCCGGATAATGAGGTGATAGATTATGCAATGATCTCAGGCGGACCGATAAAACCCAAATCAAATTTAAATTATATAATAGGTTTTCTGGTGGGGATCGTCATCCCGGGATTATACTTTATGCTTCGTGAGACATTTAATCTTAAGATCGAGACTGAAGATGAAGTAAAAAGGATTACAAGTCTTCCGGTTGCAGGACATATTACCCATAGTACAAAAGAATATTACAGCATTGTACTGCAGGATCCACAGAGCAACATTTCTGAAGCATTCAGGAATCTGCGCACCCGGATGAAATTTTTCACACGGGAAATCAAATCCCCGGTAATACTTGTGACATCATCCATGCCTGCAGAAGGTAAGAGTTTCACGGCCCTTAACCTGGCCTCAGCTTACAGTCTGGCAGGCAGCAGGACAGTACTTGTCAGTTTTGATCTCAGGAGGCCTCATATCTACAAGGAATTCGACCTTGACAATGAAAAGGGGATTACAACCTATCTTATTGGAAGGGACAGTATTGAAGATATTATCATGCCATCGGGATATGAAAATCTATATATTATGCCATCCGGGCCAATTCCACCTAATCCATCCGAGCTTGCCTCTTCTGAGAAATCGGCTGAGTTATTTACTGAGCTCAGGAATAAATTTGACTTCATCATAGTTGACAGTGCTCCGATAGGAGCCGTATCAGATACATATTCCATTGCCTTTATGGCTGATGCTACAATTATACTGGCAAGACACAATAAGACACTAAGACAGCTATTAAAGGATACGATTGAAGACTGCAAATTAAACGGTATCAGTAATATCAGTATCCTGATGAATGATATCCGCAGTGACCTGAGGATGTATGGGTACAGGGGACGGTACGGGTATGTTTACGGGTATGAGTATAGCTATGGATCGAAACTAAAGTGAGAGATGAGGAAATCGATAGATAGGTAAGTATAACTGGGTTTTTAAATAATTTCTTATTTGCTTATTTTGAGATCGTTTATATTTTCCTTAATCCAACAAGAGATCAATAACTGAAGAATAATTCAGATTAATTGGAATAGTCATTGGAACCAAGATTCTGCTCCATATGCAACAATTCAGAAAATAACAGCATTTTTGTTGTCAGGGAGATGATGTTTGGTTATCATGATGAATTTGAATATTTCAAATGTTCTAGATGCGGGTGTTTACAGATTAAATCGATTCCTGAAAATTTATCAAGATATTATCCTGAAAATTACTATTCTTTCTCAAGTATCATCAGGGATGATGGAGTTTTAAGAAAACTGAAAGACCTTATTAAAGTACAAATAATTAAGTCCAGGATTGGCAGGAATACGATTACTGGTAAAATATTATCACCATTCTATAAAAAATTTTATTGGATATTCAAAGGTTTGTGTGACTACAATTCAAAAATTCTTGATATCGGATGTGGAAATGGTAGTTTATTGTTAGAGCTTGATAATCTTGGTTTTAAAAGATTAAAAGGGATAGATCCTTTTATTTCAAAGGATATCTTTTACAATAATGGTATAGCAGTATTAAAGAAACAGATTTCAGAGCTTGATGAAAAATTTGATTTCATAATGCTTCATCATTCCTTTGAACATATGCCAGATCCGGGAAAAATTCTTCAAAACATTGCTGCCTGTATGACTGAGGATGCCTGGCTCCTGATCCGTATCCCGGTTGCATCGGGTTTTGCATTCCGGAAATATGGAATTAACTGGGTCCAGCTCGATGCTCCCAGGCATCTATTTCTGCATACGCCGCGAAGCATAAATATTTTAGCCGAACAGACAAACCTAAAGATCATTAAAACGATATATGATTCAACATCATTTCAATTTACCGGGAGTATCAAATATGAGAACAATTATACAGGAAGTCAGGTCTACGAGTTTTCTGCGAAAGAATTAAGGTACTTTGAAGGAGAAGCAAATCATTTAAATAATATACAAGATGGCGATTCAGCATGTTTTTATTTGCAGAAGAATAAATCATGAAAATAATTATAACCGGATTTGGGCAACATTTTTTCTCAGGCAATCCAATAGCCGCATTGTCTAATTCAGATCTCTTGATGGCATTTAAATAGGAATTTTGGAAAAAAATGGACCTTGAGACAATAAAAAACAGACTTATTGTAAACTCAGTTGGACAAATTGATTTTCCTGGAGTAGTTCTGACTCTGAAAAATTCAGTAACCGTCAGAAGAATATTTAGCGGGACCTTCTGGAATGCAATTTCAAATCTTTTCGGGAAAGGGATTTCTTTCATTGGCACGGTTATAATTATACGATTGCTTGGAAGGGAAGCCTTCGGTGAGTTTGGAATGTTAAATACGACCATTTCCATGTTCGGAATGTTTACCACTTTCAGTATAAGCCAGACGGCTACAAAATACATTGCTCAATACAGGAGTACCGATAAGGACAAAGCAGGCAGGATAATTGGAGTTTCATTTCTGTTTTCTGCATCTCTGGGATTCCTTTTTTTTATCCTCGTATTTATTTTTGCTGATCTCATTGCGTTAAAATCATTAAATGCTCCGCACCTGTCCGGATCTTTAAAATTAATGGCAATAGGATTGTTTTTTGGGGCAGTTAACGGAGTTCAGAATGGAATAATTGCAGGATTTGAAGCTTTTAAAACCAATGCACTTTACGGGATCTTTTCAGGTACAATACTTACAGGAGCAAAGGTTCTCCTGACCTATTTATACGGTTTCAAAGGTGCCGTCATCGGAATGACAATAGAGCCTGTTTTTATTTTTCTTATTGTCTCGATAATAACAAGGAAATTAATGTATTACAACATGTTGAGCATCAAATTCAGAGGAGTCTTAAAGGAATCAGGGATTTTACTTAATTACAGTTTGCCTTCAATGCTTACGGGATTTTTTTATTTTCCAACTAATTGGTTTGTAATGACAATTCTGGCAAAATCCAACTACGGTTATAATGAAGTTGGTGCCTATAATGCCGCAAATCAATGGTACTCGGTTCTTTTATTTGTGCCTTATATTCTTGTCTCAACATTTCTGCCAGTCTTTTCTGAGAAACTGGCTATTAATTCAAAAAATGAGGTAAATCGAATAATTTTAATTACGGCCTTTGTCACTTCTGCTGTATTTATTATTTTATCACTGGGATTCCTGCTTTTCGGCAATAAGATCGCATTAATCTATGGTAATGACTTCAAAGGAACTGGTTTACTGCTTACTATTGCAGTTTTTACTCTCTTTCCACAATCAATTAATATAATTCTTGGTAATCTTGTATCAGCTATGGATGAAATGTGGTTTAGCTTCTGGGTAAATTTTCTGTGGTGTGTGGCCTTTATAGGATTAACATATTTATTTATTTCTGCAGGGGCTATGGGTATTTTATTAGCCAGGTTGATAGCATTTGGCATAAGCATGGTATTGATGGTGGTATATTATATTAACTGGAAGAATAAATATAAAGTTCTGATTCAGTGAGAACGAAAATCTCCAATTTTTTTCTAGTTTCTATTGTTAAATTGCTTTTAAGATTTGGAATTGACAGGGCAAACAAAGAAGTTTTAACAATAATATCATCTGATTTTTACAGATATCGAAGTTCTGATAATAAAGAGCTGTTATATAAAGAGGCAGTAAGTAATCCCGGATTCCGTTTTACTTTATTTTTCAGGCTCTGTGGAGCAAAACCTGAATCATTTATACGGAAAAGGATCCACGCATTCTCTTATTTTTTCTATAAAAGATATTTTTATAAATATGGTTATCAGATTCCAGTAAACACAAATATAGGCTTGGGATTTCAGATATTACATTTTGGCAATATAATTATCAATCCATCAACGCGGATAGGGAATAATTGTACTCTCTTCCCCGGAGTAACTATTGGGCAGGATAAAACTGGATTATCTCCTTCAATTGGGAATAAGGTGTTCATTGGTGCAAATTCAATATTGGTTGGAGGGATTAAAATCGGTAATAATATCTTGATCGCGCCGGGTAGCTTTGTTGATTTTGATGTACCTGATAATTGCCTGGTAATTGGTAATCCAGGTAAATATTATCAAAAAAGTGAGAAAATAATTGATGGCTATCTGAATAATACAATATAAAGTTGATCTCTGTTATTATCTGTACTTCTGATCCAAATAAAATAATTGATATTGAGAAAAATATCTCTAATACTATTGGGGTTGCTTATGAGCTTATAATTATTGATAACAGTAAGTTAGAGTATAATATTTTTCAAGCATATAACATTGGTGTAAAAAGAAGCCGATATCAAATACTCTGTTTTATGCATGATGACATCGTTTATCATTCCAATAACTGGGGCTTTGAGGTAATGAAACATTTCGATCATCCGGAAACCGGAATGATAGGGGTCAGTGGTACAAGGTTTCTTAGTAGTATTCCAACTGTATGGTGGGCTGGATGGCATAAACTTAATAATTCAAACTCAGGTATCTTATGCCAGAACAGCATTAATACTAACCGGAATAACATTAATGAAAGCAATCATATCTTAATAAATCCTGAAAACAGTGTTTCATCCAAAGTTGTGATAATTGATGGCTTGTGGTTCAGTATCAGAAAGACACTGTTTGAAAAGATTGAATTTGATGACAAAAATTATAAAGGATTTCATTTTTATGACCTTGATATAAGCATGCAAATATATAAGCTGAAATTCAATAACCTATGTGTATTTAATATACTCATAGAGCATATATCAGCAAGCAACCATGATTTGGAATGGGTTGAAAACTGCAATATTTTTTATCATAAATGGAAAAGATACTTACCCCTATCGATAACCAGATTATCTTTCAAACAACTTCTGACAGTTGAATATTTTGCAATAAAGATATTCAGAAATATTCATAAGGCTAATAACATAAAATTTCTGTTTGTAAAATTTTCCAGGAGCATTTCAATTTCCAATTTAATAATCTATCATCTTAAAGCATTGATAAGATAACTTTAGTACAGGTAAAATTTTCTGGCTAAAGGAACAAATGGCCACTATTTTAAATAGCATCCGTTTTTATTATGTAAAAAGTAAATTTGAGTGAGAATAGCATTAGTAACATATTCTTTGATGGTCGGTGGCATTGAAACAATGATTTTCAGTCTTGCAAAACAATTTATCAAAAATGGTTACGACGTAACAGTTATAGAGACACAGCGCAAAGGACTTTGGGTTGAATATTTTCATAAGAATAACATCAATGTTATCAGCATAGTACCACATAAGTTATTTTCAAAATTAAGACATGCAATAAGATTATCAGGATTGCTGAAACAATTTGACATTATAATATTTAATGATGCACCTTTTGCCCAGAGTATCATTGGTATGTTAGATAAAAAAACTCTTGTTTTTCCTGTCCTACATAGCAGTCCTGATTCAATGATTAAAAATGCTGTTAGCAATAAAGGACAATGGAATAAAATAGTCTATGTTAGCCCATTCTTAAGTTCAAAGCTGTTAGATAATTATAATCTCAAAGACTCTGATATAATGAACATACCGAACGGAGTCTGTATTCCTGATGGTTCAGGTATTCCAAAAGATTTTAGCAAGAAGGTTTATAAATTCATTTACATTGGACGCCTGGAGCACAGTGAAAAAGCTATTTTGTTTATTCCCGATATAGTACAAAAAGTCCTGTTGCACATTAATATAGGAGAAGTTAATATTTATGGTGAAGGCAGTTCTGAAGAAGCTTTAAGAAAAAGGATCGCTGAATTGTCATTGGATGGCCTGATAAAACTGCATGGTATTGTTGAACACTCAAATGTATATTCCCTTCTAAAGGAACATGATTTCTTACTTTTGCCTTCATTTATTGAAGGACATCCAATCACATTGCTTGAAGCAATGGCAAACAGAACAATTCCATTTGTATCAGATCTGCCTGGAAGAACAGATTTTGTTGTTGAGCATGGAGTGAATGGCTTCTTGTGCAAACCTGCTGATATTGAAGATTTTTCTGCAAAAATTATCGAAGCTTTGGGCAGACCTGATCTGGAGCAGATTGCCGACAGGGCAAGAAGTACTATAATCAAGAAGTTTTCTGCTGAAGCAATGGGCAGAAGATATATTGAACTTATAGAAAAAGAAAATAAAGATCAAAAGGTCATTAATAGGAGCAATAAAATTCTCATTGACCTCCTCGGTGATCTGCCATTCATTCCAATTATTCTGGTACGACCTGTTAGGAAAATGTTACGGCTACTGCATTTATGGAAAGAAAAAGATACAGGATACTGTTGATCACAACTGGTTTTGCACCTTACGAATTTTCAGAAGCAATAGTAAATTCAAAACTGGTACTTGTCTTAAAAGAAGCAGGTCATGAGGTTGATGTAATTACAAGAGAAAGTAAACAGGTCTATTCGACAGGGTGGTCTGAACTATGGGAGCCATTAAGATCCAGCACCTACTTTGTCGTTGGGGATAGTAAAAACAGATTTATCCGGATAAGTGAGATCGTATATTCCTTTTTCTTCTTTAAATATCCCATCCAGGGTATCAGGTGGGGTTATAAAGTATATAAGCTGGCTGTTCAGTTGAATAAATCCAGAAATTACCAGATACTTATGACAAGAATGCCATCAGACATACCACATCTGATAGGCAAAAAAATCAATCATAAACTTAAAATTCCATGGATTGCCAACTGGAACGATCCGACTGATAATATCAGACCATTATTGAAAGATAGAAACCTTATCAAATCAATTATCTATAGACTATTGGTAAAGGATGTCTTTGAAAAGGCAGATTTCAATACTTACCCGTCAAAGGAATTATGGGATCATTATAATAGCAGAATATTGCGAAATAATTCAAGTCAGGTAGAGATCATTCCACACGTATCAATAAGAGCACCAATGAATTCTCGTAAAAAGAGAATATCCAGGGACACATTTTCTTTATGTCATGCAGGTAATTTAGGCTCAAATATTGAAATAAAGCCACTGCTTGAAGCCATAGCCAAAATTAAAAATGAAAGTACAGTAAAATTATCATTACATTTTTTCGGCATTTTTGATAAGGATTTTATATCCCTGACATTTAAATATAATCTTCAGGATACTATATTCTTTCATAAATCCAAACCTTATGAACTAATGCTGTCGGATCTGTCAAATTATGAAGTTTTACTGTTGCTGGAAGGGCAATATGAAACTGGAATTCTACTTTTAAGCAAATTATCTGACTATGCTTCAGCTGGCAGGCCAATTCTGTGTGTTTCACCAGCCAATGGTGTTATTCCAGACCTGATAAAGAAATATGGAGGAGGAGTGGCCGTGGATAATAAGAACTCACTTTCCATTTATGAAGGATTAATCGAAATGATAAATGACTGGAATAATGAATGGGTAAATAGTAAAGTATTCTCTATCAATAATCTATTTGAACAGTTTTGTCCTATGAGAATATTAAGTAAATATGAAGAAATATTCGATAAAATTGTTTTGCAAAAGGAATTATTGCGTTCTGAATAAATCTCTTGATTTTCTTTTAGTGATGCAAAAAAATCGTTTACAATTTGGTCTCCTGATAATGTATATAAGCTTAATTCGTTGATTTTATATTATTTATCAGCACTTGCTTAGATAAATCTGAAATTTCATAACCGGGTTTCTAATATTAATTTAGAAAATGACTTTTTCAATTGTCATTCCTGCTTATAATGGATCAAAATATATTGAAAAAACAATTTTATCTGCTTTAGGGCAAAATAGAAAGGCAGATGAAATTATTGTGCATGATGATAACTCATCGGATACTACATCTCAAATCTGTAAAAAATATTCAAATGAAATATCATATCAATATAATCCTGATGGGCCTTCAGGATTTGTGAATGGGTGGAATAAAGCTATAAAATTATCCTCTTCTGATTTTATTTCTGTTCTTCACCAGGATGATATTCTCTACCCTGAATTCTTAGAAAAAGCTGAACAGGTACTTCTAATCAATCCTCAGATCAGACATTTGTTTTCATTATGCGAATATATTGATGCGGAGGAGAATACTATCATTTCAAATAAGGTGATCAAGAAGTTGGATTATGTCCAAAATCAATTTATTGTTTATAAAGGGCTTGATTATGTCAAAGCATATCAAAAAAAATATGGTTTAGCACCTCATATTCACAGATGTCCAGGTGTATTAACTCACAGGACTATTTTCGAAGAGGGATGTTGGTACAATCCAATGGCTGGTCATATAGCTGATGACGATTTCTTCTATCGTGCTGGCCAATTTACTGATGTTATTGGTATCATGAAACCATTAGCAGCATATCGTCATCACATCGAAAGTGAAACAGGTAAAACAGATGATATCCTCTTATCAAAAAGACTCTCAGCAGACTATCTGTACCAGTTGAAACAGTGGAAGAATTCGAATTTCATTGATAGAGATGCATTAAGTTATTTTGAACGTAACGCACTGAAGTTTCTAAAACGGTTTAGTGCTTATGCTTTCAAGAAAAAGGATGCACAATTAAAGAAAGATGCATCAATATTATTTAACAATATTGAACAATATGATTTGTTTAATAAATATCCTTGTACTACAATGAAATTATTAATAATTCAACTACTTAATAAAATTTAACAACCTGTTCTTCTTTTAGAGTAATCATTTTAATGGCTGATAAATATGGAAAAATGATAAAAGCATTTTTCTCTTTTCACAAACAAATATAGTTGAAAGTCTTAATTGGTATTCCTTGTCTTCTTAATGGCGGAACAGAGAGGCAAACCTTGCATCTTTTGAAAGCTTTACGTTTATGTTGTCATGAAGTAATTGTGTTATGCTATTTTGAGTATGAAAGTGAGATTGTGTCGGAATATCGGAAAGAAGGATCAGAAGTTCGTCTTCTTGAACTCGATAGAAAAATAAACTCTTTACAATTTATTCGTAAATTAATCAAGGAAATCCGCCAGGTTAAACCAGAAATTGTTCACATACAATATTTAACTCCAGGTGCTCTGCCAATAATAGCGGCACGATTGTCCGGGATTAAAAGAGTATTTGCTACTATTCATTATCCATATTCTCAATGGCACAGCATGATTGCAAAATTAATTGTAAGATTTTCATCAATACTTACAACGAGATTTATTTGTGTATCGCAAAATGCAGAGCAAAGCTGGTTTGGAAAATCATTTTTGTTTGATGAAAACGTTTCACTAAATGAACTTTCGAATCACTTTACAATTTATAATACCGTTGATACAGGAAGAATTACTGCGTTGATTCTTAAATCTGATAAGTCAAAACTTAAGAAAATACTAAATATCTATGATGATACCTTTGTGATAGGAACTGTTTCTAGATTGAGTTATGAAAAAGGTGTGGACATACTTATAGATTCATTTATCTCAATGCTAAAACTATTACAAAAAATACACTTACTAGTTATTGGAGATGGTCAGGATCGTGAGCATCTGATTAAGAAAGTACTTGAAAATGGGATTCAAAATTCAGTTACTTTCTATGGCAGAACGGAATGGTCGACTGCTATACAAATGATCGGATTAATGGATATAGTTGTTGTCCCATCGCGTTATGAAGGATTTGGATTAGTTGCCTTGGAGGCCATGGCTGCAGGAAAACCTGTAGTGGCCTCTAACTCATTTGGACTAAATGAAGTTGTGAAAAATGAAGAAACCGGATTGTTTTTTAATTCAGATGATTCGAAAATGCTTGAAAGTAAGATCATCAGACTGTATAATGATCGAACACTAAGAGAGGTTTTAGGGGCTAACGGGCAAATAAGGTGTGGATCAATTTTTGGAGTCCTTCAGTTCAGAGAAAAGATAGAATTACTATACAATCAAGGTTATTAATGTTTTCAACAAATAGTATTACCTTTTAATATCCTGGTTATTTGTCAATAAGATTTAAATTATATTATGGATTAATGTTTTTTACAACATTATTGCCATTTATTCCATATGTTTTACCGGTTCTTCCGGAACAGATATTCGGATTTAACCTTACAGGATGGGCCTGGATCATCATGTTGTTTGTAAGTGTATTCAATTTGTTTTTTACGAGGACAATAACTTTCCCTATAATGATATGGCTGCCCTGGATGCTTTATCTTATTGGATATCTTGTTTACGATTTCTCACTTCTGGGGCTTCAGCTTACATTACAGTATATTCTTCCACTATTAATTGGAATAGTTGGATCAGGTTTTGCTTATACTGAAGAAGAAATAGTCTGGTTATTCAAGTGGCTTTTAAGAGTATGTTCACTCGTAATTTTGATGTTCATCTACGGATATCTTTTCAGGAGTGGTTATACTCCTGCTGCATCTGCAGCGCCAATGCTGTTAACCCTTGCATTTAGTATTTTAATTGGATTATATTTCAGTTCCAAAAATCTGATTTACATGATTTTAGCAGGGGTTGTGTTTTTAATACCTGTAATCGAAAATACAAGAATGGGAATTGCAGCTATGGCTGCAATATTTGTTATTCATTTTGCAAACAATAATGTTATCAGTAAAATAGTTTTTTCTTTCGTAGGGATTTTAATTTTCCTTATCATCTTTAATACAAATAAATTCCAGGAGAAAACTTTTATTTCAGGTAGTGGGACATTAAAAGAGCTTACTTTTAACTATTATGATAATCCCAACATCAGGATCACTGGCAGGATCTCATGGAAAAAAGCTCTTGATCCAGGTCTTGAACAGGCCCCCGTATGGGGAAACGGTCCAAGATCGGATTTTCAGAAGCTGGTAGAAGTAACAGGATTAAGAACAGGAGAGGCACATAATGATTATATGTCCGTAAGGTATAATTATGGATATGTTGGCCTGGGTTTGCTACTGGGGGCATTCATAATTACATTTATATCTCTCTTCCGAATTTCATTATCTGCTAGCGACAAGAACCACATTTGGCTTATAACTGTTTCAACATTGCCATTATTTATTAGCTTTCTTATGTTCATGTATACCGATAATATTCTGAAATATACAATCTATTTCCCTAACTACTTTTTTGCCCTGATAGGTATAATTTACAGCATTAAAAGTGATGAGGATTTCAGTAGTTATACCACTGTATAACAAACGAAAATATATCAGCCAAACTCTTCAGTCGGTTTCATCACAAACTTTTCAACCATTAGAAGTGATAATTGTAAATGATGGATCTACAGATGGGTCTGAAGAATTAATTGAGACATTTAATAATCCATCTCTAAAATTGATTAATCAGACGAATCAAGGTGTATCTGCTGCAAGAAATCGAGGTGTTTATGAGGCTGAAGGTGAATGGATTGCATTTCTTGATGCAGATGATAAATGGAAGCCGGATTATCTTGAAACAATTTCCAAATTGGCCAAAATATATCCGGAGTGTGATGTTCTGGCAACTTCTTATGAATTTGAAAACTATGAGGGCACTCGTAAGCCAAGCGTTCTTAATAAATTGAAACTTAAAGGAGAGACAGGTATTCTAAGTAACTATTTTGAAGTGGCTTACTGTTCAGATCCTCCATTATGTTCATCATCCGTGGCGGTAAAAAAGGAGGCAATTGTTGCGATCGGGGGATTCCCTTCAGAGATAAAAGCTGGTGAGGATTTGTTGACCTGGGCCAAATTGGCTTTCAACTATAAAATAGCATTCTCAAAAAAAGCACTATCTGTTTTTATCCAGGATCCTTCACATTCAGTTACTGAAATCCCAACCAGACTTTATGACGATAATGACTTTGTGGGCGATGAACTTCTATTAATATTAAAATCATCAAGTGGTAAAATGCGGCTGAATCTAAAGCATTATCTCTCTCTCTGGTATAAGATGAGGGCATCAGTCTATTTAAGAAATTCTGACAGGAGCAAAGTATGGAAAAATAGTCTTAAATCTTTAAAGTATAATTTGTTTAATTATAAGAATTATTTGTTCTTAATTCTGAGTTGTTTGCCACCAGGGATTAGAAAAGCGGTTGCCAGAATTTACTCTTCATGAAAGTGCTTTTTTTTGCATCAGATTACAAAATAGGTCTGTCTGTTTTACTTGTTGAGCAGATGAATTACCTTATAAAACAACCTGATATTGATTTTATTGCAGTGGCAGGGGAGAAAGAACAGACCATGGGATTAAGTCAAAAAATGGATTTGAATAGAATTTATTTAAACCGGATCAATGGTCTTGATGATCATTCGAACTTTTTATCATTAGCTAAAACCCTGGATGTTCTTATAAATACTAATAAATGTGAATTTGCTCATGTCCAAAATAACTGGCAGTTATTATTGGTTGCTTATGTTAAATATATTTACCGAAGGAATTTCAAAATTATTTATACCATTCATGGATTCAGGCATAATCAATACTTTAAGTCGTTAATAGCAAAGCTTTTAATTAGTATTGAACTCCTGCTGTTTGCTGATATTGTATTTTCTCCATCATCTGCGGTTAAAGAAAAATTTCCTTTGGTAAAGCATAAGTGTATGGTACTATTCCTGGGGGTAGAGGGTAAATATTTTTTCGATTCATCTCCCGATTTTAAGCAATCACATAAGAACTTAATATTCGCAGGTCAGTTTCGTCCAGGTAAGAATCAGAAAATGATTATTAGGTCAGTAAATCTATTTATAGAAAAAACAGGAATTAGAGATTTTACACTATATCTGCCTGGAGAAGGAATGCTGAGGAATGATTGTATAAAACTGGTTGAAAACCTGAATCTTCAGGAAATTATCAAATTCCCGGGGCAACTGTCACGTGAAGAAATATTTGATTTGTATAAGAAATGTCAGATTGCTGTAATACCCACAAATTATGAGACTTTTGGACATTGCATAGCCGAACCGTTTGTAATGGGATTGTGTGTTATTACAAGAAAGGTTGGCATTGCGAAAGACCTTATCAAAGATGGTATTAACGGTCTTATTTTCGTCAATGCCGATGATCTTGCAGTAATTTTTGAAAAGTATCTCTTTTGCAATGATATTTTAGAAACAATGAGCAAACAGGCACTCAAATCTAAAGATACCTTGCACTGGGATAATATTTCCGGGGATTATGTAGGATCTCTTAAGAGTAGTTGTACTTAGAACTGAATTTATAAATCCATAACCCCTTAACTCATTTCATACATCCAAGTGAAGACTTCAGGAAAATACATAATCACTTTTTTACGATGGTTAAAAAGGGTTATGTCCGGAACAAGAGTTGGTGCATTCATTGCATCAAATATTCAAAGGTTTATATTCAGACTGGTTTTCAGTGATCATAAAGCAATTTTTACTTATTATTATAAAACTAACAAATGGGGTGATGGGGAGAGCAATTCAGGACCAGGATCATCCTTGCTGGCAACTGAAAATATCAGACATGAATTACCAATATTGATTCAGGAACTTGATATTAAGACCATATTTGATGCTCCTTGTGGAGATTTCAACTGGTTAAAGGAAGTAGAATTGCCCTCATATGTCAAATATACCGGAGGAGAATTAGTTGACGAGATTGTGGATATAAACAGGGATCTGTTTGAAAACAGCCAAAGAAGCTTTATGAAATTCGATATAATTGAGAACGAAATTCCTTTAACTGACCTTTGGTTATGTCGTGATTCACTCTTTCATTTATCTAATTCCGATGTTCTTAAAGTGTTATCGAATCTAAGAAGTAGGAAAATAAAATATTTTCTATCAACAACCTTCCCATCTTTAGATATTAATGAAGATATACTAACAGGAGAATATAGACCTATTAATCTTGAAAAAATTCCATTTAACCTTCCGTCTCCATTGAGATATATTGATGATTCAAACAATGAAATTATAGGTAAAAAACTAGGTCTATGGGAATTATAGGTGTAATTAACTTAAAATTAATTCTTTAGTATAAAGTGTCGGATTTATAAAACTCTTTTTTTGAAAATCCTCTTCATCCTTCATTTCCCTCCACCTCTTCACGGACCAGCCGTCATTGGGGAATACATAAAGCAGAGTGATCTCATAAATTCCCGCTTTGAGTGCAGGTATCTGAATCTGAGTCTTTCATCATCTCTTCATGATATTGGAGCTACAAACATTTCCAAGTTCTTCAGATACCTTAAGCTTTTATGGGATGTTAAAAAGCAACTGATCTTTTGCCGACCGGATCTTTGTTATGTTACCCTATATTCATTGGGACCAGGTTTTTATAAAGATGCATTAGTTGCACTTATCGTTAGGTTATTCAGGGTAAAAACAGTATATCACTTCCACAACAAGGGTCTGGCAGAATACAGGATAAATTTTTTTGAGAATCTGCTTTATAAATTGGTATTTCGTAATTCTGAAGTGATACTGATATCCGAAAGACTCTATTATGATATTGAAAGGTATGTATCTCAGAACCGTGTTTATTATTGTACCAATGGGATTCCTGAGACAACATCAAAAGGGGCGCAAGACTCAGGACGCTGGACGCAAGGCGTTTCATCCAATTTCTGCAACCTGCTTTTTTTCTCAAACCTGATTGAATCAAAAGGCCTGTTCATCTTGCTTGAGGCCTGTAAAATCCTTAAAGATAAAAACATAGATTTCAAATGTGTAATTGTTGGTGGGGAGGGGGATATTTCTATTCCCATGCTTGATTCACGGATTAATGAAATGGGTTTATCAAAACATGCAGAATACCTTGGAGTAAAAACAGGAGATGAAAAGATTACGATTTTCTCAAATGCAGATGTTTTTGTTCATCCTTCACTGTCTGACTGCCTTCCGCTTGTGATCCTTGAAGCCATGCAACACTCATTGCCGGTTGTTTCAACAATCGAAGGAGCTATTCCCGATGCTGTTGAGGATGGAGTTACCGGATTTATTGTTCCAAAGAAAGATCACGGTGCACTTGCTGAGAAACTCGAATTATTGATCATAGATGCTGACCTGAGGTTTAAAATGGGTGCAGCAGGCAGGGCAGCTTATGAAAGGGATTTTACACTGGAAAAGTTTGAGAACAGACTGTCAGAGATACTTCAGGAGGCAGGTAACAGAAGGTGACCCATTGGAATTGCATTGAGAAATGGAAGCCAAGAAATCAGTTAAGATATTAGGATACAATATTTTCACTGGAAGCGAAGAATATTTCTCTGACGGATATAGTGGAGTTATTAGTACTCTCAATCCCCATTCATATATTATTTCAAGGAATGATGAATTGTTCAGGGAAGCATTGAAGGCATCGGATGTCCTGCTGGCTGATGGCACAGGAATAACTATGGCTGTAAGTGTACTTGCAGGCATGAAAATTTCCAGGACAACCGGTTCCGATATTCACCGGATACTTATAAATTATATTGGCAGATCAAAAGGAAGATGTTTTTACCTGGGGTCTGGCGAAATTACACTGACAAAGATTAAAGAGAGACTTGCAAAAGAACAACCGGGAATAACTGCTGGATTTTTGAGCCCTCCGTTTAAACCTTTCTTCACAGAAGAGGAAAACCTTTCAATGATAAGGACAATAAATGATTTTAAACCGGAGATACTGTTCGTGGGGATGACAGCACCCAGGCAGGAGAAATGGGTTAATAATAACAGGCATCTCATCAATGCCAGGTTGATATGCCCGATTGGAGCCGTATTCGATTTTTATGCAGGTACTGTAAAAAGACCCGGCAAATTCTGGCTTAATACCGGTCTTGAGTGGCTGCCGCGGTTACTCAGGGAACCCGGTAGATTATGGCGAAGGACTCTTATTTCAACCCCGCTTTTTCTGTGGATTGTCCTGAGCGAAAGGATTAAGATGATATTCAGATAAATGAACCTTATCTGACCGGATACTTAAATTTGTTTTTTCTTTCCGAAATTTTAATTGAAATTTACACTCTGAAAAACCATTCCTGATCTTATATGGAGAATCTGCTTTCAGTATCTCTTGCATTTGTAGTTGCTGCATTTATTACGTGGTATTATATTCCGCGAATTGTTTCTATTGTGAAAAAACTCCAGCTGGTAGATAAACCGGCAAATCATAAGATCCATAAACTTGAGATTCCGACACTTGGAGGAATAGGTATTATTGCAGGTTTTGCCTTTGGGTTCCTTATCGCAGTAAATGGTTATGTTGAGAACGTGCCTGTCCTGGCGCTTGTAATTATTGGTCTGCTCTTCACAGGGCTCAAAGATGATCTTATACATGTTAATCCATGGACCAAGTTCCTTGAAATTATTTTACTCACTTCAATCGTGGTGTTGATGACAGATCTCAGGTTTACAAGTCTTCATGGTTTTATGGGTATTTCAGACCTGCCTTTATGGATATCCTGTGTTCTTACAATTTTTATTATGGTGTTGATAATCAATTCTGTTAACCTCATTGATGGAATAGATGGTCTGGCCGCTTCTGTCGGTATAGTTGCCTCCCTGTCATTCGGTATATGGTTCTGGTTGTCAGATGACTATGGTTATGCAGTGATGTCAGCAGCCCTGCTGGGATCCCTTATAGCATTTTTACCATTTAATATTTCAGGTGGTCAGAGAAAAATATTTATGGGAGACACCGGTTCTCTGGCAATTGGTTTCATTCTCGCTGTTTTTGCAATCCGGTTTAATGAGCTCGATGCTTCAGATAAGACTTTCCACGACTTCTATTCTGCTCCAACAGTATCCATTGCAATTCTTATTCTTCCTCTTTTCGACACACTGCGAATAATAGTACTTCGTCTATATCATAAACATTCACTTTTTACTGCCGATAACAGACATATTCACCACCTGATGCTTCAGGCCGGGTTTTCACACCGGATGACAACATTGTTGCTCACCATTTTTAATGTGATAATAATTATTGTGGCATTGTTGCTTGACCACCTTGGAATTCTCTGGCTTGGCTTGATCCTGCTGTTACTTTGCATTCTGGCAGATGAACTGGTAAGATTTCGTATAAGAAGGAAAATGTCACAAAAAACGAACATTTGAAAGGCATTCTATTACTGAATGAGCCTTAATTTTCCCTTTCATGACGTGAGTATCAGAGAAGTAACCCTGACTCGTAAAGTTACCAATCCTTCCTTTGCCGACAACTACTGGCAGATGAACCAGAATGAATTTGCAATGCATGTTGAAGAAATAGGCAGTTTTTACGCCTGCAACGGAAATGAAATTGAATTTGCACTTGACCGGGGAGTATCAGCAGAATCTGCACAACTATACCTTAATGGTTCAGTATATGGAGCAATTCTACACCAAAGACAGATTCTTCCAATGCATGGCAGCTGTTTTTCTTATAATGATGCCGGGGTGATGCTTTGCGGTGAATCAGGAACTGGAAAGTCAGCTCTGACTGCTGCTTTTTCATTTAATAGGTGTAAATTTCTTACGGATGATGTTTCTCCGATAGTATTCAGGGAAGGTATTCCTCATATTCTTGCACTTTCTGATAGAATAAAACTGTGGGATGATACACTCGAACAACTGAACCTGGATAAAACAGGATTGAAAAGAATAAGTCCTGAAACTGAGAAGTACTATTTTAAGATCGATCGTAGTAACTCTGATCCAGTAAGTTTAAAATTCATCTTCATGCTTGAGATACATGGTCAGAAGGAAACCATCATCAGTGAGCTGGGCGGTAGCGAAAGGTTTTCTTCATTGCAAGGTGAGATTTACCGCCGGGAATACCTTAATGGTATGCCTGATAATGAAAAGATATATTTCAGGAACATTGTCGATATCAGCAACAACGTTAATATCTATTGTGTTAAGCGGCCTGGATCAGTCAGTATATCAGATCTGATGATTCAACTCCGTGACCATATGATCAAAAATGCGAATATCGAGTGAATAGCTCAGTTAATACAACTGTATTCAACATACTGTTACAGTCGATCAGGCTTAATGATGTACAGGATGCAGTCAGTAAGGCTGAAAGTATCATTTCAGAGAATATCATAAACTGGGATGATCTTTATTCAGCCTCCGGACAGCACTCAATAAGGCCGCAACTGGCTAAACTGATAACTAGTGTTGATCCGTCACTGATACCAAATGAATTCAGACAAAAGCTGGACCTGGCACATCATGAGATTCTATACCGGCAGATGAGTTTTGTATCAGAGTTTTTGAAAATAAGACAGCTGCTTCATAGTGCCGGCATAATGGCTGTGCCATTTAAGGGCTTCTGGATAGCAAGTGAATTTTATGGTAACCTGGCTGACAGGGAATCAATTGATATTGACCTGTTTGTTCGGGATAGCGACCTTGGACAAATAGCAGCAATAATGATAAATGAGGGTTATAAACCTCAGAACGATTTTTTAAAGTACTCTATTGATGAGATAAAGAAATACTTCCATGAATATAACTTCGACAGGTTTGAGGGTAATGAGCGATTATTTCATGTCGAGTTTCACTGGAGGATGAGCACTGAGAATTATGGAATGGACATAACTTTTGAAGATCTTTCCTCAGAGATTGCCCCGGGTAAATTGCAGGATCATGAAATTGATGTTTTTTCACCATCTGCAAATTTGCTGCTAACTGTAATGCATCATGGTGGAAGGGATCTCTTCAGCGAGCTGAAACAGGTTCTTGATATCGCTATGATCATGAAAAATGATCCGGGGCTGGACTGGAAAATGATCCTTCATCAGGCAGACAGATTTAAAGTAAGGAACCTGGTTCTTGTTGCGGTCAGCCTGGCCTCTGATCTTTCCGGAGTTCAGATTCCTGAAGAAATTGAAGTAATCGTCAGCTCTGAAAAGATCACTAAACTGGTTGAAAACAGGAAAAGGTTTCTGGAGCAGATATCGGAAATGAAGTCCGGATTGGTGCTTGGACTGAACAGGTGGTGGTTCAGGATGAGAGCGCTTACCAGTTTAAGAATAAAAATGAAGCTGACATGGCTGATAATGGTCTTGTTGTTTACATCGTTCCTTGTTCCGGGAAAGCTGCGTAAATATTTTCCTTACAGTGAGCTAAGCAGCAGGAGTAGTTTATGAAATTAAGATAATCAGAAATATATGGTAAAATATCTCAGAAACAGTCAGACAATCTCAGGTCGTCTGTCGGATGAGTTAGTGATGATGGATATTGACAAGGGGAAATATTTTTCGCTGAATAAAGTTGCGACGCGTATATGGGATCTTCTTGAAAGGCCAATGGATTTGAAAGAACTTTGTGATCTGCTTAAGAGCGAGTATGAAGTTAATGATGAACAGTGTCTGAGTGAGGTGAAAGAGCATCTTGATGAGATGATTAAGCTGGGCCTGGTTAACATGCATGAACAAAAATAATTAAAACAAGCACCAGTATCATTGTGAGGATTTTTGTGCTGACGAGGAAATTCTCCAGGCTTCCACTGCATATGAAGCTCATGCACCTTGAAGCCTTCTTTTTTCAGCTTTCAATCGGTCTTTTATTGAAGATTATTCCTTTCAGACGCATTCCGGGAATGTTTCCAAATTTATCACATGTAAAACCTGGAACCCGGAACCTGAAACCTGAAACCCCATACTCCTTACCCCGCACCCCGCACCTTCAAGAAATAAAACAAGCTAACTCCAGTATTAGTCGTTTTTCTCCCTGGGAAAACAAATGCCTTATTAAATCACTGGCTGCCAGGAAGATGCTGAACCGGCGGGGAATGCCATCCCAGCTTTCGCTTGGCGTACTAAAAGACACTGATTCAAAGACCATTGCACATGCGTGGATCAAATCAGGTGATTTTGAGATAGTTGAAAAAGATAGAGATTATACTGAACTCTATAATTTCTGAGAAATTCTGATGTCATTTCTTAATGAGAACTAAATATATTACTTTTGCCGTGAAAAGCTTTGAGGTACTATAATAATATCTCATTTTTGTCAGCTGAAGATGAAGCCGAAGAATAAGAAGAAGATATGGGAGAAACCCGAAGTATATTCTCTTAAAATAAAGAGAAATACTTTCGGAGGCATACCTGGAGGAGCTGAGACTGGAGGAGGGAAGACCATTCCTAAAAAATCCTGATTTTTTCATTTTCATCATTTCATTTACATTTTTCAAAGATAACCTACACTTTTTTTTGCAGTAATATGACCAGGTTAAATTTTTGATGATACTGGGTGCAATTACATTTCAATCATCTGAAAAATCCGATACTGTAATTAGCAAAATCAGATCTTTCATTGATCTGAAAGATATTTTTCAACCGGTTGAACAACAGAATTTTACAGGTGGATACTATTTGCATCATAATCTTCCCTGTAAATCTGATGATTTAATTTATACCGATATTCAGAACGACATATTAGTCCTCCTTTCAGGATATATATATAACAACTCAGAATTAGCAGAACTTCATGAAATTGAAGATCAGGTTTCTGATCCCGAACTGATTGCCAGATTGTTTCTGGAGGATGGTCCTGAATTTGTCGAAAAATTAAATGGCGATTTTGCATTCTTAATTTACAGGAAGAGGAAAGGAGAAAGTTACCTTTTCAGGGATCATATAGGAATCCGTCCTTTAGGATGGACACTAGAGAATCAAACCCTATTCTTCGCCACTGAAATTTTAGCTTTTTGCAGGGCTTTTGCAAAAGGAAACATTATAGATAGTGACTATTTACTCGGAGCCTTAAAATATATTGATTATAAAAAAACGCCGGACAAAGATATTTATAAACTTCTGCCCGGACACTATTTGACATACTTTGGGAAAGGAGTTGAAATTATAAGATATTGGCAACCTGAGAAAATAAGAATAGATAAAAAGCTCCGGTATGCTCAGATGCTTTCTGACTTACAGTCAATTCTTAATGATTCAGTAAAAATACGATGTGATAATCGTTTTAGTGCAGGTGCACATGTAACCGGGGGGATCGATTCAGGAATCGTATCTGCAATTGCAAGGAAGCATTTCCATCATCAGGAAAGATTCTATGGATTTTCATGGTCCCCGGCACAATTTACTCGGGAAAATGTAAAATATGATGAGAGGGATCTGGTTGTAAAGTTCTGCGAAGAGACAAATATTGAACCCCTGTTTTCAACATTGAGTACAGATGAATTCACCGGACTAATCTCTTCATTCTATAGAAATCATGGTTTTTATTCAGAGGATAGTATTTCTCAACAGGAAGTAAAGACCAATACAAACCTTATATTCAGTGGCTGGGGAGGAGATGAGTTTTTAAGCACAGGTGACAGGGGTATTGACATGGACCTGCTGACAGGATTTAATGTCAGGCTGTTTTTCAAAAGGAATCCCTTAAAACGCCCTGTGAAACTGTTCAGATACCTGCTTTCGTTTATCATCTTTCCATTTTTTGGAATACTCGACAGAGAAACAGGTAAATCTTTCAAAGAAGATGCACGTTATCTGAAAAAGCCTTATAAGCATAGTGATAAAGAAGCAATTGCAGACTTTTATTTTCATAAATCAAGGCGTCAGCTTCATCTTAAGATGCTGGAATTTTATCATCTTCAGGACAGGTGTGAGCATTGGTACATAATGGGTTTCCGAAAGGGGATAGAGTATCGCTATCCTCTTCTTGACAAGCGGATAATTGAGTATATGCTAAAGGTTCCATCTGAGTTGCTTTGCGAAACAGTTCAATTCAGACCAATTCTCCGCGAGATTGGCAAGGGTGTTTTGCCTGAGGCGGTTCGTCTTAATTCGGATAAATCTGATCCGGTTTACTGGACCTGGATGAATGGACTTTTAAAGAGTTCAGCACTCATGATTATGAAGGATATCAATATCTTGAAAAACAATTCTGATCTTTATTTTGTTGATTTTGAGGAGTTAGATAAGGACATTAATAAGTTCAAAACTAATCAACTTAAATTGGATCACAGGATTCTTTTTAAAGCACTTGTAAATATTCAAGCAATACATGAATTTACAAAAGAGTACAGAAGCTCCAAAAGCTGAACAGGATATTTGTGTAACATGTGGAATGTGCTGTGACGGTACCCTTTTCCTTCATGCATCACTGAATCGAGGTGAAAAAGGAAACCTGCCTGAGAAAATCGAACAGAACACTTTCAGTGAGAGTGAAAAAGATTATTTCCGGCTTCCGTGCCTTTATTTTGAAGGCATATGTTCGATTTATAATAAGAAAAGAACCAATATCTGTTCATCATATCGTTGCCAGTTACTAAAGGATTTTGCTGTTAACAAAATAACAAAAGCGGCAGCATTAAAGATAGTCAAAGATGCTTCTGCAATAAGAGATGATATTTTCAGAGAGTATAACAACCTTTCAGGGAGATGGGAAGTCTTATGTTTTAAACGACTTCCTGGTGAACTTATTAAGAGCGTTGACTTCGGATCTTTGTCATTGCCGGTTATTGAGAAGTATAACTTGTTACTTGGCAAATGTAATATTCTTGAGGCTTTGCTTATAAAGTACATAAGATCAGAAGGTGACTTTGACGATCTGATGGATGAAAATAGCAGTTAGCATCTTTTTCCCAGGTAAAATCACCTGACTGAGTCACCTAATAATCAGGTGATAATACCTTTAAATGGAGATGTTTAATACAAATGATTTTTATATATTTGCATGAGTTTTATGACGAGAGAAAATTATCTGAACAAGTGCTGGATAAAAGAAGTTAAATTGGGAAATTGCATGAACACCATGTCGAATATTGATTATAAAACCGGGAAATCTGATAAAAGATTTAACCTCATTCTTCTTATACTGGTTTCTTCTTTTCTGCTTGCCTGCGTATCTGAGAAAGTATATTCACAAACAACAAAAACCTGGGTTCCTTCAATCGGCGGTTCCTGGACTACGGCAGGAAACTGGAATCCCAGCGGAGAACCATCAGATGGAGATAACGTGGTTATAAATTCATTGCAGTCAGCTCCTATAACCAACATACCTGATATTAGTCTGGGAAGTCTTATTGTAAGTGGCAGTTGTAATCTCATAGGAACGAATGGGCAACCAAGGTTAATAACAGTAGCTGGCACGTTAAGTGTATCTGCAGGAACTACCCTATATCTCGGGACCGTAAGTACCGATAATACAGAATTAACTCTTGCAGCCGGAGGAACAGGAACCATTGATGGGACACTATTTATTTATTGGAATAATTCTGCAGCCAAGACAATTACCATTAACGGAGATCTAACAATAGGGCAATCTGGACTTGTATCTGGCACAGGAACTTCCTCTACTTTCATTTTAAGTTCAGGCGCTACCTTACGTATTGCGAACACGGAAGGTATAACTACTACCGGATCAACTGGAGCTGTTCAGACACCAGTCAGGACATATTCTGCTGGAGCAAATTATATATATAATGGCACATCCGCCCAGTTAACAGGAAACGGACTGACTCAAAACACACCTGCTAATCTGACTGTAAATAATGGTGCCGGTGTTAGCCTGAGTGCAGCAACTACAATTTTAGGTATGTTGACAATGACAAGTGGTACAATTAACTTGGGTTCATATAACCTCACAACAGGGTCACTTACTGGATCTTCAAATATTACCGGATCAACAGGATCATTAACCCTTGCAACAGGCAGTGATGGTACCAGTCCGGCGGCATACCCAGGGGTAATTAGTAATGGTGGAGCAACAGTATCTCTGACTAAGACTGGCTCAGGAACTCTGGTTTTATCAGGGAACAATACATACACAGGGACTACTACAATTTCCGGTGGTAGACTGCAAATTGCCTCAAGTGAAAGAATAGCCAATGCTTCCAATATTGTTTTAAGCGGAGGAACATTTAGCACTGGTTCATCAACAGGATTTTCCGAAACAGTTGGCACACTCAACCTGCAGGCTGCCTCAACAATTGCACTTGGCACAGGTAGTCATACCCTTACTTTTGCAGCCAGTAATGGAGTAACATGGGGGACTGGAGAGGTTATGGTTACAGGGTGGACAGGAGCATGGGACGGTACTTCCTCGGGAACTTCTGGGAAATTATTTGTTGGAAGCTCCTCTGCAGGACTAACATCCACTCAATTAGGAAAAATTGTATTTGCAGGTCCTTCGGGAGCGTTATTTTCTTCTACCATACTTGGTACAGGAGAGGTAATTCCTTTAACCGTAATTGCTTATTCTGCTTCTACTACCTTTTCGGCCTCCGGGTCATGGACCGTACCCTGTGGAATCAGTAGTATTACTGTTCACGCCTGGGGCGGCGGCGGTGGTGGAGGAGGAGCCAAAGGTACAAATGTGGGAGCTGGTGGAGGAGGAGGTGGTGCTTACAACAAATCTTCATGGACAGTTAACGCAGGAGATGTTTATACAGCTACTATTGGAGTTGGAGGAACAGGGGGAGCCGCAACCCCTACGGATGGGATTGCAGGTGGTCAAACCAGTTTTTCAGGTGTAGCTGGTAGTTTAATTGCATTGCCTGGTTCAGGTGGACTGAGTTCGGGAGGTCTTACTGGCGGAGCAGGAGGTTCCGGATTTTATATTGGAGGCACCGGTGGGACTTCATCCTCAATTGCACCAGTCAATGGAGCTGGAGGAGGTGGAGGTGCGGGAAGCGGAGGAAACGGAGTGAATGGAGGCAATGCAGCAACAGGGACTGGCGGAACCGGAACATATCCAGGAGGTAATGGAGGGGCTTTTAGAATCGATCGTGGGGATGGGAATCCTGGTTCAATACCGGGAGGAGGAGGTGGTGGTGCCAGAACTGGAAATAATTCAAGTGAAATAGGTGGAAATGGTGGAAACGGGAAAATTGTTATCGCTTATTATAACTATGTTCCAACAATTACACCTGGTACTAATCCTGCTGTCTGCCAGGGAATAACCTCAGCAACACTGACTTATACCTCTGCAGGGTGTCCTGATCAGTATTCATTAGATTATGATGCAACAGCCAACACACAAGGTTTTACAGACGTTGCTTTTACCATCCTGCCGGCCAGTCCATTAACTCTGACCATCCCTGCTAATGCAGCAGTAGGTGTTTATAATGCAGATTTACGGGTACGAAATACAACAAGTGGACTCAACAGTGGTCCTGTTGTCATACAGGTAACAGTTAATCCCAATAGCTGGACCGGTGCAACTTCCACAGACTGGAATACCGCAACAAACTGGTGTGGTGGAGTAGTGCCTGGTGCAAGTGCAGGAATTACGATTCCCAGTGGAGGTAATCAACCCGCTATATCAGCGTCAGCCCAATGCTCTACGCTTACTATAAGTTCAGGGGCCTCCCTTACAATTGCTGCAACTGGGTCTATGACTGTTTCAGGGAATCTGACTAACTCAGGAACTATTACCATTAATTCAACAATTGCCAATAGCGGTTCGCTGATAGTTCAGGGTACAAGCTCCGGAAATGTGACTTACAACCGTCAGATGCAGACTACATTACCTAATGGAAACTTTCATTTCTTTTCTTCAGCTGTTGGCGGTCAAAGTGTTGCTGGGTTTATATCAGCTAACACCAGTAACCTGTCTCAGATATGGTCTTTCCAGGAAACGGATGGTTCATGGCCTGTAGTCAGCTCGGGCAATTTTGTAAGTGGTAAAGGATATAACCTTTCACAGAAGTCAGGAAGTACAGGCATCTTCATATTTACGGGATCTGTTGTCAACTCAACAACCATCACTGCAACATCTCCTTATGCAACCGGTTATACAGCAAGAAGCACCGCCGCTGATTATAATACTACGGCTTTATGGTCAGGCACCAGGAGCTGGACAAATTATGGAGCAGGTGGATGGAACCTGCTGGGCAACCCATTTACTGCTGCACTTGATGCAGCGGCATTTCTTGCAACCAATGCAGGTAAATTTGATCCATCATATCAGGCTTTGTATGTTTATGACGTTTTAACCAGTGTATATAAGTATGCTGCAGCTTCAGTACCTGGATTCCCCTCAGGGCTAACATCCTTCGGTACTAAAATTCAGGCAGGACAGGGATTCTTTGTTCTTGCACTTTATGATGGCATTGTTTTCAGTTTCACCTCTTCAATGAGGGTACTCAGCAGTGCTACCACATTTGCAAAATCGGCAGGATCTGATAAATCTGAAAAAGCAGATGATCCATGGCCTGGTCTCCTTCTTAAAGTAAAACACGGTGATTTTGAAAACCTTACCACAGTAGTCTACAATGCTGACATGACCCCTGGTCTCGATCCGGGTTACGACGTTGGATTATATAGCTCAGGATCTGAAGTTGAACTCTATACTAATCTGGTTGAAGGTGAGAATGTAGCAAATATGACAAGGCAGGCACTCCCGGTTATTGATTGTGATAAATTCATCATCCCGGTAGGTATCTTTACAGAGAATGGTGGAGAAATGACATTCTCTGCAGATATCATTCCTCTCACCGATTACAAATTTTTACTTGAAGACCGGACTGCCGGTATCTTTACAGATCTTTCTGAAACCAGCTATACTGTCAATGTGAGTCCTGCCACATATGGCACAGGACAATTCTATATACATACTTCCAGTTCCATACTGACTTCTATTAAGCCTCCGGAGAAGAAACCTGAGATACAGGATCTGAAATTATGGGTATCTGATAAGAGTTTAATCATTAAGGGTAATGTTGGCAGCAGGGCATCTTGCGAGGTTTATGATATGAATGGGCATAAAATACTGCAGAAAACTCTTGTTGAGAGCGATATAAACAGTATTGCAATGCCTTCAGGTTCTAAAGGATTCTTTATCGTAAGAGTAAGAGACGGACTCAGGATAAATACACTCAAGGCAGTTATACCATAAACGACGCAGGGTAGCAGGCACAAGGCGCAGATCGCAGATCGCAGATCGCAGATCAAAAGACCTAATGATTTAGTGGGCAGAGCATTTAGTCTTAAACATATCAGTTTGCCGGTTAAATCTCAAATCACCTTTTCCCAAAGTCGCTCAGGCTCTAGATAAATGAACTTCTCGTTAATCCTTAAGACCTTCCGCATCCTTTCAAAACATAGACCCGGAAGGCTTTTTCTTCTCTCTTTTCTTACACTCTTTCAGGGCATGAATACCGGATTTTCTATCGTTCTCCTCATCCCCCTTCTGCAATTGCTTAATACAGCAGCTGAAGGATTGCCTGAAGGCATAACAGGCTTTTTCAGAACTGTTTCAGATCGGTCAGGTATCCCTCTGTCCGTAGAAACCATTCTAATTATTTATGTGATAATTCTCTCAGTCAATGCTTTGGTGCAATACTGGAAAACCGTACTGGATACCGGTTACCAGGTATCATTAATTCATGATGCAAGGCTGAGATTATTCCGGAAGGTGATACTGGCTGACTGGCCCCTCCTGAACAGCAGGAGCAGAACAAATCATATACAGGTACTTATAAAGGAGATCCCTGTGCTGGCAAATTATTATTATTACTTCCTCAAACTGCTGACGTCATTGCTTATGCTGGCAGCTTTCATCTGCTATGCTTTAATGATATCGGCGAAGTTTACCTTTATTGTAATATTTGCAGGCTCGATTTTGTTTTTCATACTCAGGAAATTCCTGATCAGGTCATATAACCTTGGTGAGGCTGCAATCGATTCTTATAACCGTCTGCTTAAATATATAGACGATTTCTGGCAAAGTGTCAAGATTGCCAAAGTTCACAGCTCTGAAGAGTTCTATTACAGAAAATTCAACGAAGCAAATACTTCCCTGCTTGATATTGAATACAACATCCAGAAAAACTATAATCTTCCTCAGCTTATATACAGGATAGCGGGCATACTGGTCCTTGTAACAGTTATTTATGCGGGTTACAGAACAGGTGACGTGCCTCTCGCAGCATTCTTTATCCTGATTCTCCTGTTTGCAAAGATCTTTCCTCATTTCATCGCAATCAATAATGATGTGAGCATGCTATTTTCATATCTGCCTTCAGTAAAACTTGTCTTTAAACTTGATGATGAATTTCCCGATAGCAGATTCATGAAAAGACCTGTCGGTGATTCACTTTCCTTTAAGAAGGAGATTGAACTAAAAAATATCAGCTTCTCATACTCCGGAGGTGAACATTTATTCAAAAACCTCAACATAACAATTCCAGCCAATAAAATCACCGGAATTACAGGTGTATCGGGTATTGGGAAAACAACTCTGATAGATATTATTTCCGGTTTGCAAAAGCCTGTTTCAGGCAATATATTTATTGATGGTCAGATACTTGACGAGCATATGATTCCTTCATGGAAATCTGCAATAGGATATCTGCCTCAGGATCCGTTTTTTATTGATGGTACTATCAGGGAGAACCTGGTATGGGACAGCAACAGTATAGTTTCTGACATTGATATTATGAAGGTTCTTGAATCTGTAAATGCAGAGCACCTTGTCAATCGATTTAAAGAAGGTCTTGATGCTTTTATTGTTAACTATACATCCTGTTTTTCGGGTGGAGAGTGCCAGAGGCTGGCTCTGGCCCGTGTATTGATAAGGCAACCCGGAATATTGCTGCTCGATGAGGCTACATCGTCATTAGATTCTGATAATGAAGCTATTATAATGGATGTTATTGAAAAGATCAGCGCCAGGGTAACAGTAATTTTCGTTACCCATCGTTTAAGCCTGATCCCATACTTCAATAAGATAATTAAACTAACTTAATAATTTAGTTGAAGTTATCAACTAATTGTTAAATTATTAACAAATTAGTCGTAGCTCACTAAAAATATTTATTTTTAACGGATTAACTCAGTTAAGTATCTGAAAATTATAGTTCTGGTCAGATGTTTAAGGACATTTTATGAAGAGTATAAACTACAGCAGGCTGGTTCTGGAATTACTTCTTTTGGCACTGGTTATTTTTCTTGGTTTACGCAGTTGTGACGTAAAGGAGCTTGAGGAGAGAGTAAAACGGCTTAATCAAAACGAAACTGTAATTACTTCAGAGCGTGATTCAATAATTCAATTATTGAATGTTAAGTCATTGCAGTATGATACTATTTATGCAAAATACAATAGTCTCACTGATGAACTGAAAAAAGCTACCCAGCAATACAGGTCACTGACGGCACGCTATTACCAGAGAGGTGAACAGCTGAAAAAAGTAAATTCTGATTATGAAGCCTTGTCAAGGAATCTGACTGCAATGAATGCTGAGAATGATTCGCTCAGGAACGAGATCAGCAATCTGTTCCGGAGATTTGCTGAATGTGAAGGGTTTAAATATGCTGCTGACAGTCTGAATACTCAACTTGCACAATCACTCAAAGAAAAAGAAGAAAAGATACTCGCTGATTCTTTAGCTGAGGCAAATAAACCTATACCGCCAAAAGAATCAGGATTTGTCAGTATCAATGAACTTGGAGGCGGGTTCGGACTTGGAAATACAGCGGTTGACTATTCAAAGAGCCTTTTAGGTGTAAGTACAATTGCTGCTTACAGGATCAATCAGCACTTTATTACGGGATTCGGAACAGGATTGTCATTATATGACGGAGGGACTATGGTCCCGTTGTACCTCGATTTCAGGTATATACTCAGGGAACGCAAGTTCACTCCATTTGTTGTAGCTGACGGAGGGTTCCTTTTCGTAACGAAAGACTTTTCCGCAAGCGGTATTTTCATCAATCCGGCCATTGGAGCAACAAGGAAGGTGAATGAGAAGATAACTCTGCACCTGAGCTCAGGACTTCTGCTGCAGGCAGCTCCTGCCGGTCCGCCATCAGGCGGATTCAGAAGATCCTTTATTAATATTAAGGGAGGCATATCCTTCATGGGAAAATAAACCTCCAAAATGATATCTATGATAATTGCAGCTCCGGAAGGGGCTTTTTTGTTGCTGGGTGCTAGGGTAGAATAGTGGGACATTTGGTTGTCATTCGGTTGTCATTCGGTGGTCATTCGGTAGTCATTCAGTTGTCATTCGGTTGTCATTCAGTTGTCAATCTGTTGTCATTCAGTTGTCATTCTGTTGTCATTTGGAGAAGAATTTTTATTAATTTTGATCGTAATAAGTGCTAAAAGGATATGAAATTAGAAGAGTTGCAGGTATATTCTCTATCTATGGAGATAGCCGAAAAGATCTGGTCTATTGTTACCGGATGGGATTATTTTTCGAAAGATACTATTGGCAAGCAGCTGGTTAGAGCAGCTGATTCCATTTCAGCGAATTTAAGTGAAGGATTTGGAAGGTATCATTACAAGGAAAATGTCAACTTCAGTTATTATTCCAGGGGATCATTATTCGAAACCAGGGCTTGGCTTACTAAAGCTCATAACCGCAAATTAATTGGTGACGAAAACTTTGAGTCATTTATCAGAAGTATTGATGATATAGGAATTAAGTTAAACAATTACATAAAGTCAATTGGCAAATCCTGATTGTATCCGGTTGTCATTCAGTGGTCATTCGGTGGTCATTTGCTTGTCATCCGGTTGTCATTCGGTAGTAATTCAGTAGTCATTCAATTTTTTAACAACTATGACAATCAATGACGGCCGCAGGCCAAATGACCCGCGAAGCGCAAATGACCACAAATGAGGGCCGCAGGGCAAATGACGCGCGAAGCGCAAATGACCACAAATGACGGCCGCAGGCCAAATGACCCGCGAAGCGCAAATGACCACAAATGACGGCCGCAGGCCAAATGACGCGCGAAGCGCAAATGACCACAAATGAGGGCCGCAGGCCAAATGACGCGCGTAGCGCAAATGACAATGGATGAGGGCCGCAGGCCAAATGACGCGACTTACACTGTGCACAGTCTTCAATGGTGCCTCTATTCCCTTCTTGAATAATAATGGATGCTCGCCTGCTGGGTTGGAGTGATAACCAGGTCATTGATACAAACGTGGGCAGGAAGGTTAGCGCAGTAATATACCACATCTGCAATATCATCACCTGTGAGAGGATCCACACCTTTATATACTGAGTCAGCTTTTGCTTTATCACCCTTGAACCTGACTATTGAAAATTCTGTTTCAGCCATCCCTGGCGCAATATGAGTTACTTTTATATTATTCTTGACAAGATCGATGCGCATGGATCGTGATAATCCATCAACAGCGAATTTCGAAGCACAGTAGACATTACCATTTTCATAGGCCTCTTTACCTGCTATGGAGCCAATATTGATTATGTGTCCGCTGTTTCTGGCCACCATCAGGGGCGAAACAGCCCTGGTGACATAAAGCATCCCTTTCAGGTTGGTATCGATCATCCTCTCCCAGTCGTCGATGTTGCCCTTATCTATATGATCCATTCCAACAGCCAGTCCTGCATTATTTACCAATACGTCTATTGCTTTCCATTCTTCCGGGAGGTTATTGATAGCGGCATTTACCTCGTCAAGCTTCCTTACATCGAAATTTAACGACAATACTTTCCCTTTGCCTGACTTCAGAAGCTCTTTCTCCAGTTCATCAAGCCTCTCTTTCCTTCTGCCTGTAATTATTACATTGTAACCATTCTTTGTAAATACTATTGCTGTTGCTCTTCCGAATCCGGCAGTGGCACCGGTAACCATTACTGTTTTGTTCATTTTGAAAATGTTTTAATAAGGGTAAAAATAAGAAAATTATTATTAAATATACTCACCCCCAACCCCCTCTCTACTGCGTAAAGAGGGGGCTCGCTTTCGTGATATGCTATTGTATTTTAGTGAATTAAATTCAAGAAGGTCTTGATTTTTTCAATTACATATTTAATATCAGATAATTCCTCATTTTTTATTCTTAGAATATTCATATTCATATCCTTTAGAATCGAATCCCTATATTCATCATATTCCTTTTTGTCTTTATGAATAGGACCATCAAGTTCAATTATAGCTTTCTTTGCAGCACAGTAAAAATCAGCAATAAAGTAGTTATACCTAACAAGGTTTCCATTGTGGAGAATTGGATGTTGTCTTAAAAACTTGTGTCCATCCATTTTTCTTCCTCTTAGCTCTTTCCATAGAATCTTCTCAGAGTCAGTCATCTCTTTCCTGAGTTCCCTGGCATGGATTTTTATTTTGTTCAGATCAAATTTTTTATATTCTTTCATACTCATAAAAAAGTAAATGTAAAGTTATTAATTTCCAAATATCATCATGTAGTCTCCCCCTCTTTGCGAAGTAGAGAGGGGGATTAAGGGGGTGAGTTCATGGATTTTGCAGAGTGCCATTGAGTGAGGTTATTCTATCAGCAGAGAGGGGATTAAGGGGGTGAGTTCATGGATTTTTAAGGGTGCCATTGATTAGCTCATAAGATCAGCTAAAAAAGGGATAAAATTTGTGAATCAAGAAATTGGCTGAGAGGTAATTCCGTACGGTGCAAAGGAAGGGGGTGAGTTCAATTATATTTCTATCTTTGCCATTTTGACAAAAGATGAATAATAACCGGGACTATCATAAAGAAGACAAAAGGGAGTTAGTCGAATCAATGTTCGATTCAATAGCATGGAGATATGACTTTCTGAACCATTTCTTATCATTCGGAATAGATCATCTGTGGAGGAGAAGAGCTGTTAGGATTATCTCAAGATCATTCAAAAATCCCCACATTCTTGATGTTGCAACCGGAACAGGCGACCTTGCCATTGCTGCCATGAAGATAGATCCTTTTAAGATAGAAGGGATAGATATTTCAGCAGGTATGCTGGAGATCGGCAGGAAGAAGATAGCTAAAAGGGGATATGACGGAAGGATAGATCTTCAAAAAGCCGATTCAGAGAGTATACCGTTTAACGACAACATATTTAATGTCGCAATGGTTGCCTTCGGTGTCAGGAATTTTTCAGATCCATTAAAGGGATTATCTGAGATGCGGAGGGTTATAAATGAAAATGGCATGATACTGATACTTGAATTTTCAAAACCAACCTCTTTCCCTTTCCGGAATATTTACAACTTCTATTTCAGGAACATTCTTCCCTTCTTTGGAAGGATTTTCTCTAAGGATAAATCTGCATACAGCTATCTCCCTGATTCTGTCAGTAGATTCCCCGATAATGAGCATTTTCTTGAAATGCTGGCAGAAGCAGGTTTCTCTGAAACCCGGCAGGTAAAACTTACCGGTGGTGTGGCGAGTATCTATACAGGCATTAAGAAACCTGTACAATAATTATTATTTCCGGCAGTTTATTATCTTGGAACCCATAATTGAGAATCTCCGCAGTTTGAAGCGAAATTTCATTCATATAATCCCTGTAATTATTTTACTCCTGGTAAACAGTGTGTTATGGGGGCAGAAGCAAAAACCCAAAAATGAATCGTGGTATGATGAGAAGACTCTTCATTTTGGTTTCAGCCTCGGATTTAACACAATGGACTTCAATATTACTCCATCCCAGCAATACCTGTCGCAGGATTCAATTTATCCCGATGTCTCTATTCTGAATCCTGGAATAAATATCCAGATAGTTACTGACCTCAGACCAGGAAAATATATGGACATAAGGTTTCTTCCGGGCGTTTCGTTCGGACAGAGAGTTGTAAGGTATTATAAGGATCTTGAGTTATACAATGATGATCAGAGGCTTGAGTCGTCCTTCCTTGAATTCCCGCTTCTTTTCAAGTTCAAGGGAGACAGGCTGAACAACGTGAGACCGTATGTTATAACGGGTTTAAATTTCAGATATGATCTGGCTGCAAAGAAAGAGTATGATGATAAAGAGCCTATATACTTAAGGCTGAAGAGGCCTGATTTATATTATGAAGTGGGGACAGGCCTTGATTTTTACCTGACATATTTTAAGCTTTCGGTTGAACTGAAAATGTCAACCGGATTCAGGGATATCCTTGTTGGTGATCCGCCTCCGGGACATGCTGAATATAGGAATGCCATTGACAAAATGAGGTCGCAGATATGGGTTCTTGCATTTCATTTTGAGTGACAATGAGCAAACAGGTACAGCTTAGTCTGACACCCCAGGCCTCAGCCGATGAGGCTGTGATAAAAAAGGCAGCCGCCTCAGCCACAGGATGGGATAAAGAAAAGATCTCCTCAGTCCGGATTTTGAAACGCTCAGTTGATGCACGTCAGAAGAACATCCGTGTAAACCTGAGCGTGGAGGTTATTTCATCAGATGAGCAAATTCAGAATTTAATATCTCCATTCAAAGCTGTCAATGTTGCACAAAAGCAGGAGGTAATAATTGTTGGTGCAGGTCCGGCCGGACTCTTCGCAGCACTTCGGTTAATAGAACTTGGTTTAAGACCTGTAATTATTGAACGGGGTCGCGATGTCTCATCACGAAAGAAAGATATTGCCCGCATAAGCAGGGAACATCTGGTTGATCCCGACAGCAACTATTGCTTTGGGGAAGGAGGAGCAGGAACCTATTCCGATGGCAAGCTATATACAAGATCAAAGAAAAGGGGTGACAACCAGCGAGTACTGGAGCTTCTGGTCACTCATGGTGCTGATAGTAATATTCTTTATGAAGCCCATCCTCACCTTGGAACTGATAAGTTGCCGGGTATAATTGCGAATATCAGGAAGACTATAACAGATTGCGGTGGCATTTTTATGCTCGAAAAGAGAATATCTGATATAATTGTTGAAGGTGGAGCTGTAACAGGAGTTATAACTTCAGTTAATGAGAAGTTCCCGTCTTCATATCTGATCCTTGCAACCGGTCATTCTGCAAGGGATATTTACGATATCTGCCTGCGCCGGAATATTGATCTTGAGATGAAGTCATTCGCTGTTGGTGTAAGGGTTGAACACCCGCAGGTCCTCATTGACCGGATTCAGTATCATGGCAATGACAGGGGCAGTTACCTTCCTGCGGCATCATATAGTATTGCAAAACAGGTTGATGGGAGAGGAGTATTCTCTTTCTGTATGTGTCCTGGTGGTTTCATAGTACCTTCGGCAACATCACAGGAGGAGGTTGTTGTAAACGGAATGTCTCCTTCAGGAAGAAATTCACCATATGCAAATTCAGGTATTGTGGTGGAGATACGTAGTGAAGACCTTGCTGCGTACAGTTCACATGGTATAATGGCCGGTATCGAATTCCAAAAAGCACTTGAGAGGGATGCATGGATCAATGGTGGTGCAACACAACGTGCTCCGGCCCAGAGACTTGCCGATTTCGTTTCTGGAAGGACATCAGGATCACTGCCGGAAGTTTCATATTTTCCGGGTATAGCATCATCACCTCTTCACAGCTGGCTTCCGGAGGGAGTAGGAAACAGACTCAGGGAAGGCTTTGCACTTTTTGGAAAGAGCTTACATGGTTATCTTACCAATGATGCTGTTTTGCTTGGTGTTGAATCGAGAACCTCATCACCGTTAAGAATTCCACGGGATCCTGAAACAATGAGACATATCCGGATAAAGGGTCTGTATCCTTGCGGGGAGGGATCGGGATACTCAGGAGGAATTGTATCCTCAGCTGTTGACGGAATGAATGTGGCTGATGCGATTGCAAGGCATTAGGCATTAGGCGGAAGGCAGAAGGCGGAAGGCGGAAGGCGGAAGGGAATAGACCGTAGGTCTGTTGTCAAAAGGAAAAATTAATATTATAATGATGAATAATATTCAAAAAAACTATGTGATACTTATCAGCTCAATAGCTGCACTGGGGGGATTGCTTTTCGGTTTTGATACTGCTGTTATATCTGGTACAACTCCCTTTATAAAACCCTATTTTAACCTTGATGATATCTGGCTGGGCTGGACGGTAAGCAGTTTGCTATTCGGATGCATCATTGGTGTTATTTCAGCCGGAAAACCCAGTGACATTTTTGGACGTAAGAGGACACTTATGGTTGCTGCTTTTCTTTTTATTTTATCCGCATTTGGTTCAGCCCTTGCTAACAGGCTTTCGATGTTCATTTTCTTCAGGATCATTGGAGGACTTGGTGTTGGAGTTGCATCAATGTTATCGCCAATGTATATTTCTGAAATTTCCCCTGCTGAAAAGAGAGGCAGGCTTGTATCCTTCAATCAGCTTGCAATTGTCATAGGAATACTATTGGCTTTTATTTCGAACGCATTGCTTGTTGACACCGGTGAGAACAACTGGCGCTGGATGCTAGCCGTTATGGGTGCTCCGGCTCTGCTTTTCTTTATATCTCTCTTCTTCGCCCCGGAGAGTCCAAGATGGCTGGTTCAGAAAGGATTTTCAGATAAAGCATTTGTAATTCTCGGGAAGATCAATGGTAATGAACAGGCCCGACAGGAGCTGATATCTATTGAGGAATCTATAAAAGAAGAGGTGGACAGTGGTACCTTTCGTGAAGTTTTTTCTCCCCGCATGAGGCCAATTCTGTTTATTGGCGTCTTTCTGTGTGTCTTTAGCCAGATAACAGGTATTAACTCCATTATGTACTATGCTCCGGTAATATTTCAAAGTATTGGTGCAGCAGCCAGCAGCGCTGTTACTCAAACAGCCATTATTGGTGGAGGGAACCTGATATTTACCTTTGTGGCAATTTCACTTATCGACAGGCTGGGACGCAAACCGCTACTTATTGGTGGTGTTACCGGAATGATAGTGTCGCTGACTACAATTGCCACAGCTTTCTACCTTCAGAAAACGGATGGATATATAATTCTTGTGCTTATACTAATGTACATAGCCTCATTCTCAGCCTCTGTTGGAGCGGTTACCTGGGTTATTGTATCTGAGATATTCCCCAATAAACTCCGCAGCAAAGCTATGTCAGTCTCTATTGTATCACTCTGGATTGCCAATTTTTTGCTGATCCTATTATTTCCTTTGATGCTTAACAGGTTAGGCGGAGCAGGTTCATTTCTTATATTCAGTGTTATGTGTGTGCTGCTTTTGCTTTTTACAGTATTCAGGGTTCCCGAAACTAAAGGCCGGACCCTGGAAGAGCTGGAAATAATTTTAATTAAAAAGAAAAATATCTGAGAATACCTTTAATTTACTGATCAGATTTTTTAAACTTCTGCCTTATGGAGATGTACAGTAATATTAAATATTGTAAAGTGAAGTGTTAATTTTATAGATTGATAGAACATGATACCGATAATATACCTGTCATTTGCGTTTGGGCTTTCAGAGCTGTTATTGCTGCTTTTGAAACATTCCAAAAAAAGCTTTTCAAAGAAAAGAGAAGACAGAGGGTCCATGATTTTATTATGGCTCGTTATTACAATTGGGTTCTTTCTAGGATTTTTCCTGGCGAAACATGGAAAGGGCTTTTATCAGGGTTTCGGTTTGGTGATGATTATTTTTGGATTGATAATAAGATGGATAGCAATTTTCCAGCTTGGGAAATCATTCACAGTTGATGTTGTAATAAAAGATGCCGCTGAACTTAAAACAGATGGGATCTATGAGAAGATAAGGCATCCCAGTTATTCAGGACTACTGTCAGTTATTGTTGGTTTTGGATTAACATTTAGCAGTATTTACTCTTTTGTTGTGTTTGTTTTACCTGTTTTCATGGCTGTTATTTACCGGATCAGCGTTGAAGAAAAGGTTATGATCAACGAATTTGGTGACAGTTACCTTAAATATAAAATGAGATCGAAAAGAATTATCCCGGGGATATATTAGATGTTCAAATCTACAGTTCGCTATTTATCACTATTAGTCAATATTAAAGATTCTTTCAAAGTCAATGACATTAAAATACTTATAATCATCAGCCCTATTAGTAAAACAAGTGAGCGGGTCATTGATCCGGTTCCGGGATCCTTAAAACTATCCATTCCGAATATAAATGCTATCCCTGATATCTGGCCCATCATCAACAACATGCCGTTTGATGTACCTTCAGATGCCGGGTATGTTATCTCAGCACCATATTGAAATCCTATCGGGCCGGCACTTAACAGGAAAAACCCCATAGCCATCCCTGAAGCCAACAGAAGGAAATAATTAGTCGCAAATGTAATTCCTGTCAGACCTATTGTGGCACCTAACAATGCTATTATGATATATGGTGTTCTCTTTTTATTTCTATCGGAGAGCAATGGTATAATAATGGCTCCCGCAATACCTCCTAGTATCATTACACCACCAGTCATACCTGCCTGGGTAGCTGTAAACCCCCGAGGTCTCAAAATATCTTCTATCCATGTTGTAACACTGTTGAAAACGCCAAGACCTATAAAAAAGATAATCATCAGCCAGACAAAATCTCTGGCACGGAGAGTATTCCTGAATCCGTCAAAAACCAGTGAGCGTTCTTCCTGATCTGGTCTGCATGGAGCAGATGGAGGACTCTCCCGGATAAGAACAATAAATACTATGGAGGTAGTGATTGCAATAGTCCCGTAGATATATAACATGTCATTTATTCCATACCCGATAACCAGGTATGGTGTAAGTGTCATCCCGGCAAGGATTCCTATATACATTGCCAGTGTTCCGAGGCCGGCAGCAGTAGCACGCTCTTCGAGAGGGAACCAGCGAGCAGCAAATTTTGTAATTGCGTTAAGGATAAATGGCTGCCCTATTGCTATACCAGTTTGGGCAAGAAGAAGGATATGATAGTCGGACCCGGCAAATCCCCTTATCAAACCAAATACTCCGGTGAACAATGCTCCGGTACCAACCCCGATTCGAATACCGTATTTGTCAATAATCCATGATGCAGGAATTGAAACTGCTACATAAACAATCATAAAGGACATCGAAAGTATTCCTATCTTCAGATCTGAAACTCCATAAAACACTGTCGCATCGCCGGTAATAGGGGCAAAAGTTATCCAGAGAAGCTGGTTTACAGCTACCATTAGCATGTATAAACTGAGCATAACCCAGCGAACTCTATATACTTTAAAAGTTGATTGTTGCATACAACAGAAAATTTCTTTAAATATACTTTTATTTCGCTGGAAGGAAAGAGATCCTTCGGGCAAACTCTGAGAAAACAACCGAAGCTGCCATACCAACATTTAATGACTCAATCCCTGGTTTGGATTTATTAGCTCCGGGAATCATTATTCTATCTGAAATGAGAGGTATTAACTCACCTGAGATGCCTTTTGACTCATTTCCGAAGATAATTATGCCTTTATTGTCAAGTTTATGATCGTATAAACTTACTCCTTCAAGCAGAGTGCCGTATACAGGAAAGCTCTTCTCTTTTGCGGCCAATAAAAATTCTTTCAGATCAGTATAATGGACATTTACATGCAAAACAGCGCCCATGCTTGCCTGAATTACCTTCGGATTATAAACATCCACACAATCGATTGAGCATACAATATTTTTTATCCCGAACCAGGCTGCAGCTCTTATTATGGTGCCCAGATTTCCGGGATCCTGAACACAATCGAGTGCTGCTGTCAAACCTTCAGAGATTTTGTCATAATCGAATTTAAGGTCAAGTTTGGGAACTATAGCAATAGCATTATGTGGCGTTTTCAGTGAACTCAGCTGCCTGAGTTCATCATAACTGACACTTTCTGTTTCATCAACCAGACTGAGCCAATCAGAATCGAGCGAGCTTATGAATTCCGGTTTTGCAACAAGTAGTTTTAAGCGCCTTTTGGCTTTAAGAAATTCCCTGACCAGCTTGTCGCCTTCTATTACGAACAGGTTTTCCTCATCCCTGTTCTTCTTTTTCTGAAGTCCTGTTATAAATTTTGATCTGTTTTTGCTGATCATCTTTGTTGTTGTTCGTTTAATTACCCGGACTTAAAATTAAGCAAAGTTTATTTAACTTATCAGTCTCACCTTGATTAGATTTGTGGATGAATAAGATTATTATTGATATATTTGAATGCCAGTATTACAGATGATTCTGGCAGAATATAATATTGTATATGAGGAGGATAAGGGTCTGGATATTTTTTTCGCTGACTGTCTCGGCAATGATATTATTCTCCTGTAATCCAACCAAATATGTGCCTGAAGGAGAAACTCTGCTTGATGAGAATAAGATAAAAGTTAGCAATGAGGGTATTAAACCGGTCGATCTGGAGCCATACCTGAAACAAAAGCCCAACAAGAAAATATTTGGTGCAAGGTTTCATCTTGGTCTTTATAATCTTTCAAATATTGAAAAAGACAAGGGTATTCATAAATGGCTCAGGGAAATCGGTGAAGAACCTGTTATTTTTGATCCTTATGCTGCAATCAAATCAGTTGGTCAGATCAAATCATATATATCATCCAAGGGTTACTTTGACGGAATAGTTGATGAGGATATTGAGACCTCTAAAAACAAGTCAGCAGTATATTATAAGGTAGCGATCACTAAACCATACAAGATCCGTAATATTACTTATGAAATTTCAGATTTCAATCTTCTGTCACTATTCATTTTTGATTCCTTAAATAGTGTCATTGAAAGGGGAAAGCCTTATGATGTTGATGTGATGCAGAAAGAGAGACTGAGATTTGAAAGACTTGTCAGGGATCATGGATTTTATGAATTTTCAAGCGATTACATCTCCTTTGAAGTCGATAGTACAGTTGGTAACCGTCAGGTTGATATCAATTATGTGGTCAGGAATTATCCAAGAACCGATGAAAATAACATAGTAAGGCTTGTTCCGCATTCAATATTCAGGATCAATAACATCTATATATATCCGGAGTTTGTCCCTCGTGATGCCCTTGAAGAAGGTGAGGCATATTTCAGGAATCTTGATACTATCTTCTACAGAGGTTATTATTTCATAGGAAAGGAAAAGATACCTGAGGTAAAATATGATTTCATAATTCAATCACTTTACCTTAAGTCAGGAGCAACATATAACATGACAAATACTGAACAGTCACGTGCACACCTCTTAGGTTCAAAGGTATACCGACTGGTCAATATCTCGTTCAGTGAATTTACCGGAAACGATGAACCCACGGGTTATTCAAGGAAAATAGACTGTATCATCCAGCTTACTTTGCTTGGCAAACAATCATACAAAGTAGAACTTGAAGGTACAAACTCAGGCGGAAATCTTGGAGGTGCCCTGAATCTCATCTATCAGAACAAGAATCTGTTTCATGGAGCAGAGTTGTTCAGCATGAAGCTCAAAGGAGCCTATGAGGCTATGAGGCAGGAGGGTAAAAGACTCGATCCCACACAGGAGTATGGCGTGGAGACAAGCTTAAGACTTCCGGATTTTTTAATTCCCTTCTTTAAAAGTGAGGAATTTGTAAAGAAATACAATCCCACAACTACAATAATAGCAGCATATAACTACCAGAATATGCCTTTTTACAAGCGAAAGTTGGCTAATACTGCTTTTGGATACAACTGGAAGGCCGGTAATTATAAGGAGCATTTTGTGAATCCACTACAGTTTAACCTCGTAAAACTGGATACCATTGATCCTGAATTTGCCAGACAGGTGAACACCTCATCCTATTTGGCTTATGCTTATCAGGATGCGTTGATCCTGGGTGGAAGCTACTCTTATGTATTTAATAATCAAACTATTAAAAAATCAAGAGATTATTGGTTTTTAAGGTGGAACATTGAGTCAGCTGGTAACCTGTTAAGTGCTTTCAACAATATTTCAAATCCTGAACAGCCAGATTCAGTAGCTTACAAATTTTTAGGTCAGCCTTTCGCCCAGTATGTGAGAACTGACTTTGACCTGAGATATAACTATGTTATGAATGAAGCTTCCTCAATGGTTTACAGGGGATTTTTCGGAATCGGTATTCCATATGGTAACTCAAAGGCAATCCCTTTTGAAAAACAATACTTTGGTGGTGGTGCAAATGGAGTAAGAGGCTGGCAGGTAAGGACACTTGGTCCGGGTTCATATGTGCCTGACACAACCTTTCTTAATCAGACTGCAGACCTCAAGCTGGAGCTCAATACCGAGTACAGGTTCAAACTATTCTGGATTCTTGAAGGAGCTGTTTTTGTTGATGCAGGCAATATATGGAACTACAGGGAGGACCCTGGCAGACCTGGTTCTCAATTTAAACTGAATACTTTTTACAAAGATATTGCTATTGGTACTGGTGCAGGACTAAGGTTTGACTTCAGCTTTTTCCTTGGGAGGATCGATTTTGGAATGAAGCTCAGGGATCCGGTAATCCAGGAACGGAACAAGTGGATTATATCACAGCGGCCATATGAGCGAAATGATTTTACTGTAGTAATAGCGATAGGATATCCATTCTGAAGTTTCTGGCATTTCTGTCAAATCTTTTTATTATATTGCATAGTTGCTCGCTGCAATTTAATAAATATAGTTATGAAGTTCGATTTTTCGTCACTCCGGAATTGGTTTGGCTATTCCCGCAGGGAGAGAAGATCTTCCCTCATTTTGTTACTTCTGATCGTCTTTGTTATATCACTAAGATACTTTGTGCCTGGAAAGAGTATTCCTGTTGAGTACATCAGACTTGTTCAGGATGAGATAATAGCTGACTCAATATCCGGTAAAATTTACCCGGAAAATACAAAACCTGTAACACGAAAACATGTTGTAAGGGATAATAAAGTTAAAATTGTTGATATAAACAGGTGTGATACTTCAGAACTTATCAGACTTCCGGGGATAGGTCCGGTGCTTTCGGTCAGGATCATAAAGTATCGCAACCTTCTTGGGGGATACTACTCAAAGGAACAGTTGAGGGAAGTATACGGATTGCCTCCTGAAACATATGAAAAAATTAAAGACATGGTTAAAGCTGATACTATGCTGATTAAATATATAGAAATAAATACAGCCGATTACAGAAAACTTTCCCGGATGCCTTATTTAGAAAGAGGTGATGTTAATGCAATATTGAAGTACCGTGAACTTAAGGGAAAGATCCATAGTGTTTCTGAACTTGTTGAGAATAAAGTTATCTCAAAGGAAAAGGCATTGAAGGTCAGACCTTATCTGCATTATGATTGAAGAATACTATAAGCGGAAATATAAAATCGATGATAATAGAGGAGATTTCTCATGCTTAAAGGCGGGACGAGGAATCTTCCCGGATTTTCACCTGATCTGGTTTAATGATTTATCCCTGCATCTGCATTCATACATTATCCGATTCTTCTCTTTTTTCTTGTATTTGTTCAGAAATTTTATTACTTTTATTAACAGCTTTATTGTAAACGGGAATTATAAATTCGATTCAATTATATTAAAAACCAGCGTGTATGAGAAATTTAAGTCCATAAATGTTTTGAAATCATTTTTTCTATTTCTAACTTTGCGCCTCATTTAAAAATGAATTTTTTAATTATGATCATTGTACCATTAAAGGAAGGCGAAAACATAGAAAGAGCTTTAAAGAAGTTCAAAAGGAAGTTTGAAAAGACGGGAGTGATCCGCGAATTACGTTCACGTCAGGCTTTTATAAAACCTTCAGTACGCCGTAGAGAAGAAATCAAGAAGGCTATGTATGTTCAGAAGATGCAGGAGAGCGAAGAGTAGTTCGCCTGTTGTATCTTATTTATAACATAACAGATATGGAGGTTCCTTCATGAATTATAAGGAATCGTTCTTACAATATCTGAAGATCGAAAAGCGGTATTCGCCGCATACTGTAAGGTCGTATTTAAACGATCTCGATCAGTTTGAATGTTACCTTAAGGAATCAGGGCATTCAGGTAGTCCTTCAGATGTAACATCACATGATATTCGTGCATGGATAGTCAGTATGCTTGATACTGGGTATTCGGCTGTTTCGGTTCACAGAAAAATTTCCTGTCTGAGGGTCTATTTCCGATTCATGAGAAAAGATGGAGTGATCAAGACTGATCCGCTGCAAAAGATTGTTGTCCCAAAACGAAAAAAGAGTCTGCCGGCATTTATTGAAGAGAAGGCTATGATTGCCCTTCTTGAAGATGTAAGCTTTGGTGAAGATTTTGCAGGAATCCGGAACAAAACAATAATAGAGATGTTATATCTTACAGGGATGAGACGGTCGGAGCTGATAGGTTTAAAGGATGCTGATATTGATATGGCTGATGCAACTGTTAAGGTTACAGGTAAAAGGAACAAGCAGAGAATTATTCCCCTGCTTAAGCCATTCATAAAAAACCTCGAGACATATATCAGTAAAAGGGATGAAAATACAGGTAATATCAAGACTGATTGGTTCTTTGTGACTGATAAAGGAAATAAACTTTATGATAAATACGTATATAATATTGTAAAAAAATACCTGGGTATTGTTACCACTTCCGACAGGAAAAGTCCGCATATACTCAGGCATACCTTTGCAACACATATGCTGAACAATGGAGCAGATCTTAATTCAATAAAGGAATTGCTTGGTCATGCAAACCTGTCGGCAACACAAGTCTATACGCATAACACATTTGAGAAGCTTAAAAAAGTATATAAACAGGCTCATCCAAGAGCCTAACACTAAATATAATAATAGGAGGTAATATCATGAACATTCAGATTCATTCAGTACGGTTTGATGCCGACAAAAAGCTGATCGACTTTGTTCAGCAGAAACTGGAGAAACTTTCACAGTTTGGTGAAGATATTGTTAATGCCGAAGTTTATCTGAGGCTCGACAAAGATCAGGATAGAGAGAATAAAATTAGTGAAATTAGACTGGATGTATCGGGAAAACCTCTGTTTGCTAAGAAACAGAGCAAGACTTTTGAGGAGGCAACTGATGGTGCTGTTGATGCTCTTAAGAAACAGATTACCAAGCACAAACAAAAGAAACGGGGACTCTGATCCTGCTATTTTCAAAAATATGTCAATTTATTTTGAATAATAAATTTTAAATTCATACATTTGCAAACCGTTTTTCAAGGGTGAATTATGCTCTTACGGTGCGTTCTTTAAATTGCCGATGTAGCTCAGTTGGTCAGAGCAGCTGATTTGTAATCTGCAGGTCGGGGGTTCGAATCCCTTCATCGGCTCTTGAAAGATTTGTAAATGTGTGTCTTAGGAGTAAGACTCTGTTTATAGGGGGGAGATACCAAAGCGGCCAACTGGGGCAGACTGTAAATCTGCTGGCAAATGCCTTCGTAGGTTCGAATCCTGCTCTCCCCACTTAAAGCAGAAATATGAGCCGCAAAACCAGTAAAATACGGCTGGATTACGGTACTCTTTGGACGATATAAGCGGGAGTAGCTCAGTTGGTAGAGCATTAGCCTTCCAAGCTAAGGGTCGCGGTTTCGAGTACCGTCTCCCGCTCACTATTTGAGGCCAGAGTAGCTCAGAGGTAGAGCACTTCCTTGGTAAGGAAGGGGTCGGGGGTTCAATTCCCCCCTCCGGCTCAACAGGAGATTTTTGATTTACTTGATTATAGATAAACTAAATTTAATACGCTTGGAGTTATGGCAAAAGAAAAATTTGACAGGTCGAAACCACACGTGAATATTGGTACAATCGGTCACGTAGACCATGGCAAAACAACATTGACTGCAGCGATCACTATGGTCCTTGCAAAAAGAGGTCTCTCTGAAATCAGAGATTTTGACTCAATTGATAATGCTCCTGAGGAGAAAGAAAGGGGTATTACAATTAACACTGCTCACGTTGAATATCAGACAGCAAAACGTCATTATGCACACGTAGACTGCCCGGGTCATGCTGACTATATTAAGAACATGGTTACCGGTGCAGCACAGATGGACGGTGCAATACTCGTTGTTGCTGCTACTGACGGACCAATGCCTCAGACACGCGAACATATCCTTCTTGCACATCAGGTAAACGTTCCTCAAGTTCTTGTGTTCATGAATAAAGTGGATATGGTTGATGATCAGGAACTGCTTGACCTCGTTGAGATGGAAGTACGTGATCTGCTCAATTTCTATAAGTTTGATGGAGATAATGCTCCTGTTGTACGTGGTTCAGCTCTCGGAGCAATGAATGGTGAGGCAGTATGGGAAGATAAAGTCATGGAATTGATGGACTTTGTTGATGAATATATTCCGATTCCTCCCCGTGACAATGAAAAACCATTCCTTATGCCGGTTGAAGATGTATTTTCTATCACAGGCCGTGGTACAGTTGCAACCGGACGTATTGAAACCGGAGTTGTTCTTACAGGTGACGAACTTGAACTTATTGGTCTTGGTGCAACTAAGCGCAAATCAGTTTGTACAGGAGTTGAAATGTTCCGCAAGATCCTCGACAGGGGTGAAGCTGGTGACAACGTAGGTCTTCTGCTTAGAGGTGTTGATAAGAAAGAGATCAAGAGAGGTATGGTTCTTGCAAAACCCGGATCAATTACTCCTCATACAAAGATCAAGGCTGAAGTTTATGTTCTTAAGAAAGAAGAAGGTGGACGTCACACTCCATTCCATAATAAATATCGTCCTCAGTTCTATGTAAGGACTCTTGATATTACAGGTGAAATTACTCTTCCTGAAGGTACTGAAATGGTTATGCCTGGCGATAATGTTACCATTACAGTTGATCTTATCTATCCTGTTGCTATTAACGTCGGTCTGCGTTTTGCAATCCGCGAAGGTGGCAGAACAGTAGGTGCCGGACAGGTAACAGAGATACTTGAATAGAGGTTTTGGAAATAAAGTTGTTGATAGTAGTGTACAGTCGCGACCGTATACTACCTCAACAACAAATATACACGGGTGTAGCTCAGTTGGTAGAGCACTGGTCTCCAAAACCAGGTGTCGGGAGTTCGAGTCTCTCCTCCCGTGCTAAAATTAATATGTAACATGAATATAAAAGGATATTTTCAGGACACATATACGGAACTTGTTCATAAAGTGACCTGGCCAACCTGGAGCGAACTTCAGAATAGTGCTGTACTCGTAATGGTTGCATCCCTGATATTTGCACTTATAGTTGCCGGAATGGATCTGGCGTTCAGCAATATCATGGAGTTTGTTTACAGTTTATTATACTAATCAGAAGAATATTCCAATGAGTGAGAATATTAAAAAGTGGTATGTGCTTCGTGCTATCGGTGGGAAGGAAAAGAAGGTGAAGGAGTATATCGAGAGCGAAGTGGCACGTCTTAAACTTGAGGATTATATCTCACAGGTTCTTATACCAACCGAAAAGGTTTACCAGATAAGAGCAGGTAAAAAGATAAGCAAGGAGAGAACATTCTTTCCGGGTTATGTACTTGTCGAAACTGTTCTTACCGGCGAAGTGCCTCACATTTTGAGAAATATACCTAATGTTATTGGATTTCTGGGTTCACAGGATGGAGAACCGGTTCCTTTGAGGAAAGTCGAAATTAACAGGATTCTGGGTAAGGTTGATGAACTGAATGCCAGTGATGAAGAACTTAATGTTCCTTTCTTTGTTGGAGAATCAGTTAAGGTAATTGACGGTCCTTTCAACAGTTTCACCGGTATTATAGAAGAGGTTAATGATGAGAAGAAGAAGCTTAAGGTTATGGTGAAGATTTTCGGAAGAAAAACACCACTTGAATTGAGCTTCATGCAGGTAGAAAAGGAGAATTAACAGAAGATATTGACGGTTGTGATATTTATAATGCTTCCTGAACAACTGTCAAGCTCTCGCAATAAATACGCAAATTTAAAATTATGGCAAAAGAAGTTGCTGGACTGATCAAGTTACAGATTCGTGGCGGAGGAGCTAATCCATCTCCACCTGTAGGCCCTGCACTGGGTTCGAAAGGTGTGAACATAATGGATTTCTGTAAGCAATTTAATGCGAGGACTCAGGATAAGGCTGGAAAAGTTATACCGGTAGTTATTACTGTTTATGCTGACAAATCATTTGAATTTGTTACCAAAACACCACCGGTTGCTGTTCAGCTTCTTGAAGTTACCAAGTCAAAAAAAGGTTCAAAAGAGCCTAACCGCGACAAGGTTGCATCGATATCCTGGGACCAGATCAAAACAATTGCTAAGGATAAGATGGAAGACTTAAACTGTTTCACAGTGGAGTCTGCAATGCGAATGGTAGCTGGTACTGCCAGAAGTATGGGAATCACCGTTAAAGGAGAATTCCCTCAAAACAATTAATTAGTAGAAAAAATGACTAAACTTACCAAAAATCAGAAGTTTGCTCTTGAAAAACTCGATAAGAACAAGCTTTATTCATTAAAAGAGGCTTCTGCTCTGGTTAAGGAAATGACCAAAACCAAGTTTGATGCTTCTGTTGATTTGGATGTAAGGTTAGGTATAGATCCAAGAAAATCCAATCAGATGGTTCGCGGCGTTGTTTCACTTCCCCACGGAACAGGTAAAGAGACACGTGTACTCGTGCTTTGTACCCCCGATAAGGAAAATGAAGCTAGAGAAGCCGGTGCTGACCATGTTGGCCTCGACGATTTCGTCGATAAAATCAAAGCTGGTTGGACAGATGTGGATGTTATCATAACCATGCCATCCGTTATGGGAAAGGTCGGTCAGTTAGGTCGAATACTCGGTCCCCGCGGACTGATGCCGAACCCTAAAAGTGGTACTGTCACTATGGAAATAGGTAAGGCTGTTAAAGAAGTGAAGCAGGGTAAGATTGATTTTAAAGTCGACAAAAGCGGAATCATTCATGCCTCTATAGGAAAAGTCTCATTTGAAACCCAGAAGATCGCAGACAACGCAAAGGAGTTTATCACTATGGTAAACAAACTCAAACCGGCTGCAGCGAAAGGAACATACTTACGAAGTATATTCATTTCCAGCACTATGAGTCCGGGTGTAAAAGTCGATCCAAAAGGTCTGGATGAATAATTATTCAAAGTAAAATTCGAAAGAAATAATGAGACGCGAAGAAAAAAACACTATCATAGACAGCCTTGCTGAGAGATTGAAAGAGTACGGTCACTTTTATCTGACTGATACTGCTCAGCTTAATGCAGCTGATACAGGTGAACTTAGAAGGAAGTGCTTTGAAAACGATATCAAACTTATTGTCGTTAAAAACACTCTCCTTAAAAGGGCATTTGAGCAGTCTAATGTAAACTTTGAAGAACTATATCCGGTTCTTAAAGGTACTACGTCCATCATGTTTACTCAATCGGGAAATGTTCCTGCAAAACTTATTAAGGAATTCCGCAAGAGTCATGGTAAGCCTGTGCTTAAAGGCGCTTACGTTCAGGAGTCAATATATATCGGAGATAACCAACTGGATTCTCTGATATCTATAAAGACAAAGGAAGAACTCATCGGCGATATTATTATGCTGTTGCAGTCTCCTGCCAAAAACGTTATTTCAGCACTGCAGTCAGGCGGAACTAAAATTCACGGTGTGCTTGAAACACTGGCAAAAAGAGAAGAATAATAAACTAAAATCAAATTAAAAATAAATAAAATGGCAGATCTTAAGAAATTTGCAGAAGAACTGGTTAACTTATCTGTAAAAGAAGTAAGCGAACTGGCTAAAATCCTTAAAGACGAGTATGGTATCGAACCTGCTGCTGCAGCTGTTGCTGTTGCCGCTCCCTCATCTGGCGGAGATGCTCCTGTAGCAGAAGAAAAATCAACTTTTGATGTTATTCTGAAAAATGCTGGCGGACAGAAATTACAGATCGTTAAACTTGTTAAGGATATCACCGGACTTGGCCTGAAAGAAGCTAAAGCAGTTGTTGATGCTGCTCCGGCTCCCGTTAAAGAAGGCATTTCCAAAGATGAAGCTGAAGCGATAAAAGGTCAATTAGTAGAAGCAGGAGCTGAAGTTGAACTTAAATAAGTTATACCTGAATACAAGGTTATAGGTTTAGTCCCGCATGGTGCGGGACTAAGCCTTTTTGTTCTTTAAATTATAAGTTCACTTAATCTTTTTAAAATGTCCTCAAAAAATACCGAAAGAATAAGTTTCGCTTCCAGAAAAAACCAGATAGAATACCCTGATTTTCTGGAGATTCAGTTAAAATCATTCGGTGAGTTTTTCCAGCTTGGAACTACTCCCGAGAACAGGAAAAAAGAGGGACTCTTCAAAGTCTTTACCGAAAATTTCCCTATAACTGATACAAGGAACAATTTCGTCCTCGAATTTCTGGATTATTATATTGACCCTCCCCGATATACAATTGAGGAGTGCATCGAACGTGGTCTTACATTCAGTATTCCGCTTAAGGCAAAATTAAAACTTTACTGTACAGATCCTGAACACGAGGATTTTGATACGGTAATTCAGGATGTATATCTGGGAACAGTACCATACATGACCGAACGCGCCACATTCGTTATTAACGGCGCCGAAAGGGTAGTGGTTTCGCAGTTGCACCGTTCACCTGGTGTGTTCTTCGGACAGAGTATACATGCCAATGGTACAAAACTCTATTCTGCAAGGATAATCCCTTTCAAGGGATCCTGGATAGAATTTGCTACCGACATCAATAACGTGATGTATGCATACATCGACAGGAAGAAAAAGCTGCCTGTCACAACTCTCCTCAGAGCTATCGGTTTCGAAAGTGATAAGGATATCCTCGAAATATTTAATCTCGCCGAGGAACATAAAGTGTCTAAAACAAACATTAAAAAACTTGTTGGACGCAAGCTGGCTGCCAGAGTGCTTAAGACATGGGTGGAAGACTTTGTTGATGAAGACACTGGCGAGGTTGTTTCAATCGAAAGAAATGAAGTAATCCTTGACAGGGAAACAGTTATAGAATCAGATCATGTCGACCTTATTGTCGATTCAGGTGCAAAGGCAATCCTTCTGCATAGAGACGATACAACCCTTTCAGATTACGCAATAATCTATAACACTCTTCAGAAAGATCCATGTAACTCTGAAAAAGAGGCAGTGGTATATATCTACAGGCAGCTTAGAAATGCTGAACCACCTGATGAAGCAACTGCCCGCGACGTTATCGACAAACTCTTTTTCTCTGATAAGAGATATGACCTTGGCGAGGTTGGACGCTACAGAATCAACAAAAAGCTTGGTCTTGAAACCGGTATGGATGTTAAAATCTTAACACGTGAGGATATAATCAAGATTATCGGTTATCTGATTGAACTTATTAATTCCAAAACTGATATTGATGACATTGACCACCTGAGTAACAGGAGGGTGCGTACAGTTGGAGAACAGCTTTATTCACAGTTTGGAGTAGGCCTTGCCCGTATGGCAAGAACAATCCGCGAGAGGATGAACGTCAGGGATAATGAGGTGTTTACACCGGTTGATCTTATTAACTCAAAAACACTCTCATCTGTTATCAACTCATTTTTCGGAACAAACCAGCTGTCACAGTTCATGGACCAGACGAACCCGCTTGCAGAAATGACTCACAAGCGTCGTATGTCTGCACTCGGCCCTGGTGGTCTTTCACGTGAAAGAGCCGGTTTCGAGGTAAGGGACGTTCATTATACACACTATGGCCGTTTGTGCCCGATCGAAACTCCTGAAGGTCCGAATATTGGTCTTATCTCTTCACTCTGCGTCTTTGCAAAGGTTAATGAACTCGGATTTATTGAAACACCATATCTTAAAGTCAGCCACGATGATAAAAAAGGTTCAAAAGTTGAGCTTCATAATGACGGGGTGGTATGGCTGAGCGCTGAAGAAGAGGAAGAGAAAATGATTGCACAGGCAAATGCCCCGCTGACAAAAGACGGATACTTCGATAATCCAAGGGCAAAATGCCGCTACGAGGCTGATTATCCGATTGAAGAAGTCTCAAAAGTCGACCTGATGGACGTTGCTCCAAACCAGATCGCTTCAATTGCAGCATCTCTGATACCGTTCCTTGAGCACGACGATGCCAACAGGGCACTCATGGGTTCGAACATGATGCGCCAGGCAGTTCCGCTTATCAATCCTGAAGCCCCAATTGTTGGTACAGGCCTTGAAGATCAGGTCATAAGAGACAGTCGCATACTTTATATGGCTGAAGGCGACGGAGTTGTTGAATTTGTTGATTCAAATGAAATAGTAATAAGGTACACTCGTACCGATGAGGAGAAATTCGTAAGCTTTGATGATGACATTAAACGCTACGTGCTTCCAAAATACAGAAAAACAAACCAGAATACCTGTATTAACCTTATTCCGATTGTAAAGAAGGGTGAAAAGGTGAAGAAGGGTCAGGTACTTACTGAAGGATACGGAACAAAGCACGGAGAACTTGCCCTGGGAAGAAACCTGAAAGTGGCATTTATGCCCTGGAAAGGATACAATTTTGAGGATGCAATTGTTATCTCTGAAAAAGTTGTTCAGGAAGACTATTTCACTTCAGTACATATAGATGAATATCAGCTTGAAGTACGTGACACAAAACGTGGGCTTGAGGAACTGACATCGGATATTCCGAACGTAAGTGAGGAAGCCACCAAAAACCTCGACGAAAACGGATTAATAAGAATTGGTGCTCATATCAGGCCGGGTGATATTCTTATCGGAAAAATCACTCCTAAAGGAGAATCAGATCCTTCACCGGAGGAGAAACTTCTTCGTGCCATCTTTGGTGATAAGGCAGGAGATGTAAAGGATGCATCACTAAAAGCCGGACCTTCACTTGAAGGTGTTGTTATAGATAAGAAATTATTTACCAGAGCTATAAAGGACAGGAAGTCAAAGGCTGTTGAAAAGCCCATGCTTGATAAAATTGAAACTGAATTCACCAGAAGTATTGAAGATCTCAAGGCAAGGCTTGTTGATAAGCTGTTTATCCTTGTGAACGGAAAAACATCACAGGGCGTTAAGGATTATTTGAATGTAGATGTTATTCCAAAGGGAAGCAAGTTTACTCTGAAACAACTTCAGGAAGTTGATTTTCTTAATGTTAATCCTAATAAATGGACTACTGACAAGAAGAAAAACGACAGCATCAAACAGCTTCTTCACAATTATATAATAAAGTTCAAGGAGGTTGATGGTATCTACAAGCGCAGGAAATACAATATCACAATAGGTGATGAACTGCCTGCAGGTATCGTACGTCTGGCAAAGGTTTACATCGCCAAAAAACGTAAGATAAAGGTAGGTGACAAGATGGCCGGGCGTCACGGAAATAAAGGTATCGTGGCAAGGATTGTACGTGCTGAAGATATGCCTTTCCTTGCTGACGGAACACCTGTTGATATTGTTCTCAATCCTCTCGGTGTGCCTTCGAGGATGAACCTGGGTCAGATTTATGAAACAGTACTTGGATGGGCCGGTAAGGAGCTTGGACTTACATTCTCTACACCAATCTTCGATGGGGCTACAATAAACCAGATTACTGAATATACCGAAAAAGCTGATCTGCCTCGATTTGGTAAAACATACCTCTATGATGGAGGTACCGGTGAGAAATTTGACCAGCCTGCAACAGTAGGTGTTATTTATATGCTTAAACTGGGTCATATGGTTGATGACAAGATGCATGCCCGTTCAATAGGACCATACTCACTCATTACCCAGCAACCACTTGGAGGTAAAGCACAGTTTGGTGGCCAGCGTTTCGGAGAAATGGAAGTATGGGCCCTCGAGGCATTCGGTGCTGCTCATATCCTGCAGGAGATTCTTACTATTAAGTCGGACGACGTTGTCGGTCGCGCCAAAGCATATGAAGCTATTGTGAAAGGTGAACCAATGCCTCAGCCAGGAATTCCTGAGTCATTGAATGTTCTCCTGCACGAACTAAGAGGACTTGGCCTTAGCGTGATACTTGACTAAGTATCTTACAAGGTTTTTATTTTTAGAATTTTGAAATAAAAATAATTCAGAATATGTCATTCAGAAGAGATAACAAGACAAAGACCAGTTACTCGAAAATATCAATAGGCCTTGCATCACCTGAAGAAATACTTGATCGTTCAAGTGGAGAGGTGCTCAAGCCCGAGACAATTAACTACCGTACATATAAACCGGAACGAGACGGGCTTTTCTGCGAAAGAATTTTCGGCCCGGTAAAGGATTATGAATGCCATTGCGGAAAGTATAAGAGAATCCGTTACAAAGGGATCGTGTGCGACCGTTGTGGTGTTGAGGTTACCGAAAAAAAGGTCCGGCGTGAAAGAATGGGACATATATCACTGGTTGTACCGGTGGCACATATATGGTATTTTCGCTCTCTCCCAAACAAAATAGGATATCTTCTTGGTCTGCCTACCAAAAAGCTTGATTCAATAATCTATTACGAAAGATATGTTGTTATCAATCCTGGTATAAAGGCAGCAGATGGTGTCAAGTATCTTGATTTTCTTACAGAAGAGGAGTATCTCGAGATAATTGAATCACTCCCTAAGGAGAACCAGTATCTTGAAGATAATCATCCTGATAAATTTATTGCTGATATGGGTGCAGAAGCTCTCAATAAGCTTCTTGGCCGTGTCAATCTTGATGAAATGTCTTACTCACTTCGTCACAGGGCTAATACTGAAACCTCGCAGCAGAGAAAAAATGAAGCTCTCAAAAGGCTTCAGGTTGTCGAAGCATTCAGGGATTCAAAGCATGTGAATAAACCTGAGTGGATGATAATTAAAGTTGTTCCGGTCATTCCGCCAGAGTTAAGGCCTCTTGTACCTCTCGATGGAGGAAGGTTTGCGACAAGTGACCTTAATGACCTCTACAGAAGAGTTATCATAAGGAATAACCGTCTTAAGAGGCTTATTGAAATTAAAGCTCCCGAAGTTATTCTCCGAAATGAGAAGCGTATGCTTCAGGAAGCTGTTGATTCATTGTTCGATAATTCAAGGAAGGCAAATGCAGTTAAAACCGATGCCAACAGACCTCTGAAATCGCTCAGTGACAGCCTTAAAGGAAAACAGGGAAGATTCCGTCAGAACTTACTGGGTAAGAGAGTTGACTATTCAGCCCGTTCAGTTATTGTCGTGGGCCCCGAGCTTGGATTACATGAGTGCGGATTACCGAAAGATATGGCAGCTGAACTTTACAAACCTTTCATTATCCGCAAGCTTATTGAGCGGGGTATCGTAAAGACAGTAAAATCAGCAAAGAAAATTGTCGACAGAAAAGATCCTGTAGTATGGGATATACTCGAAAATGTTTTAAAGGGTCATCCGGTTCTTCTTAACCGTGCTCCGACACTTCACAGACTGGGTATACAGGCATTCCAGCCAAAGCTTATCGAAGGAAAAGCTATCCAGCTTCATCCTCTGGTGTGTACAGCTTTTAACGCTGACTTTGACGGTGACCAGATGGCAGTTCACCTTCCTCTTGGGAATGCTGCAGTACTTGAGGCTCAGATGCTGATGCTTGCATCGCATAATATTCTTAATCCTGCAAATGGTGCGCCTATTACAGTGCCTTCACAGGACATGGTCCTGGGGCTTTACTATATTACCAAAGGAAGAAAAAGCTCGGATACTGAAAAGGTAAGGGGCGAAGGTCTTGTTTTTTATTCACCTGAAGAAGTAAATATCGCATATAATGAAGGCAAAATAGACCTTCATGCTTATATCAAGGTTAAAGTGTATGACAGAAAAGATGGGGAACTTATAAACCATCTTATTGAGACTACTGTCGGTCGTGTTATTTTTAACCAGTATGTCCCGTCAGAGGTGGGGTATATTAATGATCTGCTTACAAAGAAATCACTAAGAGATATTATTGGGCGCGTTCTGAAACTTGCAGGAACAGCAAAAACAGCTGACTTCCTCGATGCCATAAAGAATCTGGGATTCTATTCCGCATTCAAGGGAGGTCTTTCATTCAACCTTGATGATGTTATCATTCCTGAGGAGAAGACAAAATTTGTTAACGAAGGGTATGAACAGGTTGAAGAGGTTCTGAATAACTATAGTATGGGTTTCATTACAAATAATGAGCGCTACAATCAGATTATTGATATCTGGACACATGTAAACGCAAGGTTAACCCAGTCTCTGATGAAGCAGCTATCTAACGATAAGCAGGGCTTTAACTCGGTATATATGATGCTTGACTCCGGTGCAAGGGGTTCAAAAGAGCAGATACGTCAGCTTTCGGGTATGAGGGGTCTTATGGCAAAACCTCAGAAATCAGGATCTTCAGGTTCTGAAATTATCGAAAACCCGATCCTTTCAAACTTTAAGGAGGGTCTTTCGGTTCTCGAGTACTTTATATCTACACATGGAGCCCGTAAAGGACTTGCAGATACTGCCCTTAAGACAGCTGATGCCGGTTATCTTACCCGTCGTCTGGTTGACGTTTCCCAGGATGTTATTATCAATGAGGAAGATTGCGGAACACTAAGAGGTCTTGTAGCAACTGCAATCAAAAAGAATGAGGAAGTTGTAGAATCACTGTACGATAGGGTATTGGGACGTACAACTGTTCACGATGTGTATCATCCTCTTTCAGGGGAACTTATTGTTGAAGCAGGGCAGGAGCTTACTGAAAACCTTGCCAAAAAGATTGAAGATTCGCCAATTGAACAGGTTGAGATTCGTTCGGTACTTACATGCGAGTCGAAAAGGGGTGTTTGTGCAAAATGTTATGGACGTAACCTGGCCAATGGCAGTATGGTACAGAAGGGTGAAGCTGTTGGTGTTATCGCTGCACAGAGTATTGGTGAGCCTGGTACACAGCTTACTCTCCGTACATTCCACGTCGGAGGTACTGCTTCTAACATTACTACCGAATCACGTCTGGTGGCTCGATATGGAGGTATTGCTGAGATAGAGGAACTACGATCTGTTCCGAAGAATGATCCTGAAAAGGGAGATATTGATATTGTCATCGGACGTCTTGCTGAACTAAGAATTGTTGACAAGAAGACCGGAATTGCTCTTACAACACATACAATACCTTATGGTTCAAAACTTTATGTAAAACCGGGACAAGATATTGAAAAAGGAAAGCTTATTTGCGAGTGGGATCCATTCAATGCAGTAATCATTGCTGAAGTTGCCGGTAAAGTTGGATACGATTTTCTTATAGAAGGTATTACCTTCAGGGAAGAGTCTGATGAACAAACCGGATTCAAGGAAAAGGTTATTACAGAGAGCAGGGACAAGACAAAGAACCCTGCAATAAAAATACTTGACAAGAAAGGTGCCGAGCTTAAGCTCTACAACCTTCCTGTTGGAGCTCATCTTGTTATTGATCCTGACAAGATTGTTGAAGCAGGTGAGGTACTTGCCAAGATTCCAAGAGCAGTAGGAAAATCAGGTGATATCACTGGCGGTCTACCTCGTGTAACAGAACTCTTCGAAGCACGTAACCCTTCAAATCCTGCAATTGTTTCTGAAATAGACGGAGAAGTCACATTTGGAAAAATCAAGAGAGGTAACAGGGAAATATCAATCAAGTCGAAGACGGAGGAGCTTAAGAAATACCTTGTTCCCCTGTCAAAGCAGATTCTGGTACAGGAGAATGATTACGTCAAGGCTGGAATACCTCTGTCAGATGGTGCAATTACACCTTCCGACATCCTTGCTATTAAAGGTCCGACAAAAGTACAGGAGTATATTGTAAACGAGATACAGGAAGTTTACCGACTACAGGGTGTGAAAATCAATGACAAGCATTTTGAGATCATTGTAAGGCAGATGATGCGTAAAGTTGAGATTGTTGACCCGGGTGATACGAAATTCCTTGAACGACAGATTGTTGATAAACTTGAGTTCATGGATGAAAACGACTGGATTTATGGAAAGAAGGTTATTGTCAATTCAGGAGATTCTCAAACGCTTCGACCTGGAATGATTGTTACCGCACGTAAGCTGAGAGATGAAAATTCAGTTCTTAAACGCCGTGACCTTAGAGTTGTTGAGGCAAGAGATGCTATACCTGCAACATCGAGCCAGGTGCTTCAGGGTATCACAAGAGCTTCGCTGCAGACTAAGAGCTTCTTCTCAGCTGCCTCATTCCAGGAAACTACCAAGGTACTTAATGAAGCTGCAATTCTTGGAAAAGTAGACAGACTTGAAGGATTGAAGGAGAATGTAATTGTTGGTCACTTAATCCCGGCAGGTACCGGCCAGCGCCATTACAATGACATCATTGTCGGATCACTCGAAGAGTATGAAAATCTCATTGCTAATGCCCAGGAAGAAGAGTCTGAAACAAGTATAATTAATTAGTCATGGCCGCACCAGATCCAAAAAATCAGGGACAGATCAGTATTGAACTGAATGAGGAAATAGCGCAGGGTACATATTCAAACCTTGCTGTTATTACTCATTCTGCATCTGAATTTGTTATCGACTTCATAAGGATTATGCCTGGTATTCCAAAAGCACAGGTTAAATCAAGGATTATACTTACTCCGGAGCATGCTAAGAGACTTGTTGCGGCATTACAGGATAATATTTCGAAATTTGAGGCTGTTCATGGACCAATCAAGGATGTAACAGGATCGGTACCGGCAGTTCCTCTTACTTTTGGCGGACCAACTGCCCAGGCATGAAATATTAATCGTATATTTGCGTTATAGAAGTGTGTCCAATTAGTTTATTATGAGCAACCTGGTTCGAAGAATAGCAGTAATAATGATAATAATTCTTCCTGTTTTTGCAAGTACCGACTGCAAGAAGCAGAAGAAGTGTGGTTGCGGGAAGGATGTTCTTTTTTCCTTTACCAATCAGCCCTGTAATGTCTATTTCAACGAAACCGGTACATATATGGCGCTTCAGGCTGTTGGTGATCCTTATTCAAATTACACATTTTGCAATCCTGTTGAAATGTTCCCGGAGGTTGCGAAATTCAAATCAGGTGACGAGCTTATGGTATCAGGTAATGTCTACTGGGATTGCAGTTATGTTTGGCAATCAAGTAATCAGAGTTATCAGACAAATCTTTACAAGGTCTATAATATTCAGGTAACTAAAATTTACCTTGATTTGTATGGGAAGAAATAGCTTATAAATATTAATTAAACAATATCTACTAAGGGGCTCTGTTTCAGACCCCTTTTTTTATTTTCACTGCAATTTTGTATATTTCACGGAAAATACGATTTTGATGCAGTACAGCATATCATTTGTGGGTGCAGGAAGGGTCGCAGGCATTATGTGTCGTGAAATTTACTTATCCGGCTACAAGATCGATACCGTTATTTCATTATCCGAGGCAAATGGCCGTGAACTTGCAAATGATTGTAAAGCATCATGGACAAATGAATATATCATTCCGGATTCAACTGATGTCGTAATTGTTTCGGTACCTGACAGCCAGCTTAAATCAGTTCTGGGCAAACTGAAATTCAAACAGGGAACTATTATTGCTCATACAGCCGGCAGTTCAGGCCTGGATGTTTTTCCACCGGAAGTGGAACACAAAGGGGTTATTTATCCGCTGCAGACATTTTCAAAAAACAGGAAAGTAAAGTTCACATCCCTGCCGGTTTTTATCGAATCATCGGATAATAGTACCTCTGAGGCCCTTTCAGAAATTGCCGGCAGTGTAGGGTCAAAAGTATATTTTGCAGATACTGAACACAGACGGAAGCTTCACCTTGCGGCAGTTTTTGCCTGCAATTTCACTAATCACATGATGACTTTGGGCAAAAAGCTTGCATATGATGCAGGTTACTCATTTGATGAGCTTAAACCACTTATTGAGGAGACCTTCCTGAAAGCATTTGAAAAGGGCCCTGAAAATTCTCAGACGGGACCTGCAGTAAGGAATGATAAAAACACTGTCAGAAAACATCTGGAATTATTATCTTTCGATCACGATTTGCAGAGAATATACAGCGAGATCTCCGGATCTATTTTTAAGTATTACAACAGGAAGTAATGGAAGAATGACAAATTTTAAAGAGAAACTGATTAAGGTTAAAGCATTTATTTTTGATATTGACGGTGTATTGTCGCTGCAGACAATAAATCTTAACTCCTTTGGTGTGCCAAACAGGACTGTGAATCTTCGTGACGGATATGCTCTTCAATACGCTGTCAAGAAAGGATATTATATCGGAATCATTTCGGGAAGCAGATCCAGGGAATATCAGAAAAGGCTTAAGTTGCTGGGAATAAAGGATGTATATCTTAACAGTCGCTCCAAGCTTGACCATTTTAATGCGTTTCTGAAGAAATATAACCTTGATAAGTCAGAGGTGCTTTTCATGGGTGATGATATTCCTGATTTTAAGGTTATGCAGGAAGCAGGTATACCTGCCTGTCCTTCAGATGCCGACAGTGAAATAAAACAGGTGGCTGTCTATATTTCTGATAATAAAGGGGGGGAAGGATGTGTCAGAGATGTTATTGAACAGGTATTAAGGCTTCATAATAAATGGATGGAAAGTGATGCATACAGCTGGTGAAATATGAAAACATTCCTTAATCTTATACGGTGGCAAAATCTTCTCATAGTAATTTTGACTATGGTATTTATGCGCTATGCAGTCATTGCACCTGTACTTGACAAAGTAGGCGTAATATTGAAACAGGGATTGGGAGAGGAGATCCCAATGACGCTTCAGTTTGGCCTCTTTGACTTTATCCTGCTAGTAACAGCAACTGTTTTAATTACTGCCGGTGGTTATGTAATAAATGACTATTTCGACATCAGGACAGATCTTATCAATAAGGGGAAAGTGATTGTCGGGACCAGGATTGAAAGAAGGCAGGCTATGATGCTGCATAATGTTTTTAATATGGCAGGTGTTGCAATTGGCTTTTATATCTCATGGAAATCAGGCTATTTCATGATGGGAATAATGTTTCTTATAGTATCAGGGCTGCTATATTTCTATTCAGCAAGTTATAAACGTCAGTTTCTCATAGGGAACATAATAGTTGCAGTGCTGACAGCTATGGTACCCATGCTTGTTGCTTTTTATGAGTGGCCGGCTCTGTATAAGTTCTATTCAATCAATGCGATAAGACTTCCGGAATTTGATTTCATCTTTTACTGGATTGGAGGTTTTGCCCTTTTTGCATTTCTGACCACTCTTACAAGGGAAATAATTAAAGATATTGAAGATTATGAAGGCGATATTGCTTATGGCAGAAATACAATACCTGTAGTTGCAGGTATTATATCCTCCAAGATTATTTCTGTTGTTTTGATTCTCATTACGATGGCCATGCTTTATCTTATCTGGTATCTTTTCCTCTTTGATAAATATACCCTCATTTATATTTCTGCTTTTATTGTCATTCCTCTTATAATTGTAATTATTACAGTATTCAGAAGTACTGACAGGAAGCAGATGCACAGCGCAAGCAGAATGATGAAAATTGTAATGCTGGCAGGTATTTTATATTCAGTTGTTGTGAAAGCGCTTATTACGTGGAATCTTGTATGAAAATGCTGATCGATAACCTGAATAAATACCGGATAATTCTGGCTTCAAGATCGGTCAGGCGTCAGCAGCTTTTAAGAGATCTTGGAATTGACTTTGAGATTGTACTAAAGGATTTTGATGAATCATTTCCTATTGAACTTGAGGGCGAGGAAATTGCAAGGTATGTAGCAGAAAACAAAGCAATAGCATTTGCAGGCGAAATAAAGGAGAATGAATTAATGATTACAGCTGATACCATTGTATGGTGCAGTGGGAGAGTTCTTGGAAAACCTGCGGATGCCGGTGAGGCAGCAGTAATGTTAAGGGAAATTTCAGGCAGAACTCATGAAGTAATTACAGGGGTATCAATTATGACTTATAATAAGAAAGTGATTTTTACCGAGTCGACTAAAGTTACTTTTAAGGTTATGACAGACAGGGAGATATATTATTATATTGAAAAATATGCTCCTTATGATAAGGCAGGAGCTTATGGTATTCAGGAATGGATCGGAATGGCTGCCTGCAGCCATATCGAAGGATCATATTTCAATGTCGTAGGTTTGCCCGTACAACGCTTATATGAGGAATTAAAACTGATTTTAACATAAATAATTGATAATGAGGAATAGAATTTTGATATTAAGTCTAATTATTACACTTATAATTGCTCCGGCACTCAGGGCTGATGAAGGGATGTGGATACCGCTTCTCATCGAAAAATACAACATAAAGCTGATGCAGGAGAAAGGATTTAAGCTTTCTGCGGAAGATATTTACAGTGTTAACAAGGCATGCATGAAAGATGCAATTGTACATTTTGGCGGTGGATGTACTGCTGAATTGATTTCACCTGATGGTTTGCTCATAACAAATCATCATTGCGGTTATGGTCAGATACAAAGACATTCATCACTTGAACACGATTACCTCACTAATGGTTTCTGGGCGATGTCGGCTATAGAGGAGTTACCTAATCCGGGTCTTACAGTTACATTTCTGAAACGGATGGAAGATGTCACAGAAAAAGTGCTGAGTGGAGTTACAGAAGATATGAATACTGCCGAGCGTGAAAAAAAGATAGATTCCAATATTTCTGCAATCACTGATGACGCAGTAAATGGATCAAGTTATCAAGCCGCAGTAAAGCCATTCTATATGGGAAAACAGTATTTCCTTTTTGTAAATGAGGTATTCAGGGATGTAAGGCTGGTTGGAGCACCTCCTTCAGCCATCGGTAAGTTTGGTGGAGAGACTGACAACTGGGTATGGCCCAGGCATACAGGAGATTTTTCTCTTTTCAGGGTTTATGCAGACAAGGATAATAAACCAGCCGATTATTCAAAAGATAATGTTCCATATAAACCAATCTATTTTTTCCCTGTTTCACTGAAAGGAGTAAATGAGGGTGACTTTACCATGGTATTCGGATATCCCGGAAGTACATCGCAATATGTACCATCATATCATATAGATATGGTAAAGAACTACATAAATCCCAAAATGATCGAGATCAGGTCCGGAAAAATAGAGATTATGGAGGAGGCAATGAACAACGACGATTTGCTGAGAATCCAGTATGCTGCAAAGAAATCAGGACTGGCCAATTCATGGAAGAGATGGATTGGTGAAAACCAGGGCCTTGACAGGATGGGTACAATTGAGAAGAAGAGGGAATATGAGGAAAAACTGACGCAGTGGATAAATGCGGATAAATCGAGGTCAGAGAAATATGGTAATTTACTTCCCCTATACAAAGAGCTTTACTCAAAGCTCAGAGAATATAATCTTGCATCAAGCTATACAAATGAGGTTTTTTTTAACTATGGAGTTGAAGCTATAGGATTTGCCAGATATATTAAAACACTGGAAGATCTCATAAAAGAAAAGGCCGATGCAGATAAGATTACAATGGCAAAGATTAATCTGCAGGCAATTGCATCAGGGTTTTATAGAAACTACAACAAGGAGACTGACAAAAAAATGTTTGTGGCTCTCATGACATTATATGGTGAAAACCTGGATGAGAAGTGGCAGACACCTCAATTTATAAAACTGAGAAACTCATGCGATGGCAAGTTTGAAAAAATTGCGGATGAGCTTTATAAAAAGACCATTTTTGCAGATGAAGACAGGTTCAAAGCATTTGTCATGTCAATGAATAAAGGCTCTGTTGCGCGTCTGCATAAAGATCCTTTTTTTATTCTTGCCGAAGGAGCATCTGATTTCCTTGAGAATAATATCAGACCGGAATATATAAGGCTTAATGATGAATTGCAGAAACTAAATACCGACTATCTGACTGTTCAGATTGAGTTTGCCAGCGACAGAATCTTCTATCCCGATGCAAACTCAACGCTTCGTGTTTCATATGGCAATGTGAAGGGATATTCTTCCAAAGATGCTGTCTATTACACTTATTATACAACGCTGAAGGGAATAATTGAAAAAGATAATCCTGAGATTTATGACTATGATGTACCTGAAAAATTAAAGGAGCTTTACTGGAATAAAGATTATGGAAGGTACACACAAAAAGGAGAAGTGCCTGTTTGTTTTATTGCTACCAACCATACGACAGGTGGTAATTCAGGCAGCCCTGTTCTTAATGCCGATGGGCATCTGATAGGGATTAATTTCGACAGGGCATGGGAGGGAGTTGCAAGCGATCTGGCTTATAATCCTGATCAGAGCCGTAATATCAGCCTTGATATAAGATATGCTTTATTTATCATTGATAAATTTGCAGGGGCAGGATATTTGCTGAATGAAATGAAAATTATTGAATAAAAATTCATGAACTCTCACCCTTATTTACCACCTCACTGCTATGTAGATAGGGGGTTCCGATAGCTAACAGGAGGGGCTTAGATTGTTCCATTAGAATCTTATCGTGTATTTCACCTTTGACCTTGCCTCGTATGAGGCAGGCTGGAAGCGTTCAACCGGATCTATCAGTGGGGAATTGAATGTAAGGAAGAGCTCTTTGCCAGGTTTTACAATCCACTGAAATCTCGACTGCAAGCCAATTGTCTCACTCTGGTTTTCATATTGTGCAAAGTTATACCATGTCAGATTAGGACTAAACATAAAATTCAGGTTAAAACGATAAATCTGAGCCACGAAGCTGCCACCAGGCAGGTTGACCCATTTCCTGTCAGACTCTACTCCGATATAAAGAGGAACGGCAACCTTGTATCCTGCCTGTATCAGCCAGTCTGTTCTGTCACCTGAGTAGAAACCACCCACAGCTGCTTTCGTTGAAAGCCAGAAAAGTCTCCTCTTTGCGGAAGTGACCTGGACACTATGTCTCCAGAAATTGTAATTGTCAGCAACTATCGTATGTTCACCGAAAATGTTAAAATCCTCTTTAAGAGATTCGTAGACATATTGTGATGAAAATGATATTCTGTCTCCGCTAAGCAATATTATATCAGAATAATTTAGGTCTATCTGTGCAGTTTCTAAGCCTCCATTATGAAGGTCCGTGATAAAAGTGTACTTAACACCTGTTTTAATCTGCATAACAGGAGAATTCTTCGGTCTTGGACCCAATCCTATGCCTCCGTAATAATCACGAATCCCTTTCCTTGGGACAAAACCAAGTCCTGCTGTATAGTTTTCACCGATCTGAAGGTAACCAACCCTGAAATTGAGAAAATCATTGGGAAAGTTTAAATCAGTTCCGAATGAGACATCTCTTCCGCTAAGACTGTCAGTAAATGATTTTATTCCGTATAAATTATATGTTATGTTCTTATTGCCTGCCACCTCCGAGCTTGCCAGCCTCATGTCTATTCCTGCCAGGGAATTATCACCTGCTGAAAGGGCATTCCCGTTTGTGCCTATTATCCCTATCGATGACTGTTTCCCAAGATCTCTTGAGATCCTGGCTACAGTATATCCCGGGTTTTTCCATTCATTGTTATCCTTGACATGAAGCATTCCAAGATTCCATCCATCTGTTTTTCCAGTGAACTTCCCTCCGTATTTTATCTGAACGGGGTTGCCATCAGTATCAAGCCCAATCCTCCTTGAGAAAAACGGAATATTGGCAGTATTCTGGGGATTTTCACTATCTCCGTTTATACCAAAAGTGAAGTAGTTTGAGCCGTCAAGGAAGAAGTCTCTTTTTTCAGGGAAGAACAGATTAAAACGTGTGAGATTTATCTGACGTGAATCAACCTCTGTCTGGGCAAAGTCGGTATTAACAGTTACTGCTGCTTTCAATGCAGGGGTGATATTATAGAAGATATCACCTCCGCCATCAAGCACGGGTTTGCTATCGCCATCCTGTTTCTTGCTGAATCCCCCTGTGAGATATGGCACTATGTCGAGACCAATACCCTGGGTGATGTTAGAGATACCAGTGATATGACCAGCGTCTGAGATCTGAAATCTGTTGGCATTCAGTGATGTCAGTGGCCATGTGGAAATTTCAGATATCCTTTTTATATATCGTATAATCTTAAGTCCCCAGGTATCATTATCCTTCTTAAATCCCATAGTTTTAAAGGGAATGATAAGCTCTCCTTCCCAGCCGTATTCTGTTATTTTTGCTTTTCCATCCCAGAGACCATCCCATGATTTGTTGAATTCCTTACCGTTCTCATTGACAAGTGCGTCACCAATACTTCCCCTGGGACCTATCTGAAACCAGTAACCACTTCTTCCGTCCATATAGGTATCAAATATCACCTGTATCCTGTCTTCCTCACCAAGATCGCCGTCCCTGCTTAGTTCCTTGGATGATATAGTCTCCGGGTCGTCGTAGCATCTGATACCTATATAAATATTGTGATGGTCATAAAGAAAATAGAATTCCGATTTCTTTGTCGCAGCTTTACCGGTATTCGGTTCTCTCTGGTATAGTTCATCTATGACAGGAGCCTGTTTCCAGACATCATCATTTACGTACCCGTCAATAAGTGGAGCACTTTCGGTATATACAGCTTTGATCTCAGGTTGTGCGAACAGAGTATTGAAAGCAAATAATAATAAAGCAGGAAGGATAATTAAGAAACGCCTCATCTAAAACAAATAAGTGCGCAAAATAGATATTTTATGCTGTAAAAAGGATTTTTAAATCATAAAATATGTGAAAGCAAATTCCTCAATCCGGCAATTTCTTCATTTTCTGAATAATCTTCTTCTTTCCATATCCATGATCTGTTATTTATGGAGAAATTTGAAGATATCAGATATTCACAGGTTTATCTGATTTTGAAAGTACCATATATAACTCGCTGTAAAAATCTGTTTTAGTTACTGGTTTTGATATATAACCGTCACACCCTGACTGAAGACATCTTTCACGTTCAGAGGAGATAGCATATGCTGTCTGGGCAATTATTCTTGTTTTAATTCCCATTTTCTTCATCTCTTCAAGGCACTGATAACCTGACATCACAGGCATATTGATATCTAAAAGGATAAGGTCAGGGACCTTATGTTTAACAAGTCTCATCAGCACTCTTCCGTTCTCTGCATGCAGTACATTGGCATTCAGATTGCTAAGAAGAAGTCTCAGGTAATAAAAAGAGTTATAGTCATCTTCAGCAATTATAACAGTCTTACCGAGCAGATCAGGCACACCTGATACCGATTCTTTTTCAATCACGTATTTTGTTTCAGGTATTATCTGAGGGACAGTAAAATAAAAAGTTGTGCCTTTACTTATTTCCGAGGAGAACCATATTTTACCTCCGAGCAGATCAATTATACCTTTTGTAATACTCAGTCCCAATCCTGCTCCTTCATGATAGTTATTTTCATCGGCCTGCCTGAACCGTTCAAAGATAATTTCATTAAGTTCCACAGGTATTCCTATGCCAGTATCTTTTACATAAGCCTCTATCGTTGAAGTGCCATTTTTATCAATAATTCTGAAACCAGTTTCAATTTCTCCTTTCTCGGTATACTTAATTGCATTGGTCACCAGATTATCAAGTACCTGCTGAAAGCGATACTTGTCACTAATTATTTTAGTGTCAGTCAGATTATCCTCTAACCTTAGATTAAGTATAATGTCTGGTTTGGTTTCTAATAATCCAGAGTTTCTGAATGTTTCAACACTGTATCTGAAAAGATCGCTAAGGTTAAATTCCGTCAGGGTTACTGATAACTGTTTTGCTTCCAGTTTCGAGATATCAATGATATCGTTCAGAATCTTTAGAAGTCTTTCTCCTGAGCTCTGAATTATCTCAATGAACTGTTTCTTTTCATTTTCTGATATACCATCATTGCCAAGAAATGCAGAAAAACCCATGATAGCATTCATTGGTGTTCTGATTTCATGACTCATATTTGATAGAAATATTGATTTAAGTCTGTCGCTCTCTTCGGCTCTTGATTTTGCTCTTATTAATTCTTCTTCAGCTCTTTTCCTGCTGGTAATGTCCTGGCCAATTGCAGCAACGCTTGAAATATAGTTAGAGTTGTCCCTTAATACTGTAGCATTCCATTCAACATTAAGAATAGAACCGTCACCTTTTTTGAACTCAGTTTCAAAATTGTAGAATCCTGTCTTGCCCCTCAGGATATAGTTATATGCATCCTTTATTGCATTAACAGATTCATTTGGAATAAGATATTCAAAAGCATTCTTGCCTGTTAGTTCTTCTCTTGAGTATCCTGAAACATCAACTATTTTGGAATTGCAGAAGAGAATATTGCCTTCTCTGTCAAGCATCAGGGAGAAATAATTGAAATTGGTCAGAAGATCAATGAATCTTCGCTCTGATTCAAGTAGTTTCAGAGCTGCATCACTATTCTCCCGGTTCTTCAGGTTTCGGACCATTAAAATTCCAATCAATATGGTTCCTGCCGGGTATATTGTAAGGATAGGTACAAAGATATTCCTGATGGTGGGCATTATTGAATCTTTTGGCAGCATAAGTGAGCATGCCAGCATTACAAGATGAACTAAAAATCCGAGCAAAGTCAGTTCAAGTATGTATTTTCTCCCTTTCCAGCCGGGTCTCAAATTTCTCCATAGTAATCCAATGGCCGAAGCAGTTACAATTACTGTAAGCCCCATCCAGACTCCCGGGCCTCCGATGGTGATCCTGTACAATGCCATAATCACCGCGGAAACAGCTGTTGGAATAAAACCAAAAAACAAACCTGAGAGTGAAAGAAGTACAGATCTTGTATCAAAAACAAGCCCTGGTAGCTGTTTCCATGGGGTAAGCATAAGAATGATTCCTACTGAACCAATGATAATCCCGGCAAGGATTTTTCCTGTAAAACTTTTTGATTTTCCTTTAGGAAGTAACGAGTAATCATATATCATACTGAATGCCAGCAAAATAGCTGTATTCTGAATCAAGCCCAGTATGATACTTCTATCCATTTGCAGAAAAATGCTGTTTTATTGCAAACACTAATTGGAAGTCGCAAGTTAATAAAAATAGAATATTTTCATTGTTTTAAGGCTTGCTTTTATGTTTTGCTTTAAGTTCAGCTTTCATTCTGTTCTCAGAAACCCTGAATTTAACTATTTGTGATATCAGCTTAACCGGCAATGGTTTATCGTATGGAAACTGAATAGATCCTTTGGCAGTTTTATAGCCTTTTAACTCATCCCTGAAAGCTTCAATAGCAGTTGCAAAAGGGTATAAACCTATATGCCTGGTGTGAGCTGCAAAATATAGCAGCATTCCATGAAGTATGAAAGCAGGCATACCATAACTGATCTTTTCAACGGCGTCAGGGACAGACTCTTTTACAATTGACCGTATTTTTATCAGACGTTCCTGAACCGTCAGGGGACATCCGGAAATGTATTCATCGATAGTCTGCGTATTTCTTAAAGGCTCCATGTTAATTATTTAGTTCAACAAAAACAAATGAAATTGGTTTCGTTTTGGAATCAAGTAGTGAGGCTTTTTAAGGAGCGAAATTATCTGCCATTATATTTGATCAATTCCATTCGAAATTTACCGTAACAGAAATCTCCTTCAGGTCTGTGATATATTACATCGGCTTTCGAAGCAAGCCGGAATCCTCCAAAATATTTATATTCTGAAACAGGTGTCGTCCATGGATAGTTTTTATAGATCTTCCCGTCTGTAGTCTCAAATCTGTCATTACTTCTGAAGTTTATCAGTTCTCCCTGATCGTTAAAATAGAGCAAGGCGCTAATATTAATATTACCATTTATAAATGTTGCTTTAACTGTCATGTTATCAATTGTTTCCCAGGTAATGTCCGGTGAAATAAGAGTCCCCGGCGCAAGGAAACACATATCGTTGAACAGAGTGACTGTTTCACCCCGGTTCATCTCAGGTCCCTTTGCATCGACTATTGTAAACAATCCTGCAAGTTTTATGACCATGGTTGCTGTCTCATCATGATATGAGTGTAGTCCAACAGCAGGAATTCCAGCTTTTTTTGCCCTGATGTAGTAGAATCTTGAAGACGTGTCGAAGAAATTATGCTGTTCCGATCTGAGCTGCATCCATCCGGAATCTTCGCCTGATCTTATCTGACCCGTAGTTATGGCCATTACACTTAGTATCCTTTCTTTCCCGATTATTCCCGTATATAATAGATAACGCTTCACTGCTTCAGGCAGATGCTGAGTATCTTGATCTGTTATCAAATTACTTTTCAGATTTGAAATCCTGTTCAAACCCTCCCTGACCAGATTTATATATTTTCTTTTCACTTTTTGTTAGCGTTGGTTTTAAACAATTTATTTATATTCCAGTATGGTAGAATGTGAGCAAGAATGATTGTCACAGATATGATAAGCAGTAAGATGAACATAATCACCATAGCTGATTCTCCTTTTTCACTATAATACCCTGCAGCATTCAAAACCGAGTATACTACCATTCCATGTGCGATCAGGTTTACATCAGTTGCTGATTTGTGATCCATCAGGATTTTGAAACCACTGAGTATACAAAGAACTGCCATCAGAAACTCGGAGAAGAGATGGAATATCATTTCTGTTTTTCCTTCCTGGATTGATCCTGATCTTATAATTACTACCCACAGGCCTGTAATGCCAAAACCCAGGATCAAAGAGTAAATAGCTATAAGCTTTCTATTCATAATGTTATGTTTTTTGGTTTCTTCTATAAAGGATTCCCAGCATAATAAGTAAGAAGCCGGTAAGGAATAGCGTAATATGCATTGGAGGATAAAAGGTTCTGATAAGAATAACCTGTATTATCAGCCATCCGGATAAAAGTATTCCCTGTAATATGATGAATAAATATGCTTTTATATTATTTACCAGTATCATACCTATGGACACGTAGCTGAATACTCCATTTACACAAAGAAGAACTATCCCGGGTATCAGATAGTTATTGAACGGAGTGTGCTCCAGGAGATTCATTGATAGTTTTATACTATATCCTGACGGATCGGTTATCAGTCCGATGCCTCCATAAAATGCACCGGTACCGTTGAACAGGAGCAGTAGGCTCGAGGCAATTTTCAGAAAGTGGCTCATATAATGCTGAATTAAATTTAAAAATATATGTTTTCTTTTAATTAGTGACGAATTGGCTGCAGACTTGTTGCAGGTGATTTACATTCATTAAAAATTTCATTAAAAAGAAGTACTTTTAGTCAAAATAATGTATCCGATACTTTCTATGAAGATCGTGGCCGACGATAAAATCCCTTTTCTGAAAGGAGTGCTTGAACCTTATGCGGAAGTTATTTATCTCCCGGGAAAAAGAATCAGCAAAAATGATCTGCTCGATGCTGATGCACTTCTTATTAGAACCAGAACAAAATGTAATGAGGCACTTTTAAATGGGTCATCTGTCAGATTCATTGGCACTGCGACTATCGGGATTGATCATATCGATGCTGAATATTGCAGGAAAAACAAAATAACCTGGACTAGTGCGCCAGGTTGCAATTCTTCATCGGTTCAACAGTACATTGCCGCAGCACTACTGGAACTTCAGAAAGATCGGGGATTTATTCTGAAGGGTAAGACTATTGGAGTAATAGGAGTGGGGAATGTCGGATCGAAGGTGGCAAAACTTGCATTTGCAATGGGAATGAAGGTTCTTCTGAATGATCCGCCACGGGCAAGGAAGGAAGGGCCAGCCGGGTTTGTACCAATTGATACAGTTCTGAGTGATTCGGATATAATTACACTTCATGTTCCTCTTAATGTCTCAGGACAGGATGCAACTTATCATTTGATTAATGATAAAGTTATCAGCAAATTGCACAAAAAGATATGGCTGGTTAACTCATCAAGAGGCGAGGTTGCTGATTCTGCTGCACTAAAGAGTGCCCTCCAATCAGGATTAATTTCCGGAGCTGTTATTGATGTTTGGGAAAATGAACCTGATATTGATCTGGAATTGTTAAATGAAGCATATATAGCAACCCCTCATATAGCAGGTTATTCAACCGATGGAAAAGCAAATGGTACTGCGATGGTTGTGAATTCTTTAAGCAGGCATTTTGGAATTCCGTTATCTGACTGGTATCCTGAAAACCTGCCTCAACCTGAATTCCCGGTTTTAGAAATAGACTGTAATGGCAGGAATAGTGAAGAAATTTTAATGGAGGCAGTACTGCACTCTTACGATATTGCTTCAGATGACAGAAATCTGAAGCAATCACCTTCAACATTTGAAAAACTAAGAGGCGATTACAGATTAAGGAGAGAATTCTCTGCATATACAGTAAAGCTATTAGGTGGGAATGTGGCAACCAGGAAACTTTTGAAAGACATCGGATTCAAAGTTGAATAGAAGATAGTGAAATAAGGAGAGTGGGAGAGAAGAGCAGACTAAGGGATTGATCCTCTGTGAATCTCTGTGATCTCTGTGTCTCCATGGTAAAAAAAACAAAAAAATAACTTTAATTTATCAATATGAATAACCATATGCTTAACAGGAGAACTTTCACCAGAAACATTGCTTTGGCAGGCGTTGCTGCTACTCTGCCGGTAAACATCATTCAGCAAAAACCGAATGAAAAAGTCTCAGGAACCGGACATCTGAAAATAAGTCTGAATGCATTCTCATTCAACGATCTGCTTCTTGCAAAAAAGATCACAATTGATGATGTGCTTGATTTTTGTGCAAGAATTGGTATTGAAGGTGTTGATCTTACAGGATATTATTTCCCCGGGTATCCGGAGGCTCCAACTGATGAGTACATCTACCATGTGAAGAAAAAAGCATTCAGGCTTGGAATTGATCTTGGATGTACAGGAGTAAGAAATGATTTCACCTGGGCCGATCCTGAAAAGAGAAAGGCAGAGAAAAAGCTGGTCAAAGACTGGATTATTGTTGCGCAGAAGCTAGGAGTTCCAGGTGTCAGGATTTTTGCCGGTACACTCTCAAAAGAGGAGTATCCCTGGGAAGAGAGAGCAAAATGGATAGCTGATGATATCAGAGAATGTGCTGACTTTGGTCAGAAGCATGGTGTCATGCTGGCATTTCAGAACCATTATGATTTTGCAAAAACAGCAGATGAGGTAGTTAGAATGATTAAGCTGATCGATCATGAATGGGTAGGGCTGATGCTTGATGTAGGCAGCTATCATTCATCTGATCCCTATAAGGATATTGCTGCCACTGCAAAGTATGCAATTACCTGGCAGATGAAAGAAAAGGTGTTTGTTAACGATACACAGGTTGAGTCGGATTATGTTAAAATAATTGATATTGTAAAGAGTTGCGGGTACCGTGGTTATCTTCCTCTTGAGACATTAGGTGCCGGAGACCCATACCAGAAGGTTGAATTTCTGTACAATAAGGTCAGAAAGATACTTGGGATTTAGTGTGCTGATGTCTGGGTCCTTCTGATTAACGATTAATAAATACTGGCGCTTGTTTCTGGTTGAAATGTTTTAGCAAATTCTTTTACCTGGAAGACGAATGCCTGAAGTCGTGTGTCGAGCGAAACTGAATCCTGGCCGTCATAAGCAATATTAATGAAAGGGATATTGTTATGATCCTTCCTGAAGGTGTCACTCACAGCTGCTACCAGTGTTCCCGGCATGCATGTGAAAGGAAGTATTGCTGCAATTCCTGAAACACCTCTGTTTGCCAGTGACGCGGCCGATCCCATAGCTATCGGCGGATCCCCGTCATAGTACTGACTCACATATGGATTGCATGCACTAAGCATGTCATGCAGAGATATCTCTTTTCCCATGTCGGTATATTTTAGAAGTCCTCTCAGCAGCGAGGCAGATATGACTTCCTGTCCGAACTCCTGGATCTTTGATTTAATTATTCCTTTATTGTCATTTTTCCATCGGCTGTCACGGGTAAAACGATGGGTGGAGTATGTTATCCATTCTGAAAATGGGCCAATAACAACTTCAACACCCAGCTCTTCAAGTCTGTTGGCTATATTTCCATTGCATCCTGCATTATCTCTCATAAAAATCTCTCCGAGAATGCCCACAACTGGTTTTCTCCTGGTTTTATCCATGCTGATATTTCTGAACTCTTCAGCTATTCCTTTCAACGTAGAGTGTAATCCCTTGGACCCCATCTCAATACAATGTTCGAGCTTTCGCAGGGATTCTTCATATCTCCTGTCTGTTTCACCCTTGTTCAGTTCATATGGCCGCGTTTCCCTGTAAAGTTTTCGGAGGTAATCGAAAACCACAAAACCTTTCCAGGCATTAACCCTGAATTTCTGACTGTGTTCACCGGCAATATCTTCGTAAGATGTATCATTTGATGGTGTGATCAGCTCAGCCTTCTTATAGCCAAGTCTGTCGAACAGAATTCTGTGGAACTGGTTATACTGGCCAAACCTGCATGGGCCGTTATGATCAGGCATGAAGAAACTGATCTTTGAAGCATCTGCCCCCGGTTCCATTAGTTTTTTTAGAAAGCTGCCAGTGGTACAGATCATCGGAAAGCATTCTTTTGATGAGGTGTATTTCCGTCCGATTGCAAGATCTTCCTCTGTTTGTTTGGGAAGCACTTCTGAAGGAATTCCGCAGCTGCGGGCAGCAGCAGCTATCAGATATGCACCGTCATGCATATATGGAAAATAAAGCACTCTTTCTTTCTGTGGCGCTGACTGACCTGGTCTGGGTCTGAAGATTTCGGGTGTCTTTTTCTCATTTTGCTCTGACCCTTTCAAACTATCCAGAAATGCTTCAATACGGGTTACCATACCCGCATCGGCCGAATGTTCGTCAACCTCAAGATGGAGAAATGGTTTCCCTTTAAGTTCTTCAGTAATATAATGCCAGATAAATGAATCTGGCCCACACCTGAAATTACTGAGATAAACTGCATTAAGGTTATCCGATTTTGAAACAAGCTGTGCAGCTGCAATTATCTTCTGGCCGTTTGGCCAGTACATGTTCCTGTAGTTCTTAAAAATATCTGATGGATTTATTTCAAGCATATCCACCGGTATTGGCATGACATTCTGATTTATCAGCTTTTCCACAAGGCTTAGGTTCAGATGCGGATCTGAACAGTTATATGGTCGTCCAAGAAGTACAACAGTCCTGCAATTTACAGGTATGTCTTTAAGTGCCTCCTTTCCGTAATCTGCAACATTCTTTTCAAAAGCTATCTGCCTGGCGTCAGCTTTGTAAACAGCTTTTCTTATTCTCTCTTTGCTTATGCCGAATTTCTGATTGAAATATCCGGTCATTTCTTTCATCAGTGCCCTTTCAAAAAACCTGAAATGCAGAGTCGGTATAAGCAGTCTGGATTCATCTATCTTGCCTGTCAGTGCTGCCTTGACCATGAAAGGATATGTCTGTATCCATGGACAATTACAGTTGAATGTATTATTACCCGGTTGTGCCTTTGCATTAACAATAAATGGTATAAAAATGAAATCAGCGCCTTTGCTTATGAGGTCAGTTACATGTCCATGCATGAGCTCAACAGGAAGGCAGGTCTCAGCTGTAATTGTTTCAATCGATTCTGTTACAATTGCTTTATCTGATTCTCTTGAAACTATTACTGTGAATCCAAGTTCCTCAAAAAAGGTCCGCCAGAATTGAAACTGCTGGTAATAGACCATTAAAGCTCTCGGTATCCCGATAGTTACATTTCTGATTTCATCAGGCTCTGTATATCCCTCGCATAGTAGTTCAAGCCTTTTTTTAAACAGATTCGGAATGTTATTGGAAACCTTTTTCCTGTCACCGGTTTCATACTTCTCACACCGTCCACCATAAAAAAGCGGTGTTGTAACTCCTTCAATTTTTACCTTTCTTATTTCACAGTGATTAGTACAACTCTGGCAGGAGAACCTTGTTATTTTATAAGAAGCATTACCAATACTGAATCCTTTGAAGGATGATTTTTGTCCATCAGACATTGACCGCCTGGCTAAAATAGCAGCTCCTATTGCCCCGGTGACATCAAAATGAGGTGGAATCAGGATCTTTTTTCCAACCACCTTCTCAAAAGCGGCAACCACCGCTTTGTTATTTGCAACACCACCCTGGAAGAATATCTTATTGCCCACTTTTCTTTCGCCAACAACCTTTTCCAGATAATTATATACTATTGAGTAGGCAAGACCTCCAACAAGGTTTTGATTTTTTGCACCCTTCTGCATAAAAGAATTCAGATCCGATTCCATGAATACGGTGCATCTGTCTCCCAGCTTTACCGGGCATTCTGCACTGAGTGCAGTGCATCCAAATTCTTCTACTATGTTGATATTCAGTTTTTCAGCCTGTTCTTCCAGGAATGAACCAGTACCTGCAGCACATACCTTGTTCATCTCAAAATCGACCACTACACCATTTTCAATGCTGATATATTTGGAATCCTGTCCACCGATCTCGAAAATGGTATCAACTGTAGGATCGAAATCGATTGCTGCAGTTGCCTGCGCTGTTATCTCATTCTGTATTGTATCGGCTCCGATGAAATCTCCTGTCAGATAACGGCCGGATCCTGTGGATCCGGCTCCGATGACTTCAACTGATTCACCAACTTCAGATGATATCTCATTCAGGCCGCGCTGAATTGCCTCCAGAGGTTTGCCTGCAGTAGGCAGATATCTTCTGGCAATCACCCTGTGCTGATCATCAATAAGAACTACATTGGTACTCAGCGAACCAATGTCCAGCCCCAGGTAAACCTTTAGCCTGCCATTGTTCGTGTCAAATGGATGAATATGCTTATTATATTGTGCTTCAGATTCTTCAAGCCTGGGCAGACTGATAAATGATGATGAGGTTTTTTGAAGGTACTCTTCAAGCTTCTCTGTACCTGAGAAATGATTCATTGCAGTTCCGTTCGAGCGGGCATATATAACAGCTCCTATGGCACCCATAGAGGCAAAATGCTCGGGAATGATCAGCTCATCACTTTTAAGCTTCAGAGTATCCCTGAAAGCTCTGATCATACCGATATTTGCAGCTACGCCTCCTGAAAAGATAACAGGACTGATTATCTCTTTGCTTTTGGCTACATTACTCCTGAAATTTCTTGCCAGTGCGAAACACAACCCAGCAACAATATCATGCAGAGGAGTTGCAATTTGTTGATGATGTATCATATCGCTTTTTGCAAAAACACTGCATCTTCCTGCAATCCTTGGAGGATCAACAGATTTTAGCGACATTTCCCCGAATTCTTTTTCAATTGAAACGCCTATTCGTCTTGCCTGCTGATCAAGGAAAGAACCGGTGCCTGCAGCACAGATGCTGTTCATTTCAAAATCCACAAGCCGCGAATGTCCGTTTGCAGGATCTTTCTCAAGCAAAATAAGTTTTGAATCTTCACCTCCTATCTCAATCACAGTTCTCGCATCCGGATAGAGGGAGCCAGCTGATGTAGCCTGAGCAATTATCTCATTTATGAAAACTCCTCCTATAAACTCAGATCCAAGTTTTCCTCCCGATCCGGTCAGGGCAATTCCTGCAATAGAATCAATACCAAATTTTGAGATAAGATCGCTAAGCCTTCCATGCAGAATATTGAATGGCTTCCCATAAATATATTCATAATGGTCCTCAATAATCTGGTTTTCACTATCAAGTACAACACTGTTAAGAGATACTGACCCTATATCAAATCCTAAATAAAGTGATTTTGATGCTATTCCGGTAAAAGATTTGACAGCAGTCATGGTATTGAATTTAGTAGTTTAGAATTACTAACCAACTCTTACAAACCCCACTAATACTATCAAATTTAGGAATTTCTATTTATGAAGCAAATTAAAACTAAATTAATCAGAATGATATATACAATGTATTCATCCTGGCAAATGTCCGGACTACATTACTATGCAACATCCTTATCTACATTACCACTTATCCTCGAAACTTCTTGCAATCAATCCTCAATCCTTAATCACATCCATTCCTCCTCCAGTATATTGCCTTTAATGCCAACAATTATCTTTTTTACAGGCACCTTCCTTGAAGAGTTGGCCAGAGCTGCTTTTACCATCTGGAGCAATCCTCCGCAGCAGGGAACCTCCATCATCATAATAGTTATGGTATTAACCCTGGCTATATCAACCATTGTTGTAAGTTTCTCAACATAGCTTTCCGTGCCATGATCCAGTTTAGGGCAGGCGATGGCAAGTGATTTACCTTTAAGGTGCCCGGAATGAAAGTCTCCCATTGAAAATGCAACGCAGTCAGCTGCCAGCAGTAGATCTGCTCCTCTCAGATATGGAGCATTTGGATTTAGCAGATGCATCTGTACAGGCCATTGCCTTAGCTCTGAGGCTTGTGAACCAGCAGGGGCCAAATTTATATTATCTTCCTGTTTTTCAATAACCATTGCTCTTGAACCGGGACATCCACCTCCCTTATTATGCGAATGATTATGCGATGCATGAGCTGCTGCAACCAAGGGCAATGATGCTGCCATTGGCTGGCGGCCATGATTGTGAACTTCGCCTATAACCTCATCAAGGTTGAATTTAAGTTCAGCCTTATGCGACTTCAGCCAGCCAACACCCTCCTGCAGAAAACCGGTTTCCCCATGATCCTTGAGGTGTTTAAGATGGGCAACTATTGTGTTTTTGCCTTTATCAGCCATCTGCTCCATTACACTCGTTTCATTATATGGTTCAGACTCTCTCTTCTCTATTGTTATTGCACCTTCAGGGCAATGTCCTATGCATGCACCAAGGCCATCACACATAAGTTCACTTACCAGCCTTACCTTACCGTCAATAACCTGTAAGGCTCCCTCATGACAATTAGGAACGCAGAGCCCGCATCCGTTACAAAGCTCTTCATCTATCTTAATAATATCCCGTACCATCTCTTGTTTTATTGGTTTATAGTGCAAAGATGAATAAGAGAGAAGAATCAAATTGTAACATATGTTACAAAATGGGGATTTAATATTTTAGTGAAGTATCGTTTGCCATATCTGTGACAGCAACATATATCATCTTTGCCACATCTTCCATAATTTCTATTGTGAGAGCATCCGGATCGTCACCAGGCAGGTGATAATACACTTTCTTGTAAGCATCTGTGGTATAAATTGACATTGTTCTGTACCCAGCCATCCTGAATACAACCTCATCACTTCTGGGTCTGCCATAATATTCACCGGGAACCGGTGCTGAAGTCCGGATAGGTCTGTGAATATATTTTCTGTTTGTCTCATCGAAATATGTAAGTAATTCTCTGTAAGGGCTGCCTGCACTTACATATAGTCCTGTGCCGTTACCAACCATATCAAGGTTTATGTAAGTGATAGTCTTTGCGCTGGGGAAGCTGTTAAGTGAAGTAAAAAGTTTGCTGCCTACAAGGCCAACTTCCTCACCTCCGATGAAAAGAAAAACCACTGATCTTTTGAGCTTTATCCCCGATAAAGCCATTGCCTTTGCTGCAGCAAGAATATCTACAACACCACTTGCATTATCGAGAGCTCCTTTTACGATTTTACCAGCTTTTCCAACAGCATCAAGATGGCCCCCCATTATTATATATTCATTCTTCAAATCAGGATCGCTGCCTTCAATTATACCAACAACATTGCACGATTTTCCTTCAGGATGTCTTGTTGTATTGGCTTTAATGGTAATCGTTTTCCCAGTGTTAAAGGAAGCAGGCTTAAATGATTTTCGAATTTTCTCAAGGATTTCGCTATTTGTTGTTTTAAGTCCTGCAAAAATATCATCAAGGGGCTGTTGACCTATTCCTGTAACAATTATTGATGAATCGTAAGAAATATTGGGGTTTGCGCTTGCTCCATCCACATAAAGGAAACCAGATGCACCATGCTTAACGGCATTTTCCAGTTTGTACTGGTGATAACAGTAGGCTACCCATTTACTGTATTCATGATCCCTGGGATTCGTAAAAGGAACATCCCTGTTTACGAGTACTATCTTTCCCTTAACGTCAATGCCTTTGTAGTCATCATAATTTTGTTCAGGGGCTGTTATGCCATAGCCAGCAAATATAACTTCTGATGTTATTTCTCCCTTTCCTGAATTCATTCCGGGATAAAATTCATCCGGATAATTATAATTTTTCCGTATTACAGTTCCATCAGGTTGCTTTATATTAAGAGTAAGGCTCCCGATATCATTCAAAACGGTATAAGGCCAGTTAAACCACTGGAACCACGAATCATTGTTTCCTCCAGGACGGATTCCCCATTTCTGGAGTCTGGCAGCAACCCATTCTGCACTGGCCACATATTCCGGAGTTCCTGCCAGGCGCCCGTTGAATTCAGGAGAACATAGTTTTTCGACCCATCCCATCATCTCTTCGCTTGTTATTTCATGAAATTGCTTAAGTAGCTGATTTTCATAATCATCTTGTGCTTTAGTCAGAGATGACTGAATAACGAGTAGAATAAATATTAAGCAAAAATATTTTTTCATGTATTAGTTGTTAAAAGTTTCAAATGTAATAATTTTGGTAACATTTTAAATTTAGGAGAAGTATCATGGACTATGTCAGCCTTTCACAAGCTCTTTTATTCAGGGGCATTCAAGCCGGTGATGTAAGAATAATAGTTAAAAACTTGCCATGCAAAATAAGAAAATTCCGGGCAGGCTCAATGATAGCCCAGAGCGGAGAAACTGTTACATCACTTATGATAGTTGTAAATGGAATTGCAAAAGGCGAAATGGTTGATTATGCAGGAAGAGTGATTAAGATTGAGGATATTCCGGCTCCTGGTGCTCTGGCATCTGCTTTTCTTTTTGGCAATGTCAACAGATTTCCGGTAAATGTAATTGCGCTCTCTGATTGTGAGATTCTGATTATTGAAAAAGCAGATTTTCTGGCACTTATGAAAAGAAATGACATAATCCTTGTGAATTTTCTGAATATGATTTCAAACAGGTCGCAGTTCCTTTCAGAGAAAATAAAGTTTCTGAATTTTAAAACTATTAAAGGGAAGCTTGCTCATTTTATCCTGCAGAAATCGGGGACAGATGGCACTTCAGTTACCCTGGAGCTGACTCAGAACGACCTTGCTGATTTCTTTGGTGTAACCAGACCTTCGGTTGCAAGAGCAATTGGCGATATGGAAGCAGAAGGACTAATTGAGGCTAAAGGTAAAAAGATAAGGATACTTGACAGGGAACGAATGGCCGGGCTTACCCTTGACTGATTACTGATTAAGCAGGAAGAGTAATCATAAAACAGGTTCCCTCGCCGGGAGCGCTTTCAACTGCTATAGTACCTTTATTAAGTCTGACAAGGTCATAGCATAATTTAAGTCCGAGACCCGTGCCCTTCTCATTTTCTGTTCCAGCAGTACTCTCTATTTCAGACGTCGATAGAAGATTTTTCTGCTTATCTGACGGAATACCTACTCCATTATCACATATTTTAAGCATGACTCCTTCATTGCTTCCTGTTTTATCTTTCAGAAGGATACTGATTCTTCCGCCTCTGTAAGTATACTTGACTGCATTGGATAAAATATTCCTTATTACAATATCGAGCAGATCCTTATCAAAGTAGGCAATAGTACTTCCAACATGGGTGAAGTTGACTGAAATATCTTTTTTATCGGCTGTCTCTTTGAATATGCTGAGGTTGGTAAGTATCAGATCTGCAAGGTTATGTCTTTCAGGTGAATATTTTATCTTCTCTTCCTGCTCTCTTCCCCATACCAACATGTTCTCAAGTAAATTGATTACCATTTGGGCATATTCTATACTCGAATTGGCAAATGTGTCATATTTCTCTTTGTAATCTTTTTCTTTGAGCAGATTTAGCATATAAAGTATGTTCACAACCGGGCTTCTGAGATCATGTGCAACAACTGAAAAGATCCTGTTTTTAAGTTTGATAGTTTCTGACAGCTTTTTGTTTTGTAAAGCAATCATTGTATTCTGCTTCTCTATTTCCTGGTTTCGTGCAATAATCTCCTGGGTACGCTCATTTACAATTATCTCAAGGTTTCTGTTCATAAATTCCAGCTCTCCCTGAAGTTTTTCCTTTTCATTGAATGCTATAATCCATTTGTACATTATTAATCCGGCCTGAATAAATACAAACAGGAGAATAAAATATGTAAGGATATATCCAGTTGAGCTTTCGACTTTACCACTGGCAACCTGTATATCATGAATTCCTCCAAAAACAAGGAGGAAGAAGGCAGTGAAGTAAAGAATGTCTATAAGGTTTTTTCTCAGTAATCCTCTGAAACTCATAATAAGAGGGTATGCTATAAGTACAAACATTGCCGGATAAAAGATCATAAGTGAATAGCTGAAAATTTTAACAGGCAGGATTATTGTAAGAACTGAATTTAAAGAAAAAAATGGAGTTAAGATTGCTGCTAATATCCTGATAAATCTGGAAGGGTATATGGAATTCAGGAACCAGACCCAGACTATTATTAATACAAAAAGTCCAAGGTATTCAAATCTGATGATCCAGGTCCAGGACATATCTACCAGATTACTAATGAGGTAATGGGATGTGAAGAGAGGGCGGACTGCAAGGCATATTGTTGCTATACTGAAAAAGAGAGTTTCTTTATCCCTTCTTGAAATAAGGTAAAAGAGGAGGAAAAATACTGAAAATCCAAGTAACAAACTTATTACAGACCACTGCCAGGCCCAGCTGTTTGCCAGTTTTTTCTGTACTTCTGAGAAAGTACCTAGTCGTACAGGAAGCCAGAATCCACCACGTCTGTGGTCAAAATTAGAGACATTTATTATAATTGAAAGCGTATCAGTGTCAGGCTTCAATCTGAAGAAATTTCTTTTATATTCTGGTTTTGATTCCTCAGCGCTCCTTCCCGGAACACCATTACCTCCATTATATTCACCGTTAATGTAAATATCATATGATGAATCAAAAACCGGCAGGTCAACACCTAGAGAGTTCTGAAATCCCTCAGGCAATAAAACGGTAAGCCTGTAGGTAGCATATCCGAACCGTTCTGTATTTACCGATAGTTTCTCATAATCTGTCCAGTATGATGGCACCTTGCCATAGCAATCCGGTATGAAAGAGTTGTTTTTAAAATCACTGGGGAGGATCAATTTATTCCAGTAAAACTCCCACTCTCCATTAAGATTTACTGTAAAATTTTTATCCTTGTCGAGACTGCGAAGATCCATAACTCCTTTATTCGCAACAGGCATTCTCGCCCAAGCTTCCGAACTGAATAAAGAAAAACAAAAGAGAGCAATAAAAATCAGAGCCCTGAGAAACATTGGTAGAAGTTGTTGTATATAAATTTAAAGATAATCCAATTTAATTAATTAACCACACCCCAATCACTGCAGATGCAAGATGTGGTTAACTATTTAAATAAATGTCAAATGAAATTTAATTTCTATTTCAGGCCCCTGTTCACTAAAAGGGCATCAATACCAGGTTCCTTGCCTCTGAAAGCAATATACATTTCAAGCGGATCCCTGGTTCCTCCTCTTGAGAGAATCTCTTTCTCAAACCTTGAAGCTACCTCTTTATTGAATATATTTCCTGTTTCCTTGAAGGCCTGGAAAGCGTCAGCATCAAGTATTTCTGACCACATATAAGCATAATAACCTGCCGCATAGCCAGATGCCCATATGTGATTAAAATATGTTGATCTGTATCGGGGTTTGATCTCTGGTATTAGTCCATACTTTTCCATAGTCGCTTTTTCGAATGCTCTGATATCCAGCTCACCAGGCTCTGTAAGCGAATGATATTCCATGTCGAGCAATGATGCTGCAAGGTACTCAACAGTAATAAATCCGGTATTGAATTTGCTTGATTTATCAAGTTTTTCAACAATCTCTGCCGGTATCACTTCTCCTGTCTTGTAATGTTTTGCATATACTTTCAGTACTTCAGGTTCAAGTACCCAATGTTCCATAATCTGAGAAGGAAGCTCCACAAAATCACGAGGAACTGAAGTTCCTGAAATTCCTGGATATGTTGAGTTTGATAACAGCTGATGGAGAGCATGTCCAAATTCATGAAAAACTGTTGAAGCCTCATCAGCTGTGAGCAATGATGGTTTGTCGCCTGAAGGAGGTGTTGAATTGGTAACCATAGTTACCACCGGGGTGATCATATTACCATCAATATCACGGCTCTGACCTCTGTAAGCTCCGCACCAAGCTCCGTTTCTTTTAGATGGCCGGGGATAATTGTCTATCATAAGTATTCCTACGTGCTGACCGTTCCTTTTTACTTCGAAAGTATTAACATCAGGATGATATTTAGGAATGTCATTCCTCTTTGAGAATTCTAGGTCATAGAGCTGATTGGCAACATAAAACATGCCGTCAATAACATTATCAATTTTAAAGTAAGGTCTTGTTATTTCATCATCAAGGGCATATTTCTCCTTCTTGATTTTTTCTGTGTAGTACCACCAGTCCCATGGTTCAAGCTTGAATTTGCCTCCTTCTTTTCTGATAATTTCCTGCTGTGCTGCAGCTTCAGCACTGGCAATCGGTGTAGCAGCTTTCCATACTTCTCCTAAAAATTCCCTGACTCTTTCGGGGGTTTTAGCCATATTTCTTTCAAGCACATAATCAGCATAACTCCTGTAACCAAGCAATTTTGATCTCTCTATTCTGAGGTTGGCTATTCTTGCGATTATTTTCTTATTATCATATTCGTTATCATTGTCTCCTTTCATGAAATAGGCGGTAAACAGCTTCTGCCTGAGTTCCCTCTTATCTGAGTATTTCAGGAATGGTTCCATAATCGGATACTGGATTGTAAATACCCATTTGCCATCCATATTAAATCTCTTTGCAGCCTGTGCTGCTTGTGCAGTAACCCCTTCAGGAAGACCCGAAAGATCTTCTTTTTTGTCAATTACCAGTTTGAAAGCATTTGTCTCTGCAAGCAGATTCTGTCCGAACTGAACTGAAAGAAGTGACAACTCCTCATTTATTTTACGGAGCTTATTCTTATCCTCTGAAGAAAGAGCTGCTCCACTCCTGACGAAGCCTTTATATGTATCTTCAAGTAGTTTCTTCTCTTCATCGGTAAGTTTAAACTTTGTGCTATTCTCATATACTGTTTTAACCCTCTGAAAAAGAGTATCATTCAGATTAATATCATCCCTGTGTTTTGAGAGAACAGGAGAAAGTTCTTTACTCAGTTGCTGAAGCGTATCATTTGTATTTGCTGAATTGAGAGCTCCGAAAACCCTTCCCACGCGCCTGAGAAGTCCTCCGCTATATTCAAGCTCCTTAATTGTGTTATAAAAGGTTGGTTCCTCTCTGTTAGTGATTATTGCATTTATTTCCTTTTTCTGATCCTCAATTCCCTTAAGGTAAGCTGGCATATAGTGTGCCGCCTTAATTTTCTCGAATGGAGGCACTTCAAATGGTGTCCCGTAAGTGTCATTCAGAAATGGGTTTTCATTGACCATCTTGTTTTTGCATCCTGACATAGCAATAGAGGCTAATAGGAGCAATAATATCAAATTTCTCATTTTCATTTATATTAGGTTTATCATAATTTCGAGGCTGCAAAATACAAAAAAATAAAAAGAAGAAAGACATCGGGGAGATGTCTTTCCGTGATTTACCTAAACCTGATCGTAGAATACGCCGGGCGGCGATATGTTGGAAACTATTTTCATATTAAAGACGGTGGAAAAACCAAAACATTGCATCTGCATTAGTTAATGATTTGTTAATATTTTGGAGATAATCCAAAATTATTTAACTTGCACTCATCTGTTTAACATGATGATAGCTAAGCTGAAATACAGTTTTATGATGCAGCGCCTGGGTCGCAGGCTTTATAACTGCCTCATGTTCTATTCCTTGTAATTAAGGCTGGTTCCAGATTCATAATCATAGCCACTTTCCCCTTTTTACTTTTATCTTTTATCTTCCCCATGAAAGGTTTGATTTTCAGTATAAAACGATATTCAATTCATGATGGTCCCGGCATAAGGGTTACCTTCTTTCTTAAAGGTTGTCCTCTTGGATGCATTTGGTGCCATAATCCTGAAGGTATTTCAGCTTTTCCTGAAAAAACAATAAGAACAGACAGAGCAGGAGGGAAATCTTTCTATGTTGAAGAGGAAGTTGGAAAGTACTACACTGTTAAAGAGATAATAGAAATACTTGAAAAGGACAGGGTATTCATTAACCAGTCAGGCGGAGGTGTTACCTTCTCGGGGGGTGAGCCTATGCTGCAGCCTGATTTTCTTTTAGAAGCACTTAAAGAATGCAGGAATGCAGGTTTTCATACCACAGTAGATACATCCGGTTATTCATCACCGGATAATTACAGGGCAGTAATTCCATATACTGATCTCTTCCTTTTCGATCTGAAGCACCTTGATGATAATAAACATATTGAGATGACCGGTGTTTCAAATACCACTATTATTGAAAATTTTCTGCTGCTTACAAAGCTGGCAGGAAAGGTAATGGTCAGGATTCCTGTAATTCCGGGGATGAACAATCATATCATTGATATGAAAATGATGAAAGATTTCATCGACAGTACGAACAAGGAAAAAATCAGTAAAATAAATCTTCTTCCTTATCATAAAATTGGCTCTTCAAAATATAAAAAGTTTAATAGGGAGTGGAAAATGGAAGGTATTGATCCTCCATCGGGAGAGGAGATGAGGTTGTTGAAAGATATGTTTAGTGAGACAGGGATTAAAGTGAAGATAGGAGGATAGATAGAAAGACAAAAGTTGAAAATTGAAAGTTAAAAGCTTGAAGAAAAAGAGCCCCTGGTTCACTTTCCTGGAGCAGACAGGCGCTGATTAAAAATATAAATTACATATGAAAATATCAGAAAGAGTTAAAAAACTCAGGGAACAGAGTCTTAATGCAGTGGAAACAATGTCTGCAGAACGGGCACTGCTGATGACTCAGTTTTATAAAAGCGATGAAGCCAGGGAATTATCGGCTCCGGTGAAAAGAGCAAAAGCTTTTGAATATCTTTTGAAATACAAGAAGATATGTATTCTTGACGGAGAACTTATCATTGGAGAGAGAGGTCCCGCTCCGAAGGCAACACCTGCTTATCCTGAAATCAGCCTTCATTCAATGAAGGATCTTGAGATACTTAATTCAAGGGAAAAGGTGTCTTTCCGGGTTGAAGAAGAGGTGAAACAGATATATGAAAAAGAAATAATACCCTTCTGGAAAGGCAAAAGTAACCGCGACAGGCTTATGAGCAGAATGTCTCCTGAATGGTTGAATGCCTATGAATCCGGCATATTTACAGAGTTCCAGGAGCAGAGGGCCCCGGGACATACTGTTCTGGGTTACAAAATGTTCAGGCGAGGCTTCCTCGATCTGAAAACTGAGATTAAGGGAGCTATGAAAGCTCTTGATTATTACAATGATCCACAGGCCGTTGAAAAGCATGAGGAGCTTAAGGCAATGGAAATAGCATGTAACGCAATAATAATGTACGCAAACAGACATGCCTGTGAACTTGAAAAAACAGCTGCAAAAGAGACTAATGAAAAAAGAAAGAAGGAGCTGCTCAAGATGTCTGTGGTTTGCAGAAAGGTACCTGCTCATGCTCCTGAAACAGTACATGAGATGTTGCAGCATTACTGGTTCATCCATCTGGGAGTAATAACGGAACTTAATCCGTGGGACTCTTTTAATCCGGGCCGCCTTGATCAGCATCTTTACCCTGTATATATGAAGGAGCTGGAATCTGGAACTCTGAATAAGGAATTCTTATGGGATCTTCTCGGCTGTTTCTGGATTAAGTTCAACAATCATCCTTCTCCCCCAAAGATGGGAGTAACTGCAAATGAAAGCAGTACTTACACTGATTTCTGTCTTATAAACCTGGGAGGGGTTAAGCCTGATGGTACTGATGCAGTAAATGAGATGTCCTATATCCTGCTTGATGTAATAAAGGAGATGAGGATACTGCAGCCAAGTTCTATGATACAGATAAGTAAGAAAAACCCGGACATATTTATTCACAAAGCTCTGGATATTATAAAGACAGGCTTCGGACAACCATCGTGCTTTAATACAGAAGCAATAATTGCTGAGATGCTCCGACAGGGAAAAAATCTGACCGATGCCAGAAATGGTGGTGCCTCAGGTTGTGTGGAGACAGGTGCCTTCGGAACTGAAGCTTACTGGCTTACCGGATATTTCAACCTTCCTAAAATACTGGAGCTTACTTTGTTTAATGGTTTTGACAGGCGTACAGGAAAGCAGGTTGGCCTTGAAACCGGTAATGCAAATAATTTTAAAAGCTTTGATGAGCTTATGGAAGCATTCGCTGCACAGGTTAAATACTTTGCTGATATCAAGATTAAGGGTAATAATATTATCGAAAGATTATATGCCAGCTGGCTTCCGGTGCCATTTCTCTCGTTACTGGTTGAAGATTGTATATCCAATGGCATAGATTATAATTGCGGTGGAGCACGGTATAACACATCATATATACAGGGTGTTGGTCTGGGCAGCATTACAGATATATTAACTTCAATACGATATAATATATATGATCAAAAAAAATATACATGGAAAGATATTATTGATGCCCTGGAAGCTGACTTCAGGGGATTTGAGAATATACAGCATGATCTTATTTACAATACTCCAAAATACGGGAATGATGACGATTATGCTGATCAGCAGGCAGTTTCGGTATTTGAAATATATTATGATTCAGTAAACGGAAGACCGAATACACGAAGAGGATTTCACAGGATCAATATGCTGCCTACTACCTCGCATGTCTATTTTGGAAGTGTTACCGGGGCAATGCCTGATGGCAGAAACAGCAATATGCCTCTTTCAGAAGGAATTTCACCTTTTCAGGGAGCTGATCATAATGGTCCTACTTCAGTCATCAAGTCAGCTTCAAAAATAGATCATATTCGTACAGGCGGCACATTACTAAATCAGAAGTTTTCACCATCGTTTTTTGAAGATGAGGATAGCTATAATAATATTACTGCCCTTATTAGATCATATTTCAGTCTCGACGGACATCATATCCAGTTTAACGTAGTTGATGCCGAAACGTTAAAGGATGCACAGAAGAATCCGGAACGCTACAGGGATCTTATTGTACGTGTTGCCGGGTACAGCGATTATTTCAACGATCTTGGAGAAGATCTTCAGAATGAAATCATAAGGCGTACTGAACAGGAACGCATTTAGAGGCTTTAAATGCTAAATGTAAAACACTTTTACAGCCTCTACAGCCTCTATAGCCTCTACAGCCGCTACAGCCTTCTTATTTCTTTTTATCCTTTGTCTCATTAAATACCGATGTTGCAGTAGCTACAACTCCTGCAATATCTGATAGATTGGATGGCAGGATCATTGTATTGTTTAATTTTGCAAGTTTTCCAAATTCAGTAAGGTATTGTTCTGCAATTCTCAGGTTTACAGCATTTAATCCGTTTTCTTCAGAAATTGCAAGAGAGATGGCTCTTAAACCGTTCGCAGTTGCTTTTGCCACCTGCTCAATCTCTGAAGCACGACCGGTTGCTTCATTGATTCTTTTCTGCATCTCACCCTCAGAATTTTTAATGGACGCTTGTTTATCACCCTCAGCAACATTTATTTTGGCTTGCTTGGCTCCTTCTGATTCAGCAATTATCGCTCTCTTTTCTCTTTCTGCTCTCATCTGTTTTTCCATAGCATCCTTTATGCTCTGGGGAGGTATAATATTCTTTACCTCATACCTGGTGACTTTTACTCCCCAGGGTTCACTTGCTTTGTCAACTGCTTCAACAATAGAAACATTGATAGTCTCCCGTTCTTCAAAGGTTCTGTCGAGTTCAAGTTTCCCGATTATGCTCCTCATTGTTGTCTGTGCGATCTGGATTGAGGCAAATCTGTAATTGTCAATTCCGTAAGAAGCCTTTTGAGGATCAAGCACCTGCAGATAAAGGATGCCATCAACCTCAACAGAAATATTATCACGGGTTATACAAATCTGTGAAGGAACGTCTATAGCCTGTTCCTTAAGTGTATGCCTGTATCTGACCTTGTCAATAAAAGGGATCAGTACCTGGAAACCAGCTGAAAAGGTAGCTCTGTATTTTCCAAGGCGTTCAACGATAATAGCTGTCCTCTGAGGGACAATCTTTATCATGGATGCAATCAGGATAAATCCAAGGAAGATTAATCCCACAAGAATAAAAGTACCGCTGTTCATGTCATTCTATTTTTTTAGTTCAACTTTAAGTGTAAAATTTTCTTTACTGACAATAATAACAGATTGACCTGCCATAAGAGGAGAATCTGATATGGCTTTCCATAAAGTGCCCTTGAATTCAACTTTTCCTCTGTTGTTTTCAAAATTTCCGATGACAACTGCCTCTTTTCCTGTGAACTCATCTTCAACTTCATCTGAGAGACTTTCATTGTGATAGAAAAATTTTTTCTGAATCATTTTTCTCAGCGCCAGGAGGGAAAGCACTGAGACCAAAGCAAAGATTATGATCTGAAGGTTGGTGGATGGTTCACTGATAAGACATATTAATGCAGTAACCCAGGCCCCGAGACCGAAGAAGAATATGAAGAAACCGGGGATTACAAGTTCAAGTAAAAAAAGAACAAGTCCAAGCAGGAACCATAGTAGTTCAGGTCTTGAAAAAATGTTATCGATCATAGGTCGTAATTTAAGTTATAGGCGAGAATAATTTTAGTAAAAGTAAAGATATAAAAAAACTTAAGAAATCAAAGATATCCGATTTCAAGCCGGGTAATTTTTATGCAGAATATGAATAAGGAAATAACAAGACTATTTCACGCTAATTCTGTTATTAAGGTCAGTCAGCCACAGCGTTACCTTTTTTGAATAGAAATTGAGATTTTCACAAGTTACATCGCCCTCCATCTTTATAAGGGTCCCTTTGTAAATCCCATTTTGCTCGTCATAATTGTAACATATGAATATTCCCATACCTGCATCAGAACCAACATTTTTTCTGGCGGTTATTTTGCTGGAAGCAAGATTATCAATATATGAAGAAAACTTTATGAGATCTTTTTTATCTGTTTTTACATCTGATACAATGCATTTTGAAAGATTATCTGCAAGCTTCACTTCAGTAATATTATAATCATTGGAAAGGGAATTCCAGCTTTCGGGGTTGCTATAATACATTATTTCACCTTCATCATCAACATAGAAACCCTCGTGATTATATCTCACTGAATAATTTACATAGTCATACTGGAACAGGATGTGTTGCTTCTCATTCAGGATATAGTTTTTTTTACAACCTGTTATGAGCAAAAAGAGTGAAATGATTATCAATACAATACTGTTTTTCATATAACAAAGCTCATTCTTTCACTACAAAAAACGGGCCATCCCTTTCATATTATTTTTTTATCGGCCAGGGAAATTTCTTGTATATGTAACGGTATTGTTAAATTATATATCAATTTTATCTTCTTTTTATTATCAATTTTTAGTTGATTTTGACCAAAAGAATGTAAATTTGATTGTGTGGTTCAAATTTATATATCACTATAATTATCTGATAATAATTAATATATATTAAGTTATATGAAGTTACAAACCCCAGTTTATTATGTTTTGGGAATTATTATTTTATTTTTCAGTTCTTGCGCTCCTGTTTATATTCCCAATACATCCAATACCCCTTTGCTGACAAATAAAAAAGAAGTACAAGCTTCAATTCATGCCGGAACATCAGGTTTTGATCCTCAGTTTGCATATGCTGTTACTGACCATATGGGCATTATGTTGAATGGTAGTTTTTTAAATAGTACATCTGATTCAACTGATAGTTATCACAAACATAAATTTGTTGAAGCCGGAGCAGGATATTACAGTCATTTTGGCACGAGAGGTAAATTCGAAACTTTTGCCGGAGTTGGTTTCGGTAAAATTGATGCATTATATTGGTTATCCGATTCGAATGTCAGTTTCACCCGTTATTTCATTCAACCTTCTGTTGGTATTACTACAAAAGTTGTAGATGCGGGTCTCTCTACACGAATTGTAATTGTCAACTATAATCAGATTTCAACAAGTGTGCCAGGAGTATTTTTTGAGCCTATTTTTACATTAAAAGCAGGGTATGATCATATCAAAGCAGTAGGTAAAATTGGTTTCTCTTTTTCTATGAACTCTGAAAAAACAAATTTCGATAATCAACCCTTTATTCTTTCTCTTGGTATTCAGGCAAACTTTGGAAAGATATTCAGGTAATGATTATGCAGATACTGGTTACATTTGCTCACACATCTGATTAAAAAAGATTTTAAAAGTTCATTTTTTTTATGTAAATTATATCGTTCATAATTCCATTGGAATTACTCTGGGACAGCAACAGGTCCTATCCGTTATAATGCGGGATAAGTGATTGTAAATCAGGATATAGAATTGGTTTGTTCCAATTTCCTGAAAGTTTATCGGTTAAAGCGATTTATAATATGGACAAGTTTCAGGCCTATTTTGATCGGCGACAAAGGGAAGAAATTCTCAAACAGCCGTCAAGTGATGATGGACCCGTTATAACTATATCTAGGCTTACCGGATGTGATGCCAGGCAGGTTGCTGCCCTTCTGGTTGATGAACTCAATCACAAGACAGGTATAAATAAATGGAAATGGGTCGATAAGGATATTATCTATTCCATTGCAAAGGAGCTCAATACCGATACCCAGCGTGTGGAGAACTTTTATAAAGGGATTGAACTCTCAAACATGTCAGAGATGATAATGGCGTTTTCAGGAGGATTTGTCAGTGATCTGAGAGTGAAAAAGGCCATTAAGGACGTGATACTCTCTATATGTAAGGAAGGGTATATAATTCTGGTTGGGAGGGGAGGAGTATCAATTGCACATGATATTATGGATTCTCTGCATATAAGGCTTATTGCACCTTTCTATTGGAGAGTAGAGAATGTGATGAAGAAGAAGGAGATGGATATTGAGACTGCAGAGGAATATGTTGTTGATACTGATGAGAAGAGATTTAACCTGATCCAAACATTTCTGGATAAAAAACCTCTTAACATTGATTATCTGTTTGATGCAACTTTAAATCGTAACTGTTTCTCAATTCAACAGACAGCTGAACTTATCTTTTCAATGTACTCTAAGAAGATAGAGAGTCACAAGTCTGAGCGCCGGAAGAGCAACTTTATACTTTAATCTGGTAAAAGGTTTTATCCCTCATGCCTCCAGTGTATGGTTTAATCAATTTTAACCATGAAGCTTTTAACTGTCTCATTATAACGCACTGATCTCTCCAATCCTCCTGATGTGATCACCGGTTTTTTCTGCCAGGCATTTTTCATATGCATCCCAGTCTGCAATAATATATTGTGCCACACCTGATGCAACAGCTGCTTTTGCTACAGCTGAGGCAACTTTTGGAAGCAATCTTGGATCCAGGGGTTTTGGGATTATATAATCTCTGCCAAACTCTAAATTATCAAGGTTATAAGCTTTTAACACAATTTGGGGTACTGGTTCCTTGGTCAGATCAGCCAGGGCTTCTGCTGCAGCAAGCTTCATATCTTCGTTGATAGTTGTAGCAAGGCAGTCAAGTGCACCTCTGAAGATGTAGGGGAATCCAAGTACATTGTTGATCTGGTTTGGATAATCCGACCTTCCTGTGGCAAAAATAATATCATTTCGTGTTGACATAGCATCCTCATAGGAGATTTCAGGATTCGGATTTGCCATTGCAAAAACAATTGGATTATCTGCCATTGTCATAAGCATTTCTTTTTTTAGGACACCACATGCAGATAATCCCAAAAATACATCAGAACCTTTAATGCCTTCTTCTAATGTATTTATATTTATGTTAGTGGCAAATTGTTTGTTGCCTTCGTTTAAGTCTTTTCTGTTTTTTGTGAGTATTCCATTAATATCATACATAATTATATTATCAGGATTTACACCGAGATTAATATACATTTTAGCAGAAGCACATGCAGCTGCTCCTGCGCCACAAACAAATAATTTAATGTTATGAATATCTTTACCAACAATTTCAAGACAATTTATCAGAGCAGCTCCTGTTATAATAGCTGTGCCATGCTGGTCATCATGCATAACAGGTATATTTACTGCTTTTTTTAAACGCTCTTCTATCTCAAAACATTCAGGAGCTTTGATATCCTCAAGATTAATCCCTCCAAAGGTAGGTGCAATAGCAGTACATATCTGAATAAATTTTGCAGGGTCTTTCTCGTCAACTTCAATATCGAATACGTCTACATCAGCAAATACCTTGAAAAGCAGTCCTTTACCTTCCATGACCGGCTTGCTTGCAAGCGCACCTATGTTGCCAAGTCCGAGCACAGCAGTACCGTTTGAGATTACCGCAACGAGATTTCCCTTTGCAGTATATTTATATGCATCTCCCGGATTTTTTTCAATTTCAAGGCATGGATATGCCACACCTGGAGTATATGCCATACTCAGGTCTCTCTGTGTAAAATATGGTTTTGTTGGTATTACCTCCACTTTCCCCTGTCTGCATCTGCTATGATAATACAAAGCTTCCTCTTTTGTAACTTTAGCCATAGTAGTATTCTTATTAGTTAAATAAGTTGTTTTTCTGAAAGAAATGGATCAAAAAACCGGGAATCAATTCTCAAAATTACTCTTTTGACATTGTGAATATTATGAGAAAAATCAGGAATTCCTTATCCGGAAATAATAATAACTGATATTATTTTGCATTAATAACAAATTTAGATATTTTCATGCACTTTTAAGAGATTATTATTTATTACGATTTATGAATAGGAATATTGCAATTGGTGCAGATATAGGAGGAAGTCATATTACCGCCGCTGCAATTGATTTAACATCAGGGAATATTCTCAGAGATACAGTGACTGAAAGGGCAGTTAATAATCAGGCATCAGCCAGTACGATTATCAGTGTATGGGCTGAAGCACTGTCCGGCGCTTTGTCAAAGGTGGAGTTCGGTAATGTCAAGGGTATCGGGTTTGCTATGCCTGGCCCTTTTGATTATGTAAAAGGGATATGTTATATCAGAGGAGTGGCAAAGTATGAGAATCTTTATGGATTTAATATCAGTGATGCTATTGCCAGCAGTCTCGATGTACCTGATAATTTTCTTATAAGGTTTATGAATGATGCCTCTTCATTTGCAGTAGGTGAGGCCTGGGCAGGTAGTGCAAAAGATGTGTCGAAATCACTGTCGATAACACTCGGAACAGGATTCGGATCTGCATTTATTGAGGATAAAATACCAATTGTTGATGGACCACTGGTGCCAAAGATAGGTTGTGTATACCATCTTCCATACCGGGAGGGTATTGCTGATGACTATTTTTCGACCAGGGGACTTCTTGGCAGATATAAGATGAAAACAGGGAAAGAGCTCAGTGGTGTTAAGGAACTGGCAGAGCTGTATAATTCAGATAGTTATGTTCCAGATCTGTTCAGAGATTTTGGTGTAAACCTGGGACAGTTCCTGGCTCCATGGCTTAAAGGATTTGATGCAGAAATACTGGTGATAGGTGGTAATATTTCGCATGCTTATTCACTGTTCGGAATATATTTTGAAACTAGCCTGAAAGAACTGAACTGCAACTGTGAAGTTACTCTATCTGAACTTAAAGAAGATGCAGCTCTTATTGGAAGCGCCTATCTTCTTGATGATGATTTCTGGAAATCGGTCCAGCATGCTCTCCCGTTAATGTAAACCTTAAAACATATTCCTATGCATAAGCAACATCTTAACATATCCAGGATACTGCCAGTCCTGATGGCATTTTTTGTTATGAGTTTTGTTGACCTTGTAGGTATCGGAGTTGACAGGGTAAGCAAAGATATGAACCTCAGCGCCACTCTGGCCCAGCTGATCCCTTCTGCTGCATTTTTATGGTTCCTGCTGCTCTCTGTCCCTGTTGGGGTAATGCAATCGCGCCTGGGAAAGAAATTCATGCTTAATATTGGTATGGGTGTTACTGCTCTTGGCCTCCTCGTACCTTATTTCTTCTATACTTTCTCGATGGTACTGGTTGGTTTTGCTCTTCTTGGAATAGGTAATACAATTGTCCAGGTATCGGCAAACCCGCTTCTTGTTGATGTTGTACCCGGTAACAGGGCATCAAGCTTCCTGAGCTTTTCGCAGTTTGTGAAGGCTATCGGCTCTATGATCGGTGCTCCCTTTGCGGCTCTGCTTGCTCTTAAGTTTGGAGACTGGAAGCTTATGTTTCTTGTATTTGGGATAGTATCTATTTTGTCAGTTCTGTGGCTTGGTTCAGTAAAGGTAGATGAAGCAAAACAGGCTGCCATTAAAGCAACCTTTGGCACTTCATTTAAGTTGCTTGGTAATGGTTTCGTATTCCTTATGGTAATGTCCATTTTTCTTGTTGTCGGTGTCGATGTTGGATTCAACTCAAATTCAGGTCAGTTCCTGATTAAGCAGTTCGGGATGGATCCAATTGCAGCAGAATCAGGAAGAAGTATTTATTTCTTTGGAAGAATGCTCGGTACATTTGCCGGTGCAATTATGCTTACAAGGATCTCCTCACGCAGTTTTTTTATGTGGACATCAGTTTTGGGAATAATCTGTATTGCTGCCATTCTTATGGTTCATTCCACTGCTTTGGCATGGTTTCTTGTATTCATGATAGGGCTTGCTGTAGCTAATATCTGGCCTCTCGTTTTCTCAATTGCAGTCGAAAAATATCCGGAAAGGAGCAATGAAATATCGGGACTGATGATGATGGCAATATCAGGAGGAGCAGTTATCCCTCTCGGGATAGGATGGGTAGGTGAGCTTACCAGTGTTGCAATGGGGATGTCAATACTAATACTTTGCATGATTTACCTGCTGGCGGTATCAATTTACTGCCTCAGAAAATAAAAATTCATTTATTCTTCATAATATTCTCCTATCTATGCCAAAAATATTCTATGGCAAAGATGATTGAAAGAAATGTATTACTTTATTCTATAAATATCCGGATGGAATGTTCAACCTGTCCTGATATCGAATTGTTATTTATTTATTAATCTGATAATTATGAAGCTAAAAAGAAATATCGCAGTAAGCGAATCCGGTTTCCTGTTCGATCCTACTGGAGGCGAATCATATTCACTGAATGAACAGGGTCTTGAAATTATTAATATGCTTAAGGAAAAAAAGACTAATGAGGAGATTGCCAATGCAATAACTAAAAATTATGATGTTGCGAGGGATGACTTTGAGAAATACTATTATGATTTTTTGGGAATGTTGAAGCAGTTTAAACTCATTGAAGATGAAGAATAAATTAACAGTTGCTGTCACAGGTCTGAACAATACGGATAATCCTGGTCCGGGCATTCCAGTAATAAGAGCATTGCACGATTCGACTGAATTTGAAGCCAGGATAATCGGACTTGCTTATGAGAATCTCGAACCTGGGATTTATATGCATGACCTTGTTGATAAAACATACCAGATACCTTACCCTTCTGAAGGTTCTGATAAACTGATTAACCGGATTATGGAAATTAATTCAAAGGAAAAAATTGATGTTTTGATCCCTAATTTTGATGCAGAACTTCTGGCTTTTATGAAGTCGCGGAAAATTTTATATGATAATGGGATTCATACCTTTCTTCCGGAGATGAGTCAGTTTGATGAACGAAATAAAGCCAATCTTCCTGAATTTGGAAAAAAATATGGTATTAATGTTCCGGCCGGGAGACCTGTGGCAAGTCTTTCAGAATTAAGGGATATTAAGGAAGAATTCGATTTTCCGGTTGTTATTAAGGGTAAATTTTACGATGCGTATATTGCTGCTAATTATGAACAGGCAGCCTTGTATTATAATAAAATCTCATCAAAGTGGGGATTACCGGTCATTGTTCAGGAGTTTATCAGAGGAACCGAGGTGAACGTCGTTGCCGTTGGTGATGGAAAAGGAAATACTATCGGAGCTGTACCAATGCGAAAACTGTATATAACTGATAAAGGCAAAGCCTGGTCAGGAATAACCCTTGATGATGATAAGATGCTTGATCTTACTCATGATCTTATCCGAGCTACAAGGTGGAGAGGCGGAATGGAGCTTGAACTGATAAGGACTGAGAATAACGATTTTTATCTCATCGAGATAAATCCAAGAATTCCGGCTTGGGTTTATCTTGCTGTCGGTGCCGGTCAGAATCTTCCGGAGGCACTTGTAAAACTTGCCCTTGGTGAAGAAGTACATCCATTTCAGGAATATCGGAAAGGAATAATGTTTATCCGTTATTCATATGATTTGATTACAGATATTAATGAGTTTGAAAAACTGTCAATGACAGGAATATTATAATAAATACAATAAAATGAAAAAATCATTTGAAAGACCTTATATTAAAAAGATCCGGGCAGGGATTCCTTCCAAGTTCGGAATGAGTGTGCAGGCTGAAGCAGTAACGCATATTGATGACGTACCTGTAGCAGAATTAGTTGAAAAGTACGGTTCCCCGGTTTTTGTTATTTCAGAGAAGACAATAAGAGAGACCTATGCAGATGCTGCCCGTGCTTTCAGGACAAGGTATCCTAAAATTCAATTTGCATGGTCATACAAAACAAATTACCTCGATGCAGTTTGCAGGGTTTTTCATCAGGAAGGTTCATGGGCCGAGGTTGTTTCAGGCTTCGAATATGAAAAGGCCTTGAATAATAATGTCAGGGGGTCACAGATAATTTTCAATGGTCCGTATAAAGATGAGAAAGATCTGATCAGAGCTATAAAAAACGATTCATTCATTCATATAGATCATTTTGATGAACTGTATTCCCTGATAGAAGTTACAAGGAAAATTGATAAAAAGGCGATGGTAGCGATCAGGGTAAATATGGATACAGGAATTTATCCCATGTGGGACAGGTTCGGATTCAATTATGAAAATGGTGAAGCCTGGGATGCAATTAACAGGATCATGATGGACGAAAAATTGGAGCTTGTCGGGTTGCATACCCATATTGGTACTTATATGATTTCAGTGGAAGCGTACCGGACAGCAATGAAAAAACTGGCTGATCTGGCACACAGGACAGAGAAGAAACACGACAAAACTTTAAAATATATTGATATTGGTGGTGGGTTTGCTTCCCGAAACACTCTTAAAGGGGCCTATTACCAGGGTCGCGATATTGTTCCAGGTTTTGATGAATATGCAGAGGCTATCACCAGCGCACTGATCAATTCAGAAATAAACCCTTCGAAATTGCCAATGCTGATACTTGAAACCGGTAGAGCTCTTATTGATGATGCAGGTTCTCTGATAGGGACCGTAATAGCCAATAAACGTCTTTCAGACGGAAGAAGATCGACGATAGTTGATGCTGGTGTAAATATACTTTTTACTTCATTCTGGTATGAGCATGAAATACATCCTGTCAAATCAACATCCGATCACCTTGAAGAAACAACTATTTATGGCCCTCTGTGTATGAATATTGATGTTCTCAGAGATGCGGTTGCTTTTCCTCTTTTAAAGAAAGGTGATAATTTTGTTATAAAAAGGGTGGGAGCTTACAATATGACACAATGGATGCAGTTCATTACTTACAGACCCAGGATTGTAATGATAGATATGGACGGGCAAACTCATATAATCAGGGAATCGGAAAACCTTGAGTCAATTAGGGGCTCCGAAAATATCCCTGAGCACCTTAAATGACATAATTGTAATATTCAATTAGCTTATACAGATGAAGGCAGCTATCAAAGATTATTTTATTGGTGTTCTCAACAGTTATTCCCAGATTTTTTTCTCTGATAACAAAATCTTTTCTGTTATGCTGCTGCTGGTTTCGTTTGCTGATATCTATACAGGTATGGCTGGACTGCTTTCCGTTATCATTACTAACCTTGCGGGAATTCTGATGGGTTTTGATCAGCGTTTAATCAGGAAAGGCGTATATGGGTTTAACAGCCTGCTGGTAGGGTTATGCATCGGAATTTTCTTTTCCCCGGGATTAATTCTCCTGGTTGTGGTTATACTGGCATCAGTAATGACACTTTTTATAGCAATATCCCTACAGGGAGTAATCGGGAAATACGGTCTTCCTTACCTGAGTATCCCATTTCTTCTTGGTGCCTGGACAGTTACTCTTGCCACCAGGAATATGGAATTCCTTGGAATCAGCGAAAGAGGAATATTTACTCTGAATGAACTCTATACAATAGGAGGGCAACCAATTATAACCATTTACGAATGGTGGAATTCCCTGGAGATCATCAGACCTCTTAAGATCTATTTTATTTCACTTGGAGCAATACTATTCCAATATAATGTTCTTTCCGGGATAATAATTTCAGCCGGATTACTCTATTATTCAAGGATTTCTTTTTCTCTTTCGATTCTGGGATTCTTTACCGCATATTTCTTCTATAAGTTTGTAGGAGCAGATATTTCTGAGATGAATTACAGCTATATTGGTTTTAATTATATTCTTACTTCAGTAGCTATTGGTGGTTTCTTTCTAGTGCCATCGTACCGTACGTATTTGTGGGCAATCCTCATTGTCCCTATTGTGGCACTTCTTACACTGAGCCTGTCTATGGTGTTTATTCAGATTGGATTACCGTTGTTTGCCCTTCCTTTCAACCTTGTTGTTCTGCTATTCCTGTATGCCCTTAAATTCAGGGTAAAACCTCATATTAAATTATCAGAGGTACTAATTCAACAAAACTCGCCGGAAAAAAACCTCTATTCCTTTGAAAATGAAATTGAACGGTTCCGGCATGATATGATTCCTGTAAAGCTTCCTTTCTTTGGTGTCTGGACGGTATCGCAGGGATATGATGGTATTCATACTCATAAGGGTGAATGGAAGCATGCTCTGGATTTTATTATTTACGACAACAGTGGGAAACAATTTTCTGGAAAGGGAGACATGCCCGAAGAGTACTTTTGTTTTAATAAGCCGGTTCTTTCTCCAGCCGATGGTTATATCGAGACTGTTATTGATAATATTGATGATAACCGGATAGGCTCCGTGAATGTTAAAAATAACTGGGGGAACACGGTAGTAATCCGTCATACTAATTACCTTTTCTCATCACTGAACCATCTTAAAAAAAGTTCGGTTACGGTAAAAACAGGCGACAGGGTCAGGCAGGGAGATATAATTGGGAGATGTGGAAATTCAGGAAGATCACCCTATCCTCATCTCCATTTCCAGATGCAGTCATCTCCCCTTATAGGGTCTAAAACATTAAGTTACCCTATAAGCTATTTTATTGATCATAAGGAACCCGGATTTGAATTATTTAATTTTGTAACTCCTTCTGAAGGTCTGAAAATTTCAAATATTGATAAGAATGAGCTGCTGTCAAATGGATTTGACTTTGTTCCTGGCAGGACATTATGTTTTGAAGCTGTTCTTGACAAAAAGAATGTCAGCGAGACATGGGTAGTAAATGCAAATGAATATAATCGGCTCTATCTGGAAGGTGTCTCCGGAGCAAAGGCCTGGTTTTCAAATGATGGGGACCTCTTTCTATTCAGTCATTATGAGGGGTCTAAGAACACCTTGCTGTATTATTTCTTTCTGGCAGCATTCAGGGTTCAGTTCGGTTTTTACAAAAACATTGAGGTAGCCGACAGTTATCCTCTTAACCTGACAATGAAAAAATCACTCCTTTTCCTTCAGGATTTTGCAGCACCATTCTTTAAGTTTTTAAAATCAGAATATAATGTAAAATACGATTATGTTGATAATGAAGTTGTTGCATCAAAGATAAGATTGCTTTCCCGTGCAACAAATTATTTCTTAGGGAAGGTAATTGAAGAATTCTCCTTTGCTCTCGAGATTGATGAAAATGGGATCTCATGCATTGATATTAGCAAAGGAGGAGTAAATATCACTTCTTTGAAATGCAAAAAACAGTAATATTAATAACAGGTTTTCTGATTCCATTTATACTTGCTGGTCAGAATCCGGGAAGCTTCAGGTATTCTGACAGCATAACTTACATCCATTACCTGAATAAGGATTGGAAGGCCCTTACTGATAGAGGAAATGAAGCCCTTGCTGCAGGACATGATTATTACTATATGCGAATGAGGCTTGGTATAGCTTATTTTGAGAAGCATAACTACGCAGCTTCTGCAAAACACTTTAAAAAAGCATTGGAGTTCAATCAGGGTGATAATGTAGCTACAGAATATCTCTTTTATTCATCATTTCTTTACGGAAGATCTATGCAGGCCTGGTCGATTCTTTCAGGTATGTTACCAGCAGCAAAAAAGAGAATCGAAGTTGAGAGCCGGATTAAGCGAAACAGTATTACTGCTGAGTATTTTTTGAGTGACAGCAAGTCAGGTGATATTATTGCTAATCCCGGCTATTATTTCTCCAACTCTGAACCCGGAAGCCAGGTTATAACCAGGTATTTTATAAACAATGCCGTTTATGCTTCACATATCCTGGGTAAAAATGTCATTTATTCACATGCCTTTACTAATCTGATTAAGGACAATTTTCTCTATTATTATGATGGTATTACAGTTGCTGATATGCAAGTACAGCGCATAATCCAGAATCAGTATTATGGCTCGCTTAATTTCTTTACTTCAACCGGATGGGTCTTTTCCCCGTCATTTCATTATCTGGGAACAGGTTATCCTTTCATAAATATTATATATTCAGGCAATAAATCATTTATTTCTGAATATCAGGTTAAAAATAAAGGATATGCAACAGGATTCAGAATTACCAGAATGTCAGGCTATACAGCAGTAAGTGCGGAAGGAAGTTTTTCTGAACTTAATTATCAGAAACAGGCACAATCAGGACTGTCTGTCACTATTTATCCTTCAGGAAACTCAAATCTTTATATAGGGGCTAGTTTTTCTGCACTATTTCCTATTGATCAGTACTCAGCTTCAATAAGTTATGTTACTGGAATTACGGGTGGCTTTACAATAAAGAACAAAGTATGGTTTGAATTCAGCGGTACAAACGGAGACATGAAGAATTATCTTGAAAAAAATGGATTACTTGTATATAATAGTACAGACTTTCCAACAAGGAAAATCTCAGCATGTCTACTGGTACCTTTAGCCAACCGAAAGCTGACATTAATGATCGGTGCAGGCCGGAGCTGGCATTCATCACAATGGATACCTGCTGATGGAACCCTTTCAGGCGGTCCGAATATTTTGAAATACTATAATAATATAATTACAGGAGGTATCACATGGAACTTTTAAGGAAAATTATCAACGCGCTTCTGCTCGTTTTTGTGACATCACTATCAGGTTATGCACAGGACTTTGCACTTAAGAAGGATGCATTCCAGAAAAGCTATATTCAGGAGGCTACAGGAGAATACCTGGGTGCAATAAAATCTCTTAAAGATGTCTATGATGAAAAATCATACGAATTGAACCTCAGACTCGGATGGCTGAATTACTCTATTGGTAATTTTACAGAATCCAAAGCATATTATAGCAGAGCTGTTTCTCTGATGCCTTATGCGATCGAATCAAGGTTAGGGCTTGTTTATCCGCTGGCAGCTGTCGGCAGCTGGTCAGAAGTTATTGGTCAGTATGATAAGATTCTTGAGATAACACCAAATAATACATTGGTTATGCACAGACTTGGACTGATTTATTATGGCAGAGGTGACTACGAAGAAGCCCGGAAGCTTTTTGAAAAAGTTGTGAATCTGTATCCATTTGATTATGATAGTCTTACAATGTTGGCGTGGACTTACTTCAAACTGAATAATATGCGTGAAGCAAAAGTTCTTTTTCAGAAAGCACTTCTGAATACTCCAAACGGAACTTCAGCCATTGAAGGCCTTGATCTGTTGAAATAAGCAATTCAAAGGGTGAGGCTGAAGAAGTATTTGATATTTTCTGTCTTTGTATTTTTGGTATTAATTGTGTGATGAATAAAACAGGAGGATCATTTTTGTACATCAGAATCTTCAGTTCATACACTAAACCATACAATCTGTACAAACATTCAAAAACCAGCGGGGAATCAGGAAAATTGGTGTTATTTTTATAATAATAATTTAATATTGATTGACTTTCAATTCAGGTTCTTATCAATTTGTAGGTTTTAAGTTTAATAATGTAATTATGCTTCTTCTGTTCCGGAGTTCCCGTTCCCTTTTATCCCCATTTCTCCGGAACTAAGCTTCCCCCTTCAACCATAAATATTTCACGCAGAAAGTTTAAACCTCCTGAAGGGGGTTCTTTTGTCTGATTTATTTAATAATTTCAATTTGTATTTTGCATTTAAAACTTGCAAATTGCATGGTTGATTAGTCGGAAGTTGAGGAACGAAGTGACGAACCGAGCCTAAGGCGAGCTAGGCGCAGCCAAATCCCGCCTAAGCGGGAACCGAAGCCTGAAGCATGCTATATAAATATTCATAATAATAACAATCATCATGAAAAAGACCAATATTGGCAGACGTAATTTCATCAGGAAATCTTCAGTTGCCGCACTTGCACTTACAGTGGTACCCCGGCATGTTCTTGGAGGTACAGGATTTACGCCACCCAGTGATCAGCTGACTAAAGGAATAATTGGTGTCGGCGGAATGGGCAGAGGGCATATTGGCTATGAAGGGACCAGGCTTCTCGCAGTATGTGATGTTGACAAGAACCATCTTGAACAAGCTATTGCCCAGGCAGGAGGAAATATAACTGGATACCATGATTTCAGGGAATTGCTTGCAAGAACTGATATCGATATAGCACATATAGCCACTCCGCCTCACTGGCATGGTATTATATCGAGGATGGCAGCCGAAGCAGGCAAGGATATATGGTGCGAAAAACCTATGACAAGAACCATCGGTGAAGGTATTAAGGTGGTAGAGGCAGTTCAGAAGAATGGAAGGATGTTCCGGCTTAATACATGGTTCAGATTCAAAGACCAGTTTTATGGACTCGGTACTACTGTTAAGCCTCTTAAAAAGCTGGTTGACAGTGGAGTGCTGGGATGGCCATTGAAGGTAACAGTCAGTGGAATAACTGGTTATGACTGGAAGTTTTACTGGAGCGGAGAATATAATCTTAAGCCGATGCCTGTTCCGCCTGAACTTGATTATGACTTCTGGCTCGGACCGGCACCTTATAAGCCTTATAATGTTGAGAGGGTTCATGCAAAATTCAGGGGTTATTGGGATTACGACGGCGGCGGTCTTGGCGATATGGGACAACATTATCTCGATCCGGTTCAGTATATGCTGGGCAAGGATGATACCGGTCCTGTCTCTGTTGAAATAGATGCACCCCAGCAACATTATGATGCTGTTGGTTCTTGGAGAAGGATAACATATACTTATGCTGATGGCTGCCAGATAATCCTGGATGGTGAAAACCGTGACAGGAATGCGGCTTATATAGAAGGACCAAATGGAAAAGTCTACAAGGGTTTCAAATCAACAATTTCTGATATTGAGAAGCTTATAAATTCGCTTCCGGATCCTGAACCCCAGATTGATACATTTAGTGAGTCAGTAAGGACCAGGAAGAAGTTTGCTCTTAATGAGGCCAACGGGCACCGGTCCTGCTCCATTGTAAATCTCGGTATAATAGCCTTAAGGCTAGGAAGGAATCTGAAGTATGATCCTGTGAAGCAACAGTTTATTGATGATGAAGGGGCCAACAGGCTTATTAACCAGCCTATGAGGGGCCCATGGACTATTTAATTCTTAAACTAACAGAAAACTTGAAAATATGAAAATTCAGAAATATATACTGATAGCTGTTGCCCTGCTAATGGTTTCTTTTTCAGCTAATTCACAAGACAGGAGAACATTGGAAACAAAAGTAGCAGACCTTCTTGCACGCTTGCCGGCAATTGATCTTCAGATGACTGACAGGTTGATGGAGGATATGCTGTCTCTTGGCGAAAATGGACTGAAAATGATATGTGATAATGTTGTTCCGGCAGGTACCGGGAATGACACGCCTCAGAGGTTTGCCATAGAGACCATGTCAAGATTCTTATCGCAAAAAGGTAAGGAGACAGAAAGGGTAAACTGGGAAAATTTGTGCATCAGTTATGTTAACAGCAAAAGTGACGCAGGAATTAAGGATTTTTTCATGAAACAACTACAGATCATTGGTGGACCAAAATCTGCTGAGGCAATGAAGGTTTATCTGACAGATAAGGAGCTTTGCGAACCTGCCCTGGCAGTAATTGCAGTATCTGATCCTGCATCTGCGGAAACTTATTTTGTAGAATCACTGAAGAACCAGCAGTTGCCTTGTGCTTCCGCTCTGTTGAATCATCTTGGATCTCTTGGATCAGACAAGGCTGTTAATGAGTACATTGCATGGGCAAATTCAAATGATGTCAGTATTAAGGCGGCAGCATACCGTGCTCTTGCAAGGAGTGGTGATGAACGGGCCAATAAAGTACTTTCAGAAGCTGCAAAAAAAACATCATATAAATGGGAACCGGCAGGTTCAGTAGAGTCTCTTCTTAAATATGCTGAAGTTACAGGGCAGAAAGGTAATATTAAAGTAAGTGATAAGATTTGCAAGCTGATTATGTCTGTTTGTGATGAAGAAACTAATATTCATTATAAAACACGTGCACTCGAAATTTATATTGGACTTCATGGGATTGATGCGATGAAATTGTTGCAGGCAGCTGCATCTCATCCGGATAAAAAGTACAGAAATGCTGCCATGCGGATTTCTCTTCAGATTCCTGGTGGTGAGGTTGTTAAAAAATGGGTTACCTACTATCCTAAAGCTGCCACAGCGGCGAAGCCTGAACTGATCTCACTTTTCGGAATTAGTGGGGATGAAGCTGCACTTCCGCTTGTAACGGCTGCACTCTCAGATGCTGATCCGGAAGTAAGATCTGAGGCAGCAAATGCTATTTCGAGGATCAGTGGTAAAAAGGCAATTCCTTCACTCATAACATATATGATGAAGCAAGGGGATGAGTCAGATCAGAAAGCTGCAAAATCAGCTCTGATGACCCTTCTTGATAATGAGAGCATTCCTGATCTGCTTACAGTATTAAAAGATGGTAAAAGTATCGCAAAGAAGAGCGCAATTGAACTTTTTGCATGGAACAGCGACAATCAGTATTTTTCACTGGTTGCCCAGTTTGCCGCATCTTCTGATAAGGAGGTAAGGAATGCATCAGTCCATGCGCTTCAGAACCTTGCAGGACAAAATGATCAGGGACATCTTATTAACCTTCTCCAGGAAGCTGCTGAACCGGAAATAATATCGGACCTGCAGGCAGCTCTCTCTGTTGCAGCACTTAAAAATCCGGATCCGGATACCCGTTCAGAGCTTCTACTGAAGACAATAAGTAATGACCCTGATAATAATTCATTGAAGGTCAAAATAATACCTGTTCTTGCAAAACCCGGTGGCAGAACGGCACTTGACCTGGTTACAAGAGAATTTAAGAACGGCGGTTCAGATTTGAAAGAAGCATGTTTCAGTGCTCTTATCAACTGGAATGACCATACTGCATCATCATCGCTCTTTGAAATATGTGCTTCAGGTATCACCCGTTATGAGGATCCTGCATTCGAAGGTTATATCAGACAGGTAAGAAGTGCTCAGATCCCTGATGATCAAAAGCTTCTGCTTTACAGGAAGATCATGCCCTATGCCAAAAATGATGTGAAAAAAAGGAGTCTGATATCAGAGACAGGACGGCTTAAGAGCTATCCTGCACTCTTTTTTGTTGCAAGGTACCTTGATGATAATGCTGTTTCTTCGGACGCAGCAAGGGCTGCAATGGGTATAACACTTCCTGCTGCAGGCTCAGTAACAGGGTTATACGGCAGCATGGTTAAGGAATTGCTGGCAAATGCTGCATCAAAATTAAAGGGAGCTGAAAATGATTATGAGAGGGAGCAGATAAACAAATATCTGGCATCGATGCCTGAAGAGGAAGGATTCGTTTCAATGTTCAATGGCAAAGATCTTTCGGGATGGCAGGGCCTGGTCGAGAATCCTGTTGTAAGGTCAAAGATGAAACCAGCAGTTCTTGCAAAAAAACAGGCAGAGGCTGATAAAAAGGTGCCTCTGAACTGGAGTGTCAGGGATGGAATGATATGGTTTACAGGCAATGGTGATAATCTCTGTTCAGTAAAGGAATATGGTGATTTTGAAATGTATGTCGACTGGATGATATCAAAGGAGGGTGATAGTGGGATTTACCTTAGAGGATCACCACAGGTGCAGATATGGGATCCTTCAAGAGTTGATGCAGGTGCCCAGGTGGGAAGCGGAGGCCTGTACAATAACCAGAAGAATCCTTCAAAACCTCTTAAGTTTGCTGATAATCCTGTCGGTGACTGGAATACATTCAGGATTCTGATGCTGGGTGAAAAGGTATCTGTATGGCTGAATGGAGAACTTGTCGTTGATGATGTGACACTTGAGAACTACTGGGACCGGAATATTCCCATATTTCCTAAAGGAGCGATAGAACTTCAGGCACATGGAACTGATCTCGCATTCAGAGATATATATGTAAGGGAAATAAGTGATAAAGAATACAACCTTAATGCAGCGGAAAAAGCAGAAGGATTTGTTGCCCTGTTCAACGGGAAAAACCTTGATAACTGGGATGGAAACAAAACATCATATGTCGTTGAGGATGGTAATATTGTTGTTAAGCCCGGAGACGGATCCGGAGGGAACCTTTACACAGAAAAGGAATATTCTGATTTTATATTCAGGTTTGAATTTCAGCTTACTCCCGGAGCAAACAACGGTCTGGGGATAAGAGCCCCTCTTACCGGTGATGCAGCATATGTTGGCATGGAACTTCAGATTCTTGATGATACTGCTCCGGTTTACGCAGATCTCCAACCATACCAGTATCACGGATCTGTTTATGGAGTTATTCCTTCAAAAAAAGGTTATCAGAAACCTGTAGGTGAATGGAACTACCAGGAGGTTGTCGTCAAAGGAACCAGGATAACTATCACTCTTAACGGAACAGTTATAGTTGATGGGGATATTGCCGGGCCAAGAGACAATGGAACAATGGATCATAAGGATCATCCGGGCTTGAAGAACAATACCGGGCATATCGGTTTTCTCGGTCACGGTTCTGAGCTTAAATTCAGAAATATAAGGATAAAAGATCTTTCAAAATAGAATAGAGTATTTTAAACACAGAGGACACAAAGTCCAGATAAATGTCAGGTACACAAAGGTCACAGAGGTAATTCAACTGCAGTTATTACTTTGTGAACTTTGTGTTAAACTGATCCCCCGAAAGGCGGAGAAGGACTCTGTGTTCTTTGTGGATAAAAAGCAAGATTTATTGAGAAATACATTATTGAATTATTTATGAAATTACTCATGAAAACATTAATGCCATCATTTTTTTTCTTTTTGTTCTTATTTTCCTGCAAAACAGCTTCTCCACCTGAACCATTTGGCCCCGTTCCTACCGAGAGACAACTCGCATGGCACCAGCTGGAGTATTACATGTTTGTACATTTTACTGTTAATACTTTCACAGACAAGGAGTGGGGCTATGGAGATGAGAAAGAGTCTGTCTTTAATCCTTCAGAGCTGGATTGCAGACAATGGGCGAAAACAGCCAGTGAAGCAGGTATGAAGGGAATCATTATTACTGCCAAACATCATGACGGGTTTTGTCTATGGACTTCAGAATTTACTGAACATTCTGTGAAAAATTCGCCATGGAAGGACGGAAAAGGAGATGTGGTACGGGAACTAAGAGCTGCCTGTGATGAATACGGGCTTAAACTTGGAGTTTACCTTTCGCCATGGGACAGGAACAGTGCAGTTTACGGTACTCCTGAGTACCTGACCTACTACAGGAACCAGCTGAAGGAGCTTCTTACTCAATATGGTGATATCTTTGAGGTGTGGTTTGACGGAGCTAATGGTGGTGACGGATTTTATGGCGGTAAAAGAGAGACACGCAAAATTGATAACAGGACCTTTTATGACTGGCCCAACACTCACAAAATAGTGAGGGAACTGCAGCCTTTTGCTGTCATGTTCAGTGATGCAGGTCCCGATATAAGGTGGGTAGGCAATGAGAGCGGTATGGGAAGCCTCACCAACTGGTGCCTGCTTAAAAAGGATGATATGTATCCTGGGGGCGATTTTGCAAAGATACTTGGTGAAGGACATGAGGATGGAACTTACTGGGTCCCTGCTGAAGTGGATGTCTCAATCCGTCCGGGATGGTTTTATCACAAAACACAGGACACACTGGTCAGAAGTCCTGAAAATCTTATGGAGCTGTATTATTCATCTGTTGGACGTAACAGCAATCTTTTGCTAAATGTTCCGCCTGACAGGAGGGGATTGCTGAATGAAAGAGATGTGGAGTCACTTCTTGCATTCAAAGAACTCAGGATCAGGGAATTTGAAAAAGAGCTTTCAAAAGGCAAAAAGGTCACAGCCTCTGACTGCAGGGGTAAAGGGTATCATTCGACAAATATTACAGATGGTGATCCTGAAACATACTGGGCTACTGATGATGAGACACTTTCGGCTGATTTTGTCATTGATCTGGGGTCGCCGACCGAAGTAAACAGGATCCTGCTTCAGGAATATATAAAACTGGGCCAGAGGATCCAGGAGTTCACTGTTGAAGCTCTTGTTGACGGAGAGTGGCAAAAGGTTGTTGACGGTACAACCATCGGTTACAAGGTTATCAGGAAATTTCCTGTGGTAAAAGCCACGAAGATCAAAGTAAATATTGCCAGGTCAAAAGCCTGCCCGGTGGTTTCAAATGTTGAGCTTTTCAGAGCTCCCGGCAATTAAAATATTATCTCGCGAAGGCGCTAAGACGCTAAGTTTTTATTATGTGAATAATCACTTTGAGTCTCTAAATCTATGCGCTTTCGCATCTTTACGTATTTACATCTTTGTGCTTCTGCGCCTCTGCGTCTCTGCGTTTCTGCGAGAGATATCTATTTCTTAGCGTATCCTACTGTCTGGGCTAATATGATAAACTGGTTTGATCGTAATCCCATTTCCGGAGCCAGCTTATCTTTAGGTATTGATCCTCTTACAACGCATCCCAGGTTAGCAGATGCACAGTAGAGGTAAACATTCTGGGCTATAAATGCTGCATCTGAATATGACATGAACAGGTCGGAGTCATCAATCTTCACACCTTCCTTTTTCCCGGCTTTGCCCATGTCAGCTACATATACAATATTAAGGGCGGCATTATTAACATAACTCTGGGTACCCGTAGTTTTCCTGAGATCCTTGTTATTAATCATCCTCAAAGAGTGAGATTCAGGTATATACAGATAAAGACCGCTTGCCATAGCTACATACATATCTATCTCCTGGTAATTCATTGCTGAAGGAGCAGTTCTCTTTTTCAGATCGGCCCTGTTGATTCCCCAGGCTGCCCACAGCATATCAGACAGCTGCTGCTGAGTAAGTTTATCATCGGTGAAGGAACGGGTTGTCTGCCTTTGGCTAAGGGCCTGCATAAGAGGTATTCCTCCCTTTTTGTCAGGTGCAGGCAAGGAAATATCCTGGGCAATAACGCCGAAACTGATGGATACTATTGTCAGCATTGAAATGATAATCTTTTTCATGAGACTGTAATTTAAAAATTTATGGATTATCGAATCTAATTAATACAAATATATCTAAAACAATAGTTCTTATTCCTCTCAGATCATTCATTTAATGTTATTTAACAAAAAAACAAAGCAAAAAATTTACTTTGCAACATCCCCCTGGCCCCCTTCAAAGGGGGACTGATCTAATTGAATGACTTTTTACTTTTATCTTTTGTCTTTTATCTTTTATCTTAACTTAGCGTCACAAACATTTGCAATGGTACTAAACTACATCTGGATAGCTTTCTTTGTTACAGGATTTCTAGTTGCACTCCTGCAGCTTATTTTCGCCGGGAACACACAGATATTCAACGATCTGGTGAATTCAATATTTTCAAATGCAAAAACAGGTTTTGAGATATCTCTCGGACTGACAGGTGTCCTTGCTCTCTGGATGGGTCTGCTCAAAGTGGGTGAGCAGGGCGGAGTTGTTGCAATACTGGGGAGACTGATAGGTCCTCTTTTCAGGAGACTTTTTCCTGGACTTCCTGATGGCCATCCTGCTTATGGATCGATCATGCTGAATCTTTCAGCAAATATGCTTGGACTTGATAATGCAGCAACCCCTGTAGGTCTGAAAGCTATGAAAGAGATGCAGGAGGTTAATCCCGTGAAGGAGACTGCCTCTGATGCACAGATAATGTTTCTCGTTTTGAATGCATCGGGACTGACTATAATACCTATCAGCATAATTGTTTACCGTACTCAGCTGGGTGCAGTCAATCCGGCAGATATTTTCATTCCCATTCTTATTTCAACTTTTGTAGCTACCCTCGCCGGAGTGATAAGCGTGGCGCTGGTACAGAAAATTAATCTTATCGATAAGGTAATTCTGGCTTACCTTGGTGGATTTACAGCTATTATTGCGGGGATGATATTCTATTTCAGCAGGTTACCAAAAGAACAGATCTCCTCAATTTCAACCTTTTCGGCGAACTTTTTTCTGATGTCGGTTATTGTATTATTCATAGTGCTGGCTTTCATAAAGAAAGTTAATGTTTATGATGCTTTTGTTGAGGGTGCAAAAGATGGATTTAACATAGCTGTGAAGATAATTCCATTTCTGGTTGCGATACTTGTGGCAATAGGTGTTTTCAGGGCATCTGGTGCAATGGATTTTATAATTGATGGGATAGGAAAGGCTTTTTTCTGGTTCGGTATAGATACTGAGTTTACAGGTGCGCTTCCGGTCGCATTTATGAAACCGCTGTCGGGCAGCGGAGCCAGGGGACTGATGATCGATGCCATGACAACCTACGGCGCTGATTCGTTCGTTGGCAGACTTGCATGCACATTGCAGGGAGCCACTGATACTACATTTTATATAATTGCTGTTTACTTTGGTTCGGTTGGTATTAAAAATACTCGCCACGCGATCGGGTGCGGACTGATAGCTGATCTTGCAGGTGCTGTAACAGCAATTTTTGTGGCATATCTGTTTTTTACCTGATAGCTTTCACTAATTGACATCTGAAATTATGAATCGCAGACAGATAGCTGAACAGATCTTCCTTGAAGCAATTGACTCTGTCCTCCCGGACAAGCTGGTAAAAAGTACAATGACACTTGATGGTTCTTCTCTTAGAATAGGGAATCTGAACATATCTCTGGACAATATAAAGAATATTTATGTTATCGGAGCGGGAAAAGCCAGTGCTGTTATGGCTTCCGAAGTTGAAAAAATACTCGGGAACCGTATCAAAGGAGGACATGTAATTGTCAAATATGGCTTTGCTTCTGAAGTTAAATTAATAAAGATAACTGAAGCGGGGCATCCTTTCCCTGATTCAAACGGATTTAAAGCTACCGGTTCAATACTTGAGCTTGTCCGCACAGCCGATTCTGATGACCTTGTGATCTGTCTGTTGTCAGGAGGAGGGTCGTCGCTGCTTTGTGATACCCCGGAAGGATTGAAATCTGATGATCTTATCGTGGTAAATAAATTACTGGTTAACAGCGGAGCATCAATTCATGAGATCAATGCTGTAAGGAAACATCTTTCGGGAGTTAAAGGAGGAAGGCTGGCAAAAATGGTTTATCCTGCCACACTTGTGAGCCTGATACTTTCAGATGTGCATGGTGATGACCTTGATGTGATTGCATCAGGACCTACAGCTCCTGATCCGACTACCTATGTTGATGCCATCGAAGTACTGGAGAAATTTAATATAAAATCTTCCCTGCCCTCAAGAATTATTGAATTTCTTTATGATGGCGCTGTTGGAAAGAAACCAGATACGCCAAAGCCCGGAGATAAAATATTTGAAAAGACACACAACATTATAATTGGCAATAACAGGCTTGCCCTGGAGAACGCACGACAAAAGGCAATGGAGTTGAATATAAATGCAGTTATAATTGATGATGAACTGCAGGGAGATACTGATTCTGTTGCTGAGTATCTTGTTGACACAGCAATTAACTTTAAGAACGATACCAGTGAGGTCAAACCTGTCTGTATCCTTTTTGGAGGTGAAACTACTGTGAAGATGACAGGAAAGGGATCGGGAGGAAGAAATCAGCACCTGGCATTGCTGTGTGCTGAAATGCTGAAGGATATGCCCGGTATTACGATATTATGTGCAGGAACCGATGGTAATGATGGTCCAACTGATGCGGCAGGTGCAGTTGTGGATTCTGAAACAATATCCTTTGCACTATCAAAAAGACGGGATCCCGGCAAATTCCTAAAAAACTTTAATTCCTATAATTTCTTCAGGAAGTGTGGCGGACATATCATAACAGGGCCCACCCTGACAAATGTTATGGATATGGTTATTATTATTGTTGATTAAAACAGAGGTTAGAGTGAGCTAAAGTTTGGAGATCAATTATAAACATTAACTTTAGGCACTCTAGGCACTTTAGGCACTAATTAGTTACAAGCAGTATAATTATGAACATCTGCAGAAATCTGAAAAGAATAAACAGTCTGGTTGTAATCACCGGCGCTATTCTTCCATTATTATCAGGATGCAGGGCAGAAACTGAATCCACTGAAAGACCAAATATTATTCTCTTTATGGTTGATGACATGGGATGGCAGGATACCTCAGTCCCTTTCTGGAAAGAAAAGACTCCCTTTAACCTGAGGTACCAAACGCCGGCAATGGAGAGGCTCGCAAGTGAAGGCATGATGTTCACACAGGCCTATGCATCAAGCGTCAGCTCTCCCACACGTGTAAGTCTGATTACAGGTATGAATGCAGCCCGCCACCGTGTTACCAACTGGACACTGAGAAGGGATACAACGGTAGATGGACAGAGTGAAGTCCTTTCCTATCCTAAGTGGAATGTAAACGGAGTGCAGCCCTGCGATACGATCCCTCATTCGGTGTATGCAACTATGCTGCCTCAGATTCTGAAGGATAATGGTTACTATACAATTCATTGCGGGAAAGCACATTTCGGAGCAATGACAACACCTACAGCCAACCCGGTCAACTGCGGGTTCGATGTAAATATTGCCGGCCATGCGGCAGGAGGCCCTGGCAGTTATCTTGGGACTGAGAATTTTGGGAATAAAGAAAAAGGAGGACACACCCTGCCCTGGGGTATTCCGGGACTTGAGAAATACCATGGTGATTCAATCTTCCTTTCTGAAGCTCTTACCCGTGAGGCGATTGCTGCTCTTGATAAATCGAGATCAACAGGAAAACCCTTCTATCTGTATATGGCTCATTATGCAGTCCATATCCCTCTATATGCTGATAATCGCTTCTATCAGAAGTATATCGATATGGGGCTGGGTGATTTTGAAGCGAGATATTCCACAATGGTTGAGGGCATGGATAAGAGCCTTGGTGATCTTATGGATTATCTCGAAAGAAATAATCTTTCTGACAATACAATCATCCTTTTCATGTCGGATAACGGTGGATTCAGCCTGAAACCAAGAGAGGGAGAACAGCATACTCATAACAAACCCCTCAACAGCGGTAAAGGATCAGCTTATGAAGGTGGCATAAGGGAGCCTATGATTGTCAAATGGCCCGGGAAGGTAAACCCCGGAACTAAATGCAAAGATTATCTCCTGATAGAAGATTTCTATCCCACGATCCTGGAAATGGCTCATATAAGAGATTATAAAACTGTTCAGACTGTTGATGGAAAGAGCTTTGTTCCGATGTTACTTCAGAACGGAACAACTTCAGAAGGCAGAGATCTCTTCTGGCATTTTCCCAACAACTGGGGACCAACAGGTCCGGGTATTGGTGCTACAAGCACTATCAGAAGCGGTGACTGGAAACTAATATACTATTACGAAGACAGGCATTTTGAGCTCTTTAACATAACTGAGGACATTGGAGAACTGAATAATCTTGCTGCAAAGGAAACAACCAGAGTCAGAGAACTTGCAGTGAAACTAGGAAATTATCTCCGGAGGGTTGAAGCTCAGAGACCTACATTTAAATCTACAGGCAAACTTGTTGAATGGCCTGATGAGGTTATATAGTATCAGTATTTGCATTCTTTTGCAGCATCTGCCATTATCCTGATATTTTCTACCGGGGTTTCAAAGAAATGGTCAGAACAGGCGCAGATAAAACCTCCGTCATACCCTACTTTTTCGAACAGAGTATTGACCATGTTTTTTATCTTTTCTTCAGTACCATCTGTCAGAACATTGAATTGATCTATGCCACCGATGAGGGAAATACGCTTACCCACTTTTTCTTTCATTTCCCATGGTTCCTGGTTGCCTCCGATACTTATTGGGGCAAGTGTCTCCGAACAATCGGCTTCGTTTGCGATTATGTATTCCTCAATACCATATGTCCCTCCGCAGGTATGATAGGTTATTTTGAATCCAAGGGAGTGAAGAGCGTCATGCATTCTTTTATCATAGGGAAGGCAAAACTCTTTGTGCATGTCGGGTGAAATAAGTGTAGAGGAAGCTGAACCGCCACCAGTTTCGATAAGGTCAAATTTTGCTCCATCCATCGATTCAATAAACTGCAGCTTCTTTTCCAGTAGTATTTCCATAAGCTCATGAACCCAGTCAGGACTTGTCAGACTTTTAACAATAAGTTCATTGATATCCATCAGACAGGCAGCATGTTGCCAGCAGCCTGCCTGGTCGCCCCAGACGAATCCTCTGACAATCCCCTGGTCGCCGACTTCATCATATACCTTTTCAAGTGGTTTCTGATCGAGCATGGGTACAGGCATAAATTTTCTTATCAGGTCAATATCTTCATCTTTTTTGATAAGATACTCGGTTATCCAGGTTGTTTTCCTGTTGCCTGAGCTTTTGTAAGTCAGCACACCTTCCGGTGTAGTAATTGTATGATAGTATATTCTGTTATCGGGATGACTGTTTACTACAACGGCTTCATCCTTCCATTCAGGAGTTGAGAATTTGGCAAAGTCGGCATCCACAAGCCAGAATTGCCCCATATCTGCAAAATACTGTATCGCAGCATCCATTCCCACCTGTCTGAATGCCTCAAGGGGAGTTATCCCGTTCATATATGTATCAAGATGATAACCCTGCCACTGGTGAACAGTAACAGGAAGCCTGTCAGGCTTCTCCCCGTTTATTGCAAACATCATTCTTTCCTTTGAATTCATGGGATTGAGGTATAATTGTTTATCTGGAATAAATATATAAAAACTAATAGAATTAACCACAGAGTTCACAAAGCACTGATCAACTGGGGTGGATCAGTATTACACAAAGAACACTAAGTAATATGCCAACACAATGACTTTGTGACCTTTGTGCACCCGGTGAAAACCGGGACTCAGTGTCCTCTGTGGTTAAATGTGAGTTTAGAAAAATGGAAGATATACCTGAAAAATATCAGTAAAAGATATTACTAATAAACTAATTTTGTTTCCAATTATTTTCAGATACCACATTATGTCCAAGAACTTTTTTTTGTTCTTCGTCTCATTTAGTTTGCTGTCATGTGTCAATAACCCAAACAGCAAATGTGATAATATAAAACAGTCACCTGATACAACTGATATGACAAATAATTTTTATGATAACACTGAGACCTTTCCGCTGGTCCTGAATGATCTTTATTTAGAAGGTGAAATTGCCAATCCGGGGAAGTTAGATTTCTCAACTCTTTCAAAACACTCAGTAATAGTTAAAGAGACTTTGCTTGACGATGACGGAGGTGACAGGTTTGTTGGTGCATACAGGTATGACGGATATTCGCTTTTCGATATTCTTAATGACCGAATAATAGAAAAGGTTAATTATGAGGAGTTTAATCCAATTATCGACCTCTATGTTGAGATTGAAAATAAGTCGGGAGAGAAGGTGGTTTTCAGCTGGGGCGAAATATATTATCCAAATAATCTTCATAGGATTATTATTGCCTCAGGTGTTTCGAGGATAGTACCTTCCAAATCAAAAGACCTTTGGCCTTTGCCTGTTTCTTCCCGGGTAGTGGCAGCAAATGATCTGATATCAGAAAGAAATATCTCTGAACCTTCAATTATAAGAGTTAAGTCAGTCCGGAAATCTTTTAAAGTTAAGAGGGGGATGTCTCCAATGTACTCAGGAGAGATAAAGGTTTTTAACATGAAAAAGCAGCTCGGTGTTTTATCCCCTATAAGTGAAGAAGAGGATGTAACATATAATACAATTTTTTACGGAAGAGGCAGGGGCATTCACAGTACCTCACCTTTTTATGGCATGCTTTTACGCAATTCGCTTACAAAATATTATCAGACCAACAGGGAAAATCTCAGACTGGGAATAATATGCATTGCGGGAAAGGATGGTTACAGGAGCGCAGTATCCTTTTCTGAACTTTTTAACAGGAATGATCAGCAGGAATTCCTTCTTGTGCGTACAGAACCTGATGAAGATGGCGGATTATTCAGGGTATTTGCAGCTGCCGATTTCTTCTCCGACAGGGCGATTAAGTCGGTGAGTGAGATTCATTTGGTAAAGTGAGGGGGTGAAGGGGAGAAGGGGTGAAGGGGAGAAGGGGAGAAGGGGAGAAGAGGAGAGAGTGTGTAATCGATATTCCGTGTCCCTCCGTGAACTCCAAGGTTTTAAAAAATATTTTGTAAACATATATGATCACTTTAGTACCACTTGAAGACAAATTTATTATATATCAGGTAGCTGATTATAAGGAAATTCCATCTGAGATATTTGAATCCGGGTTCTATTCACTTACAAAAACCAATGAAGAGATTTCAATTATTACGAATTGTACAGTTTCATCCGGCGATATTAAATCGAGTAAAGGCTGGAGAGGATTCAGAGTGGAAGGAATCGTAGATTTTTCACTGATAGGCATAATCAATGAAATAACCGCTCCGCTTAAAGACAACAAAATAACTGTATTTGTTATATCAACATTCAATACTGATTATATATTTGTAAAAGAAGAATCCTTTTTAAAGGCAATAGAGATATTCAGGATGTCTGATTGCATAAAAGTGAAAGAATAGAATAACATTTGGTATCATTTAAATATTAATAAATGCTTTGTGAATCTTTGTGCCCTGGTGGCTGAAAAAATGCCACAAAGGCTCAAAGACACTAAGGATCACTAAGTCAATATATTAAAATTCCAACCGCATAATACGTTATTGTTTAGAGATTTTGTATAATTACACCAAATTATTAGAATGTATTTTATTTTCATCAAATTATGAGGAGGTGCCTGTTTTTTATTTTTTTGGGATTTGTCTTTAATTGTGTAACAGGACAGGATAAGATCCTGACCAAAGACAATAAGCAGCTTGATGTTAAGATAGTTGAGAATACCGGAAAAGTTGTAAAATATAAAATGACTGATTATTCAGAAGGCCCAGTTCTCTGGATAAAATCAGGACAAATTGCAAATATTGAATATGAGAATGGAGTTGTGGATCTTATGGGCAACCAGAATCCAAGGAAAGATAAACCTCTGGGCATAAGCATAGGCGGCGCAAAATGGATATCATCATCCGGTTTGATGTTCACATCAACTATGGACTATTTTCTTACGCCGCAGGTCGATATGGAAGTCAACATGGGTGCAGACTCAAAGCAGATATTATATCTCTCGGCAGGAGCCAGATTGCATATTAATTCTAACTATTCTGAAAACAGGATAACCCCATTTACCGGAGCACTATTTGGCTATGAGTATCACAATGGTTTTTTCCAGATACCACTTGGAGTCAATTACATTCATAAGACTGGTATTAATATTTCACTTAGTGTCAATGAGATGATCTTCATTGACCAGTATCAAACGACTATTGAATTGAGGGGAGGATGGAGGTTCAGACTCTGATCTGTTATTGCCTTTCTATCCATTTCCTGATTGTTGTTTCCATCTCCGCCCTGATCCGTGCATTTCCAGGGATATCAGCTATGTTTTGAGAGTCCGGTATTTTATCATTCCTATTATAAAGTTCTGTTTTCATAACCCCGTTCTTCAGAAAACCTATGCATTTCAGGTTATCTTTTATATACATCACCTGTCCGTTTTTACCGTCAGCAGAACCTATACTTGAAAAGGTCTGGTTTTTCCACTTTTTTGAGCCCTCCAGGAGACTTTGAATTGACGTTGACTCTGAAGAATTCTGATTTGCCGTTATACCTGCATAATGTAGAAAGGTGTTATAGAGATCTATCAGGTTAATTATTTCAGAGTATCTTTTTTCACCGGCTTCTTTCCCTGGAGCTTTGATCAGTAAGGGGACCCTGACGCTGCTTTCGAGCATCGTTCCTTTACCTAATTGTGAGAAATCGCCCATATGATCACCATGATCAGATGTAAATATAATCAGTGTATTTTCCCATAGCCCTTTATCTTTCAATGTCTTAATAATTCGTCCGACCTGGTTGTCTATAGCGCTTATATTCCCATAGTAAGCAGCAATGATCTTCCGCCATGTTTCCTCAGTCCATTCAGGTCTGATTCCTGCCTGGGCGCCAGGTTGTATCTTTCCAAATGTCGGAGGTAAAACAACTTTTTGCGGATCATACATACTGTCCCAGGGGGCGCATGTGGAGTAGGGGTGATGAGGCCCGAAAAATGACACATGCAGGAAAAATGGCTGTCCCCTGTCATAGCTGCTGATAAATGAAACAGCCTCATTGCCTGTCCATGTTGTTATCTGGTGCTTATCATCAGCCCAGCTCCAGCCAAGCCAGAAGCGTGAGTCCTTAACCCCGCACCGCTCACTCTCTCCTGCCAGCGCTGCAAGTCGTTCAGGGCTTATTCCCAGATCACTGGCAGCCCATTTAAGATAATCATTTTCCACAATCTCTTCCTTGTCGTAAAGGTCGTATGGTGAATCGCAGATCCTCCTGAACTGAAATCCGTGATCATCAGTTACTGGTGTAAGGTGTAGCTTACCTATCATACCGTTAAAATATCCTGCCTCTGCCAGCTTTTTTGTCAGTAACCCCGATTCATCCTTAAGCTTTATCCAGTTTGATGTCACTCCATTCTGTAAGGGATATTTGCCCGTAAATACGGCAGCTCTTGATGGTCCGCTGACAGGAGATGCACAATAAGCTGAGGTAAAAACTGCCGAATGTTGTGCCAGTTCATCAAGGTTTGGTGTTTTTAATATCGGGTGACCCATAAATCCGAAATATCCAGCATTATGCTGGTCGGTCATAATAAAAAGTATATTCGGTCTTTCAGTACCTTTTGCAGTAATATTCAGTGAGCTTGCTGAAATGGCTGCTCCTGTGCATAAGCTTAGTAGTTTATAATTCATGGCATTGTTTTTTTAATCCTTGTCTGTGGTATATGTATTTATAGAAACCGGCCCGATTAATCCCGACCGAATACTACCCCTGTACCTTGTCGGGATTGAGGTATAGTTATTTGAAACTGTATTAAGTACAAGAATTTCTATTTTGTTTTCTCCATTCCTAACATTGGCAGTAATGTCGAAACTCCATGGAGGAGATAGCCTGATCCCTGCACTTTTACCGTTAATTAACAATTCAGCCGATGATACGACATTACCCAGATCAATTTCGATCAATTCATTTACTTTCTTATCAATATTTATTGTTTTCCTGTACCACATGCCACCGGAGTAGGCGTGGAGGCCGTCAACCTCCGACCAGTCACCAATTAACAAGGATCCTTTTCCGCACTCCTGTTCTATGTAACCGGGAAATGCTCCGGCTCCCCTGTAACCCGGCTGATATTCAATAGCTATCTCCACCTCTGCAGGCTCATCTGTTAATTTATTAACAGTAAATCTGTAGTCTGAGATGCCATTTTTATGGGTCCGTTTTTCAGATTCTGTAGCTGACTCTCCATTAACCTTAACACTTACTTTCCCATAAGCTGAAAATGAAAGTGATATTAGTCCGGGAGCTGACCTGAAGCTGAAAATGCCCGAATTGCTTTCAGGACAGTCGAATGGTAAGATTCCCGGATCTTCAAACCATCTCATTGCAACAGGCTTTGCTTTAGCTGAATTAATCTTCGGATCCCTGAAAACAACAAACGAGGTACATGCCCTTTCGAAAAGAAGAAGTAACTGGTTGGCTCCTTTTTTTAGAAGCACTTTATTTGTATAAGGATCAATTGTATTATTCTCAATTAATATTAATGCTGGTTTTATGCTGTCAGTATGCATTCCAAATTCACCATCATATGGCGCGATAACAGAGGATTTGAGTATATAGAAAATTCCCTCTTTCTCTGCCACCCTGAACTTCGACATTTTTCTTTCCTCAATTGCTCCAAGTCTGATGAACTGGTCATAAACTCTTCCTTTCAACCCGTGCCATCCCTGGTGGCCATAGTCTCCCTCAACTCCGTATCGCCATGAAAATGAATAAGCTTCCCATTTTGTTTTTTCATCTTTGCTTATTCTGATAAGTTTTTCCGGTGATGGCCTTCTAAGCAGAGGACCGAGTTTCAGGAACTGTGGACCATATGAGCAGGTAACAACCTTACTGTCATTATTTTCAGTAAGCCTGAGTTGTCTGACCTGTGCCCCAAGCATTTCATCCTTTGCGGGAAGCTGATAATCGCCCCACCTGTTATCAAGTACAGGTTCAAGTTCAGATTGCCACTTACTGTCAACTGAAATCTGATCAACCAGTTTTTTTCGCGGGAAAATATTATCTGTTTTCTTATTCTTTTTATTAAAAACTATCAGTTGTATCTCTTTTTCTGACAATGGCAGTTCTATAACTGTTCCTTCTGCAGTTTCTCCTGCAAATTTCTCCAGTGATGCAGTCTTACCTGTCCAGGGATCCCATAGCTGTACATTCCCTTTTGTTCTGAAGAAGCATTTAGTTCCTTCAGGAATATTATAAAGTGCAAACACCTCCCTGCTTCCGATAGTCCTGTGCATTACGTACGGCTGTGGATGAATTGTATCATAAATAATAAAATCTCTGTTGTATCTGCCTGAAATTGTACCGGATACATCAGCAGGAGTTTGGCATGCCAGGATATTGTTCTCAGGAGTGAACAGGTTTTCAGGCTTGTCACCCACAAATACTACTATACCACCCTCTCTGCTGAATTCTTCAATTTTCTGTAAAGAAGTGTTTCTCAATATATTCATCGCAGGAACGATAAGTACTTTGTAATGTTCTCCTGCAACCAGAAGCTCTTTATTCTTTACTTCACACCTGGCAAGTGATTCATAATCAATGAAATCAAAATCAATACCAAGACGGTAGATATCTTCACCGGTCTCAAAGGCTGTTTTTACCGCCTTATCTCCATCCACTCCTGCAACAACAGGTTCAGTGGGATAGATGATTGCCACATCACACTTATGAACTCCCTGCGACAGAAGATATGACAATCGTTCCATTGACTTCATAAGCGGATCGATATGCAGCCAGTAAGGCATCCTGAAATGGTTATCCGGAGGAGCCCATTCCCACCAGCCTCCCATTGTCGAATAGTAGAGCCCGTGGAAGGACATCAGGTTATATCCTGCGACATAGTTTGCAAATATTGCATCGGTAAGTGCTGCTGAAGAGGTACCCCATCCGCTGCTGTAAAATCCTTCGAGCCACACTCTCGGTCTTTCATAAAGATGCGCTATTGAAGCTGCCACTTTGGCTTTTACAATATCTTTTGAAAGATAAGGCTGGTCAGAACCAGGCCCCTGGTTCCAGCGCTGTGTGCGGAAGTAATCACCGAATTCAGCTACATCGAGGCCCCTTCCACCGTGATCGCATCCGAATATCATTCCGCGATCCTGGTGCCACTGGTAAACAGGTTTGAAGAAATTCTCCTCACAGAGACTTACAAGTACATCATTGTAATCCAGTCTGATATCACTTGTTTTATCACCTGTATTGAAAAACAAAGCATCAAGATTGTCAGTGATCCTGTAACCTTTTCTTTTACTGAACTCTTCTGCAAAATAATCATTCCAAAGATTCCCGCTAACCCTGAAATTAAGCTCATCGGAGAAGAAAAAATTGAGCGATCCTTTTCCCTTTCCCTGAAGAGCCTTCTCAAACTTTCCGAAGAAATATTCATTGTATGCTTTTCCGCTTTCAGGATGCATAGGATCGTATGAAGGAATGAGTTTTTCCGGGTAGACAATTATAACTCTCCTAAAACTATTTCCCAGATCGAGAGTAAGCTCAGAATCATTAACCTGTCTGAGCAGGTCAGCTCTGCTTTCAGGTATTAATGTGCTGTCCTTATTGAAGTTATAGGCAGTTAAAGCTAATATATTTTCAGGTATATGTAACCTGATCCTGCCTTTCATAATATACGATTTGCAGCGAAGTACGGAACCATTGATCTCCGGATTGTTTTTAAGAGCTTCATCCATGGAGAATCCCTGGCCGATACCAATTGTATAATCACTGAGGCTGACACTCATGCCCCTTTTACTTGCTTCTTCGGCAAACCATTTAAAGAGATCCCACCAGGCATCTGTAAACAGAGCTGGCTTGCTTGGATTGGACAGTCCATAGGAAAGACTTCCATAGTCGAGATGACTGTAATTGATCTGAAGACTTGAAATTCCTTTGCCGGTCAGCCGGTCGAGCTGCCAGAGGAGTCTTTCCCTGGTCAGCGTATCGCCCTGCCACCAGTAGAATGGCACCTCACCAAATCCTTCGGGAGGTTTCCTGAAACCTTTAAGTATATCTGCATTTTCACTTTTTTCCGGATATCCCCGTGGATTATCCGGTATATTCACACAGGAGAATACGAATAATGCGAGTAAGAAAGGTAGCAAATATTTATGAAGATTCATTTCCGTCTGTAGTCAAAGCATACGATATGTAATTTCAGTTCCTGATCTTGAGTCCAATATAAATGATTTTGCCTGAATTATATGAAACTGGCATATTATTTCTACTTTTAAAAAATATGAAAGACCTGTTACCACTATACCTTAGACTCATGAGCAAGCATCGGGAAATTCAGAATATCACTTGATTATATCACTGAAGAATATAAAAGTCTGCTTGAACTCTCATCAACGTCAGTTCATCTGAAAAAAGCATCTGCTTCAACTGATGAGGATTATTTAAAGAAAGAATTAATATTAGCCTCAGAGAATATTGAAAAAGCAAGGGAAATAAGTAAGACAAGATGGGGATTTATCAGCACTTATTCCGGAAAAGGGCTTATCTGGGATATTAATTTTAAAGGGCCGGTCTGTATATTTTATGATTCGGATATTGTGAAGTTTGAGGAGTTGATAAGAGAAATGTCAAAAAAGTTAAATTAACAAAAAAATAAAAATTTATGCCACTTGCGATTGTCATCTGTGGAATCACACTTTTTCTTCTTCTTATTCTTGTACTGAAACTGAATCCATTCATTGCGGTTATGATTGTAGCCATTCTGGTTGCCCTGGCTTCAGGAATGAATGTAACAGATACAATATCTACCATTCAAAAAGGTATAGGGAGCACAATGGGAGTAATTGTACCTGTGCTCGGATTGGGTGCAATGCTGGGAAAGCTTGTTGCTGAAAGTGGTGCAGCGCAAAGGATTACCTCGCGATTTCTGAAGAATGCAAACACAAAAAGGATCCAGACTTCAATTATGGTCGCCGGATTTATAATAGGGGTCGCACTGTTTTATGAGATCGGGTTTTTTATTATGATACCACTTGTCTTCACTATAGCAGCATCAACAGGTCTGCCTCTTCTCTATGTTGGATTACCCATGCTGGCCTCATTATCAGTTACTCATGGTTTGCTTCCTCCTCATCCTGCACCAACTGCCCTGACTGCAATATTCGGTGCTGATCTCGGAAAGACTCTGATCTTTGGCCTGGCCATTGCCGTACCAACAATTCTTGTTTCAGGTCCGCTTCTGGCAAGATTCCTGAGCAAGGTAAATGCAAAGCCCTTAAGTGAATTTGTTAGTCAGAGGGTTTTGACTGAGGAAGAGATGCCAGGTTTTCTTACTAGCTTTTTTTCAGCCCTCCTCCCTGTCATACTGATATCCATAGCTACTGTTGCCGGATTTATTTTCTCTGAAGATAATATTATCAGACAGATTCTGGCAGGTATAGGTAATCCGATAATTGCAATGCTTATTTCGGTTTTATCAGCCATTTATTTCCTGGGAATTGCCATGGGAAAGAAGATTGGTGATGTTATGAAATCACTATCCAGTTCAGTGGGAAGTGTTGCAATGATAATGCTGCTGATATCAGGAGCAGGGGCATTGAAGCAGGTCCTTGTTGACGGTGGAGTGAGTAACTATATTGGCGAAATGCTAAGCAGCTCCGGTCTCTCACCCCTTTTCCTGGGCTGGCTAATTGCCACAATATTGAGAATAAGTATCGGCTCGGCAACTGTTTCGGGTCTTACTGCTGCTGGAATAGTACTTCCACTCATTAGTGGTACCGGTGTCAGTCCTGAACTGATGGTGCTGGCAGTTGGTTCAGGCAGCCTTATGTGCAGTCATGTTAACGATACCGGATTCTGGCTTTTCAAAGAGTATTTCAATCTGAGTGTTAAAGAGACACTCAAGACCTGGACAATTATGGAAACCTCTATTGGGATAACAGGGCTTATCGGAGTTATGTTACTTAATCAGATTATCGGATGAGTCTATAATCTATGTTTTTATTTGTAATTTTATAAATCTTACAGGATTTTTAACCAACATTATTACAGAGCAATGAAAAAGGTATTTTTCCAGATCCTGCTTTTTGTCGTATTTACCTTAACTATAAAAGCTCAGGAAGGTGCAGTGCCACTGACTAATTTTCAGGAGAGCAGGGAAATTGAGAATCAGAGCTGGGCTATTTGTCAGAATGGTGAGGGTATGATGATGTTTGCCAACAGACGAGGCATTATGACCTTTGACGGTCAGGCATGGGATTTCATCAGGATGCCTGCTGTGGCATATTCCCTATTTCATTGCAGTATTGATAACCGCATTTATGCAGGATGTGATAATAATTACGGTTATCTCGAAAAAGATGAAAAAGGATTTTATTCATACAAAACTCTTTCAGGCGATACGGCATCTGTTGGACTTATAATAAGTATAAATGCAACAGATTCAACAATATGGTTTTATGGTGAGACATCCATCTCAAGGCATAATTTAAAAACAAACCAGCTTGAGAAGAGATTTGAAAGTGAGGGTTCAAATGGTTTCACGGGCTTGATCCTGACACCCAAAAACATTTTTATCAATGTTATGTCAAAGGGATTGTTCAGGATTGAAGCTGATACTCTTTTTCCAATAGTGACCGGTTACCTGCTCGAAAACAGAGAGGTGCTTTTCTCTCTGCCATACAATAATAAAATGGTACTGCTGGGAATGGACAATAGTTCACTTTCCCTTTTCGATGGGATAAAATTCTATGACTATAATATAAAGGATGATGGTTATCTAAGTGACAATATACTTACAGACGGTATTGTAATATCCGATAGTCTTTATGCATTCTCAACAGTCGATGGGGGAGCAATTGTTGTTGAAAGAAGTACAGGCAAGCTCAGAGCAACTGTTAACTATCTTAATGGTCTGCCCGATGACGAAATTTATGCTTTAGCTGCAGATAACAGAACAGGCCTTTGGATATCACATCAGTACGGCTTAACCAGGGCAGTACTCGGCCTTCCTGCCGGAAATTTTACAATTTATCCGGGTCTTTCAGGAAATCTCACTGGATCAGCCTGGTACAATAATGAATTATATATCTCAACGAGTGAAGGTGTTTTCTATCTGGATAAGATCAGGAATTATGGTGAAGTGATGGTGATGGTAAAAAATGAAAGAGCAAATTCGTCACCTGCTGCCTCCGTAATTCAGCAAAAAAATCAGACCAGGGAGCAACCAAAGACAAAAAGAGGTTTGTTTTCGCGTATCTTCTCCAGAAAAGAGTCATCTGAATCCGTATCAGAAACTGCAAAGCAGGTACAGTCAGTAAAGGAAAATAAAACAGAACCAAAATATGTCAGGAGGAAAGTAACCAGATTAAAATCACTTAACTACAGATACAGGAAGGTTGACGGATTGAATGATAAGTCAAAGCAGCTTGTTTCAACACCCCATGGTATACTGGTTTCGACTAACAATGGCCTGTATGTCATATCTGACCATAAGGCAAGGATAGTCGCAAAGGAGGAATATGTCAATCATATAAGCATGAAGTTATCAGGCGACAGGTATTTTGTTGCTACTTCCGATGGTTATTTCTATGTAACTTATGACGTTGGAAGGTGGAAAACTAACTTTCCCGACCGTGATTTCAAGCAGCCTCTTTATTCGATAACTTCTGATGGACAGGATTATTTATGGGCTGGAGGGTACAGCACTGCATTCAAAATCCCTTTAAGCAGGTCAACGGATTCAGCTGATTATAAAACATTTTCTGTTAAGAATGATTACCCGAATAAATACATTACTGAGAGTACAAATGATACCATTTTCCTTTTCACCGAAGGAGGTATTTACTATTATCAGGTAAGCAGTGATCAATTTGAAGAATACAACAGGGGGAATATACATGATGGATCAAAGTTGAAATATATATTTTCTCAGCCTGGTATCCCATGGTACAATTCCGGCAGTGAATGGGTTTACCTTCCTGTTGATAACAAGGTAAACAGTGAAGAGGCTGCACTTCTGAAACTCTTTGATGATATCGTATCTATTACATTAACAGATAATTATTTATGGATAGTTTCCGGAAATAACCAGATATACAGGGTTGCAATGAAAAGCAACATCTCCGTAAAAGACGAGTTTAATCTCTTTGTGAAAAGTGCCACAAATGAGGATGGTATCTATTTCAGTTTATCTGACATGAAGTTTTACAGGGGTGACAATACTGTATATTTTGAACTTTCTGCACCAGGTTATTATAAACAGAATTCGACGCAGTATCAATATCTCCTCAAAGGAGTTATGGATGACTGGTCACGCTGGTCTAATTCCTCAACAATAACTTTGATGCCAGCTCCTGGTGAATATACACTTCAGGTTCGTGCCAAAGATCTTCTGGGAAATATAAGTGATATTAAAGAGCTGAGATTCACCATTAAAGCACCTTTTACCCAGACTACGGCTTTTTATGTGATTATTCTTGCAGCAGTTCTCATACTTATTTTACTGATAACGAGGATGAGAGAGCGCCAGCTTAAGAATGAGAAACTGATCCTGGAGGAGAAGGTAATGGAAAGAACCAGGGAAATACAGGCTCAGAAAGAGGAAATAACTTCAAGCATAGAATATGCCAGCCGTATTCAAATGGCCATGCTCCCGGCTGAAGAACTTTTCAGTACCAGCTTTGCAGAACACTTTATTGTCTTCAGACCCAGAGATATCGTAAGCGGCGATTTTTACTGGATAGGAGAGGACGAAAAACACATTTTCTTCACAGTAGCTGATTGTACAGGTCATGGCGTTCCGGGTGCCTTCATGAGCACACTGGGAATATCAAGCCTTAATGAAATAATTACCAATAAGAACGACCTGAGTGCGGGTATTATACTTAACCTTCTGAGACAGAAGATTAAAACCTCCCTGCATCAAACCGGCAAGGAGGGTGAAGCGGCAGATGGTATGGACATTGCATTCTGTGTTCTCCATAAGGATAGAAAAAAACTTGAATTTGCCGGCGCTTACAATCCTTTAGTACTTTTCCAGAGTGGAGAACTCAAAGAATATAAAGGCGACCGGATGCCAATTGGCATATATTATGGAGAGAAAGAGACATTCACAAACCATGAGATAAAGGTTAAAAGGGGTGATACAATCTATATCTTTTCTGATGGAATGTGTGATCAGTTTGGCGGGTCTAATGGATTAAAATATAAAATAGCCAATCTTAAAAAGCTGCTGAAAGAGATTTATCCTAAACCTATGGATGAACAGAGAAATATCATAGAGAAAGAGTTTGAAATATGGAAAGGTTCATTTGATCAGGTTGATGATATCGCAATAATAGGAGTAAGGATTTGATACGGCTGACGACGAGTTGGTTGACGACAAACGGTTGACGGAAAGTCACAGTGGTTTATCTTTCCGTTTAATTCCGTATTCTTCGTGGTTGAAAAACGGCTAACGGCCACCTGGCGCCTGTAGCCTGACGCCTTTTTCTTCAATTATAATAACTATCTTTATCCTTCCAGTTACAAATACAACCTTAATTAACTTAATATTCTGCCATGAAAATTAAATTTATAGGCGCTGCCCGTGAGGTAACCGGCAGCAAGCATCTCATTACCACTGATCTGGGAAAAAAGATCCTGCTCGATTGTGGTATGTTCCAGGGTAAAGGACTTGAAACCGACAGCATGAACAGAGACCTTATGTTTGATCCGGCTCTTATCGATCACATTATTCTGACACATGCTCATATAGATCATTCAGGACTTATACCATATATGTACAGAATGGGATTCAGGGGTTCTGTAATATGTACCAGTGCCACCAGGGACCTTTGTGCAATCATGCTGGCCGATTCTGCTTTTATTCAGGAGCATGATACCTATACTTTTAATAAAAGAAGAGCAAAAAAAGGTTTGCCTATGGTTACCCCGATTTATACACAGGATGATGCCCGTGAATGTATGAACCATTTTATCGGTGTACCCATCAATATGAAATTCATGATCGATGACAACATTAAGGTGAAATTCACAAATACCGGGCACATGCTCGGGAGCGGTGTGGCAAATATTCAGATAATAGAAAACGGACAAATAGTAAGGATTGCATATACAGGGGATATCGGTAGACCGGAAGATAGTATTCTGGCAAACCCGGATCCTTTCCCACAGGCTGATTTTCTGATCACGGAATCAACCTATGGAGACAGGTTACATCATGATAATCTGGCTGCTGAGGAGGAACTATTGAACATAGTAGTGGATACATGTGTGAACAAAGGAGGTAAGCTTATTATACCTGCCTTCAGTGTTGGACGAACACAGGAGGTAGTCTATACACTTAACACCTTTCTTAACCAGGGAAGACTGCCAAAAGTCGACATATTTGTTGACAGTCCCCTTGCAGTAAATGCTACTGCGGTCTTCAGAGCCCATCCCGAATGTTACAATAAAAAGATACTTAAGGTTATGGAAACAGATCCAGATCCATTCGGTTTTAACAATCTGTTCTATATTACCCGTCAGCAGGACTCAAAGAAGCTGAATGATCACAAGAAACCATGTGTAATTATTTCTGCTTCAGGTATGATGGAGGCCGGCCGGGTAAAACATCACCTTGCCAATAACATTTCTGACTCTAAAAATACTGTTCTGGCTGTCGGGTACTGTTCCCCGGCAACTCTTGGTGCAAGGATTTTGCGAGGCGATAAGGAGGTTTCAATACACGGAAATATATATATGGTAAATGCTGAGATAAGAAAAATTGATGCATTCAGCGGCCATGCTGATTACAATGAATTAATGAGTTTCCTTAACTGCCAGGATAAAAGTGCCCTGGGAAAGACATTTATTGTTCACGGGGAATATGAAACCCAGAAAAAATACGTTTCCACACTTAATGCGGAAGGTTTCACAAATGTAGAAATACCAGCCAGAGGTCAGGAATATATTATTTAAAAAAAGTTTCATAAGCATATCGACCTTTCAATTAGCTTATTAATTTTGCCGGTCATATTTTAAAATCTATTCATAAGGAATATGGGAAGAGCATTTGAGTACAGAAGGGCATCAAAGGAGAAACGTTGGGACAAAATGTCAAAATTGTTTCCCAAGCTGGCAAAAAATATAACTATTGCGACCAAAGAAGGCGGATTGGACCCGGATCTCAATGCCAAGCTGAGGACAGCCATTATGAATGCAAAGGCACAGAATATGCCGAAAGACAATATTGAGTCGGCAATCAAACGTGCGTCAGGAAAGGATTCCGAGGCCTTTGCTGAAATATGCTATGAGGGTAAGGGTCCTCATGGAGTGCTGGTCTTCGTTGAATGTGCAACAGATAATAATACAAGAACCGTTGCCAATATTAAATCATATTTCAATAAATCGGGCGGGAGCACAGTTCCGACGGGTTCACTCGAATTCATGTTTTCCAGGAAGGCTGTATTTGAATTTACTCTTCCTGAGAGCAAAAGCCTTGAAGAAATAGAACTGGAACTTATTGAAGCAGGGTTGGAGGAGATAGAGATATATGATGATACGGTTTATGTTTACGGTGATTATACAAACTTCGGAGCCCTGTCCCAGGATCTTGAACAGATGGGTATAGAGGTGGGAAAGGCAACTCTTAAAAGACTCCCGCTTAATCAGGTTGAGTTTAATGAGGAGCAGCTTGCTGATATCGAGAAGCTCATCGACAGGATCGAAGATGATGATGATGTTCAGGCTGTTTATACCAATATTGCCTGATATATCTTGTTCTACAAGTTATAGTTTTTCATCTCTTTCCTTGCTGTCTTCCATTCAGGATAAAGTAAAGAAAGCAATTCATAGTATTTCGGACCGTGATTATGATGCCTCAGGTGACATATCTCATGTATTATAACATATTCTATATACTTATCGCTTAGCCTGATAAGTTCACTGTTCAATGTAATTTTTCCTTTATTTGTACAACTGCCCCACCTGCTCCTCATAGTTCTGATTACCAGTCCTGTAGGTTTTAGAGCATAGCCGGCAAGCTTTTCATTTATGTTGTAAAAAATAATTGGTAAATACTTCTGTGCCTCACTCTTAAATGCTTTGTGAAGAAGATTCCTGACCGATCCCTCACTTGCGGGATTTGAAATACCCATTTCAATAGTACCTCCGTTAAATATCACAAATGGATTTCGGGATTCCTGTAAACTGAGAATCATTTTAATACCGCGGAAAAGGTGTGTCGAACCATTCAGATAAGTCTTTAATGGTACTTTTTTAGGATTGTTACGAAAAAAATCCCTGTGCTTTATGATCCATCCTGACTTATCTTCCACCAACTTCTTTATTGCCTTCTGAGAAGTACGGTAAGGCACTCTTACAACAACTGAAGCATCAGCAAGCACACTTATTCCCAATGTCCTCCTCCGGGAGAACACAATTTTATATTCGATACTATCGATAACTATATCTATATCTTTAGTTTCAGCTCTCATTCTCTTTTCTGCTTTTTTGCCCCAATCCATAAGGGTGAAAGCAGAAAAATCAACCTGCCTCTCTTCAGGGTAATGGGCAAATCAGGTTGATTTTTCCAAATGCTGTTAATGAGTTCATTATTCCTGTTACTCATTTTATATCAATTCTGAAAATGAATGAAAACTATAACCTCTCTTTTCAAGATATGTCATGACTGCATCAAGATTATTATAGAATTTATCAGTTCTCTTCGGGTCTGTTCCCGGATGAATAAGCAGGATATAACCGTTCATGCCTTTCTTCTTTTCATAATTAAGAAAATCCTTCATCAGAAAATCGCTTGAATAATAAGTATTACCGTCAGGAATGGTCCAGTCCTGGCTGGTTATTGTACCGGATGACATATTTACCAGGGTTAACCCGGCTTCTCTTGTCCAGACTGCAATAGAGTCGTTATACCATTCATAGGGAGGCAAAAATACAGAGGCCATTTTCTTTTCAATACCGAATTTCGAAAGCGCTTTGTAATTATTGTCAAGATCGGTCAAAAACTCCTCTTTTGTTACAAGAAGGGAATCTCTCTTTGTCCAGTCACAATAGAGAAGATGTTTGTCGGAATGAGCGCCGATATAGTGACCATCCTCTTTAAGCCTGGCAATAAATCTGTCATAAGCTTCGATCCTTGTAAAATCACCGGTAAGAAAGAACGATGCCTTTGCCTTGTGATGTCCGAGGGTATTCAGCACTGTGTCGAATCCATCGACAAATTCATGGGCAGTAAATGTAAGCCAGACCTTCTTCTGTGTTGTATCCATCCTTACGATAGCACCATGTGACATCTTAATAAAAGGATTTCCGTGGATTTTCCCTGTTCCCGAAGACATTGATGAGAGATAATAGACAAGGCATGCAGTGCCGTCCATCGTGCACTCATTAGAAGTATAGTCAGCTATTTCGTCATGATAGGCCGCCAATTTTGTCTGGAATTCTGCATACATATCCGGTTTTGTAAGCGTAATATAGGCCGCATGGTTCTTATATATTGATGCGTAGATTGGTCCGTCAACCAGACCTCCGGGAGTCTGTCCGCCTTTTAAGACATAAACGGAATGTGTCTCCTGCGGATAGTCTCCATTTTCGGGAAGTCCGACTATCATGCTGGTACCCCAGGGATTGCATCCGAAAAGCCAGTCCCTGTGGGCAGCTTCGAGCTCCAGATATTTATCATCCCCGGTTATTTCATGGTAAAGATGAGCCTGGGTGATCAGGGCAGCTACAAGGTTGTTTGAACACCATATGAAGGGAACGCCAACCATAAATGGATTCTTCTTTCCTTTTTCAAGAGTAAGGTCAAGTCCCTGCTGCATATATCCGGCAAATTCCGTATCACCTTTATTTATCTGATTTCTTGCAATACCCGGATGACCCATGTTTACAAACGGATACCACTGATAATGTCTGGCTGTATCAGCTCCCATCCATGGAGTCACCAGCTCCCTGCGGCCGAATTCAACGGCATGTTTGAGATATTTTTCATCTCCGGTTTGGTTATATAGCTCAACAGCAGCCAGTTCCATGTCATCGACCCAGTTGTCCTCTTCATAGAAATAGGGAGCTTTGCACGGTGCTGTCTGGCATGCCCCCGGATGCTTCAGTCCATATGTAAAAGCATCCTTTGCTTTAGTAAGAAGCTGAGCAGATAGTTGAGGATCAATGGTTCTGTAAATTTCTGACGCTTTTGAAAACGCCGAGGAAAATTTTCCTGCGGTTGATGCGATACCGGTTGCCTGGTTTTTATATTTACCTACTCCCTGTGGCTCGCCGGTACAGACATATACAGGTCTCTCTTTTCCCTTTCCGTAATAAGCAGTATCCTTATTGGGAAACTTGAACCCGATATGGTCACGATCATCAGCAAGCTGATTGTACATCAATTCAGGCCCCGGATTCATCTTAAGCAGCCATTCAAGTCCCCACTTGCTTTCATTTAGCACATCCGGAATACCATCTGATCCGGGATCTCCGTTTGCCAGATAATTGTCGTTAAATGCTTCGGGATTTTCAGAATAGGCAAAGAGCATCTGGTACACTGCATTTGCCGAGGTAGCAACATACTGAAGGTAATCAGCGGCATCGTGCCATCCACCTGTAACATCAACATGTGAAGAATCGTTGTTGGCATCATAAATCTCATAGCCATCATGAAGGTGGCATGAATCTCTTAAATAAGGATTGTAACCGCATCGCTGCTGCCTCATATAGTTGAGCAGGAAATCTGCAGTACCATCGTAAACATCCTTTCCAATCCGGAATGGTGTTGATATTGCATTTCCTGCTTCGATTATGTAAGTTCCATCTGTATCCAGATCAGTAAACGGAAGCCTGTAGCAGCAAACGAAATGATCAAGAGGGACTGTCTGGTTGAGCTTATCAAAAGTCATTACAACTTTTCCCGTAGTCGCATCTTTTATCCTGAAAGATTTAAGCATCACCTGTTTCTTACTTAAATAGACTGCTACTTTGACATCCCCGGGACGATATCCTACCTGGTTGATTCTGATCCAGCCGCTCTGTTCATGAGTGCAGGATGACAGGAAGATAATGACTGAAAAGCAAATTAGCAGAAGGCTGTTTTTCATTTTGAATGAATTATATTTTTCTATGTTATTCATAAGTATTTATGTTAAAGCGCTCGAAAATCAAAGTAATTATATGATAGATTAACAATACTCATGTATTTTTATGCCGGCAATTTAGTAAAATACATAAGAATATTGAATTTTACTGTTTTAAAGGAACTGGACTTTTGCTGAACACTGATAAAAATATTTTTAATATTACCTTTCTTAATTATGTGTAAATCAGTTGATAATAAAATATTTTCTACTATTGCAGTCATTATAGTATTAAACATGTCTGCCTTGCATTGTCAGGAGAAGGCCGGAAATGATCTCCATCCTGATGCAAGTTATAGCCAGGGTATTTTGCTTAATAAGCCACTGGACGGATTCAGTGGCATCTGGTACGCCAACCAGCCATCGGGTGATGAATATGTGTATAAATACAGCGGAGGACTGGCTACCTATACTGCTAATCACAATCCGATAGCTGTATATTCTCCTGAAGTTAACAGGACCTATTTCTGCTATGGTGCAGTTAGTGAAACAGGTTCTCTGATTCATGCTGTTTCATATTTTGATCATTCTGAGGGAGCAGTTGTCCGTCCTGTTGGCGTCCTTGATAAAAATACCACCGATGCACACGATAATCCTGTTATTAGTATTGATGATATGGGATACATCTGGTTGTTTTCCACTTCACATGGAACTTCGCGTCCATCATATATTCACAGGAGCAACAAACCACACGATATAAGTTCCTTTGGGCCAGTGTCCCCGGATAAAATTGAAAACGGGAAGAAAATTCCCCTTGATAATTTTTCGTATCTGCAGGTATATTACCAGAAAGGAAAAGGCTTTTTCGGCCTATTCACACACTATATAGAAAGTGAACTGAAGTATGGAAGAAAGTCAGTTCGCGTAATATCATGGATGACAAGCCCTGATGGTATTGCCTGGTCAGAATGGAAAGATATAGCACATATAGAGGAAGGGCATTATCAGACCAGCTGTTTTGAAAACGGGACAGTGGGAACTTCATTCAATTATCACCCGAATTTGAAAGATGAACCCGGACTAAATTACAGGACTAACCTTTATTATCTTCAGAATAAGGATTTTTCCGGCACATGGCATACAGTTGATGGCAAAGAAGTTACGCTACCATTGACTGAAAAGGTTAATCAGGCACTTGTTGCAGATTATGCTTCAAAGGGTATGAATGTATATATCAATGACCTGGCTTTTGACAGGAATGGATATCCGGCTATTCTCTATATTACCAGCAAGGGTTACCAGGCAGGACCCATGAGCGGACCACAAAAATGGAATATTGCTCACTGGAACGGCAAAAGCTGGGACATTAGTTATGTTACTTCGTCTGATAATAACTATGATATGGGATCGCTCTATATCGAAGATGATGGAACATGGCGTATCATAGGTCCTACAGAACCAGGGCCTCAGTTATATAATACTGGAGGAGAGATGGCAATGTGGGTAAGTTCCGACCTGGGTAAGAGTTGGGAAATGTTAATTAAGCTGACAGATAATAGTCAGTATAATCATTCCTATGCCCGGAAACCTCTTAACCCCAGTGAGGAGTTTTATGCATTATGGGCTGACGGACACGGGAGAAGACCTTCAGCATCGCATCTTTATTTTGCATCCAGGGAAGGAAAAGTCTATTGCCTCCCGGAAAAAATGGAAGGTAATTATGTTATGTTAAAGCCATGCAAAGTTACTCCCTCTTCAAGGTGATAAGTGTTATTTCAGGTGGCATCCAGATACGGAAGGGTATTGAAAGAACCCCAAGACCCCTGTTGACATAGTGATACTGATCTCCTTCGGGGTAAAGTCCGCTCCAGTGAGGGTAGAAATATTTTGAAGGACTCCATTTTATTTTATCGGAATATATTCCCATCTGCATCCCGTGAGTATGTCCGGAGAGAGTAAGATCAATATTGGTTTTGCCTTTAACAGCCAGTTGCCAATGATTGGGATCATGTGACAGAAGTATCTGCAGGTCAACACTGTCAAGGTCCATTATGGCCCTGTCAAGGTCACCATGAACAATATCAGGATGACGTCCCTCTGTTGTTATGCCAATAAGCCCGATTCTGGCATTTTTTACGTTGATTACGGTATGTTCATCATTCAGAACTAAATACCCTGATGATTTTACAAGCTGATTAAGCCTGAGTATATTATTGACTCTGTCAGCATCAGTGAAATAAGGATGATAAGTGCCAAAGTCATGATTGCCCATAACTGCATATGATCCATGCTTTCCTTTTGCAATGGAAAGAATTGTATCGAAATTATTGAATTCTCTCCAGCCAAAAGTCACAAAATCACCGGTGTTTAAAAGTAGGTCAGGATCAAGATTGTTTACCGCCTGCATCTCTTCCTCCAGCATTTTCCTGTGATGATGGAACCCTGCAAGGTGAAGGTCAGATATCTGGACAATCCTGAGACCGTCAAGATCAGGATGCAGTCCCTTTATTTTTATTTCAACCTCATCAGTTTTGAAGTTGAACCTACCCCTCAGGGTGCCACCCGCAATAACAAGAAAAATTGCTATTGAAACTGCAAAACCTATATTTGTCAGCCAGTTGATATAGCCTCCGGTCTTACGTCTGAGGAATCTGCCGGTATAATGCAGAATGATAAGCAGGGCTCTTGGAATGACGACACCGGCAATCATTCCATTAAGCTGCATCATACTCCATATATGTCTGGGCGAATCATAAAAGCCCCTGTCACCCTTTACCTCAATATATAAAATCCATAACCAGAAGCTAAGCAGCAGATGCGCAATTAACAGGATGTAGTATATCGGTCTAGATCGCTGGTACAAATGCTGGCGTAATACTGCAGGAGTAAAAAATTCCGTTGCTGCCAGGAAAATGAGCAAAATCATATGAACTGTTTAAGCATCAAAAATACTCAATAATTTATTATGATTAAATTTGCGTTTTCGTGATAATGGTTTATTATGGCAGAGGTTAATTTTTTCAGTCCGGAATATGAACCGGGGGTAAAACTTACATATTCGGTTATTTCAGCGCGTTATATGGATAAATGGATGTTTGTCAGGCATCATAAACGCACTACTTATGAGATTGCAGGAGGTCATATAGAGGATGGTGAAAGTTCTGATGAAGCTGCATCGCGTGAACTGTCGGAAGAAACAGGAGCATTAGAATTCAATATTAGCTGCATTGCTACCTATTCGGTTAAAAAAGATGGAGAGACAGGATGGGGGAGACTTTATTATGCCGATGTTCTGGAGAAAGGTCCGATACCCGATATATCAGAAATAGAGGAGGTTGTACTACTTGATCGCATCCCGGAACATCCAACTCATCCCGATATTCAGCCTCATCTCTTCCGAAAGACTTTGGAGTATCTGGCCAGAGTAAGTGAAAGTTAAAGGTATTGCTTGCGACTTATTCCCTAAAAACATCCCCCTTGCCCCGTTGGCTTCGCCGATCCCGCAAGCGGGATTCAAAGGGGGAATTTTATCTTCCGCTCTTACGCCCTACGCCTGTCGCCTGTCGCCCTTCGCCATCTATATATACTCAAAACTTACCTTCTTCAGCCATTTCTCTTCGAGCAGCCTTGCAATCCTTTTTACAACTGTCCTTCTTATTTCCAGTTCTACCGGTAGGGTTGGATCCTGATGTGCTATGTTTATCCTTGTGCCTATAATAAAATGGATCTCGTCGCTTTCCATAAACATCCTGACAATTTTGTCGGCTGGTCCTTTGCCCAGTCTGACACTGTTATTGAATGTTTTAAGCAATTCATTTACCTTCTGTAGGGTAAGTATTCCCTCTGTAACAAGGTCAATACCCTCCAGAAAGCTTTCAGGAGGAAGCTCAGGGTCTTCAAAAACAAGTTCATCAACTATCTTTCTGTCAAGTTCTCTGGCAACTATATCAGCAGTTGTTCCTCCGCAAAGAATAACTTTTCCTTCATAACCAGTGACCCTGGTAGTCAGTTCTTTGTCTTTCTCCCTGTCGAAAGGAGGTCCGGTACACAGCAGTAATTTACGTGGATCACGAAAATAAATCGTTGCACAACTAATATCGTCACGTGCTTTGTAATTATCATGTTTATGGGCCATTGTAACTATCTTACCCGATAACATGCTTGCTGAAATAGAATCTTCACTTGAAACAAGTTTTGCTGCATAGGCTTCGATGTTGTCTCTTTCCCAGCCAAAAGGATAATCTTCACTTCCCATTCCGCTTTGAGATACACCATCGGAACAGAAAATTATCCTGTCTTCTTTCTCAGGCAATAATGTGCAGGTTTTAAGTACTTTACCTGCATGTTTTCCTTTTTCAAGAATAACTTTTTCCCAGGCCGGTTCAAATACCTTTTTCCCCCGGAGCACTATGGTTGAAGGATTGTCATATTCCAGAATTGTAGCTTTTCCGCTGCTCTCAATATCGATTATAGTAAAGGTAGAGTAGCTGATTTTTCTTTCACTGCATACCGGCAGGGTATTCATTATGATTTCAGCGATTCTGTCAACCTGTTTATGTTCGCGGGTAAAATTCAGAGCCATAGTGGACGTAAGAGTGGCAAGAATATTGGCTTTGACACCGTGCCCCATGCCATCAGACAGCACGGCTATCACCCTGTCTTCCTCTTTAATGTACCTGTAAAGGAACACATCACCACAGATCCTTTCTCCGTCGTAATTTCTCTGCTGGCTGTTAATCTCTATGAAGAAGTCCCGTTTCACATTTAGATATCAGCTGTTTTTTGGTCCTGCTTTTCTTGTCTTGTAAGATTCAATTATAGAATTAAGCATTTGCTCAGTTTCAGATGCCCCCTCTCCAAGCAGGAATCCTATCTTCTGAACCATCTCAAGGTTTTTTTCAATTACCTCGCTAACCCTGTTTGTCACCTCTTCACCCTGTACTTCAACGGAGAAGATATCACGGATAATTGCTCCGCACATTTTGTTTTTCTTTATGGGAAAGATTGAAATGTTGAGTATTCTCTCCTCGAAAGGCACATCCTTACTTACTACCGGCTCGTTTTCTTTAATAACAAAAGTGAACATATTGTACATATTGAATGGAATCAGAGTTTTGATATCAGCACCGGCCAGACCGGGAATAATATCAGCAATGGCCCTGGCATCTTCTCCAATTGTGTTAATGAAGCTAATGTTAGAGTGAAGTATTTTTAGATCATTATCAACGATAACCACGCCTGTCGGAAGTTTTTCAAGCATATTATTCATCATATCGGATGTGCTCTGAGCCATCTCCTTTTCTTTCCTTGCAAGCTCTTCCGATTCCTTCAGTGCTTTTTTTGTTTCTGCCAGCTTTTTATTGGTCTGTCTCAATGTTTCAATATACTCCTGTTTATTCCGGAGATTAAATGTATGGCACATCTCTGGTATGGCGAGTCCTTTGGCAACAGTTACTGCAAACTCACGGCAGGACATGTAACCACAGGCACCGCAGTTTACCTCATCGTTTGGATCATCTTTCCCGACAATTTTAAGGACTTCCTGTATTGCCTCCTCAGGTGGCTCCGGTATTCGGTGATCATCTGTCTTAAAACTCCTGCTAAAGTCAAGTTTCGACCATTTATCGATGTCGTGCTCCCATTTCTTAATATCAATAGCAGCCGACCTTTTCTCCGCATATTTCCTTACCAGGGCTCTGCTTTTGAATCTTTCATTATGATGCTGCATTGCCGGTCCAAGGAGGCATCCGTGACAGAAGAACAGATTGAAGTGGTGTTTTATTGTATCGATGTATTTATCGAAATCGTTTACAGCTTCAAGTACATCTTCTTTGCCTGCGGCTGTAATAACCCTGCTAGAAACCATATCTCTCTTAATACCACCTGCCTGGATTATTCCCGGAGGGAGAGGATATAAAGCACCCCAGTTGCCAAAAGGAGGATCAAAATCAGATAACTTTACGAGTCTTTCCTGTATTTTGTATTCATCAAACAGCTGTCTTAATTCAATAAATGTAAGGACACCTTCAACCAGTTTGCCATCCTGGTACTGAAGTACCTCGTCCTTGGCATCGATGCACGGACCAATCTGAACAGTGGCAACTTCGGGTCCATATAACTCTTTGACAACCATTGCGGTGGCTATCATGGGTGAGACCAGTGGAGCCAGGTTTGGAATCATTTCGGGGTGGAATTTCCCGATGAGCTTAACAATAGTCGGACAGTTTGCCGTGATCATATATTTACCTTCTGCCTTTGAGAAAAGTCTCGCATATTCATGTGCTATAAGATCTACGCCAAATGATACCTCATGTACATATGTGAAGCCAAGAGACCTGATCATCGCCACAAACTTCCTGTAATCAGTAATATCTTCAAACTCCGATGCTATGCTTGGCTCAATAAGAGCTGCTGTTTTTCTTCCTGATGATAAAAGTTCCTTGACCTCAGCTTTTGAATCACGGAATTCTATGGCATGGGGTGAGCAGGAAACATAGCAAAGGCCACATCCAATGCATCTTCCGGGAATAATGCAGGGATGTTCTCTTTGGGGTTTCACTTCAATGGCATTAACAGGGCAGACACGCACACATGAATATGAGTTTCTGCATTTTGCGTCGTTGATATAGAGAACAGGCTTACTTTCTGTCATAGATTTTTTTTTATAGCAACCTGGAAAGTTCTTTTTCGAGAATATTCTCAATCTGCGAGATGGATAATCCCTCTATTGTCACTCCGTTTATAGTGAGATTGGGTCCGTTGCTGCACAATCCCATGCATCTTGCCCCTTTAAAGATTACCCTGTCATCAAGATGGTTCTTCCTTAAATATTTCCTGATGAAATTAACAACATCCTTATTGCCTCTTGAAAAACAGGAACTACCAAGACATATATGCATTTCAATCCTTTGCGCCATTTTCTGTTCAAAAATAAACAACTACATCAAAAGTAATAAATATTTATTTGCATGCCTAACAGATAATTTTAATCATTTTATTACTTTTTAGCCTGTTATTCAAATTAAGCGGCATAGAAAGTTACTTAAAAAAATATTAGAAAATCTACTTTCACGATAATTAAATTACACATTATCAACGAATTAATATTCATAAATTTAAATCATTGAAATAAAATATTTATTGTTAATAAAATAACAATGTTTATTAAATAACAATAAAATAAATTATATTTGTGGTTGGTTTTTACTTTAAATGAGGAGAATGGGAACAGATTTTGACTTGATCCTTAAAAAATACAAGCAGGGCAAAAGAGAAGATCTTATACCATTGATTCAGGAGATACAGGAGAAGCTTGGTTACCTTTCGGAGGAAGCAATTGTTAAGGTTGGCAGCTATCTGGGACTAAGTACAACCAAGATTTATGGACTTGCAACATTTTATGACAGGTTCAGGTTTATCCCTGCCGGAAATATCCAGATTAAAGTTTGCAATGGTACTTCATGCTATCTCAATGGTTCCCAGTCGATAATAAATAAAATAACGGAAGAGACAGGAGTTCTTCCCGGGCAGACTACACGGGATGGAAATTTCAGCTATGAAATTGTTTCATGTATGGGAGGCTGTCATAATGGTCCTGTTCTGAATGTGAACGGTGAATACCATACCTGCGTAAAAGCTTCTCAGTTATCTGAACTGCTTAAGAAACTGAAATACTTAATCGAAAATGATTAAGACAATTCATTCCATTGATGGAGAATATTAAAACATTCCTGGTAAACAAGGTTCTTCAATTTGAATCAGATACCCTGCCTGCAGAGACTGAGAAGAGACTTCAGCATGTAAGAAGAGAAAAACCTGATCGTCCGGTAATTTTTATTTCATCGGGCACAAGCAGCATCATTTCAGGATCAGAAAAGACCCTTGCAGCATTACAGGCCCATATTGATGAAAAAGGAGTGTCGGCTGACCTTGTTAAAGTAGGATGTAGCGGCCCGGCAAATTTTGAACCTCTCGTTTGCATCCATATTCCTGGAAAAAACAAACTCTTTTTCAGGAATATAACTGAAGAAAAGGTGGAGCCTCTTCTTAACGGAGTCTTTCATAATGATATTGGTATTGAGGATCTGGCAGGACAGACAGGTACAAAAGGATTCGGGCTTTGGCCGGGAATACCTTTCATGGATGAATTGCCTTTTTTTGCAAATCAGAAAAGAGTCATACTTGGAAATTGTGGTTGTTATAATCCCGAAAGTATTGAGGAATATATTGCAAGAGGAGGTTACAGATCTTTTGTAAAAGCCATAAGGAACTATACTTTTGAAGAGGTATGTGACATAGTTGAAAGAAGCGGGCTCAGAGGAAGAAGCGGCGGGGGTTATCTCACAGGACTTAAATGGAAACACGCTCTTAATACGCCTGCAAACGCCAGATATCTTATATGCAATGCAAAAGAAAGCGACCCGGGAGCATTTACTGACAGGACTATCCTTGAAAGTGACCCGCACAGGCTGCTGGAAGGGATTGCTATAGCTTCTTATGCCATAGGTGCTTCCAATGCAATAGTATTTATCAGGTCAGGTTCAGATTATGCAAAAGATAAGCTGCAGATAGCTATTGACAGGGCAAGGGATTATGGACTTATCGGACACAACATATTCTCGAGTGGATATAATCTCGAAATAACTATCAGGATTGAACCGGGCGCATTTGTTTGTGGCGAGGAAACAGCACTTATAAACACTCTTGAGGGTAAAAGGGGAATGCCAAGGCTCAAACCACCATATCCCACATCATCAGGTCTGTTTGGCAAACCAACAGTTATCAATAACGTGGAGACTCTGATGAACGTCCCGGTTATTATGCAGAATGGCCCGGAATGGTTTCGGACACTTGGAACAGAAAATAGCCCGGGCACTAAAGTATTTGCAATTGCAGGCAAGGGACGTATGTCGGGTGTAATTGAAGTTGAGATGGGAACGTCTGTGAGAGAGATAGTTGAGAATATTGCTGATGGAATAAGAGACGGGAAAGAGTTCAAGGCAATACAGCTTGGAGGGGCTTCCGGGTCTTTTATTACCAGTGAAAATCTCGATGTCGCGATAGATTATGAGGCATTAAGGGAGAAAGGTATTGGTATGGGTGCAGGTGGATTTATTATTATTGATGATAATACCTGTATGGTCGATCTTGTAAGATACTATATGGAATTTATCAGGAATGAAAGTTGCGGAAAATGCATACCATGCAGGGAAGGAACAGGAAGGATGCTTGAGATACTGGATGGTGTGATAAGGAAACCACATAATGAAGATTCAGGTACAACACTCGAAAGGTTCAAAGGGGTGATGCAGCTCGAAACAATAGCAACTGTTATGAGAGATGCATCATTATGCGGACTTGGACAGACTGCTTCAAACCCTTTTATAAGCGCTCTCAACAACTTCAGGGATGAATTCGAGGAGCATATCTTCGACAGAAAATGTCAGGCAAACATTTGTCGTGGATTACGGACTTTTTCCATAGATGTCGACAAATGTAACGGATGTACTGCCTGTGCATCAAAATGTCCGGTTAATGCAATTTACGGAACACGCCTCCAGCCATTTTTCATAGTTGAGGAAAAGTGTACCGGATGTGGTGTATGCTACGATATATGCAAGTTCAGTGCAATAAATGTTAAATAGCTGTTATGCTCTTTTCCTTACAGGTAAATAATAAGAAGATAAAAGCCGAGAAAGGGGAAACAATCCTATCGGCTCTCAACAGGAACGGTATTAAAATTCCTACTCTCTGCAGAATGAAGGATTTTACTCCAACCGGTGCATGCAGGATGTGCGTGGTTGAGGTTGAGGGACGTGAAAGGCTGGTAACAGCATGTTCACAGCCGGTTGAAGAATGGATGAAGATACATACACATTCACCCAGGGTAATTCAGGCAAGAAAAACTATTGTTGAGCTCCTCCTGTCAAATCATCCTGATGATTGTCTTTATTGTGAGCGAAACCTTAACTGTGAACTGCAAAATCTTTCAGATGAGCTTAATATAAGGGAGCGCAGGATCAGGGGCAAAAAGATCAAGCCCCGCCTTGACCAGTCAAGTCCGGCCATTGTCAGGGAACTTTCAAAATGCATACTTTGCGGAAGATGTGTCAGGGTATGTGAGGAAGTTGTTACTGCCAATACTCTCGATTTTATAAAGAGAGGAAAAAATACTCATATCGGCACATCCATGGACAGGGACTTCAATTTTTCAAGCTGTATTCATTGTGGCCAGTGCCTCCTGGTTTGTCCCACGGGAGCTCTGCATGAGAAGCACAATATTACAGAGATACAGGAATACCTTAACAAGCCTGATATTCTTAAGGTTATACAGTATTCACCATTGGTTACAGCAGGAATTGCTGAGGAACTTGGTATCAGATATAACAGGGATACTGACAGGATACTCAATGCAATATTAAGGAAGATAGGATTCAATATAGTATTTACAACAGGAACAGGAACAGATGTTCTTATAACCGAGGTAACCGGTCATCTACAGGAGAAGATTGAAAAGAAGATATCTTCACCTGTCTATATTTCTGCATGCCCTGCATGGGTAAAATACTGCGAACAATTTTTGCCTGATTATATCCCTCAGCTTTCAAAAGTTAAGTCGCCTCAGCAGATTACCGGCATACTTATTAAGACACTTCTCGCTGCACAACAAAAAGTCAAACCTGAGAATATCTATTCAGTCTCGGCAACCCCATGTCTGGCTATGAAATTCGAAGCCCGCCGCGATGGAATGATGAGAAAGGGAATAAGTGACGTCGATGCCGTACTGACCGTAAGGGAGCTTTCCAGATTAATAAGATTATATGGAATAGACTCATCCAATATTGAACCTGAGCCGGCTGATGAGCCGTTTGCAGGTAGAAGCTCATCCGCTGTACTGGCTGAAGTATCGGGCGGACTGACAGAAGGTATACTCAGATCACTTCATTTCCAAATACTTAAAAAGGATGTTGACAGGCAGCTGTTCAGGAAACTCAGATCTTCCGCTTCATTCAGGGAGATTACGCTTCCTCTGGGTGAATCAGAGATTAATGCAGCTGTTGTTGACGGACTGGCAGGACTTGAAAAATTAAAGTCCTCAGTCGAAGCGGGAAAAAACTATGATCTTATTGAAGTAATGACATGTCAGGGTGGATGTATTCACGGAGCAGGACTCCCGCTGAGTTCATCAAAGGATGACCTGAAAAGCAGGGCAAAGATGATATACCAGGCTGATGATAGCGAACCAGTCAACCTTCCATGCAAATCACCTCATCTTATTAATCTGTATGAAAAGCTGCTGAAGGAGAACAGCGAGATTTCAAACAGGAAGATTTTCTACACCCACTTTGAGAAACGTAACATCCTACTCTGAAAAGAATATTTATGCTGGTTTACACTATAAAAGAGCTTTGCAGGACATGTTATACATGTGTGAGGGAATGTCCTGCCAAAGCAATACGGATTGTCGGAGGTCAGGCTGAGGTAATTGATGAGAGGTGCATAACCTGTGGGAACTGTACCAAGGTATGCAGCCAGGGAGCAAAAGTGTTTCTGAATACTGTTGACAGGGTAAAAAAGCTTCTTGAATGCGGAGATAAAACTGCAGCGATAATTGCTCCTAGTTTTCCGGCTGAGTTCTCTGATATCTCTGATCATATGGTCCTGGTAGGGATGATCAGGGCTCTGGGGTTCGATTATGTTGGTGAAGTCTCTTTTGGAGCCGATCTTGTTGCAGATAAATTCAGAAAGCTGATTTCGGAAAATAGTAATTTCTATATCTCTTCCGATTGTCCTTCAATTGTAAATTATGTAAAGTATTATCATCCTTCTCTTGCAGCCAAGCTTGCTCCGATTGTCTCACCAATGGTTGCAATGTCAAGAGTTATCAGGAAAAAATATGGCAGCGACCTTAAGGTTGTTTTTATAGGTCCCTGTGTGGCTAAAAAGGCTGAAAGCACTGAAATTGATGAAGCTATAACCTTCACTGAACTTAGAGATTTTTTTGCCGAACGTAATATTTCTCCCGATCAGGTTGCTGCTTCAGATTTTGACGAGCCTGTAGGTGGCAGGGGTGCTATATTCCCTGTTGCAAGAGGATTGCTGCAGACTGCCAATATAAATGATGATGCTGTAACAGGAAATATTATTGCAGCTGAAGGCAGAATTGATTTTCAGAGTGCTCTTAAGGAGATGGAGGCAGGATTGATTCAAAATCAGCATATGGAACTTCTTTGTTGTGAAGGTTGTATCATGGGCCCGGGTCTATCAAAAAACGGCAGGCAATATAACAGGAGATCCCTTGTCAGTTTCTACGCAGGTAAAAAGATGAATAGCATCGATACAGGCAAATGGATGGAAGAAGTAAAGAGATACAGCGAACTTGATTTGAGCTGCAGGCATCAACCTGAAGAACCAAGGATAGATGAACTCAGCGAGAATGATGTGGCAAACATTCTTGCCATAATAGGTAAAAATGAGAAGAAAGATCAGCTTGACTGCGGAGCCTGCGGCTATGAAACATGTGTGGAACATGCCATCGCCATAAAAAAAGGTCTGGCCGAAGTTGAGATGTGTCTGCCCTATACAATTGAAAAGCTCCATAAATCAGTTAAGGATCTGGCACTTTCAAATGAGAAGTTATCTTCAATGAAGCAAGCCCTGAAGCAATCAGAGAAACTTGCACATATGGGACAGCTCTCGGCCGGCATTGCTCATGAGTTAAACAATCCTCTGGGGGTTGTAATAATGTATAGTAATATACTTCTTGAGGAAGCCGGTGAAGGTGACCCGGTGCGAGAAGACCTTAAACTCATTGTGGATCAGGCTGGCAGATGTAAAAAGATAGTTGCAGGTCTGCTCAATTTTGCAAGGAAGAACCAGGTCAATCATCAGCTTCTCAGCATCAGGGATCTTGTTACAGGAAGCATGGAAAGTGTAATCATTCCTTCTAAAATTGAAATCAATGTTACTGATCAGACTACTAATCCTCTTGCAATGCTCGACCATGAACAAATGATGCAGGTTATTACCAATCTTTTGAAAAATGCTATCGATGCAATGCCGTCCGGAGGTCTGATTAATATTCAGCTTGAAGATACTCTGAGCGATGTAATAATAACAGTATGTGATACTGGTATAGGTATTAAAGAAGAGGACAGGGCAAAGATATTTGAACCTTTCTTTACTACTAAAAGTATAGGACAAGGAACAGGACTTGGTCTTGCTACCGCATACGGAATTGTAAAGATGCATAAGGGACAGATCACTGCCGAGTCGAATGATGATCCTGTTAAAGGGCCAACTGGTACACGCTTTAAGATAATACTGCCGAGGGGGAGGGAGTGAGAGTGAGAATGAGAGTGAGAGTGAGAGTGAGAGTGTGAGAGTGTGAGAGTGTGAGAGTGTGAGAAGACTAAAGGATTAAGAGATCAAAGAAGGTATTGTTAATTTAGTAACAATAAATCATATTTATCATAATAAATGCTATTATTCAGGAAATTGTTGAAATTTGTATAAAGATGAAAAAGGGTGATGTTACGATTCTGATAGCAGATGATGATCCGGATTATCTTTTTCAGACGGTATTTAATTTAAAGAAGGCAGGCTATAATACGATGGCCGTTGAGAGCCAGGCTGAAGCTGAAGCAGTAATTGGAAAATTCAAACCAGATCTGGCTATTTTTGACCTTATGATGGAGAGTGATGACAGTGGTTTTATCCTTTGTTATAAGATGAAGAAGAAATACCCTGATGTTCCGGTAATACTTGCCACTGCAGTATCGTATGAGACAGGATTGTCATTCAGCCTTGATTCTGATCAGGCTAAGAAGTGGATAAAGGCTGATCTGTACCTTGAAAAGGGGATCAGAGCAGAACAGCTTGATCAGGAGTTAATGAAACTATTAAAACTTTGAAATGGCAGTTTTAAAAGTACTTGTAATCGACGATGAACCGGGAATTCGTTCAGGTGTTGTAAGAATACTGAACAATTTTCATGTCACATATCCATTTATGGATGAAGATTACACTTTCGAGGTTTTAGAGGCCGGAACAGGAGAGGATGGACTATCCATAATTGAACGCGAAATACCTGATTTGCTTCTTCTCGATAATAAACTTCCGGGCATGCAGGGTATAGAAGTACTTGAACATATACGGAGAAGAAATTACGATATAATGGTTGCCATGATCACCTCGTATGCATCTCTGGATGTTGCGATAAGGGCAACGCGCGACGGAGCGATTGATTTTATTCCCAAACCATTTACACCGCAGGAGCTTAAATCAAGTATTGAGAACATAACAAAACAGATGTATCTTAAACGGATAACTCATAAAATGAATCAGGAGGGAAAGAAGATCCGTTATCAGTTTCTGTCAGTTTTATCACATGAATTAAAAGCTCCGCTTAATGCACTGGAAGGTTACCTCAGGATGATGCAGGAAAAACAGGCAGGTGACCGTATTGAAGATTATGCAACACCTATCGAAAGGTCTCTTCAGCGGATACAGGGAATGAGAAATCTTATTATGGACCTTCTCGATTTTACAAAGATAAGACTTGAACGAAAAGAGGAAAAGATACAGGATGTAAGTATTTCAGAAGTAGCCTCAAATGCAATGGTGACAGTACAACCATATGCCATACAAATGGATGTTACAATGAACATAGATATTCGTTCTGATGTTACAGTCATGGCTGATCCTGATGATATTGAAATAGTATTCAATAATCTTATTTCAAATGCAGTTAAGTATAACAGAAGTGGTGGAAAGGTTGAGATAATTATTGATTCTACTGAGAAGGAGGCAATTATTGTCGTTACTGATACAGGTATAGGCATAACCAAGGATGATTCTGAAACCCTTTTCATGGAGTTTGTCAGGATCAGGAATGAAAAAACTCGCAATATCTCGGGAAGCGGGTTGGGATTGTCGATTGTGAAGAAAGTTATCGGGTTTTACCATGGGACAATAAAAGTGGAGAGCACTCCCGATGTTGGAACTGTTTTTACTGTCAGATTACCTAAAAAACAAATATCAATACCAGAATTATGAAACTACCAGGAAAAACTGTAGAAAGACTGAGCGAATACAGAAGAACTCTTCTGGAATGCCTTAATGAAAAGAGAAATTTTATTTTTTCTCACGATCTTGCTGCCCGCCTTCACATTACAGCCGTACAGGTCAGACGCGATCTGATGCTGATAGGCTACTCAAGTGTCTTGCGTAAAGGTTACGATGTTCGTGAACTGATAGATACAATCGGAAAGATTATCGACTCGGAAGAGAGCATGAATGTTGCTGTTGTTGGAATAGGTAACCTCGGAAGGGCTGTTGCGGGTTATTTCAGAGGTAAACGTTCAAAATTAAATCTTGTAGCTTCATTTGACAATGATCCTCAAAAGATTAATAAGGTTATATCTGGTGTTAAATGCTATCCCTATACTGATTGTGAAAAGCTGATTAAGGAACTTGATATACGAATTGCTATTCTCACCGTTCCCCCTGAATATGCCAAGGAAATAACCGAAGAGATCGTAAGGTATGGTATTAAGGGAATTCTCAATTTTACAACTATTCCACTTAATGTTCCCTCAGGAATCTATCTTGAAGAATATGATATGATTACATCTATTGAGAAGGTGGCATATTTTGTTAAGGAGAACAAAAGATAGTATTCCCTCCACATAATGAATGTTTACAGAAGCTTTGAGGAGGCCAGGGGAATAAAAAATCCTGTGGTTACCACGGGATCATTTGATGGTGTCCATATCGGCCATAAGACAATTCTGAAGAGACTTAAATCCCTGGCTAAGCTTCACAAGGGTGAATCTGTTCTCATAACCTTTTTCCCTCATCCCCGTAAAGTCCTGTATCCAGATACTGCAGGAAAAGATATGAGGCTTATAAACTCACGGCAGGAGAAACTTGAACTTCTGGCAAAGGCCGGACTGGATAATGTTATTATTATTGAGTTCACTGTTGAATTTTCAAGGATAACCAGCGAACAGTTTGTAAGGGATTTTCTTCATGACATACTCAAGGCTAAAGTCGTGGTTGCAGGTTTTAATCATCATTTCGGATTTAATAAGGAGGGTGATTATAAACAGCTCTGGGGGTGGCAGGAAAAATATAATTTCATCGCCGAAGAGATACCTGAGCAGGAGGTTGAAAATGAAACTGTAAGTTCAACAAAGATTCGGAAAGCAATAAGTGAAGGCTATATCCAGCGTGCAAATGCATATCTTGATCATTATTATATAGTTATGGGTTTGATACAGTACGCTGATGCTGTAAAAACAAGTGATCTGCCTTTGTTATATTCCGTTCCGCTTACGGACGAGGGCAAACTTCTGCCTTCACCGGGTATATATGCTGTATCTGCTGAAGCCGGTGAATACTATTCTAAAGCTATGGTTCTTATTTGTTCAAACTGTAATAATTATCCGGAGATTCTGGTTGATTTTTTTGATCCGCTTGCAATTACTTATGACATACCTGTTACTCTGTCATTTCACAAAAGAATACATGGTGCTGTAAATCCATCCGAAGTAAAGTCAGCTCCTGCGATTCTTTCAGCAAAACATGAGATATCGGAACTTATTTACTGACATCCGTCATTAACATAGGGCCGATATTTGATTAATTTTGCTGAATAATTAATAATACTTCAATGAGGTTTTCTCCAGAAAAACTTAATATTCCTGATCAGAGGATGCAACCCTTCATAGATCCTTCTGAAATATGGGACCTGATCAATAATACAAAACCTGATAAATCAAGGGTAAGGGAGGTGATTGCCAAATCGCTCAATAAGCATCGTCTGACCCTTAAGGAGACTGCTGTTCTTGTGAATGCTGTCGGTACTGATCTTGCTGATGAAATAAAGGAAGGTGCCAGGGAGCTGAAACAAAGTGTATATGGAAACCGGATAGTCCTGTTTGCACCTCTTTATGTTGGAAATAAATGTACAAACAATTGCAAATACTGCGGGTTCAGGATTTCCAATAAGGATGCTGTTCGTAAAACGCTGGATGATAGCGAGATAATAATGGAGGTTGAAGCTCTGGAGGATAACGGACAAAAACGTTTGATACTTGTATATGGAGAACATCCCGATTATTCACCTGAGTATATTGCACATACTGTAAAGCTGGTATACAGTGTAAAAAAAGGCCCCGGTGAGATCCGCAGGGTTAATATTAATGCAGCTCCTCTTGATATTGAAGGCTTCCGGAAAGTGGGGGAAGCTGGTATTGGTACTTACCAGGTATTTCAGGAAACCTATCATCCTGAAGCCTACAAATGGTATCATCTCGGGGGGAAAAAGAAAGATTATGAATGGAGACTGACAGCTCTCGACAGGGCACAGGAAGCAGGTATTGACGATGTAGGTATAGGGGCGCTTTTTGGTCTCTACGACTGGAGATTTGAAATATTGGGTCTTATAAGGCACACTAACCATCTTGAAGCCTGTTATAATGTAGGTCCTCATACAATTTCATTCCCAAGGATAAAGGACGCACTGAGCCTTAATCTTGACAAGAAATACGAAACCAGTGATGATGATTTCAGAAAGCTTGTTGCTATTCTGAGACTGGCTGTACCATATACCGGTCTCATACTTACTGCCCGCGAAAACCCTGATGTCCGCAGAGAAGTGCTACAGTACGGCGTTTCCCAGATCGACGGAGGTACTAAGCTTGAACTGGGGTCCTATTCCGATTCAAAAAATGATGAACAGAACCTTAACAGGGAGCAGTTCAAGATTGCTGATTCAAGATCTCTTGCTGAAGTGATAGATGAATTGCTTACCAATGACTACATACCCTCATTCTGTACCTCGTGCTACAGGATGGGACGAACCGGAGAGCATTTTATGGAATTCTCAGTGCCTGGATTTATTAAAAGATACTGTACTCCAAATGCCATACTTACACTTTCCGAATATTTATGTGATTACGGGAGAGGAGAGACTGTAGAAAAAGGATGGCAGGTCATTGAAAAGAACCTTGATAAGCTTGAACCGGCTGTTGCCGAGAAAACAAGAGAGAAAATTGAGAAGATCAGGGCAGGAGAGAGAGACATTTATTTTTAATGCTTAAATAATTAATGCTAAATGCTAAATGCTAAATGCTGAATGCTGAATGCTAAATGCTAAATGCTAAATGCTAAATGCTGAATATTAACCATTAACCATTAACCATGATAAAGATCCTCGGTATTAAGATCATTGACAGGATAAAGGAAGCCGGACTGACCCAGGGAATTCTCACGAAACATGCCACTTTCATAACGACCCGGCTTGGATTTCATGAAGTTACTGATGAAGTATGCAGCAGGGAAGCCTATATTATCATACATCTTAATGGTGACCCAAGTGAGTATCAAAAACTTGAAGAGGATCTCAGGCTTTTAGGGGGTATTGAAATAAGGGAAATGACCTTCACCAGGGATAAGGAACCATCCAATAATCTCAAGGATGTGAGCAATCTGGAAATAATGGGAGTTCTCATAGAGAGAGACCCCGATTTAGTATTGAAGGTGCAGAAGATTCTTACTTCTTATGGGTGCAATATCCGAACGCGGCTTGGTGTTAATGAACTCTTTTTCGGTCAGCCTGCCGGAATGATTATTCTTGAACTTAAAGGTGACCAGGGTCAGCGTTCTCTCCTGGAAAAAGACCTTAAATCACTTAATAAAGTGCATGTCAGGACTATGGTATTTTGAAACCTATTCCTCATAATCCGCTCCGCCTCTTCCCAGTAACTGGCCGAAGAATATGGCATTCATAAATATCTTATTTGTGCCGTACCATGTAGCCCTGAAGTTTGTATTGTCATAAATGGAAATGATCCTGTTGCCATGAACACTGGCAAAGGCAGAGCCCTTAATACGGTCAATATTCTCAGGTGTACAATATCCGCTAAGCAAAGGATTCTCTGTGTAGGTTACAGGATTATTATATACAACTGTATCTTTCCTGGCGACTGTTACTCCAGCTTTAAAAACAGGTAAAAGGTCTTTTGTATATCCATAGCACAGTGGGTGGCTAAGGTCCAGCCTGGTCTCAAAGATAGAACCGGGTATTTGCTGTATCTGTCTGTCAGTCTGCATTCTGGCATAAGTACTTTTCTCGTTTTTCTGCCTCACCTCATCAATGAAGTTTATTTGAGTTAACTTATTACCTGCAATCCAGCGGTTACCGTTTTCATATCCGATAAGCGTTCCCCCGCTTCTGTTCCAGGCTTTTAGCTTTTCAATAAATGACTGTGAGACAGAGGGGCTCCCTGTTACAATTATTACATTGTATTTCTGCAGGTTTACATTGTTTAATCTTGAAGGGGTGACCATTGTTACCGGCATCTTAAACCTTGTATCAAGCATATGCCATATTTCACCGGCATCTGCACTATTTGCCCCATCTCCTGCGAACATCAGTACTGATGGCTGAGAAATATTTATAAACTGATTGCTTCCAAGATCCATACCTTCAGGTGTGAGACCTGTACTAACACCATAAACTGTTATGTCGTTATTTCTGGCAATCGATTCTATTATCCTGTAAAGATCTTTCCCTCTTACTGGTTGGCCCTGGGAGTGAATCAGAATTGTGCCGAATGAAAACTTTTTGCTAAATGTTCCGTCATTATATGTAAACCTGTCTGTGGCAACTTTTACCCTTATCCCTGTATTCTGAAGTTCAAACAGTGCTTTAGGAGCAAGGTAATCATTCCATTCAAACAAATATGCGTATGGATCTGCTGAGCCTGTTATACCTCCGGATGTGGCAGGCAGATCTTTGATCTCCTCTCCTGTAATTCCTTCAACCGATTTGATTTCATTTATTCCTGAATAGCTCAGGTTGAATGCCATTGGTAGAACCCATGTGGATACATCATAAAAAGCACTGTCAGCAAAGCTATTGACCGGTTCAAAAAGACTCCTCACAAACCGGTATTCGTTTTGCTTCAATGGTACTATATAACTATCAGTTGATTTGTATGTTATGCCATTTTTTGTATAATCTTTTGCCAGTCTGTAAACTCTTATCTGATGTTGATGAAGTATATTGATGAACTCTGTAATTCTGTATTTGTCGTAAGTTTCCGAGAAGATATATGCCTTGACAGGATACTTATCTGCCTGTATGATGGCATCTCTGTAAAATTCTCTCTGGCATTCGAGCATCTTTGTTTTCATATTCAGGGCAGCATCGAGGGATGAAAGAGATATAACCACATGGTTTCTGATTGCAAAAGGGAATGAGATCTGCCCGCCCTGAGTATTCCTCAGGTGACCTTTTACTCCTGCCTGCTCAAACAGGATCCCCACCGATCCGTGTATGTCAGGATAGGATGAACCTTTTCCGACATAGTAATCATCAAAACCTTCCTCCGTATAATAGAGACTACCGATTGAATTCAGATATTTTTCATGGTATTTTCCAACCTCAGTTGTCAATTGATGAATGTCTGAAGGAGTCAGTGGATTATTGCGTTTCTGAACTCCGGGCTGAAAGAAAAATGTTGAACCGGCATCCATTTCATGATGGTCGGTAACAATATTTGGTCTCCACATATAGAATGCAGCTATCCTGCCTTTTGTTTCAGGATGCTGCAAAAAAAGATAATCGCGGTTAAGATCGAACCAGTAATGATTGGTTCTGCCTCCGGGCCATGTCTCAGCAAACTCCCATGAATCGGAATCGGGGTTATTATTAAGGCTCCTTGCCGAATTTACCCATGAAGAGTGTCGTTGCATGCCGTCGGGATTGAGAGATGGATCAATCAGGATAACACAATTTTCAAGTAAATGGTCGATCTTTTCACCCTCTCCGGCAATAAGATAATATGCTATTACTATCGATGAATTCTGGGAACTTGATTCATTGCCATGAATTCCATAACCCAGTTTAATAAATACAGGCATTTTTTCAACATTGACACCTGATGAAATTGCCGGATCACATAATTTAAGGTGCTCCATTCTCAGTTGTTCAATATTTCTAATATTTTCCGGGGAGCTTATAATCATATTTCCCAGGGGACGGTTTTCATAACTCCTGCCGTACTCTTCCCAAACAGCCCTGTCTGATTTTTCTGCCAGTTCTGTGATATAAGCATAGAGCCTGTCATGAGAAAGATGCCATTCACCCGGTTCATGTCCAAAGAACTGCAGGGGTGTTGGAATATCCTTATTGTATTTTATACCATCAGCAAGGAAATATTCAAGCGGTTCCTGTCCCTGAAGGATGACACTAAGGATTAATGTTAACGAGATTAGCAAGAGTCTTTTCATTATGTTTTAGTTTACTATTAAGGAAGCCAAGGAAGGGCATAAGATAATTAATAATAGTTATTCCTGATTTCTTTTGCCGGCATTTCTGCGTTTCCGGTAGTGTGAAGTATCACCCCATTCTCCATAAATTATTTCCGAGTCAGCAAGACTGATACGTGCTTCAAGGCAGTCCTGGCAATCTTCAGCTGAATCATCTGTACAGGGTTTATTGTCATAAAGTTTATAGCTGTCCCGATACTTGCCCGGGGTAATGTTTGGCATAATGATATTTGCTCCTATACTGACAGCCTTCTCCCTGCCAATTGGATCGATTGCCTGGAGTGCTGTTGCTGCAACTATATTGATATCCTTCATTATGATCCTTAGTATGGCGATCATTTTAAGGGTGAGAATAAACCTTTCATTAAGCGGCATAAGCTCTCCGGAATATTTCATTAATGGAGTGTCGGCATGCTCAATATATGGACCCATTCCGCACATATCTATATCGAATTCTTTCATAAAAAGAAGATCGCCTGCTAGATCATCAAGTGTCTGAAAGGGTAATCCAATCATAACACCAGTTCCTGTCTGATAGCCTATATCCTGAAGGCTTTTCAGACAATCCATCCTTTTTTTGAAGCTGTGCTGGGTATCATCGGGGTGGATTTTTTTATATAGTACCGGATTAGTCGATTCGACGCGCAGAAGATATCTGTGAGCTCCTGCTAAAAACCATTTTCTGTAAACCTCGGGGTCCTGTTCTCCAACAGATAATGTTATTCCAAGTTCTCCTTTCGACAGCTCTTTTATTTTATGAAGCAGGTACTCAATCCTGTTTGTAATATTCCGGCTTTCAAGTTCACCTGATTGAAGTGCTATGGAACCATACCTGTTTATATGTGCGAATTTTGCTGCATCTAAAATTTCATCATCCGTAAGATTATACCTGCTTAGGTTCCTGTTCCCTTTTCTTATGCCACAGTAGAGGCAATCCTTCCCGCAGATATTGGAAAATTCAATCAGGCCCCTGAACCACACTTTATTTCCAATATATTTCTTCCTGATCTCGGCTGATTTTTTGAAAAGCAGGGTCCGCTCTTCTCCTTCACAGCTGAGAAGTCGTATAATTTCATCTTTTGTGAAGTTATCTCTTTCCAGTATGTCCCTGACAGTATTATTCATTTTTTTCCCCCCGGGCTGATAAAATTAGCAAAAGAAAAGATATTGCCCATAAGATCAGTACATATGTAACATATGACCTGAGGTTGAACTAATGATTTTAAACATGTTTTAAGGCAGCTATTTTTTTACTATCTTGCTTTTAAAAATAATAGGTGCAAGTATAATATGATCTTTTGTATTTATTATGATAAATGATAAGCTTATTAATCCCGGGAGTATTGTTGTTGTTGGAGGATCAGATGACCTTTTTAAACCAGGGGGGAAAGTGCTCCGAAATATAATTGAAGGGGGATTTCAAGGCGATCTCTGTGTTGTCAATCCAAAGCATGATAAGGTTCAGGGAATAAAGTCCTGGAGAAGCATTAATGATATTCCTTCTGCAGACCTTGCAATACTGGCGATATCGGCACAATATTGTCAGCAGGCTATTGAAGTTCTGATCCGTGAGAAGGGAACCAGGGCTTTCATTATTATTTCGGCAGGATTCAGTGAAGCAGGAGAGGGGGGTAGAAAGCTTGAAAATGATATTGTTACGCTGATTAATGAGTCAGGAGGCTCTCTTATTGGTCCCAACTGCATAGGAGTAGTTACTCAATCTTACCAGGGCGTCTTTACATCACCGGTTCCAAAACTGGACCCTGGTGGTTGTGACTTTGTTTCCGGGTCTGGCGCTATTGCCGTTTTTATATTTGAATCTGCGATGCCAAAGGGGCTCAAGTTCGCCAGTGTATTTTCAGTTGGAAACAGTGCACAGACAGGTGTTGAAGAGATACTTGAATTATGGGACACGACATTTGATCCGGATAAAAGTTCAAAGATAAAACTAATATATGTAGAGAGTATCAGGGACCCCGATAAGCTGCTTCATCATGCCTCATCATTGATCCGTAAGGGATGCAGGATAGCTGCCATCAAGGCTGGAACTACTGAAGCAGGAACCAGGGCTGCATCCTCACATACAGGCGCAATGGCTTCATCCGATTCGGCTGTTGAAGCCCTCTTCAGAAAAGCAGGAATAGTAAGATGCTCGGGCCGTGAAGAGCTTGCCACAGTGGCATCTGTTTTCATGCATAAACCGCTGAAAGGAAGGAATATAGCAATAATAACACATGCGGGTGGCCCGGCAGTCATGCTTACTGACGCACTTTCAGCAGGGGGAATGAACATACCGAGAATTACAGGTACTCACCATGATGCGCTCATTGAGATGATGAATGAGGGAGCTTCTGCCGATAACCCGATCGATATGATAGCAACTGCAACTACTGATCAGCTTGACAAGGTTATTGAGTATGTCGATAAAAAAATCCCGATGCTCGATGGAATGAGTGTTATTTTTGGCAGCAACGGACTTAATGATATGACAGAGATATATGATCTGCTTCATCAGAAGATAAATCAGTGTACTAAACCGTTATATCCTATTCTGCCTTCCATAACAAGCTCATCTGAGGAACTTGCTTACTTTCTCGACAAGGGACATGTAAATTTTCCTGATGAGGTAGTTCTTGGCAGAGCGCTAACGAAGATTTTCAATACACCATATCCGGCAGATGAAAAGATCTTACTTGATAAGGTGGATGTTCCGCGTATTAGGCAGATTATTGATAAGGCTCCCGTTGGGTATCTTGAACCTGCTGTAATTCAGGAGCTTCTAAACGCTGCCAGTATTCCGGTTGTTAAAGAGGCAGTAGCCAAGACAAAAAAAGAGCTGCTGGGTCTTGCAAAGAAAACAGGTTATCCTCTGGCCCTGAAGGTAGTAGGCCCTGTACATAAATCGGATGTGGGAGGTGTAACTCTCAATATCAAATCAGAAAAACATCTTGAAGCAGAGTTCAGCAGGATGATGAAGATAAAAGGAGTGAAAGCTGTCCTGGTACAGCAGATGCTATCAGGAACAGAACTATTCATTGGTGCTAAATATGAACCCCGTTTCGGACATGTAATACTTTGTGGACTTGGAGGTATATTCGTTGAGGTACTAAAGGATGTCTCATCGGGCCTTGCACCTCTAACTTTTAATGAGGCCGATTCAATGATAAGAAGTATTAAGAGTTACAAGATAATTCATGGCACACGTGGTAAACCCGGGATCAATGAGACCATGTTTGCGGAAATTATTGTAAGACTTTCCACTCTTCTTCGTTTCGCTACTGAGATAAAGGAGATGGACCTTAATCCTTTGATAGGAAGTCCGGAAAACCTTACTGTTGTTGATGCAAGGATACGGATTGAGAAATAGAAGTACTATTACTGTCTGGTTAAAAAAGAGAATATTATGATAATTCAGCAATTATCAATTTTTCTGGAAAATAAATCTGGCCGCCTTACGGAAGTACTTGAGGTACTTGGCGGAGAAAATATCAGGATAACAGCCCTTACCGTAGCTGATACAGCCGAATTTGGAATTCTCAGAATTATAGTATCTGAGCCTGAGAAGGCCAGGGAAATACTGAAAAACAATGCTTTTACGGTTAACATATCAGAAGTTATTTCAGTAAGTGCACCCAATGAGGCAAAATATTATGCAAAAGTTCTGAAGATTTTGTCCGATCTCAATATCAGCGTGGAATACACATATGCCTTTTCTGTTGAGGAACGATCAATAATAATACTGAGATGCAGCAATAATCATGAAGCCATCAATGCGCTTAAAAATCATGAGATGGAATTGCTTACATCCAGTGATCTTTTCAGAATTTAAGGAACCGGGAGCTTTTTGTGATCATATTTTAAAACTAAAAAGGATTGAACCTGAATATGGAAATCTGGAACCGCCATTTCGAATGCATGGACAGAGATGGTCTTAAAAAAGTACAAAGTGAACGCTTAAGGGAGACAATTGAAAGAGTTTATTTCAATGTACCCTACTACAGGAATAAGATGCAGGAAGCTGGATTAGGGCCAGAAACAATTCATTCAATTGACGATTTGCATAAGCTTCCGTTTACTACTAAACAGGATCTGAGAGATAATTATCCTTTCGGATTATTTGCTGTTCCTATGAGCGAGATTGTAAGGATACATGCATCATCGGGAACCACCGGTAAACCTACAGTGGTAGGTTATACAAGACATGACATTGCTACATGGTCAGAAGTAATGGCGCGTACTCTCACCTGTGCAGGGGCTAACAGGGATGATTTCATACAGATTGCGTATGGTTACGGCTTATTTACAGGTGGGCTGGGACTTCATTACGGTGGCGAAAAAATAGGCGCATCAGTTATACCTATTTCAGGAGGCAATACAACAAGACAGATCCAGCTTATGTACGATTTCGGGAGCACGGTACTGGCATGTACTCCTTCATATGCTCTTTTTCTTGCAGAAGCAATAAGTGAAAGTGGTATCAGGCGTGAGGAACTGAAGCTTAAGGTTGGTGTTTTTGGTGCAGAACCGTGGACGGAAAACATGAGGCGCGAGATAGAGGATAAATTAAAGATCAAGGCAATAGATATTTATGGACTGAGTGAAGTTATTGGACCAGGAGTGGCCAGCGAATGTCTTGTTCAGGAGGGACTTCATATAAATGAAGATCATTTCTATCCTGAAGTTATTGATCCAAATACGCTGGAAGTTTTACCTGATGGCAGTACAGGTGAACTGGTATTTACTACTATCACAAAGGAGGGCTTGCCGTTGGTAAGATACCGTACCAGGGATCTTACAAAGCTCATTTATGATAAATGCAGATGCGGAAGAACTCTTGTAAGAATGGAAAAATGCCTTGGCAGAAGCGACGACATGCTTATTATCAGGGGAGTGAATCTCTTTCCTTCACAGGTTGAGAGTGTGCTGCTTGAGATAAGTGAGATCAAACCTCATTATTTGTTAATCGTTGATCGCCAAAATAACCTTGACAGTCTTGAGCTTAAGGTAGAGGTTGAAGAGCAGTTTTTCCAGGATAAGATCAGTGAACTGGAATCACTCAGGCAGAAGATTCAGCATTCTGTTGAGAGTTCCATTGGGATTGGAATAAAAGTTACCCTGGTAGAACCTAAAACTATCGAAAGAAGCGAAGGAAAGTCTCGGAGGGTAATTGATAACAGAAAATTCTGAGACAACTCTGTATCCTCGGGCCAGACTGATAATGATCATCTATGAATATTTTAATATTATTATATTTGCAGCCTTAAATATTGCAGGAACTGTAATTACAAAATGAGATGGGAAACATTCCGCTTGACAATCAGACAGTAAGCAGGATAATTAAAGAGAATGGTTTTCAATCGTTCTCAGGAGCATCCATCAGGGAGATAGCACATCTGGTTAATTTACTGGAAAAGGCAACAGGGGTACGATATATAAGAATGGAGATGGGAGTTCCCGGACTTCCTGCTGCCCGGGCAGGGATTGATGCTGAAATTGAAGCACTAAAAGATGGTGTTGCTCCTGCAATATATCCTGATATAGAAGGACTTCCTGATTTGAAGAATGAGGCATCAAGGTTCATAAAACTTTTTCTTGATCTCGATATCAGCCCAAGAGGATGTATTCCTACAGTTGGTTCTATGATGGGTTCTATGGCTGCCTTTCTTGTGGCAAACAGGAATGACAGAACAAAGGAAGGCTCATTGTTTCTTGATCCCGGCTTCCCTGTTCAGAAGAGGCAGGTAAAAATGCTGGGTCACGATTATACCCATTTCGATATATTCCAACACAGAGGGAAAAATCTTAAAAATAAACTTGAGTCTTTTCTTGAAGGTGGAAAGGTTTCATCAATTGTCTATTCAAATCCAAATAACCCGACCTGGATGTGCCTTAACGAGGAGGAACTTTCAATTATAGGTGAACTCTCGCTTAAGTATGATGTTATTGTAATTGAAGACCTTGCTTATTTTGGTATGGATTTCAGAAGTGATTATTCACAACCCGGAATTCCTCCTTATCAGCCATCAATAGGCAGGTATACAGATGATTATATAATACTTATCTCAAGCTCAAAAGTATTTAGTTATGCAGGTCAGAGGATAGGCATGATGGCGGTTTCTGATCATCTTTTTCACAGAAAGTATCCTGATCTGCTGAGATATTATTCATCAGATAAATTCGGTCATTCTATTGTATACGGAGCTCTCTATGGTCTGTCTGCAGGAGTTGCTCACACCGTCCAGTATGGCCTCGCAGCAATATTGAGGGAAACCAATGAAGGCAGGTACCTGTTTATTGATCAGGTGAAGGAATATGGAGAAAAGGCAAAAATAATGAAAGCATTGTTTACCGGTAATGGTTTTATTATTCCTTATGATAATGATATTGACAGGCCTGTTGCAGATGGTTTTTATTTTACAATAGCATATCCTGGAATGTCAGGGGCCGAGCTGCTTGAGAAGCTTCTGTATTATGGTATAAGCGCAATAACGCTCGATATAACAGGTAGCAACAGGAATGACGGACTGAGAGCCTGTGTTTCACATGTTTACAGGGACCAGTTTGGTGACCTTGAACAGCGATTGAAGAGCTTTAATATGAATTATCCGGTTTGAGAATACAACATAGAAATAGATATGGCAAAAATCAGAGGTAGTATTGTAGTTGATGTTGAAAAATGTAAGGGGTGCGAAGTATGTATGGTCTCATGTCCGACCGGTACCATCGCAATGGCTAAGGAAGTAAACAGCAAGGGCTATTTTAATGCTTATCCTGCTCACCCTGAACTCTGCATAGGCTGTGCCAGCTGTGCAATTGTCTGTCCCGATGGAGTAATAACCGTTTATAAAACAAAAATTTAGGCACCGATGGAAAAGGAATTAAGGTTAATGAAAGGCAATGAGGCAATAGCCGAAGCTGCCATACGTGCCGGTGTTGATGGCTATTTTGGCTATCCAATCACTCCACAGAGTGAGATACTCGAATACCTTATGGAAGCTAATCCTTATAAAACAACAGGAATGGTTGTTCTTCAGGCTGAGAGCGAGATTGCTGCTATCAATATGGTCTACGGAGGTGCCGGGTGCGGCAAGAAAGTAATGACTTCTTCTTCATCCCCCGGTATTAGCCTGAAGCAGGAGGGGATATCCTATATTGCAGGAGCTGAGCTTCCCTGTCTTATAGTCAATGTTGCCAGGGGGGGGCCAGGTCTTGGAACAATACAGCCTGCACAGGCAGACTATTTTCAATCAGTTAAGGGAGGAGGTCATGGCGATTATCATCTTATTGTTCTGGCACCAGCCTCAGTACAGGAGATGGCAGATTTTGTAGAGCTTGGTTTTGACCTCGCATTTAAATACAGAAACCCCGTACTGATTCTCTCGGATGGGGCTATTGGTCAGATGATGGAAAAAGTCTATCTTAAACCTCAGAAACCAAGAGCAACTGATTCTCCTGATTGGGCAACTACCGGGAAAGGCAACAGAAAAGAACGGAATATTATAACTTCACTCGATCTGGACCCTGACAGACAGGAAGATTTTAACCATAAGCTGCAGGCTAAATATGCTGAGATTGAGAAAAATGAAGTTCGTTTTGAGGAGTTTCAGTGTGAGGATGCAGATTATCTCTTCATTGCTTATGGAACGAGTGCAAGAGTTTGTCAGAAATCAGTCCAGATTGCCAGGGAACATGGCTTAAAAGCAGGACTTCTGAGGCCAATTACACTTTTCCCTTTCCCTTCTGTAAGAATAAATGAGCTAAGTGCAAAGGTAAAAGGAATTCTTTCTGTAGAGATGAGCTCAGGCCAGATGGTTGAAGATGTGATGCTTGCCGTAAATGGTAAGGTGCCTGTTAAGCATTTTGGAAGAATGGGAGGAATTGTTACAACACCCGATGAGGTGGTTGAAAAGCTAAAAACTTTATTTATTGGAGGTGAGTGAAATGAAAGAAGCAACCGGATTAAAGGAAATAATTAAACCTGAGAACCTTGTCTATCGAAGGTCAGAGGTATTAGTCGATAATACACTATCATATTGTCCGGGATGCGGACACGGTACAACACATCGTATTCTGGCAGAGTTAATTGAGGAGCTTGGATTGCAGTCGCAGACAATAGGAATTTCTCCTGTTGGCTGCTCAGTCCTGCTATATCATTATCTCGATGTTGATATCCAGCAGGCTGCTCATGGCAGGGCTCCTGCTGTGGCAACGGGAATTAAAAGACTGCTTCCGGATAAGTTTGTATTTACTTATCAGGGAGATGGTGACCTGGCTGCAATTGGTACTTCTGAAACAATACATGCATGTAACAGGGGTGAAAACATAATGATAATCTTTGTAAATAACGGCATTTATGGTATGACCGGAGGGCAGATGGCACCAACAACAATTCCGGGGATGAAATCATCAACTTCTCCTCTTGGAAGAGATGTAAAAACAATGGGTAATCCGCTTATGATGACAGATATAGTGGCTACTCTGCCAGGTACATACTATGTAACAAGACAGAGTGTTCATACTCCTGCAAATGTCAGGAGAACAAAAAAGGCAATGCGTAAAGCAATTGAATATCAGAAGCTTAATAAGGGTACTTGTTTTATTGAGATTGTTTCAAACTGTCCGTCTGGATGGAGAATGACTCCGGTGGAGTCGAACAAATGGATGGAAGAGAATATGTTTTCATATTACCCACTGGGAGACCTTAAGACTCCGGCAGAATAAAGTGAGATAGCAACAAACAACAACAACAATGACTGAAGAGATAATAATAGCAGGATTTGGAGGACAGGGCGTTCTGTCGATGGGGAAAATAATGGCATATTCAGCTGTTATGCAGGATATGGAGGTAAGCTGGATGCCAGCATATGGTCCTGAGATGAGAGGTGGAACAGCCAATGTAACCGTTATCATCAGCAGCGAGAGAATTAGTTCTCCTATTATCAGGCATTTTGATACAGCAATCATTCTGAACCAGCAATCGCTTGATAAGTTCGAACCTGCGATTAAGCCAGGCGGAGTCCTTATCTATGATGGAAATGGAATTACAAGACATCCCGAACGTAAGGATTTATCAATTTACAAGGTTGATGCTGCCGGCGAAGCCGCTCGTATGAATAACACAAAGGTTTTTAATATGATAGTGCTTGGAGGTTTTATTAAGATACGACCAATCATTAAGCTTGAGAATGTTATTAAAGGCCTTAAGAAATCACTTCCTGAGCGATATCATAGTATGATTCCCATGAATGAGAAGGCTCTGATCAGGGGAGAGGAGATTATTCAGGAGGTTCAGAAAGCCGTTATTCGGTGATCAGTAGTCAGTAAGTCACCCTGCGTCCAGCGTCCAAGTTCCCTTCGCCCTTCGCCCTTCACCTTGCGCCCGGTGCCTATTTCTTATAGAAATGCATTTCCGTAATATACTTCCATACTTCCGGAGCAAGGTAATATGACATATCCTTTCCATCCTTGATCCCATTACGAATAAATGTGCCGGAAATATCCATTAATGGGGCGTTAACAAATTGTATATCTGCAGATAATATCAAATCTTTAAGTATTGCTGATGATGATTTTACGGTATCAGGCCTTGGATACACATATACAGGGTGATCTTTAAGGAGTTCCTTTGCATTTTTCCATTTATGCAGAGTGTGAAGATTGTCCTCACCCATCACAAGACAAAATTTATGCTTTGGAAATTTTTCTTTCAGATATGTAAGTGTATCAATTGTATACGAGGGTATTGGAAGCTTGAATTCTATATCGGACACTTTTAACTTGTCATTATCTCCTATTGCAAGCTGTGTCATGTAGAGACGATGATGGTCAGCAAGAAGTGTCTCTTTCTTTTTAAGAGGATTATGAGGACTAACAACAAACCATATCTGTTCCAGTCCTGCAAATTCGGTCATGTAGCCGGCAATTGCCATATGACCAATATGTACCGGGTTGAATGAACCGAAATATAATCCAACTTTAGCCATTTCTTCTTATTTACCCTTTAAGAATTCATTTACCAGGACAAATGTCTCTTGTCTTGTTTTTTCCAGATTGTCGTTTATAATAATCCGGTCAAAATTGTCAGCAAGATTTATCTCTTCGGCTGCCTTTTCCACTCTCATCTTAATTTTCTCAGCGGAATCGGTACCTCTTCCAAGAAGTCTTTTTTCAAGCGCTTCAATCGAGGGTGGCATTACAAAAATAGACAGGGAGTTATTTCCGTAAATATTTTTAAGGTTGATTCCTCCTTTCACATCCACATCAAAAAGGACAGATTTACCTGATTTCCATATTCTCTCCATTTCGCTTTTCAGAGTTCCGTAGAAGAGATCTTTATAAACCTCCTGCCACTCAACCAGTTCATCATTCTCTATTTTCCTTTTAAACTCAGGTACCGTAAGAAAGAAATAGTCTGTACCATCCTTTTCGTCTCCTCTTAACGGTCGGGTAGTTGCAGAAACAGAAAAAGAGAGGTTCAGTCCGCTATTCATCAGATGTTTGACTATTGTCGTCTTTCCTGCCCCGGATGGAGCTGATATAATGACAAGCTTACCCTTCATTTAATTTTCTTTTTATCAGAAGGCTAATTAACCCAATTTTTCATGGTTTGCAATATTTTGTATCGCGCCTTCAGCCTTCAGCCCTACGCCTTACGCCTTACGCCTTCTACAACACATTCAAGGTTTGTTCCTTAACCTTTTCCAGCTCATCCTTCATCATTACAACAAGTTTCTGGATTGAGGCATCATTTGCTTTGGATCCGATTGTATTTATTTCCCTCCCTATCTCCTGACAAATGAAGTTCAGGAGTTTTCCATTTGGGGAATCAGTCTTTAGAGTCTCAAGGAAATATTCACAATGGGTTTTCAGCCTTACCTTCTCCTCGTTTATATCAAATTTCTCGATATAGAAGATAAGTTCCTGTTCGAACCTGTTTCTGTCAATATTCTCATTTCCAATATTCTCTGTCAGAATTGTATCAAGCTTTTCCCTTAGCTTACTGATTCTTCCTTCTTCAAAAGGTCCTATCAGATCAAGCAGCTCTAGAATCTTTCCGATACATTTTATTATGTCGGACATTATTGATTTACCCTCTTCAATCCTGTAGTGGTCAAGCATCTGTACAGCCTCATTGATCTTTTCCCTGACAGCTTCCCATTCTTCTTCAGGTATCTCGCTTTTATCTGTTTTCATGGTTTCCGGGAGCTTCATTACTACAGAAAAAATCTGATCATCAAGTTTTAGATCAAGCTCTGAGGCAATCTCCTTGAACTGGTTATAGTAATTTTTTACAGCTGCTTTGTTAATTACTGTTGTCAGTTCCTGTTCATTTGAATCGATATAGAGTGAGAAATCGATTTTTCCTCTGTCGAGTTTCTGGCTGATAATATTCCTTATTTCCGGCTCTTTTTCCTTGTAGAGCCATGGCAGTTTGGTATTAAGGTCCAGCTGCTTTGAATTCAGCGATTTAATCTCGATAGCAATTTTCTTATTGGAAGTTTCAGCAACGGCTTTGCCAAAGCCTGTCATAGATTTTATCATATTGCCTTTTTTAACAGGTATATAATTTATGCATTATCTTCGAATTTTACAACCGTTTTTGTTTTCCATCGACCGGTTTTATAATAAAAATAGGATAGAGCAAAGCCAACAGTCCATCCTGATGGAATCGACCACCAGATTCCCGACACCCCAATTTTACCGGAGAAGTACCAGGCAAAAGGAATCCTGATCAGCCATAGTGAAAGGATCGAAAACATCATTGGATATACTGTGTCTCCGGCTCCTCTTGTAACTCCATTATAAATAAACATCAGGGTAAAAGTGATATAAAAAAGACTTACAATAGTCAGATACTGGTCTCCGAGTCGTATCACCTCCTTATCGTTTGTGAACATACTCATTATCAAATGTCCCCAAAATACAATAAAAACTGTTGTGGCAATTGTTACAATTCCTGACATTTTTATTGTGGCTTTGAGGCCTGCCTTGATCCTTTCAGGCTTGTTGGCCCCAATATTCTGACCAACAAATGTTGAAAGTGCCTGAGAGAACGACATTGCCGGAATAAGGGCCAGAGCATCCAGCCTGCTGGCAACTGAATAGCCTGCAATTACATTTGTCCCGAATTTGTTAACAATATTCATAAGGGCTATTGCTCCCATGGCTACCAGTGTATGCTGGACTCCTGTAGGCAAACCTATCCTTATGCTCTGCCGGAATATTTCCCTGTCAAAGTGCAGACCTTTAATAGCTATCCTGATAAGCTTATGAGTCTTATTAAGCCACCATATGGCGAGACCGAATGCGATTCCATTTGCCAGAAGAGTAGCGTATGCTGCGCCGGCCACTCCCCATTTGAATATGCCCACAAATGTCACGACAAGGATTATGTTGGCAATGCTGGCTATTATCAGGAAGTAAAGTGGTGTTTTTGAATCGCCCAACCCTCTCAGTACAGCACTGGTTCCGTTAAAACCAAAAAAGATGAGTATTCCTGACAGGTATATTTTGAGATAAAGTACAGCCTGAGGCATTATCTCTTCAGGCAGATCAATAAGTCGAAGCAGCGGTTCACATATTAAAATGCCGATAATTGTGGTGATTAACCCTATTACTGCACTGTATATATACATTGTATCAATTGCCCTCTTGACCTTTACAAAATCTTTTGCTCCAAAATATTGAGATATTACTACCGTGGTTCCCATAACAAGACCAATGATCATGGAAACCATTATGAAGATTACGGGGAATGATGCCCCTACTGCTGCAAGAGCTTCTTTCCCGATAAATTTTCCTACCACAATACTGTCCACAACACTGAATAACTGCTGGAAAATATTTCCAATCAGCATAGGGGCAGCAAATTTAAATATTAGTTTTCCTTCGTGGCCGCTGGTGAAATCCTGCATTTTGAATATTTAGCCTGCAAAGGAAATCAATAATGGGAACTTATCAAAATGCCATCTAAATCCTGTCCAGTTCTACAGTAAAGTGCCTTAAAATATGTGCTTCCCTCTTTATTCTTAATCCCCTTCTGATTGATCCACGGCGATTGAATACGTTACAGGTTACAGCAACAACATAGTCCATATGGTTGTTAGTATATACCCTTCTTGGTATTGCCAGCCTCACCATCTCAAGCTCCGGATACCTGTTTTCCCGTGTTACAGGATCCCTGTCAGCCATCAGAGCTCCAATCTCAACGCCCCTTACACCTCCCTCGGTATAGAGCTCCACAGCAAGTGTCTGAGCCGGAAATTCCTCTCTGGGAACTGAATTAAGGAACCTTTTTGCATCTATAAAAACGGCGTGGCCTCCCAGAGGCTCAATAACAGGAATCTCTTGTTCTCTGAGCCTGTTTCCCAGGTACTCAACCTGTTTAATTCTCGATTCAAGAAATGTAAATTCAGTTCCTTCGTATAGTCCCTGGGCAAGTGCATTCATATCTCTTCCCGACATACCCCCGTAAGTAATGAATCCTTCATATATAATATTATATGTTGATGCCTGCCGGTAAAGTTTCTCTTCCCTGAATGCAATGAATCCTCCCATGTTAACAATTGCATCTTTTTTTGAACTCATTGTCATTCCATCTGCATAAGAGAACATCTCCCTGGTAATATCGGTAATCTGCATGTTTGCAAATCCCTTTTCCCTTGTTTTTATGAAATAAGCATTTTCGGCAAATCTTGCTCCGTCAATTATAAGTTTAACCCCATATTCTCTGCAAATGTCAGAAACTCCTCGAATATTGGCCATACTTACTGGCTGCCCACCTGCTGTATTGTTGGTTACAGTAACAATAACAAAAGGTACTTTTCCGGCAGGGGCATTACTGAGGACATCCTTTAGTTTTCCAAGATCGACATTACCTTTGAAAGGATGTATTGCAGACGGATCCCTGGCAGCATCAATTGTGCAATCTACAGCCCTGGCCTTTCTGAATTCTATATGCCCCTTTGTAGTATCGAAATGTGAGTTACCGGGAACTATATCACCCTCTTTGACCAATACAGAAAAAAGAACATTCTCTGCTGCGCGCCCCTGATGTGTCGGTAGAAAGTACTGAAATCCTGTAATATCCCATATTGCATCTTTCAGGTAATAATATGAAGAAGATCCGGCATAGCTTTCATCACCGGTCATTATTGCTGCCCATTGCCTGTCACTCATAGCACCAGTACCTGAATCTGTGAGCAGATCTATATATACCTGTTCCGATCTCAGATTAAACAGGTTGTATGAAGCATCTTTTATCCACCTTTCTCTCTCCTGATGAGTGCTGCGGTAGATGTTTTCAACCATCTTAATTTTGAATGGTTCTGCAAATGGTAGGTTCATGATCAGTAGATTTTTATGCTGATGCCAGGATTTTCTGCCCTGGCCTCGATGACTGCAAATATGCAAGGATCAACTTTAGTAAAATGAAAATTCAGTGCAGAAAGTTAAATCTAATTCAGGTAAAAATCCCTGTTTTTTATATTTCTGTATATATCAATTGGCGGATTCTGCGTTATAATGAGATAGGAAACCAATTTTATAGATTTGGTTAGTAAAAATAATGGTTATTTATAATATATTCAACCAGGAAATGATATGATAAAATATAGTGAAATGAAAAAAGTATTTCTTCAGTTTTTAATTGCATTAATGTTGTTTGGATTTGGTTTAAATGCGCTATCACAAGAGGTCAATGACAGTCTTAAATCAGCAGGTCAAATAATGGACTCACTCAGGAGGATTGGCATTATTTACAGTGATATCTATAAAAAACCTGAAATAGTCTTATCTACAGAGCAGGCTGTCAAATTTCTGGAGAAGAAAATTCAGCCAGATTTCTGGCAGAATTCTGAAGATCCTTTACGGAAAGCAATAACGCAACTTGTTTTTCAGGCTTCAAATCCACCTTACGATTCTTCAGAGGTATTCTTAAAAATATATCCCTACGATTCGCTTAAAATTGCATGGGACAAATTCTATATATGGGAGCCATTAAGGTTTAAAATCCCTGTTGTAGCTCCTGTAAGATTTAATGTTCCTTCTGATTCAGTAATTGCCCTGGCAGATACAATTCCTGCTACTCTCATTACTGACTCAATAGTATTTAATCTTCCGGTACTTGTGGATTCAATTCCTTTCATTATGAAGCAGGGAGGGTTAAAGGATACTTCCATCCTGGTGATAATTGATACTCTAAATCAGGTCTATTCATCAAATCCTTCATTTCCCTTCAAATATCTCAATTACCCGTATCAGAGTGATTCAATAGAGGTAGCTGTAAATTCTTTATTGAAATTCATGGAGGAAAGAGATTCCTCTATCCTGAATTTTACAGGGAGAAGCAATACAATAACTCCACTCTGGCTTAATTCAAAAACTGATAATATGGTTCGTTACTGGCTCAGGAACGAATATGATGATTCCGTAACCGTTTGGATAGGGAATATTGCAAGAAATACCGTCGGTCTTTATCTCGAGCAGGGGATCAATCTGAGACGACCTCTCAAACAGGAAACAGGAAATGCTGAAGCAAGAATTAACGTTCAGCACCAGGATAAATCAAAACTGCTTGAAGTACAGCGGATTGTTGTGAAGCAAAAATACTGGAAATACAGGACCGAAGCGAACCTTGTCTTCAGTCAGACAGTTCTTTCCAACTGGGTAAAGGGAGGGGAGAAGAGTCTTTCCTCGCTTCTTGACGTTACCGGTTATGCTGACTATGACAATAAGCAGATGAAGTTGTCATCCAGCAACTTTGCAAGGGTGAAACTGGGATTTCTTGCTTCGGGCGAAAATCCAATCCGAAAGAATACAGATATTATTGAAACCAACTCCAAACTGAATCATAAAGCATTCGGGAAATTTGACTTTAGTGCTATTATGCTTTTTAAAACTCAATTACTTACAGGTTATAATTACCCTAATGATTCCGTCCCTGTATCAAAATTCTTAAACCCTGCTGTTCTGACACTGGGTTTTGGTCTTGATTATAAGCCAAATAAAAATACCTCACTGAACTTTTCACCATTGTCCTATAAGGGAACCTACATGACTGACACCGTGAATATCGATCAGACCAAATACGGTATAGCAGCAGATAAAAAATCAAAACATGAGCCTGGTGTTAGTGTGATGGTAACACACAACTGGAAACCGAAAAAATCTTTGGCAGTGACAAACAGGCTACAGCTCTTTACGAATTATATTGATAATCCTCAGAATATAGATATCGACTGGGAGATGATCTTAACTGCAAACCTTAACTGGTTCACTGATCTCAGACTTAACACTCATCTCATATTTGATGATAATACCAGAACTCCTGTAATGGATGAGAACAATAAACCTGTACTGAATCCTGACGGATCACAGAAGAAAACTGCACGCATTCAGTTCAAGGAGATGTTTGGTATTTCGCTGGCGTTCAGATTCTGATCCGGCTACCGGTTACTGATTGACTGTCGTTGGATTTAAAGTTCTTTTTCGTAGATGCGGAATTTCTTGACAACTTTACATCCGACACGTTCATATTCCCCTCTCATTTTTGAGTTGTCCTCAAGAACAAGATGACTGTCGAGAGTATCCATATTATGTTTGATGCCTGACTGAAGAATTTTGACTCCCATAAGTACATCGAGACCTTTTCCCCTGTATTCCTTTTTAACTCCACCAAGCATCATCAGCAGTTTTTTGGATCTCTTTGAATCCCTGAGTATTTTGAAGATGCCAAATGGGAAGAGCCGACCTCTTGCCTCTCTTATTCCATTACTGAAATCAGGCATGCCTATAGCAAAACCAACTATTTCGCCTTTGGTCCTGATCACCTTTATGAATTTTGGGTCGAGAATGGGGAGATAACGGTTTGCAAATTCCATTTTCTCTTTATCATCAAGCGGAACAAAACCATATATCTCCTTAAAAGTTTCATTCATAAGTTCAAGGATTTCAATAATATAAGGTTTAAGTTCTTTTATTACATTGAATTCCAGTATCTCATATTCCTTCTGATTTTCCATCCTTTTCAGGACTTTTTCATAGATCAGAGGGAACTGATCTGGGATCTTGCCAAGATAGTTTACAAGGTCAATTTTTTTTGAATAGCCCTCATCCTCAAGTAGTAATGGCATATATGATGAATTATTCGGACTGGTCATAAACTGGGGATATTCAAATCCTTCAACCTGAAATCCCTGAGGATCTTTATCAGAGAATCCAAGAGGTCCGATTATTTTTTTCATTCCCCGTCCTCTTAACCAGTCCTCAACAGTTGTAATCAGAGCATGGAATACTTCCTTGTCCTCGTAACATTCCATAAAGCAGAATCTTCCATTCTGTTCATTATGTATTGTATTATATCTGTTGTTTATAATCCCCATTATCCGTCCGACAGGTTTATTTTCCCTGTAAGCCAGTAATAATATTGCATCTGCATATTTGTATGACTTGTTCTTTTTCTTATTGAACAAGAGTTTTTCGTCCATATAGATCGGGTGGAGCCATTCAGGTTCATTTTTGTGCACTTTCTCAGGCAAGTATATAAATGTGCGACGATCTCTGTTTGTAAGGACCTCTTTAATGACTATTTGCCCCATGTTATTATTTATTATTTGACTGAAAGAAACAAAAAAACCTTAAATTGACAAAATCAGTAAAAAAAATAATCTGATATCAAAGTAGGTCAATAATTACAAAAATTGCAAAAAGTATGCTGGCAATTCCGTTTGTTGTACCGAACGCAAGATTGACTCTGCTGATGTCATCATGCCTTACAATAAGATGCTGGTACAGCAGCAATGCTGAAAATATCAGGGCTCCGGTCCAGAAAATATATCCTGAGCCACCCTCAGTTCCTGCAATAATTACAAGAATAAAGGTAACTGCATGCAAAGAAGAGGAGACATATAGAGCATTTTTTCGTCCTATGAGTGAAGGTATGGAATAGAGATTCTCTGACCGGTCAAAATCATCATCCTGCAATGCATAAATTATATCAAATCCACTTGCCCATGTTAATACAATGAGGGAAAAGATTACAGGAAGTATGTTGAAAGTACCGGTTACAGAGATATAGGCCCCAATTGGGGCAAGGCTTAATCCAAGACCCAGCACCAGATGACATAAAGCGGTGATCCTCTTAGTGAGGCTGTATCCAAGGATTATCAGCAAAGCAACAGGGGAGAGCCAGAATGCCAGCGAGTTAATAAAATATGTTGTCAGGATAAATAACAGACTATTGATTACTACAAATGCAGTAGCTGCCCAGGATGAAATTACACCTGAGGGTATCTCTCTGTTTTTTGTCCTTGGGTTAAGAGCATCAAATCTCTTGTCAGCCAGTCTGTTAAACCCCATAGCAGCATTTCTTGCAAATACCATACAAAGGATAATCAGAAGCAGCAACCGGAGGCTGAAATGGTTATCACCGTCAGTTATTCCAAGGGCAAAACCAATCAAAGCGAATGGCATTGCAAAAACTGTATGGCTAAACTTTACAAGCGATAAATATTTGCTGATCCGGCTGAATACTATCTTCATTGTTCAAGAAGCTTCCTATAGGTTTCGTAATGCTCATCTGTGAATGTGACAAAAGTCACATTCACAGGATATTTATTTTTCAGAAGGAATCTGCGCGTCTCATTAACTGCTATAAATGCAGCCAGCTCCTGCGGGAATCCATAAACGCCCGTTGATATACCTGGAAAAGCTATGGTTTTTAATTTATTATCCCTTGCGATTTCGAGAGAAGACTGATAGCATGAGGCAAGCTTTTCGGTTTCATCACGATGGCCTCCGTACCATACAGGTCCAACAGTATGGATTATATGCTTTGCCTTAAGCCTGTAACCATTAGTCAACCTAGCTTTCCCTGTCTCACAACCCATAAGGTCTCTGCATTCCTCAATTAATTCGGGTCCTGCTGCAGCATGAATGGCACCGTCTACTCCACCTCCACCTAAAAGAGTTTTATTGGCGGCATTGACAATTGCATCCACTGCCAGAGTAGTTATATCCCCTTTATAAAGATGTATTCTTTTATTCATTATCGTATCAGGGCATTCAGTTCCTTCTCAAAGACTCTGATGAGATTATTCATTACCTTATCTATATTCTTGTCAGTAAGTGTTCTGAGGTCATCACGAAGGATGAAGCTGACTGCGTATGATTTTTTGTTCTTACCCAGGCTTTCACTTTCATATACATCAAACAGCGAAACATCCTGAAGTATATTTTTTTCAATTCTCAGAGCCAGATCCCTTATCTGGCTGAAATTTATACTTCTGTCCAGAAGCAATGAAAGATCTCGCTTCACGGAAGGATATCTAGGAAGCTCTCTGAATGAGATGGAATGGTCCTTTGCAATTTTAAGCAACAGATCCCATTCAATATTTCCATAGTACACATCCTGGTCAATATCAAATTGTTTAAGATATTTCTTTGAGATCTTGCCGGCTTCCGCAACTATCATTTTATTATGTAGATAGGTTACTGATTCGGAGAAATACTTCTTTTCACTCTCCCTTGTGACCAGAGTATCAGTTCTGAGTCCCAGTCGCGAGAATACCCTTTCCACATATGATTTGATATGGAAGAAATCTGTAGGATTGGTTTTGCTGTTCCAGCTCTGTTTCACAGGATATCCCGTCAGGAAAAGATCCATGTGTTCGTGCTCAAAGTAGTTATCAGGGGAGGGATGAGTATCTCCTGGTCTCTTGTAGAAATAGCAATGGCCGAATTCAAAGAGTTTCAGATCCGGATTTTGCCGGTTTAAATTCCAGGCAACAGAGCTTAATCCACCAAACAGAAGACTCTGCCTCATGGCGTTGAGATCAGAACTAAGAGGATTGGCAAGGACAACCAGGTGATCTTTGTTAAAATCATCATTCATTTCATACCATGCACCGGGATTAAGAGAATTGCACATTATTTCAGCAAATCCATTTGCTGCAAGCATATCTGAAATTGTGTTTACTATTTTTTCCCTGTCAGGATTTTCTGAATAGGTTATGGTTGAATTGACATGATTGCTGATCTCGACATTGTTGTATCCGTATATTCTAAGTATCTCCTCAATGACATCGGCCTCTTTTTTTACATCTACTTTTCTGGCAGGGATCTCCAGTATAAGAATATCTCCCTTTTCTTCTAATATGACAATCTCGAGTAATGAAAGGATTCTCCTGATTACTGACTTGTCTATACTTTTGCCGATAAGTCTGGTTATGTTATTATAATTTACTTCAATTACAGCTCTTGTAATTGGGACAGGATAAATATCAACAACTTCTGATGAGATCTCACCACCGGCCAGTTCCTTAATTAGCATTATTGCTCTTTTAAGTGCCCAGGTAGTTATTTCCGGATCAGCACCTCGTTCGAATCTGAATGATGCATCTGTTTTAAGTCCGTGACGTTTTGAAGTTTTCCGGATAGATACCGGATTAAAATAAGCACTTTCAAGGAAAATGTTCTTTGTTGAATCAGTAACACCCGATTTAATGCCGCCGAAAACACCTCCGATACACATTCCTTCAGTTGTATTGCATATCATCAGATCTCTATCTGAGAGACTTCTTTCAACAGAATCGAGAGTTATAAATTTGCTTTTTTCGGGCATGTTTCTGATAATTACCTTTCTTCCGTCAATTTTGTCAGCATCAAATGCATGGAGAGGCTGGCCAACCTCGTGCTGAACGAAGTTTGTAATATCTACAATATTATTAATAGGGTTCAGACCTATAGCCCTGAGTTTAACTTTGAGCCATTGCGGAGATTCTTTTATTGTGACACCGCTTATTGTAATTCCTGAATACCTGGGACAATCTGCAGGATTTTCAATAATAACATCATACCTGTTTTTATTGTTATCCGGCTTAAAACCAGAAAGATCTGGCAGTATAGCCTTTATGTCCGATCCCTGGTTAAGGTTCAGGTATGCAGCAAGATCCCTTGCCACTCCGAAATGTGAACCGCTGTCAATCCTGTTAGGAGTAAGGCCAATTTCGAAAACAACATCCCTGGTAATTTTGAAATAGCTGCTCGCAGGAGTACCCGGAACAGCGTCATTGCTGAGCACCATTATTCCTTCATGGTCAGTTCCAAGTCCGAGTTCATCTTCGGCACAGATCATACCTTCTGAAAGTTCTCCTCTTATCTTTGATTTCTTTATTTCGAGGCTCTCATTCCCTTTGAAAACTTTTGTTCCGACAGTTGCCACCGGAACTTTCTGTCCGGCTGCAACATTGGGAGCACCGCATACAATCTGAAGAGGTTCGGGGCCTCCTATATTAACGGTAGTAACTGAAAGCTTATCAGCGTCTGGGTGTTTTTTGCACGTAACAATCTCACCTATGACAATACCTTCAAGACCCCCCTCTACTGAAGCCCATTCTTCTATTCCTTCTATCTCAAGACCGATCTCTGTAAGTATTTCTGCGATTTTGGATGGTTCCAGATCGGTTTTCAGATACCCTTTTATCCAGTTGTATGAAATCTTCATTTTAGAATGATTAAATATCAAAGATGCAAAAGTAAGGAATTTTGATTTATGACTTCTTTGTGAAATTTAAGAAATTTAAATAAATAAAAAAGGGGCTTAAAAATAGCCCCTTAATCAATCTAACTCAACAAACAATTATTTTTTGCCTGCACCTTTTGCTGCTTTGGAAGCATTCTTGGCCTGTGAACCTGCTTTTGCTCCCTGGTTTTTGGCTCCTGTTTTGTTCTGCTTCTTTGCCTGTTTACCAGCTTTTTCCTTCTTCTGTTCTTTTTTCTGCTCCTTCGTCATTGTTTTTTCCTGTGCCTGAACCTGATCTCTTGTCTGTGTCCTGGCCTGATCCTGTGTCATGGTCTGGTCCTGGCTCATGGTCTGATCCTGTGTCCTGGTCTGGGCCCTGGTCTGATCCTGAGCCTGTGCTGTGAGGCCCGCACTTAACATGAGTGCTATGGCTGTCATTAAAATAGTTCTCTTCATCTTATTTAATTATTATGATTATTATGAATCAAAGATATGGTGGTGAAGATGAACATATCATGAAATTTTGGGGAAAATGAAAGAAAATTGTGTCCCTTTTCCGGGTTCTGACACAACATTTATTTTGATATTGTGAAAATCTGCAATTGATTTGGTTATTGCAAGACCGATACCGGTATTGTCTTTTTCAGGATCAAGCTTTTTTCTGAACCTTTCAAATAGATTTTCCATCTGTTCCCGGCTTATCCCCGGACCATTATCATTGACAGCTATATCATATACCTGATCAATAAATCTGAAAACGATCTTAACTTCACCGTCTTTGTCAGTATTCTTAATAGCATTATTCACTACATTATATATCATGGAAAAGATCAGTGATCTGTTGCAATGCTTCATCAGAAATGAAGTTTCAGGCTGAAAAAGCAGGCTGACTCCCTTATCAACTGCAAGCGGTTCCAGTTCCTCTTTAATGTCTGAAAGCAGATCTCTTATTTCACAGGAGTCTTCTTTTACAAACTGCTGACTTTCAATCCTGGCAACGAGAAGCAATGAGTTGACAAGTGTCTTGAGCCGGTGAAGGGTTTTAAGCGAATCTTCGATCTTCGATGCCAGTTCGCCATCCATATCAGTCTGAAGCAGGATGTTCTCAAGTTTGCTTCTGAGAACTGATATCGGAGTAAGAAGCTCATGCGATATGTTGACAGTGATCTCTTTTTCTTTCTTAAAGAGGTCATTGATCTTCTTCATGAGCTCATTTATTGTTTGATCGAGCTGACTGAAATCAGAAGTTGTGGTCTTTACGGGTGTGTTGTCAAATAATGACGGTGTTGAGGTCATTCTGAGCTTGTTCCTTATCAGTTTAAGAGGGTGTACAACTCTGCCAGAATAGACCAGTTCGGCAATAAGAGTTATTAGAATTATTGAAATAAGGAACAGCAGTATAATCCTGCTTATATTTCTCTGAGTATATTCGATGCTTTCAAGGCTCTTACCTATTTCAAGGAGGTAGGTCTCTCCATTTATCTGGAAGGAATAGTTCAGTACTCTGTACTTAATTGTTTCATTGTCAATTATTCTCTCTGTGATCTCAATGAAGTTCCAGTCCTCTTCCAGTTCAGTTTTTTCGAGGCTGATAAATTCTTCCTTGAGTATGTTATAGCTTCCGAATACTGTTGAGGTATCGCCTGTAATGAACGGTTCTATTCCTATCTGCGATATCAGGTCGATAACCCTTTCGCGTTTATCTATCAGTTCATCATCTGTTTGTATGATATTGATCCTTTCCACGAGCCTGGGCAGAAAAGCCATGAAAACCACACCGACGATCAGCTTGGAGATAAGGTTGAATAGAGCGAGTTTTGTGCCCAGTCTGGCCATGCCTATTTTATTTCTGCAGTTTCAGAACTTATTCTGTATCCTATTCCCCTTACTGTTTCAAGCCATGGAGCAGGGGCATGAAGTGAAAGCTTTTTTCTTACATTCTTAATATGTACATCAATAAAGTTGCTGTCGTACTGGTCATCCAGGATATTTCCCCAGATATGTTCATAGAGCTGCTGTCGGGTAAGCACCTTGTTCCTGTTGATTGCCAGGTACTGAAGCAGGTCGAACTCCTTTCTGGTAAGGTCAACTTCCTGTCCATTGCAGAATAGTTTCCTCGACTGCACTTCGATTGTGAATTCCCCAAGGTCTATTTCCTGTTTTGTAATTTGGAATTTACGCCTGGCAACGGCCATGATCCTCGAGTAGAGTTCCACAAGAGCAAAGGGCTTGGCAAGGTAATCGTCTGCACCCAGATCAAGTCCCTTGACTTTGTCTTCCACTGCTCCCCTTGCTGTGATGATAATGAAAGAAACATCAATATTGTTTTTCTTTGCTTCCCTTATCAGATCCAGACCGTTGTAGTCAGGCAGGCCTAAATCGAGAAGAACGAAATCATAAAGGTTAATGGCAATTTTCTCTGATGCTTCACAACCACTAAATGCAAGATCGATAACAAAGTTCTCTCTTCTCAGATAGGTCGCAATTTCAGCAGCCAGGCTTTTTTCATCTTCAACTATAAGGAGATTCATGGTATTGACTCAGAATATCTTAATGAAACAATTTAACATAAGAGTAAACCCTTCAGGACTTGGGATCTCCGGATCAGTATACATTGGCAGCACATATCCGGGCTCAATTTCCAGGGTCAGGTTCCCAATATTCAATCCAACCGGAAGTCCGAAGTCAATTTCCATAAGTCCGAAATAATTCGTAGTTAATGTGGTGGATGTTGATCCTGACCCTGATCCGCTGCCATTCCCCGATCCTGAACCGTTTCCGCTTATCGGTGAGTTTATCCCGATCACAGTTTCACCGTTTATGACAGTTTTAGTCAAAGAACCCATCAACATGTTTATATACGGATCAAATGAGATAAAGGCTTTTTTGCCTGAAAACTCCGGTGTCTGAAAATACCTTGAGTTCTTAACCTGAAGATAACCTGTGCTGGTTTCTGACAGGATTCCTCCGAAAGATATTCGTGAATACAGTATTCTCCAGTCAACACCAAGGGTCAGATCGCTATAGAAAAAGCTGTTGAATAAGGTATCGGTGAGCGCTTCAGGGACCTGATATCTGTAAGCTCCTGCTGAAATATCGAACCATGAACTTAAAGTATTGGAATAATTTACACCAAAGGCACTGTATGCGATAAAAGGTTCAAATACAGGCATATGAAATGTGTTTGCCGAAATGAAGAATTTATTATTCAGACCATAAATAAGAGAACCGTAATAATATGGCTGAGCTGTTGTTAAAGTGGAAGCAACAACCATGTTGTTGCCAAAACCAAGACTAGCATATACTGAATGAGGGGAGTCCTTTTGGGTTTCAGAATCATTTCCCTCTATCTGTTTGCCGGATAATGAATCAGCTTGTGTGAAAGCATTAACAGAAAGCATTGTCATAACTGCAAACAGGAAGCATTTGTATATATTGTATTTCATACTGAGCATCTGATCGAATTTAAAGAACTACCTTCTTCCAGGTCTGACAGAACCTGACGGTTTGCCTGCACCCTGCGGCCTTGCATTTCCTGCAGGACGACTGATATATGGAGGACGGGCTCCCCTGGCTTTTTTCATATCAGGCTTTGAACTTTTAATCTCCTTGACATCTTTCTGTGGATTTTTTTCGTCCTCTTTCTTTTTATCCTGCACCTGCTGCTGAGCCTGATCCTTATCCTTATCAGCATTCATTACAGCATTTTTCTTACGTTCCTGCAATTGCTGTTCTGATCCGGCTCTATCTGCCGGCATAGATTCTGTAACATCCTGCGCATTTATCAGGCAAGTCACTAATAACATTGGAATAATGCCGGAAAATATTTTGTAATATCTCTTCAATCTGTTTTCCATCCCTTCAATTCTTTAAATGTAATTCGTTTGACAACATAAGAAAAAATGTGATTGTAATTAAACAGTTTCAAAACTAAGGTATGAAAAATGAAGATATGATGAAAAAAAATTATAACCTGGAGGATGCAACAGGTAATACATCCAATGAAAACCATAATATGGTTTATTAAAATCTGCAGAAAGAATCATGTAACTATCTGCGCGCATTTACCTGGCAACAAAATACAGCAGTACGATCAAGGATCAGGCAGCCTCAGACTAAAGGCACGAGGAGGAAGTAGTCAGAGGGTTTTTTTTGTTTGCCGGCTGAGGTGCTTAACGCTTTTCAGCCGGTTTTTTTTATCTATATTTGTACCTCAAACTTTCAGATATGGTAATTGAAAAGGATGACAAACTGATATTGCTGACAAATGATGACGGGTTATATGCGGCAGGACTTAAGGTGCTGCTCAAAGTAATGGAGGAGTTCGGCAAGGTAGTCCTGGTTTCAACCACCGAAAGTATGTCAGGCATGTCACAGGCATTAACTGTGAAGACCCCGTTGAGGGTTAAACTTCTGGAAGAGAATCAACATCACAGGATATATGCCTGTAACGGGACTCCGACTGATAGTGTCAAACTGGCAGTTAATAAATTACTTGAGAGAATGCCGGACTGGGTGGTATCCGGGATCAATCATGGCGCCAATGCGTCAGTAAGTGTTCTTTATTCCGGTACGATGGCTGCTGCAATTGAAGGTTGTCTTTATGGGATACCTTCGGTCGGATTTTCTCTTAACAATTTCTCGCGGGCTGCTGATTTTTCAGCCTGCAAAAAATATATCCGCAAGGTTATGAAGATGATTGAAAAAGATACTCTGCCTCCGGGTGTATGTTTAAACGTTAATATTCCAAAGGCAAATAAAGAAGATATTAAAGGGATAAAAGTATGCCGGCAGGCCAAAGGAAACTGGAAAGAAGAGTTCGAAAAAAGAAAAGACCCTATGGGCAAGACGTATTACTGGCTTACAGGTGTATATATTAACCATGAACCTGACGCACTTGATACTGACGAGTGGGCAATCGCCAATAATTATGTCTCGGTTGTGCCTGTCTCAGTTGATATGACTGCACACTGGTATCTTGAAAAGCTCACAGGAAAACTTAAAAAATGATAAATTACTTAAAATACGATAAATTGGCAGTCGGTTTCTTGTCAGGGTTAGTACTTCCGTTTATTGTTGGATTTATTATTTATGCCTTCTCAGCAGGTGATGTAAACCTAAAAGCTTTTATCGTAAAAATCGCTGATTCAAAAGTAATTACACATTCCATTTCACTCTGTGTCTTTCCCAATGTGCTTATATTTCTGGGCTTCAACCGGCTTGATATGCTTAAAGCCACAAAAGGAGTTCTTGCAATAACAATAATCTGGGCATTGATCGTATTCGGAGTAAAGTTTTTAGCATGAAATATTTTTTAATTGCAGGGGAACAATCAGGCGATCTGCATGGATCCAATCTTGTAAGAGGTCTGAGGGAACATGACTCTGATGCTGAAATATACTGCTGGGGAGGCGATCTTCTGCAGTCCTCAGGTGCTGTGGTTATGAAGCATTACAAAGAACTTGCATTTATGGGTTTCGTTGCTGTTGTAAAGAACCTTAGGACAATTTCCAGGAATATATCTTTATGTAAAAAACAGATCTTGGAAATAAGCCCGGATGTTGTGATTTTTATTGATTATCCCGGTTTTAATCTGAGAATTGCGGCATGGGCTAAAAATAAGGGATTCAGGACATTTTACTATATTTCACCCAAACTATGGGCCTGGAATGAAAAAAGGGTGGATAAAATAAAGCGGTTCATCGATAGGATGTTTATCATTTTTCCTTTCGAAGTTGAGTTTTACAAAAAGCATGGGATAACGGTTGAATATCTGGGTAATCCGCTAGTTGATGAAACAGAAAAGAGAATAGCCCATTTTCCGTCAAAGGATGATATCAGGAAAGAATTAGACATTGATAATAAGCCTGTTATAGCACTTCTCGCGGGGAGCAGAAAACATGAAATAGAACTGGTCTTGCCTCAGATGAAGAAGGTTATTGGCCATTTCCCCGGTCATCAGTTTATTCTTGCCGGAGTTAAAAATATATCAGATGATATATACAACAGGATAATCGGAGATTCATACATACGACTCATCAAGGATAAGACATATGAAATACTCTATATTGCAGATGCTGCTCTGGTCACATCAGGGACAGCCACCCTTGAAACTGCAATTATTGGAACACCACAGGTAGTATGTTATAAGGGCGATTTCTTTTCCATGCTGATTGCATTAATGGTGATAAAGGTTAAGTATATATCACTTGTTAATCTTATTATGGGAAGAGAGGTTATCAGGGAACTGGTTCAATACGATCTGAATGAAAAAAATTTGCTCGTGGAACTGAGAGCTATTCTTCATGAGGGTGAAAAGAGGGAATATATTCTTACGGATTATAAGGCACTTAAGGAGATTATAGGTCCTTCAGGCGCATCCTCCAGAGTGGCTGAAAAAATGGTAAAGGAATTGAAAAACTCAGCATAATACAGTGCAATCTGCGGGAAATATTTATTATTGTTCCCGCTGATCACGCAGATACATATAATAAATATGTGCAAAAGATTATATACTCTGATTTTTTTTGTTTTTATATCTCTGTTTTTGGCGAACGGGCAGATAAAAATAAGACTACTCTCATCACATACTCCTGCAACGGCAGTGTTTGCTGTAACCGAGGGGGAGTACTTGCTGAAAGGTTACAGGGAAGGTCCACAGATATTCCGTAAGAATGATCTGATTGTGATTACCAAATATAATGGCAGACTTGCAGTTAAACCAGGGTTTTCAGATGGTTTCATAGCTGATTCACTGATTCTGACAGCCGGATCAGATAAATCATCTTTTTCATTGAGAATTAATGGACAGAATCCCGTTCGTCAATATTATAATGGCGATTTTTACTGTTATCCGGATATGGAGACGCTGGTACTTATTAATAAAAGTGATGTTGAAAGTTATATTGCCGGAGTAGTAAGGGCTGAAGGAGGAATTAATAAACACAAAGAATACTTTAAGACACAGGCAATTATTGCAAGGACATATCTCTATAGCCATCTCGACAAACATCTTCATGATAATTACAATGTATGTGATAATACGCATTGTCAGGCTTTTAATGGAATAACATCAGACACTGTCATTAATGCTGCGTCAAACGAAACTCGCGGAAAAGTTATTCTTGACAAAGACAGTCTGCTGATAATTTCAGCATTCCATTCCAATTGCGGAGGGATGACTGCCTCTTCAAAGGATGTATGGGTAACTGACCAGCCTTATCTGAGGAGTATTGTGGATCCGTATTGTATCAATTCAAGAAATGCAGCATGGGAAAGAAAGATAGGATTCGATGAATGGATTGAATATATTAAGAATTCGGGTTTTACCGGAAAAACAAATGATCTGTCTCTGCTTAGTTTCTATCAGAATAAAAGATGGGTTGATTACAAGGCCGGATCTTTTACTTTACCGTTTGAAAAAATCAGAGATGATTTTAAGCTGCGTTCATCATTTTTCTCGGTTATTGCATCCAGAGACTCTGTTACCTTCAGAGGCAAAGGTTACGGGCATGGAGTGGGGTTATGCCAGGAGGGAGCCATGGAAATGGCAGAAAAGGGAAACAGCTGTCAGCAAATAATCGAATTTTATTATTTTGGTGTTATTATAGCGGATGTAAGATATGCGAAATTCCCGCGGGCAGGCAAGTAGACCTCATCCCCCTCCCGATAGCTATCGGGTCCCTTCTCCCGGGGGAGAAGGGGAGGCAGCTGGAACAGGGATTTAGGGAGAGGTGAAACAAAGGGAGAGGTATTTGGTAAAAGACATAGCTTAACTGGAAGTGATAGATTAATACTTATGTTCTCAATATTCAGAAAAGAGATTAGTGGTTTCTTCAGCAGCCTGACCGGATATATTGTTATTGCAGTGTATCTCATAGTCAACTCTCTGTTTATGTGGATATTCCCTGGCGAATGGAATATTTTTGACAATGGCTATGCGGGACTAGATACCCTCTTTTTCCTCTCTCCATGGATCTTTTTATTTCTGGTTCCCGCAGTCACCATGAGGATGTTTGCCGAGGAGAAGCGGCTTGGAACAATTGAGCTTATCTTCTCCCGACCTATTACTGAACGCGGAATTATATGGGGAAAGTATCTTGCTTCAGTGACACTGGTTTTGCTTGCATTACTTCCCGGGGTTATTTATTATTACTCAGTATTTAAACTTGGAGAAGTGCCAGGTAATCTGGATAAAGGAGGAGTACTTGGGGCATATATCGGACTCTTTTTTCTTGCTTCAATTTACGCCTCTGCAGGTATATTTGCTTCTTCTCTGACAGATAATCAGGTTATTGCATTTATTCTTGCTGTTCTATTATGTTTTATACTTTATATGGGATTTGATTCAGTAGCTTATCTGCCGGGACTGAAGAGAATTGATGAGACTATTATCAGACTGGGTATAAATGAACACTACAAATCTATAAGCCGGGGTGTTATTGACATAAGGGACGTTCTATATTTTGCTACCGTGGTTATAATATTCAATGAATCCACAAGAATGGTTCTTTTATCACGTCACTGGAAAAGAAAAAACTGAAAATGGAGAACCGGAATATAAATTCAAATATCAGGACAAAAAGCTGGGCTCAATTTTTTCTGACAGTTGCAGTTATAATTCTGAGTGCATCTGCTTTCTCAGTATTCAATCTGAGGCTTGATCTTACAGAGGACAAAAGATATACCCTTTCAGATCCGACCCTGGATATTCTTGAAGGTTTGGATAATGACATTTATATCCAGGTCTACCTTGATGGAGATATTCCAATACCACTTAAGAGGTTAAAAAGATCAGTAACAGAAACACTTGAAGAATTCAGGGTTGCATCCGGAAGGAGAATAGACTATGAATTCATAAACCCTTCTGATGAAGATGACGTCAAAGAACGGGAAAAGAAATATCAGTATCTTCTGGCTAAAGGGCTTATCCCTATTAGAATACAGGCATCAGATGAGGAAGGTGGCTCGACACAAAAGATAATATTTCCGGGGATGCTGATCAATTTCAACGGGATTGAAGTGCCTGTAAATTTTCTTAAAAACAATCAGTCTATTTCATATGAACAGAATATACTTCATTCAGTAGAAGGGCTTGAATATGAACTGATACAGACTATCTCAAATATTACGGCAGATTCAATTTACAAGGTTGCTTTTATAGAGGGACATGATGAGTTTTCAGAGATTGAAACAGCAGATATTACCCTGAATCTTGCCAGGTTTTTTACAGTCGACAGGGGGATAATTGGAGGAAAAGCAGGTGTTCTCGACAACTATTCAGCAGTAATTGTTGCCGGTCCTGAAAAAGAATTCAGCGAAGCAGATAAGCTGGTTTTAGACCAGTATATCATGAATGGAGGAAAGGTGCTCTGGTTGTTTGAGGAAGTCAGGGTAGCTACCGACAGTCTTGCTTATGGCTCCACAATGGGTCTTTACCGTCCGCTAAATCTTGAAGATATGCTTTTCAGGTATGGAGCCAGGGTCAATCCGGTTATTATTCAGGATCTGGAGTGTCAGACAATCAGGTTAATGGTTATGACAGGAGGAGTCAGGCAGCAGGTGGTACCAGCTCCATGGGTATATTATCCTCTGCTTATTCCTGCATTTGATCATCCTGTAACCAGGAACATCAACAGGGTGAAGAGTGAATTTTCAAACTATATCGATACGGTGGGACTTGATGTCTCAATAAAGAAAAAAGTACTTTTACATTCATCACAATATACCAGGACGCTTTCACCTCCGCTGATGATCAGCCTTAAGGAAGCTGAAACACTTCCTGATGAGGAAGTTTTCAATAAGAAAAATCTGCCTGTAGCAGTTCTTCTTGAAGGAGTATTTCCCTCAGCATTCGTAAACCGGCCTGTTAATAAAATAACAGAGGGGCAGGATTTTAAGTTCAGCAAGGAGAGCAGACCGACCAAAATGATAGTGGTTGCAGATGCTGATATTATCAGGAATGAAGTGCGGAGGTCAGGTAATGAAGAGATTCCGCTTACTCTCGGACTGGATAAATATACTGAGCAGGTGTATGGTAACAGGGACTTCATACTTAACTGTCTTAACTGGATGGTAGACGAAAAAGGAATCATGGAACTCAGGTCGAGGGAACTAAAACTAAGACTCCTTAACAGGACCATGATTAAGAATGAAAAAATTAAGTGGCAGATAATAAATACTATAGCCCCGGTTTTAGTTGTCCTTTTTGCCGGTATTATTTATTCTTATTTCAGGAGAAGAATTTATACACGCTTTTAATTATGAGGAAATCCACTTTAATATATTCCTTGTCTGCTGTAGTGATTCTTTTCCTGATGATTATACTTTTTAAAACCAGATCGCCTTTTGGTAAATCAAACAGTGATTTCACTTCAAGACCAGTTAAAGAAATCACAAGGATTGAAATTAAGGACAATGAAGAGAAGCTTAAGATTGAGAAATCAGGCGAGGAGTGGCTCTTGAATAACAGGACCAGCGCCCGCAAAGGAGGTATTAATTTCATTGTCAGGATCCTTACTGAAGCCAAAATCAAATCGCCTGTTTCACCTGAGCTATTTAAAAGCGAGATAATTGATAAGCAAATTTCACCTGTGGAGGTGAAAGTTTATGAAGGGAGGAAACTCCTGAAATTATTCCTGGTTTACAAGACAAATTCCAACATTTACGGCAACATTATGAAGATAAAGGAAAGCACCAAACCCTTTATTGTTCATGTTCCTGGTTATGAGGTTAATATAGGATCGATATTCACTGTCAGAGAACCATATTGGCAGCCTTATACCATTTTCAATCAACTTCCGTCAGAGATAAACTCTGTAAGGCTTGAAAACCTTATTGATCCGTCATCTTCATTTTTTATTTCCAGGAGAGCTACAGGATATCAGTTATCAGATATTAATGGTGATGCTGAGGATGCAGATACCTCTCTTATTATCCGATATTTCTCATATTTTACATTCATACCATTTGAAAAATGGGCTTTTGATTTGCCAGATGAAGAAATTTCAGCGCTAATTAAGCAGCGACCTGTTTACAGGATAACCCTTTTATCGACGAATGGATCAACAATTAGACTAAGTCTATGGCATAAAATGAAGGTTGAAAACGGAGAACAGATTGTTGATACTGACAGACTTCTGGGAACAACGGATTCTAATGAAGGTTATTTTATTGTAAGGTATTTTGATATAGATCCGATACTAAAGAAGAGGTCATATTTCTTTGATGATTAGATTTTAGCTTCACATATTTTTATATTTGAACGAATAGTTTTTTTTTGTAATATTGATAATTAAGAAAAAGATTTTTATTCTTTTATAATTAATTGATTTTGATATAAATAATAAAAATATTTTCAGGAAAATAAATTTTAAAACCACATAAGTATGAAATTTGTAGTATCCAGCTCTGAACTGCTAGGTCATCTTCAGGCTATAAGCAGGGTAATCAGTTCAAAGAATACCCTACCTATCCTTGATAACTTTCTTTTCAATCTGTCGGGAAATGATCTTGAGATTACAGCCTCTGATCTTGAGTCGACCCTTATCACAAGGATGAAGCTTGAAAATACAGATGGTGACGGAACCATTGCACTTCCTGCAAGGATACTGCTGGAAACTCTCAAGGAGTTTTCCGTTCAGCCTCTGACCTTTGATATCAACCTGAGTACTATGGCGGTGGTAATAAGCTCGGAGAATGGTAAATTCAATGTTGTGGGTCAGAATGGAATTGATTTTCCTGCTCTTCCCTCAATAAAGAAGGACAAACAATTATCTTTCAATATTAATGCAGATGTACTCCTGTCAGGGATAACCAGGACACTCTTTGCTACTGCTGATGATGAGCTGAGGCCTGTGATGGGTGGTATTTTCATTGAAGCTGCAACAGATAAGATCACATTTGTTGCATCCGATGCACATAAACTGGTTCGCTATCAGAGGACCGATGCCCATGCCGATGACAATGCATCTTTTATACTACCAAAGAAACCGGCTTCCCTGCTAAAAAATATTCTTCCAAAAGAAGAAGGTCAGGTGACTGTTGAGTTTGATGACAAAAACGCATTTTTTATTCTTAGCGATCATAAAGTTGTATGCCGGCTTGTGGAAGGTAATTATCCGAATTACAATTCAGTTATACCAAAAAATAATCCAAGGAAGATTACCGTTGACAGGGTGGAGTTCTACAATACATTGAAAAGAGTATCAGTGTTTTCAAACCAGGCCAGCAATCTGGTGAAGCTTCAGCTTAAGGGTAATCAGATTATGGTTTCAGCCCAGGATATTGATTTCTCAATTTCAGCTTATGAAAGGATAAAATGTCAATATGAAGGTGAAGATATTGAAATTGGTTTCAAGTCGGTCTTCCTCCTTGAGATCCTTGCAAATATAGGATCGCAGGATGTAATGATTGAACTGGCTGATCCGACCAGGGCTGGATTGTTCCTTCCTGTTTCAACAGAAAATGAAGCAGAAGATCTTCTCATGCTTCTTATGCCAATGATGATAAATGCCTAGAGGTTGGATCTAAAACTTAAACGCCCTATAGCTTTCCTCGATCTTGAGACAACAGGTATAAATGTTGCCAGCGATCGCATTGTGGAGATATCAATCCTTAAAATCAGTCCAAACGGAAAAGAGGAGTGGATGAGTACCCGGGTTAATCCTGAAATGCCGATACCGCAAAAATCGACTGCTATACATGGTATTCGAGATGAAGATGTTGAATCTTCACCTACATTCAGGGAGATTGCAAAAAGTGTAGTATCCTTCCTCGAAGGTGCTGACCTTGCCGGGTATAATGCAATAAAATTTGATATACCTGTTCTGGCAGAAGAGTTTATCCGTGCCAATATAGATTTCAACTTCCGGAAGAGGAGATATGTTGATGTCCAGGTCATATTTCATAAAAAGGAGCAGCGTACGCTATCTGCTGCATATCTTTTTTACTGCAGGAAAAAGCTTGAAGGAGCTCATGGTTCGAAAGCAGATACTGCTGCAACATATGAAGTACTTAAATCACAGCTTGACAGATATCCTGATCTGGAGAATGACGTGGAGAAGCTTGCTGAATTAAGCACTTATGGAAATAATGCTGATTTTGCAGGGCGCATTATTGTTGATGAAAATGGAGTGGAGATTTTCAATTTCGGTAAGCATAAAGGAAAAGCAGTTGAAACAGTTTTTGCAGAGGAGCCATCATACTATTCATGGATGATGAATGGAGATTTTCCGCTGTATACTAAGAAAGTACTTACAGAAATAAAGCTAAGATCGTTCGGTAAAAACCAGGTATGATATGAAAATAATCTGTATGGGACTAAATTACAGGAAGCATTGCCAGGAGATGGGTTCTCCATATCCGGCAGAACCTGTTGTATTCATGAAACCCGATTCTTCACTGCTGAAGAATAACAAACCATTTTTTCTCCCGGATTTTTCGGAGAATATAAACTATGAAGTGGAGGTAGTAGTTAAGATAAACAAACTTGGAAAAGGTATTGCTGCAAAGTATGCACACCGGTATTATAATGAAGTGACTGTTGGGATCGACCTTACTGCCAGGGATATACAGAACCGGAATAAAAAAGCAGGACATCCGTGGGAGGTGGCAAAAGGGTTTGATGGTTCTGCTCCGGTTGGCACTTTTATACCACTCAGTAGTATAGGAAGCATTAATAATATTGATTTTTCCCTTATGATAAATGACAAGGTTGTGCAACAAAGCAATACCTCTGATCTGATCTTCAGTGTTGAAGAGATTATTGCTTATGTTTCCAGGTTTTTTACTCTTAAAACCGGTGACCTTATTTTTACAGGGACTCCTTCTGGTGTAGGTCAGCTGAAAAGAAATGATAATCTGGTTGCCTTTATAGGCGATAAACCACTTCTCGATTTCATGATCAAGTAGGTATCACTTCTTTCATCCTGGCTGCAGCCTTTTCGCAATAGTGATCTCCTGCAAGCTTATGTCTTATAAGTATTATGTCTATGTAATCCAGAGCTTTTTGTACTGTCATAGACCTCTTCCTATGGGTATGACCATTTTCAGGATGTGTATTCAGAAAAGAAGGACCTTTGTATCTTGTTGACAGAAATGGAAACGCTATACCTAGAGCATTTGTGTAAGCTTCGAAGTGTGAAACACCTCCAATTCCAAAAGCATTGTCATCTTCATCCTGTATCTCATCATGCAGGATTGTTCCTATCAATCCATCTTTCTGGTGCTGAAGGAGATGTCTGAATAATTGAGATTCATGATTGAGCATGCTCGCTCCGAGTACCAGATGGAAAGGCTTACTGAAATATTTCCCCTGTCTGTTCTCATCACCAAGGTAGCAAGCAAGCTGTGCAGCAACTATACTACCGCTGCTGGATGATGTAATAACAAGCTGAGAATCACGGTTATATCCATTTGATATCATCTGTCTTAATGAAGCTGATGTAATACTGTTACTCCGGGGATCAGATATAGGTTTCTGTGCATTATTTAATGCCCAGATAACATTCATAATATTGGAATAATAAAAGACTCCTTTTATATAATCGAAGTCATCTCCGAGAATCTCCTTCATCAGCCTTATGAAGGAACCCGTAAAGGTATTGAACAGATTATCCCTGGTCTCTGCTCCTGCAAAGAACCATACTTTATATTTATCCTCCTGTTTCATAATGTTTCTGGTATCCATTTCAGGTCTGACAGAGTTAGTTGAACCAGTATGATATTTTAAAAACAAGGCCCCTGTTTTTTACATCGTGCCCTGATGGATAGGAATTTTCCGTATAAACGATAAACAGGTCAGAAACAGGAGCAAACCTCCACTGAAACCTCAGATTGATATTCATATTGTCAATTTGGTTATTGTATTGTACAAGGCTTGTAAAAAATAGTCTGTCAGTGAATGTGAAGTCGAGCCTCGGTCCGAAAAGTATCAGTTCGGCATCACTATGTGGATCGGGCATTTTGATGTTATTATATGAGGAAACCAGTGAAAGTGCTGCATAAGGCTGTACCCTGTAATAGATTTCGCTGTTTAGTGCATACCTGGTTCCGTTGTAAAATCCACCGTATAGGCTCATTATCGTGAAATTGAATGGTTTCCGGATGTCGGATGAAAATGTGGCACTCAATTCGTTCCACCTGTAATCGGTTTCTGCCGGGAGCGGAACACCTCCGTTATTGGTTGGATCAAATGGATCGGGGAGATAAACATAGCTGTTTTCGAAATCTACCTTCAATGTACTTTTATTTAGCCATTCAATCTGGTATGAAACTTCTGATTCCCTGTCTGTAAGCTTCATTGAAGGATCAAAGAGCATCATGGTCTTAAAAATTGGTCCATGGTTGGCAATTCTGCTCGACTTTGGGAAAAACTTATACTGGAATCCAGGATTTACCTCATAATATCCTCTTCTCCTTATATATCCAACTTCAGCAGTATAGTCTGCGCCCACCCAGGCCTGGTTAAGTGTGGCATTTACATATTGTGTAGCATAGATAATATTGGCAGCTGCAGCTGCAGCATCACCATCTGCTCCGGGATAGAATGACTGGTGATAGAAAGTCTTACCTGTCCATCTGTTATCAGCACTTGCAAGGTTAAATTCAGCGCCGGCAACACGATTGAAATCATTACCTGTGAAAGCAGTATCCTCTTCATTAATAAACATCACCTCCTTGTTAACCATGAAAGCCGATAAATTTGAACGTTGAAATACCTTTCTCTGTAGTACGCCAACAGCATAATTGCCTGCTGGTTCATCATCTTTCGGACCAGTCTGCAGATCCATAAGTCCTATTCTCCAGTCACTACCTATATTACCGCTTAATCGTGCACCGGCCTGAATTGGACTGGTAAGTCCTACCCTCCTCGAAAAGAAAGGGCGAAGGTTATCGGTTCCAAGATTGGCAAACAGGTCACTGTTCTCAAGAAAGAACTGCCTTTTTTCAGGGAAGAAGAGTTCGAAGCGATCGAGATTTGTTCTTTGCCTGTCCACCTCAACCTGTGAATAGTCCGGATTTACAGTCAGATCAAGATTCATTGAGGTGGAAAGGATCATTTTTGCATCTCCTCCAGCATTAATATTCGTTTTGAAAGGCTCTCCGGCCTCCCTGTCTTGTGTTGATTTTACTGAAGTATAGGGTATTAGGGAAAACCTCAGTCCTGAATCCGGTAGTGGTTCATCCCAGACAAGAGAACCTGTAAAAGCAAGAGTAGCTGTCGCAAACTGTCTTGGCATTGGAGCCCAGCTAGACTTTTCGCTCGTCTTCAGATCCTGGCGGCTAAAGTTTATACCCCATTCTTTTTCTCCCCCGTTATAGCGCATACTTCGAAATGGGATGGCAAACTCTGCAACCCACTTATCATCATAGTTTTTTACAGCTGATTTCCATTTGATATCCCAGTTAAGGTTCACTGTTCCACCGTTTGCCTGCTGGCCGTCCCACTGAGCTCCTGCGGGAGATACTCCGAATGAGAAACCATTAGTCTTGTCATTATATGTATCGATGAAAACAAGGAAATTATCATTTTTCCCGAAGGAGAAGTCCCTTCTCAATGATTCTACAGGTCTTTTTCCCGGAGTTGGATCGTAGCAGATAATTGCCATATATAATGTTGATTCATTATATGCTACTCTTACTTCGGTCTGTGCTGCGGCGTATCCTGTATCGGTAGGCAGCACTCTCTGGAAATTTCTGGCTACATCAGTTGTCATCCAGACTGGCTCATCCATTATGCCATCAATATTTATATTGTCTGTTATCTTGCTGATATTAATCCGGTATTTATCCCTGTTAATCCCTTTCGGATTATCAGAGGATAGGGCATTGATGAACAGCATTGTGGCAGTAAGCGTGAGTAAGCAGGACCTGTACGTCATAATTTTTTAATCAGGCCGCAAGATATAAAAAATGAGTTACGGTATTATAGGAGAGAATCTTAAAGAATCTTAAAAAATAAGCCCTACTTATATATCCCTTTCAGGTCCGTCTCAAACAAAGTATATGGATCATCATAAAATTTTATAAAATCGGGAACACTTATTTGACCAGGGAATGGAGCATAATAATGTGTCGGACTGTTTTTATCATTTCTCCATACCAATACATAACAAAGACTCATGTCTCCGGTTTTCATAGTTTTCAGAAGAGTTTCCGTCCACCAGGCAGGGTTAGGGATTGACTCAAGTCCTGTTTCTGTAAATGCAGCAAGTTTACCGGCCTTTTTTGCATAGTCAGATACTATGAGGAGTTTTTTAGCAGCTAAAGGAATGTCATACTGGTTACGTCCCATATCGCCGTAATTGTCCATACCAACAATATCGACATATTCATCGCCCGGATACCTCTCAAGGAATTTCTCCTCTGTCTCGAACCTGTTATCAGGAGAGAAGGCATAGATAAAGTTATGAACTCCCAGTGTATCCCTGAGGTAAGTGACAGTGAATCTCCAGAGCGATATAAATTCCTCCCTGGTACAATGTGTCGCTCCCCACCAGAACCAGCCACCATCAAATTCGTGGAACGGTCTGAAAATTACCGGAGCCAGAGTACCATCTGTTCCAACAAGACTGTTGGCCCAATCAGCCACTCCTTTTAGTATTTCCTTATATTTTTCATGAGCTTCACCTCCGGGAATAATATATTTTACAGCAGGGAGTGATACAGTATCTACCCAGTAAAATCCACCACCTGAAACAGGATTAGGGAAATGCCATGCCACTGTAGTGACTCCGCCTCTGTTGTAAGTATCAACAACATTCTTTCTTACGTGCTCCTTATATTCTGAAATTGATTCAGGAGTTCCCCATGTGAATCCGCTCAGGTCAACACCTATTACTGCAGGGTGAGAACCTGTGACCGATTTTACATCAGAGCGGTCAGCTTCACTGCTCCACCCATGACCATACTCGGTGGCATGCTGGTGACCGAACAGAGTATGATTCTCTGCCAAAATCTCAAGGTTTTTGAAAAGATTTTTTGTTTCAGCTGTAGCATTTTTGTCTACCAGGGCCTTTGCAGGTTCTGATATCTTTTTATTGCAAGATATAATTGACAACAATAACATTAGAACTATGAGCTTTTTCATTGATGGCTATGTATTAAATGCGGTACTAAAGTTAGCTGAATTTGTTTAAACCTCGCCATATAATTATTTTAATACCGGTATTTCCGATTTTTCTTGTTAATGAATTATTCTCTTTATAACTTTACCTGTTGATTTAATCTTAAAATTTGAACAATGGGAAATTTTGGACTTACAGAGATAATACTTATTCTGCTGGTTGTTGTACTACTTTTCGGAGGCAGGAAAATTCCTGAACTGATGAAGGGAATAGGGCAGGGGATGAAGGAATTTAAGAAGGCATCACACGTTGATGATGATTCTGATAAAATGAGTGCAGAACCAAAGGCTGAGGATAAGAAAGAAAAGTAATTTTTACATTTATTTCCCCAAAACTCCCCAGGGGTGCTTTGTTTTTGTTTTAATCGCTTAGTCGGTAATCATATACTTTGGAGCTTTTCTGTGTTTTGTACCATGCTCGTAGCTATACGCTATCTCAATAAGAACAGGTTCACTCCATGCTCTCCCAAAAAACGTGACTCCAACAGGAAGGTTTTCTATGAAACCCATTGGAACTGTTATGGCAGGGTATCCTGCAACAGCAGCCAGTGAGGAACTGCCTCCCACAAAATGATCACCGAGCACCAGATCGGTTTTCCATGCAGGTGAGCCCGTTGGGGCAATGATTGCATCGAGCCTATTATCATTCATTACCTTGTCGATACCATTCTCCCTTGTTGCTTTTAGCATTTTTGAGAGTGCCTTTTTATATTCAGGAGAGTTAAGATCTCCTTTTTTATCTGCCATTACCAGCAGATCCTGATCAAAATACCTTAATTCTATTGTATCTTTTTTGTTGAATTCGATCAGTTCGGTAACACTCTTTACAGGAGCATCTTCACCAAGGCCGGCAAAGTAATTATTTAAACCATCCCTGAATTCATATAACATCACCTCAAAAGATGCATTCCCATATTTTGATTCTTCAGGCATCTCGATATCAATAACTTCTGCTCCATTGGCCCTGAGCCATCTTACTGTTTCATTCATCAATGTATCGACCATGTCGGAAAAGCCCATTGATTTTATTAGTAACCCAATTCTCTTTCCTTTTACTCCATCCGGATTAAGGTATTGGACATATCCGTTTTCCGAGAGAAATTTCCCGGCAGAAGATAGTGTTTTGGAATCCGAAGAGTCGATGCCCGTCATTGCTCCAAGAGCTATTGCAACATCTTCAACAGATCTCCCCATGGGCCCCGGAGTGTCCTGGGTAAATGATATTGGGATAATCCCTGACCGGCTTAAGAGGCCTACTGTCGGCTTTATTCCGACTATACCGTTGTTATTTGAAGGACAAACGATTGATCCATTGGTTTCTGTGCCGATTGCGATCATGCAGAGGTTGGCAGAGACGGCGACTCCTGATCCGGAACTCGATCCGCAGGGATTTCTGTCAAGGATATAGGGATTTTTTGTCTGACCGCCTACACCACTCCATCCGCTGGATGATACTTCAGCCCTGAAGTTGGCCCATTCACTCAGGTTGGCTTTACCAAGAATAATCGCCCCTGCTTCGCGCAGCTTTTTAGCAATATAGCTATCCTTATCAGGATATGAGTTTCTCAATGCTGTCGCACCCGCTGTAGCAGGCATTTTGTCATGTGTATCAATATTGTCTTTCAGGATAACCGGTACCCCATGCATCGGCCCTCTTGATTTTCCTTCTCTTAATTCCCTGTCAAGTTCTTCAGCTATAGCAAGTGCATCAGGATTTACTATTATTATTGAATTCAGTCCCGGTCCATTATTGTCTATCTCGTTTATACGGTCGATGTATGTCTGAACAACCTCAGTAACAGTATACATTCCACCTGCATAACCTTTCTGGAGATCTTGAATTGTCATCTCCTCAATCCAAGAGGTATTTGACTTAATGTAATCGTCAGTTTCCCTGTGCGAATTACATGTAATAGAGGTGCCAGCAGCCAAAAAGGTAAATAATAAGATTCTGATCAGATAATTCTTCATGTCGAGTCTTTATTAGAAAAAATAAATATTGAAATTCATATACAATAAGTTCTAAATCGCTTGAAAATCGATGATTTCATGTTTATGGTTACCTATACTCATTTTAAAATAAACATCTCCGTAACCAGAGGATGCATATTTAATAAAATTATAAATAATAAATCGATTTGAATATATTTGTTTTATTAAGATGATAGTATGAAAAACATTTATCTCCGGTTGGCTGAAGCACATAACCAATCTCTGGTACTGGCAACAGTAATAAAGACAGAAGGTTCAACACCTCAGAAACCTGGAAGTTCTGCTATTTTTTCGGAGAAAGGTCTTCTTATCGGAACAATAGGCGGCGGGGTGGTTGAGGGAAGAGTTCAGGCTGCAGCCTTTGAAGCTTTAAGATCAAAAAGATCAGGATATTTCACCTATGATCTATCTAATGATATATCAAGGCAGGAGGAGGCTATATGTGGAGGACAAATCACTGTTCTGCTGGATGCAAATCCTGCAAACAGTATCGTTACTTTCGGTCAGCTCAGAGATTCAATTGAACAGCGGATCCCCGGAGTACTTGTAAGTATGGTAACAGCCCCTGGTGAAGAATCACTTATGGTAGACCGTTACTGGATGAACAGTAAAATTGTTCCGGACATTCGGTCAGAATTTCTGGAAAAGATATCACCTGTTGTTCAGCAACAGATTAAAAGAGGCAACAGCTATGATTTCAGGGAAATGACACTTTCTTTATCCGATGAAGAGCCGGCTTCATTGTTTCTCCTTGAACCTGTTTTTCCACCCGACCATCTTGTAATTGCCGGTGCAGGACATATAGGAAGAGCCCTGGCACATATGGGTAATTTACTTGGATTTGAAGTGACTGTTATTGACGACAGGAATGAATATGCAAACCCGTTGAATATACCTGATGCAGATCATATAATTGTTAAAGACATTGGTGTCGCTTTATTTGAGATGAAAAAAGGGGCGGATACTTATATTGTTATTGTCACAAGAGGTCATAATGACGATGCTGAAGCATTAAAGCCATGCCTTGGCTCCGGCCTTGCTTATCTGGGCATGATTGGCAGTAAAAGAAAGGTTGCTACCATGAAGCATGAGTTTCTTGAAAAAGGTTATGCCACAATTGAGCAATGGGAAAAGATTTACACGCCTATTGGTATTGAAATAGGGTCACAAACGGTGGAAGAGATAGCTGTCAGTATAGCAGCTCAGCTTGTGAAGGTGAGGAGTGAGAGGAGTTAGTTGGTATTCGGTAATCGATATAAAGTAGTTAAATATGCCTGGAATTTGTGCTATAATTCTTGCAGCAGGTGAATCAAAACGTATGGGATCTCCTAAGATGTTGCTTGATTTCAGCGGCTTTTCCATGATTGAGACTGTTATCAGAAATGTCAGGGAATCTTCAGTTGATGATATTGTGGTAGTCCTGGGTGCATACAGAGATGAAATTCAGAAAATTGTTAACAATACCGGAATAAAGAGTTGTTATAATGATATATACAAAGAGGGAATGCTTTCATCGGTACAGTGCGGATTCAGGAATATCCCCGAAAGAACTGAGGCAGTACTTGTTTTTCAGGGTGACCAGCCATTAATCACTTCTGAGGTAGCTGATATTGTTATAAACGAATTTAAAAGAACAGGAAAAGGAATAATAATTCCTGTTTATAATAAAAAGAGGGGCCATCCACTCCTAATAGCCCACAAGTATTTTGAAGAAGTAGGAAACCTTGATCCGCAGCGGGGTCTGCGATCACTTTCTGAAATTTTTTCGGAAGATGTTAAAGAAGTTTCAGTTAAAGAAGCCGGAATTCTCAGAGATTTTGATACATTTGATCAATATAAAAAGGCAATCAATCAAATTTAGCAGATATGGAAGAGACAATCAGTTTTCAGTTAAACGGGAAACAAACAGAATTAAAGATTGATCCCGCACAGACTCTCCTGTGGGTGCTGCGGAATAACCTTGGGATGACTGGTACCAAGTTCGGTTGCGGTATTGGTTTCTGCGGATCGTGTACCGTACTTATTGACAATGAACCTGTAAGGTCTTGTTCAATACCTGTTGGTGAAGTTAAAGGTAAGAGCGTTGTTACCATCGAAGGACTGGAAAAAAATGGTGAACTGCATCCTGTACAGAAAGCTTTTGTTGAACACGATGCATTGCAATGCGGTTACTGTACTCCTGGAATGATAATGAATGCCACCGGATTACTTATTAAAAATCCTGCTATTACAAGGGATGAGATAATTGCCGGTATGGAGGATAATCTTTGCCGCTGTGGAGCTCATGTTCATATTATAGATGCAGTTGAAGCTGCCGGAAAAGAAATGAAAGGAGGGAGCTGATCATGAAAAATGAAAAGACAAGTATTCAGGTTGCTGAAAAAAATAATGGTCGTCGTGGAATGGAAAGACGTGACTTTTTCAAACTGGTTGGTGGAGGTGTGGTAATATTTTTCCTGCCTCGTTGTGCCGGAGATAAGGTACCGGCAGCCGAACCGGGAAAAAGATCCCTTCCAAAGGACTATAATGCATTTCTGAGGATAGATGAAGATGGTACAGTGAGTTGTCTGACGGGTAAAATTGAGATGGGACAGGGTATTAATATAGCACTCGTACAGATGATGGCCGAAGAGCTTGATGTTCCTATGGAGAAGATAAAGATGGTTATGGGCGATACTGAACTTTGTCCATGGGACGGAGGTACATGGGGATCTATGACAGTCAGGCATTTTGGCCCTAATATGAGGAGAGCTGCTGCTGAAGCCCGTGGTGTATTGCTAGAACTTGCATCAAATAAATTAAAAGTTCCTGCAAACCAGCTTGTTATAGTTGACGGAGTAATATCTGATCTGAATAATCCTGGCAAATCAGTTACCTACGGACAGCTGGCCAAAGGAAAGAAGATAGACCGTTATCTTGATGTAAAACCTGATCCTGAAGATTACCGGAAATACAAATTTGTCGGCAAATCATTTATGCGTGCAGATGCTGAATCAAAAGTTACCGGGCAGGCAAAGTATACAGGAGACTTAAAGATCCCGGGAATGATGTTTGCCAGGATTCTCAGACCAATATCCCTTTCTGGAAAACTTAAATCAGTTGATTATTCCGAAGCAGAAAAAATCGCAGGGGTGAAGGTTATCAGAGATGGTGAAATGGTTGCTGTTTTGCATGAAAACATTTATGTGGCTGGTAAAGCTCTGGAAAAGATCAAGGCTGAATATTCTTACGATGAGATTCAGGTCAATAATAAGACAATATTTGATTCGATGCTTAAAGCCGATTCAAGTGCAAATGTGGGGGAGTCAGCAGGTGATCTTGATGAAGGACTGAAGAGTAGCGTTAAGGTAATTGAAACTGAATTTCATGACCCTTTTTTAGCGCATTCTCCTATTGAGACACATACTGCTCTTGCGCAATTTGAAAAAGGCAAGATGACGGTATGGGCTTCAACCCAGACACCATATCCGTTACAGGATGCCCTGGCCAGGGAGCATTCTTTTCCACTTGAAAAGGTGAGGGTTATTGTTCCGTTCGTCGGTGGCGGATTTGGCGGAAAAAGTAAGTTTCAGCAGGCTCTCGAAGCTGCAAGACTTGCTAAGTTAAGTGGTAAACCGATAATGTTGATCTGGACCAGGGAAGAGGAATTTCTTTATGATAATTTCCATACTGCCGGAGTATTAAAGGTAAAATCAGGAATTGATAAATCCGGTCTGATTAAAATGTGGGATTATCATGCATATTTCTGTGGTACAAGAGGTAGTGAGATTATTTATGATGTTCCTAATTACAAGATAACCAGTCATGACCATAAGGAGAATACACCACGTGTTCATATCCTGGATACAGGCCCATGGAGAGCCCCGAATAATAATACAAATACTTTTGGCAGAGAGACCCAGATAGATATAATGGCTGCTGCTGCAAAAATGGATCCTCTTGATTTTCGTCTTAAGAATCTGAAGGATCAGAGAATGATAGATACTCTAAAAGCAGCCGCTGATAAATTTGGTTATGTTCCGGCGAAAAAATATCCTTCCGGCAGAGGAATCGGAATAGCTGTTGGAACTGATGTAGGAACCATGGTGGCTGAGATAGCCGAAGTAGAGGTCGACAGGAAGGCAGGTACTGTTAAAGTGAAAAGGATAGTATGTGCTCAGGATATGGGAATGTGCGTCAATCCTCACGGATCAACGATGCAGATGGAAGGGTGCCTGACAATGGCACTTGGATATACTTTTTCGGAAGAGATCAGATTTGAAGGAGGAAATGTTATCGACCGTAATTTTGATACCTATGATATCACAAGATTCTCATGGCTTCCAAAGATGGAGACAGTGATCCTCGACAGAATGGACCAGGTACCTCATGGAGGTGGCGAGCCTGCAATAATTGCAGTCGGTGCAGTTATAGGTAATGCTATATTTGATGCAACAGGTGCCAGGATGCTTATGATGCCACATACACCTGAAAGGGTGCTTGAGGCGCTGAAGAAAGGCTGAGGGTGTAGGGCAGAGGGCGAAAGGCAAAAGGCGAAAGGAAAGATTTGCACCTTATCCTTTCGCCTTTATTATTCCCTTCAGCCTTACGCCTTCAGCCCTCAGCCTTTTTAAAACAGATACTTTTTCAGGAGTTCAATACCTTTCTTAATTTCCTCACGTCCGCTTGATTCAATGCCATACCATCCACGATAGCCCGAATCTTTTGCCAGCTTTATCATTTTTGCTGTAAGTTCTTCGGTTGGCTGGTTGCGATATGACATTCCTCCGGAGTATGGTAGCATCTTCTTCAGATAATCAACATTCTCGAAATTATCTGCCGGTCGACGCCAGTCTGGATAGGCTCCGAAGTAAAGGTTATCGACCTCTTTGAAGAGTGAGACCATCCAGTCCGCGTCATTTGACACTCCTCCGTGGTTTTCGATAAGGACACTTATCTTTGAAGGGACTGCATATTCAAGAAGCATATTATAGCTATCGGCAGCCCATTTCAGCGCTTCCTTCTTATCAACATTCTCAGGTCCCCTGCAATTGGTCCTTATGGCCTTGCAACCCAGGTATGCTGCGGCATCTATCCATTTCCTGTGGTTGATGTTGAACTGGCGGCGTTCCTTTTTTGTTGCACCACAACCGTCACCTTCGTCATCGACCATAATGAGTACCATGGTAATCCCGTTATCTTCTGCGTTTTTAATTAGCTTCTTAAGGTATCCTTCAGTTGTCACTTCAAAAAGGGTATTTACGAATTCGATACCGTTAAGACCGAAATCGTTTTTAGCTACTTTTGCAAAATCGAGAGTTTTCCATTTACCTGATCTGACTTCATCAACAAGGGCCCATTGTGCTAATGAAATATCATCCTTAATAAGTCTGGGAGTACCTCCGAAAAGCTCTGAACCCATGGCTGAAGGAACCACAGCAGCTGCAGCCCCCATTACCATCGATTTTTCAATAAAGTTTCTTCTTGATATATTACTCATAATCAATTATTTATAAAGAGTTTAATAATATAATACTCAGTTAATTACATTTCCCATCCCTTACGATATTCTCTTACAAGAAATTTATTTGCATCGGGGAGGTTTGTAATTTTCATTGCAGAAGGATCATATTCTACTTTTTTCCCTGCCCTTAGTGCAACACCACCAAGAAGAATTGTTTCAGTGACAGGTCCGGCATATATGAAGCTACCAGGGGATTGTGTATTATTCTTAAATGAATCAATCCAGACATCATTGGAATTCCTTCTTTCCTGAGTCTCTTTTTCCGATGGAGTAATTTTGCCATCTGCAACCAGTATTGGATCTTCTCCCCTGAACCCTGCAATGATCTTTCCTTTGTCCCCAACGAACATCATGCCTTCCCGTTCAAGAGTTTTACCTGCTTTTTCCCATTCTTCAGGATTTACAGGTCTTATACCACCATCCCACCATATAAGGTCGAAAGCCGGAAGTGACTCCTGTGCCTTGAATTTAAACCTTACAACACATGAAAGAGGGAATGCCACATCATTCACAACTTCTGTCGATACATTATTAATAATGGTCCGTGTTGTAGTGGCATAAGATTCAGCGCTATAGGCCGGCGTATTTATTCCAAGTGTAAGGAAGAGAGGAAAAAGACTGTAGTGGCCCATGTCAGCAATACTTCCTGCTCCGAAATCGTACCATCCTCTGAATACATTATGAGTATAGTTTGGATGATATGGCCTGTCAGGAACAGATCCAAGCCATAAAGCCCAGTTAAAGTCCTTGGGTACAGGAACAGTTTCTGTCGGATTAGATTGCCACTGAGGCCATACAGGTCTGTTCGACCAGTTATGTATTTCTTTCAATTTTCCAATGGCACCTTCGGCAATCCATTTTTTAATTATATCATATCCGGGTCTCTTGCTCCATGCCAGAAGATGAGTGCTTAGTCCTGATTTCTTTGCTGTGTCAATTGTAAGTCTTGCCTCATACATTCTATTTGCAATAGGCTTATGGGTAACAACATGTTTGCCTTTTTTCATTGATGCAACAGCAACTGGAGCATGCAGGTGATCGGGAGTCATGATTTTAATTGCCTGAATATCTTTCTCCTTTTCAAGAAGTTCCCGGAAATCCTCATAGGCAGGACATTTGTAGCTGCCTGACCCTTTTGCTTTTGCATAAAATTTCTGTACCAGTTCCTGTCCTATATCCCGGCCTCCCGGAATACCTTTATAGGATTCTCCCCATTTATCTTCACCAATAGCTTTCCTTATGCTGTCACGGATTCCATATGGTGACCAGTCGACATAATTGGTAGTCATTTTGTTTGGATCACAAACTGCTACAATCTGGATCGCCTGGTTATCCAGAAGGGGTATCATCTCTCTTAATCCCTGCGTACCACACCCAATATAGCCAATGGTCAGCTTATCGCTTGGAGCTACATATCCAGTTCCTCCCATAACCTGTCTTGGAACAACTGTAAAAGCAAGAGAAGCAGCAGTGGCTGTTCCCATAAATTCACGACGGTTGATTTTTACTGATTTTCCCATATTTTCCGGATTTTAAATAAATTATGATTTAATAGCAAATGTTTGGATTCCTGTAAAAATATCCTCATACTCAAATTTACTAATTCGCTAATTTCCCAGCTGCATTTTTATCCCTATTTTTTTCTTAAAATCAAATTTAATGATTTTTAACACTTTTTAACTGTGGAAGCTTACATATAATCAGCGATTCATACATTTTTTCTATATTTATGCAATCAAATTTATATTAAGCTATGATAATAAAACCTGGAAAGATAAGAGAGTGGATGGAGCTTCATAGGATACCTCCCAGATTCTTGTTTATAATAATGGGTGTGGTTTCTACAATCTGGTTTCTTATAAGGGTAATACCGAAACCTTCGAGGGCAGCCTATCCGTGTATGAGAGTTGCAGCACCATTGATGTCGGGATTGGTTATATACCTGGTTTCCATCGGGGGAGTCACACTGGCGTTCAGAAAAGCCCGGGCAAATATTATCAGAGGAAAGTACTTCATTACAGTTGTTATGCTTTTGACAATGACATTTTTCATGGTACTTTCATTGACCAGCGGAGTACATTTTTTAAGAGCAGCGGAAACAGATTATTCAGGTCCTGAGGATGGTCCGAACCAGCCTTATGGTGTCCCTGATGGAATTATACCTGGAAGAGTAGTCTGGGTATGGGATCAGCAAGCCACAAATGAGAACTGCCTCAATACATTTGAATCAAAAGATTACTTTTTCAAGCCACAGAATACAAACAGCGAAGTTGTTAAGAACATGTTCCGGGCATCCATTACAAAACTAACCGGCGAATCAACAGTTCCCGGCTCATGGGATGCCCTGTTCAAAAACCTGAACAATAAAAAATACCATAAGGTAAACGGGTACAAAAAGGGAGAGAAAATATTTATTAAGATTAATCAGGGAACATCGCGGTGGCTGCTCACAGATGAAGATAAGGAGAATGGATACTACTATCCTGAAACTTTTGAACCCACTCCCCTGAGACAGGCTGCATGCTATGGTGCCTGTGAAACCGGACCCTATTTTGTCCTTGAAATACTCAGGGAACTTGTTTATGAGTGCGGCATTGCTCAGGAGGATATATCTATCGGTGATCCGATGACTGATATCTATGGGCATAATTTTGAAGTATGGTTTTCTGAATTCCCGAAAGTGGCATATCTGGATAAATTTGCAGCACATCACAACCGGACAATGACCAAACCTACCGAAGAAGACTATCTCATATATTCCAATAAACTGCAGAAAGACCCTCTGTATGATGTTATTATTAATGCAGACTATCTTATCAATGTTGCTAATCTAAAGCCTCATATGGCCGCCGGGATATCTCTTACTGCAAAGAACCATTTCGGATCGCAGGGGAGACCTACAGCCGGACATTTGCATAATTATCTTATCACCCCGAGAGGGACTGCAGGATCAAATGGAGGTTACCATAAATACAGAGTCAGGGTTGATATGATGGGAAGTGAATACCTTGGCCGCAATACTGTGTTATATATTGTCGATGGTCTTTTTGGAGGAGGGTCAGTTGAGACCAGGGTCCCTGTTAAATATTTTATGCCGCCATTTAATAACGATTGGTGTAACTCTCTTTTTGTATCTCTCGACCAGGTGGCTCTCGAATCGGTTTGTTACGATTTTCTCAGGACTGAGTGGAACGGGTTAAATGCTCATAACCCTTTGAATAACAGGGCTGAGAAAAATCCAAATATCAGGGGTGTTGATGATTATCTTCATCAGGCAGCTGATTCCAGAAACTGGCCTGATGGTATTAAGTATGATCCCGATGGAAGCGGAACTCCCATCCCGAGCCTGGGTGTGCATGAACACTGGAACAACCCTGTGGATAAGCAATACTCGGCAAACCTGGGTACTGGCAATGGAATTGAACTCGTTTCAATCCCGGATAATCTTGTAAGGAATATAAAGTCAAAGAGGGGTAAGTAAAGCGGTAATCGGTCATAAATTATATATTTTTTAATATGAAAAGTATTCTTTTAATCTTGTCAGGACTAATAATCACTGCGATGGCACCTACAAAATTTCCAGAGGCTGAAATAACCAATAAAATAATCAAAGCCAGGATATATTTACCGGATAAAGAAAAGGGCTATTACCAGGGTACCAGGTTTGACTGGGCGGGAAATATACCCAGCCTTAAGGTGAATGGGCATGAATATTTCGGCCAGTGGTTCGAAAAGTACAGTCCTGAGATTCATGATGCTATAATGGGACCAGTAGAAGAGTTCACAGCTCTTGACTATCTTGAAGTAAAGCCCGGCGATACATTTGTGAAGATAGGAGTAGGGGTACTTAGAAAACCTGACGATAAGGCATATTCATTTGCAAGACTATATCCTGTAGTAAACTATGGGAAATGGACAGTAAAAAAGAAATCTGACCAGGTGGAGTTTACTCATGAGCTAAATGACAAAGATTACTCTTATATATATCATAAAACAGTAAGACTTGTACCGGGAAAAGCTGAAATGGAGCTGGTTCATACCTTAAAAAATACCGGAACAAAAACTATTGAAACTCCAGTATACGATCATAATTTCTTTGTTATCGATGACCAGAAGGTTGGTCCTGATTATTCAGTTAAGTTTAAATGGAACCTGAATGGAGAAGGCAATGGATTTGGTACTCTGGCTGATGTTGATGGAAATAAAATAATATTCCTCAAAGATTTCCGACAGGGCGAAACTGTTTTTTGCGGAGGATTTGAAGGGTTTGGCCCGGATGCTTCTGATTATGATATTCGTATTGAAAACACAAAAGCCGGTGCTGGCGTTCATATTACCTGCGACCGGCCTCTGTTGAAACAAGTTTTCTGGTCATGCTGGACAACTCCATGCCCGGAACCCTATATCAAAATTAAAGCTGAACCAGGGCAGGAGTTTAAATGGACTATCAGATATGAATTTTATGATCTTTAAAGTTCCTGAATAACCAGTTTGCGCCATTTTACCCTAATACCTCCTCCGTCATGAATCTGGAGGGCTATTGAGCCATTACCTTTTCCTATCTTTTCGTCGTTGAAGTCGACCATTGGTTTCCCGTTGAGCCATGTCTGTACTTTATCGCCTACAACTTTGATTCTTAGTTTATTCCATTGATCCGGTTTGAGAATATTCTCCTTCTCATCTTCGATCTGCTTGAGCCAGCCACGGCCATAAGATTCATATATCCCTCCGGTATCATGTCCCTTAGGAGCTACTTCACACTGCCATCCTGAAATCTTTGTGCCTTCAATAGTTGAACGGAAAAATACTCCGCTGTTGCCATTTGCTTCCTGAAGGAACTCAACAGTCAGGTCAAAGTTTTTATAGAATTTATCAGTTGCAAGATAACCATAACCTTTGTCGGGTCCGCTTTCGCAAACAAGCAAACCATCCTCCACAAACCATTTCTCAGTACCATAAATCTTCCATCCGGTCAGATCTTTACCATTGAACAGATTTGTCTTCTTGGGAGGTGCGATAAAACCTGAAATTAAAATTACAACAACAAGTGCCAATAAGCTCTTTTTCATAGTGATATAGTTTAATGTGTTATTGATTAATGAGTAATAAATTGTCTCAGATAATTCCGGCTCATGATAAGGGATGCCTTTCTTTTCTCAAATGAGCCTTCAAATGCCCTGTCTTCAACTTCCACACATGCTGGTCCGGAGTATCCTGCTTCGTAAAGTGCAGAAAAGAATTTTCCCCAGTTGATATCACCAAGGCCCGGGAGTTTAGGTGTATGAATACTATTAGGAGCAGTAAAAATTCCTCTTTCATTTATTCCATCCCAGTTGATCGCAGCATCCTTTATATGGACATGGAAAATCTTTTCCCGGAATTCAAAGACAGGTTTTATATAATCCATCATCTGCCAAACCATGTGTGAAGGATCAAGATTAAGTCCAAAATGGCTTGATGGTATAGCATCAAACATCTTTCTCCACATTAAAGGTGAATGCGCAAGGTTATTTCCTGCCGGCCATTCATCCTTAGTAAAATGCATCGGGCAGTTCTCAATTCCGATTTTAATGTTTTTTCCCTCAGCATACTTTATAATTGGTGGCCATAGCTCCAGGAATCTTGAAAAATTATCATCATCATGTTTTGAAGAATCCGCACCAATGAAGGTGTTTACAATACCAACATCCAGCCTGGCTGCAGCATCTATTACTTTCAGAATGTGATTTATGAAGAAATCTGACTTTTCCTTTTCAGGATGCAGCGGATTCGGATAATATCCAAGACCTGAGATAGCAACATTCCTGGAGCTGAGGAGATTCTTAATTCTGCTAATCTCCTTATCATCAAGCGCATTAACATCAATGTGAGTAACCCCGGCATATCTGCGATCGGCTTTTCCGACCGGCCAGCACATAAGTTCAACACATGAATAACCGTTCTCTGAGGCAAAGTTTATTACCTCATCAAGAGATAGTTCCCCAAGTATCGCACTGACGAAACCAAGTTTTATCATATAGAGAATTTTAAGTTTATGATTAACTTAATATCAATTGCAATTTAGAAAAAAAAGGAGACAATCATTCGTCGGAGCTTGAAATAATAGGATAGACAGATGTCAGAAACAGTAGAGTTCATGATAAAGACAAAAGACCTCACAATAGCTATCGTGAGGTACAAGATATATGTGTAAAAATTTTATTGAATTAGCCTTGAATACTATTAGGTCAACTGCCAATAACTAACTTCACAGCCTCTATTTGATATCAGTTTTGCTTCCGGTAGATACAGCGATGTTTTTCCTCCACTCGTATTTTTTACCATTACCGTAGTTGAGCAACACATCATATACACCCGGAGAGGTGCAGTTTGTAATTGTGACTTCATCATAGCTTATTGTCTCAAGGCTTTTGTTCGGGGCCGGGTTATCAGCCATCTTAGCAGAAGTGCCGGCAGGATAAAGATGCAGGGATGTTACGTCCTTATTGCCTCCGGTGTACTGAATTCCGCCGGCATTTAGATTGATCTTAACCTTGTATCTTTTATCGGGTTTCATAATGAAATTTTCAAGCCATATTTTTTGTATCTGGTTTGAAATAGGGAGGGTAATCAGGATATCATAAGTACCTGGCTTTATCTGGCCTTTTATATCACTCTCTATCTTAGCCAGTTTTAACGGTGTATCGTGATTTCCAACTTCATAGAATGTTGGAGTCCCCTTATATATATCCTGAATTGTATGTGTTTTGCACCTGTCAATATCTGTTTCATATCCTGACATGCCTTTCAATGAAGCAGGAGCATCAGTAACCATGACCTGGTAGTCATAAAGGGTTATATCGACAGATGTTTTTGACTTGGATTTAATTACTACATTTTCAATAATAAAACTTAGCGTTCCGGGTTTACCGGATAATTTGAATGTAAGTCTGAGATCATATGTGCCAGGAGTAACTTTCTGGATACTGACCTCCTTATCTCCTTCAAGAAGTTTGTATTCTGAGCCAGATATCAGAGAACCCAGGGCTCTTATATTAACTGAAAGCGGGCTTGATTTATCTCCTGCTGCCATATTGGAGTACTTTTGTTGTACCCATACCTGGCTCCAGGTTTTTTCAGTTTTGACAGTTATACCATTGTCTAGCTTATAGGAGTAGTTTGACACCGGTTGAGAGCTGATCTGCAGTGAGATAACTGCACCAAGAATCAAGATTGGTATAAATTTGCTCATGACTATTGGTTTTAAGTTTTGAAAGAACTAAACCAAAGTTACGCTATAATAATACATGAGTCAACTTTTAATATAAAAATTAAGTTATTATGGCTACTTCATGATCTGTTATCGATTGAATGGTAAAGGATACCAAGTTCTTATCATAACTAAAAGGAATTTCCTTATTACCAACAAGCAGTGTGATTCTTTCACACTTAAATTCTTCTGGCACCTTGATTTTAACATTTACGGGTCCGATAGGGATATACTCATCAACTGGCTGACGCCAGGTGCCTGCACTGGTAAGATTGACAAGATGCAGGATAAGGGTTCCTGTCTGTTGGTAGATATTACAGTCAATCAATCCAGGGCAAATGATTGAAACAGGAATATTATCATTTAAAACCCATTTTACAATGTTGGCAAGGAGGTTTCCGTGATCCGGAAGATTATATCTGCCGAATTGCCTGTCAATATCTGCCGGCAGAAATACTACCCTGCTGTTTCCTTTAGTCTGGTTAATTATCAGTCCTGGAATATCAGTAACAGGCTCCCTCATCCATGCTGTTTCAGGAGGATATATTGGGAACTGAGGTATAAAAGTCATTAGAACCTCAGTGCCTATATCCAATTTAAGAGGGTTAAGGATTCCTCCGAAAGATATTATATCTGTTTCATCAAATCCTTTCAACACAGGATGTCTGACAATGCCTGGTTTCGGATCAATATTTGTTTTTGGACCGTTATAGTTTGATCTGAGTTCAGGTAATAGTCTGAGATAGGAATGCAATGTTTCACTGGCATTTTTTCTTGATTCAGAAGAATTTTCAGGTGTTGTATGTGCTCCCAGAATGTCAGCAAGTGCAAAATCCGGGCGAAGATCACCCCATTCATCGTAGAGGCTTGTTTCACCTGTGGCTATCAGATTGCCCCCTTTTTCTGCAAACTTTTTTACAGCATCAACCTGACTATCGGTCATTACTCCCAGGTCGGGTAATATGAGAAGTGATAGCTTATCTGCTTCATATTCAATATGATCTGCATGTACGGGCACATAAGGTATCCTTGATCTGATTAATGCCTGTGTAAAACCTCTCCTTGGCAGTTCGGTCATTACTTCACTCTCATCACGCCCATAAAAATCTGTGTTCAGTTGAGACCATACTACTCCAACTGTGGCAACCGGAGACCGGTTGATCAGGAATTTTTCATTCCTTCTGTGCCAGGCAAAAACCGGCCCGGCTGTTTTGTAGATCCTGCGGTCTTCATGTGAAGCGCTAACATAGTGCCACCAGGGTTGAATCCCACCTGCCATACCTTCAATCATCCACATTCTTGCTTCCGTTACAGGTTTTGCAGCAAGTCGAAAGGTTGGTCGTCCAGCCTGGTACATCGCCATACTTTCTGGAATGAGCTTGTCCCAGCCAAGCAGACCATGAATCAGTTTACCGGTATCGGCATTTTGCTGAAATCCTCCTGTATCGCTTCTTGCCTGAGAATCGAGCATTATTATATCGGCACGACTGCAGATCTCCTTCATGTCCCGAAAACTTCTGGCCTGACCGCTTACTGACCCGCTGTTCATCCCTGACCAGATACAATTAATGCCGCCTGCTCTTTTAGTAGTACGATTGTTAAGTTCCCAGATTTCAATTCTTCTCCCATAGTTCCATTTTATCCATCTTCGGTAGTTTATATTATTCCAGTTTTTTTCTTTTGGCAGTTCTCCACCGGTTTTTTCCAGGAAGCTTTTTTTACAGTTATCACAATAGCAAATCGATTCCCGTCCCAGGCCACTCCAGCTGTTGTCAGTAAAGCCCTCGGGTTTGTAAAGCTTTGATATCTCAGTCAGTATTGAAGGTATATGCTCATTGTAATAAGGACTATTGACACATGTAATATAGAGTTCGCCTGCTTTATAGGGATTTCCCTGCAAGTCGATAGCAAACCAGTCAGGATGTGCCTGGTAGAATTCTTCATGGGCCCTGTTTGAGTCCATCCTTGCAAAAACTGCAAGTCCGTCATCATGTGCAGCGTTACATAATTCTCCGAAAAGATCCCTGCCTCCCAGGTATCTGGCCTGTCTGTGAAGTGGTATTTTACTGGGGTAATAGGCTACGATACCACCGGCATTAATAATAACACCTTGGATATTAGTGTCTTTCCAGTGTTTGCGCCACCAGTTAATGTCATATCCTGGAGGATCCTTCTCAGTTATATTGGTCTGGCCCCATCGGGTAACTCTTCTAAACCAGGCTATTTCATCTGATGTGACATTAAGTTCAGGGTTGATAGGGGAAAGATTGATAAAATCACCTGAAGCAAGCATGATGGAAGCTGCTGCTGCATTTTTAATAAAGGTACGCCTGCTTCCATGGTTACCTGAGTTCCCTTTTTCTTCAGATTTTTTCATTTGTAAAATTTTAATGATCAAAAGTTAGTAAAAAAAACAATATCATATATGCCATATTAACACTGTGTTAACCCGGCATTAACCATTTTACATTAAAAAAAGTGTAACATTTGTATAAAAGTTCCGTCTTTACTTACAGCTAACCTGAAATTGTAGTGAAATGGACCATATAGTTTATCTTGACGAAAAGGCCCAGGAACTGGAAAATCTTCTTCTGGGAAACAAATCAATGATAATCCGGGCATCTCAAAGTTGTGAGATACCTTACGGGGAAGTGAATGAAGGCGATATGCTTTATTTTGTTGATAGCAATGATGAAGAAAAAATTAAAGCACGAGGCAGAGTATCATCAGTTTTTTGTTATGAAATGCTGACGGAGGAAGAATCATTTGAGACTATCATACGAAATCAGGACAAACTTCAGCTTCCTGATAATCTATTTGAAAAAATTGCGGGCAAAAAATACCTGGTTCTCATTGGTGTTGAGAGCCTTGAGAGCCTCATCCCATTAAGATTTTCCATTGGTAATTTTAAAGAGTTGGGCGACTGGCTGCCTGTTGGCAAAATTGAAGAATATATTTTAGCCGATCGTGGAATAATATCGGCCTGATAGTTGTCTTAATCTTGTTTTAACTCTTAAATCAATTATTATGAAAACAGGAATTAAAGGAACTTATGTCTTAATGTTGCTTTCACTCACTTTGATGCTTACTATTATTGTACCTGTTATATCTGTAGCTCAGACCGGCAAGGTCAATTATACAGGAAGTTGGGCATTGAATGAAGGCAAAAGCACTATGGGCGATAACCCCAGGATGAGAGGTGGTGACTTCATTGCAAAACAGGATGGTAGTATTCTAAGTGTGGAAAGGTCCAGAACAAACCGTAACGGAGAGACTGTTAAAACAACTATGAAGTATACTCTGGATGGGAAAGAGAGTATTAACACTTCTCCCAGAGGTGACAGCAAATCGGTGGCAAAATGGTCTGCTGACGGAAAAAGTCTGACGATTTCAACTGCCAGGTCGTTTGAGATGAATGGAGAGACTGTAAATATGAAAACAGTTGAGGTTTGGTCTCTTACAGATCCAAAGACAATAACAATCCAGTCTTCATCCTCCACACCTAATGGTGAAAGGGAAATGACAATGGTTTATAATAAGAAATAGGTTAGGTAATTGTTGATAGGTTTTGAGGCTCCTTGCGGAGCCTTTTTTATTTCAATTTTTCTTATATTTAGGAGGAAATACATATTTTGTTAAATGGTTTGAAATTGAATAATTAAAAATACCCGCTATGAGTAAAAAACTGTTAGTTACTTTTATTTTACTGGCTTCTGTTAAATTATTAACAATAGCACAGACTGCTGATAAGACAGCAATGGAAAAGGGAATAAATTACATTTCCACAAAGGTTTATTCTGATTCTGATGACAAAATGATTCTTGAGCTTTATAAGGATCTCAGGGTTGCAGATGTTTCTGATGGGATGGATATGGTTGGATTGTCAGGTACAGGACTTGTCAATTCTGATATTCATGCTGACTGGGTTGACCTGAAAGATTTTAAGCATATTTTCCGTGGAATAGCAGTGACAGTGCGATATGTTCCAACCCAGAAACCGGCACTTCCTGCAAACCTTGAAAATTTCAAGCAATGGGAAGGTAACTGGTATGGAACGTATTCACATGAAGCATTCCTTAAAATACTCAAACCAGGATCATGTGTGATTATTGACGATGTTGAAGATAAAGATATTGGATCAATAGGTTCAAATAATATTCTTGCCTGGTATAAGGCAGGGGCAGTAGGTGTTGTTACTGATGCCGGATGCAGGGATACTGATGAGGTGGGACTGGAACAGGTTCCTATTTATCTTAGAAAGAAGGGTCGTGGCATTCGTCCGGGGAGGAATGAAATTGAGTCAATTAACCGGCCTGTGGTTATTGGTGGTGTGCTGGTATGCCCTGGTGATGTGGTTGTTGCTGATGGTGACGGGGTGGTTGTAGTTCCCAGAGCAGTGGCGGAACAAGTTGCGAAATATGCCAGTGAAATACTTGTCGGAGATAAAGCCGGAAGAAAAGGTTTGTATGAACAACTGGGTCGTCCGCTTGATAAGACTGTTAAATAATAAATGAATGGTCAGATCTCACTGAATCTGATCATTCTTTTATTCTTTACATCATAGAGCCTGAGGAGAAGCGATTCAAAGGCAGAGAAAAATGTTATTGGCCTGACACTATGGAAAATAGTGTTCTCAAAATGACATTTTTTTAGATTATAGTTAGGAACCATCGGGCTTAGATGATGAATGTGGTGGTAACCTATATTACCTGTAAACCAGTTCAGTACGGCAGGCAGTTTGAACCATGAACTACCATGCAACGCAGTAGTTTTATAATCCCAGGCGGTTTCATCTTCCCATAATACATCCCTGTATTGATGCTGTACATAGAATAGCCATACACCGTGAACAGTCGCTATGTAAAGAATCGGTAGCTGGATCATCAGGAATGTCTTCCATCCCATTAATAATATCAGTCCGGAAACAATAGCTATCAAAGCCAGGGACGTAAGATGAACGTATGCTTTTTCCCACCCTGACATATAAGATTTGGTAAATCGGTGCTGTAATGTAAAGAGAAGAATAGGTGCTATGCCGAAAAGGAAAAGAGGATTCCTGTAAAATCTGTAGGAAATTTTTTTCCATCCTGAAAGACTTGAATATTCTTCCACTGTTAATGTATTTACATCTCCAATTCCGCGTTTGTCAAGATTTCCTACTGTCTGATGATGTATCTTATGGTCGCGGTGCCACTTATGGTAAGGTGTGAAAACAATTATTCCGGTAATTATTCCTATTAACTTATTCATTTTTTGAGATTTAAAGAAGGATCCATGCCCGCAATCGTGGAATATAATGAAGATCCTTACCATAAAGCCCGCAGCCGGTACTGCCAGTATTAATGTAAGCCACCAGCCAATATTAATAGTCTTTATCATCACAATCCATAAAATAATATATGGTCCGACTGAATTGATAATCTGCCACCAGCTCTTAAGAAGTTCAGGCCTGTTATATCCTGATATTACCGTAATCCAATCCCTGTTTGAATTTTCTCCAATCCCTTGTTCCTTCCTCATTATTTAACTTTTAACCATATCCCCTTTTTAAATAAACCGCTGTAAATCAAAATACAAAGATAGTTAATTCTGGTGAATAGATCATTGAATTCAGAGACATTCAGATGCCTTCAGGGTATAATATTTTTAGTTAAATTGCGGAATGTCTTATATTTTAAAAACTCCGTGATGAAAAAAATAAGAAGTGCTTCCTTGCTGATTTTTGTAATGGCCATTTTTTCATTAAGTTCTCCGGTATATTCCCAGGCTAAAGGGGTAAAGACAATAACCGAGAAAGAACTGCGCTATCACCTTGAATTTCTTGGTTCGGGAGAATTCAGGGGAAGGGAAACTCCCTCATACGAACTGGATATAGCCACTTTATATATCAGTAACTGGGCAAAATATACCGGACTCAAGCCTCTGATGGCGGATGGTTCATTTTATCAGGATGTACCTTTAAATGTAACTGCATTTTCTCAGGCCAAAACAAGGATGAATGTAGTAAAGGGTAGCAATGAATATGTATATTATTTCGGAAAATCATTCGGAGGTAACTTCCAGACCAATGGATCCTATGCAGGTACAGTGATTTTTGCCGGGACAGGTTTTAATGAGATAAAGGATAGTGACCTTAGAGGGAAAATAGTCGTAATAATTGATGAGCAGCAAGATGGCAGCAAAACAGAGCAAAGCCTGTGGCTGGCCTCAAGGATGGTTGATAGAGTAAGCATAATCAGGGAAAAGGGAGCCTCTGCACTATTTTCAATAGTCAGCCCGGAAAAGCAAAAGCGGATAGCAACATCATCCGCATTCTACGATTATATTCCAACTGGTCGACTTGGTACCATTTATGATTCACAACGAACAAGTTTTGAGACAACTTCTTCACAGTCCTCCACCAGGGAGAGGCAACTCCCATTTACTGTTGCAGAGATAGATCATAATCTTGCAGCAACCTTGCTTGGTACTACTGAAGAAGAGATCAATGGATTATTTGAAACTGTCAGATCAGGTAAGAGCCTTGCAGCAAAAGAGCTGAAGGATGTTTATGTTAAGCTTGATGTAGAAACTGAGACCTATACAGCAACATCGAGGAATGTAATTGCAATTGTTGAAGGATCGGATCCTGTGCTTAAAAATGAATTTATTGTTATTTGTGGTCATGTAGACGGGCGTGGTATAGATGACGGGGAAATAATTTCTGCAGCAGATGACAATGGCACTGCCACTGTTGCACTGATGGAGATAGGCCAGGCACTGCTGACTGAACGACCAAAAAGATCGGTTATTCTTGCATGGGTAACAGGTGAAGAACAAGGGATGAATGGGTCTCATTATTTCATAAATAATTCCCCTGTGCCTGTTGAGAAGATTAGTGCATATCTTAATATGGATATGCTGGGAAGAAATAATCCCGATTCTCTTTTTCTTATAGCCTCAGATTTGCTTAGCTCTGATTTGGATGGCTCAATCAGAAGAGTTAATCAGAAATTTGGGATAGACTTAGGTTTTGATTATCGCTATTCGAATCTGACACATCCCCAGAGAGTATACTTCAGAAGCGATCATTATCCCTTTATCAGATTTGGAATACCATCAGTCTGGTTCTTCTGTGGATTTACTAATGACTACCATACTTACAGGGATACACCTGAATTTATCGATTATAAAAAGTTTCTTAAGGTAACAAAGCTGGTTTACCTGACGGCAATGGATATCGGTAATATGAAAAATCTGCTAAACCTTGATGTCAATCCAGCTGTAACTGAAAGAGGAGCTAATAACCTGAGGGAGAAAAGTTTATTCAGCGCTACGGAAAAATGAGCAAAAGGAATAGAAACAATTCAGGCAGATGAGTGTTATGAAAATTATTCTGAAGGCTCTGGAATTTGCATCTCACCGTCACAGGGCACAGCACAGAAAGGGAACCAGAAAGATACCTTATATCAACCATCCGATACAGGTTGCAAATCTTCTGGCTAATCTGGGGGGCGAAGATGATCCTGTATTGCTTGCGGCAGCAATTCTTCACGACGTGATTGAAGATACTGTTGACTCTGTTGAGGAACGAAGTGAACTTATGAATGAGATTTCAAAAAACTTCGGAGAAGAGGTTCTGGCTCTTACTATGGAAGTTACAGATGATATAACACTTGAGAAAAAGGTACGGAAACAGCTTCAGATCGAACAGGCAAACCACAAATCTATCAGGGCAAGAAAGCTAAAGATTGCAGATACAATAACCAATCTTCAGGATATAATTACAGATCCGCCGGAATGGTGGGATCAGAGGAGAATTACTGAATATATTGACTGGGCTGAAAAAGTTGTTTCAGGCCTTAAAGGGATCAATCCTGATCTTGAGAAGCTGTTCTATGAGACTCTTGCTCAGGCAAGGGAAAAATATTTAAAGAATGTGTAGTTTCTTAACGTTTTATCTACTGCTTAAGAAGAGTTTCTCTTATTTGTTCTGAATCCCAAGAGTGATCTTCTTCATCGGCGTGATAAAAAAGGTCTTTCCGAAGCAGCTCTTCCTCCAGGCTGAAAGTTTCACGGGCTTTGAGAGCAAACTGTTTCATATCATGCCGGTGAACACCCATCTCCGCCATCGTTTCCTCATCATGCTTTATAAATTTGTGTCCCATCCTCATCACTGTATAGCGTCTGTGGCCCAGATTGCATAACAAGTCTTCCGCAAGCTTTACAGATGTGTAAAGTGTCTCTCTGTATATATCTTTAACTCCCATGTCAATAAGTTCGTATGCATCGAATCGGTTTTTTGCCCTTGCCAGGATATGGATATGAGGAAAGTGCTTTCGAACCTGAGAAATGAGCTCCTGGTTGATTTCTGGCGGATCAATAGATGCGATAAGATACTTTGCCTCATCTGCTCCTGCCGATTTAAGAATATCAGGTCTGGTGGCATCTCCGTAATATACCTTGAATCCCATGGAGCGTAACAACTGAACTCTGTCAGAGTCATGATCAAGTATTGTTGCTTCAACTCCGTTAGCCCTGAGAAAGCGGCAGACCGTATTGCCAAAATGACCAAAACCTGCTATAATGACCTGATGTTTTTCAGATATACTTTCATGCGAAGATTTACCGGCAGATGACATTTTTACACCTATCTTAGGATCAATAAACCTCTCATTTATAAGCAGTAGAAATGGTGTGACTGTCATGGTAATAGCTGTGACAGCCATCAATATATCAGTCCATTCCTGGCTTAATATTGTCAGCTGCCTTGAGAATGAAAGCAATATGAATGAAAATTCACCAACCTGTGACAGGGCAAAAGAGAACAGGAGATTATGATCTGTGGACAGCCTGAATATTTTACCTGTCATAAATAAGACTCCAAATTTGATAACCATTACGGCAAGTACAAGTCCTGATATTATAAGCGGTTTAGATAAAACCAGGCCAATATTGATTGAAATTCCAACTCCGATGAAGAACAAGCCAAGCAAAAGTCCCTTAAATGGAGCTATATCACTCTCCAACTCATGCCGGTATTCACTATTGGCCAGAACAACTCCTGCCAGGAATGCCCCAAGGGCAGGGCTTAGTCCCATTATTTTCATTAAAGTTGAAACTGCAATAATCAGGAGTAAAGAGCTTGCTGTAAAAAGTTCACTTAACCTGGTTCTTGCAACGATTCTGAGAAGTGGAACGAAGAGATATTTCCCGCTGAAATATATAAATGCAACTGTTCCAAAAAAAGACAGACCCTGTAACCACCCTGGTAAATTTCCGATTAATGATGATTCAATTTCAGCTTTATCCTGCAGGCCGTGTAGTACAAGCAGAGGCAGCATAGCAAGTATGGGGATCACCATAATATCCTGAAAAAGCAGTACTGAGAAAGATGCTTGTCCGGAAATAGTTTGTGAAAGACCTTTTTCCCTGATAGTCTGAAGAACGATAGCTGTTGATGACATTGAGAATGCCAGTGAAACAGCTGCAGCCTGCTGCCATTGCATACCGGTGGTTTTCATAAGGACAAAAACCAGGATTGTTGTGATAGTCATTTGTATTGCACCCATTCCAAGGATTGACCTCCTCATTTTCCAGAACTGTGAGGGTTCAAGTTCGAGTCCTATTATGAACAGCATCATAACCACACCAAACTCGGCAAAATGCATTATGTCCTCTCCCTCTTTTCCAATCAACCCAAGGAAGAAAGGACCAATGAGCATTCCTGCAATCAGGTATCCCAGTACAGAACCCATTCCCAGTCTTTTCGAAATAGGAACGCATATCACTGTAGCTGTGAGATAAATAAGAGCCTGTAGCATTATGTCCATACGACTTATTCTTTTACGGTTATATCTTCAATCCAGTCATTAAGATATGAGTAACTGAATAACTCATCTGTTCTAAAATCACCAGCAGCCAGTTTATTAAGAATTTTACCATAAAGTAAGGAATTATTTTGTCTGTCATCACTGGATATCCGGTGAGTTCCATGTATCACAAAAGGAGGCACCCAGATCATTTTGCACAGATATGCTGTCTGTTCAAAAGGTGCAAGAAGCTGATTAATGCTGAACCGGTTATGACCTTCTGTGCTGTAAGCTGAACGCTGGCCTCCGGCAGTTATGGCATTAAAAACCATCTTTCCCTGAAGTGCATTTCCGCCTGTCCCATATGCCCAGCCGAAGGATAATACAAGGTCTATCCATTGCTTAAGAAGAGGAGGGGAGCTGTACCAGTAAAAAGGATGTTGCCATATAATTATCTGATGTTCAAGCAGAAGCTTCTGTTCAGTTTCGATATCAACATCGAATTCAGGGTATTTTTCATAAAGGTCGTGAAATGTAATTTCAGGTATATCGGGAATCCTATTAATCAACTCCGATTGATTTAAAGATCTTTCATACCGGGGGTGAGCAAAAAGTATAAGGATTTTATTTTTCATTTATATGTAATTATATCTAAACATCCAAGTTGATATATCCTAATGTTAGAACAATAATTACCTCCTTTAGTTTTTAAGTAAGGAGTTTAAATGACATGTCAGAAATTCAGAAAATAATTATCATGGCCCGGAACAATAATATCAGCCATAGATCTGATCATAGCCAGAGTCTTTCTTGCCACTTCCAGATCGTTAACATTATAATACATCTGATTATCGTCCCAGTAATCTTTTGAAGCAACTGCATCACCTGCGATTACTATAGAATAACCGTTGAAATCGAATCGGAGCCCATAACTGTCATTTGTATGCCCGAACATAGGTATCACATCAATTTCTCCCAGAAGACTCTTAGCTGCAGGTTCAATCAGTTTGTCAAATTTACCTGATTTATTCAGCGCTGCAGCAACTTCCGGACCTGCAAACCACCTGGCTTTTGTAAAGTGTTTAAGTCCATAAAGATGATCATCATGCTGATGAGTTATAAAAACTGTATCTATCTCTTCCAGTGATAAGCCTGTCCTTCTGTCAAGTTCTGTAGCCATTTCATCAACATCTTTCAGAGAAGGATCGATAAGAAGATGAAAATTCTTCCCCGATACAACACTGCAGGTACATATTGCACTTCTTAATGGTTTTTCATCACTTTCACCCCAATATCTGTTGCGGGATAAGTTTCCGATGGTTATAACATCCCAGTGGTTTATACCTGATTTTTCTTTTCCTTTAAGGGTTATCTTCCTGCCCTGCGATTCTAATTCTTCTGACCTGCCAAATAATGTGACTCCTGCAATTCCTGCAGCTGAAAAGATAAAATTCCTTCGATTGAAGTTTTTCATGCCATTAGTTTTTCAAGTCTGACCTGTTCTTCTTTTGTATAAGGTTTCATATCCCTGACAGCAGCAACATTTATCTCCAGTTCTTTTATTGATTTCATCCCTATATTCACACAGGTTAAGGGCAAACCTAATACATACCTTATAAGATCTGATGCATCAGCCTGATGTGGTGTTTCATCCCAGTACCAGTTACCATTAATATTTTTAGGAGGATTACCTGCAACCAAAGCACCTCCGCCTCCTCCCATAACCTTCATGGCAATGATACCCATGTTCTTTTTAACTGCATTCTGAAGCACAGACTCTCTCCATGGCAACCTTCGCGGAACGGGATTGAAGGTTGTAAGTATTGTATCAAAATCATACATATCGATGGCTCTGTTCATTGCATCGGCTGACTCATGACCGGTTACCCCGATAAATCTTGTAACTTTTTCATCACGAAGCTTATAGAATGCTTTCATCATTCCGTCCGGCTTCCCCCAGAGTGATACGTCTTCTTTTTCCAGTACGCTATGGATCTGAAACAGGTCATAATGGTCGGTCTGAAGTCTTTTCAGGCTTTCTTCCACTTCCCGCATTGTCCCGTCATATGTTCTGCTGAGAGTTTTTGAAGCCAGAAAGACCTCATTTCTTCTTTTCGCCATTACGACTCCGTAGTTTTGTTCTGATTGGCCATTACTGTAGCCTGGTGCAGTATCGAGGTACGTTATACCTGCGTCAATTGCTGCATTAGCAAGGTCAGGAGGATAGAATTCATCACTTGGTTTCATGCCCATCCCTGAAACACCTCCAAGAACAAGAACACTTACCTCAACCCCGGTTCTGCCGAGAACTCGTTTGGGTATAACAATCTTCTTAGGTCTTCCTATTTCTTTTTCCTTTGTTTCTATCTGTACAATAGCAGTTCCTGCTATAGCCATTGCTGCCATTTTCTGCATGAAATCTCTTCTGTCCATAAGTCAATTATCAATAAATGAATAAGTATTTAATATCCCGGGATTAAAGATATAAGTATTCTGACAAGAATAAAAGGTTGTAGATATTATTGTCAGAGACAATTGAGAGTAAGGATGGTAAAATTATACTGGTCACTCCACAATACTCACTTGATATTGCACTTATAATAAAGAAAAGAAAATAGCTGTCTGCCGGCTTCCTAATAACTTATAACCTTATATCCCCGTTTAAGGTATTTTGTAAGTGGAACTCCCATTCCCCTTACATCAATGCTGCAGGCCTTCAGTTCATCAGTAACCCCTAGCATATTGGAACAGGCAACGCATGCCTGGATTATTACTCCATCGTGCTGCATCGAAGCAATCTTATCCTTAATTTCTGAATTTTCTACAGCAAGTCTTTGCGAAGGTCCCCACACTATCAGAATAACCTCCTTAAACCATTTATTTTTTTTAGCTGCATGGGCATACATTAGGCATGCCTCATTGGCAACTTCCGGATCACCGCTGGTCCACATAACTACAAGAGTATCTGCAGGCCCCGTTGCTGCTGGCTGCTGTGCAACGGCAACTCTTGTTAAAAATGTTGCCAGTATAACTATGATAATCAGATATTTGTTTTTCATTTCAGCTCGTTTTATTATTAACTTTATCAAATATAACTAATAAATTCAGAATTTGATCTGGCATATACTTGACATATTCTTTGTACTCTTCCATACTTCCCTTATTATTTTTAACCTTACAGGTTGGATATGGAAAAAGATAAGAAAACTAAACCTTATAACCCTTCTTATTACCGGTTCATCCTGGTTATTTCTGGGACTACTTGTTGGCTCGTTGGGCTATTGCCCTTTGACAGACTGGCATTTCAGGATTCTGGAGAAGCTGGGTAAAACAGATTTGCCGAATTCATATATTAAATACTTGTCAGAAAGGCTTACGGGATTTGATTTTGATCCCCGGCTTATTGATAAAATAACACTTTATAGCTTTCTTACCGCATTGGCTGTTTCACTATTCCTGAATGGCAGGGCAATATTTAATAAAGCAATGAAATCCTAATCCATACAAATTTCTTATATTAGTTAGGTAATACATTTATTGTTCCATTAACATAAAGTCATAGATGAAAACGACACATTTCATTTTTCATATATGTACACTTCTTATTATTCATATACTTGTTACGGCATGCAATTCAACAGAGTCCTCTGACACATGGCATCTTGTTTGGGAAGATAATTTTAACGGCAGCCAGCTGGATACTTCAAAATGGAATGTATTATTGAGAGAACACAGCAAACACAATGAACTTCAGTACTATGTTCCTGATGAGGTATTTTTGGAAGATGGAATGTTGCGCATAAGAAGCCGGGTAAGAAAATATGGAGATATGGAATATACAAGCGGCCGGCTTGATACGAGGAATATATTAATGCCTGTCTATGGCAGATTTGAAATCTGCGCAAAATTGCCTGTTGGTCAGGGAATCTGGCCTGCCTACTGGCTTTACCCCCAAAACCGCAACTGGCAAATGGAGTATATTATGTCAGAAGCAGTAGCTAATGGCAGGGAATCTTCCATCCCTGAAGAGAGGCCATGGTATAGTGAGATCGATATTATGGAATTCCTGGGGCATGAGCCCAATGTCCTCTATGGTACCCTTCACTACTATTCATTTGACGGGCAGAAGAAAACCAGCTCCGGGACATGGCGTGGTGACACTGATTATTCAAAGGATTTCCATATATATGCCCTGGAGTGGGAACCGGACTCCATGCGATGGTTTATCGATGATAACCTGATCCACAAAACAGCATCCGGAATTCCTCATACTCCTCATTATCTGATTATCAATACTGCTATAGGAGGTGCCTGGCCGGGAAACCCTGATTCAACAACTGTTTTTCCGCAGTTTCACGATATAGATTATGTAAAAGTATACCATAAAAGATTACCTTTTTAGTTACAATTTATTTAACAAACTTAATTATGAATAAGCTTGCAGTTGGAGGTCACTCCTATGGTGCATTCATGACGGCCAATCTGCTTACACATTCTAATGATTATGCCTGTGGCATTGCCCGAAGCGGTGCATATAACAGGTCACTTACTCCATTCGGGTTCCAGTCTGAGCAGAGAAACTTCTGGGATGTGCCTGAAGTATATAACGGAATGTCACCATTCTATACCGCAAATAAGATGAAGACCCCAATACTTCTGATACATGGAGAGGCTGATAATAATCCGGGTACATTTACTCTTCAGACAGAAAGATATTTCCAGGCACTGAAAGGCCTGGGGGCGAATGCAAGAATGGTAATACTTCCAAAAGAGAGCCATGGTTATGCTGCAAAAGAGAATATTCTACATCTTTTATGGGAGCAGGAGCAATTTCCGGATAAATATTTAAAGTAATTATATAACGTGTTGTGCGGTTAAGACGCCAATGCATATTTTAAGTGATTTATTGGTTTATCGTTCTTTGAATTAATGTATTGTAAGATAGTAACAGCCGTTATCTTTGACAGAATGCGAACGGATAGTCCTAAAGTTGTTTTTG
>DATKTA010000013.1:0-36569 GCA_035531395.1 Bacteroidales bacterium
TGGAAGCATCAGCTGGTTTAAACAGTACAAGACAAAGTCATGCAGGAAATGTCCGCTCCGGTCACAGTGTACCAGATCGGAGAAGGAGAGGCTGATTCAGCGAAGCGAATATGCAGATTATTACGAGGTTAACCGGGCGAAAGTTAAAGCTAAGGAGCATCTCTACAAAAGACGTCAAGCGATAGTGGAACATCCTTATGGGACGATAAAACGGCAATGGGGATTTAACTATATCCTGACAAAGAAAGGAATTGCCAGGGCCGGTTCCGATGTCGGGTTTATGTTTATAGCGTATAATCTCAGGCGTATTGGGAATATTTTGACCATGGATGTTCTGAAGGAGTACCTGAAGGTGCTTGCTTCATTATTTTTGGCCATTTTAGGCCTCAGCAGGGGCATTAACGTGACCTGTGAAGGGAGATCATTCCACGGTATCCAAATGTTGGTCAAAAACCGGCTAAGCCTTAAACCAGTTAGAATGAGGTCAGATCACACTGCAATTATCGGTTTTTAGACAGACTCACGTTGTAAACAATTGTCAAAAAACTAAAATAAACCATGATGAAAAAACTTACCATATCAATTGCAGTATTGGTGATTTGCACGATATATCTTAATGCCCAAGATATGTTTAAAGCCAGGCAACTGACCTTCAATCCTGCTCAGGAAGGATTTCCCACATGGTCACCTGATGGAAAATCCATTGTTTACCAATACACAGACATGAATGATACAATCGGAAAAAACGGTCTGTGGAAAATTTCACAAGATGGATCGGGAGCGGTACAAATATTTAGTGGTGTGGCAGAACACCCCAAATGGTCTCCTGATGGACGTTATATTGTCTTTGATGCTGATACCGGCCAGAGTATTAATATGATTCCTGCTGAAGGAGGGGTTCCAATTACCTTTCTACCTGATTCAATACGGATTAAGAATGGAGGACTGCCTTGTTGGTCACCCGACGCTTCGCAAATTGCATTTATTGAAGGTTCTACAATGTCGTTGTGTATCTATGATTTTAAAACCCGACATACAACCAGAATTTTCAGTCAGGAAGGAATGTTACCCTTACCCGGATGTTGGTCAGATGACGGGGAATATGTCCTGATGGCACTGATGGACAGGCAATCCAGGAGATCAACAATTTGGAAAATATCTACTGTTTATAAGGAGGGAATACAAATCACCGGTCATCTTGATAGTTTCTATCGTTATGTTGCACTTTCTCCCGATGGTTCGCTTCTTATATATGCAGCTAAGGAAGGAAAGTATCTTGGATTGTATATCATGCCTGCTGAAGGAGGAAGGTCAATACCACTTGCTGTTTCCCAACAGGGACACAATGAAGCTGCTTGTTGGTCTCCCAATGGGGAGAAAATAGCCTTTACCAGAAATTTCGATATATGGATTATGGATTTGGACATTGAACAATTGAGGAATGAGCTTCAGGCTCTTAATTAGTTATTTATCCTTAATTATCGAAATGATAAGAAATATTATACAAGACCATAGCAAGTCATGTAATTCAAAACTAATTATGTGATCAAAAACAACTGTTTACAACATGCGGTCATATTTAATGCCGCTACTACTGCAAGTAAGACAATAAAGAATTGTAAAATAAAGAACCAATAACCTAATAAATGACCTGGACAGCGGCACTAAACATACCGCTGCCCGTTAGGTTGGCATTTAAGATTAAATAACTAAACTGTAACTTTAACAAGAATCAATACGTCTTAGATTAAAACTTAATCAATAATTTTATGTATAAACTAAAAGATCCAATTTTATGTTGTAGTTTCCTATTTTTAACAATGACTACAATATTTTGCCAAGAAGCATTAAACGAAATAGAAAATAAGACCTCATTTAATGTAAGAACATACGATGGTAAGATTTTACCTGCCCAAGTACTTAAAGCTGAAAACAATGACAAAAAATTAATCCTTTTTATAAATGGAAGTACTCCATATGATGAGAAAGGTAATCAAGGTGCTGGTTGGACAGAGCAAGGAAAAATCATTGCGTCTAAGCATGACTTCTACGTTCGCTTTTCAAATGTGATGGTAAAAAAGGATTATTCAATTGCAACAATGACAAAAAGATCCTTTATTTATCCAACCGAAATACCTCGCCCGAATTTTGCTGATCTTGCTCTGGATATCTATTATTTTATTTTGCATCTAAAGAATAATGGTTTCATTGAAAATGAAAAAGATCTTGTAATTGTCGGTTATAGTGAAGGTAGTTTGGTTACTACAAAGGTATTAGCCTATCTTAAAACTCAGCCTTTTGCTTGTGTTTTGCTTGGTTCTGGTTCTATGCCAGTCAATTATAATAAAATATCAGTTGAAGATTTTTATCAAACGGATATCCTGCGCAAAACAAATAAATGGAGTGATGATCAAATCCTTTCTGAGATAAATCAATTAGCTCAGATCAATGACAGTCTGCGTAATATGAATGAAGAAGAATTTGAAAATAAATTCAAAAAATCAAAACCTTTTGGATTTGGTTATGCCGATTGGGAGTCTTATTATATCGATAAAGAGTACCCTTTATATAATGCGGTACCAAATATTATTTATGCCAACATACCAGTTTTAATATGTATTGGTGAGAATGACAGAGCAATGCCCCTGGTAAGTGCAAAAAGCACATACGATCAATTATTAGATAATGGCTTTAAAAAAGGCACGTTCCGGATAATCAAAGATGAAGTGCATCAATATGAAAAATATGATGTGTTTGCCATTATAGATGCCTGGTTAGGTTCAGGATTCAAAACAACTGATTTCACGCTAAATGCTACCGATTCTCTATCAATTGAAAGTTATCAGCAATCAAAAGAATTAGTTAATGAAATATCTACTTTATCATGGGATAGCAATCAACCAATTAAATCAAAAATGTGTTATCAAAAGGCTTTAGAAAGTAAATATATGGATAATCCTACCTGGTTTGAGCTTGGAATAAAATTGTTTGCCAATAATCATTATGATGAATCTTTTGATTCTTTCAAGCATTCATTAGACAGTGCCTTTATAATAAATTTTGCATCACTTATATGGATGGGACATATAAAAGATTTGCAAAACCAGCGAAAAGAAGCACTTGAATATTATCAAAAAGCATTAGAACAATATCCAGGATTTCCTGTTCAACATGACCAATGGAACATCCTTTTAAATAAATCATGGATTGAGGAAAGGATTAGAAAACCATTTAATGGAATCAATTAAAATAAACGCCACCTAACATTTCACATAGTATGGACAAATTCCCCTCAATTGTTGGAATTTGTTGACATACCGACATACGTATAATTAGATCCTCCTTATTTGTCTATAAGCATTTACCAAAAAAGAAAGAAAAATCAATTTATTAATTGCATAATGATCAGGAGATTTTATAAATGCTATTAACAATTATAATCATATCAAAATATACTGGAAACAAATTTTGAATTTTTTTCCGTAACTTTCCTTCAGGTTTTGCGTCCAAATTATATAATCACATTATTAATATATAAAGAGAGATTATGAAAATTATTACTTTGTTAGTTTCACTTTGTATAGTTCAAACGCTCTTTGCACAAGGGATTTTACCTTCTGATTGGGGGCTTCGGGCATATCAAATCAATGACGAAAAACTCGGACGGATTGATTTCTATGTAACGGAAAAAGGTATAGATCAGGAAAAACCGCTAGTATTCATGGTTAGTGGCAGTAGTGGCCTACCCATAATGTTGGTAATACAAGCCGGAGATAAATCAATACAAATTGGGACTATACCTCCTGATCAAATCACGGCTTGCTCAGAAAAGTTCCATGTTGCTTTTATAGGCAAAGCAGGAACACCTTTTTGTGATACACTCAGGGCTGAAGAGTTCAATCCAATGAAAAATTTGGAGGAATATCGACCCTCCGCAGAATATGTACAGAAATGCGGCATGGAATGGGAAATTCAGGCAAGTTCAATTGTCATTGATTCTCTTTTTAACATGATACCTATTTCTAATAATAAAATCATTGCAATGGGATTCTCCGAGGGAGGTAGAATCGCTACAGGGTTAGCTACTGAAAATAAGAAGATTACACATCTTGTTTCTGTAATCAGTGGTGGCCTGAATCAATTTTATTCAAGTATTATTAATTACAGAATTGATGCGGCAACAGGGAAAATGACACAACAGGAGGCACAGGTATTAATCGACAGTTTATTTGTCACATATAAGAAGATTTACAGTGATCCATTCAATACAGATAAGTGGTATTATGGACATCCCTATAAACGTTGGGGGAGCTTTTGTACCGATATTCCTTTAGATCACCTTGTAAAACTTGATATTCCTATTTTCTTTTTGAACGGTTCTACAGATCGAAGTACTCCTATCCTGGAAGCTGATTATGTTAAGTTGGAGTTTTTAAGACTTGGGAAAACCAACCTCACCTATAAGGTCTTGCCAGGAGTGGATCATTCGTTATACGAAGTTGTCATGGAAGATGGAAAAGAAAAGGGTATCTCACATAGAGAAGAAGCATTCAAAATGATTATTAATTGGATTGAATTGAACTAAAATTTAGATTGAAATAAGGTCAATAAATGATTTACCAACATAGTAAGAATATCTAATATAAACTATTATATGATAACGTCTTTTCGTATAATTTTAGAATTGACCCTTGACCTATACAGTAATACATGTAAAATCACATTAATTAATTTCATCCCTCCTGAATAAGAGGATTCACCACTCTGTTTCACCCTGGGGATTAAGCCAACAAAACTGCTTAAATGATCTTTATGCGGAAAACGATTTATATCTCCCAATTCCGTTATTAATGCACTTGAAGTAAGCGGGCCAATGCCTGATATGGTTTTCAATAAAGAATATAATTCATTATCATATTCACGGATTCTAAGTCGAATCTGCCGGCTCAAGGTAAGTATCTGTTCTCTGTGATATTCATATGAACTAATCAGATTTGAGAATGCATCCTGTCCGCTGATTGTCTGCATTTTTACCTGCTTTAACCACGATACAAACGTTAAGGTCCATTGGTTATTATCGAATTCCACAGGGATTCGAACCTTTGATCCGCTTCACGTAACGTAGGATCACTAATGTGGTATTCGCGAATTAATGTTTCTTGTCCTTCAACTGATAATACTGATATGCATAGTATCCGGCAACACAAACAACAGTAACCAAACAAGCAATTATAAGGAAATTGTTCCTTTCAAGTTTTTTGATTTTACCGGGTACAAGATCGACATGTTCAGTCGGGTCATATATGGTGAAAACTTCTCTCATTACAATATATTTTAATACCATTTTTTTTATCATAAGAAAAGGCAGAGTTATAAACGATATATACGGTTTCACCAGAATCCCTTGTTTTCATAGTTCCAATAAAAAATTGAGGATCAAAACCTTCTTGGAGTAGAGGCCTTAAGGGAATAAATTCCTCACCTTTTGAATGCTCATAAAATCGACATAAAACTTTGTGATTATGATGCAGTATTCGATCATCATTTTTTAATTTCAGTTGCCGTTCTCTGTTTAATGGGTTGTGAAATGCATTCTTACAATCTGTGTTACAGAATTTTTTATCGGACCGTCCTTTAAGAATGCTACTACAATATTGGCATCGTCCTTGATTTTCAAACAGTTCTGCCATTTTGAATTTATTTATTAATATCCGTGACTTTATAATACCACCTGCCGGCAGCTTTTTTGCCTGGCAGTTCACCTGATTTTCTTTTGTTCCACAACCAGGTTGTCTCCCTGCCTATTATTTCTTTTGCTTTTTCTTCAGTAATGAAATCACCTAGAGTCCCTGAATGATTTTCTTCATGTCACCAATAGCCTGAATCAATTCTTCTAAAATTTCTTCCGGGATCAAAACAAAAACTTTATATTCATTCAAATGATTCATTCGGCTGTTATAATACTATTTTATACCTGCATACTTGATAAAAAAATTAAACGCCCACCGTTTGAGCTCTCATCCCAAAATCAAACTCTTCAAGATATTCCATTAATAACCTTGCCTTAACACCTTTAAAAGTAGATTCAATAAAATCACGCATTACTGTTTTATGTCCTTTCCTTATCCAATCATATAACGTTGGAAAAATCAGACCGTATTTTTCCTTCATTGGGAATGAGTTATTATAGGATTCCCAAAATATTTCAGATAATTCACATATTTTAAATGTAGTATTTTCTCTTATATCAGGAACTAATACCTTGGCTGCTTCAAGTAGTAAATGTAACTTTCCTGGTTCATACTTAAAATCGATCACATTTTGGAATTTTGATTCTCCTGACCTAATCAAATGTTCAATTTTCCCAATTAATAATTTTTCAGCTTCAGAGACTATCGATCTTCGGTATTTTTCATACTGGAAAGCAAATCCGGGAACATCAAATTTTTCTTTCTTTTCTGCAATTTCTAACTCGATAATATTTCTTAGGAAATCACATTCAAAAGACATAATATCGACATCGTTCTTATTGGAGTAATTCAGGTCTGTATAATAAGTAGTAACAATACTTTTAAAAAGATAGTTTTTCCTTTTGTAGATCAATTGAACATATACAGGATAAAGTTTTATACTTGGATCAATAGGATCTACAATAGGCTTTAAGTTTCTATTTAGAACATGTTTTATCGAATACCGTCTCTTTTGCATATTATTAAGAATATGTTGGTATAGCTTTATTCTATAACATCAAAGTACAATATTTTAACTATCCGCAATTTTTTTTAAATTATTTTTTGTTATAACCTTCTGAATTGTATAATGAGGCATCCCAAACCAGGATTCAGAACATAAACTCTGTCTGTGATAAATGGCAAGTAAAGCAAAAATAAGTGGAAAATTTGTTTTTATATACTTTATCCTTATATTTGCGCCGAAAAATTGTACCAGAAAAACGGAATGTCCAAAGGAAAAATAATGAATCACGGAATCGAACCCATATTCCCTTCTTTATGTTTCACCTGTGTTTCACCTGGAAATTTTAATTATTTATATAATATTGATTATTAGCAATATAGGGCTACATTGAGTATTCCCCTATAGACTACAAAATTTAATAAAGAAAAAAATATATAAAAGCATGGCAAACCATAAGTCATCAGAAAAAAGAATCAGGCAGACTGAAGCAAGAAAGGAAAGCAACAAGTATTACGCAAAAACAACACGTAATGCTCTTAAAGCTCTCAGGTCCTCAACCAATAAGGCAGAAGCATCCGAACAGCTTCCAAAACTTACCTCAATGCTTGACAGACTTGCCAAGAAGAACATTATTCATAAGAAAAAGGCATCAAACCTTAAGTCAGCACTTGTAAAGCACGTCAGCAGCTTATCATAAGCAGATAAGAATAATATTTAAAAGGCTGTCCGCTATATTGCAGACAGCCTTTTTTTATTATCTTTAAGTTGCATTTCGAAAATTCGTGCTTAATGTCTATTAAAATTACCGAATGGGCTGTCGAGGACAGACCCAGGGAAAAGCTTATTCAGAAAGGTTCATCCAACCTCAGCGATGCAGAACTGATAGGCATACTTATAAGCTCAGGCACAAAAGAAAAATCGGCAGTAGACCTTGGCCGTGAATTACTCAGCCTGGTAAATAATAACCTTAACAGCCTGGGTAAACTTTCAATCGGAGATCTGAAAAAACTTCATGGTATAGGTCCTGCCCGTGCCGTCACCATTGCAGCAGCTCTCGAACTCGGAAGAAGAAGAAAGCTTGCTGAAGCTCCTGAAGACCCTCAGATTAAATGCTCAAAGGATGTAGCTGACATCTTCCAGCCTCTGTTAGCCGATCTGCCACATGAAGAATTCTGGATACTCTTCCTTAACAGATCAAACCGCGTAATAAACAGGATGAAACTCAGCCAGGGAGGAATAAGCGGTACAGTCACAGATGTGAGGATAGTTATGAAAAAGGCAATTGAATATCTTGCATCAGGGATAATTGTCTGTCATAACCATCCCTCAGGAAACCTTAATCCAAGCGAGTCGGATTCCAAAATTACCCTGAAAATTAAAGAAGCAGGCAACCTGATGGATATACAGCTGCTCGATCATCTGATTATCTCCGATAAAGATTATTATAGTTTTGCGGATAACGGGCTGATTTAAATAACCGGGATTGAAAAAAAAGAACCATTAATTGCTTGTAAATCTATGCTTAACCACGGAAGAGATGTCGCTGCAAGACTTAAGTAGCGAATTAACAGACTGATTAAAAACAGGATGAATGAAATCCTGATCAATCTCATTCATTGGTAAGAGAACAAACATCCGTTCATGTATATGCGGGTGAGGAATTGTGAGTTCCAGGTCTTCAGAAATAAGATTGCTGTAGAATAAAATATCAAGATCTATTATCCGGGATGCGTACTTAATACTATTCCTTTCCCTGCCCATTGTCTTTTCAATTTTCAGTAATGACTGTAGCAGAGTCTTAGGATCAAGAAATGTTTCGATCTTTACAACCATATTTAAAAACTTTTTGTCAGTCTGAAATCCCCATGGTTCAGTCTCATACAACGATGAAGCTGCTTCAATGCATCCGGCAAATTCCCCGATCCTGTTCAGTGCAGTACTCAGATTTTCTTCCCTGTTACCCAGGTTTGAACCAATGCCAATGTATGCTATTCTGACATTCTGTTTTTTCATTTTTCAAAAGTATTAAATACATATGTACCTTTACATAATTGTTCACTTTTTTATATATTTAGAAACATATAATTAAATCTGCAATACATGAAACAATTTCTTAAATACACACTGGCTACAATAACAGGCATAATAATTGCTTCCATTCTCTTTTTTATCATAATGATAGCAACCCTGAGTGCCATAATTGCATCAGGAGATAAGCCTGTAACTGTTAGTGAGAATTCTATTCTTGTTTTAAATGCCGGAACTACAATTCCAGACAGGGGCAATGAAAATCCCTTTGCCGGAATAGATTTTTCTGATATGTCATTTACTCCCGCGGTAGGGCTGAATGAGATACTGCAAAATATAAAGAAAGCCTCTGCAGATAAAAAGATAAAGGGTATTCTTATCGAAAACGGCCTTATACCTTCAGGATGGGCAACAGCCGGTGAAATAAGGGAAGCTCTCATAGAGTTCCGCGATTCAGGTAAATTCGTAATATCATATACTGACTATCTTCTGACACAACAATGTTACTACCTCTCTACAGCTGCCGACAGGATTTTTGTCAATCCGGATGCTATGGTTGAATTCAAGGGTCTTAGCAGCGAGGTTATTTTCTTCAAGAATGCTCTTGAAAAGCTGGGAGTAGATGTTCAGGTAACACGCCACGGTAAGTTCAAAGGAGCAGTTGAGCCTTTTATCCTTGATAAGCTCAGTGAGGAGAACAAAGAACAGATAAAAGATTACGTTGGCTCAATCTGGAATCACATCCTGGAATCTGTTTCCGAATCAAGGGGAATCCCAAAGGAGAAGCTGTCAGAGCTTGCGGATAACCTTGCAGGGAACATTGCAGCAAATGCATGGGATAACAACCTGGTTGACGGACTTATTTACAGGGATCAGCTGATAGATACTCTTAAAACCCTTGCCGGAGTTGAAAAGGCAAAAGATCTGAAACTCGTTTCAATGAGTAAATACTCAAAGGTTGTTGATCCGAAAAAAGTCTTTTCCACAAAAAACAGGATCTCAGTAATTTATGCTGAAGGGAATATCGTGCTTGAAAAAGGAAATGAAACAAATATAGGCGGGAAGAAATATGCTGAAGTAATTAGAAAAGAGAGACTTGACACAGCTGTTAAAGCTATAGTTCTAAGAGTCAATTCACCAGGAGGTAATGCAATTGCATCAGATGAAATATGGAGGGAACTCACGCTTGCTGAAAAAGTAAAGCCTGTAATTATTTCAATGGGTAACTATGCAGCCTCCGGCGGATATTATATCTCATGCCCCGCTACAAAGATCTATGCAAATGCAACAACAATATCAGGTTCCATTGGGGTATTCGGGTTAATACCTAATGCAGAAACCCTTATGGAAAAGAAACTAGGGTTGAATACAGAAACTGTTAACACTAACAGAAATTCTGATTTCCCTTCACTATTCAGACCAATGAATAATTATGAGAAGGAGGTCATGCAGATGAGCATTGAAAAGACCTACAGTGAATTTGTAAGCAAGGTGTCAGAAGGCAGGGAACTTTCTTTTACCGAGGTAGATAATATCGGACAGGGAAGGGTATGGAGTGGAACCTCAGCAAAAAAAATAGGACTAGTTGATGAGATTGGAGGACTTAAGGATGCTATTAAAGGAGCTGCTGAACTTGCAGGTATAGAAAAATACAAGATAAAAGAACTTCCTGTGCTCGAAGATCCCTATACAAGATTGTTGTCACAGCTTAGCGGAGAAGTGAGAATGAATATCCTGAATAAGGAGCTTGGAGAATCACTGGTCTATTACAAAAATCTTCTTGAGATAAAAAATATGACTGGGATCCAGGCAAGGTTACCCTATTTCATAGAAATCCGCTGATAATGAAAAAATTCAGGATCCTTCTTTATCCTGTTTCGGTTGTTTACGGACTGATAACCAGCATAAGGAATTTCCTGTACAATACAGGGGTCCTGCCTTCTGTAGAATTCCGGATTCCTGTAATTTGTGTCGGGAATATTACTGTTGGAGGTACCGGAAAAACGCCCCATACTGAATACCTGGCTGATCTTCTCAGGAAAGATTTCAAGGTCGCTGTCCTCAGCAGGGGATATAAAAGAAAATCACGCGGATTCAGAATTGTTACATCTGCTTTAACAGTTTCTGAAACAGGTGATGAACCACTCCAGATATCATGTAAATATCCTGATGTGCTTGTAGCTGTAGACAGGAACAGGGTAAAAGGGGTACGGAAAATTATGCAGATACAACCTGAAACAGAGGCTATTATACTTGATGATGCATTTCAACACAGGCGCATTACCCCGGGATTTTCGATACTGCTTTCTGATTTCGAAAGACTTATTATAAGGGATCATATCCTTCCCTACGGAAACCTGCGGGAGAGTATAGCAAATATGCGAAGGGCCGATATTATACTTGTCACAAAATCACCCGTGGATATAAGCCCTATTCAGCGAAGGCTTATCGTTAAAGAAATTGACAAGGCTCCATATCAGAATCTTTATTTTACCTCGATAAACTATAATCAGCCTGTTCAGCTATTCCCTAAGGGTGAATTAACAGTTGCAAAGCCAGAGCTTTCACGACTTTATGGAACAGGAATTGTTCTGGTTACCGGAATTGCAAATCCTAAACCACTGAAAGAAACCCTTGAGAAAACTGCAGGTGAAGTAATACACCTGCATTATCCCGATCATTATGCTTACAGGGAGGATGATATAATAACAATAAAAGAATCATTCGAAAGACTTACATCTCCTGTCAGGTATATTATTACCACTGAGAAAGATGCTGTCAGGTTAAAGGAATTTAGTAATATTGCAGAACCGATAAAATCTGTAATGTTTTATATTCCTGTCGGTATCTGTTTTTTAAATGATGACAGTAATGAATTTAATAATATGATCATTGAATATGTTAGAAAAAATAAACGAAACAACAGAGTTTCTGAGATCTAAAGGCTTCATTAATCCTGATGCAGGTATTATTCTTGGGACAGGACTGGGAGGACTGACTGCAAAAATTACCAATCGTATTGAGATTGATTACAGAGATATCCCCAATTTCCCTGTTTCCACGGTTGAGGGACATGAAGGGAAGCTGATTTTCGGTGAATTTGGAGGCAGAAAGATTGTTGCAATGAAAGGGCGCTTCCATTACTATGAAGGTTATGGACCTGAACAGGTCTCATTTCCGGTCAGGGTTCTGAAATTCCTGGGGGTCAAATGTCTCTTCCTTTCAAATGCAGCCGGAGGTGTAAATCCTGATTTTCAGATAGGAGATATAATGATTATTACTGATCATATCAACCTCCTTCCTAACCCACTTATTGGCCAGAATGACGACAGAATTGGTGTAAGATTTCCTGATATGGGTGAAGCATACGACAGGTATCTTATTAAAAAGGCATTACTCATTGCAGCTGAGCATCATATCAGGATACGGAAAGGTGTTTATCTTGCTACCAGCGGTCCGACATTTGAAACACCTGCCGAATACAAATTCTTCAGAATCATTGGTGCCGATGCTGTTGGAATGTCAACAACACCGGAAGTTATCGTTGCACGCCATATGGGACTGATGTGCTTTGCAGTAAGTGTGATAACCGATCTTGGTGTTGAAGGTAAAATTGCTTATACAACTCACCAGTCGGTTCAGCATGAAGCTGAAAAGATAGAAGCCGGGATGACAGCTATTATGACAGAGCTGATCAACTCCCTGTAAGAACCATAACACCTTAACGTAAAACAGTACAAATTCTTTTTAATCTTTCACTTTTACCGGTATCATTATACCAGGTAATATATACAATATATATCCCTGACCTCACAGGCGAACCATCATCTGCAGTTCCATCCCATATTAAGGATAACTCGCTGCCCGATAATATATTGGAAGCAATCTTCCTTATATAACAGCCGTTCTCATCAAACACTGTTACAGAAATGATATTATCATTACCTCCGGGTCTCAGGTTTATTGTAAGAAAATCCTCAAAGCCATCATTGTCAGGGGTGATCTTGGTGGATGAAAAGCTTATGCTTGAAGCTTCATCAATAGTTTCGGTTCTTACAGAGTTTGTCTTTCCGGGAGTGCCCCAGCCGGAGCTTTCTGTTGCCGAATGCCAGCTGGCAGCTTCTTCTGAAGGATTGCATCTCCCTGTTTTTTCAAGTGAGATTCCTTCAAATCCCGCCAGAAGAGAATAATGCATTCTTTCATTGTAACTTACTTTATCAATAATATCAAGTTCATTGCTAAGTAACAGAAGATTTCCCTTATCATCGGGCATTGAAGGCAGAGAAGGGATCTCAAAAATATCATTTGGTGATGAAGAAAAATACCGTTCGATTACTTTTTCACGATCATTTGTAATAACGTAGTATGTGCCTGGAAGAATGCATCTCTGTACCAGGGATACAGGTGTCAGAACAGATGTATCTGCAGTTAATTCATTGACGCTTGCCAGATAAAGCTTCGATGCATCAACTATCTTTCCCCGACAATTATATAATTCTATGTAGTCAGGTTCTCCGGGGAAAGGATTAAAAAGAAGTTCATTGAAAATAATATCACCTGCTGATGCTGACTCGGTAAGACCGAAACATACTGATGAATTTTCTGCTTTGTTTCCCGCAAAATCAGTAATCCCATCGGGTAACTGAAGTTCATAAATGGTTTTGTTTTCAATTGGCGATGATAAAATAAGTATAAATTCACGGTACAATTTATCAGAGACATGTATTTCTTCAATTTCCGGACCTCCCTTTATGGTTGCCGCAGTAATGTTCCTGAATCCGTTCACAGGTTCTGAAAAACGGAGAGTCAGCATCTTGCTGTTATCAGGAAACAGATTATAGATTCCATAAAAATACCTGTCGCTGTTTTCAGATAAAACAGAATTAATAACTCCGGGTGTACCTCCCTTCCTTGATGCTGAAGCTTTCCAGTTTCCATCGTAATAGAAAGGAAATGAATCATCTATTATTTCAAGTGACCATCCTCCCTGCGATTTAAGATCACTACCATACCATTTGTCAGAATATTCCACTCCATGGATAAGTATACCGGACGTATCTGTAAGGCAAAGCAATTTACCCTGGTCAGTCAGAGTTGGAAATTGTTTGAGGCCGGTTACCTTTCCGTATTCCTTAAAATATGAGGTATCCTGTATTGATGTAATAATTCTTATCTCTTCAGGCTCCATTGAAAATGAGGGCAAAGTATAAGTCTGTTCACCGGCAGAGAGTTTCCATCCAGTAAGGTCAAGAGAAAAGGGACTCCTGTTTTTGAGCTCAAAATATTCCCTGGCAGGCAGGGACACTGAAGGTACCGGATCTGCCATTATTTCTGCAATAATTATATCACCTGTTTCAGCCCAAACAGGAGTAAATTTTATTGCCGTATCCACTCTGCAGTTGCTTTCATTATCACACAAATTACTTATTACTAATGTATTTAATTTTTTGTTAATGAACTCATTAGCAAAGTAAAGAATATAGTTCAACGGTCCGTTTCTCCTGACTTTAACAGGATTATTTTCTCTTGTTTCAAGGTAGAAATTCTGGAAGGAGGGGAAAGAATCGGCCGGCTCCTCATCGAGCATTATCTCAATAGAACTCCTTCCGCATATCTTATACCCTTTTACTGCCGGTGGAGTAGTATCCTTATAGAAGACACCGGTAATGTTTATATCATCGATCCATAGAAGGCGATCGCGTGTTGATGAGTACTTGAATGACACTCCGAACCATGATGGGTCAAACAACTCCGGCTCAAAACCTGAGGATACTGCTACAATGCTTTCATCCATCCTGTAAATATTAACCATCCAGTAACCATCCTTTTCCCTTTCCACTTTGATTCTTACTACTTCAGCTGTCCCGATATCTGTCTGCCAGTTAAGATGGCAGTTTACAACAACATCAATATCGTTACCCCTTATCTTCCACAACCTCAGAGTATCATCATATCCGGTCAGATTAACCCCTAATGCATATCCCTTTGTAACTCCATCTGACGACATGACTGAAGGAGATCCATCAGACATCAGGAATACCTGCCAGTTATTCGAAGATGAAGGATCATAAGCATGCCTTATCAGAAACGACCAGGCTGTAGTACCTTCACCGGCATGAAGATTTGAAATCCGGATTCCTATTCTGTCGGTTCCGGAATCACTATTATCGAAAGAGTGGTGTAATGAGAATCTTCCAGAGAGTGCTCCGGCAGAATCAGCTGACCATCGCGATGGTATGCTTTGCTCCCAGTTATCAGACAACCCATTCTCGAAGTTATCAAATACCTGTCCTGCTGCCATATATGGCAACAGCATCAATAACAAAATTACTTTTTCCATGCAGCGGGACGAAACGAAAAAAAAGCTAATTTTGACGACTTAACAATAAAGTAAATTTAATAAAACTTTTTAATCCAAACAAATTACTACCATGAGAACAGCAGTCGTAGGTGCCACCGGGATGGTAGGCCAGACAATGATCAAAGTACTCGAAGAGAGGAATTTCCCTTTAACACAGCTGATACCTGCCGCTTCGGAGAAGTCGGTTGGCAAGGAGATCATGTTCAGGGGAAAGGCTGTGAAGGTAGTAAGCGTAAGGGAAGCTGTTGATGCCAGGCCTGAATTTGCTATTTTTTCGGCTGGAGCAGGGACTTCAAGGGACTGGGCACCTGAGTTTGCAAAAAACGGAACGGTTGTAATCGATAATTCTTCCTTCTGGAGAATGCATACCGAAGTACCGCTTGTTGTTCCGGAAATAAACAGCCATGTCATTAAAAAAAATGATCGCATAATTGCAAATCCAAACTGCTCTACTATTCAGATGGTAATGGCCCTGGCTCCTCTCCACAGAAAATACAAGGTGAAAAGACTTGTAGTTGCTACTTACCAGTCAGTTACCGGAACAGGAGTTAAGGCAGTGGCACAGATGGAAAATGAGAGAGCAGGAATTAAGGGAGAAATGGCCTATGCCCATCCTATTGATAAAAATTGCTTTCCCCACGGCGGATCATTTCAGCCTGATGGATATACAACTGAAGAACAGAAGCTGATTGATGAGACCAGGAAAATACTTGAGGATAATTCAATAATGGTTACTGCCACTGTTGTTAGGATCCCTGTAGTTGGAGGACATTCAGAAGCAGTAAATATCGAATTTGAAAATGAGTTTAATATTGAAGATATTAAAAAGCTTCTGGCAGCATTTCCAGGTTTAGCAATCTATGACGATCCGTCAAAAAATGAATATCCAATGCCAATCATGGCTCATAACAGGGATGAGGTATTTGTAGGGAGAATAAGAAGAGACCTTTCGAAAGAAAAATGCCTCAATCTCTGGATAGTTTCAGATAACATCAGGAAAGGAGCTGCAACCAATGCAGTTCAGATTGCTGAGTATATGGCTGCTAATAAACTGTACTAGTTAAAATGTACTCAACCCCCAGCCCCCTCTCTGCTTTGCAAAGAGGGGGAAAAACAAAGGGGGTGAGTTCATGTATTCTAAAAGAGAAATTCATTGTAAGGATATCTCTGCACATGGATCCTTTTTACCTCATCATACAGAAGGTTACGCAGTTCCTCAACATTTTCACATGTTTTTGCAGAAATAAAAACACTCTTATGATTTTTATCTGACGCCATCCATGTTTTCTTCAGATCTGTCAGTGAATAGTTTTTTCGCTGTGCAGGAGTCAGGTCAAATTCATCTTTGGCAATATACGAGAAGGCATCTATCTTATTGAAGATCACTATCGTCTGCTTATCTGCAGAAGAGAGTTCCTTCAATGTTTCATTCACAACCCTCATCTGCTCTTCAAAACCGGGATGGGATATATCCACCACATGGACAAGCAGATCAGATTCTCTTACTTCATCAAGTGTCGATTTGAATGATTCAACCAGATCATGGGGCAGCTTTCTTATGAACCCTACCGTATCTGAAAGAAGAAAAGGCAGATTTGTAACCACTATCTTTCTTACAGTAGTATCGAGTGTTGCGAACAGTTTATTTTCAGCAAACACATCAGACTTGCTCAGCAGATTCATGATTGTAGATTTGCCTACATTTGTATAGCCTACCAGGGCCACTCTTACAAGCTTACCACGGTTTTTACGCTGTGTGGACATCTGTGTGTCAATTTTCTTGAGTTGCTCTTTCAGCAATGAAATTCTGTCCCTGATAATCCTCCTGTCTGTTTCGATCTCAGTTTCACCCGGACCTCTAAGTCCAATACCTCCCCGCTGCCTTTCCAGGTGAGTCCACATACCGGTAAGCCGGGGAAGCAGGTACTGGTATTGAGCCAGTTCAACCTGGGTCCTTGCGTGAGAAGTTCTTGCCCTCCGGGCAAATATATCAAGAATTAGATTTGTTCGATCAAGGATCCTGCAACCCAGCTCTTTTTCAATATTTCTTAGCTGACTTGGTGAGAGTTCATCGTCAAAAATTGCTATATCCACACTATGCTCATTTACGAAAGAGGCTATCTCGCCTATCTTTCCTGATCCGACAAAAGTTCTTGGATTTGGGGTATCCAGTCGTTGTACAAATCTTTTAATGGGTTCGGCACCTGCTGTCTCTGTAAGGAAAGCAAGCTCATCAAGAAAATCATCAACCTCTCTTTCGTACTGCCCCGGGTATATAATTCCTATAAGTATTGCCCGTTCAATCTTACTCTGCGTCTCTATCATCAACCTCTCGCCTGTAGCCTTACCTTATAAATCTCTTGTTATTCTGAATCGCACCTCTTATTGCCATTTTCAGATTTTCGGAGCACATCATTACCATATCCAGATCTGTTGGGAATTGTACAGGCTGCTGCTTTGTCCTCTCCAGAAGTTCAGGGGTAAGTGCCTGCATATCTCCAATAGCCCTGGATGAAATATTTTCAAAGTCTGATTGAGCTCCAATTGGATCTTTCTTTAGCATTTTATTCGGATTCACCTGTATGACCTCAATATCACCGTCAATCCTGCATGATTTTAACTGGATAGTTTCTACAAGAGCACATTGAAGGGTTTTGTACTTTTTTATTCTAATATCATTCCCTAGAGAGTCCTTCATAACATTTCCCTTTTTGTCAAGTTTATATTCAAACCCGTCATCCACATCCCTTTTCACAACTGAATCCTTCTGGACAGTCTGATCAGGGGTTACTGCTACATTCTTGACATTAACATTAATGAAATAGTCATATTCGGTATCATTATTCAGATTCACTGTATGATACTCAACCCACTCAGAATTAAGAGCCGGTAAATCAAGTGCGAGCAGGTCCTGTTCGAACTCCTGAGGGAATTTTATTATTGAGCTGTTCTGTACAGAAACAAATACCCTGCTTATACCCAGATATTTTGCCTCTTCAATTTTATTGTCAATTCCAGGATAATCCCCCATATATTGTTTAGCTCTCAGGAATTCACCAAAAGCCTGCCTGTAGTTTTCCTTTATTTTCCCCTCCATAAGCTGGTTCCCATGAGCAAAATAGAAATCAGCTGCTTTCCGTTTTGCCTCAACCATATCTGCCATGTAATCTACATAAGGAAAATCAACTGTTCGTCCATTAAGACTAAGCGGTGTAACAGTTCTCACCTGTGTCTGTCTTGCACTAAGACCCTGGTATATCTGGTATATCTCATCCCAGCTGTTTGCACGACCTTCCATCTTGAGGTAGCGGATCCTTTCCTGATCAAGCTCATTAGCTACCCTGTACGATTCTGATAGAATTTCAATCTGTTTTTCATCATCACGGTCACGTCTAAGCTCTTTTACAGCTTTATCAATTGCAGCATCATAGTTTCCCTTGCTAAGTTGCTTTTTTGAGGAACTGCATCCTGAAAACAGAATTGTCAGAATGATAAAAAAAGGTATAATCTTTTTCATATTATTGCTTATTAAGATGTTATAAAAATAATAAATATTGTAAACTCATATTTAAAAAATAATCTATTTAATATATTTTACCTCCATTATTCCCTGTAAATACTTATTTCTTCACAATATAGTTAACATTTTATTTATTATCAGAATATGAAATTCAGCCACATAGAATATCTCACTCTTACCGGTTGCCCTCTCTGTAATCCCGGACTCCACTTCGGTGAAGCCTGTATTGCCTTAACCGCCTCATTATCAATGATTGGAGCTACTCCCTTTACAACAGTCACATTGCTTACTGACCCGTCAGATTCAATAATGAATGTCAGGAAAACTTTGCCCTGGATCTTAGCATCTATTGCAGCCTGCGGGTAGTTAGTACGCCTCTGAACCCATTCCCGGAATTTATTTATATCTCCTCCCCTGAATGACGGCATCACCTCAACCAGGAAGAAAGGATCATCAGTGGCTATACCGTCCTGGCCTGCAGAAAGATTGTCACCTGCACCAAAGCCATCAATGTATGACTCCTCAAGGGTTGTCTGGGCAAGAACCTCATCCGTTGTAACCTGTTTTACCTCATCGGGCATAATTGTATCAACAACAACAGGAGGAATATACTTTACAATTTCCTGGACATGTTCTGATCCTGGAGGAGGGGGTGCAGGGGGGACTATTATCTGTTCAACCGGAGGTTCCAGGCTCTCCATTCGTACAGGAATATATACCAGATCTCCCGAAATAAAATTATCTGAATGTGGACGAAGTACAAAAGGCAAAATAACAATCAAACAGGCAAGAACTGTCGCCATCACTACACCTGCAAAAACAACCCTGTTATATTTTTTCCTGAGCTGATAAGCACCATAATCCCTGTTCCTGTTCTCAAAGATCAGGTCATCAAGATCAAGTACGTTTCTTAGATTATCAAACATCCGGAAGCCTGTTGTATACTATTTTAAAAGTCAGCCAAAATTACTAATAACAGCCATTATGCCAAAACCATGCCGTATTATTTTCGGTGTGACGGTATAATGGTATGACGGTACAACGGTTCAAGGGTTCAAACGTTCGACTATTTTAATTCTGATCTTTTTTCCCCACATTTGCCGGTAACAACATAACATTTTATCTGCAGCAACTTTATTATATGGTTAATCAAAGATCTCTTGTAAGAACTCTCGGTTTAGGCTATGTGATCATTGTGGTGATGGCAAATATACTGGGATCAGGTGTTTATAAGAAGATCGCACCGATGGCTGCAGAGCTGAACTCTTCTGTATGGATTCTCCTTGCATGGACTGCAGCAGGAATCATAACACTTTTCGGGGCTCTTGGGAATGCAGAGGTTGCAGGTATGCTGGCAGATACCGGAGGAGAATATGTTTATATAAAAAGGATATACAACAGGTTTTTTGCCTTCATCTACGGGTGGTCACTATTTACAGCCATTCAGAGCGCTGCTATAGCTTCAGTGGCATATGTTTTTGCACAATCGCTGAACAGCATGATTTCATTACCGGAAATACTTCCCTCCTTTCATGATTTTTCCATTGGCGGGATTTTTTACCCTTTCCAGGAGTTTAATATCAAGATGACAGCCATACTCCTCATCCTTGTCCTTACATATCTTAACATTTCAGGACTCAGAGTTGGTGCAGGAGTGAGCAGGGCAATCATTTATCTGGTTTCAGCAGGTCTTCTGACTATTGTTATTGCAGGACTGACAAGCATGGGATCAAAGAGCATAAATATATCCGCTAATTCATGGTTGTCCGGAGGGACAGTAACTCTCTCTTCATTTTATACAGCAATGCTTGCGGCTTTCTGGGCTTACCAGGGATGGGTATCGGTCGGATTTATAGGAGGTGAAGTAAAGAATCCGACAAAAAACATTCCTAAAGGTATTGTTATCGGGGTATTCATTGTAATCGCAATATACCTGGTAGTTAATTTCACCTACCTTACAATTCTCTCAATTCCCGATCTCGCAGATATTAATGCATCAGGAATAAAAATTGCTGCTGTTGAGGCGGTACGAAGCTTCTGGGGATCAGGCGGTGCCCTCTTTATTTCAATTCTTATCCTGATAACCACTTTAAGCTGCACAAATGCATCAATTCTTACAGGAGCAAGGCCATATTATGCGATGGCCCGTGATCAGCTTTTCTTCAAGTCATTTACCAAGATAAACAGCAATAATGTTCCCGGTGCGTCCCTCCTCTGGCAGGGGGCCTGGTCATCAGTACTAATATTATCCGGCAATTTCGATCAGCTGACAGATATGCTGATCTTTACAGTATTTATATTTTACGGTGCCACCTCACTTGGAGTATTCATACTGCGCTATAAAATGCCTGATGTTCACCGGCCCTATAAGGTATGGGGTTATCCATTTGTACCAGCTATTTTTGTACTCTTCTGCATCGGGTTGTTCTTCAATACCATAATCACCCGTCCCCGAGAGGCAGCAATCGGGATGACCCTGATACTTGCAGGGATACCTGTTTACCTCTACCTGAAAAAAATATATAAAACTTAAGTAAGAACATTTGAACACGTGAACAGCGAAGTCAGAAGTTATCAGACTTATTACTTCTGATTTTGTTTGTTCGTCATCCTTCTTTCATTTAATCTTTTCCAATCTGACTGCAATACTCTCCTTTACAGCCGGAGTGTTCAATACTAATCTGTTCCCTTTGCTTTCAACCAGTTCCGTTTTAATTACAGAAGCCGTAATTGTATTTACCCATTCAGCGGTCCACTTTCCATCAGTCACATTTTTCAGTTCCAGCACTCCTTCAGGTTGTTGCTTAAATCCTATTCCCGCAAGCTCATGTAAAAGGGTATATTTCTGATTCCTGAGCCACAGGAGGATATAATCATCTGCCTGAAGCCCCTTTACTTCCAGATCAGGTCCCTCCTTCTGTATAAAATTCTTCAGCTCAAATGCCGTCTGAAAAGTCCCTCCTCCACCGTTCTCAACCCTAATGGTATGTGACCCTTTTGTAACAGGAACTGAAAAATGCTGCATATATGGCTGTGCCGTAAGATCCTTGCTCAGAGCTTCTTTTCCGTTAACTGATATTTCCAGTTTTACTGTGGAACCTTCATTCCTCACATCGCTGGCGAATACAATAAATTCACCGGCAACCGGGAATTCAACATCGAAAGTAACTGACATTACTCTTTTTGAATTCTTCTTCCCGGTTGTATCAGCCAGCAACGAATGAAGGTATTCATTGTGTTCCACCTTGCCTGCACTGTTTATCTTAAATGACCTCTGGAATGCAGCCTCTTTTGGCATACCGTAATTTCCGGTCGGGTTCCATCCTTCTATAACTACGTCGGAATAATAAGAAGACCTCTGTTTTTTGAACATGAATGGTCCCACTGTAACCGGTGTCCACTGCTGCTTTGTGAATGGGACATCTTTTACAGTAATTGAAATCGCTCTAAGGAAAGTATAAACTATCTGGTTGTCGAGCCAGTTATTCTCCCATGCCATTCCAGTTCCGGCACTACCACTCATAAGGGGACTCCAGAGGCCATCATGTATCATACGTTTTTCCGGATCAACCTCTCCGTATCCGCCACGTGGCAAATTATTGTGACCTATTCCGAATTCGGCAAGCATATATGGTTTCTTAAACTGATTTATGAACTTCTTTGTCCATACCTCTGCAACATCAGAAATATTCTTTATCCCATAGGTGTTTGTTGAAACAATCCCCATCTCCGGAAGTCCGCTGATCTCATCAACACCGTTAAGCCTGCCGTCGTTAGTGTGAATTACATGATTGAAAGGATCGATCGATGAAAGGTATTTTGCCATTCGCTTATGCCATAATACAGCTGACGGAATATCGAAGCCAGGCTGAGCACTGTATTCATTCCAGAGATTCCATGAAAAAACCGCGCTTGAATATCCCCAGCGTGCAACAATGTATCGAAATCTCTTCTCAAGGTACTCCATCGATTCCTCACTGGTAAAGTACTCATCTGGTGATTCAAGAATTCCTCCATTCGCCTTGTTAAATGCATTGTTTTTCCAGGCAACATTGAAATTATACTGGTTGGTCATGCACATCTGATGGTAAATTCCAAGAATCTCCCCCATCTCGATAACCCTGTCAAGCTTCCAGGAGGCATCGAGGTTTATCTTGCCCAGTCCCCTGTCCGGCCCAGCTGATGGCCTTACCTCTTCTCCAAGATCGAGATCGCCAGACATTATGAAGAGTCTGTTATAATTACCTCCAGCCTCTGCAAATCGCGGATAGACTTTCATGTAATTGAAATAATTACTTACCGCATTATCTACTGCAACTGCAAAAAACGGGGTGCCGTCATCAAATTCAAAATAGAGAGGATTTGATTTTGATATCTTCAGGTAACCATGGCTGGAATTATATTTTATTCCGGTGAATTTCTGTCGTGGAGATATTATTTCTTTGCCCCTGTTATTTGCAATTATTTCAACCTCATAGCTGCCTTCAATAGCAGGTGCAAACCTTATTTTCCAGACCGGATTCCCGACCTTTTCAATACTCCTGTAAGAACTATTTCTGTAATCCTGGTAGAAGAATCCCGGAACAATAATCTGTTTTCCGTCAGGTCGATAAAACCTGGCATCCACTTTTATCTGTTCAGGATCGAAAGGATTGTCCCACTCCCCGTTGAGAGTGAAACTCATTTCAAATTTTTCATATAAACCAATCTTGTTTGAGTTGATAATTATCTCTCCAAATTTCATTTCTCCTTCAGATCTAAGAACAACATAGTTATTATCAGTATCATTCTGGCATAAAGCTGATGGCAAAAATGTTGACAAAGCACAGAAAAGAACAAGCAGGTCTTTTAAACCGCATTTTTTAAATGAAAAATTTAAGTTCATGGTAAAAAAATTATTTATTACTAAAGTTAAGAAAGGCTAACGAAAAATAGATAATTACTCAATTGAATTCGTTCCTGCCCTGTAATCTGATCCCTTACGCCTTACGCCCTATGCCTTTTTAATATCTCAAATCATTCTCTTTTATTAAGATTCCCCTGAAATTATTTATATTTGTGGCCTTGACCGGGGGATTAGCTCAGTTGGCTAGAGCGTTTGACTGGCAGTCAAAAGGTCAGGGGTTCGATTCCCCTATTCTCCACCTTAGCGGACACATCCAGAAGTTCTGAGAATTGTCCGCTTTTTTTATTTATTTTATCATTGTTAATCAGCAAGATAAGACGAAGGACCTCATTGATTCTTGGTGTTCGACATTTTCCCCCATCAAATTCCAGGTTTTCAGGAAATATCGAACTTATTATTTTTCTCTTATCAGGAAGATCTGCAGTATTATATGTTTTGCCAATATCAGCTAAGACCTTCACTCCTTTCTCCAGAGACTTCTTAAGCCCTATCTTGTTATGCTTAATTTCACTTATCTTGTATTCTATGTTATTTCTTTCTACTGTATATCTGTTTCTCATTGAATAATAATCTTCTTTTGAAAGGCCTCCTTCAAGATAAAGATCCTGCAACTTAAAAAGCTTCTGTTCCTGTTTTTCAAGTTCTTTTTCCAGACTAGATAACTTTTTGTTCCGCTCACTTTCAGACCCTATCATCAACAATTTCACCATTCCCAGGTATACTTCTTCTGCTTCGCTTGTGAATATTAGATCGCATATAATATGATTAATAGTGTCATTGACTATATCAGCTCTGTATCTCTGTTTTCCACAATAATTGCAATGGTAATAAAAATATTTTGTACCTGACTTTCCTCTTGAAGGACTTCCAGTTAGATGGTGTCCACATTTTGAGCATATAAGGTTACCCCTGAGAAAAAGCTCGGGCCGTAAAGTGTTATATTTTGGTCGGTTCCTTGACTTCAAGTTGCCAGTCAAGATACTCTGTACCTTGTTAAACATATCTTCAGAAATAATCCCTTCGTGGATGGCTTCTATCAAGTGCTCCGGTTCTTCATTATTTGTCAGTATTTTAATCTTACCTGTGTATACTGGGTTATGCAGAATTGCTGACATATTGCTTTTACTCACAAAATAACCTTCACTCTTTAATTCCTTCCTTATTTCAACCTGGCCTTTACCCTGCATGATACCCTCGAACATTTTCCTGATATGAACTGCGTCCTTTCCTGGCACAATTATGGGTCGATTGTTTTCATCCCTGGTGTTTCTGTAACCCCTGGGAGCTTTCATACACCATCTACCTGATTTTAATGATGCCTGCATGCCTCCCCTTATCTTAATGGATCTTCTCTCATTATCAATCTCAGGTATTGCCAGAAACAGTGCAAGCATAGCCTTGTTCTCAGGTATAGACATGTCAGTTTGTTGTTCTATGGCCTGAACTGTGATCCCCAAATTCTTTAGAGTTCTTATGATAATAAAGGCATCCGTTATGTTTCTGGAGAACCTGTCCCAGGAAGTGATCAGTAGAAAATCAATTGTCCCTTTGTGTTTCTTCGCATAGACAAGAAACTTTTGAAACTCTGGTCTGTTGAAGTCTTTGGCTGAATGATCCTCCCGCATCTTTTGAAGGATAGTAATATTATTCTTCTCACAGTAACGGGTAAGTGCTTCTTCCTGTACACCGAGACTGTATCCCCGAGCCTGTTCATCGCTACTGACTCTGCTCATTATTACTGCTGTTTTCATCCGCTAGTTGTTTTTCAAGGTTCTTTACTCCGATCTGAGCTAATTCCCAAAGGAAATCCCTGATCTGTTCAATCTCCTTTTCTGAATATTTTTTACCATTCCTGTTTAAAATCTTTTTGCATTCTTGTATTGTTAACATTACATCCGGTAAAACTCAATGCTTCTGTTTTTAGAGTAAGCATCAATATTTACACCAGGTCTGTTTCTTACAGCACCTATTCCTTATTCTGAATCATCGTCTTCTTCTTGTTTTCGCAATATACTATGTCCCCATTTTGGGTCTTAATGGTTATATCCTGATAACCTTTTGCAATAATCAATTCTGCCAGTCTCGTTGATTTGTCAATCTTCGTTTCCCTGATCTCTTCAAGCAAATTCATCTTCTTTCGATTATCGAATCTTATGATGACTGACCTTAAATCATCCTGACGAATCGTATTTAAAACCAATGTCTCCTCATCTGATAGTAATGCAAGTCTTCTTTTATTGCCTTGAAATATCTCTTTCTCAAGAATGAAATCTCGTAATATCTCTGTAACTGAAATTGAAACAAAGGATCCACTAATAAGATTTTGAAATCCAGGAATATTTGAGATTAGCTCAAGGTAGCTATATTTAACCGGGAATATTCCACCCGTCGGATTAATTATTATCGAATAGTAATTGCCCAACAACAGAATATCAATAATAAATAATCCAAGTACATTAATTTTCGTCTCTCTTATTTTTTTTTGAATTTCAGGATCTGTCAATATCCCGGCTACTTCCATTTTTTGATTGGAGGGAGCAAATTGAGCTATCAGCTCATTGAAATTAACCTCAGAATTTTCTGACATATCTGTGCCAGTAATTTCACTATCAAGAACCATCTTTACCGCCGCTACAGTTTCAAGGCCCATATTAAACTCCCTTAACTTAAGAATTATCTTAATCCAGACATACTCTTGGAGATTGAATTTTTTCCATTTGTATTCATCGTAAGAACCAAATAATAATCCTTTCGTTTGCCAGTGGTTAAGCCACCTGTAGTTAACTCCAATATCCTTAGTAGTAAATTTCCTCTCCAGGATCTTTCCTGTTAATGAAATGGTATCAATAAAATCCTCCTTAGCTCTCCTGGCTTTTAATTCGTCAATCTCATATTTAAATATACTGTTCATAATTTGTAATCTATACGCAAAGGTACACATTTTATTGAGGAATGCAAAACAAATTTTATCCTAATAAACTGCATTATGAACTTAAAAAAGGGACTTGTCCATATCCTTTTTTTATATATATAAAAAGGAATAAATTGTAAATACTGAAGGGTACAGGCTATCTCTGTTACAAAATAATGATCCAGGTAAATTCTCACTATGTTGGAGCACATTTTTTAAGATTGTCCTTCGGATATGACGCTTCAAATGTTAGAAGAATAATGAATCAAATTCATTCCCAAATTTATTTTGGTTTTCAATAATTGGATACATATTATTGGTTTATTTATCATCCTTTTAATGATAAAAGGAATCCCAATGTAACTACTTCAAATGCCTTATATGGAATAAGCGCATCCTATTGTAAAATGGCTTTGAGGCGCAATTTTACTAGCAAATTTGGCTTCTATGACCTAATCATTGCGGAAACATTTTGTCAAACGATGGATTAAGCCTAAAAATGGCTTAATGCGAAAAAAATAAAAACGGTAATAATTGTTGCAGAAGAATATAGGTCATTCAAAGTCCTTCTCTTTGAAGGATCATAGCTTAATTTTACAATATTAACTGTTAAAAATGACTTTGCTATAGTCACATAGCAAGAAGTAAAAATACAGTTCAACTAACAAACGGGAAATATGAAAAACTACCCCAAGAACAGAAAACCATCCGGATATGCTATATGTAGTATATGTGGGAAGAGATTCGTTGCTCGTGGTCTGGGAACCCACAAACGGGAGGCTCATAAAATGGTTATAAGGAAGGTGAATTACTACAGTAAAAAAACACCTATTACTACAGTAAATGGGAAACCAACTATAGTAAATGTTACCAGAATACATCGAGATAAATCGTTTAAACCTTTATCCAATAATCCCAAAGCAGAACAGTTACTGTCAGAGACTTTTGAAAATAAAGGAACATCTTGTAATCAAATCCGTAAAACACGGCTATATACTGAGACGGATTTATGGATCTTATATGGAAGGATTTCCTTGGTGTTTTATAGCTCGTTTTATCCTCCGCATATTATGAAATGGAGATTAATCAAAGATTTTGAGGACAGGTTTAAATGCAATTTTGATGATGTAAAAAAGGCCAATCCTCATATTTGTCCTGATAAGGAATTTGCAAAAGATCGTGATCTTCGATACAAGTTAACAGCAATGAAATATTCCAGATAGAATTCCTGAACATTTTAATTGATTTTTATGATCAGAATTTATTTGAATTTGATTCCTCATTCCCCAGGAAAAATGTAAATTGAACATGAATTGTGAAAAGTCGTCTATAGATATTTTATCAGCACATAATAAGCACTTTGATGATATTTGTCTATGTGACTGACTGAGTTATCCTCAGATTTATTATAAAATTTACTGAATTATAACTATTTTTATGACAAATAACGGTTATACAGCTATTTACAAAATATGCTTGATAATAACTTGGGTATACACATACGTTACCTGCCATTTAGACTTAAGCATTATACAAATTAGAATTTCATCCCATATCACCCTTCTCCAGTGTCTTTTTGGATAGAATAATAAGATGGCATTGAAACATATATTACTATCAGCAAATCCGTTAGTTAAGATTTTTAGTTTAACTTACTGTCCGTATAAAAGTAGCAGTTGTAAATTTGATGTAAACAAGCAAGATTATGTAAGTATTAGAATTTTAATTATAATAATTTTTAAAATGGAGGTAAACAATGAAGAACTCTAATTATTACAAAATCCTTTTCCTTATTGCCGGAATATGGAATCTTGGAGCAGCAATCCTTTGCTGGATAGGAAGTGTATTTATGCCTGATTTATTTTTCAAGATGTTCGGTATGCCATCCCCACCATCATTATTTCCCTTTCATGCAATGTTTTGGTGTATTCTAACTTTCGGTATTGGATACATTATAGTGAGTCGTGATATTACTAAAAATCATGGAATTATATTTATAGGCATGCTGGCTAAAATCCTTTTCTTCATTGACTGCATAATAACTCTAATATCAAAAGAAGCAAATATAATGCTGTTACCTACCAGAATTGTAGATTTAGCATTTGCTATTCTGTTTATAGAATTCCTGCTTAAAACTAAAAAAGTACCAAGTCAAAGCTCAAATTAGAATCAGTTGACAGATCTGTGCCAAAGTTATAAATAAATACTACGACCATCTAATACACAGGACTTCATACGTTGTGTAGCATCTAGTGATGAAGCCCAGGTTAAAGCAAAATTTAATAATATATTTCTTAAGAACTTTTATACTTTATGCCTACCTTTAATGGGTAGGATTACCAGGCCACTAATGATGTCCTTTGTTTTCTTGAGTGGAGAAAAAAATAGAACAATTAAATAAGAAATTTATAAAAATAAAGCATAAGGAGTTAGTCAAATTGAAATAAGTCGGATCTTTTTTCTTGTACCAGTGTGTTGGATCGATTAGGAGCTGGTTTCCCTGCTCAAAGGCATATCAAATTTAGGAAATATCTATCGCAATACAATAAAAACATCTTTGACTGGGCTTCTCTTTTGCCTATGCTGGCATTTACGTTGAACTATGTCAGCATGGCAGATATGTAAGATTAGATTAAAATTAGCAAAAAGTGGATTTTTTTATTAATTTTGTAACATCTTAAATAGGGGTGCCTTAATATTAAAGGCTGAGATCAAACCCATTGAACCTGCTCCAGGTAATGCCGGCGAAGGGAAATGAGGATAAACTGTTAACGATGGTATTCTACCTCTATATACCATCATAGGTTTAACCAAATATATCCAGATAAAAATGGAAAGAGTAGTATCGCTAGGGATCATTGATTCCTATTTTCAAAAATTGAAAGACAACCTTTCAGTTGACTGTGCTATTGTTGGTGGTGGCCCTTCAGGATTAGTTGCTGCCTATTATCTTTCGAAAGCTGGAAGAAAAGTATCATTATTCGAACGCCGACTTGCTCCCGGTGGAGGTATGTGGGGTGGCGCTATGATGTTCAACCAGATCATCGTACAAGAAGAAGCTTTGTCAATATTAGATGAATTTAATATTCCATTTGTGCCTTATGAGAAAAGTCATTTCGTGGTTGATTCGGTACAAGCCACCTCTGCTCTCATATATCACGCGACAAAGGCAGGTGTAGTGATATTTAATTGCTTCTCGGTTGAAGATGTTGTCTTCCAAAATGAGAAAGTGAGAGGTATTGTAGTTAATTGGGCATCGGTTCATAGAGAACACTTGCATGTAGATCCTCTTATTATTATGGCTAAAACTGTTCTTGAAAGTACTGGCCATGATTGCGAGATTGCTAAAATTGTTGCCATGAAAAATAATGTCAAGCTGAATACTTCAACTGGTGAGGTGATAGGTGAACGTTCGCTGTCTATTGAAGAAGGCGAAAGAACCACTATCGAAAATACCAAAGAAATATACCCTGGTCTTTTTGTATCAGGTATGGCAGCCAACGGTGTGAGCGGCGGTTTTAGAATGGGGCCTATATTCGGCGGCATGCTGCTTTCAGGGAAAAAAGCTGCAGACCTGATTTATAACAGTTTAAAGTAAAAGAATGAAAGATTTTGGTATATATATCATAATCACAAAACCTGTGCTTTCTTATTCAAGAATAGCTGAGATTTGTGTGAATAATGAGGTAGCCACGCTACAACTGAGGGAAAAACATCTTAATGACAAAAAGATCGTTAAGATAGGACTAGAATTGAAATCGATAGTCAAAGGTTCCAAAACAAATCTCGTTATTAACGACAGGCCTGATATTGCAGTTCTCTGTGAAGCTGATTGCTTACATCTCGGGCAGAATGATATAACTTATGAGGATGCAAGAAAGATAGTTGGGAATGATATGCAAATAGGTTTATCTACTCATTCTATTCAACAAGCGAAAGATGCATTGAAAAAAAGACCTGATTATATTGGATTCGGGCCGATTTATGCAACTACAGCAAAGACCAATCCTGATCAGGTGGTTGGAACAGACCAACTCAAAGAGGTTTTGTCTTTTGCCAATGTTCCCGTTGTTGCCATTGGAGGGATATTTCCTGAGAATATTGAAGCAGTACTAAAAGCAGGAGCGCAGAATATTGCAATGGTGAGATATTTTATGCAAGCAGAAGATATGGATAGAAAGATAAAAGAAATTCAATCCCTTATTAATAAATAAAACTATGACACAACTACAGCAAGCACTTAAGGGTATTGTAACCAAAGAGATGCACAAAGTTGCACAATACGAAAATCTCGATCCGGAATGGATCAATAATGAGGTTGCATACGGGCGAATAGTGATCCCCAAAAATATCCATCATACTTTTGAAGCCATAGGCATTGGCAATGGTCTTAAGACCAAAGTAAATGCCAACATTGGTACCTCTCCAAAACACTGTAATCCTGAAGAAGAGTTAAGTAAATTACAAGTAGCTGTCAAATATGGTGCTGACGCCGTAATGGATTTATCAACTGGTGGGGATTTAAGACAAATATTGAAATCAATTATCAAACATTCACCTGTAATGATAGGGACAGTCCCAATCTACCACGTAATTAACAAGTTAATCAAGGAAAATAAAGAAATAGCTAATATGAATCCCAATAGCTTGTTCTCCGAGATTGAGGATCAGGCAAAGATGGGTGTTGATTTCATGACCTTGCATTGTGGTGTTACAAAAACTTCCTTATCTTTTTTACAGAATGACGAACGTGTTGCAGGCATAGTGAGTAGGGGCGGTTCTTTTATAAAAAGATGGATGATGGAGAACAAATCTGAGAATCCATTATATGAACAGTTTGACAGAGTGCTTAATATTTGTGAAAAATATGATGTAACGATCAGTTTGGGCGATGGATTACGTCCGGGGGCTGTCAATGACGCCAGTGACAGAGGACAGATAGCAGAGCTTTTGATATTAGGAGAACTGGTTGAACGGGCTCATAATCACGGTGTCCAGGTGATTGTTGAAGGACCAGGACATGTGCCTCTTGATCAAATCGAGATGAATGTGAAGCTAATGAAAAGGATTTGCAATAATGCTCCTTTTTATGTACTAGGCCCTCTTACTACCGATATAGCTCCTGGTTACGATCATATTGTTGGAGCTATCGGTGGTGCAATAGCAGCAGCATATGGAGCTGATTTCCTTTGTTATGTCACTCCGGCGGAACATATCTGTTTGCCAACGACTGAGGATGTTAAAGAAGGCGTGGTGGCTGGTAAAATAGCTGCTCACAGCGGCGATATTGTTAAAAACATAAAAGGCGCCCGGGAACTTGATTATGCCATGTCACGAGCCAGAAGAGAATTAGACTGGGAAGAAATGTTTAAATATGCCATTAATCCTGAACTGGCACGAAGCAGAAGACAAAATTCAGAAAGCGCCAATGAAGATTATTGCACAATGTGCGGATATCTTTGTGCAATTAAGATAGATCGAGGGTTATGAAGTATTATTTAACTATTGCAGCATCTGACAATAGCGGTGGAGCCGGAATTCAGCAAGATTTAAAGGTGGCTGAAAGCATGGGCTATTGGGGATTATCAGCCATAACAGGGATCACCGTCCAAAATTTCATGAAATTAGATTCTATATATCCTATTCCCGCCAATATTTTATCACAACAAATTGAACTGAATATTAATTCATTCAATATTAATGCCTGTAAGATTGGTGCTGTTTGCAGTGAAGAGAATATTCAAGTAATCTCATCGATATTAAAAAAATATGAACTAAAAAATATTGTTCTTGATACAGTCTTTTCACCTACACATGGAAAAGCATTCATCAACCATGGATCGATAAAATTCTTTAAGGAAAAATTATTACCTCATGTCAACATTATTACGCCTAATAAAGATGAGTTATCATTACTGACAGGAAAAGAGATATTAAATCTTGAACAAGGCATTGAAGCAGCCTTGGAACTTGCAAAACAATATAATTGCTGTATTTATATGAAGGGGGGCCATTATGAGGGTAATACAATAAATGAAGCTCTTATTAATAAAAATAATGTAGTTAATTTTGAAAAAGAAATGTTGGTTTTAAAATATTCTCATGGCACGGGTTGTACTTTTTCGACAGCCTTGACCTGTTATCTCGGTAATGGATTATTGTTGAAAGAGGCTTGCGTGAAAGCCTCTGAATATGTAAACTATGTATACAAAAAATATTCTTTATTATTTTAGAAACAGTTAGCCTGTATAATGATTTAAATCTGCAATATGTTTAAAAAGAATATATGAAGGTATTAAAAATCGGGAGTCTTTCAATTACCGTTCCGGTTATTCAGGGTGGTATGGGCGTTGGCGTATCGCTTTCAGGTCTTGCCGCAGCAGTGGCTAACGAAGGCGGAGTAGGAGTTATTTCAAGTGCTGGGCTAGGACTTTTATATAGAGATTTTTCTGAAAACTTCCTTGAGGCAAGTATTATCGGACTTAAGGAGGAAATACGTAAAGCAAGGGAGGAAACGCTAGGTGTCATTGGCGTTAATGTTTTGGTTGCCATGACAAATTTTGCGGATATGATAAAGACTTCAATTTCCGAAAAGGTAGACATCATTATAGCAGGTGCAGGACTTCCCCTTAATTTACCATCCTTTTTAAAGAAAGACAGTACTACAAAGCTCATACCTGTAGTTTCATCGGCCAGAGCAACTAAGATAATCTGTGAAAAGTGGAAAGCTAACTATGATTATCTGCCCGATGCTTTTATTGTTGAAGGACCGAAGGCAGGCGGCCATCTGGGTTTTAAGGAGGAACAAATCGGGGACAAGGATTATGCACTTGAGAATCTTGTTCCGAAAATCATTAATGAACTGAAGCATTTTGAAGAAAAATACAATCAACCTATACCGCTTATTGCAGCAGGGGGGATCTATACAGGGGAGGATATTCGTAACATCATGAAGCTGGGAGCATCCGGTGTTCAAATGGGAACAAGATTCGTAACCACCGATGAATGTGATGCTTCGCAAGCATTTAAACAGGCATACATTAATGCCAGTGAAAAGGATATTGAAATAATAAAGAGTCCTGTGGGCATGCCAGGGCGAGCTATTTTAAGCAATTTCCTCATCAAGGTGAAAGCAGGTAAAAAGCAACCCAAAAAATGTCCATTTAAATGTATCAAGACTTGTGACATTACTAAGAGTCCTTATTGCATTATCATTGCACTTATAAATGCACTTAAGGGGGATTTTGAAAATGGCTTTGCTTTTGCCGGAAGCAATGCTTATAGAGCTACTAAGATATCATCAGTAAAGGAGATCTTCCAATCTTTGTTTAAAGAGTATAAAGAAAGTAAAGAGCCTGATAGTTGACATGACAGGTCTTTTTTCAGAGGCAGACTATCTCGTTCCCAATCAACTTTAATTAGCTTGCTGATCAATAAGTTGCATTCACGACTTGCATTCAGCATTTAATTTGATTAAATTTACTAATCAATAAGTTATCCTAAGTAATTCGGGATGACGTGCATTTAGTTTTTAAAATAGTGCTGTGTTTTAATTTAACGTTAAACTTTAAAGAGAGGGGATCATTATGATTGGGATGAATTTTGTCAGTTTTTTGATTTTACTGGTAATCAGTATTGCAGTCTCGGCAATATTGCATTATGTGCTTAAATTCTATATAAGGCCAGGCATTGTTTCATTTGCTTCAAAAGTAATTTTTGGATGGATTGGTGCCTGGTTGGGTTCACCAGTTTTTGGATACTGGTTTGGCGGTTTGGTATATGAAAAAATATATATTATCCCGGCCATTCTTGGTTCTTTGGCACTATCGGTAATAATGGTGGATTTAGTACTAACAGTTAAAAGCTCAACAGCAGAAAAAACATAAGCTGCTAAGTAATTAAAACTTTCACATAACACAGCACTTTTTTATTAGTGATCAATGTTATAATTCATCAGCAGCGTTTTTATCATAATTAAACTCCTATCTCTGCAATTACTCATCGCAGAACCTGCAGTATCTTTAGTGCCTTTCAAAATAATTGATAGTGTTTGAAATGAACACAAAGTGTAAAAAGATAACGGAAGAGATTCTAGAACTTGCTGGAGTGAAAATTAACGGCAATGATCCCTGGGATATCCAGGTTCATAATGATGAATTTTATAGAAGAGCAATTACAGAAGCTGAATTAGGTATTGGCGAATCCTACATGGACGGCTGGTGGGATGCTGAAAAAATTGACCAGTTTATTTATAAAATTTTAATAGCTCAGCTCGACGAAAAAATACGACTGAAATATTCGATTCTTCTCAGACTTTTTGCAACCAGGCTTTTTAATCTGCAAACAAAACGGAGAGCATTTATTGTAGGTGAGAAGCATTATGATCTGGGTAATGATCTATTTCAGAATATGCTCGATAAACGAATGAATTACAGTTGTGCATATTGGAAGGATGCCGGTAGCTTAGATGAAGCTCAGGGAAAAAAACTCGAATTAATTTGCCGCAAACTTTATCTCAAACCTGGAATGCGGTTACTTGATATAGGTTGCGGCTGGGGAGCTTTTGGAAAATATTCTGCAGAGAAATACAATGTTGAGGTTGTTGGAATTACTGTCTCAAAAGAACAGGTAGAGCTTGGAAGAAGATTATGCGGAGGTCTTCCGGTAGAGATCCGGCTGATAGATTACCGCGATATAAATGAGAAGTTTGATAGAATAGTAAGCGTTGGAATGATTGAACACGTAGGGTACAAAAATTACAAAACATTTTTTGAAATTGCGAATAAATGCCTGAAAGATGACGGTTTATTTCTTCTTCACACGATCGGAAGTATTAAATCAGTAAAAACACATGACCTGTGGACACAAAAATATATTTTTCCAAATGGGATGCTTCCTTCGGTGGTTCAACTTGGAAGAGCAATCGAAAATCTTTTCGTGATGGAAGACTGGCACAACTTCGGAATAGACTACGATAAGACTCTTATGGAGTGGTTTAACAGATTTGCTAAGAATTGGGACAAGATAAAGAATAATTATTCCGAACGCTTCTTCAGGATGTGGAAATACTTTTTGCTCTCAAGCGCCGGTTCATTCAGATCAAGAAGACGTGAACAGTTATGGCAGATAGTTCTATCAAAAAATGGGATACCTGGTGGTTATCAGTCAATTCGGTAATTGATTATTTAAAAATCTTTGTGAAATTTTAATTTGAACTTTAAGCCAGTTATATTAATGAACTGGTTAGTCATTTACGTCTGTCTTCCGGATTCATAAGAACAATCAGTTTGTATACAAATTATATCAACCTTTTTACATTGATATTGTGATGCTTAATTGTCGGATTCAGGTGCTTCGGTACTAGATGATCAGTTTAACCGGATCTTCTATGTAATATCGTAAATTTTCTCATTTTTCATATACAGTAGGTAATTGGTGAAAGATTAATTAAAAACAAACTGCCGACTCAATTTATATATGATGATCCCATAAGAAAGCAGGATTATTGAATCCTTGAAGGGGAATGAATTTTTCCCATAATAAGTGGTATCTTTAGAAAGTATTTTACGTATATATCACAAGCTTAAATCTTCCTTATGCGGCAATTGAAAATCATCAAGCAGGTTACCAACAGGGAGAGCCCATCTATGGACAAATACCTGTGTGAGATAGGTAAAATTAAGATGATTAGCGCAGAAGAAGAGGTTTCTCTAACCAGAAGAATACATAAAGGGGACCTGGCGGCACGGGATTGTTTGATAAATGCAAATCTCAGATTTGTCATATCTGTTGCAAAGCAGTATCAGAATCTGGGTTTGAGTCTTTCGGATTTAATCAATGAGGGAAATCTTGGTTTGATCGAAGCAGCACAACGATTTGACGAAACGAGGGGCTTTAAGTTTATATCTTACGCTGTTTGGTGGATCAGACAAGCTATTATTTATGCACTGGCTAAACAGTCCAGAATTGTACGGCTCCCTATAAACAGAATCAGCCATATCAATAAAATAAAAAAAATCCTTTTGGAACTGGAACAAAATTACGAAAGAGAACCAACTATCCTTGAGATTACACAGGCTTTAGAGCTAACGCCTAATGATGTGACAGCAGCAATAAAAAACGCTGGGCGGTATATTTCAATGGATGC
>DATKTA010000014.1:0-187255 GCA_035531395.1 Bacteroidales bacterium
AGGTTTGCATAATTGAACCCTGACCCTGGCTTTCCAATATTTCCTGTCAGTATGGCTAGAGCAAGGATTGCTCTTATTGTCTGTCCCCCATTCAGATGACGCTGAAGGCCGTAACCAGGAAGAAATGTAACTGGTCCTCCCTTTCCAATAATATCGGCCAGTTCAATGATATCCGCCGCTGGTATTCCGGTAATCTGTTCAGCCCGAGCCGGGGTAATTTGAAGTGTATCGCGGAAATCTTCAAAACCTGAAACATGTTTATTTATGAAATTGACATCTGTGAATTCTTTCTCAATCAGCAGTTTTGCAATTGACAGAGCAAGTGCTGCATCGGTTCCAGGTCTGACGGAGAACATAATATCAGCAATATCAGCTGTTGGAGTTCTTACTGGATCTATTATAACAACCATAGCTCCTTTTGTTTTTGCAGCAGCAATGAATGATATCTCCTGAATATTTGTTTCAGCAGGATTCTTACCCCATATTATGATTGTTTTTGCATTTGGAATATCCCATGGAACATTATGTTTATTGCTTCCCAGAGTAAGTTTAACTGCCTCAAGGCCGGCCGGCCAGCACAAATTACCATATGTTATTGTTGTTCCTCCGAAAGCTCTCCAGAAAGAATACCCTATTTCATTTGTCATACCTGACATTCCGCTTCCCCTGTACCACAGAATACTTTGTGAACTGTACCTGTCTCTTATTTCTGCCAGGCGACTGCTTATTATGTCAAGAGCTTCATTTATGGGAAATCTCATAAAGGAGCCATCCTTCTTTCTGATCAGTGGATAAATTATTCTGTCGGGTGATGATGATCTTTCAATATAGGAAAGACCTTTTATGCATGGACCTTCAGGGACTGATTTATTGCCTTTGTATGGCAATACTCTTATGATCCTGTTGTCTTCTACCTGAACCCTGAAAGTACATGTACTGTAACAGTTTCTAGGGCAGGCTGTAATAAATTCATCCATCTGTCAGGTAATTATGACAAATGTATCAATATTACAATCATTTTTAAAGCTTCTTACTCAAGTACGAGCGGTTCGTCTGGAATGACTTCTACTTCGAATACATTTTTATCAGGCTGGAGAATAAAAATTTCATATGTGATCTTCATTTGTCCCATGAATTGCATATATGTGTAATCAAACTTTTCGGTTGAGAATGTTACAAGAGACCCATCCTTGTTTATCTTGGCAGAGATTGTTGCTTTAGGATATGCTTTAGTAAATCTGATATAATCAGTTGCGCTCTGCGGATTAAGATTACCGTAATTAACCACGGTGTCGAGATCAACAGTCAGATCATATAAGGCATATGTTGTAAGATTTCTTATTCGTACATCTGTTGGTCCTTCAGGAGAAAATTTAGTTTTCTTGCAGGCGGCTACCGACAATATAATTAGTGCGTAAAACAGGTACTTCTTCATAGCTATAAATAACTGACTTTTTATATCAGACAGTAAATTTACAAAATAAGTTGCATAACCTTTATATCCTGTCAACCCTATTTGACGGTATCCATCCCTTATTGCCATCAGAAAGTCTTATTTCATACCACTCTCCGACCTCATCCTCAATCGCCACTTTTGTGCCTTCATGAAGAACAAAAAGATCTGTACCACTGGCATCAGGTGAACTTTTGCCACTAACCACCGGACTGAAAACTATTGCCTCATGATTATCGTGGACAAGATACCTGTTCCTGAGACTGAAAGCCAGAGTGGAGGATGAAACAACAAGAAGAGATACTGCAAACCAAAAGCCAATTACTTTATACAGATAGCGAGTGGAATAAATATAAAGCGAGACTGAAACAAGGCAGACTATGAAAGAGATTATACTCAGAAAAGCCCATGTATTTGATGATAGAAGAAGTGATATCTGGTTATACCAGTTTACGAAGAAGAGTTCAGGAATCTCCTGAAATCTGTCGACAATCATGGTTCTTGCTATCTGAAGGTTATAGTTTATGTCTTCATCTGTTGGATCAAGAAGATAAGCCCTTTCATAGTAAAGGATGGCAGCAGGAATATTCTGTAATTTAAAATATGCATTAGCAATATTATAATTCAGACTGGCTGACCTGTACCCCTTATTGTACAATTCAATCCATATATCGGCAGCTTCCTGGTATTTGGCAGCACTGTATAATTCCACTCCCTGACTATAATTTTCATTTCCACTTACCTGAGCTTTCGCAACCGATACAATAAGTATCATGAATAGAAGCAGATATAATTTTATCAACGTTGATTTCATTTTTCAGGCTATTGAATTTTCTACTGTCTTTATAAACTGTGAAGCTCCATTATATAGAGAAGCGGCCTCAGACCCCGAAGATGAAGGAGCAAATCTAGCGTATTCACATTTATCGAGGATTTCATTTAGTTTACCAATAGCAGATTCATCAATCCCCTTTTCCGTCAATGCGGAAGTTATCCTGGTACGCGTCATATCGGAAACAGGGATATTAAGTTTATCGCTCAGATACCCCCATAATGCTTTAAGTATCTCTTCGTAGAACCTGTCGAGCTGATTATTCTTCAGACATTGAGAAGCTTCACGTAATCTTTTTACAGCAACTTTTCCTGCCTTTCTGTTACGGACTCTTGATATATCAGCATTTCTTTTAACATGCTCTCTTCTCAGGAAGAGTACCGCAAAAAATATAAATGCAGCCAGAAGGAAAAGGCTGTAATAATATCTCTTTTCAATTGTAAGCTCCTCAGAAACAGAAATAAAGCCCGGATCTGTTTTTATAAATCTAATATCCTTTCCAAGATATTTTACATCTTCCCTTGAAACTCCTCCGTAAACAGTAATATCTGAACTCTGATCAGATCCTTTTTTAGCATAGAACCGGAACTCCTGTGTCCTTAGCTGCTCATACTTTCCACTTTCAGTATTAAAATAAGAGTAAGTAATAGATGGGATTGTAAAATCACCATAATGCCTGGGAATAAGAAGATATTCAAAACTTTTTGTGCCTGTTGTTCCGTTGATTCCATTCTTAATATCTTCTGTTGATCGCGGGTCATAGACCTCAATATCAGGAGATAGTTTTAATGAAGGAGCAGCTGCGACTTTAAGATTTCCTGACCCTGATATAATAACTTTGAAATTTATAGCATCATTTACATTGACTGTATCCTTATTCATAACAGCCTTCAGATCAAGTTTTCCAACAATACCTGAATAATCCGGAGGCTGGTTCCCGGGGAGCGGGTTAACATTTACTTTGGCAGACTGACTTGCAATCATCCTTGGAATAGTCTGATATGTTGAAAAGAAATCACCAAAGAAAGGATCGCTCTGACCTGACTTTTGCTGTATCAGAACGGTTAGCTGGACTGGGTCAATAATAATTTCTCCGGTTTTCTGAGGATATAATAGAAATTGCTGAACGACACCTGATCCGTAAATTGTCCCATTAAAATTTTCCTGATTAAGAGATGTAAGCGGTGGAGTATTAAGATCGGTCTTCAGAAATCCATTGAACTGAGGGAATTTGATCTCATTAAGGCCAGAAATATTAATCCTGGTATAAAGCTTCACAGTAGCTGTAATTGGTTCACCAAGATACACATCCTTACGGCTGAGAAGCAGGTTAACAAAAATATCTTTACCTCCTGATTCAACCTCCTGGCCAGAAGGACGGTTTGTGGATGAACTACTCTGCCGCGATCCGTCACTAACAACTTCAATATACAGGGAGTCTGATAAATATGTTTTGTTCTTTAATGTAAATGTTGCCGGAGGAATTGAGAATTTTCCTTCAGAAACTGCCTGGAGATAATAAATATATGTATAAGATGTTGATTGTGTAAGTCTGCCGTTTATGATCTGGGTACTCGAACTATAAGATGTCTGTGGCCCAATAAGTTTATAAAAAGGGCTGAAAGATGGGGCCGCAAACTCACCACCTCCGGAATTTACAGACCAGGTCACACTGAACTGCTGTCCGGTTGTAACTACGGAAGGGTACTGGACTTTTACAGCAACATCCTGAGCCGATGCAGCAATTGAAAGTAATTGCAGGGATATTATAATAAGCTGGTATATTAATAATTTCCTCATCTATGTGTTATTATTACCAGTTTTTAACTGTTAATTTTCTTTCCCGGGCAGCTTTGGCCAGCTTTACTTTCTCCTGAACATTCTTCTCATCGTTAGCCAGTGAATTCAAAAGTCGCTGAGCATCTTCCTTTGAGATGGTTTGCTCCTGCTGTTTTTGTTGGTTCTGCTGATTTTGCTGCTGATCCTGTTTCTGGTCATTATTCTGCTGATTATCATTCTGCTTGTCCTGATCATTTTTCTGATCCTGTTTCTCTTGATCTTCCTTGTTCTGGTCTTGTTGATTCTGCTTTTGCTGTTCCTGCTGTCTTAAAAGATCCTGGGCATAAGCCAGGTTATATTTTGCCTCAAAATTATCAGGTTGAAGTTTCAGGGAACCTTTATAGGCTTCGATACTCTCTTTAAGTTTTTTGGTCTGAAGAAAGGAATTGCCAAGATTATAAAGACCGGCTGCCTTTTTATCATTGTCGTCAATCATATTTATATTATCAGAGAACTGCCTGGCTGCCTCTTCATACTTGTTCTGTTTATAAAGTGCGTCGCCTATGTTAAAAACAGCATCGGGAGATCTTTTGTTATCATCATTTGCCTTCCTGTATGAAATTTCTGCATCCTGAAATTTTTCCCTGCTGTAATCCCTGTTACCCTGTCGTATATATTTCTTATCAGCCTGGGCAGATAATAAAAGAGGGATAAATACTAAAAAGGAAATTAATGCATTGGTTATCAACATCCTGTTAATCATATGTTTATTTCTCGCTTCCATTTTTTCATGAAGTGATTATACTTTAAATTTAAACAATCTGATATTCACAAGTTTTCTGTTCTTTCTGTCCATAATAATAAACTCAAGAATCAGAAAAAACAGTGCAACTGCTGCAAATATCTGAAATTGGTCATTATATTCTGTATAAACAGTACTTTCAAGTTCCTGTTTCTTCATTTTTCTGATCTCACCAAATATTTCATCAAGACCAATATTGGAATTATTTGCTCTGACATAATTTCCACCTGTAGACAAAGCTACTTTCTTAAGTATGTCCTCATCAAGTTTAGTAATGACGGTATTACCATCGACATCTTTTAAAAAATCTTTTCGCCCTCCGGTGACAACAGGTACAGGAACACCCTGTTCAGATCCTATTCCTATAGTATGAATAACAATACCTGCTTTTGATGCTTCCTCTGCAACCTTAACGGGATCGTCTTCATGATTCTCACCATCAGTAATAATTATCATCGCTTTACTTTTATCCTCTCCTGGACTGAATGATCTGATCCCCAACCTTATTGCAGCGCCAATTGAGGTACCCTGTTTTGGCACCATTGCAGGACTTATTGAAGATAAAAACATTTTAGCTGATACATAATCGGTTGTAACAGGTATTTGAGTATAAGCATCACCGGCAAAAACAATCAATCCTATCTTGTCATTATCAAGATTATCAACAACCCTCGAAATAGCCTGTTTTGCCCTGGTAAGCCTGTTTGGCTGAATATCCTCAGCAAGCATCGAATTACTTACATCGAGTGCAATTATTACTTCAACACCCTGCTTTTTAACATCTTCTATTTTTGAACCAAACTGAGGCCGTGCAAGCATTATAACTCCTGAAGCGATTGCCAGTGTTATAATTATAAATTTTAAGACAGGTCTTGCTGATGAGAGTTCCGGAATAAGATCACTTACCATTTTCTGCTCTCCTATCCTCCTTAGAGTTCGTTTTCTTCTGTAAATTTCAATAATAAAAAGTACAATTAAAACTGGTAATAGTAGCAGCAGGTATAATGACTCCGGGTTTGCAAATCTGAAAAGTTGCATTTCTTCAGGCTTTGTTTAAGTTAAATTTCTAAAAACAGTGTTTCGTATAAATATCTCAAGAGCAACCAGGATAAAGGCAATCAGTGCAGGGATAAAGAATTTTTCATCTTTCCTGCTAAACTGCCTTACATCAATTTTTGATTTCTCCAGTTTGTCAATTTCATTATAGACCTGTATAAGTTTATTATTGTCGGTTGCTCTGAAATACATACCCCCGGTAACATCTGAGATACCTTTAAGTATATCCTCATCAATCTCCACCGGCATATTCTGATACTGAAGTCCGAACGGAGTCTGAACAGGATAAGGGGCCATGCCCTGAGTACCAACACCTATAGTATAAACTCTTATACCAAATGTTTTAGCTATGTCTGCAGCAGTAGCAGGGGCAATCTCACCCCGGTTATTTACACCGTCAGTCAGGAGGATTATTACTCTGCTTTTTGCATTGGAATCTTTAATCCTGTTCACTGCAGTAGCAAGACCATTTCCAATGGCAGTACCATCTTCAATCATACCGCTTTCGATATCACGAAGAAGGTTGATCAATACTGCATGATCGGTAGTTAAAGGGCATTGCGTAAAACTTTCACCACTAAACACCACAAGGCCAATCCTGTCATATGGTCTTCCTGAAATAAATTCAGTGGCCACATCTTTTGAAGCTTCAAGCCTGTCGGGTTTAAAATCACGTGCCAGCATGCTGCCTGAAATATCCAGGGCAAGAACAATGTCTATTCCCTCTGTTGTCACATTCTGGAATTTATCGGTAGTCTGTGGCCTGGCAAGTACTATTATTAAAAGGCCGACAGCCAGTACCCTGAAACCGAATAATATATGTCGCAGATAATGTCTGAATGTAAGTTTAGATTCATTAAACTGAGATAAACCCGGCATTCTAAGTGATGCATTGGTTTTATGCTGCTTCAAAAAATAGAATACGATGATTGCCGGGACAATAAGCAAAAGGTAAAGAAAAACAGGTTCAGCAAAAGTAATCTCTTTCATACCTCGCCTCCTTTTCCTGATATTTCGACATTAGTATCAACTGTTGCGGATTCCTCAAGCTTTGTTGCAGAAACAAAGCTCCATGCATCCTCATAAAATGACTCATTTTCAGTAGGTTCCGGACTATATTTTGCAAACTTAACCATATCGGCACCTGAGAGTATTGTTTTAAGTTTTTTATAATTTATATCTTTTTTAAAACCAGTTTTTAAAAGCTTATCAAGAGTTTCTGATGTTGTAAGCTCAAGAGAATAAACCTTAAATCTGTTTTCAAGGTATTGCCTCAGTATCTCAGTAAGTCTCGAATAATAATCCTTCACCTCCCCTTTTTGCCATAACTTTTCTTCTTTGAGTTTTTCAAGTTCCCTGAAAGCAATGACATGTGCCGGTTCAGTTATAGGTGTGAATTCCTGTCCAGGTTCCCGTCTTCGGTATTTTTTATATAATCTGAGTCCAAAATATACTGCTACAACAATGAGTAATAATAGCAATATCCAGGGCAGTAGTTCGCCAACAGTAAGAGAAGCCTTGTAAGGAGCAATAATATCGAAAATATTAGCTGTTGAATCAGGAGGAGCAATCATTGGTCTGTGCACTTGCAGATAAGAATAATCGGAATAAAACCTTTTCAATCCTGCTTCATTCTTAAGTTCAGCATAAATTGGAGGAATCTGATAAAGCCCAGAATCAAAAGATGTTACCAGATATTCTTTCCTGATCCTAAGTGTTCCTTTCAAATTATCGATACTATCTATAACAGGTCCTTTTAAAATTTCGATGTTTTTAATGATAGTATCCCTTAATTCAGGTATTGTAAGTGCCAGACCGGTAGGTTGATCAACTGTTATTGCAAAAGTGATCTGGTCACCAATGTAGATATTAGTCGTATCAAAACCGGCATTTACAGTAATTTTCTGACCTTCAGATGAAGAAAATACAGCTAATAAAAAACACATTTGAACGATGACTTTTTTCATCCTGACTATCTCTTTTTAAACAATTTAATAAGAGGTTTTACATAATCCAGATCCGTTCTCAATTCAGCATAGTCGACTCCACAACGGTTGAAAGTATTTTTAATATTCTCTATATGTATATTCCACCAATTGTTATATGAAGATCTGATTGCACCAGATGATGTATCAATCCATTTTTCCAACCCTGATTCCGCATCCATAACTTTCACCAGTCCGACATCAGGTAAAGAATTCTCCATCTTATCGAAAATCTTCAGGGCTACAATATCATGCTTATTTGAAGCTATCTTAAGGGATTCTTCAAAATCGGGTGCAATGAAATCTGATATAATAAAGGTGGTACACCTTTTCTTAATAATGTTTGTAAGGAATCTGAGTGGCTCATTGAGGTTAGTATTCCTGCTTTCTGTGTGAAAATCAAGAAGTTCTCTTATTATTCTGAGAATATGCTTTCTTCCCTTCTTCGGATGTATTGTTTTTTCAACCTTATCGGAGAAAAAGATTACTCCTATCTTATCATTATTGAAGATTGCTGAATATGATAAAACTGCTGCGATTTCAGTCATTAGATCCCTCTTAAATGTAACAGTAGTTCCAAAATGTCCTGATCCACTGACATCTATTAACAACATAACAGTAAGTTCGCGCTCTTCTTCAAATATCTTTACATAAGGTTGATTGAACCTGGCAGTAACATTCCAATCAATACTTCTTATATCATCACCATACTGGTAAGCCCTTACTTCACTAAAAGCAATCCCCCTGCCCTTAAAAGCACTGTGATACTCTCCGGCAAAAATATGCCGGCTCAGTCCTCGTGTTTTTATCTCAATCCGTCTTACTTTTTTTAATAGTTCAGTTGCTTCCACTTTACAACAAATTACTTTTCATCTTCAATAATAATAGAGAATGACCAATCATCATCCACAAGTTTCAGAAGATAATTCTTACCTGCATGATTATCAATCCAGATATTTTCACCTTTACGCTGATATGCTGTATCGAGCTCCCTTATTTTGGCGCTCCTGACATTGTTATTGCACACAATCCTGATATTTGTGCATATAGAATCGGGAGAGAGAAAGAAGAGCATAGTCTGAGTATCATACCTGTCAGAATATTTTAGATAACTAAACGACTTATTACTAACTCTTTCCAAATTCATATCACGGTTATTAGCACTCATATATTTCTTTATATCCTTTGCCTCATATCCTATAAGATTCTGACTGTAAGTAGTAAATACAGTCATCAGAAAAAGTGTCACAAAGAAACAAATCTTCATAAACTGTCTATTAAGGGACCTCAACAGCATTAAGAATTTCAGAAATTATATGATCCTGGTTAGTATCTTCAGCTTCAGCCTCATAAGTGAGTCCGATCCTATGCCTCATTACATCAGGACATATTACCCTTACATCTTCAGGAATGACAAATCCTCTTCTTCTAATAAATGCAAGGGCCTTGGCAGCTAAAGCCAGGTTAATGGAAGCACGTGGTGATGCTCCGTAAGCTATCATGTTTTTGAATTTACCAAGACCATAATCTTCAGACTTACGGCTTGCAAAAACAATATTAAGGATATAGTTCTCTATCTTTTCATCCATATAAACTTCCCTTACTACATTCCTCGCCCTTACAATATCGTCAGTATTGAGTACGGTATTGGCTTTTGGGAAATCCTTTGCAAGGTTTTCTCTTACAATTAATTTTTCTTCATCAAATGTCGGATAGTCTATCAGAACCTTCATAAGGAACCTGTCAACCTGCGCTTCAGGCAGAGGATAGGTACCTTCCTGTTCAATAGGGTTCTGAGTTGCTAGAACAAGGAAAGGTTCCTCAAGTTTGAAAGTTGACTCACCGATGGTTACCTGCCTCTCCTGCATAGCTTCGAGCAATGCACTTTGTACTTTTGCAGGTGACCTGTTGATCTCATCAGCAAGAATAAAATTTGCAAAGACAGGTCCCTTTTTTACAATAAACTCCTCTTTTTTCTGACTATATATCATTGTACCAATAAGGTCGGCAGGAAGTAAGTCAGGAGTAAACTGAATCCTGCTGAATTTTGCATCAATAATAGAAGCTAGTGATTTAATAGCCAGAGTTTTTGCCAATCCCGGCACTCCCTCAAGAAGGATATGCCCGTTAGCAAGTAAACCTATCATAAGGCTGTCAGTAAGATGCTTCTGCCCCACAATAACCTTATTCATTTCCATTCTTATCATTTCAACGAATGAACTCTCTTTTTCAATTTTTTCATTCAGTAACCTGATATCAGCAGTCTGCTCCATATTTAATAATTTTTAATCAGCAAATATAATACTTTAATGTGCGAGGTTTTTTCACAATTTATTGTTTACTTCAAATTGTACACAAAAGAAACATGTGAAAAAATAAGGTCTTGTTAAGGAGTGTTAAATTTTTGTTAAATAACAGTATGACTCAATTGAGAGTAAATGGATTCCATTTAAATGCTGATCTGGCCGAAGTTCTTAAGGCCAACAACAAGGCCAATGGAAGAACCGCTAAATTGAAATCCTGAGGCAGAAACTTATGGGTAATAAGAAAAATTACAGATATCACAAATACTAACCTGAACCATATTACTCCTGGTTTTCCCATAATCATGGAATACAGACACATGATTAGAAACGGATTGAGCCAGATAATATTAAGATTCATCTTCATCTGCTGATGATCGGTGAAAAAATTGAAGAAAATCATCATAATTGCAAGAACTGAAAAGAGAAAAATAATCACAATATCGATTGCATTAATAATTGATCTTCTTCTGATAAGTGGTATGAGGATAATAATTATCACAAGCAGCAAAGAGAATATATTTTCAGGGGCGAATAATTTTTTGTTGTTTAATTCCGGCAGATTAAAATCAAGAACAACCTCAGAATTTTGAAGAAGCGGGATCATTTTTCCATCCCTGTTAACTACTGTTTCGCTAAGACAATGCTGCATATCAACAGGCAGGAACATCATATCACGGAAAGTGGCCCTTTTATCACCGGGGGAGCCCATAATAAGGTCAATACCAAACCGGAGCCACGGATACGGAGCCTGGTACTTACCGGTCATAGTCCTGAATGTAGGTTCATCAATAGACTCTTCAGGAGGATAGAGTAATTTACTTCCTATTGATTTTTCAAGCAGATCTCTTATTCTCGTGGAACAATCATCGTAAAAGAAATCGTAACGGTATTTTACATTTTCTGGTTTCAGATTTTCATTTATCAGGTTTAACAGGATCCTTGTTTCAGATGAAAGCATATTAACCTGCTGGGAATATACAGCTCTCTCCTCATAAAAATAGGTGCGCAGGAAATTATCCATTGTTTCGGCTACCAGCATGTAATCAAGTCTGCCTTTAGCAAACTTCCAGGCAAAGTTGGGAGTACTAAAATCAAAAACACCCCAGTTATATACTTTATCAGTCTGATTAACCTTATCTACAATTCGCAAAGCACTGTGCCCGTAAATTGAATATGTTTCGGTCCCGGGGTTACATGTAATAAGATATACAAGGGTATCATTTCCTGACTGTGAAAGAGCCTGATGCATAAAAAGTGAAAGGAATAATGCTGCTAATATCTTTTGTTTTTTCATTTCCGGAATTTTTGTAAACCTAAGAGATTTTTGGCAAAAATGAAAGCACTATAGCACGCCATATTTATTCTGGCAGATTTTATTAGCACCATTTTTTGGATACAAGACCTTTCATTTTTTATTATCTTGCATTAAGGAAAATCTCACCTTTAAAATTTACCAATATGATTCATAAACATATTCCAGCAGCCATCATTTTTACAATAATGGCCCTTTACTCATGCAATAATGAGAAACACAGCACTACTGTGGCAATAAAAGGTGAGCAATTTTACATTAATGGAAAACCCACCTATGAAGGACGGAGCTGGAACGGAAACAAAATTGAAGGACTTCTTATGAATTCAAGAATGGTGCAGGGTATTTTTGATGATCTTAATGATACTACTGTTTATAAGTGGATATATCCGGATACAAAAAAATGGGATGCCGACCGCAATACAAACGAGTTTGTAAAAAATATGGAAGAGTGGCACTCGTACGGACTGCTTTCATTTACCATTAATATGCAGGGAGGCAGCCCACAGGGATATTCATCACGGCAACCATGGATTAATTCTGCATACCATGAAGATGGCAGCCTCAGAAATGATTATTTAACAAGGCTTGAAAAAATACTTGACAAGGCAGATGAAATTGGAATGGTGCCAATACTGGGATTATTCTATTTTGGACAGGACCAGCATCTTGCTGATGAAAAGGCAGTGATAAATGCTGTAAATAATATTATCGACTGGCTCCAGGATAAAGAGTACAGGAATATCCTTATAGAGATCAACAATGAATGTAATGTTCGTTATGATCATGAGATACTTCAGCCTCAGAGAGTTCATGAACTTATTGAAATGGTTAAGAAAAAAGAAAGGAACGGATTCAGATACTACACAGGTACAAGCTATGGAGGAGGTTTTATTCCACTGCCTAATGTCGTAAAATCATCTGATTTTATTCTGATCCATGGAAACGGAGTGTCAAATCCTGACTATATCCAGACCATGGTTGACAGTACCCGAAAAGTAGCAGGATATACACCCAAACCGATTTTGTTTAATGAAGATGATCATTTTGATTTTGAAAAGGAGAATAACAATTTTGTGAATGCTGTAAAAAGCTTTGCCTCCTGGGGCTATTTCGATTACAGAATGGCTGGAGAAAAATTTGAAGATGGCTATCAGAGCGTTCCGGTTGATTGGGGTATCAACTCAGACAGAAAAAAGCATTTCTTCATACTTCTGAAAGAAATTACTGGAGTTAATTAACAGTTTAACAATAACATAAAAGAGATTTTACCTGCTTTAAAATTGTAACAAATGTTACAATTTAATTTTATTCAATATGAAAGACACTTTAATAACTGCATTAAGAACCTCCGGGGCAGAGTTGCTGAATATTTTCGGATCACAGATTGAATCAACACAAAAAGAGTCACAAAGCAGTATAGTGACCAAAGCTGATCTAAAGAGTGATGCTCTTATCGTAAAACTCATTACAGATAAATTTCCTGATCACAATATTCTTTCAGAAGAGGGCGGTTTCAAGAATAGAGGATCAGAATACACATGGGTAATTGATCCACTCGACGGAACATCTAATTTTGCTTCTGCAATACCCTGGTTTGGAGTACTTATTGCACTTTTCAAAGGTAATACTCCCATTTTGGGAGGTGCTTATCTTCCTGTAAATGACCAGCTTTTTTTTGCTGAAACAGGAAAAGGGGCCTATAGAAACGGGAAACAGTTTTATTTAGATAAGAGCAAAATCCTTAAAAATGCACTGGTCGCCTTTGCAGTTGATTACACCGATGATGCATTTGAGCTGGAAAACAGCCTTTCCATTTACAGAAATCTGGTACAGAATGCCAGAAATATACGCGCCACAAACTGTCTTGTTGATTTTCTTAATGTAGCCGAAGGTAAATTCGGAGCATGCATTAACCTGTATACAAGAATATGGGATATTGCTTCTTTAGGACTCATAATATCGGAAGCAGGAGGTGTAATGAAGGACATATGTGGTAATAATGTTAATTACTTATTCAATGAAGGTACAATGGAGCAGAATTTTCCCGTTATGGCGGGTTCCGAATCTATTATAACAGAACTCAGAAAATATGTACTTATTTAGGTGATTATGAGAAGACTATCATATATCACAGGGCTTTTCCTTATTTCAGTTTGCCTGTTAACATGTCATTCTGAGAATAGCAGTTTGTTGTACTATATCAATTCGAAGGGAAAGAGTGTTAAGGTAAAAAATCAGGCAGCCTGGGAAATAAAATATCAGCAGATACTCGACAGTATGCAACTGGTTATGGGACCTCTTCATGAAAATGCAGGACAAAGAACTTCTGAAATACAAAATTTGGAAGATACTATCTTAAATGGTATAAGAAGGGTAAAACTTTTATTTGCTGTTGAGAATAATGATCTTGTTCCGGCGTATTTAATGATACCGGAGAGTATTGCAACTCCGGTTCCAGGTATTTTATGTCTGCATCAGACAACGGATATAGGGAAAGGAGAGCCGGCAGGCATTGGAGGTAATCAAAATCTCCATTATGCTCTGGAACTGGCTGAACGCGGATATGTCACAATTGCACCGGACTACCCAAATTTTGGTGACTATCACTTTGATCCATATTCAAATGGCTATATAAGTGCAACCATGAAAGGCATATGTAATCATATGGCAGCCATCGATCTTCTTCAGTCTCTTCCACAGGTTGATCCTGAACGAATCGGATGCATAGGTCACTCACTTGGCGGACACAATTCCCTTTTCGTTGCAGCATTTGATAAAAGGATAAAAGCAGTAGTGACCAGTTGTGGCTTTACTTCGTTCCATAAATACTACAACGGGAATCTTAAAGGTTGGAGTCATAGAGGATATATGCCTTTGATTGAATCTGTCTATAAAACCGATCCGTCAAAAATGCCTTTTGATTTTCCTGAAGTACTTGCAGTAATTGCTCCACGAGCAATATTTATCAATGCACCTCTGAACGACAGCAATTTTGATGTAAGCGGTGTCCGTAACTGTGTTGATGCGGTTTTACCGGTTTACGATTTGTACGGATGCAGTGATAAAATAATTCTTAAAACTCCTGATGCACCCCATGATTTTCCCGCAGTAATCCGTAAAGAGGCATATATGTTTTTAGACAGGGAATTAAAAATATCAGATAATTCGAAGTAATAATAAATTTAAAAACATCCAGTGATGAAAAAAACAAGTCTTATTTTAATTCTATTGCTTGGAATGTGTTTTATAATTAAGGCCCAGCAATTTACAGCTAACTATGATGAATCAAAAGTACCCCGCTACAAACTTCCTGATCCACTTATGTTTAATGATGGTCGCAAAGTAAATGATATCGCATCATGGGCAATACGGCGTGATGAAATAATAAGCCTATTTGAAAAAGAAGTATATGGTGTTTCTCCTGAATGGAAAGGGAAACTCACTTCCACCGAGATATCTTCAGACAATAATGCTCTCGATGGTAAGGCAGTGCGAAAAGAAATCAAAATTACACTGACCTCCCATAATAAATCACATGAAATGATATTGCTGCTTTTTCTGCCAAAATCTCCTAGTCCAGTTTCCTTGTTCCTGGGGCTTAACTTTGGCGGCAATCATACAGTAACTGATGATCCTGGTATCGGTATCACAAAAACATGGGTAAGAAATGATAATAATACAGGTGCAGCAGAAAATAAAGCCTCTGAAGCTGGCAGGGGAAAAGCTTACAACCGCTGGCAGGTAAATGAAATTATATCTGCTGGTTATGGCCTGGCAACTATGTATTACGGAGATATTGATCCCGACTTTGATGACAATTTCAAGAACGGGGTACATTCTTTATACAGCGAAAATAGAAATGAAGAGTCCTGGGGAACAATTGCAGCCTGGGCATGGGGCTTGTCGAGAATACTTGATTATCTCGAGACAAATCCGCAGGTTGATTCGAAAAAAGTTATTGTAATTGGACATTCCAGATTGGGTAAAGCAGCTTTATGGGCTGGAGCTGCAGACAGAAGGTTTTTTGCTGTAATATCAAATGACTCAGGTTGCGGAGGAGCTGCGCTTTCGATGCGCAGATTCGGAGAGACGGTTGGCAGAATAAATACATCATTTCCGCACTGGTTCAACAGCAATTTTAAAAAATACAATGAGAATGAAGACAATCTTCCTGTTGATCAGCATGAATTATTGTCGCTCATAGCTCCAAGACCTTTGTATGTTGCCAGCGCTGAAGAGGATCAATGGGCTGATCCAAAGGGAGAATTCCTTGCATGTCTGTTTGCGTCACCTGTTTATACACTTCTGGGTAAAAATGGTATCACCAGGTCAGAAATGCCAGCAATAAACCAACCGGTGACTGGCACAGTCAATTATCATATACGATCGGGAGGGCATAATGTTACTCTGTATGACTGGCAACAATATCTGAAATTTGCCGATTCACAAATTAAATAGTTTAGGCCCAAAGACTATTCAAACCTTTTCTGGAATAATTAAGTTATCATTGCAGTGTTTAATAATTCTCGATGGGAAATTTTGACTTTATACGGATACTTAAATTTCTTCCAGGTATAATTATCGGACTTACTGTTCATGAATATTGCCATGCGCTTGTTGCAAACTGGTGTGGTGACTCTACATCCAAGGATCAGGGAAGAGTGACTCTTAATCCTCTTAAACATATTGACCTGCTTGGATTTATGATGCTTGTAGTTGCCGGATTCGGCTGGGCGAAGCCTGTCCAGTTCAATGAGCAAAATCTGAAAAATCCAAAGTATGATGTAATGAAAATTGCAGTTGCAGGTCCTCTATCCAATGCATTGACAGCAATGGTTCTTTCAGTTTTGTTTTCTCTTTATATGATGCTCATGCCATCTTATCAGAGCTCTTCTATGAGAATGGTAACAGAAGTTTTTCTCTATGCCATTTATATTAACTGGGGATTGTTTATTTTTAATCTCATACCCCTGCCTCCGCTTGATGGCTCTCATCTTTTATTACATTATTTTAAAAGATTTCCGGTTCTGTATGAAAATCTTAATAAATACGGTTCCTATGTTTTTATTGTACTAATACTGGCCACGGTAATTACTAAAATCAATCTCCTGCCGATCTGGCCAGCCATAAAATTCCTTGGGGAAGGATTTCTGTCAATTGTTGGATATAGATAGTGATCAATGTTCAATGCATAGTTCACTGAAGCCTGGCAGAGGAGGTTCAAGGCATTCGATTCCCTAATTAAATTATGAATTTTGGCTAATATTTAATATATTGCAGAATATAAGCATGTTATGAATATTTGTTTTGGTATAATAGCTTTGATCTGTATTGAAATGAATCCTATGCAGGTTGATAAATATGCTTCTTTGAGGGATAAAATGGTCAGTACCCAGATTGAAGAAAGAGGCATCTCAAATCCCTTTGTACTGAAAGCAATGAGAAAAGTGCCCAGGCATCTTTTTGTTTCACCTGAGTATGGAGATGATGCCTATGGTGATTATCCGCTGCCAATTTCTCACGGTCAGACTATATCACAGCCTTATATTGTTGCATATATGACTGAGATAGTCAATCCTTCCAGAAACAAAAAAGTACTTGAAATTGGTACAGGATCAGGCTACCAGGCAGCTGTACTTGCTGAAATAGTTGATTCAGTCTTCACAATTGAATTGGTGGATGAGCTTGCTACAGAGGCAAAATCAACCCTTAAAAGACTTGGCTACCGGAATATATCAGTCAGATCAGGGGATGGATATAATGGATGGCCTGAACAGGCTCCTTTTGATATTATTATTGTAACGGCAGCAGCACCCAGTATCCCCGAACCTCTTATAGCTCAGCTTGCAGAAGGAGGCAGGCTGGTAATTCCGGTTGGAGCATCTGGCGGCTTGCAGGAATTGAAGCTAGTGACAAAGAAAAGGGGAAAAGTTTATACGGAAAAGCTTATCTATGTCAGATTTGTACCGTTCAAGCGAAAAAACGATTAAAAAAAGAGAGCCGTCTGACTCTCTTCAAAGATTCCGAAGCGACTTGAACGCTTTACCCACATCCATTCTTGCTGCCAACTTGTGATGATTATCGTATTCTTTTCAGAACTATTGAACACTGCCCTGGTGTCATTAGCTGATTCTGTATATCCTAAATACGATGAAAAAATAAAACCGTAAAGGATTATACAGATTCAGCAATTTCTATTTCAGCAATTATTGCTCTTCTTATCGGAGGGTTGATTTTTATGTCCAAAATATTGAACATTGGTTTTAAGGGGTCATAAAATTGATGGAAGAAAAATTATATTAGTATAATAAATTTGACTTGGAAAAAAATTAGTAATAAATTTAAATTACTATTTAAGAGATTGCCAATAGTTAAACAAATTTAAGCCTTATTTTCAGGATTAATTGTTCACAATTAATAGTCAGGTAAACTAGTAACAGCACTTTAATTAAAGATTACTATCATGCGAAAAATGCAATTTCTGACTTTTTTTTCAGGCCTATTTGTGGGTTTACTCTACAATGCCTCTGCCCAATCGGTCAATGACGGTTTTAATCCCAATGCCAATGGTACAATCCGTTCTGTTGCAATGCAGACAGATGGCAAAATATTAATAGGGGGTGTCTTCACAACCATTGGAGGTACTGCAAGAAACCACATCGCAAGACTCAATCCTGACGGAACCCTTGATACTTTCAACCCCGATGCTAATGGTGATATATGGATCATTGCAGTTCAAAACGATGGGAAAACATTAATCGGTGGAAACTTCACGACTATTGGAGGCACAATAAGAAACAATATTGCAAGACTCAATTCTAACGGAACACTTGACGATACTTTTAATCCTGATTCGAATGGTAGTTTACTATCCATTGCTATTCAGTCAGACGGCCGGATATTAATCGGTGGAACATTCTCGACCATTGGAGGTATAACAAGGAACCGCATTGCCCGGCTCAATACTGACGGAACACTTGATAATACATTTGATCCCGATGCAAATGATGAAGTCTGGTCCATTGCCATTCAGGACGATGGAAAGATACTTGCAGGAGGCCGGTTCACAACTATTGGAGGGTCGACAAGGAATCGGATAGCCCGGTTTAATGAAAACGGAACGATTGATAATACTTTTAACCCCGATGCAAATAATGTGGTTTTATCTGTGGCAGTCCAGAAAGATGGTATGATACTTATCGGAGGACAGTTCACAACCATTGGAGGTACAACAAGGAATCGTATTGCAAGGCTCAAAAACAATGGTAGCCTTGATACCTACAACCCGGATGTTAACAGTACTATTTATTGCATAGCATTACAGACTGATGGAAAGGTACTCCTTGGCGGAACTTTTACAACTATAGGAGGGACAGCAAGAAGCCGCATAGCCTGCCTCAATGTGGACGGCAACTTTGATGCCTCTTTTAATCCGGGTGCAAATAGTACTGTCTGGTCCATAGCAGTTCAGTCAGATAATAAGATACTTCTCGGCGGAGATTTCACTACCACGGGGGGGATAGTAAGGAACCGTATAGTAAGGATTTACGCTGGCGGAACCGTTGATGAGACACTTAACCCTGGTGCAAATAATTATGTCTATTCTATTGCCATGCAACCAGACAGCAAAATATTAGTCGGAGGATCCTTCAATACCATTGGTGGCACTGCAAGAAATAACATAGCAAGGCTCAATGCAGATGGAACGATTGATTTTACATTTAATCCAAATGCGAATGGATATATCATGTGTATTTCAGTTCAGCCAGATGGTAAGATATTTGTCGGGGGTAATTTTACTACCATTGGAGGTGAAACAAGGAACCGATTAGCAAGACTGAATGCTGACGGAACAATTGATGAAACATTTATTAATGCGAATATAAATAGTACTATAGCATCTATTGCAGTGCAAACAGATGGGAAGGTACTAATCGGTGGATGGTTTTCTTCCGTTGCAGGTACCCCCTGGTTAAGGATAGCAAGGCTAAATATTGACGGAACACATGATGAAACATTTAATCCAAATCCAAATGGCACTGTTCAATCAATTGTAATTCAGCCAGATGGTAAGATAATTGTCGGGGGTCAGTTCACTACAATAGTAAGTACAACAAGGAATCGTATTGCGAGGCTCAATCCTGACGGAACTCTTGATGAAACTTTTGATCCAAACGCGAATAATCCTGTTTTTTACATTGACATACAGTCAGATAGCAAAATATTAATCGGGGGGCAATTCACTACTGTTGGAGGAGTGACAAGGAATCGCATTGCAAGACTCAATGCCAACGGATCTCTTGATGCATTAAATCCCGAGGCAAATAGTACAGTCAATTATCTCGCCAGGCAGACTGACGGTAAGATACTGATAGGTGGAGAATTCACAACTATAGGATCGACAACAAGGAACCGCATAGCAAGACTTAATGAAGACGGAACACTTGATGATACTTTTAATCCCAATGCAAATGCCAGTCTTGTGACCATAGCAATGCAATCAGACGGCAAGATTCTTGCCGGAGGAAACTTCACCACTATTGGAGGTGCATCAAGAGACCGAATGGCAAGATTAACCACCACTTCTGCTGCATTCCAAAATCTTTATTCCGATACTTACGGGAGCACGATTACATGGATGAGAAGTGGTGCAGGACCCGAAGTCCGGGATGTGGTTTTTTACGGATCAACAGATATGGTGGTATGGTCGCCGCTAGGTAATGGTAGCAGGATCGGGGGCGGATGGGAAATCAATGGGCTCAACCTACCCGGCGGTATAAACTACTATTTGAAAGCACAGGGGAAAGTATACGGAGGTTTATATTGTGGCAGCACATCCTTAATTGAGTCCGTACGGAATATTTATTTTAATCCGGTACCGGCAATAATTTCACTTTCGCCAGATAATATAAACGAAGGTAGTTCAGGGTTCACTCTCACAATTAATGGATCCAATTTTGTTTCTGGCTCCGTAGCAAGATGGAAAGGCTCGGATCAGACTACTACATTTGTCAGCAGCACACAAATAACCGCATCCATTTCAGCTGGTGAAATTGCCTCTGAAGGTACCGCAGCCATTACTGTGTTCAATCCTTTGCCTGGCGGCGGAACATCAAATGAGGCAACATTTTCAATCAATCCTTTGCCTGGAGCGGCAGGCACAATAAGCGGATCAACAGCAGTCTGCCAAGGACAAAATTCAGAACTCTATGTTGTTCCGACAATTGCAGATGCGACATCATATATCTGGACATTACCCGGCGATGCGACAGGTACAAGTACAACCAACAGCATTAGTGTTAATTATGGAGCATCTGCCGTTTCAGGAAATATTGAAGTAAAAGGACGAAACTCCTATGGAGATGGCTTGCCTTCTTCAATCTATATCACTGTTAATCAGACTCCAGCGACACCTTCTATTACACAGTCAGAAAATGTGCTTACTTCTAGTGCAACAACAGGCAATCAATGGTATAATTCTTCAGGATTAATTATAGGAGCTACATTGCAAAATCATTTAGTTACAGAGGGTGATTCCTACTATGTAATTGTCACAATAGATGGTTGCAATTCAGCTCCTTCAAATACTATAAATGTTGTTATCTCAGAAGTTGAACCTGCTAAAGGAAATATAATTGCGGTTTATCCTAATCCTGTTAAGGATGAATTGATTATTGAATTAGTAGAATTATCGGGAACTGCTAAATTTGAAATACTAAATTCATTGGGACAAATTGTTTCTAGAGGAAATCTCCAAGATAGAACAGTTGTTTCTACAGCAAATTTCGTAAACGGGATTTACTTAATAAAAATTACTACTAAAAATACGATTGAATTTAGAAAAATTGTTAAGGAATAGCTATCCTCACAATTGGCAACTTGAAGGAATAGTTAGTAGTATAAAGTTCGTGCTCAATAAAAATATTCCAGGAAAAGGAAACAAATAAGCATAGATATATTTGTGTATTATGACTTTTTATATTTTCAGAGTATTACAGCGCAAATAAAGGAATCCTAAGTACCAGGTCGAATAGCTCCGAATCATGGTTAATAGTTGAGTCATGCTGCATTTTCTTTACTGTTGTTGCGAGATGGTTCTACCTCAACTTTAAAATCTCAAGAACCTCTAAAAATCAACAGTGCTAATTTTATCCATCCGGGAGATAAACCTGGGTGGTTGGATTTTTATTTGACTTGTATTCAACTAATTCATAACTTTAATTAAAATATTTGTCCTATGTCAAGTCTCATCCCGGGATATGAATATGACATCTGCATAAGCTATCGCCAGAAAGACAACAAATATGATAGTTGGTTAACGGAATTTGTTGATAATCTCAGACGCGAGTTAGTATCAATGTTTAAAGATGAGGTGAGTGTTTATTTTGACATCAATCCTCACGACGGACTCCTTGAAACACACGATGTAGACGAATCATTAAAGGAGAAACTAAAATGTTTAGTCCGCATCCCCATTGTTTCACGTACATATTGTGATCCAAATTCATTTGCCTGGGTGAATGAATTTAAGATATTTATTGAACTAGCTCTCAAGACCGATTCGGTTTAAAAGTAAAAATCCCCAACGGAAATGCAGCAAACAGGATTCTCCAGTCAGAATACATGATTTGGATAATGATGCACAAGAAAAACTAATTATAGATGAAGTTTCTGTAAAAAAAAGCAACTTATGATTTACTACTTGAGATGTTTCTGTTTCCGGCATTTAAATATGCTTTTTGTCCTTTTGGCAGGATTGAGCAGCGGTGCATTTGCCCAGCCTGAAATTTACTCCTTCGCGCCTGACTCTGGAAGCGTGGGTACCCTGGTAACTATCAACGGTACAGGATTAAGCGATCCGATATCCTTTACTATAGGTGGCACAGATGCTATAGTTATCTCGAACGATGGCAGCACTCTGGTGGGTATGGTGATGCCTGGGGCAAATACCGGTAATATTTCAATAACCACCGGTGGAGGTTCCACTAATAGTGAAGGTAATTTTTCAATAACACCTTCGCTTTCACCTACTATGCAACAAGGCAGTAAACTGGTTGGAACAGTAGCTTCGGAAAATCAATTTCAAGGCGAATCAGTATCTATAAGCGCCGATGGCAATACAGCTATAGTAGGTGGACCTTGTGATAATGATTATAAAGGAGCTGCATGGATTTATACCCGCAACAACAGAACCTGGACACAACAAGGCGATAAACTGGTTGGCACCAATAGTATCGGATATTCTTATCAAGGCAAGTCAGTATCACTCAGCGCCGATGGCAATACAGCTATTGTTGGTGGAAATAATGATAACAATGGTGTAGGAGCTGCCTGGATCTATACCCGCAGCGGCGGCACCTGGTCGCAGCAGGGCAGTAAACTAGTAGGGAATGATCCTGGTGGAACTTTTATATCTCAAGGTTCTTCAGTCTCTCTGAGCGCTGATGGCAATACAGCTATTGTTGGCGGAATTGGCGATGATGATCTTAAGGGAGCTGCATGGATCTATACCCGCAGCGGCGGCACCTGGACACAGCAAGGCAAAAAACTGGTAGGGAATGATTCTGATGGAACTTTTATATTTCAAGGTTCTTCAGTCTCTCTGAGCGCTGATGGCAATACAGCTATAGTAGGTGGGAATATTGATAACAATAATGTAGGAGCTGCCTGGATCTATACCCGCAGCGGCGGCACCTGGTCACAGCAGGGCAGTAAACTAGTAGGGAATGATTATGTGGAATATCCAAATCAAGGCACGTCAGTATCACTCAGCGCCGATGGCAATACAGCTATTGTTGGTGGAAATAATGATAACAATGGTGTAGGAGCTGCCTGGATCTATACCCGCAGCGGCGTCACCTGGTCGCAGCATGGCAATAAACTGGTTTGGAATGATTCTGATGGAACTAGTACATATCAAGGTTACTCAGTCTCTCTGAGCGCTGATGGCAATACAGCTATTGTTGGCGGATATGGCGATGATGATCTTAAGGGAGCTGCATGGATCTATACCCTTAGCGGCGGCGCCTGGACACAACAGGGCAGTAAACTGGTTGATAATGATTGTCCGGGAAGTCATCAAGGCTGGTCGGTCTCTCTGAGCGCTGATGGAAGTACAGCTTTAGTAGGCGGACCTTATGATGATGATCAAATCGGAGCTGCATGGGTTTATATACCAACACCACCTCCGCCAACAGTGAGCTCTTTCACTCCTGAATCGGGAAGCATAGGCACTCTTGTAACTATCAGTGGGACAGAATTATATGATCCTGTCGCATTTACAATTGGAGGCACAGATGCTTTAATTATTTCAAACGATGGAAGCACCCTGGTGGGTATGGTAATGCCCGGGGCAAACTCAGGCAATATTTCTATAACGACAGGCGGAGGTACCGTATATAGTGATGGTAATTTTACAGTAACACCCACACTTTTTCCTGCTGTGCAGCAGGGCAATAAACTGGTTGGAACTGGTTCTTCTGGTACTCTACAACAAGGCTATGCAGTATCTGTGAGTGCTGATGGCAACACTGCAATAGTAGGCGAGCCTTACGATAATTACCAAATAGGAGCTGCATGGATCTATACCCGCAGCAGTGGCTCCTGGGCACAACAACAGAAAATTGCAGGAACAGGTTATACAGGAACAAGCTATATTTATCAGGGCAGCTCAGTATCACTGAGCGCAGATGGCAATACAGCTATAATAGGCGGATATGGTGATAATAATAATACTGGAGCTGTCTGGATCTTTACACGCAGTAACGGAACCTGGTCGCAACAAGGCAATAAACTGGTTGGAACAGAAGCTGCGGTAAATCAATATCAAGGCTGGTCCGTATCTCTTAGCGCAGATGGCAATACAGCTATAATTGGAGGCTCTGGTTATAGTGATAACAAAGGAGCTGCATGGATCTTCTCCCGAAGTGGAGGGACATGGACAGAACAATCTAAGTTGGTTGATGATGATTTTTTGGGAACTCCATGGAGAGGCACCTCAGTATCTCTCAGCGCTGATGGCAATACAGCTATTGTAGGTGGAAATAATGATAACAGTGGTGTAGGAGCTGCATGGATCTGGACCCGCAGTGGCGAGACCTGGACAAAACAATCTAAACTGGTCGCGGAGGATCATATCGGTGCTTCAAAGCAAGGTCAATCAGTCTCTCTCAGTGCCGATGGCAATACAGTTATAGTAGGTGGACATAATGATAATAGTGCTATAGGAGCTGCATGGATATGGACCCGCATTGGCGAGACCTGGACAGAACAATCTAAACTGGTCGCGGAGGATCATTCTGGAGCTTCAAATCAAGGTTTTTCAGTCTTTCTGAGTGCAGATGGAAATACAGCTTTAATGGGTGGACGTTATGATGACAGCAACAAAGGAGCTGCATGGATATGGACCCGTAGTGGTGAGACCTGGACAAAACAAACTAAACTGGTTGATAATGATTGTCCGGGAAGTCATCAAGGCTGGTCGGTCTCTCTGAGCGCTGATGGAAGTACAGCTTTAGTAGGCGGACCTTATGATGATGATCAAATCGGAGCTGCATGGGTTTATATACCAACACCTCCGCCAACAGTGAGCTCTTTCACTCCTGCTTCGGGAAGTGCAGGTACCCTGGTTACCATAAACGGAGCTTATTTAGGTAATCCTACCGCATTTACTATAGGTGGTAATGCAGCTATCGTTATTTCAAATGATGGAAGCACACTGGTGGGTATGGTAATGCCAGGGGCAACTACAGGCATTATTTCTATTAGTACTGACAGAGGTACCGTTAATAGTGCCGGTAACTTTACGGTTACATCTTCGCTTCCCCCTACTGCCCAACAAGGCAGTAAACTGGTAGGAACAGGTGGTGTTGCTGGAATTCAAAGACAAGGTATGTCAGTTTCTCTCAGCGCTGATGGAAATACAGCTATTGTTGGTGGATATGGTGATAATGATTATATAGGAGCTGCATGGATTTATACCCGCAACAACGGAACCTGGACACAACAAGGCAATAAACTGGTTGCTAATGATTTTGTCGGAAAGGCACAACAAGGTGTTTCAGTATCTCTGAGTGCCGATGGCAATACAGCTATTGTTGGTGGAAATGGTGATAATTCTAATATTGGTGCTGCATGGATCTATACACGAACCGGAAGCACCTGGTCGCAACAGGGCAAGAAATTGGAAGGAAATGATGACATCGGAGCTTCATCACATGGCAATTCAGTCTCTCTCAGCGCTGATGGCAATACAGCTATTGTAGGTGGATTTCGTGATAATTCTAATATTGGTGCTGCATGGATCTATACACGAACCGGAAGCACCTGGACGCAACAGGGCAGTAAACTGGTTGGCACCAATAGTATTGGATATTCTTACCAAGGCTATTCCGTATCTATAAGCGCCGATGGCAATACAGCTATTATAGGCGGAAATGGTGATAACAGTAATATAGGAGCTGCATGGATTTTTACCCGCTCCGGGAGCATCTGGACTCAACAAGGTAATAAACTGATCGGGACAGATTATATAGGAGAAAACAATATATATCAAGGTCAATCAGTATCTTTGAGTGCCGATGGCAGTACAGCCATTGTAGGGGGACGCGCTGATAAAGTAGCGATAGGCGCTGCATGGGTATATACCCGCACAGGTAACACATGGACGCAACAGGGCAATAAACTGGTTGGAACAGGTTATTCCGGATCATCCCCAAGGCAAGGTTATTCAGTAGGACTAAGCGCCGATGGCAATACAGCTATTATAGGTGGATATGGTGATGATAGTTCTATTGGAGCTGCATGGATCTTTACACGCAGCAGTGGCATCTGGTCGCAACAAGGCGATAAACTGGTTGGAACAGTAGCTGCGGAAAATCAATATCAAGGCTGTTCAGTCTCTCTCAGCACTGATGGCAATACAGCTATAGTAGGTGGATATGGTGATAACAATGGTAAAGGTGCTGCATGGGTTTTTGCACCCTTGCCGGCTCCTCTTGCCACAGGTGCAACAAACATTTTAACAGATGGTTTCACTGCCAACTGGAATGCTTCAACAGACGCAACAGGTTACTATATAGATGTAGCATCTGATGAAGGATTCACGACATTAATTAATAACAGCGGGTCAGGAAACGAGGATGTCGGAGATGTTTTAACAATAACGGCAACCGGTCTGACTGCCGGGACTGCTTATTATTACCGTCTGAGAGCTTATAAAGGAGATGTTACAAGCACAAGTAGCAACGTAATAACAGTTACTACTCTTCAGACCCAAACAATTACTTTCGGCGCATTGGATACCAAAACCTATGGTGATGCACCTTTTACACTGTCTGCCACAGGTGGAGGTTCAGGAAATTCCGTTACTTTCTCCAGCTCTGATGAGACCATTGCCACCTGTACAGGGACTAATGGTGAAACAGTTACTATTTTAAAGGCAGGTTCTTGCTCAATTTATGCGAACCAGGCAGGAAATTCAGCTTATGCTCCGGCACCACAGGCGGAACAAACACTTACTGTAAACAAAGCTGATCCTGTTATTACCTGGAGTGATCCTGACGACATTGAAGAGGGTACCGCTTTAAGTACTGTTCAGTTAAATGCAACAGCCGATGCTCCGGGTACATTCACATACACCCCGCCGGCCGGAACAATTTTGAGTGCAGGAGTTGACCAATCCTTATATGTACTTTTTGTACCTGATGACTTGGTAAATTACAACAATGCGGACAAAACAGTCCACATTACTGTTACAGTAATAACAGATGTTGAACATGTGAGCGAAAGCATAGTAACGCTCTATCCGAATCCGGCAAAAGGAATTATTACTATTTCAGGACTGGCTGAAATTACTGACAGGCAAATTGTTCGTTTGTCGGTTTCAGATAACTCCGGTAAAATTCTCATTCAGAAAAATCTTGAAAGGAAAATCAGCTCGGAAATCATTGATATAAGTTCGCTTGCTGATGGTATTTATTTAATTATCCTTCAAACAGATAAAGAAAAGATTGTAAAGCGTTTTGTAAAGCAATAAGAAAGTACAATGGGAAAAACTCTTCTGACATTCGTTGCTCTTGGCATATTCGGCTTCGGATCGCTGGTACGGGCACAGGAGGCCATCCCTGCTTCGGGCGGAAATTCAACAGGGACCGGCGGTACTTCAAGTTATACCGTCGACCAGGTCGATTATGCCAGTTATTATGACTCCGACGGTAAACTTAACGCCGGAGTTCAGCAGCCATTTGAAATATCGGAAATAACAGGCATAGAAGAAGCGTCAGGAATTATTCTTGAATGTTCGGCATTTCCAAATCCTACAACTGATTTCCTGATGATAAAAGTTGAAAACTATGACAGTAAGGACTTGTCGTATAGACTCTATGATATCAATGGGAACCTTTTAGAAAACAAAAAAAACAGGAAATGAAACGCAGATATCAATGGTAAAATTTATCCCCGGAACATATTTTATAAAAATAACAGGGAATAAGATAGAATTTAAAACCTTCAAGATCATTAAAAACTAATCAGGTATAAAAAAATATATTTTCTTGTTTTGGCATCTTTCTATGTTTTTAGTATTTTTTCCCAATCACCTGAGATGATGAGTTACCAGGCAGTTGTACTTGGTGAAATTGTGGATTAGGTCTTTACAATTGAACTGGTTGATGATCTAGCAACTGAGGCAGAATCAACTCTTAAAGGACTAGGTTACAATAATATATCTGTGAGATCAGGAGATGGATACAATGGATGGCCTGAAAAAGCTCCTTTTGATATTATTATAGTGACAGCTGCGGCGGCCAGCATACCTGAACCTCTTATAGCTCAGCTTGCAGAAGGAGGCAGGCTGGTAATCCCGGTTGGATCACCCGGAGGCTTGCAGGAATTGAAGCTTGTGACAAAAAGAAAAGGAAAAGTCAATACGGAAAAGCTTATCTACGTAAGATTTGTACCGTTTAAAAGGAAACCCGGAAGCTCTCTCTATTAGTTGACTTGCATTATTCTATTGTATAACTTTGAGTTATGATAAAAAAAGCCCTGGGGATATCCTGTGTACTTTTTTTTGTATTATTCTTCATTTCTGACTGTACGAAGAAGGATGAAATACCTGAGAGAACAATCCTATCTGGAACAATAATTGATCAGGTGACCAAGCAACCGATTGAAGGGGCATCTGTTTATCTGGGAAATCTACCTGCGAATCCTACTCCAAATGATGAATTTATTTTACCTGTTTTAATTTCGACAACCGATCAGAACGGGCATTTTTCAGGTTATGTTTTTACATCCTCTATTACCTATGTTGCAGTAATTAATAGACTCAACCCATTTATTTATGCAGCTAAGAGTGGTTACATTGGCAGTGATTATTCTGCTGTATCCTGGCTAAATGCAGGTCATTCATTCGATCTATCACTTTATCATCCAGCCAAACTTATAATTTATGTCTGGAATGATACGATAAGTAATAATATAGATGAAGCTTTTTTCGGGATAGCTGAATCAAGTACTGATTTCAAATATTATCCAGGTTTTATTGGAAGGAAAAATGGTGATACACCTCTTATTACTAAATATTGTAGCGGAAGAAAATTTAATCAGAATTTTGAGTTCTACCCTTTATGGGGCAATCTTAATTATACCATATATTTCAATCCGGTTAATCCTGATGATGCTAAGGTTGTAACAGTGCAACCAGATACTGCAAAATACTTCTCAATATCATTCTAGCCATTTAAGAGCTTCAGATAAACAGAAATCTGGAGTATTCTTTTTATCATATAAATTTGTTTAATTCATTGATAATGATTAACTTTAAATATGATAGAAGTTAGTTTATATAATAATGATAACTGGCCTAAAGATACTAGGTTTAAGCCCACGGGTAAGCAGTCTAAGCCTATCCATGTGAAGGGTAATGCGAACGGTGATGTAACTGTATTTCCTTCAATCTTTGAGCCTCTGAAGCCTTCATGTTCATCCCTGGAAGATGTCATTAAAAGGATAAGAAATGGTCATAGTAGGTTGATAGTTGAACAAGTAAGGGGTGCGGTCAGTAAGTCAGAGCGTGAAAGACTTAAGAAGCGACTGCCTGCAATCTGTTTTTCTGGCACATTCACTCAAAGAAATGACAATTCACTTGTTAATCATTCAGGATTTGCCGTACTAGATTATGAAGATGTACCGGCCTCATTCAAGTCAATCATCTGTAAGAATCCCTATGTAAGAGCTTGCTTTGTTTCACCTACCGGAACCGGCCTAAAGGTCGTTATTAAGATTATGGGAGAACATACTGATACTTGCAGAAGGCTGGGTGAATATTTCCCTTCAGATGGATTGCATCTTCAAACAGATGTTTCAAGAGTTTGTTTTGAGTCCTGGGATTCTGATATATATTACAATTCTGATTCTGCTGTATTTAAAGCGATTTAAGGCACTTTCTCTTTTGTGAAAGAAATACAGCTTAGTTGTTTTTTAGGACTATACAAATAAAAAGCACCAGGGAGCAATAATTAATATAACTCCCTGATTGCCTTGTGATTCCGGAGCGACTCGAACGCTCGACCCACAGCTTAGAAGGCTGTTGCTCTATCCAACTGAGCTACGGAACCTTATTATGTATAACTCTCAACTATCCCGTTTAACTTTAACTGCTCTATCCAATCCCGAAAAACAGAAATCTTTGATTTCTTTGTTTTTCGAGGATCCTCGATTTGATTACGAAGTCATTTGACTTCGTTCAAATCGGGACTGAGCTACGGAACCTTTTTACGGCTGCAAAAATACATTTTTTTTCAATTCCTGCAATCCGATTTTCCAATTGGTTTACAGATTGGATATTTGGAAGGAATTAAATGCTTTTCATAAAATTTACCAATCCCTTGCTGTCAATAATCTGCTTTAGCTTATCAGGAAGAGGCTTAAAGGTAAATATTTCATCCCCAACCGAAATCTTTCCGGTCTCAAAATCTATCTGTACTTTTTCTCCTTTTCGGTATGTCTCGACAGCTTTTTTATGCACAATAAGAATTAATCCCTGATTTATTGATGACCTGAAGAAGATTCTGTTAACTGATTTGGCGATTATAGCTTTTATACCTGCATGAGCAAGACCAACTGAGGGATGTTCACGCGAAGAGCCACATCCAAAGTTCTCGCCTGCCAGGATAATATCGCCGGCAGTTACACTTTTTGAGAATTCAGGATCAAAATCCTCGAACAGATGTGGCATTATTCCTTCAGCATCTGTACTTAGTATATTATATGTGTACTTACCTGAAAACATCAGATCGGTATTGAGATTATCCACATCGGAATAATTCCATACCGCTCCATTTTTCCTGAAATCACCGGGAGTGATATTAATCAGTTCACTCTGTGATACTTTAAAAGGAAATTTATGATTTCCATTTTCAGGCCTTGGATCAGTGATCACCCCTGCTAATGCTGAAGCAGCAACTGTCGCAGGTGAGGCAAGATATATTTTTGCCTCCTTATTGCCCATTCTTCCGGAGAAATTACGGTTTGCCGTTGATATAACTGTATGACCACTGGCAGGAATTCCCTGTCCTGTTCCCAGGCATGGGCCGCAAGAGGGAGTCAGTACGTTAGCTCCTGCCTCAAGAAATGTTGTAATAATCCCTTCTTCAATTGCCTGAAGATAGATCATTTTTGAAGCTGGAATAATATTCAGCTGGAAACCTTTCCTTATCTTTTTTCCCTTTAAAATACCAGCGGCAATCCGGAGATCTTCAATTCTTCCATTAGTACATGTACCAATAAGTCCTTCATTTACCGGGGTAGCTGCTGCTTCTGAAACCGAAATAACATTATCCACATGATGCGGAGCTGCTACAACAGGAAAGATATCATTAATATCGATATTAATTTCCCTGATATACTCTGCATCATTATCAGCCCATATACCCTTTATTTCCTTGCCATAGAATGCGGAAAGAATCTCATCAGCCGGAAATACTGCATTCTTGGCTCCCATCTCCGATGCCATGTTTGAAAGTACCATCCTGTCAGCAATACTCAGGTTTTTTACTCCTTCGCCATGATATTCTACTGACATATAGTTTGCTCCGTCCGAGCCGATCATACCTATAATCCATAAGGCAAGATCTTTGGAAGAAACATTTTGAGCCAGTTTCCCGCTCAAGGTTATTTTTATGGATCCCGGCACCATGAACCAGGTCTCCCCTCTTTTCCATATCCCTGCAGATTCAGTCCTGTCAATTCCGGCTGCAAATGCATTGAAAGCACCGGCTGTTGATGTATGACTATCACTTCCTACTATAATCATACCAGGCATTGCATGATAAGACATTAGCTGATGACAAATACCGTTCCCGACATCATAAAATTTTGCAACATTCTGCTGTTCAATAAGATTCCTTATTTCCTGATATTGGTTTGCTAGCTTTGCATCAGCAGGAGGAGCATTATGATCAAGTACAACCAGCAACTGATTTTGATCAAAAAACGACTTCCCTCCCATTTTTTGAAATGTTTTAAATATACTTGAGGTGTTGTCATGTGTCAGAATAATATCGGGTTTTGCAAAAACAATTGCACCTTCGGGAGCATTGAATATCTTCTCAACAAATGTTTTCGGAGTATGTCTGTTCATATTAATAACTATTTAAGTATATTGATCAGCAGATATTTACAATCAGCCAAGCAATCCGCCTCTCAGATAAATCTCATACTGAACATCAGAAAAAGGTTCAGAGGTAAGCATAATTCCGGTTCTGAGATTAAATATTTCTCCTTTATTGAAATCCAATCTGATAATATCTCTATCAATAAAATCAGAATCGTGTATTGAGCTGGAAACAATTACAGGGAAAGCTGCATTTATTGCATTTCTCTCATATATTGCACCAAATGATTCAGCAATAATTGCCTGAATGCCAAGCGAACGGAAACAATCTACAGCCTGCTGACGTGAACTGCCACATCCAAAATTAAGGCCTGTAATCAAAATATCTCCCGGTTTTGCCCGTTGAGCAAAATCTTCATATCCTTTAAGATTGTTGAACGTATATTGTCCCATTTCCTTTATATCCGTTACTGAAAGATACCTGTTATGGAATATCATATCAGTATCTATATTATCCCTTCGGATAATCCAAATACTGCCTTCAATTATGTTATCATGGAGCATTTTAAAATTTTCCTGATTTTTCACAATTGGATCCGTTGCTTTTTGCTGTGTCTTAAAAAATAACTTTGGTTCAGAGGGTATTAGATCAGGTGTTGTTATATAACCTGCAACTGCTGAAGAGGTCACCACTTCAGGAGAAGAGAGATACACACTTCCTTTTCCCTGTTTCCCTGGAAAATTTCTATTCCCTGTACTTATGGTAATTTCTCCGGGACCATTTTGTCCTACCTGTCCTGCGGCACACCCTGCACAACCGGCATTTGAAACAAGCGCCCCTGCTTTTTTAAATATTTCCAGAAGACCCTTATTGAGAGCTTCCTTCCATATTGAATCAGTAGCCGGAACAATTTTGAGTATCACTCCCGGTGCTACTGTCCTGTTTAGTAAAATTTTTGCAGTTGCTTCCAAATCTTCCATTCGTCCATTAGTACAACTGCCAATAAAAGCTGAATCAATTTTTTGTCCTATTACTTCTGAAACAGATACAGTATCATGAGGTTCCCCGGGTCTTGAAACAAGCGTTTTGAATTCGCTTATATCAATATGGAATATCTTTTCATAGCTGGCATCAGTATCAGCTAAGAGAGGAGAAAATTCATTATTTGTCCTTGCCGAACAATATGAAATTATTTCCTTTGACGGAGGGAATAGTATTATTATAGCTCCCATCTCTGTTGCCATTGACGAGATAGTAATTCTTTTGTCAAGTGACATTATATCAACAGAAGGCCCATATAGTTCAATTGAACGGCCAAGAAGTGAATTTGCCCCGAAAATTTTCAGAAGATTCAGTATAACATCTTTGGCAGTGATATTTGAAGGCATAGTTCCGTCAAAGATTATCTTTACTGATTGAGGAACTTTAAACCAGACTTTACCATTATGCCAGGCAGCAGCAATATCCATATCACCCATGCCCTGGCCGAAAGCACCTACTGCCCCAAGAATATTAGCATGAGAATCAGTTGATACTGCAGTTGAGCCCGGAAATACATGTCCCTGATCAATAAGAATATGAGTCCCTATTCCTGCATTGATATCATAAACCTTTATCCCATTCTCCCGGGCATACAACCTGCAAACATGCTGATTAACAGCATATTTCTGATCAGACCCTGTAGGATTGCAATCAAATGTAAAGAATGTTTTTAATGGATCGAAAACGGTCAGCCCATTATCGTTGAGGTTTTTTATCACATTTGCACCGCCAAAATCACGTGCAACCCGGCAGTCAATCTCTATATCAATTATATCTCCAGGTTTAACAATCTCTTTTTTTGAATGCAAAGCAAGTATTTTCTCGAGCAATGTCATAGGCATAACTGATACATTTTTGAATATTACGAATAGTGTTCAGGGATATTTTCGGAATCACATAAACTGAGCTCTGTAATCCCGTGGAGCAAGGCCCTCAGCTTTTCTGAACTGTTTGTTAAAGTTTGAAATACTTCCAAACCCACATTCCAAAGCAATATCCTGAACCTGATGATCTGTTTCCCGCAGAAGATAACATGCTTTATTGGTTCTTACACGATTAAGATATTCAACGAAACAGGCACCACAGTTCTTTTTAAAATAACGACTGAATGAAAAGGGACTCATCCTTGCAATTTTTGCCACTTTTTTGAGAGAGATCGGTTTGAAGTAATTCTCCCTTATATAAGTATAGACATCTGTCATTTTTTTATTTCCCTTCTCATCAAAAGACATCTTATAATTTTCAGAGCACAGAAATACTTTCTTTTCTGATTTGGTTAAAATATTAAGGACGTTAAAGAAGTCAAGCATTTTATCCAAGCTCTTATTACCTATCATCTGAACCAGGTGTTTTTCCGTCTTTTTTGCATCTTCAACTGAGAAGGCTATACCACGTTCAGCATCTACAAGTAATTGTTTTAAAGAAGACATTTCATATTGAGATAGCATTGGCTCACCAAAAGACGAGCTCTTGAAATGCACCATAATACCATGTTTTTCAGGAAGAGTATTATACTGTTTGTAGTAATTCCAGCTATGAGGTATATTACCTGCAATAAGTACCATATCATACTGATCGAATAGTTCTGCACTGTCACCTATAATTCTGGTACCATTACTCTTCATGTTCAGAACAAGTTCATATTCAGGATGAAAATGCCACATACCTCCTGAATCGTTTATATAGCATGCCTGGAATCCACCTCCATCATCATAAGAAATATTTTCAAGTTCTGCCACCATAACCCAATGAGATTTTGTTGTTCATTAGTATCAAATTTAAGCATATTTTTTTCAAAACTTAGTATCAAAATGTCACAATAAAACGTCAGATATTTTTGTTTTAATTATTAATTGTGTAAATTTGAATTTAGCTCATGCTAATAGCCTTAAGAGGAGATGAGCGAGGGTAGGAAGTGAAATCAACAGGATTGTATTGCAGACATTGACTTTCACATCAGAAACCTGAGGTAAAGCGCCAGCTTACTATGGTTTCATCCTTTTATCAGACAGTAGATACGGGAATTATCTCACTAATAAGACCCGCCTATGGATTATCACTGCTACCCTTTCTCCTCTTTTTTCTTATGTTGTAATAATTCCCGGAATAGAATTCTTTTTTGATACATCATTATAAAATAATTTTATCTTTGATTATCTCTATAGGGTAATTATATAACTGGATCCGTATTGTCTTATGAAGACTTATATTAAAAGAAGGGAGAAAAACACTCACCTTGTTGTTTTTTTTGGTGGATGGGGAACAGATGAAAACATGTTTACTCCTCTGTGCAGCGATGATTTTGATTTTATAATGTTTTATAACTATTCTGCAGATGAAGCTCTTGTACTTCCTGAAACCAAGACTTATGAACGAATAACGCTCATTGGATGGTCCCTTGGTGTGTGGGCGGCTGAATTTTTTGCATCAAAAACGAAAATTATTCCTGATATTTCAATAGCAGTAAATGGAACCCCGCTACCTGCAGATAACCAATACGGAATCCCTATTTCTGTTTTTGAAGGAACCATGAACAATATAACAGAGGAGAACATGGACAAATTCTATCTGAGAGTTTTTGGTGACAAGAAGGCATATCTTATTAACAGTAAAAGAGTTCCTAAGAGAACAATAAAATCCCTTCAGGATGAACTCAGATGGCTGTATAACAGGATAATGGAGCAAAATGAATCCGATTTTAAATGGACTTATGCAGTAACCGGTAAGGAAGACCGAGTATTTCCATCTGAGAATCTTATAAGCTACTGGGAAAAGATTACTGAAACAAGGCATATTGTTGTCTCAATGCCACATTACTTCTTTCACAACTGGAATTCGTTTACTGGATTTATCAAATTTGTAGAAAACTATGTCCCTGGAAAACCAAATAAATCTGAAAGAAAAACTAAAGATTTTTGATAAGTACGTTTGAATCAGATTTTGTAATCATCCTGTCGAATTTATCGAGCATTGCAATCACCTTTTCATATTCTTTATTCTTTCTGACATTAATCTGTTCATTGCCATGCTTATCGATTCTTGAGAAAACATAACTCACAGAAAGTTTATTTATATCCAGTGCTGGTTGATAAAGTCTCTCTTTCTTTTGATTTTCATGCACCACAGAAACCAGGGTCACATCATGAAGATCCTGTAGGATATCACTTACAAGCCTGACCGGCAGTTTAAGCTGAATTGCTATGTTTTCAGCACTGACAGGAGGTTCTCCAACTTCAAATTTATTAATAATAATATGCAGTATCATCAGAACAAGTGCACGTTTCTGATAATGGCTGATATCAAGTGATTCAGATTCAAATTCATAATTTGAAATATTCTGATTTGCAAAAGATAATTCAGCACCTAGCAGGACTATGAGCCAGGTATACTGCAGCCAGAGTATAAACAGCGGAATAGCAGCAAAACTTCCATATATAGCACTCAGTTTTGTTATACCAAACTGAAGGTCGATATATACCCATTGAAGAATCTGAACAGCCGTACCTGATATAATACCTGAGATAAGAGCCGGTACAAACCGGACCTTTGTATTTGGCATAATCATGAATAAGACTGTCATCACAAACCATGTCAGAAAGTAAGGTGCAAACTTAAAGGTGAATGAAACCAGAGGTTTGAAAAAATCAAGGATCGGAGCTTTTGTCATAAATTCTGTCAGGTAGGTAGAAATAAAAACAGTAATACTGCTTGACAGAATAATAAATACAGGCGCAATTAACATTATTGTCAGGTAGTCTGTAAATTTCCTGTACCAGGGTCTTGCTGATCTGATTTGCCAGATATGATTGAAAGAGCTTTCAATATGGTTCAGCAGTGACATGACAGACCAGAAAAGAATTACCATTCCAACTCCTGCAAGGTATCCACCTCTGGTTTCGTCAAGGGCACTCCTGGCGCTCTGCAGAAGCCAGTTCAACACCTCCTGATGCGAGGCAAATTCCTTGGTTACTAAAGATTCAAGATTCTGATCTAGCCCAAACCCTTTGGCAATAGCAAAAGCGATAGCAACCACAGGTATAACAGACAAGAGAGAATAGTATGTCAGTGCAGAAGCTCTAAGCTGAACTTTATCTGCTGAGAATCCTCTGGCAGCTATCATCACTATCCTTAATTGCTTAATTAGAAATGTCTTCCCCATTGAAATCTCATTAAGAGGAGAATGCCAGATCATTTCATTAATGCGCTTGATCTGGGTTAGTGCCCAGGATACAGGTTGTGCCATATTGTACAGATTATATTCAAATATACAAAATTGTGCTAATTTCACTTGAAAATATCAGTTGAATGAGAATTGAGATTGTTGAATTCGTTGAAGGTGCCAGGAAGGCGGAGGGTTTAGCCGTTATTATTGATGTATTCAGGGCATTTTCGGTTGAATGCTATGCGTATGATGCCGGAGCAGTTCAAATTATTGCCACATCTGAGGTTGAAGAGGCTTTTAGACTTAAGAATCAATACTCGAATTCTATTCTTGTTGGTGAGAGGGATGAAAAAAAGATTCCCGGATTTGACATTGGTAACAGTCCTACCGAGATCATTAAAACTAATCTATCAGGAAAAACAGTTATCCACACCACTACCGCAGGAACTCAGGGACTCATTAATGCTGAAAAAGCAGATACTATTATCACAGGAAGCTTTGTAAATGCAGGTGCCGTGGTCAGATATATCAGGCATCTGGATCCTGAAGTTGTTTATCTGGTGGCGATGGGATACCGTGCATCAGTGACATCTGAAGAAGATATTTTATGCGCCGAACTTATAAGTGAAAGATTAAAAGGCGGTTCATCAATAAATGACAAAACAATTGCTTCGCTTAAGCACACTTCAGGAAAGAGATTTTTCAATATTGAAAATATTAATTTTTCCCCTCCAACAGATTTCTTTCTTTGTACAATGACCGACAGGTTCAGTTTTGTGCTTGAGGCTCTTAGAAGGCCCGACGGAAATGTTTCTATTATAAAAAAAGATATATAAGTTTAATGCCAGGCTATCGCGAATGGCATAAAATAAATTTATCTATTATCTTGTTCGCAATGTAGATTACTGGCAAAATTCCGTAATCAGAAGATGGCCATAATGTTTTTTCTTCTGTGTATCTCCCTGTAAGTACAGAACATAGTCATCCTGTAAAATACAAAGAAATAATTTGATCCTTTACCTGATTCAAGACTCATCTCCATCCTTTCCCTGTACCTTATAAAAATTCCAGCCAGCAGGAGTGTAAGTCGTAAGAACCAAAGGCGGCGATATGACCGCAACATGGTAAGAGTGCTGCAAAAGCTCTTTTTGTCTGTTACCTTATCGTAAAGCATACTTAAATTCTCTATACTCAGCTTAACCTTGTCAAGGTACTCCCTGTTTGATTCGAGTCCTTCATGTAAAAGGCTGTTATCAATATGGAAAATATTTATTCCGGCATTTTTAAGCTGATAGCTAAGAAGAGTGTCTTCATGTCCATATTGCTTTAGATCTTCATAAAAGCGTATCTTTGAAAATACTGATTTTGCAATCAGAACATTAAATGTGGAGAAATCAGTATGAGGTCGTTTGTTTCTTTCTGAGGCCTTGTTTTCTTCCCTCCATTTTCCATATTTCCATCTGAGTAATTTGTCGGGGTCTCCCGGAGGACTACCGGAATAGGTAATTCCGCCGCAAATAACCTGTTCTGTTCCCACTGCAGCTACATATTTCAACAGGTATGATTCAGCAGTACCAGAAAGCATCATATCAGCATCGATAAAAAGAAGATAGTCACCTATTGCTTCCATGGCAAGCTTGTTACGGGTTGCTGCTCTGCCTATGTTTTTATCTGAAGAGATTACTCTGACTCCGTTTCCTTCAAGTGCCTGTAATTTGTTTTTAAATTCAGGTGATGATGCATCGTCACCTATAAGTATTTCACAAAACTCAGGAACTTTCCCCATGGCTCCTCTCATGCTATGAACAAGTGCAACAACGTCGTAATTACATACTGGAATAAGCAGTGAGATCTTCATTTTATGGTCTTCATTATTAAATCAAAAATACAACATATTTTCTTAATAATAAATCTGAAACTTTTGGCAAAGATATTGCAATAGCTAATTTTGCGTATGTTTTTCTAAATAAGATCACTTATGAGAAAATTCAAACTGGTTATATTTATTTCTCTGATTCCAACCTTGATTTTCGGTCAGTTAAAGTCTGGATATGAGATTAGTCTCACCATAAACGGCCTGAGAGACTCTTCTGTTTACCTTGCATATCACCTTGGCGACAAACAATATATAAGTGACACAATCAAACTTGATATTTCAGGCAAAGCAATTATTAAAGGTCAGGAGCAATTACCGCAGGGAATTTACATGATAGTTTTTCCGGGAAGGAATTATTTCGAGATGCTTATGTCAACGGACCAGATATTCAGTGTAAGCTGCAATTATAAAGACTACTTCAATACACTTAAGTTTGATGATTCAGATGAAAATACTTCATTTATAGCTTACCAGAAAAATTGGGGAAAGCTGCAGGAACAAATGTCAGCTCTTGTAAAACGCGGACAGAACAATAAAGATAACAAGGATTCACTTAATGTCATTAATGAAGCACAGGTTGTGCAGGAGAAGATAATGAAGGATTATCTTAACAGTGTGATAAATGAGAATAAAGGCAATATGCTGGGTACGCTTGTCAAAGCGATTTTACCTATAGAAATCCCTGAATTTCAGATTACGGCTTCAACTAAAAATCCTGATTCACTCAGATGGGTACTAAATTATAACTATAATAAGGACCATTTCTTTGACGGCATCAGTTTAACGGATGAACGTCTTATAAGAACACCAATCCTGCATGCCAAGCTCAATACATTCTTCACCAATGTGGTTATCCAGGCTCCCGATTCGATAAACAAAGAAATTGACAGAATAATGGTCAGGTGCAAGGATAATTATAAAGTATTTCAGTTTGTTTCAGTTTTTCTTTTCAATCACTTCCGAACCAGCGAGATAATGGGTCATGATGCAGTTATGGTGAAGCTTGCAGATGATATTTACCTTACAAACAAAGCTGACTGGGTCACTAAGGAGTTTAAAGATGACCTTCGTAAACAGATAGAGTTAATCAGACCAAACCTGATAGGGAAAAAAGCTCAAAACCTGGTTATGGATTCATATAAGGGAATTTTTGTATCGCTGTATGATGTAAACAAGGAATTCACTATTCTTTATTTCTGGGAACCTGATTGCGGACATTGCAAGGAAGCTACTCCCAAACTTAAAGCATATTATGAGAAGGCCAAGAATGACAACATAGAAATATTTGCTGTTTGTACCACAGCAGAGAAGGAAAAATGGTCAAAGTACATTGAGGAGAATCAACTCACCTGGATAAATGGGTGGGATCCAACGAGGAGTTCCCACTTTGATTACTATTATAATATACAGTCAACTCCAATGGTTTACATTCTGGACAGGGATAAGAAGATAATTGCAAAGAAGTTATCTGTTGAGAATATCGGTTCTTTCATCGATAATTACCGAAAATACTTCAGATAGAAGGCTGCTTAAGGCTGCTTAAAGCACCGGCCAGATCATAAACAGTTTTGTACTCTGATGTGATATCTCCTTTTACAAGGTACCAGTTTTTGTAATTCCCTGATGGTACAATAATATATGGATCAGTTTTTTCCTTTGAAACGGAAAACCCTGACCTGTTAACTGCTTTTTCTGTCCAGTGCCGGAATATCCCCTCCCCTTCTATATAAATAGCACTTTGCTTATTGCTCAATAAGGTAAAGGTTCCATGGTCTGAATTATAATGTGCCGGTGATGAGTCAAATATATGGTCAAATTCTCCCTGGATCATAAGATCCTCAGGAGCTCCTTCAATAAGGCTTTTATCTTTAAGAAGCCAGATTTTATCCGCCTGGCTTAATGCCATCTGAAGATCGTGTGTTGAGAAAATAATTGTTTTACCAGACGATTTTGCAAGGTTATGTAGCAGATGGAGTATTTCAAATTTACTTCCGATATCAAGGAAGGCCGTTGGCTCATCCATAACCATTAATCGAGTATCCTGGGCAAGTATTCGTGCAATCATTGCTCTTTGCCTCTCACCATCAGATAATTCACTAATAAATCGCGACGAGAATGATGTCATTCCAGTATTCCTGATAGCATCCATAATTTTGTTATGGTTTTCCTGGTCTATTCTTCCTGACCAGTTTGTATACGGATATCGTCCAAGGGCAACAAGATCATAAACATTCATGTTAGTTGCCCTGACTATTTCTGTTGATATAAAACCTGCTTTCCTTGCAAGTTCCAGGCGTGTATACTCAAGAATATTTTTCCCCTCATATAGTATTTTACCTCCGAGTGTTGGTTGAAGCCCGATGATTGTCCTTAGCAAAGTGCTTTTGCCCACACCGTTTTTCCCGATTACTGCAATCAACTCTCCCTTTAAAGCTGTCGAATTTAGTTCATTCATAATGACCTTTTCTTTACCTCCGGTATGATAACCGATACAGAGAGTTTCAAGGGTCACTATTTTTTCTTTCTTTTCCATTAGTAAATACCAGAGTATTTTCTGTTCCTCAGAATGACCCAGATAACAACTGGAATGCCAATAAGTGATGTTACTGCATTCAGTGGAAGCACCTTTTCTGATCCTGGAAGCTGAGAAATAATATCACTTATGAGCATTACTGCTCCACCAATAAATATAGTACCAGGTATCAGTATTTTATGATCTGATGTTCTGAACAATATCCTTGCCATATGCGGAACTGCTATCCCTATAAAACCAATCGGTCCGCAAAATGCAGTAACACTTCCGGCAAGAATACTAGTGCAGGTAAATACCACTACTCTGGCTAACTTTACATTGAGGCCAATACTTCCTGCATAGTTCTCCCCCAGTAACAACGCATTAAGCATCTTCGAAGAGATAAAACTTAATGCAATCCCCACCGCGACTGATATAAAAAGAACCATTAGCTGATCAGAGGTCAGATTTCCCAGGCTACCCATTGTCCAGATAACATATGCCTTAAGAAGTGATTCACTGCTGAAATACTGCATTAATATTACGATTGCAGATATTCCACTAGACAGCATGATACCAAGGATAAGAATTGTCATAATATCCTTTATACGGGATGCAATAAACAGAATAACAATCATTATAGCACCGGCACCTGTCCACGAAGCCGCAACCAGAATCCAGTTTCCAAATCCTTCGAGAGCTTCAGGTGAGATGCTTACTGAAAATCCGAGTATCACAAAGGCAACTCCAAGACTGGCCCCTGAAGTAATACCAAGAACGTCAGGTCCGGCCATCGGATTCCTGAATATCGTTTGCATCTGGAGTCCGCTAAGGGACAGGCCAATACCAACTAGAAGTGCAGTTGATGCTTTTGGAAGCCTGAACTTAAACAAGATCATTTCAAGCCGTTCATCACCTGATGAGAAGATTGCTTTCCAGACTTCTCCTGCGGTATAGCTTACTGATCCCAGAAATATATCAAGTACAAAAAATAATCCGGCAAGCAGGATTAAAAAAAGAAAGATAAAATATATCTGCCCTGATGATGGTGCGGATAGTTCGTGCGGTATTTTATTTTTTAAACTCAATTCCCGTTAGTCAGTTAATTTTCTGATAATAAAACAGTTCATGATCAGGAAAAAGCTCAGGATGGAGTATTGATGCCATGTCCTTAAGTATTAAATGAGGCCTTAATGCACCACTCTCCCAATAGTCATTTCCACCTGACTGGTTAACACGCTTATTGTTATTATAAAGATTCCTGTTTTTAAAACATTTCAGATCAGCTAGGCGTTTATCAACCATGGTAATCTCATCACTCCTCGATGCAGTTCCTATATTCAGCCAGTAATCTGCATTCATAGCAGCAATGTAAACATTTTCAAGCCCGTATGGCATTGAAAATGCAGAGACAGTATTTTTCCACAGATAATTTCCCCCGGCATCCTCAATAAGCTTGCTGATAAATGAATTTCCGGGCGATACAAACCAGGTGTCCTTAAATGGCAATCCAAGGAGCACTGAAGGTGCTGCGCTTTTACTATTTTTGACTATATTTCTGATCTGGCCATATGCCAACATCTCCTCATTAAAAATACTATCAGCTAATTTTTCCCTACAGAAAAGAACACCAAAAAGTTTAATCCATTCCGCTTTGGAGAGAGGATCAGTTTCAAGATAGTCGCCATTAAACATTATCTTAATACCCAGTTCACGTATTTTATTTACATGGCCGGCTGATTCGCTGCCAATTCCATACATCATAACAATATCAGGAGATAGTTTTATTATTAACTCCTGATTCATGCTTGTTTCATAACCTACTTCACTTACAAATCCCTTATTTACCATTATTGATATTTCAGGATCATATACTAAACCGGCACCCGACAACCCTTTAATTGCATTACCTTTACCTAATGCAACTATCATCCCCACATGTGTGGTTGACATACATACTATGCTTTCAACGGGAACAAAGATTACTTGTCCTGAGTCTATTCCGGGAGGTAGTGGAGTACCTCTTTTTACAAGATAATGTACCAACCTGACTCCCTCAGCACCCTGCCAGGGATTTTTAATAGAAACAACTGAATAATTTTCATTTCTTACAATGGAAAATCCTTTTGCTGAAACCACAACACGTTCACCGGATTCACTATTTTCATCGAAAAGAATTCTTTTCTTCCCCTGGCATGAAATGGTGATTATTGTCAGCAGAAACACTAAAGAGGCATTGCAGATTTTATTTGCCACATCCGGAAGAATGAGTATTCTCTTCATCAGTTAAAATCCGAATTGAGCCTGAAAATTAGCATACCAGGTATTATATCGGCAAGTTCATCATCTTCAAGCGATCCCTTGCTGTTATAAAGAAGCAGATGTCCTTTCTGCTGATAATCAACTGCATCAGTCACCAGTATATCATCATTGACAGGATTCACTGCCATCTTATAGAAAAAGTGTCCCGATTCAGAAATAAAAGCTGTTGAGGATACTTCAGAGGCATCTGTTTTAATTTTTCTCACACCTGTTTCCAGGTAAAAAAGTGTAGATCCTGTTCCGTCTATTTGCAGACATGAGGGTGAGGAGAGCTTTGAAGGAAAGACCAGTCTTTTTTCAATTTCCAATGTTGAGGTATTAACTGCAATGAGTTCGGCATTATTTTCTCTCGTCCAGCCTCCATTGCAGAGTATCCACAATGTCTTGTTTTTGTCAATCACCATACTTTCAGGTTCCAACGCCACCTGAACAGAATCAATTAGTTTGTCATTATCTGTATCCACTACCATAACATAGCTGCCACCTATCCAGTTTGCAATGAATGCCCTGTTTCTTACTAGTACAATTGCTTCCGAGGAACGATGTATATTAATATAACCGGAGATTGAATTATCAGACAGGTCGATCACCGCTACTGAATTTGAATACATGCTCGAGACGTAAGCCTTTGTATTACTTATTATTGATATATTGCGCGGCGTATTGAGTTCTGAAATTGTTTTTACAGATTCAAGAGTATTCTTATCAACAACTTCAATTTTCCCTGAATTATTTACAACAATATAGATTCTTTCACCTGATATCGCGAGTGAGTTTGGCACATCACCAAGAGGACGACCGTTAACATTAAGAAAAAGGTCGTTATAGATCTTAAGTGAATCGTATGAATAAAATGACAATGATCCATTGCCGCCCATAAAATTTCCCTCATTGATTATAAACAAACCATTGCCTGACAGAAAGGATGCTGACCCATCTTTTTCTTTTGTACAGGACAATAGCGAAGATATAACAGCCAGTATTAGAAATAACTTTTGCATTTATAATTATTTGATAAATTGGATTAATAGTTTTATTGAATAAAAACGTCCTGGTTGAGGATAATAAGCGATTGTCTGATAACTGATATCAAACAGATTATCAACAGTAAGACCAAGAGAAATATTGTTTGATTTACGATGAAACTTATAGCCTGATGAGACAGAATTCAGCATGTAAGCAGGCAGCATGGATGAATTATCTGATGTTGTATATTTATATCCTGTAAAAGCTGTTCTCCAGTTTGCATAAAATCCTGACAACGACAGTCTCAGGGAAACATGAGCCATGTGTTCAGGTACATATATCAGCTGCTTTCCTATTGATTCATCGTTTTGAATATCTGATTGCTTAGTTGTGGCATTTGTAAAGGTATATGAGATATTCAGAGCAGTTGTCAGCTTATTGATATTGCAGACAAATGATGCTGAAGATTCAATGCCTGAAGTATTAACACTTTTTACATTATCAGCTATCCAATAGGAATAAATTCCAGGCCTCCATTGAATCATATTCGTTATTGTATTGTGATAAATAGCAAAATCAAATTTTAAATTAAGAGGTGATGAGATTTGCTTTGCCATTTCATACATCAGCTCATAAGTATATGCACTTTCATTTTGAAGTTCAGTATTACCTCCGGGCACCCAAAAAAGGTCATTCATAGCTGGCAGTTTTGAATTCCTCGAAAAATTTGCCTTCAGATAATAATCATTAACGTCAGATATTTTAAACTGCAGCCCGGCAGAAAAATCAGGAATAGAAAATATTCTGTTTTGCAGTATCTCTTTAAGAAGGAATGATGCACCTATCTTTCCTTTACTGTTTATCTCGGTAATGGCCGAAAGGGAGGCAACATTTCTTCGTGCTTTGGTGCCATCGTAGTTTTCTGTTTTTACAAGGGCATGTTCATTTTCAAAAATTATCTTCATTCTGACATTTTCTCCTAAACTGTTTGTGAACCCTGATTTAAGCGTCACAGTTTCAGATCGGTTTCGAGAATCTATGGCAGCAAGCTGATTTGTGTAATCAAGTTCAGATAAGGAGAAAGCACCTGTCACAAAATATTCCGAGAGGCCAATCTTTCCATCATAGCTAATCATTGTTCTGATGGATTCATCAATCTGGTTCTCAGAGTCAGATGCCTGTGGTATCAGCATTGAGGAAGGCAGGTTCCTGTCAGTGAACTGGTACCAGAGTCGTGCAGATAAAATATCCTTATTCTTTTTATAATAGATTTCCTGCATCAAACCCTTTTGTATTATCTCACTGTTTTTCATTACCTCCTTAACAGGATTTGATGACTGTACATCGTTGAGGTATGTAAAATCATTCCTGGCAAAACCAAGGTAAGCTTTGGTAACTGACTGGAAATTGAGATTGCCGGCTTTTACTTTAATAAGACCTGAATATTGACCAAAACTTCCAACTGACGGGCTAAATGTAACTACAGGTCCTGTTCTCCAATCAGGTTTATTCCCGATATTTATTGTTCCACCTATGCCTCCAATACCGTCATATAATGAAGATCCACCATATCTTATCCCCACTTCATCAATCAGGCCTGCAGGTACCAGTGAAAAATCCGACTGTCCAAGCATTGGACTATTAATATTAATGTTGTTCCACTGTAGCTGTGTATGATTCGCCCCAGTTCCCCTGAAAGAGGGTGTGGCTGAGCCTCCCATTCCGTAGCTCTTTATAAAGATGAGTGAATTTTCAACCAGCAGGCCAGCAAGAGTGGCATCACTGTACTCTTCAATGATCGCTGAGTTTATCACACCATTCTTATAGCCTGAAATGCCATCAATTGACTTCTTACTTGTTATAATAACTTCATTTATTCTTATAGTGTCCTGAAAAAGAGATACCTGTCCATATAAGGGTCTAATAAGAAGAATAGCCAGGCCAGTAGCCAGGGTTCTTATTCTAAGACTTTTATTTCCGCTATTGTGCATCTCTTCTTAAACTACTATACGGCAAATATCTTATTCTGCTTTATCAGAATTCAGTGCTTCACGGAAATCTTAAGTTGGGAATCATTGAATGATTCTTGCTTTTTTTCCCGAAAGCTTTGAAAATCTTTGCTTATGGCAGGTCTTCTGACTTATCCCGGTCCTATGAAGCCTTCCCATCCAGAGTAATCGGGACAGTGGCAGGTATTTCATAAAACCATCATCGTAAGAACGATCGGGCATCACAGCAGCGGGTACTGTTACGGATTCTAACCGTATTCCCTTTTCATTACAGTGATTTTATTTCACTGCAACACCAAAACATCACAAATATATACCAATTATCAATTCAACATATCAAGAATCAATAATGATATGAACAATTTTTAACAACAAATTTATAAGGTATTATTTAAAACTGATTACCTGACCTGTTTGAGTATCTGTTCTCCAATGCCAATTCTGTAACCGACAGATATATAAACAATATTCCCTTTATTATCTGTAACCATTACAAGTGGAAGTTTCTCTTCAGGCAGGTTCATGGCAGAAAATGTAGCATTAAGGAGTTCAAGGTTGTTGTCTTCACTGAATAAGGAATTTTCAGGAAGTCCTTTAACTATTGAAGGATCAATTACTTCACCAGCTGAAGGCTTTTGGTTTAAAAAAACAAAATAACCTCCCCATGTATCAAGCTCTGTTCTGAGAAGAGGCAAGTCATTGAAAAAATGTTTTGTGGGTTCTTTTTCAGGATCGGTCCATATTACCACCAGACCATTCCTCTCAATGTTTTTTACCAGTTCCTTGTTGTCTTCAAAAAGCATTTTGATTTTACCAAGGTCAAACTTTCCAATTATTTTCTTCTCTGATAAATCTTTCCTCAGCGAAATTACTACTTCTTTGCGTTCGTTTGCTTTAAGCTCAAAGAATGTAAGGCTGGATAATATTTTGCTATCGGAAATCCTGTTGCCGGTCACCAGCATATACTTACCTTCAGGAAGTGGAATATTGTCAGTAAAATCAGTAGCTTTCTTGTTATAATCATATGCAAGCGTTATAAATTTTCCGTCTTCATATCTAGCCAGTGTGAAATGAGTGAAGTATTCAGGCACAGGCTTTGTTTCAGAGGTTTTGAATCTGACAAATCCCTTTTTATCTGATGGAGGAACCTGATCAGAGAAATACACATCATGCCAATTACCTTGTTTAAAAAACTGAGGTATAAGTCTTCCTTCCTCAAGTCTGGATGGTATTCCCAGGCTTCGGCACATAGCTACAAAACATATTGCCCGTGACCATGAGTCGGCTACCCTCAATTCATTTACACCAATAGGAGTTATAGGAGTCCTGTAAAAATTTTCATCTTCTTTCAGCAGTATATTTTCATTGATATACTTAATAATAAGTGTCGGATCCTCCGGGGCATTTTGAACTATCTGGTCAGGCAGGGCAGATCGGAAATAACTTCTCCAAGGACCTATCATCTCATTACTTATCCTGGGATTTAGTGTATATTGTACCTTAAATTTGGATGATTCTTCCTTCAGCATAGCAACAGGCATATTACAATAAAACAGGTGATCGCCCAGCACCACTGCCCTAATGTCCCTTAAATCCTTATCTGCCAGGGTTTCAAAAAGCATGAATGCCTTTTCCATCAGTGAGTCCGGCACAAGGGAAATGAAGGAGATTATTTCTTTGTAATTTCCCATACTTCGGGAAAATACCGAGATTAATCTGGATGTATCAATATTTCTTTCTACAGCATATGCCTTTACATCACCCGGCTGAATCCATGAATCAATATAATTTTTTCTGATGAGGTTCTCTGAAGCCAGGCGTTGCTCATTTTCGAGGATAAGTTCATTTGAAATTCCTTTAAAAGGTGTTCTTACAATTGGAACATTCAGATCAATATCAATATATTCTCCATTTTTCACAACTCTTCCAAGCTTCAGATAAACTGTATCGCACGCATCAACAGAAGTTTTTCTGAAATCAAACTCACCAGCTTTTGAAGCCCATACCAATAAATCGCCGAGACCTGTTTCAAAATAACTTATACCATTTTCATCTGTTTGAACCATAGTCAGCGGATAGTATTCAGCATAATTATACAGTTTGAATTCAACATTTGCATCCTTTACAGGATTTCCGTCTTTTCCGGTTACACTTACAGTTAATCTCTTTGTTACAGCATACTTAGCAAGATTATTAACTTCAGAATAAGACCTGAAGCTGTTTATCCTGTTTTCCTCACCATATGGTGCACCGAATGATCTGGTATGGACAAGCATAGCACGACGCGCAGGTTCTGTAAACCATCCTCTGTCAAGTACAGGTTCAGGTTCACATGCTCCCATATAATACCATTCACCATTATCCCATAACTCCACCCATGCATGATTATCATCACTATGTGCCCACCTTGGAGTATATACCTGACGGGCAGGTATTCCAACTGTCCTTAAAGCTGCTACTGTAAACGTTGATTCCTCCCCGCAACGTCCCCTGGCTGATAAAATCGTAGCCATTGGTGACGATGTCCTTATATCTGAAGGCTGATAAGCTACTTTCTCATGACACCAATGATTAATCTCAAGAGCAGCTTCTTTCAGACTAAGCATATTAACCCTTGACAATATCTCATTGTAAAATTTAATTCTGAAAGAATCGAGGTTCTCATTGTTTACCCTCACAGGTAAAACATAATGTAGAAATATATCATCAGGTATATTTTTGCCCCAGCTGGTCTCTTTTCTGGTCAATAATGCAATGTCAGAATTAGCTTTAAAGAATTCACCATTATAATCAGCAAGATCGCTTAGTGGCATAAAAGCAAAAAGGAACTTTAATGCTTCACTTTGTTCAAGAGATATTCCTTTATCAAAGACTGAAAAAAGTTCCGTTTCTCTGTTTTTTGCAAGTTCTTTTCTCTCAGCGAATATTTTCTCAACATGTTCCCTGTAATCTCTGTCGTTAATCAGATGATCCTCCGAACAACTTGCAACCATTAATAAAATTAGAATTATCAGAACCGTTTTTACCTTTTCCATAAAGTTAAAAGTCTGTCAGATATTTCCGCAGGAGTTTCTAACAATCAGCTCCGGAGGAATTGATACCTGTCGTTTGTATTTTCCTTTTCCTGAGTTCCTGACCTCGCTCCAGATCATATTTGCAATTTTTACTGACATTCCCGCCAACTGTTTTTTCAAAGCAGTAACCGGAGAGAACATCAGATCAAAACCTATACCTTCTTCCATGGATATCAATGCTATATCCTGAGGAACACGCAGGTTTTTCCTTCTTAAAAGAGACATAATAGGGTATACCAATCCAGCATTCATTATAATCATTATGTCTATCCTGTATGGGGGACGCAACAGATGTTCAAATTTACTAAAATCAATATCATCCCCGATTAGTGTATTATCAATTTCAATAATTACCGGTTTATTAAAGGATGACAATTTACTCATTGCTTCTGTAACATCATGAATTTCAGAGGTATTTAGATGTTTGAGCTTTCTGTCTGCAACAATAACAACATTTTTATAGCCAAGTTTTGAAATATGATTAACTACAATAGATGCTCCTGCTGAAGTGTCGGTTGTAATTGTATTAAGGCGTAATGTTTTGCTGTTTTTTTCTAAGATAATAAATGGATAATCAGCTGTCCGAAGTGCCCTTATAGTATTCTCGTCAGCTGCATCACCATAAAGGATCAGTCCACTGTAAAACTTTCTGAATGCCCCTACAAGTCTGTCATATCTCTGATCGTCAGTATCTTTAGTAATTATTGAAAATCCTACTCCTATGCTTGAGAAAGCTTTTTGAAGGAATGGAGTAATCTGAATTACAAATGGATCACTGCATGAAGGCACTACCATTCCGAGTATTCCAGGCTTATCTTCAACAGGCAGTGATTCTGTTTCACCCGTAGAGCTGCTAAAAAAGCCCATCAGTTTTGCCATGGCCAGCACTTTTTCCTGCGTATCTTTCTTTATTCCCTGCTCATCAGCTTTATTATTCAGGACGAGTGAAACTAAAGTACTGGATACGCCAAGCCTGGCTGCTAGATCTTTGTTCTTAAATTTTTTCCCCATTTCCCTATGTGATAATGTATTAAAATTAAGACAAATTTTTGAGGTAGTCTCTATTTTATAGATTTTTAACAAAAGAGGTATTTCCTAAAAAATACCTCTTCCTAATACAGAACATATCTGAATTTATTTTTTAGGAGGATTAATCCCTCTCTGTCTTGCCGCATCCTCAAGTCTTTGCTGCCACTTTGATTTTTTAACAGGTTTCTTCCTGTTTTCCTCAAGTTTTGCAAGAACTGCATCGGCATTTATAAATCTTTTTGATACAATATTCTGCACATAAGTCAGAATATTTGCAAGGAAATAATAGTAAGTAAGTCCGGATGAGAAGTTGTTAAGGATAAGCATAAACATTACAGGCATCATATACATCATCATCTTCATTCCGGGCTGATCTGAACCAGGTGAGGAACCCTGCATTTTCATAGTCAGCAGTGTTGAAGCTGTCATCAGAAGCGTAAACAAGCTTACATGACTACCATATAGAGGTATTGTAAATGGTAAATTTAATATTGAGTCGTATGTTGAAAGATCCGTTGCCCACAGGAAATGTTCCTGTCTTAATTCAATTGAGACCGGGAAGAACCTGAACATTGCAAAAAGAATAGGCATTTGAAGCAACATCGGAAGACATCCTCCCATCGGATTCACTCCCGCTCGTTTATAAAGATCCATCGTAGCCTGTTGCTTTTTAAGTGCATCTTCTTTTTTTGGAAACTTCTTACCAAGTTCATCAACCATTGGTTTAAGTACCTGCATCTTGGCAGTTGACTGGAAGCTCTTGAATGTAAGCGGAAACAGGACAACTTTTATTATTATAGTCAGGATCAGTATTATTATTCCATAATTTCCAATGTAATTATCGAGCCAGTTGAATATTGGGATTATAATAAATCTACTTATCCACCCTATAATGTTTCTTCCCAGAAAGACAATCTTTTCAAGCTCTGCTCCCTCTTTACGGAGAATAGTAATTGAATTCGGCCCGTAATAAAGCTTCATACTTAAGGTATTTGCTGAAGCAGAATTGAAGGGGACACCAAGTTCAGAGGTATAATATCTGATATATTTCTCCGATGTAAGCGTCCGCGTTGATGAAATACTTCCATTCAGGAAGAAATCATTACTAAGGACTACTGAAGAGAAGAACTGATCCTGAAAAGCAACCCAACTCAGTTTTGTAGGAATATCAACCTCTTCAAGCTCTTTCTTTGAGTTCCGCTTAAGGCCTGTAACTTCATCCTGAAAATATTTGTAATTAATTGTTGAGTAATTCTCCTCATTCTGACGTCCCATTTCCTGCTGTGGGATATACATCTTCCAATCAAGTGTCAGGCTGTTCTGGTTAGATGCTATTATGCTCTCCATTGATTTGAAAGAGACATCAAAATCAACCATATATTTATCGGGTTCCAGAGTATACTTGTATTCAATATACTTTTCAGGTTCTGCCATTAACCGTAGGATAACACTCCGGGGTTCTGAAGATGCATCAAACGTTTTAGTTCCTCTTTCCGCCGTAAAAAAGAGATTATTAGTCTGTACTGCCCTGTTATCAGTAGTGAAGAAATTAAAACCAAATACAGTTGAATCGCCTGAAAACAAGATAAGAGGTTTTGAATCATGAGTTTTGTAATCTTTTAGCCTTGCTGAATAAACACGTCCTCCTTTTAATGAAATCTTTAGTTCTATCTTATTGTTTTCAAGTGTAATAAATCCATTTTCTCCTGTAGCTGCCGATGCAAATACACCATAATCGCTAATAACTGCAGGCTGATTATTTGTAGTTTGCGTTATTGCAGTTTGCTGAGCTTGTTCCGTAGCCTTAACAGAGTCTGCCTCAGTTTTTTCACCTGTGTCTATACCAAGCTTCAGGTTCAATTCATTAATTATTGCAACCGTCCCGGGATTATTGGGTTTAAACCTGAGTGCATTAATATATTCAGCTCTTGCATTTTCCAGCTCCCCTTTGGAATAATATGATTCAGCAACAGATATGGCTTTTTCAAAGCCTTTATTAAGGCGGCTGTTATTATAAATACTGAAACCTATGAAGATAATGAAGATGAGAATTATTCCAGTTATTGTGTTACGATCCATTCTTTTGAATTAAAATTATTTACTTATCCAGACTATTAATTATATAGAAAATCAATCAGCTCAAACATGCTTTGACAAAACTCAGAAACAGAGGATGAGGATTTACAACAGTACTGCTGTATTCAGGGTGAAACTGAACTCCAACAAACCATTTATGATTCTTAAGTTCCATTATTTCAACCAGATTTGATTCAGGATTTTTACCAACCGGAATCATTCCGTTTTTTTCAAAAACTTCAAAATACTTATCGTTGAATTCGTACCTGTGTCTGTGTCTCTCTATAATCTCAACCTTTCCATATGCTTCATAGGCCCTGGATCCTTTATCTGTAATAATACATTTATAGCCTCCAAGTCTCATTGTCCCTCCTTTATCACTGACACTTTTTTGTTCTTCCATCAGGTCAATTACAGGATAATGTGTTTTATGGTTAATCTCTGTTGAATGAGCTCCTTCAAGCATAAGGACATTCCGTGCAAATTCAATTACTGCACACTGCATTCCCAGGCATATACCAAAGAAAGGAATATTATTTTCACGGGCAAATCTGGCTGTTAGAACTTTACCTTCTATACCTCTGGTTCCGAAACCCGGCGCAACAAGAATTCCGTTCAGACCACTAAGCCTGTCGGTAATATTGTTCTCGTTGATATCTTCTGAATGTATATACTCAATATCTATTTCGCACTCATTCATTGCACCGCTATGAATGAAAGATTCAGAAATTGATTTATATGCATCAGGAAGTTCAACATATTTCCCTACAATTCCAATCTTGATTGAGTTTTTGGGGTTTTTTAGTTTTGTAAGAAAATCCCTCCACTCATCAAGTTGTGGTTCATTATCAGAAGGAAGAGACAGTTTACGTAGTACTGTAACATCAAGTCCCTGCTCAAGCATCTTTATTGGAACCTCATATATTGTTGAAACATCTACAGATTCAATGACAGCATTCTCCTCAACGTTACAGAATAAAGCGACCTTTCTTTTGAGGTCTGTGTTCAGCTGCCTGTCGGTTCTGAGAACTAATATATCAGGCTGAATTCCTGTTTCAAGCAACTCTTTTACAGAGTGCTGTGTGGGTTTGGTTTTAGATTCACCTGTTGAGGAGAGGTAAGGCACAAGGGTCAGATGGATAACAAGGCAATTCTGAGCTCCTAGTTCCCATTTGAGCTGCCTTACTGATTCTATATATGGAAGTGATTCAATATCTCCAACAGTACCTCCGATTTCTGTAAGAACAATGTCATATTTATTACCGGAGCTGACCAGTTTAATTCTTCGTTTTATTTCATCTGTAATATGAGGAATAACCTGCACAGTTTTTCCTAGGTAATCTCCTTTTCTTTCCTTATTTATTACTGACTGGTAGATCCTGCCTGTCGTAACATTATTTGCCTGGCTTGTAGGAACATTCAGGAATCTTTCATAATGGCCCAGATCGAGATCAGTTTCAGCGCCATCAAGAGTTACATAACATTCCCCATGTTCATATGGATTGAGGGTCCCCGGATCAACATTAATATACGGATCAAGTTTTTGGATTGTCACTGAATACCCACGTGCCTGTAAAAGTTTCGCCAGCGAGGCAGAGATGATACCTTTACCTAGAGAAGAGGTAACACCGCCTGTAACGAAAACGTACTTAACTTCTGCCACAGTTGAAATTATTTATAATAAATTACTCCAGATAACCATAATTAGTCATCTAGTCCGGATTGATCAATCATACTGACCTTTTCCTCAAGAGTCTTGATAAGTTTCCGGGCATTTTCGATTTTATCTTCTACCTCCCTGATCATAGTATCGGCATTTGTGGATTTTGCAAAAAAGCCGATATTATTCTCCCATAGCACTATATCGCCCTCCAACTGCTTAATCTTGGTAACGAATTTATCTCTTTCATTCCTGACCTTTCGTGATGCTTTAGGATTGGCTTTCAGATTATCAAGTTTGGTTCTATACTTGAGTATACTCTTATCTCCGTCAGCTATTTTAAGTCTGTCAAACTGATTATTTAATGCATTTCTGTACCTGTTAGCGATCTCATCTTTCCTATCAAATGGAACAAATCCGATCTCTGTCCATTTACGCTGAAGCTCCTTAAGCCTTTCAAATGATACCTGAACTTCGTCTCCAGGTTCAAATTTTTCAAGATCCTCAATAATCTCGAGCTTAGCTTTCAAATTATCCTCATATGATGTATCAAGTTCATTAAAGTATTCTGTTTTCTTATTGAAAAAATGATCACATGCTTTCCGGAAGCGTTTCCAGCATCTTTCTGACTGCTTCCTGGGAACCGGTCCGATTTCCTTCCACTCTTTCTGTAGTTTAATCAGGGCATCTGATGTAGCTTTCCAGTCAGTACTATCCTGAAGTGCCTCAGCCTGAACACACAAATCAATTTTTTTCTGAAGGTTATTTAGCTGTATTTCTTTATTATCAGCATAGAATGCTCTTTTCTTTTCGAAAAAAACATCACATGCTTCCCTGAACCTCTGGTAAACTTTGTTATTCTGTTTTTTAGGAGCGAAACCAATAGTCCTCCATATCTTCTGCAGTTCAACAACTTTTTCCGCCTTATCATCAAAATCCCTGAAGCTCTTCATCTCGGTTTTATTAACAGCTTCAACCTCCTCGCACAGTGCTATCTTTGCATCCAGATTCTTCTTCTGTTCATCTTTCTGTTTCTCAAAATACTCATGGTGCCTTTTGTTTATCTGGGCCGTAGCCTCCTTAAATCTCTCCCATATATCATTTTTTGATTCCTGTGGAACAGGTCCTATCTCGCGCCATTGGCTATGATACTCCTGCAGCGTTCTGAAAGCATTTACAGGATTAGGTTCAAGCAACAACGTTTCTGCTTTTTCACAAAGGAGGACTTTCAATTCAAGATTTTTCTTGAGGTCAAGGTCTCTTAACTCCTTGTTGATCTTAATATAATCATAAAATACTTCAACAGTATGATGGTAATTTTCCCAAATGTCTTTCAGAGCTCCCTGAGGAACAACACCTACAGAATGCCATTCGTTCTGTAGCTCCCTGAAGTCATGAAATGTTTTGTTTATTGATTCTTCCCTATTAACAAGATCCTTGATCTTTTCAATAATATCATATTTCTTTTTAAGATTTTCGTGTTTCTCAGCTTCCTGTATTTTGGTGTAATCAGTTTTTTTCTCCCTGTACTTTTCAATGAGATGTTTTACCCTGGCATCATCAGGATCAACCCACGGTCTGTATTCTTCAATCTTTCCTCCATCTTCCAGATACTTATGTTTCCTGTCGTCAGCCTCCTGCTTTAATTTCTTGTAAAAAATACTTTTAATTCTATCAACATCATTCCTTATTTCAGATGGAGGTCTGTTCTCTACCAGCAAAACCAAAGTCTCTACGAGGTCATGCTTTGAGTAACCGCTATAGTCAACAGGAGGAAGTTCTGTATCAGATGAATCGCTCTCAGCCTCAATAGACGGAATCTCATCTTCAGTCTTAACAACAGAACGTTTTCTTTTTTTTGTTTTTTGAGGTACAATAACCTCATTATCAGAATCTTCAGCTAATGTTTCAGAAGTTGTTTCAGCAACAGCTTCTGACTCTTTTTTCTCAAGTAATTTATCCTCAGTTCCGGCAACGTCGTCAGACGTTCCGGATTGTTCATCAAGAACAGAGTTATCCGGATTTTTTTTAATCATATTCAATCCTTTTAGGTTCAGCTCGTTATCAAAGTTCGTCACCATGGCATTCCATGGAATTTTAAGAGTACGAAAATATTGAAATATTTAATAAAACTCAAAGAAATGAGTTAAATAAATGAATTGCCCTGATTATTGCAAGTCCAATATTTATTGTATGTTCAATATGATTGGTGGTTTCAAGAATCAGTTAACCTTACGTTAAGTCTTTGTAATATTTTTTAATTTTACAGGATGTTACAAGCTATTATGCATAATTTAATTATATTATGATGGATAGAAAAGAAATTATATTGCTTATTGCATTAGGTATTTTTTTAGCCTTCAGTATCTATAAGAAATATTTTCGTAAAGATTTAGATTCACATGGAAAGTCAGAAAACAGAGGGAATTATCCGGGAAACTCAACCACTGATGATGATTATGAGCCATACTCAGGCAAAAAAGATTAGATCAACGCTTGTTTTTTGTTATCAGATACTTTAATGGATTAACCAGTTTCTGAAGGAAACGAAGATCTTCCGTCAGAATTTCAGCAGTACCGCTCATATTCTGGGTGAACTCAAGATTTTTACCATATAATGTTGTCAGACCATCAGGAAGATCTATCTCAATTATATATGTATCACCAGAGGGGACAAGTGACTTCGTTCTGATTACCCCCCTTACCATTCCATATTCAAGATATGGATAGCTGCTTAGTTTTATGTTTACCCTCTGCCCTGCCTTGACCTTACCTGATCGCTGCATCTTCAGATTTATTCTGCCCAGATAGTTCCCTGTCTCTTTTGGGACAACATTCAGTACAGGTTCATCTTTCATAACAACCTGGTTTTCTTTCCAGTATTGAGTAAATGTTACAATTCCGTCGAATGGCGATGTCAACAGATAATTGCTATCCCAGATTTTTATCTGAGCCTTGAGATTCATAAACGATTCATTGAGTAGAGTTACAAGTTTTTCCTCCTCTTCAATCTTCTTAATTTTATAATCCAGAAGAACCTGCTTTTTTCCAGCCAGTTCGATTGATTTGTCAGAATAATCGAGTCTTACCTGCTGTAATTCGATATTAATTCTTATCAGGGACTGATGAGATTTTTCTATTTCACTCTCAGGAATCACCTTATTTATAAACAAGATAGAATCCCTCCTGTACTTGTTAATTTCAAGCTTCCTGTTTTCAGTGAAAAGCTTTTCTTTGACTTTAAGTCTGGTTAAATACTCTTCAACTGCATCTATCTCATCTATAAGTGAATTTATTTTATTTCCATAATAATCATTAGTAACATAAGTATTCAGATCTGACAGAATTTTGAGAAATGACCCATAATTATTCTGAATTTCGCCAAGCTGAGAAAACACCCGTAAATATTTATTAACTGCCTCCTGTGGATTACCAATCGAATCGATAGTCTTTTTTAACAAATCTATCTCCCTAATAGATGCAGTTGTTTCCATTACTGCCAGTAATTGACCGGCTGATACGCTGTCCTTGTCTTCAACAAGAAGGTATCTTATCTTTCCAGTAATTTTTGTGACGAGTGTAACCGGAGGATTAGATGTTGTGATTTCAACAGGTGCAGGAATGATATCAGGATATTTTATTATCCATGCAAAAAAGAGAAAAAGTATAAAAACTGTAAACAAAACAAAATTGCCCCATATAAGTATTCCTGAAGGTGGATTACCCATAATCTCCCTTACAGGTTCTGAATATAATATTTCAGGTTTTCCTTCCTTCATATCGCTGATTCAGCTTCCAAGTTCAAGCTGGTTTTTTACAAGATTAAAATATGACCCTCGATTCTCAATAAGACTTTCATGGGTACCTGTCTCAACAATCCGGCCGCTATCGAGCACCACTATTTTGTCAGCGTTTCTGACTGTACTTAGCCTGTGCGCAACTATAATAACTGTTTTGCCTTCGAAAAACCCTGCAAGATTCTCAACAATAACCTTTTCATTATGAGCATCAAGCGAATTTGTTGCTTCATCGAATATTATCACATCAGGATTCTTGTAAACTACCCTTGCGATAAGCAATCTCTGTTTCTGACCTTCACTCAGACCATGCCCGTTTGCTCCCACTTTAGTATTATATCCGAGAGGGAGCGAATCGATCAAGCCTCTTATATTGGCAATTTCCACGGCCAGCGATAGCCTGTCTTCATCAATTTCTTCCAAACCCGGGGCTATATTTGCGGCAATGGTATCGGGAAAAATAAATCCGTCCTGCATAACAGCACCTACCCTCCTTCTCCATACCTTAAGATTTATATTGGATAAATGAGTATCTCCAATAAGTATTTCTCCACTGACAGGCTGATAAAAACCCAGCATCATTTTAAGGAGTGTTGTTTTCCCACTTCCACTCGCCCCTACAATTGCGGTTTTATTGTTTTCTTCAATATAAAGATCAATATCTTTTATTGCATAGGGAGAGTGTGGCCCTTCATACTGATAAGAAAGGTTATTGATGTAAATATCTTTGTTCTCCGGAAGTTTACGGACCTTTGATTCAGGAAATGCCTCCTCACTCTCCATTTTGTGAACCTCTGACAGCCTGTCAAGGCTCATCTTTGCATCCTGTGACATTTTAAAAAATCCAATCATCTGGCTAATGGGTACATTAAGCTGTCCGATAATATACTGAACAGCTAACATCATCCCCAGAGTCATATCCCCTTTCAAAACAGTAGTGGCAGCTATAATAGTTATAGTAATATTTGAAACCTCATTTACCAGTGTTGCTCCAGCTGCCTGAAACTGAAGGATAGATAGTCCTTTTACTTTCAATCTGAAAAGTGAAGCCTGTATCTTCTCCCAATCCCACCTGCTGTTTAATTCATTCTGAGTCAGCTTTATCTCCTGCATTCCATTTACGATATTGATCAGTTTACTGCCTGATTCCGACATCTTTCTGAAACGCTGGTGATCAAGACGGGCACGAGACCTCATGAATATTGATACCCATAAAATATAGAGAATTGCTCCTGCAAGAAAAACCAAAAGAATTTTAAGACTGTAAATTGCAAGGACTATTCCAAAAATTATCAGGTTAAAGGAAGAGAACAATATGCTGAGACTGGCTGATGTAAGAAATTCTTCAATCCTGTTATTATCCTCAATTCGCTGAAGTATGTCTCCGGTAAGCTTTGTATCGAAAAAGGAAATCGGTAATGACATCAGTTTCTGAAGAAAATCGGATACTACGGCAACATTTACTCTTGATCCGATATGAAGAAGTAGCCAACCCCTTATAAACTCGACAGACATACGACCAAGTACCAGTGCAAGCTGAGCAAACAAGATGAGATAAATAAACCCAAGATCATTATTATTTAGCCCTATATCAATTACTGACTGGGTAAGAAACGGAATTATAAGCTGAATAAAGCTGGCAAGGATCAGACCTAAGATTAACTGAAGGGAGAATTTCTGATATAATCTGAAATACTTAAAAAGGAACCTGAATCCACCTGATTTATCCTGTTCTATTTCATTATCATATATTGAAGGTGTTGGTTCTACTATCAGTACAAGTCCGACGGGCTCATCATTCTTAATAGTTGTAGCCCAGTTTTTTATGAATTCATCGCGCTTATATTTTACTAACCCAATACCCGGATCTGCAACCCATATCTTATCCTTCTTAATCTTATAAATAACAACAAAATGTTTCTGTCTCCAGTGCACAATGCATGGTAAAGGAACATTTTCACTAAGCAGTTCAAATGTAATCTTTACTCCGATAGTTCTGAATCCAAGTGAATCTGCCGCTTCTGATAATCCAAGGAATGAGACACCTTCCTTTGTGATAAAACATCTCTTGCGCAATGACTCAAGGGAATGGTTTACTTTGTAATAACCTGCAATCATTTTAAGGCAGGCAGGCCCACAATCCATTGCATCGGGTTGTTTCACGAAAGGAAAAGACATCTTCTCTTATTGCGTATAATTTTAAAAGTAAATATATTTATAATTTACCAAAGCATAACCTGAGGGCTGCAATTTACCACACTTCTCCATTTTTTTAAATTTGGATCAAGGAAGTATTATATTTGCGGCTATCATTTTTACTACCACTGTGTTGTTCAGAAAGTATTCTGATATTGAAATTATTGAAGGCATCCGAAAACAGGATGACAGAGTTCTTAATTGGGTGTATGATAATTACATCAGGATTGTAAAGGACCATGTTTTAAATAACAGTGGCTCAAGTCACGATGTATCTGATATTATGCAGGATTCAATAATTATTCTTTTTGAGCAGATAAGCGATAATAAAGTAAATCTGACCACCGATCTCAGAGGATATTTCTTTGGTATTGCAAAAAATGTATGGAATACACAGTTAAGAAGAAAAAAGAAGACAACTGAACTTCTGACTGATCATCCTGATGATGACGATACAGATGATACCAACAATATACTGCTTGAAAAGATAATAAGCAGGGCATTGTCCAAACTTAAGCCCGATCAGCAAATGATTCTGAACCTTTTTGCTGAAGGAAAATCATATTCAGAAATCGCAGTGAATCTTGATCTCAAGAGTGAAGAATATGCCAGGAGAAAGAAATACTTGAGTAAAGAAGCCTTAATGGACCTTGTTAAGGAGGATCCTGAATATCATGAATACCTTCGTCTTTTACCGTAATATAAAGCAATTATGGCAAAAGCCACCAAGAATGTGAAAAGAAAATAAATCCATTTCGGTTTAAAAAGAGCCGAATTATCACCATAAATTACAAGTGTCGACCAGAAATAAGGATGTGCTCTCAGCTGATCAGCACTTTTAAGAAATTCAAATCTTGCTTTTCTAAGAGCTTTGCTCTTTGAAAAGCCTTTTTTAAGGTAATAATAGTAAAGTTTTACTATCTCTGTACCTGCCCTGTCCTCAATCTCCCACATTGACATTACCACTGATTCGCTCCCGGAATATATAAAACCCCGGGCAAGACTTAAGATACCTTCACCCGAAAAAAGCTTCCCGGAACCAGTATTGCATGAACTCAAAACAACCATCCTGGATTTGAGAGGAATACCGTAAATCTCATATGTCCTTAAATACCTGTCATCAACACCGGACGTCTCTGGACTGAATATTAAAGTTGAATACATGGGATCAGTGTCATCTAATACTGTATGCATTGCAAGATGTATTATGTCATAGTTAGAAGCTTCGCTCTTAAATACTGATTCTTTTGCATATCCATTCAATAAAAGTTTTCCGCCCAAAATTTTTGACACATATTCTGCCTCATTCTTTGCAAAAGGCAGATCCTGCAGGATATTTCCCTGCTGCTGTCTTATCTTAAAAAGGTTCTCAATATTTACTGGTTCTGAATAGTCAGGTGCAAATGCAATCGCATCACTCCCATGCTTTTTATTTTGTCCTTTATTATCAGCAAGAAGTGTAGCTGAATACGTATATGAGATATCATACTCTTCCATCATATACTTAATTTTTTTATATGACAGTTTCTCAACTAAATCCCGATTAACCGGCAGTGTTTCGAAAGGAATATATGATAACAGATTATCTGGTGAAATCAAAAGACGGTCTGAGATGAGGTATTCCTTAATTGGAGCAAAAAGTGTTTCATATATACTAAAACCTGTTATCCGGTAATTATTATAATCATCTCCTGCTTTATTAAAATCGGGAGAAGAAAGTATCCTTCTGAATTGCTTAACAGATTCAAAAAATACTGTATCAACTTTGACAGACAACAACTTATTAAATTTTTTGTTTACAACTGAAATAAAAATATTTGTATCTGATACGACAAAACTTATGTAATTATTACTCTTACCTATCAGACCAGGTATCATTGAGGGCGTTATGACATGTGTATTGTATTTTATTGAATAATAATCAGGATATTCCTTTTCAAAAACCTTAACAAGAGAATCACGTTTCCTGACTGTTAAGAAAAGATTATCCTTCCATGTCTTAACAAGGTCATCAGTCTTATTTTCAACATAAGACTTTCCTGATATCCTGTCGTTAAGCAATGCAATTTCGGATTGCAATTCCCTTTCTTTATCAGCAAGCTCTGCGGGGACATGAAACTGAGTTGCTTTTAATTCTCGGGTAGCAGTAAGAAGGCTAGCTATTTTACTTTTTTCAGCATATTCAAAAGCTTTTTCAAGATAATAATCATTACCTGTATGAAGAAACAGGCTATAAAAATCATTAATTACAGTCAGATAAGAATTACGATAACGGTTTCCAAGCAATAATCTGCTCTCCTCTTCACTGATATTGATTCTTATTTTGTCAAGCAGTGCAATTATGAGTTCGGATGTATTTGATGTGGCTCCCAATATTTTCTGTTGAGGAAATTCGGCATTGAATTTTCTCAGAATCTGATACTTGGTCTGAAGAACTTCAAGCATATCCTTGTCAGCATTTATATTTTGTATTCCAGGATTATCCATAATATCTATTCCAGTCTGCAGGCTGTCTGAGGGGAATAAAAGAGTCTGAAGCAATTCAAGCGCTTCTTTATACTTATGCTTATCTGATAAAATTGAGGCGCAACCAATTTTTACATTGTATTTAAGGAAAGAGTCTCCCTTTTTATCAAAGTATTTAATACATTTCCCGTAAAGTTCAAGTGCACGTTCATCATCGATTTCGAAATTATGAAGGAACTCAGCATAGAAAGTCAATACCTCATAATAATCACGGGAATTGATTCCTGCTCTTTTTGTAACACGCGTCAGTAAATCATTAAGTACAGCTTCTCCCTCCTTAAGTTTGCTATCTCTGCCAAGGTTAGTGGCATAGAGGCTCAGAACCTGGTAGGATGAGAGAGAATAGTCCTTCATTGCCAATTCAATCCCCTTCTCGTAATACCTTTTGGATTTCTGCAAATCACCAAGATTTCTGAGAGAATTTGACATACTGTGCATTAAATTTACCTTACCCTCAACCGAATGATACCCTGACTTATTATAAAACTCCTCAGCCTTTTCCAGAAATATTTTACTTCTGGAATAATCTCCCGTTGAATTATACAGGACACCAATATTATTGAAGAGAAAAGCAATATGACCAGGATCGGCCGTTTTTACATTTAAATCGGCAATTCTACAGGCAATATCAGTAAACTCAAGAGCCTTTGTGTATTGCTTCAGCTCTATATACGCTGTAATCAGGCTGGCATATGTGCTTATTACCTCAGGACTTTCAGGTCCGAAAATACTCTTTTCTACCTCCAGAGCTTTTATTGTCAATGCTTTATGCATTTCAAAACTGCCCAGCCTTGAAAATGTACCTCCAAGATTGTAAAGAGCCTTGGAATAAATATCATCAAAAGAATGAATACTTTCCTTTAACGAAATTGTCAGGTCAAGATATTTTAAAGTAAGATCCGTTTCATTGATCAGCTTATAATAGATTCCAACATAGTAACAGGATTCCGCGAGAAGGAGAGTATCCTGAATACCTTCATAAATTCTTTTCTCAATCTCATCGACTATTTTTTTGCCAGTAACTAATTCATTTTTAGTTAGCTTATCCCTGAGTGAGTAATTAAGAGTTTTTAAATCAGATAAGTTCAGCGGGATTTCAGGTTGCACGTTTTTATTATTGTCGCTAAGGGTAGGATCCTTTACAGCAAAATAATCTGTGCAAAATACATCAGGCAAAACTAAATTCACCAGGCATATAAAAATAAAAAATCTAATCAATCTGTTCCTTCTTGCTGACATTGGCAGCATTTTTTATAAAACTTATCCTTTTTCCCCCCTTAAATATATGAAAGTGTACTAAAATTCTTCGTCAAATCTGCTTTTGTATATAACTGATTTATAATGATATATATTTTTTTTGAAAAATAATTGATTTTTTCGTGTCACAAAATGGCATGTTCCGACATGTAGGGTATAAAACAGTAACTCCCTGAATCAGTAAAAACTTAAAAAAAAGAATTATGAAAACGCAGAATTTCGAATTGACAAAAGACATTTTTGATGCATTTGAACTTACAAACGAGGAGATGATAAATGTTCGCGGCGGCGATCCAGGAGAAGGTGACATTCCAGTTCCTCCTCCTACAAAAATTTAAATAAATGCTTATTGAATTCCGGTATTTGATAACTGTGGGTTCTTGAGAATCATTTTTTATTAGACTTTTTTGTGATTTCCATATCTTCCAGGAATGGAAGAAAACGCAGGATATCATTTAAGGAAGTATTGAAATATAGGTTGATTGCATTATTACATGCAGTTGTAGTTATGATTATTTCAGACTTTTAAATGTCTGATTTCAGACTTTTAAATGTCTGATTATAAATAAGATAATATAATTAAATTTAATAGCATGAAGACGAAAGACTATTCATACTTCATAGAAAGGTATATTTCATTTGAGATGACCGAGTCAGAAAGGCAATGGTTCATCCGTGAGATTGAGGGTAACGATGAGCTCCGACGTGAAGTAGATTTACGTAAAAGAAGCGAAGAGATACTTAAAAAGCAAGCAACCGTGTCGCTCCGTACCAAATTAACGGAGATTGAAAAGCAAAGGGCAGAAAGGAAGAAGGCTGCTGCTATGAGAAAAATTGCTGTTGTAAGATATGCTGCTGTGTTTGCTGGAGTAGCAATAATAACAAGTCTAATTCTTTTCACAGGCCGGACTCTGACAAGTGAGGAGATTGTAACCAAATTTTACAAAGCATATGAAGCTCCTTCATCTCAAAGGTCATCTGTATACGATGAAAATACTGATTATGTTCTTGGTTTGAAATATTACAATGCGCAAGATTACAAAAATGCTGCATCGCAATTTGCCAAGGTATTGGAAAAGAATCCTGAAGACATGCAGACGCATTTACTTTCAGGGGTATCGAATATGGAAGATAAGAGATACACAGAAGCCAAAAGTTCATTTACTACTGTTATTGATGATAACGACAACCTCTTTATTGAATCTGCGAAATGGTACCTGGCATTATGCTACCTTAAAACACAAGATAACACAAAAGCATCCAGTCTGCTAGTTTCAATAAAGGATGAGGGTGGTCTCTACAGCAAGGAGGCAAAGAAGATTCTGAAGAAGATTAAGTGACCATTATTGCTCATTATTTATGTTTGAAATTCAAGGAAATAATAGTTCGACTTCGACGGGGGAGACTTATAATAGTACAACCCATGTTAAGGAATCTGGATCAAGCCCATTTTCCAAAACAATAGCATTCAACACTTCAGTGTTAAATGGCATGTCTCATGAAATAAGAACCCACATGAATGCTATTGTAGCCTTTTCATTTCTCCTTAAAGATAGTAAACTGCAGGACCCTGAAAAGGAAGATTTTGTAAATCAGATATATTTCACATGCGAAAAATTGATTTCATTATTTGAAAATTTTCTTGAAACTACGCTTGTTGACACTGGTAGTTCAAGTAGTGATGAAGTTTTTTGCAATACCAATAACCTGCTTGATTTGCTTTTTACTGAATTCAGGGAGATATTAAGAAAAAGCGGCAAGGAGGATATAGAACTTATAACTGAAATACAGCATTCCTCCAGTGATGAAATTTTCATTGATCAGACAAAAATTTTCAGAATATTGCGATGTCTGTTTCATAATTCTTTACAGAACACGAATTCAGGGTATATAAAAATTGGTTATTACTATAGTGATAACGAGGTTACGTTTTATGTTTTAGACTCTGGCCAGGGATTTTCAAGTACGAGGGAATTTCTTCATACAAATGATCTTTCCGGATCACTGGAAAAATATCAGGATCTCACCTCTGCTGTAAATATCTCCCTGGCCAAAAAACTAATCCAGTTACTGCATGGATCATTCAATATCAGGGGGAATGGTGCAAGGGGAACTGGTATTTATTTCTCCATACCTGTAAAGATGCATGCAGGAGATAATGCACTTGTAAACAAATATGTCAATTATATGATTTAATACTGATTCAAGGTTTTTATTCGATGTCTGCGTTCCCCCTGGCAAGGGAACAAATGGCCGTTTCTATTTCAGAACGGCCTTTTTTATTTTTTCAGCTCAAGAACTTTGGCTTCAGTTCTTCTGTTAAGTTGCCTTCCTTCTGCTGTGCCATTATCGCCAACCGGAATCGAATTACCATATCCTTTATATTTAAGCCTTTCTTTTTCAACACCTTTATTTATTAAGAAATTGACTACGGAAAGAGCTCTTTTTTCAGATAACAATCTGTTGTACTCATCAGTTCCAGTTGAATCTGTATGTCCGCCTATTTCCATGATCAGATTTTTGTTTTCAGCCAGTAATGCAGCAAGATTATTGAGTTCGGAAGCTGATTCATCCTTTATATCCCATAAATCTGTAGCGTAAAAGACATTAGTAAGCAGCATTCTCTCTCCTACCCTGATCGGGCTTAGAATTATTTTCTTGATGTAAGGTTCTGCCACTGAATATGAACCTTCAAACAAAAAATTCTCAGAATGGAACAAATAACCTGGCTTACTGACATTAATTCCGTAATTATAACCGGAAGGGAGGCAAACAAGAAAATTGCCTTTTGAATCTGTTGAGCTCTTTATAGTAGTCTTCCTTGTTGAGAGGTTGATGAGCTCATAATCGGCTTTTATCATTCCACCTGTCGCTTTATCAAAAACACTGCCTTTGAGATAGGATACCGGATCAGGCCTGATTGATTCATCAAGATCAAAGTAAAAAATATCCTTCCCGTTTGCTTTATCTCTGACTGTTGAAAAATAAGCCCGCCGTCCATTTGATTCAATCACAAGCCCCATCTCATCATTATAGGTATTTACAGGATATCCCAGGTTCTCTGGTTCACTCCAGATACTGTCTTTGTTCATCCTTGTCATATACATATCAAACCCACCCATGCCGGGTCTGCCATCAGATGAAAAGTATAGGGTGCGTCCGTCAAAATGAATGAACGGAGACATTTCATCTCCTTCAGTATTAATATCTTTACCCATATTTACTGGATTTTTCCAAAGTGAATTGGTGTCAAGTAAGGAATACCAGATATCTTTTCCGCCAAAACCTCCGGATCTGCTGCTTGAAAAGTACAGTACTTTTCCATCTGAACTTATTGAAGGCTGTGATTCCCATGAGGCCGAGTTAACCGGTGACTTCAAATTATATGGTTGTGTCCACCGGCCATCATTAACGGCAGAAAAGTAGATATCACAGCTTCCAACAGCTCCCGGTCTGTCACAGGCAGCGAAATACATATATCTTCCATTAGATGCCAGTGACTGAGCTCCTTCATTACCTTGTGTATTAAGTGGCAGACCTGCACTAATTGCAAAACTCCATTTATTATCATTCCAGGTGCTGATATAAAAATCTTCCTGAGACTGATTGATAAAAGGGGAATTGTTATTAGTTATAGTCTGTCTGGTGAACATCATCGTCTGTCCATCTGCAGTTATTGATGGCCAGTATTCATCTTCCCAGGTATTAATTCCATCTCCTGCATTAACAGGGTTAAAAACAACAGGCTTCTTTACTGCTTCGAGGGCAAATTCACAGTTCCTGGTATTTTTAAGTGCTATTGTTTTATTCTTTTCCGAAACGCTTTTCTGCTCCAGATAAACATTGAAATGAACCAGGGCTTCTGAGTAATCTCCTGACATCATTTCGGCCGTTGCCAGGCTGAAGAATACCGGCTTAAAAAAAAGTGAGTCTATTCTGACAGCATTCCTGTAATTCTCTTTTGCCTCCATGTACCTTTTCTGCCTAAGGAACAATTCACCAAGCATCATATATGCCTCATAAAAGTCCGGATCTAATTTCAAAGCTTCCTTAAAACTACTTTCAGCCTCCTTAAAATTAAGGTAATCATAGGATGTAGCACCCTCATTATAAAATTTTAACGCCCTGTTTGAATTAGTATGACGTCCCTGTGAGTAAAGACTTAATGATAGAATTGAAAAAAAAATTACCAGAAATAATAAATAATTCTTTTTCAAGCCATTATCAGGGAATATGCATATACTTATGTGACTGAAGGGAAACCCTCCAGAGAGGATTCTTTTTAACATATTCAACAATTTCGGGGATAATATTTTTGAATTTACTCCATTCAGGCTGAAGAAACAGTTTGCATTCCTTATTAACAAGTTCGCGGTATTTTTCAGCCCAAATAAAATCATCTTTTGTCTGAATTATAACTTTCAGCTCATTTGCAGCTCCACAGATATTACCAACGGGCGGCATATTCTTTTTAGGGGATAGACATATCCAGTCCCAGATTCCTGTCAACTTATATGCACCAGAAGTTTCAATAAAGGTATTAATTCTGTTTTGTTTAAGTTGTTCACACAAATAACCGAGATCCCACATTAAAGGTTCACCACCGGTAACAACAACAGAATCTGTGCCAGACTTAGTAATATTTTCAATTATTTTATCTGTATCAACCATGGGATGGAGATCAGGATTCCACGAGTATCTTGAATCGCACCAGCTGCAACCAACATCGCAACCACCGATCCTGATAAAATATGCTGCTTTTCCAGTCTGATACCCTTCACCCTGCAGTGAAAAAAACTCTTCTACCAGCGGCAGACTCCTTCCCGGCAGTTCAGTTTCTCTCTTTTTCTTCATTTGAGAAAATTTGATTTCTAATCTTTCTTCAATCCCAATAACTGTATGAATTCATTGAAGAAGAATGTATTTTCATGAATCCCTGAGAATATTTCTGCACCAGGACCATATGAAAAAATCGGGACCATGACCGCTGAATGGTCCATCCCGGCAAATTTTGCTTGAACTATACGGGCTGGAATATTGCCACCTGTCAGAACCAGGCCTCCTGTTTCATGGTCTGCAGTAACAACAATAAGTGTTGAACCGTCTTCTGTTGCAAAATCATAAGCTGTACCAATAGCCTGGTCAAGGTCAATCATTTCCTCAATTGCATAATCAATATTATTTTCATGTGCCCCCCAATCAATCATTGAGCCTTCGACCATCAGAACAAAACCATTCTTATTCTTACTAAGAGTTTCAATTGCTTTCCTTGTCATTTCACTCAAAACACCCTGTCTTCCATCTGATACTTTTGGCATATGCTCTTTTGCTAGAAGGCCTGCAAGCTTAAGTGATTGAGATTTTATTAAATCCTCAATATTATATAAAACATCAAAGCCCTGCTCTTTTAATTTAACAGCAAGGTCTGCACTATCCTTTCTGTTGCGGAAATGGTTCTCCCCTCCTCCGATAAAAACATCCAATGTCCCCTTCAGGAAATCATCTGCTATCTCTTCATAGTTTCCCCTGCCTGAGTTATGTGCCACAAATGATGCTGGTGTGGCATGAGTGACTGCACTGGTACTTACTACTCCTGTGGCAAGACCGTTTTTATGAGCAATCTCTGTAATGGAACTGACAACTGTATTATCAGGCTTGACACCTATCATGCCATTATTTGTTTTTTCTCCGCATGCTATTGCAGTTCCTCCTGCTGCTGAATCAGTTATATAATTGTCAGCTGAGTATGTTTTACTTAAACCGGAGTATGGAAATTTTTCAAGGTTAAATGGCGTTCCGTTTACTGTCATACCTGCATAAAGTTGAGGAACACCCATGCCATCGCCAATAAAGATGATAATATTCTTTACCCGGTGTCTTGTTTTGCCTGATTCGGAATTGGTTTTGGTGCACCCCGTAAATACTGCTAACAGAATTAATAATAAATACTTATAAAAAGACCTGTTCATGATTTTTATATTTAAATAATTATCTGTTTACTCCAAACAGCAGTTTATAATCCCTTTCAATTGCCTTGCCTGTTAAGTTTTCAGGAATGACTTTCCAGTTATTTAATGGTTCAGGTTCTATCACCTTATGTTGCCTGATATAATCTATCATATAAAATCTAAGATCGCGGTCTGTTGATTTGATGACCCGAGACATCAGTTCTGTCTTCCCAATCCCAACACCATCATAAAAATGACCACCTCCCCCGTTTCCCCTATAAGAATTGACTGCAACCCTGTATTTTCGATCAACATTAAATTTTTCTCCATTTGACATTCCGGATATACTTATACGGCTACCTTCAGGTTTACTAACATCCACTGTATAATCTATTCCGGCTGCAGAATCAAAATTATATGCCTGATTTTTCAACCAGGCTCTGCCATCATTAAGTACTATTTTACCGGTTTTATCAGTTCTGAATTTCAACAATGTTCTATCCGGTTCATTCATTGTATTATACCATAAGGAGTATGAATATTCAAGGTACTTTAAAACCTCAGTTCCTGTCATAGTCATAGTGTACAGCATATTTTCAAACCTGTAGAGTTTGAACATATCTCCAACTGTAACCGGGCCTTCAGAGATTTTAACATCAAAGGACAGTGGTGCAGCGAATGAAATATCAGCACCGGTAATGTCAAGCTGTAAGGTATGAATAATATCAACAAATCCGGATGAACCAAAATATGAATCCCTTGATGTAACCGTTTTAGAAGAATTACCTATTACTTCATCAACATATGCCAGGATAGCCTTATGATTATCGGCAAATTTTTCCATAAATTCATCATCAGTCTCATAATCAGAAACTTTAATTACCTCACCTTTCAAAGATTTTCGATATTCTCCTGACATTTCATCCTTCTGAAAAGTCACATCAGCCCGTACAATATTCATGGAACGGCTTCCTGCATTCAATATCAGTACTGTATCGCCTGCGCTATTTACAATCTTTTCATTTGCCACCCGGTGATCATGGCCGGTAAAAATAATATCAAACCCGGGAATATTATAAGCAATGGCAGCTGCGCCTTCTTCATGTTTTGAATCGGATGAAGAGTATTCTGAATCTGAATCATCCCATCCGGTATGGAACAGACCCACTATCAGGTCCGGTTTTTCATTCTTTATTTTTGGCATCCACTTTGCTGCAGTTTCAAACATATTTCTGAATTCAATACCTGCAAAAAGTTCGTGCGGGAGAGTATTATGAATTGTAGGTGTAACTAGTCCTAATACAGCTATCCTGATACCATTTTTATTTATAATATGAAATGGTTTAAAATAAGGATCACCTGTTGTGACATCTATTGCATTTGCCGCCAGCATAGGAAATCCGTATTCTTTTCTTAACCTGTCATATACAGAATGACCTGTTTCAACATCATGGTTGCCAACGGTAACACCATCGTATGACATGAAATTCATTGCCTCTGAAAGCAAATGAGGAGAAACAGTATCAACAAAGTTATAATAGTAAACAGCAGGCTGGCCCTGCAGATTATCTCCATCATCCAGGAGAACAACAGCCTCTTTTTCTTCTCTGATTTTCCGGACATAAGTAAAGGTTGATGCCAGGGACGCATTAAGATCTTCTTTTTCGATATAATCATAAGGCATAATAACACCATGAATATCAGTAGTCTCCAGTAATGTAACCTCTCTTTTTACTAGTGCTGTACATGAGACCATTAAGGTCAGAAGGGCAGCTAACAGGGAATAATATCTTATTGTTCTCGTCATATTCATTAAAAAACCTCCAAACTTAGAAAAGATTAATCATTTTTTATCAAGATTCATAATGTTATTGATCATTTGATCAGCTTAGTAATATATTTGTAAAAAACTACGCTATGGTTAAAACAGGACTGGAATCTTTCCTGACAAACATTCCCCTCACACTGAAGGGGAAAAGAATAGGCATCCTTTGTCATGCTGCAAGCATTGCAAGAGATTTTAAGCATGTAATTGATGTTTTCCACGAAATAAAAGATTTCAAACTGACAGCTGTCTTTGGTCCGCAGCACGGACTCCATGGCCAGACCCAGGACAATATGATAGAATGGCAGAGCTTAAGGCACCCGGTTTATGATATACCCTTATTCAGTCTTTATGGAGAGCACAGGAAGCCTACAGTTTCAATGCTTAACGAAATAGATGCGCTTATTATTGACATGCAGGATACCGGAACAAGAATATATACCTATATATGGACTGTGAAATATTGCCTGGAAGCATGTCAGGAAGCTGGTATTCCTGTCTGGTTGCTTGACAGACCCAATCCTATTTCAAAACTACCATTTGACGGGCCGGTTTTAAAAGAAGAATTTTTTACGTTTGTCGGAGGCGCATGTATTCCATTATGCCACAGGATGACTCTGGGAGAAATGACTTTGTGGTTAAGGGATAAGTATTACCCAAAATGTGATCTGAAGATTATTAAGATGGAAAACTGGAAAAGATACTGCTTATATTCCGACACCAGCCTTCCCTGGGTGCTTCCTTCTCCAAACATGCCAACACTCCAGTCTGCAATTGTATATCCCGGAACAGTCCTGATAGAAGCTTTGAATCTTTCTGAAGGTAGAGGAACAACCTTACCTTTTGAATTATTCGGAGCTCCTTTCATAAATGCAGAAGCTCTTAAAAAAACCCTGGTCAAAAGAAATATACCTGGTTGCGCATTCAGGATTCACAATTATATACCAACCTTCCATAAATTCTGTGGCGAATTGTGTAACGGGATGCAGATCCATATTACTGATATTGAATCCTTCAGGCCTGTAGAAACGGCAGTTGAAATATTTGATGCAATTATTGAAACTTCTCCTGAAGGTTCACTTAGATTCAACCCACCCCCATACGAGTATGAATATAACCTTATGCCCTTTGATATACTATCAGGGGACTCAGGTATCAGGGAAACTCTGGTTGAAAGAAGAGATATTAAAGCGGAAAAACAAAGATGGGCTGAAGAAATAGAATCTTTCAAAACAGAATTCAGGGAGTTCTCATTGTATGATGAATAATTTCGAATTATTACTTAAATTATTCGAAAAGTCCATCATCTCTTAACAGGAGCAGAATAGCGGAATGAGGAACAATAACATATTTTTCCCTGTTGAATTCTACTTCAATGGCGCTGTTCTGAAGATATACTGCCTGGTCTCCTTCTTTTGGCTGCAACGGAACATATTTTGGTTCATCTGACCTGTTTTTCCATGGCTCATCAACATCATTAACCGATGGAATGGGATACCCGGGTCCTACTTTCACAACAAAACCAATAAGAACTTTCTCATTCTCATTTACACCAGGAGGAAGCAAAAGCCCACTCTTTGTCTTCGACTGAGGAGCTTTTGGTTTTATAAGTACCCTGTCGCCGATAACAATAAGCTTCTTTAAATCCTTTTCATCTAATAGAAGGTTCATATTTCAAATAATGTTCAGGACAAAAGTATCAATTTTAACGTTCGCATTAACCAGACAAATAATTAATATTGTACTGTAATTGATTTTCTGGTTTTTATTATGGAGATTGACGGATACAGAACCATTAAAACTCATTCATTGGGGATCTTCAGGGATAAGGGAAGCAAGTTTATCGCAAATGCATATCCCATAGCTGAGCAGGAATCAATAAAACTGATTCTTGATAATCTCAGAAAAGAATATCATGATGCCAGGCATCATTGCTTTGCCTATATGATTGGTCATCAAAGACTTGTCTGGAGAACAAACGATGATGGCGAACCTTCGGGAACAGCAGGAAAACCTATTATGGGACAGATCAATTCCAACGGGCTTACTAATATTCTGATAGTTGTAATAAGGTATTTCGGAGGGACACTGCTTGGAGTGCCAGGGCTTATAAACGCATATAAAACAGCCGCAGCAGAAGCGATTAAAAATGCAGAAATAATTGAATGCTACGTCAAAGATTATTATGAAATATCATTCCCCTTTGAATCGATGAATGATGTTATGAAAATACTTAAAGATGAAAATGCCGGACAATCAGGCCAGATCTTCGATCTTGATTGCAAAATCGGGATTAATTTCAGGATCTCTTCAGGTGAAAGGATAATTGGGAAACTTTCACGGATCGAAAACCTTAAAAGCCGGTTTATTGAGCGTAAATGACTTAAAGTTTTAAATTAATTATTAACAGGCTTTTCCCTTCAAGCAAATCTTGAGTAACTTTGATCTATGGCAGTCCGGACCGAGTTAATTTTTCAGAGATTATGAAACCCGCATGCATTTGCATACACAAACACAATTATATAATCAGTCACATGCGGATTCCATCATGCCATAGAAATATAATAATTATATGATGAAAAACAGAAGCTTAGTATCGATTGATGATTTCACTACGGATGAAATATTGAAGATTCTTGACCTTACTGAGGAGTTTGAAAGAGAACCAACACAAAAATTGCTTGAAGGGAAAGTTATTGCGACATTGTTTTTTGAACCTTCAACCCGTACGAGACTAAGTTTTGAGAGTGCCATAAACCGACTGGGAGGAAAAATAATCGGGTTTTCCGATTCTTCAAATTCAAGTGTCTCAAAAGGAGAAACTCTTAATGACACCATAAGAACTGTAAATAATTATTGTGATCTGATTGTAATGCGACACCCTATTGAGGGAAGCGCCAGGTTTGCAAGCGAAATAGCTACTGTGCCTGTGATAAATGCGGGTGACGGAGCCAACCAGCACCCCTCACAAACTCTTCTTGACCTGTATTCTATTCGGAAAACCCAGGGAACACTTGAAAATCTTAACATTTTTATGGTTGGCGATTTAAAGTATGGAAGGACAGTTCACTCTCTGATGATGGCTATGTCGCGCTGGAAAGCAACATTTAATTTTATCTCGCCCGAAGAACTTAAGATGCCTGATGAATTTAAACTTTACCTTGATAATCTTGGCCTCAAGTACTATGAACATAATGATTTCACTGATATAATATCCAGGGCTGATATCATTTATATGACAAGAGTTCAGAAAGAGAGATTCTCTGACCCGATAGAATATGAGAAGGTAAAGAATGTTTATGTGCTGAAGGATTCCATGCTTAAGAATACGAAACCAAATATGCGAATTCTTCACCCCCTGCCACGGGTCAATGAAATTAACCAGGATGTTGACATGAATCCCAAAGCATATTATTTTGAACAGGCTTTGAACGGAGTATTTACGCGTCAGGCAATTCTGTGTTCACTACTAGGTATCAAATAATCAATACAGGCCATGAAAGAACCAAAACAATTGAGTGTCAGCGCCATCCAGAACGGAACTGTAATTGATCATGTCCCCGCTAAAAATCTATTCAAGGTTATACAGATACTCGGTCTCGACAGTATTGACAACCAGATAACCTTTGGTACCAACCTTGAGAGCAAGAAGCTGGGCAGGAAAGCAATTATAAAAATTTCAGGAGTATATTTCGAAGATGAGGATATCAACAGAATTGCCCTTGTAGCTCCGGATGCAAAGCTGAATATCATAAGGGATTATGAAGTTGTTGAGAAAAAGGTAGTAGTAGTTCCCGACAATATTATTGGGATTGCCAGATGCATGAATCCCAAGTGTATAACCAATTATGAACCTGTAATAACCAGATTCAAGGTAGTCTCAAAGAAGAATGTTGCCTTAAAATGCCATTATTGCGAAAAGATCACTAATCAGGAAAATCTCAACATTATTTGAGGCGATAGAAGCGTTAGAAGCTTTAAAGGCCTTAGAAGTAATGAAGTCTATATTCTATTGTATCAATTATCTAAAGCCTTTACAGCATCTACATCCCCTATAGCCTTCTTCCCTATCTTAGTCGATCGTAGGATTTTACCAATTCATCATCTTTCTTTATTCCTTTGAAGGCTAAAACTGATAATATAAGCTGGGATGCAGGTACCAGCAACTTATACCAGGAATCAAGGGAAGTATCAAATTTCGATAAAACCATAAAAGTGTAAATAGCAGAAGCTGCAAATAATACAAGAATTAACACAATCTGTAGCTTTACAAACTTTAGTTGGATGTTTCTCATCTTGAACAAAAAGATCGCAATAAATGAGACCAAAGGTATAAAAACACCAACTACCAGTAAAATCCACAAATCGGAAATCTTTTCCGGATCAGAAATGCCATCAGATTTAAACAATCCTGTTACCATAATGTTAATAGTTGAACCGGATTTGTCAAAAAAGGTTAAATAAGAGCCTTTAAGGAATAATATTGACAAGAGGGATGTCAATAACAAATAAACAGATTGAATACGCTGGATCATATATCATTATTATGAGCGATCAAAAATACTCACTTTTATCAAAATCTGAAACATTATATACAGCAGTCATAATTTATGATTATTTAACAATATTTCGAAATAGCGCCAGTGGTGCAAACGTGAATATTTTCCTACATTTGTGCGATTTAACCCAGCGACTATAACTCAACTAATGTTTAACAAGTCAGTGTTTTACATTAATTATGAATTTTAAAAATTAAATAAAACAAAAGAATATAATATGAACAAACGACTTAAGGCAACTTTAACAATAATTATAATATTGTTTCTGGCCGGGTTGATTCTGTACCCCAAAATCAAACCATTTATTGCAGAAAAGCTAGGACCGAAAAGTCTCAAGACCCCTATGCTCAGGCAGGGTCAGCAAAGCCTTAATGCTACCGGATTTCTTATCTCACCCACAAATTTAAGTGAACTGGTAAATTCAACAGGAACACTACGTCCGGATGAAGAGGTTGATCTCTCTTTCGAGACTTCAGGAAAGATTGTCAGCATTAAATTCACTGAAGGAACCAGAGTTAAAAAAGGTGATTTACTTGCCAAAATAAATGATCAGCCACTTCAGGCCCAGCTTCAGAAGCAACAAGCTGAATTAAAAATGGCCGAGGCGAAAGAGTTCAGGCAACGAAGCCTCCTTGACAAAGATGCAATAAGCCAGGAAAGCTATGATCAGATAGTTACTAATGTTCAGACCATAAATGCTGATATTAAACTCATTCAGGCTCAAATAGCCATGACCGAGCTTAGAGCTCCATTTGATGGGATAATTGGGCTCAGGTATGTTAGCGAAGGCAGCTATACAAATCCGGCAACAAAAATTGCCAGGCTCATAAAAACCAGTCCGCTTAAGATAGAATTCTCCATACCGGAGAAATATGCTTCTGAGATCAGGATCGGATATCCAATCACATTCGCTATTGCGGGTAGCAATGTTATTTATAATGCCTCGGTTTATGCTATTGACCCTAAAATTGACATCAACACAAGGACAATAGTCTTACGAGCTCTTTATCCTAATAGCAGGGAAGAACTTAAATCAGGTCGTTATGCCGGGATTACTCTTGAACTATCAAAAATCGAAAATGCTATTGCAATACCTACTGAGGCAATAATACCTGAAATGGAGGGAGAAAAGGTATACACATACAAAAATGGGAAAGCGCAGTATGTAAATGTTACCACAGGATTAAGGACTGAATCCCATATCCAGATAGTCGATGGACTTAATTTCGGTGACACATTGCTGACTACCGGAATTCTTCAGTTGAGACAGAATCTTCCGATTGTACTCGACAGCGTTATTGTAAACCATTAAACTGGTAAATTACTATGAGTTTATCATCAGTAAGTATAAGCAGACCGGTATTATCTACTGTATTTGCAATTGTAATTCTTCTTTTTGGGATAGTAGGTGTTACCTTTCTAGGAATACGTGAATTCCCGAGCGTCGATCCGCCAATAATCAATGTAAGAACATCCTATCCGGGAGCAAACTCCGATGTAATAGAGACTCAGATCACAGAACCGCTGGAGCAGTCCATAAACGGCATTCAGGGAATACGTTCACTTACAAGTGTAAGTTCCCAGGGTTCAAGTAACATTACAGTTGAATTTGAACTTTCAGTAGATATGGAGACAGCAGCCAATGATACAAGAGACAAAGTATCGCAGGCTATGAGAATGCTGCCTCGTGACTGTGACCCTCCGGTAGTAGCAAAAGCTGATGCGGATGCCAGTCCTATCCTTATGATTACTGTGGAAAGTGACAAAAGATCATTACTCGAACTTTCAGATGTTGCCGAATTAACTTATAAAGAGCAATTGCAAACGATTCAGGGAGTCAGCGCTGTTTTTATTTACGGACAGAAGAGATATGCCATGAGGCTAATGCTTGATCCTGTAAAACTGGCAGGATACAAGCTTACTCCACTCGATGTAAGAAATGCAATATCACGTGAAAATGTTGAATTGCCGTCTGGTAGTATTGAAGGTAACAATACAGAGCTAACAATTAGAACTTTGGGACTGATGACAACACCCAAAGAGTTCAATGATATGATCATCAAACAGGCAGGAGACCAGATAATCAGGTTCAAGGATATAGGTCATGCAGAATTGGGTCCAGAAGATATCAGGGGCATTCTGAAGAGAGATGGAGTACCTATGGTGGTGGTAGTGATTATCCCCCAGCCGGGATCTAATCAGATCGATATTGTTGATGAGGTTTACAGACGACTGGAATATATAAAAAAGGATGTTGCTGAAGATATTATGGCAAATGTAGCATGGGACAGTACTGATTACATTAGAAATTCAATAAAGGAAGTAAAGAATACTATTTATATTGCTTTCTTCCTTGTTGTGGTAATAATTTATTTCTTTCTCAGAAGCTGGAGGGCAACCTTGATACCCATCCTTGTAATTCCTGTATCACTGATTGGTTCGTTCTTCATAATGTATCTGGCAGATTACAGTATAAATGTGCTCACACTTCTTGCAATTGTTCTTGCAATCGGCATTGTGGTTGATGATGCCATCGTTGTGATGGAAAATATTTATGTAAAAGTTGAAAACGGTTTGCCACCTGTTCAAGCAGGGCTGGAAGGTTCCAGAGAGATATATTTTGCCATAATATCCACTACAATTACACTCATTTCTGTTTTCTTCCCGATTGTTTTTCTTCAGGGAATAACAGGTCGACTTTTCCGCGAGTTTGCTATAGTAATGGCCGGAGCTGTTGGAATATCTGCATTTCTTGCCCTCTCACTGACTCCGATGGTCTCAACCAAACTTCTAAAAAAAGAGAGCACGCATAGCTGGTTCTACAGAAAGACAGATAAATTTTTTATCAATCTTAACAACTGGTACAAAAATGCACTCAATACTTTTCTAAGACGCAGAAGAGTGACATTTTTTATTCTTGCAGTTGCCTTTGGTTTGATTATTCTTCTCTGGAAATCAATCCCTGCTGAAATGGCTCCCCTTGAAGACAGGTCTCAGGTTAGTGTAAACGTAGTTGCACCTGAAGGATCAACATATGAATTCATGCTTAGTTATATTGACGATCTTGCTGGAATGGTTGATACACTTGTTCCGGAGCGTGATGGAGTGATTTCAATGGTAAGAGGAGGCCATAGCAATATCAGAATAACACTGGTGAAACCTGATAAAAGAAACCGGACCCAACAGGAAATTGCTGATGATCTTGGTACTGCATTCAGAAAGAAGACAAAGGCACGAGCAATGGTTATGCAGCAATCTACATTCGGAGGGAGAAGATCTGGTATGCCTGTTCAATATGTCCTGCAGGCAACCTCAATTGAGAAACTCAGGGAAATCCTTCCGGAATTCATGGCAAAAGTTATGGATAATCCTACCTTTCAGATGGCCGATGTGAACCTGAAATTTACTAAACCCGAGATGCGGATCCATATTGACAGGGACAAAGCAAGCAATCTCGGTGTATCGACGCAAAACATCGGTCAGACTTTGCAGCTTGCACTCAGCGGACAGAGATATGGCTATTTTTTCATGAATGGCAAACAGTATCAGATACTTGGTGAACTGGAAAGAAGTGACCGTAATAAACCACTTGATCTCAGATCATTGTATGTCAGAAATGATAGAGGAGACATCATACAATTAGATAATCTGGTAACATTGACAGAAGAGACTGCTCCTCCCCAACTCTATCGTTATAACAGATTTGTTTCAGCCACGATATCTGCAGGGCTTTCAAAAGGAAATACAATCAGCCAGGGACTGGATGAGATGGATATGATTGCAAAATCAACTCTGGATGAGACATTCAGAACTGCCCTTGCAGGCGATTCAAAGGATTTCAGAGAGAGTTCCTCGAGTCTGATGTTTGCGTTTGCTCTTGCCATCATTCTCATTTTCCTTGTACTTGCAGCTCAGTTCGAGAGTTTCAAAGATCCGTTCATTGTTATGATGACTGTTCCGCTTGCTCTCCTGGGTGCTTTAATGTTCTTGTGGTATTTTAATGTGACCATGAACATATTCAGTCAGATTGGCATTATTATGCTCGTCGGACTAGTAACAAAAAATGGTATTCTTATAGTAGAATTTGCAAATCAGAGAAAAACTGCCGGTCTATCAAAAATTGAAGCAATTAAAGATGCCGCTGCTGCCCGTTTCAGGCCGATCCTGATGACCAGTCTGGCTACTATGCTTGGCATTTCCCCACTGGCTCTTGGTCTTGGAGAAGGTGCTCAGAGCAGAATTGCCATGGGTATTTCTGTGATTGGAGGAATGTTGTTTTCTACTTTGCTGACACTATTTGTAGTACCTGCAATATATACGTATATTTCAAGTGAAGCTAAAACAGTTAAAGATGAGATTCAGAATACTGCCAACTAGTCTTATACTATTGTCAATACAGTTTATATCCTTTGGGCAGAACATTTACGGCTTGAAGGAATGTATCAGCATAGGACTTGAAAAGAATTTTTCCCTGCTTGTAGCACGCAATAATGAGACTATTACGAAGAATAATTTCACACCAGGGAATGCAGGCTATCTTCCTGCGGTTGATCTGTCAGGCAGATACGGTGGAACATTAAATAATACAACACAGAATCTGACTGACGGGACAACAAATTCCACTTCAGGCATTCATAATACCTCTGCAACTGCTGGACTATCATTAGGATGGACTATTTTTGACGGGTTCTCTGTCAGTACCACTTACAAGATGCTGAATGAACTGAAACAACTGGGATCACTCAGTACGCAACTTGAAGTGGAAACCCTCATATCGCAGATTATTGCAGGATATTACAACTTTATTAAACAGGTTCAGACACTTAAGAATCTTGAATATGCTTTAGCTCTATCGAGGGAAAGGCTGAGAATTGACAAAGACAGATATATGCTTGGCTCAAGTTCAAAACTGCAGGTTTTACAGTCGCAAGTGTACCTTAACGCTGATAGCTCTATCTTTTCTAAACAAGGTGAGATTGTAAGAGCTGCCGAGATAAATCTGAATGAACTCATGGCAGTGGAAAACCTTGGTACAGAATTTGTTTCAGCTGATACAATCATAGCTGTTGATGAGAATCTTTTGTATGAAAAACTCTATGATGAAATGCTATCAGGAAATACAAGTCTTCTTATCGCAGCCAGGAATAAGATAGTATCGGAATATGACTATAAAATTATAACTTCAAGATCTTATCCTTATCTCAACCTGTCTTCCGGGTATAACTACACACTGAATACCTACGAAACAGGCACATATAAAAATCAGACTACAAATGGGTTGAATTATGGACTCACTCTTGGTTTAAATATTTTTGACGGATTTAACCAGAGAAGAAGAATTTCCAATTCAAACATAGATATGCAGAATAAGGAGCTCAGATATCTTGAGGTAGAACAGGGAGTTAAGGCAGATCTGCTGACCATTTACAATGTTTACAGCAATAATCTTAGATTAATACAGCTTGAGGAGCAGAATCTTGGTACTGCAACTGAGAACCTTACTATTGCACTTGAAAGGTATATGCTTGGTAATCTATCAGGTATTGAACTGCGTGAAGTGCAGAAAAGTTTACTTGATGCCAAGGACAGGCTATTAGGGATTCAGTATCAGACCAAGCTGGCAGAAATATCACTAAAGATACTTTCAGGGACGATTATGGAGTATTATAAATAAAGGCTCAACGGCACAGAGGCGCAAGGGTGCAAGGGTAAAAAAAATCCCCTCCTGGGAGGGGAAAAGCCGAGCGAAGTCGAGGCTAGGGGTGGGTTTTTACTAAAAGATACAAGATAAAAGTCACAAGAAACAGTTGCAGGTCATAATTCCCCCTTTGAAGGGGGCTAGAGGGATGTTTTGCTAAAAATTTTTCCAGGTTCAGTGTTTTTTCATTTTTCAACAATTTTGCCGACTCATCTGAATATTGTAAATTCGACCTTTTATTTTTAAGATGCAAAAGAAGACCGAGTTAATACTTAATAAGGATGGAAGCATTTTCCATCTCAATCTCCTTCCCGAAGATATTTCTCACAAAATCATAATTGTTGGTGACCCTGGACGGGTAGAAATGATAGGTTCATTGTTCAGTGAAATCAGGGTAAGGAAGCAAAACCGTGAATTCATTACCATTACAGGATTATTTGACAATCAGGAAATTACTGTGATCTCCTCAGGGATTGGAACGGATAATATTGATATAGTTTTAAATGAACTTGATGCCCTGGTTAATATTGATCTAAGTACCGGTATACCAAAACAGGACCTTACCTCTCTTACAATTATAAGGATTGGAACCTCTGGTGGCCTAAGAGAAGATGTGCCTGCAGGGTCAGTCGTTCTTACTGAAACCGCCATCGGTTTTGATGGACTACTTCACTTTTATGAAGGATATGACTGGATACTTGACACAGCACTTTCTGATGTACTGGTAATGCATCTTGAATGGCCGGATACCCTCTCCTACCCTTATGCAGTTAACTGCAGCAAAGAGGTTGCAGATTATTTCTTTAAGGAGGATTTTAAAAAGGGAATTACAATATCGGCACCAGGCTTCTATGCTCCCCAGGGAAGGAAACTAAGATTAGAAGCCTTTGATCATGAGATAAATGATAAGCTTGCCGAATTTGAGTTCAGGGGAAGGACGATCAGTAACTATGAGATGGAGAGCTCCGCTATTTATGGATTATCAGCGCTTTTAGGTCATAAAGCACTGACCTTATGCCTTGTGATCGGCAACCGGGTATCAGGAGAGTTTGTGGATGATTATAAGCCGCTGATGAAGGATCTGGCTTTGAAAGTGTTAAAAACAATTTAGATGAGATTTACCACAATCTTTTTCACAATTCAATTTTGAGTATATTTGTAAAAACAAGTCAATATTTAGGAATATGTCTGAGAATACTACAAACAACAATGCAAGGAATGATGAGATTGATCTGCTGGATCTGTTTAACAGGATGGGGAGAACAATCAGTAAATGGTTAAATGCTCTTGGAAGAGCGATACTTATCTCGATAGTATTTTTGGTGAGAAGATGGTTGCCTTTAACCTTGAGTATTGTTGCAGGTGTTGTGGTAGCCTATATTATGAAAACAGCTTCGCCATCAATCTATACCTCGGATATGGTTTTGAGGAGTAATATGATTGAGAATTCCCAGATGATTTCATATATAAATAGACTTCAGTCTCTTGATAAAAAATCATTTGCTGAAACTTTAGGCCTTTCAGAGGAAACTAGCAAAAATATTTCAGGGATAGGTGCTTACTGGATTATTGACCTCAATAAGGACAGAATTCCGGATAATGTTGATTATAAGAACTCTCATGATATTTATGATACAACAAATATCAGGATGCAGGACAGGTTTGATATTCAGGTTAAAATTAATACCCCTCAAGCTTTGCATCTGCTTCGTGACGGTATAATTAAATATTTTAATAGTGATCAACTATTTCAGCAAAGAAATAATATCAGGCTAGCCCAGAATAAAGAGTTTTTGGAAAGATTAAATATTGATATTGAAAATCTTGACAGTCTTCAAAGAGTTAAATACTTTGAGGAAACACGAAAAAGAACATCCCAAACAGGTGGACAAATAGTCTTTATGCAGGAACAAAATACGCAGTTGCTTTATAATGACATACTTGGTTTATATTATAGGAAACAAGCTTTAGAAGCTGAACAGGATATATACAAAGAAATTGTAACGGTATTAAGTGATTTTACAGTGCCAACTACCAGAGTAAATGGATTAGTTTACTATATCAGACAGGTTATTCCTGTAATTCTTCTTCTAACATTGCTGATTTTAGTATTATTTGCAAACAGGAAAAAGGTGAATGAGATATATAAAAAATACCAATAAAAAAGGAGAACCAACGTTCTCCTTTCACCTGACTACCGCACTTTTCCTACGCTAAAAATCAGATTCTGACAATTAGTGTTTTATAAAGCTTTTTTGGCGTTTTAGATGTCCCGGATGCTTTCGGGATTATCTTTTTTTCATATCAGTTAAATTAAGCATTATAGCTTAACTTTCTGTCCGGATAAATGTAGCAGTTCCACCCGAGCAAAGAATGACAACACTAACAGAGAGATGGGACTGCGTTTTGTGAATATTATTTCTTTAAGTAAAGTAAGCCTTTGCCGATAATTTTTTCGTTTTTTAATTGAATACCAGATGATGTATCACAAAACATCCATTCAAGTTCATAACCATTATTAATCATCTTTTGATTAAATTTTTGAAATGACATTGTCGTATGTGGATAAGATACAATTTTATCAGAGTAACCTTTCGGTAGCTTTCCTGGTCCGTTCGTTGATAGAAATGATTTCAGAATAGTCAAGATGTCTCTATCACTTTCATTAAACATCATTCGATTAAAGAGCATCCAGGAAGCATTAATGTTGATGAGTTTATTTATAAATTCATATGGGTTGGAAACACATTGCAATGCACCCGAACTATGGATAAAGTCTATTTTTATTTTTATATCTTCAATTGAATTAACGAAATTCAATTCATTATTATGTAAACCCTTATTAACTGCAGATTTCACCATTTGATCTGTTTCAACAACATACCATTTTAGTGAAAAATCATTTGGAAAAAACCGTTTTATTTCTAAGAAATGAGCACCGCATGCTCCACCAAAGTCAAGAACTGTTATTTTTTTTTTTGAATGCAGATTTATATACTGATTAATTGCAGCCAATAAAAAACTATTAGTTTGATTCAGACAAAATGGTTTTTCCTTAACTACTTTCATGTAAGCAATTGTTTTATCTGACATCATACTACAGAACTCAAAATCATCATATGAATATGAATAGCAGAATTTCATAGCTTGTGAATAATTTTGATATTCTTTAGTGTTTTCCAGTCCAATACATCTTTTAACCAATCGTATTAAAATTGGTGGAATAAAATCCTTAAATGTCATTTTCTCATTTTTTTAGGTTCGTTTATAGCATATGCTTTATTTTATAAAATTCTTTCCGCCGAGAGCTTATCGGTATTGAAAAAGTTGTCCACTTGGCAAAGTCATGATAGTCAGGCTGGGTGTCATTGTCGACATGTTCCTCAAAAAACAAGGAGAACCAATGCACTCCTATCTTAGTTTTTATTCCAATGTATGAGTATTATTCTTTTAGTTTATTTTCTTCATTATTATGGATCAGAAGAAAGGAAAAAAGGGAGAAGAATGTAACCCCTGCTAATCTGTACAGAATTGATTCAAAGAGAAAGAAAAGAATAATCGTAACCAGGAAAACTCCGTAAATGATATTTTTATCTACAAATGCAATATAAAACATAATAGTAATAATCAAAAGAAAAATACCCAGACCTATTATTCCGCTCTCCAGCAATATTTCAAGGAATTGGTTATGTGCATTTAGCCTCTCTTTTGCCATATTAACTTCCCCTCTTTTGTAATACTCCCTAGCTAATTCATTTCTGACATCTCCTATGCCAACTCCTACCAATAAGTTTTTTCCGGAAACATCGAGTGCAGATTTCCATATTACACTTCTCGGATCTCTTGTTAATTTATTATTAGCTTGTTGACTAAAGAACAATGATTTAATGCTATTTTGGCTTTGATCAGCTAATTTGAAAGTAACATATGAAACAGCAATTACAAGAAAAATAACCATAAGCCAGGTCAATTTCTTCTTCCCAATTTCATTAAGTTTAAGTCCAAAGTAAAGTGATAGCATTATTATACCAATTAATATTGCTGCTCTGGATGAAAGAAAATAAAGTGATAGCAACAGAATTATACCTATTACAAGCCATCCTAACCTTACCCAAAATCTCTGTGAGTAATTAAAAAATGCTTCTAAACTAATTACCGAAGATAGAAGGACATACATCGAAATGTATGATGGATGTTGCGTAAGTGTAAGATCTGAGCCATAAAAATAATTCAACCAAATATAATCCTGAGGGATAGCGTCGAACACAAGGGTTCCTTCAACAATATTTAATGATTTGTATAATGCGTAGCCAAAGCAAAAAATCATGTAAAAGAATGTGGATAAAGCAAAAAGGCTTGTTAGAAAACCGATGCGTTTTTTAATTTGTATACCAGGATATATAAGGACTATAGGGAACAAGATAAATGATAACCTCCCAAATAAATTTAAAAAAGCCATTTGGGTGTCATCTGAATAAAAAACACCTATAGCTTGCCAAAAATAGAATGCTAGTACCAGAATAAAAAGCAATAAGTAAGATCTCCTGATCTTAAAAATCTTATTGAACCTTTGATAATTCTCCAGAATCCAACATATGACCCAAAGAATCATAAAAGGAGCAATAAAATAGACATGAATAGGTAGTATTATGACTGAAATTATCGCACAAATGAATGATAATGAACCTTCTTCCAGGTAACATGAAAATTTATTTTTTCCCCATAAAGCATTCATTTCACAAAAATCTTATTATTTTGTTATAATAACTTGCACCAGTTAAAGAATTATTATTTTCAGTCTACATCAAATCTCTTTCACAATTTTTTTCAAAATTTGCATTTCTTAATATCATTATGGTATCAAAAATATCACTAATTGTGTACTTAAATTCAAACCCAAGCTTTTTGAACTTTTCATTTGATACAGTATAAGATAACTGATTCATGATCTTTGAATCGACAAAATTGATCCCTAGGTCAGGCACATATTTCTTTATCTCTTCAATTATCTCATTTACAGTTACATTTATCGAAAGCACATTATAGACAGTGTTATTAAAATAGTCATTGCTAACTATAAAATGAAGAGCTCTGATCGCATCATCCAGCGCTAAGTAGGGTCTCCTCTGATTTAATGCTGTCGTCCAAACAGTTACTGGTACATCCATTACAGCCTGCCAGATGAATTTGTTGATAGCCGTATGAAATCTCATCCCCACCGAAGTGCCAAAGATTGTACCGAAGCGACAAATAGTAAACTTAAAATCCTGATATTTTTCTGAAAGTTCAAAAAGTGATCGTTCTGCAAGCAATTTGCTTTTTGCATATGGGCTTTGGGGATTAAGTTCATCTTCCGAACAATCTTCATCAACAAATTCATTTTTAGGTCCATATACACTAGTGGTTGAAATAAAAATAAGTTTAGTATTAGTTATTGCACACGCTCCTGCTACCCTATTTGTACCATATAGGTTTGTTTCCATTATTTTATCCGCCATATCAAAACTACCAGCTGCATCAGTAATGGCAGCAAGATGTAAAACTATGTCAACTTCATTAAGGATATTTTCAAAATCATATTTAAGAATATCTGCTTCAATAAATTTGAATTTATTATTAGATGGCAGATTAAATAAAGAAGAATATCTTAACGTTGATAAGTTGTCAATCAATATTACTTTATCGAAATTATTTTGTTCACAAAGACTATGTATAAATTTTGATCCGATATGCCCCAGAGGACCTGTTATTAATAAATTTTTCTTATTAGTCATGTTTTAAGTACAATTAAAATAATTTTCAGTTAGTATTGAAGACTACTCCTGATATATTACTACAAATAATTATGCAGATTATTCAAATAAAAATCTTTAGTAATCTTTAGTCCATTTCTCAATGTTGTTTCAGGTTCCCATGATAAGAACTTCTTAATTTTTTTATTGCTAATCACAGCATCTCCTATTTCAATTGCCTTACTTTCACTAGGCCAATTTATATATTTAATTGATCCCGATTTAAATACCTTAACAATCATCTCTGCCATTTCTGCGACTGAAAAATGTTCATCTCCCACTGCAAAGAAAACTTCTCCTCTTGTATTTTCGTTTTGTGAAGCAAGAATCAAAGCTGAAACAACATCATCAATATATATGAAATTCCTCAACTGTTTTCCGTCTCCGTATATCGTAATCTGCTTATCCTGAAGAGACAAGCCAATAAAGTAGTTATTGAAGGTGAAGTTTGAACTTTTTATGCAAGCCCGGGGACCATAAACATTTGAAAGTCGAATAACACTGATATCCATGTTAAAAGCTCTGCTGTATATTATTGCATATTTTTCTGATACACTTTTGTTGGCGGAATATATGTCAGTAGGAAATTCCGGATGTTCTTCATCAGCTGGCTTATACCTAAGACTTCCAAGTTGAGTGCTTGTCCCAAGATGAATGAATTTAATCTTATTATTAAAACGCTTGGAGGCCTCCAGCAAAAATAAAAGACCTTTGTTATTTACATCCATATCCAGAACTGGTTGATTCATTGATTGCGGATGTGATGTTGAGGCAGCGCAATTAAAAATAATATCCTTGTTATATATTGCATGAACAACCTCATTAAAATCGAGAATATCGGAGAATATAAGCTTAACTTCATTTTTAATGTCTTCAATATTAGCAAGATTACCACCGGAATTAAGGGCAAGAGAATCATATATAGTAACATCAGCTCCTAATTGAAGACACTTATGAGATAGATTGCTTCCAATGAAACCCAGACCACCAGTAATCAGTATTTTAGCGCCTTTCAGACTAGGCAATTTAGTAGAAATAAGCCTTTTCATATTTTGCTTTTTAGAAAATATTCAATAGTCAAACCAATACCTCGTCTCAAATCAGTCTCCGGATGCCAGTTTGTGTAATCAACGAATTTATCTATATTAGCTACAAACTGACGTTTTTCTATTATTGATAAATTCTCAGGGAATTCAGTATGTTTAATTTCAGATTTAAATCCAGTCCGTTCAAAATTTTCTGAAATAATGGTATTAAACAAACTAATCAGCGAATGTCCAATACCACTTCCGATATAAAAATATCTACCATTAATCTTATCTATATTCTCTGCAGCTGAACAGAATGCCATGACAACGTCATCTATGTAAATATAATCTCTTATATATTCCCCGGTGCCATATAGAGGAAGAGGTAATTTTTCAATGGCTTTTCTGATCATCATATTTACAATGCCTCTGTCTTTGCTGCTGCTAACCGGCCCTGGTCCATAAACATTTGCCAATCGCAAAGTAGCGCCTGATACGATACCTTTGCGACAATAATAATTCAGGTATGTCTCAGCCAGCAGTTTGTTCAAGTCATATATTGTTACAGGTTGGTCCTTAAATTTTTCATTTACAGGCCAGCGATCATTCATTCCAACTTCAGTTGCGGTTCCTGAAAATATTATTACCGGACTTAGTGATTTCTTTTCACAAATATCAAGGATATTTACCAGAGGAATTAGATTGATTCCGATATCATTTGCAGGATCTGAATCTGCAATATAATTACTTGTCTGAGCTGCAAAATGAAAAATAATATCAAAATCAGGTAAAATAGATTCTAATACTTCCCTGTTCCTTATATCATTCTCTATATTAGAAAATTTAATTTTAGAATTATTTTGAATTTCCGGCCATACATCAATTCTGGAATCAAAGCGAGTAAGAAAAAGTTCTGTATCCTTCAATAGCTTTATCAGATTATAAGCTATATATCCATTACCTCCTGTAACTAATACTCTTTTCTTTCTGAAAAATTTTAAAACCATTTTCTCTGATTAACCTTAGATTGGAATGATTCCCGTCAATATCATTTTATTTCCAATTTTAACCAATCATAACCGATTTTTCTGTTATCATATTCCAATCTACCCTCTTCTTCAGGATCGTATATACCTGAAGTAATATATATAATGTTCATTGGACCATTCAAGCATTTATAACCATGAGCTACTCCGGGAGGAAAACAATAGATTAAGGGCTCCTGGTTATCACCAGCAAAAAACTCTATTTTATTATTGACTGTTGGGGATTCTTCACGCAAATCATAAAGTACGACCTTAATTAATCCACTAATCACATAATTCCACTGAGTCTGAATTTTATGATAATGCCAGGCTTTAATAACACCCTGATAAACAAGGGAATGACTTACCTGGTCTAAGCCTGCTTCTGTAATACTGCCGGTATTTCTGATCATTTCACGGAAAAATCCCCGTTCATCAGTATGAGTAATCAATGTTTTAAATTCGACTCCCTGGATCATAGGTCAAGATTGAAATCGATTAATCGTATCAGTTATATAGGTCACTTCTTCATCTATAAGTTCCGGATACATTGGTAGCGACAGAATTTCCATGGCAATTTTTTCAGTAAATTTAAGTGATCCTCCGGAATAATTTTTATATGCCGGTTGCAGGTGAACAGGTATTGGGTAATGCACAAGAGTTCCGATGTGGTTATTCTCAAGATAATTCTTCAGTTCATCCCTCCGATTGGTCTTAATAACATACAAATGAAACGCATGTACACATTCAGAATTTGTTCTAGGTAGAATAATATCTTTTTCTGACAAGCAATTGCTGTATTTTTCTGCTATTTCATTCCTTCTGCAATTATTATATTCAAGATACTTTAGTTTTACTCTTAATATAGCAGCCTGTAATTCATCAAGCCTGCAGTTATAACCATGTATAAAGCTGATGTACCTTTCCTTCCAACCATATTCCCGTAATATTCTTATTTCATCTGCCACATCATTACTATCTGTGGTGATAAGACCTCCATCACCTATTCCACCCAGGTTTTTTGTAGGATAAAAACTAAAGCATCCAATATCACCGATTGAGCCTACTTTTTCACCTTTGTAAGTAGCGCCATGGGCCTGGGCGCAATCTTCAATAATCTTTAGGTTATAATTTTCAGCTATCTTCTTTAATATATCCAATTCACAAGGGTGACCATATAAATGAACAGCAATAACCGCCTTTGATTTCTTCGTTATTGCTTTTTCAATCCTGGAAACATCAATTGTAAATGTATCTGGGTCAATATCAACAAATACAGGAACTGCTCCACATTGAAAAATTGCAGCAATAGTTGCGACAGCAGTATGTGATACTGTGATCACCTCATCGCCGTACCCTATATGCAAAGCCCTTAGCGCCAGATGTATGGCTTCAGTTCCATTACTAACACCTACTGCATGTTTTACTCCGATATATGAGGCAAACTCGTTTTCAAAAGTGCTGACTTCATTTCCCAGGATATATCTGCCATTATTCAAAACATGTAATATTGCCCTGTCAATTTCCTCCTTGCACGCGAGATATCCTGCACCAGGATTAGCACATTGAATCATATTATTCCAATTTCTGGTACATAAACAATCCATTTGTGTCCCATTTTCTTAAAATCAGCCTCTTTTGCCATAATTTCTTTTTCATGATTATAAGCGAAAAGCAATGCATAATCAGGATAATTCTTTTTAAACTCCTCATAAGGCTTAACCGGTATATGTTTGCCCGGGCTGAATTTCCCATGCTTAATAGGAGTTGTATCGCAAATAAATTCAATCAGTTCAGAATCTATATTACAATAATTAAGGATAGTAGTGCTTTTTGAGGTTGCCGCATATCCCACAACTCTTGCACCTTCATTCTTCAGATCAAGCAAAATTGCTTTTAGTTTATCACGTGAAGCTTCACAGTTTATTTTGAAAGTTCTGTAGGTTTCGGAAAGGTGTAATCCCTGTTTACGTTCTTTTTCGATCTGCAGGATAACATTTTCAGATATTTTCTTTGCTCCTCTGTGAGCTATTACATATCGCATAGAACCGCCATGGGTCTCCTGGTGCTCAACGTCAACAACTTCCAGATCATGCTGTTCAAACAGAAATTTTACAGACTGCACATTGAATAAGAAGACATGCTCGTCATAAATCTGATCATATGTTACATTAGCTATAACATCTCCTAAATAAGGATCTTCAAACATTACAATCCCATCAGGTTTAAGAAGTGTTTTTATCCCTTCAACAACTGAATGTATATACGGTATATGGCACATTACATTGGCGGCAAGAAATGCATCTGCCCTGCCGTATTCATCAATTATTTTTTCAGCCAGGTTTTTGTTGAAAAATTCCGATATTGTATTTATTCCATTTGCCCTGGCTACACCAGCTACATTCTCAGACGGTTCAATTCCCAGATGCCTGATATTTCTATTCTTGAAGTTTTTTAACAGTATTCCGTCATTGCTGCCTATTTCGACTATAAAAGGATCTTCTGAAAGAAAATAATCTTTAATTACATGATTTGCAAAATGCTCAAAATGATCTGACATTGCTTTTGATGTTCCTGAGTAAAAAGCGTAATGGTCATTGAACATCATCTCTCTTTCTGGTTGTTCCATCAATTGTACCATACCACATTTAGTACAATTAGCAACCTTTAACTCAAAGAAATACTCATTTTTAAATTGTTCTTCTGTTAGAAATCCATTGGCAAGAGGCATTTTACCAAAAGTGATAAATGGATTAATTTCAGCTCCACAAATCAAACATGTACCTGATTTTTCTGTCATATCATATTTTAGATTACGTTCAAAATTAAAGAAAATGGATTATAAATGTGAATTATGGTCAGAGAACATCAAAATGATTTGTTAGTATATGGTGACACTAAAGAGCTGAAATAATGTGCAACCACCAGATACTTTATTGGAATAATACTCCTGATATATCCTTTTAAGCGGAATAAAGGTATATATCTGATAGATTTATTCAGGCATTTTGATGCTTCTAAAAGTAATTCCGGGTCCTCTAAAAGTTTAAGTTCTTTTTTGATCTCTGATACAAAATGTGTGATATCACTTCTGGTTACATGTAACCCAGCCATCCTGTTTTTAGTAATAACAACAGAAATAACGGATTTGAATAGAGAAATTATGTTTTGGGGAAAATCTTTCCGGATTCTGTGATCAGAAAATATCAAGAGACTTTCACGTACCAGATTTATACCAGCCTGTCTATAGATAGATGCTTCATTACTATTGCAGGACCATGAATTTTCATGAACCCGGTTAACTACCAGGTTTGAATTTAAATAGGCAATCTTATCCAGTAATCCTGCTTTGAATATTAAAAAGTATTCAGAATAAACAGCCATTTTTCCTTCAGAAAGCTTAATGGCCCCTCCAATACTTCTTAAATAATCCGTTTGCATAAATCCCGCAGATCCAAGCACTCTTATTCTTCCTGATAAATATGACCGTAAAAATTCACGTCCAGTATATAGAGTTATACCATTTCTTTTACCTGTGAATTTAGCATTTGACGACCCATATACGTAGGCAAAGGATGAAAACACACACTCAGGATAACAAAATTTCTCAAGAGCTTTGTGTGCTTCACTTAAAAACACCGGAGCACATAGATCATCATCGAATTGCCAGGAAAAATACCTGCCCTTAGCCAACTTCAGTAAAGAGTTCATATTAGAAAGTTCACCCAGATTCGGATCATTATTAACAATAACAATTCTGTCATCTTTAACTCCAATCAATTCTTGAGTGAGTTGCTCATCCGGATAATCATTTCCTATTATTATTTCGAAATCTGAAAAATCCTGGTTGAGGAGAGATAAAACAGTCTGCAGTAACAGGTTCTTCCTATTATATGTTGTTACTCCTATTGAAAAAAACGGAGTCTGATTCATGAAACTTTTACAGTTAAATAATCAACCATCATGTTAAACACTTTAACTTGATAATAAGGGTTATAATAATTGTCTATTAATTTGATACAATGATCACTGTAATGATTTTTACCTTTTATGAATACTAACTTTTCAATTTTTTCTGCCAGATCGTTAACGCAATTTCTGTCAAACAACTCTCCTGTAAGACCTTCTATGATTGAAGAGACTTCCGGCATCTGATTAGGAAGATCATTGTGAGTTATGACCGGTGTTCCAAACGACAGACTATGTATTGCAGTCAGACCGACATTACCGGGTGATATACAACAATCAGCCATACTCAATAAAAGAGCATTTTCTTTTTCTTCGTAGCATGCTCCATAGAAAGAAAAATACTCTTCAAGATCAAGGGAAGAAACCAGCTTTCTAAGAATATCCTCCATATCACCGCTTCCAATTATAATGCAATTTACTTTTTTACCTTTCCTGTGTAACAGTTCTACACTTTCTACAAGTTGTTCAATTTTTTTCTCTGGTGTAAGCCTTCCAATAAAAACCAACACAGGCAGGTCAAAATTCAAGGGAAATAGTCTTCTTTTCAAAGAGCTTATCTCGTTCTTTTCTAAATAATTACGAATATTTACATGAACATCATAATTTAAAGAATTGTATACGACAAAAAGACTCTCCTCCTTTATACCTTCTTCTTTCAACAAATATTTTGCTCTTTCATTATAAAGCAAATATGAATCAGGAAGTTTATTGAACATTTGCCTGATCAGTTTCTTCACAAATTTCTCGTTTCCATAAGTCCCATGTCCCCAAAAAGCGATCTTCTTCCGTCGTAATTTACATATAATAACTCCTATCCATGTTGAAATTACATTCGATTCACCAATAAACAAGTAGACATCAAAATTACCTTTTGATGTTATATTAAGGACATTGTTTTGCCAAATGATTCTGTTAAAAATGACTATGTTGTCAATAAATGTCCATCTTATTCCTCCGTCAGATATTTCAGCCGAGGCTAAATATGGATCGATTGTTTTAATACCAAGAAAAGTCTCCTTTGAAGCAAAAAGATGATATTCTATCTCTTGCTGTATTGACAATTTCTGAAAAAGCGATAATCTGTAATGAGCCGCTATTCCATCTATAATAGCGACCGTCATACTCTAAATAAATTAACTCCTTCTGAATTCAAATCAAATAAACTTAAGGTTCTTTTCATAACTTAAGACTATGTAAGTTAAAAGGAACCCCATCAGTAATGAACATATAACTTCAATGTAGACATATATCTTAATAAACTCCAGAAATGAATAATTTTTAAAAAAGATTAATGATAAAATTGAAAAAAAGTAAATTACCTGCCATATGCTCAACAATTTTATCTTATTCAAGGAAATGAATAAACTGTAAAAAGAACTGACAATAAACGTCAGAGCATAGGACCAAACTATAATTTTAGCTATTTCGGCTGAAAAAGCCCAATTTTCTCCAAATAGTATTACAAAAATGCTATTTCCAAAAAAAGAAATCACCAAAATCTCAAGAATTCCAAAAGCCAGAAGTGCTAATGATATTATCTTTAATTCATTCAGAACACTTTCATTATTCTTATACTTTTCCGATGTCCTTTGAAGCAAAACACTTGATAACGAAAGTGATACCAATGCAACAGGTACAGTCAGTAGCATCCTAGACAGATCCATATAGCCTGCAATTTCGAGAGAGAAGAACTTATTAATGAAAATTGCTGGTAATAGTGCACTGCATGCATTCATGAGTGCAGGCATCAGATTATATTTCGGATATTCATTGTATTTTGAAAGAACATATTTGAATTTATTTTTGCTCAATAACTTGATTGAGAGGCCATTTCTCCAAATCTGATAAATACCTGAAATGACATTGGAAATGTGTCCAATGATATCACCATATAAAAGAAAATGAGGAATTCGTGCGATTTTGAAACTGACCTGAGCAGCCCCTTCGAAACCCCTTCGAACGAATTTATTCAAAGATATAGGGTAGTATAGTTTCCTTCTGATAAGCCAGTTATTGATGCTCTGATAAAAGCCAAAAAGAAAGGTTCCAAGGGGGACAAATAAGAGATAATTTGTATAGCTGTCAGAAAGATTTAAAAAGTAAGAGATTTCTAGTTTCCATACAGCAATAATCAGAAACAATATCAAATTAAAAATGATATTAAGAAATACAGACAGAAAAAACACATTTGCAGCCTCCTTTTCTTTCTTTGGAAGAATTACTGCCACATCGTATTTAAATGAGCAAATAATAACCAGAATTCCAACGAGACTAAGATAAACAGAATAAGCTCCAAATATTTCTGTTGAAAACGACCTTCTTAAGATTGGTTGCAGAAGAATTGGTATTACCTGTGCAATAGCAGTTCCGGAGATTAGGACTGTAGTATTTCGAAGCAACTCTGATTTTGCATATATCTTGAGAAATTTGCTTCGTTTTTCTGGTTTATGCAAGTTGTTTATGCTTTAGTTCTTTTCAGTGTTAATAAGAAATGTTGTAATAAAATTTATTTAAATGGGACTTTTTTGTCAATATGCCTAGTAATCAAATAATAAAAAATAAGAGTAAAGGTAAAAAGCGGGATCTGAAGAATCTTGAACTCCCTGTAAAGTGCTATTACCAGGATCAGGATTATATTTATTACAAGGAGTGAAAAATTTACTCTTAAATGTGAAAAACCATACTGGACTATCCGCTGATATGCATGTTTTTTATGTGCTTGTTTAAGGTTCTCTCCATTCCTCCACCTACGATACAATGTAAGAGTGGCATCAAACCAAAATGGTGAAGATAGCATTATCCAGTTAAGGATTGAAAACTTAAGAGTATTATGAAAATATATGCCTAAGACAATTAGTATGAAACCTAGTTGAGTACTTCCCACATCACCCATAAAAATCTTTGCCTTTGGCCAGTTCCAGTAAAGGAAGCCAAGTACGCAGGCTACCAGTAACAGGTTTACAATACTTCCTGACAGAAAGAACATAACCAGACATATTATTATTGCTTCAAGACTTGCAAAGCCATCTACTCCATCCATAAAATTAAACAGGTTTATAAACCATACCATCCCAATGATCGCTACAGGATAAATAAGAAAAGTGTAATCGAATTCAAAACCCGGAATTATAAGTTTACGTAATCCTCCCAGAAATATAAAGGCGATAATTGCAGTAACAAAATGGAAGAACAGACGAATTGAAACAGGCAGGTCAATCAAATCATCAATAAGGCTTACAATCGTTATAACTATTCCACTTAATAAAGCAAAATACAATCTACTCTCTAAAAAGCCCAAAAAATATAAAAATGAGATACCAACATACCATGTAAGCACAATAGCGACGCCTCCTCCAACTGGAGTAGGAATTGAATGTAGGCTCCTTTCATTTGGGATGCTGACAATTTTCCTTTTCACTGCAATACGAATGATCAGATAGGTCAGAATGAACGAAGATATTCCCAGGGTAAAGACTAGTACTAGTAATGTAATTTTCAATTGTTAATTATAATTTAGCAAATATTTACTTGCTTTTTAGATGTTTTGTATGACATAACCATTCTTCTTATTCCCTCTTCAGTACTATATGGGTAGTGAAAATTTAATCTGGAAATAGTAATTGAATTATCAAATTCAAGTGATCCGAATAACCTGTTAAAAGTCCCTGGGGATAATTTATTCCAGACATTTAAAAGAAATGGTGGTAGTCTGATGAGATGGATATTTCTCTCAAGATACCTGGCAATAAAAACAACAAGTTGCTTTGTTGATATAGCTTTCTCATCAATTGCTATAAATATTCCGGATGATCTTTTCTGGATGATTGTATCTATAAGATTAACAAGATTCTCAATATAGATGAAGCTTCTATTGTTGTTGGCATTTCCAAAAGGAAGAACCGGACAGATTTCGATAAGTCGTATCATTCTCAGCATATTGGCTTTAACACCTTCCCCATAAACTAAAGAGGATCTGATAATTGATACTGAGTAATTTCCATCTTCCAGATTTTTAAGAGCCAATTCAGCCTCATATTTACTTTTACCATATATATCGTCAGGGTAACATTCCGATTTCTCATTACGTACCATATTTGTAGAAACACTTTCTCCATATACTTTTAATGTACTTATGAAAACGAAATGTTTTATCCCCGATTTCTTTGCATTTTCAGCAACTCTGAGGCAAAGATCCCTATTAATATAATAATATTCTTCATCGGGAATTTTTTTTGACTGGTGTACAATTGCTGCCAGATGTAAAACAACATCATACCGGCCAAATTCTATATCTTCAGGCTTGTTTTTAAAAAGAGATATTGAATCAACGTCCTTAAAGGATGAGAATTTTCGAAAATTTGTTCCAATAAAACTATTAGTTCCCGTAATCAGAACCTTTGCCATTTAATTAATCTCATTATTTTACTTTAAGAGAGTCAAGCTAAAACAAATGCATCAAAGAGTATTTCAATTATACATACTCAAAAATCTTTGATAGATATTTTGAGTATATATGGAAATAATTGGTATTTATCCCATTCTCCCTGCACGCTCTTCTTATCTCCTTATTAAGACGGAAATTACTTTTGATTGATTTATTGCTTATGCCTCCGGCTCTCATGGTTACAAAAGGCATTTCAATATATTTCGTTCTAATTTTATGCAGATATAAATACCTCAACAAGAATTCAAAATCAGCAGCTATCTGATAATCTGCACTATAATATCCAAACTTTTCAAATAATTCCCTCTTCATATAGAAACTGGGATGGGCTGGCATTTGTCCGGATTTAAATTTCCCAATCTCAAATTTTTTTGAAGAGTAATATCTTATAATAGTCCCTGTCTCTAACGGACGGACAAAACGTACATCTCCATAAACAGCATCTATATCAAATGTTTCAAAATGACTTACAATATTCTCAACGATATTATCATCAAAAAAAAAATCATCAGAATTCAATATTCCGACAATTTTACCAGTTGCCAGTCTGATACCCTTATTAATAGCATCATAAATGCCATTATCATTTTCCGAAACGAATCTTGTAATTTTATCGCCAAATGATTTTATGAGTTCAACTGTACCATCAGTAGAGCCTCCATCAACAATAATATATTCAATATTGGGATAGGTCTGGTTTAAAACAGATTTAATAGTATCTGAGATGGTTGAAACACTGTTATACGAGACAGTAATTACTGATACTAAGAATTTTGACAAATAGAATTAGATTATTAACAATACTTCATAAAATAAAAATGCCTTTTTATATCTTTTTACCTACTTATAAATATCATGAATCATAAAAGACAGTATTACAAAAAATCCCATCAGAGGAGGATCAAAAGGATTCCCAGAACTGAAAAATGAGAAAAAAAACGTAATTACAAAAAAAATAAATAAAATTTCATTTCCTTTCAAATATTTTATATAATAATATAATACTCTATATATAAGTACCAAGTATAAAGAAAGGCCTAAAAGACCTGAATACAATAATATGGCCAAAAAAGGATTATGAGGGTAATCACTTCTTGTCTTATCATTATAAAAATTGAAGCCATACCAATTCAGGAAATTGAAGCCACCTCCAAATATTTTTTTTGTCAAGGAATATTCAATAGTATAAATTTTCCAGGCAAAGTTCCAACGTAAGATTCTGTCTGCCGCAAAATCCCCTGAGACAGGCCCGATGTCCAATTTAGAGCTGTAACCATGGTAGGTAGTATCTTCTGATACAAGATTAGCAATCCAGTTTCTTATAGGATCTTCATCCGGGACAGTTGAAAGTATTTTTAAAATACTGATTTCACCAAAATTTAAAAAACTAGCTATATGGTTACTGTTAAAGGCACTTAATGAATCAATTTGCCTGCCAACCTGTTTCTTCCATTTACTATTAACATCATCAAAAATAGTTACATCTTTCAGAAAATTGGTTTGTTTTGATGAATCCGGATTCATTTTAGGAATCAGAGTAGACTCGGGATAGGCAAAAATTGCATATCCTTTTAGTGTTGAAAAATCAGTAACCCCTCCTTTGTTTATATATAAATAGATATTAACTCCTCCCCCTGAACATCGAAATGACAAATCTAGCTTCTGCCAGCGACCACAATCATTTAAATCATAGTAGACATCATGATTATCAAATATTCCTCCTTCAGCACGCAAGGCAGCATTTCCATCAAAGTTTTTTGAAACAAAACAATAAACAGAAGCTGCAATAGAATCCTCGAGACCAGCATTGTATTGTTTAATTGGAAGAAAAAAGTATGCATGATGGCCTGATGAAGCTCCAATACAAGTACTGTCTAGCATATAGCCTTTGGTATGCTCCGGGACTATTTCAACATTTTCTCCAGAAAGTTCAGACACAATATTGTATACTCCATTTGCCCATCCGCTTTCCGGATTCCTTGGATCAAAAACAGATTTCCATATGTTTTTATGAATACGTTCATAATCCGCTTTTTTATCGAAAAATGAAGCATATCTATGAACTATATGAGAGATCTGATACTTAAGAAATGTTTTATCCTTCACCCTGATCCTATCAAGAAGATTATTTTTAAAATATAAAGAGGTATTAAATGTTATAAAAATGATTAAAGTCATCAGGCCACAAAAAGAAATAAAGTATAAAATCGAATGCTTTCCTAATTGCTTTATCCAATTATCAGTTTTGTATTTAAACAAGCCCAAGAGATGAATTGCAAAAATCAAAAAGAAAATAATTAAAAACATCAACATTCCTCTTTTGGATCCAGATAATAAAACATTAAATGAAAAGACAAGAAGCAAAGTGTTAAAAATCAGTATTTGATTCTTTTTCAAATCCCTCGCTAAAAAGTACAAAATACTTATAATGCCAAAGAATACAGGCAACAATGCAAAATTGTAATCCACAGTAGGTTTGTCCCTATTAAGACTATAATTAGCATAGGATGAGATGTAAAAGAATTCATTAATACTATGAATTGAAATAACGAGTGCAAAAAAGATACTTAGCTTTAAAAATAAATCGAGAAATAGTCTAAACTCACTTTCAGTTTTGACCAAAACTTTGAGAACAAACAATATCGATAGTAATACACATACATTAGTGATATCCTTGATAATAGCAAGATGTATTTTGTCAGAAAAAATACAGGATATAATGATATAAATAAAGAGAATGAATATCAGGATATAGTTCCTAATAATATTCTTCAAAGTTAACACTAATATATTCCTGTAATAACTTAATATATATAATATCAGCAGACCATATAACAGTAAAAACGGGTATTTGAAAAATGGGATAGAAGTACGTCCGAAATATAATATTATGCATAAATTAAAATAGAACAATTCAATTTTTTTTCTGTCACGCATTATATCAGAAGTCAGATTCATTTATCTTATTTGTATAATATTCTTTATTGTCAGAAAAAGAACCTTCAAATAGTTACCTATGCTGGGATTGTTAATATAAGACATGTTAAGGCTGATCTTAGCGGGCATTATTTCCTCCAAATAGGTAAGTTCAGGATTAGTGGAGTGGCTAAGTATCTCATTTTCTCTTATATACTTAATTGAAGCAAAGTCTGTTATTCCTGGTCTGACACTTAAAATAATTCTCTGTTGATCATTATAAGAATCCACATATTTTCTTATCTCAGGCCTGGGGCCAACAATACTCATATCTCCTTTTAAAACATTAATTAGCTGAGCAAATTCGTCTATTTTATATTTCCTGAGGTAATAACCAACTTTTGTTATTCTTGGATCCCTTTCCCCTATAGTCAATTGACCTATTTTTTCAGAATTGAGAATCATAGTTCGAAACTTATACAGCGTAAAATCGAGATTATCTTTGCCAACGCGGGTCTGGACAAAAAAAATGGGGCCATGAGATTCAACTTTAATTAGGATTGAAGTAATTATAAAAAGAGGAAATGAGATTAGCAGAACTATTGATGAAATGAGAATGTCAAGCAGTCTGATCATATTAAAAACCTAATACGTTATTAACTGATTCTATAACAACATTTATAACGATGTTAATCTGTTCATCACTCAGATCATAAAAGACTGGAAGAGAAATTTCTCGAGAATAATTGTCATATGCAACCGGATAATTTAACATACTATAACCTAAATTTTTATAATAGCTTAACAAAGGTAAAGGTTGGAAATGCACATTTACTGATACGTCGTTGTCAAAAATCCTATTTATTATTTCATTTCTTTGGCTTTCATTAATCCCTTTTATTCTTAAAAGATAAACATGGAATGATGAGATTTTATCTTTTGTCTCATATATTGGGGGTTGAGCCCATGAGATATTCTTAAAAGCCTGAGTATATTTATCAAAAATATGCCTCCGCCTGATCATTGTATCATTATCATATCTCTGTATTTCAACTAAGCCAATTGATGATAGAATATCTGTCATATTTGCTTTATATCCAGCTTCAATCACATCATACCTCCAATTTCCTTTCTGGGCTTTGGAATATGCATCTTTTGTTTGCCCATGCAAAGAAAACATTGACAAGAAATTATAAATTTCTTCATTGTTAAATTGGACAGGCAGGTTTAGACAAATGGCTCCCCCCTCAGCTGTTGTAAGATTTTTTACAGCATGAAATGAAAATACTGTAATATCAGTCAGACATCCAACTCTTTTACCTTTATATACAGCGCCAAATGAGTGTGCTGCATCAAGCAGGATCATTATTCGTCCCAATTTCTTCTGAATTTTATTTTGCGGCTTAAATAACTTTTTGATATTGTCATTTTTAACCATTTTGTTGATTTCATCAATATCCACAGGAAATCCTCCTAAATCAACTGGCATAATTACTTTTGTTCGCTTTGTGATTGCTTTTTCAAGTGCTTCCAGTGAAATATTGAAATCTGAAGAATTAACATCCACAAAAACAGGTTTAGCACCACAATGAATTACTACATTGGCAGTTGCACAATAAGTATACGCAGGAACAATAACTTCATCTCCGTCTTTCACTCCGAACCAACGAAGCATGATTTCTAATCCTGCTGTTGCTGAATTTAATGCTAAAGCAGCTTTACAGCCCGAATAATCAGCAATTGCCTTTTCAAAAAATTTTGTTTTTGCGCCTGTTGTAATCCAACCAGATTTAAGAGTTTCAACAACTGCATCGATAATTATTTTATCAATGCGGGGTGGTGAGAAGGGGATCATTGCGCTTGAGATTAAGAATAAAAAACGTTAAACAATTTCGATTTACTTTTATATATTATCTTTTTCCTGAATTTTGCAACTTAATTCCAAAACTTTCAGAAATTTATTTGCTAAAATGCTGTATTCATGATTCTTTAAAACATAGTCATGACCATTTTTACCTAATTCCTTCAATTCATCTTTCGAAAAGCTTAACAATTTAAGAATAGCTTCCCTTATTTTAATAGGATTCTCCGCTTCTATTGATATGCCACAATTTGAGTCAGAAACAATATCATTTCCTGCTTCAATTGCCTGGATTACAGGCTTACCAGCCATTAAATAGTCAATTAATTTATTTGGGCTAATACCATATTTGAACAATGATTGTTTCTGAAGACCTATATATAATATATCCATTTTACTTAAAAAAACCGGAATGAATTCCTTTAGAATTGGATTAAGAAAATAAACATTTCCCAGATTGAGAGTTAAAGCCTTTTTTTTCAACTGTTCTTTTTCCGGACCGGATCCGACTAAAATGAAAGCCACTTTCATATTTTGCATCATAGCAGCTGCGTCAATTAAGCTCTCCAATGCATTTGCTAATCCATGAGTTCCAGTATACGCAATTAATGTATTTTCATTTATTATAAGATACTCAATTAGTTTAGCTATTTCTTGAGGAAGTTCTTTTTCATTCTTCCATTCGTCTAAGTTTATTCCGTTTGGGATATAATTGAATTTATCAGGATTAAGTCCATGTTTAACCATATAGTCTAAAGTTTCAGGTAACATACTTACTAACTGATCACATTTTCTGTATGCAAAGTCTTCAGCCATTTGTATTACCTGAATGAAGGGATTGTATTTTGAATACCCGCCTAGTTCCATTGGAGATAAAGGCCATAAATCATGTACCTCAAATATTAAGGCAGCATTGGAAATTTTAGAGATCCTTTTTGCAGGAAAGATGTCAAGTGGATATGTGGAAGATGCAATAACAGCACCGTTCATAGAGTACTCAGATAAAAACCTTGCATTTAAAAAAATTTTAAAAATAAATACTATAATATTTAAAATCCTTTTTTTTCCATTTCCTGAATATCTTGGAGTTTTTATCCAAATGTACCTAATCCTGTCAATAATTTCTTCCTTCTTGCTTGTGTCAATGTATGGCTGTTTTGTTCTGACATGAGAAAATGATGAACCAATAATTGTAACGGAATGGCCTTGTGTCTGCCATATTTTTGCAAAATAATAAGGGCGATACTCCATTCCATATCCTGGTGAACCTGCATAATGGTTTATTAAAAGTATTTTCATACTAAATATTTTCCTTTAGAGTATCTGAAAAATGATTTTTTTTTGCGTAGGCAATACCTAGAAAAAACCAGAACAGGAAGCTAATATAGTATAAATCAAATACATTTGTTCCAATTGCTTGCATTAGAAAGACAATTATAGATATCAAAATGCTCATCATTCTTTTCTTATAAAGCAATAAAAGCCCTGCAAAAACAAGTATTAAGAAATTAATCAGTCCTAAATATCCAATGTCACCTAATATCCTAAAATAATTTCCATCGGCAACACTATAGATAAAATTATTTTGAATGCCTTTATGTGATAGTATTCCAAGTCCTAAACCAAAAGGATACTTAATTGACAAATTTATTGCTGTTTTCCATGTCTCAATTCTTTCTTCATAAGCATTAAACAACCTAGCTACCTTTTTTCCAAGTTCTATAATAAACTTTGAAAAAACTACATTATCCCACATTATATAGACAGCTCCAAAAAATATGATAACTATAATTATAATTGCAGCAAGTAATTTCTTATTTAGCTTTGGTCTTCTAAGTTTATTGTTCTCCACATAAAATTTTATTAGATAAAACAGGATTGTCCCAAAGATCAACATAACCCAGGATCCTCTTTCCATTGAAAGGAACGAACCGACAGCAAATGTTAACATAAATATATATTTGATCCACTTGTCCTTAATATATTCAATAGAAAGTATAAAATTTGTTGAGCATATTACTCCTATAACTAGCGAACTCATATAGCTTGTTAACCGTGGAAAATATCCTGCATAATAATTAAATTGCTGTGGAAATAACTCTGATTGGTATGAGAGAAAGAAATTTGGTCTGATGAAATAAAATATTATTCCTACAAAAACCAGAGTGAAATTAATATAAATGATATTTACTAAATTTTTCTCAATGTATGCATCCTGACGTCCGACCAAAGTTCCTCCCATAAAAAAAAACAATTGAGGGACCAAAATGAAATTTATTGATTGAAAAATAATTATAGGATTATTGACAAAAAAATCCCGGCTAATCGGGATTGCCAAATAATTAATGAATGAAAGTATCTGCAATATGAGATATAGAATAAAAATTACATGATTACCTGAGATTCGATAGTATTTAAAGCATATTATAAAATTCAAAATCATTATTATTGATAATATCATACCTCCCTTTATTTCAAAAAAGAATAGTTTACTAAACGAAACTATATTTGCTACCAAAAATAAATAGAAAATGTTTGTTGAATAATCTTTTAACTTGAAAGGATTAGTAACAATCATATTTTTGATTTGAAGTTTTCAAAATAATACCAAAAGACAATCTTGCTTACGATTTTCCACAATATGGTTCTGTATCTTATAAATTTTACAATTAGTAAGGAGAGTGATAAATTGTTGAAGGATCTCCCATTAAAAAACTCTATAACTGAATTCTTAAGTTGAGAATTATTTCGATTTTGTGCACTGTGAATCCTATAAAAGAAGGCTGCATTGTCAATATATCTCATGTTAACATTCTTAGCAGCCAGCTTGAATAACAGACCATAATCGTCTGATCCTCTGGACTTAAGAACGGGAAACCCGTCTGCCAAATTAAAAACTGATCGCTTAATTAAATATTGACCAGGTGATACTGCAAAATTGGATATAAGAAGTACCCATAGTTTTCTTAACTTTTCTGTTTGTTTCAGTTTCTTCCTGTAAGTTGCTTTTGTATAAGGGATCTCGTATCCTAATCTATCTAGATACAGGTGAGGTCTTCCGATAACTATATCATCCAAATGATTAATAATGAGAGAATAAAAGTCATCCGAAATATAATCATCCTGATCTATAAAATGAATATATTCACCGCTGGCAAAAGTACATCCTATGTTTCTTGATTGGGCTTGTCCTTCATTTTTAGCATTTTGAATATAAATCAATTTTTCCCTAAGATTCTCCTGTGTAAAAATTACGTCGAATGCCTCCTTCAAATTAGAATCCCCATTATCATCAACAATTACAATTTCATTCAATTTATCTTTCACCGTTATATTACGACAATTACGACTTATTGAGGAAATAAGAACTCTGAAGTATTCAGTATTATTCTCAAATTCAATATTGAAAACAGGTATAACAATTGAAAAACTCTTCATTTTGCTGAATTAAACTACTAAATAAAAACAAATCTATTCATTCTTATTAATCCAATCCCATAGTTTTTTAATACCGTTTTCAAGCGAGGTAATCGGTTCCCACCTTATATATTTAGTAGCTTTGGTAATATCAAGGGTAAAATGATCAACATCGTAATCCTGCTTCCTTAAGTAATTAACCTGCGGTACAATTCCAGTAATATTTGACATGATTTCTAACAAATCATTTAATGAAACACAGGTACCACTTCCTACATTATAACTTCCAACAGCTTTACTCATTCCTAATAAATACGTGGCCTCAATTAAATCATCAATATAAATATAGTCTTTTGTTGAAGTTCCGTTTCCATATATATTAATGCTTTCTTTTAATTTTATTTTACGGAGTGCCGTGGAAATAAATCCCTGTGCCAAAAAATGTCCTTGCCTGGGTCCAAAAGGATTTGAAGGACGAAGAACTAAGGGATGAAAATCATGTGTTCTATTGAAAAGATATATGTATTTTTCAACAGCTGCCTTGATAATACCATATGATGAAATAGGATTCAGTGGATGTTCTTCGTTAATAGGATTTGCAATTGGATTTCCATATACAGCACCGCCGGATGAGAAATAAACAAATCTCTTAATCTTCTGTCTGGAAATGATTTCCAGCAATTCAACTGTAGTAAGGAGATTATTCCTTATGTCAGACTTTGGATCAAGATTTGAAGTACTTGGGACTGTAGAGCTTGCCAGATGAAATACTAGTTCAATACCAAGAAGAGATTCTGCCAACTCTTCCTTATTTTCAAGCGATGAAACTCTATAATCTACTTTTCGTAATGGTTTCCTGTATTTTTCATATATAATATCAAATACCCTTACCGTATGCCCCTTAACCAATAATTTGTCAACCAGATGAGAACCTATAAAACCATTTCCTCCAATAACAAGAATATTCATCAATCTGTTTTTAAGTCAAGTTCAATACAAAATCATTCAATAATAAATCTATCTTAAAATTTCTAGCGGTTTCAATACAATTCTTACTCATTATCTCAATTAATCCCTTATTTTCAATTATATAGATAAGTGTCTTATAAAAAGAATCAAAATTTTGGGCCTCGAAAATCAATCCCGTCTCCTTATGTTTTATTACATCCTTGTTAAAATTCCAATCGGATGCAAGTACTGGAACTCCTGCAATATAGCAGTCTATTATTGCTCCCGGAATCCCTTCACCAAAATAATATGTAGGAAAGAGCATGAGATCATAATTTGCCAATATTGAATAGTTCTGATCAATTGTCAAATCAATTCTGCCTTTATAGTCAAAATAACTCTTACTACTAATTTTGTCATAAAATATTTTTTTATAATCACTCTGAATATCTCCATAGAAATCAACTTCAATTCTAACAGATTCAGCATTTATTCTATTTACTGCTTCAATTGTAAGATCAGTTCCCTTTTCCGGACAAATCCGGGAGTATGAAAGGGCTTTTATTTTATCAAAATCTTTTTTTCTAGGTTTCTCTACAGGAGTAAAATTGTAGCCTTTCCAGTTCGGTATAACACTGATATTATTGATTCCAAATCTTAATAGTTTCTCACGTATATGGTTGCTTTCTGCAAACATTTGAATTTCATTGTAATATTTAAGCTTAACCTTACCCACCGCCAGGTAATCTGGCAATGAACCACCAACAATGAAATAATAAATATCCTTTTTAATTAGTAAAGATGTTACTTTGTACACCTTTAAGAAATAGTAAGCGCCTGTAGTGAAGCATGACAAGATTATTATTTTATGCTTTCGGCTTAAAAGAACGAAAAGAATCTTAAATGCAACTACAAACAAATGTTTTTGCCACTCAAAGGTATCTATTATAGTTAATCTCGAGTCATCGATTTTACCTTTTAAAAATCTCAACAATATCTTGTTTTTTATTACCTCTCCTCCGTAGATTTCAGTTCCTATAGCAATACCTCCTATTAAAGTGATTTTGTTCATGTTAAAGAGTCTTTAATAGTTCCACTATTTCTTGTATTCTGTAGCCCCATGTATTATTAGCAGCAAACAAACGACAACTTTGGTTATCATTCTTAGGCATTAGTTTGTTTAACGTTAAATTTTCAATATAATTAAGATAATCTTCATCACTGTCATATAGATAAACATATTCCTGAAACTTAAGCGTTTCAGTGTACTCCAGGATTAAAACCGGTTTGTGTGCAAAAATATATTCATATACTTTAACAGGGTTAACTGAAAGTATAAGTTCAGTCTTTCTGAAAGGCATTACCAATAAATCTGCAATTCTCATTGCATTGATCACCTGATCATGATCAATTGGTCCAAAATATTTCAGCCTCACATGTGAAGGTATTTCAATATACGATGGGCCGAAAAACAAATATTCAATTTTTTCAAATTGATCAAGACTCTTTAAAATAAGATCAAAATTCATCCATTCAGAAATTGTTCCGATGTATACAATCTGCTTCAATTTAGAATTTTTGGGGGGAAATTTGTTTTCAGAATCTACTACTGATTCATTTTCATTAATAATATTGTCGGAAATGGCATTATTAATTACCCTTATTTGCTTTAGGCTTCCGTATCTACTATTGATCTTACTTTTCAGATAATCGCTCGAAGCAATTGTAATATCAGCTCTTTCGATCAGATTCTTCTCTAAAATAAACAACTTATTCTTTATTTTCCGGTTATTTGCATTTTCAGGAAATTCCAGATGATCGTCCATGCAATCATAGATTATTATACACTTGTCAGGAATCATATTTTGAATCAAATCAAAATAGAATGGATGCGATATCCATATTATTTCGAAATTACTGATCTTGAAATAAAGCTGAATTTGAGCTAAAATTTTATTCAGAAATTTAATCAATGGATTTGCTTCAAAAGGGAATCGGAATATCTGATAGAAGTGCAGATCAATATTTTTAATATTTCTGACCATGTTCTTTTTCTGATATCTCCGCTGATAAGCATACTCAACATAAAAATATGATGCTAATCCTTCAGCAATAAAATGAGGTCTTTGCTTTGCCCAGCCCCAATCTGTTGTTGTCAAGTATATAATTCTCCTCATAAATTAATCATGGCGGTTACGATTCTTTTGCAACTTTTGCCATCACCGTAAGGATTATGAAGTTTGCTCATCCTGTCGTATCGTTTTTGATCAGTCAGGAGGTTCATAACCTCTTTTATAATAAGATCTCTGTCTGTTCCTACAAGGATAGCCGTTCCTGCTTCTAATGCTTCAGGTCGTTCTGTTTCCTCCCTCATCACAAGAACCGGTTTTCCTAGAGAAGGTGCTTCTTCCTGTATTCCTCCACTATCAGTTAAGATAATCCTTGATTTATCTATAAGCCAGGCAAATGCCGGATATGAAATTGGCTCTATCAACTTAATAGATGAAATATTACCCAGTTTCTCATATACTGGTTTCTGCACATTTGGATTCAAATGTACCGGATATATTATCTGCGTATTAGGACTTATTTCAGTAATTTTCTTTAATGCATCACATATATTCAGGAAACCAGATCCAAAATTTTCTCTTCGGTGACCTGTAACCAGGATAATATGTCTGTCATCAATTATACTCTTTAAATAAGCAATCTCAGGCAAATCATCATTGATCTTAAGTTTGTTTATCGTATAGAGAAGGGCGTCTATTACAGTATTTCCTGTTATTAATATTTTCTCTGAAGTGATGCCCTCTTTTAACAAATTTTGTTTTGCTTTTTCAGTGGGAGCAAAATGGATATCGGTAATGCGTCCTGTTATCTGTCTGTTCATCTCTTCCGGATAAGGCGCATACTTATCATATGTTCGCAAACCTGCCTCTACATGGCAAACTTTAATCTTTTTATAATAAGCTGATAATGCAGCTATAACAGATGTTGTTGTATCGCCATGAACAAAAATAAAATCAGGACTACAATCCTCAATAACTTTTTTCAGACCCAGTAATATCTCGGATGTAAGTGAAAAAAGATCCTGGCCTGGCTTCATAATATCAAGATCATAATCTGGTATTATATTAAAGAATTCAAGAACCTGATCCAGCATTTCTCTGTGCTGCGCTGTAACACAGACAATTGTCTTAAAACTTTCAGGCATCTTTTTAAATTCATTGACAAGAGGAGCCATTTTTATTGCTTCTGGTCTTGTCCCAAAAACAATAAGTATTTTTTTAATCACAGCATAAGTATTTACAATTACTAAAATCTACCTTTAATCCAGAATACTTTTTAATATGGGTGCAAGGTACTTTGGATCAAAGATTTTTCTACCATTTAAAATATTCTCACATTGTTCTTTGTACTCAGATTCAGGATAATCTTTAATTATTCTTAAAATCACTTGTTCCATTTCCTCTTCAGTATCACACAAGAAACCTATATTCCCCATTTTATCAAAACAATACTCCACTGTAGGATTTCTAAATGCAATTACAGGTTTAACAAATTCAAATGCGTCCAACAATGTAGCACTTGCAACAAGTTTATATTCTTCTTTGTCATATGGTAATATCATATAATCTATATTCCTGATTAGCATGTTCATTTCTGACCTGAGCAGCATTTTGTCTGAAGAAATGTATGAAACGCCAGAATTCATAAATTCAGGAAAGTTCTTATATGAGATATTTCCAATAACCTCAAATTCTGCAACCATGCATCCTGAAAGATCCGGCATTTTTATCTTTTCGGCCAACCTGAAAAATGTATCAATCCCCTTCCGCTTAGTACCAACACCTATAAATCCAAATTTCAGGATATCAGAGTTTTGATATACCTTATCTACTGAATCATGACTGAAAAAATATGCAAGGTTTAAAGCATAAGCATATCCCTTCAGGGCAGGTATTTCATTAAAAACTACAGGTAAAAGCGCTTCTCCAGGGACAAGAATCTTCAATCTCTCCAGGTTGTGAAAACGGAGTACATTTCTTAACCAAATTAAATGACACCATGGTTTCCTGGGAGGTCTCATCAATATACCTTGTAATTCACTGTGGATAACTGTAATAACCGTAAGTGTTTCGAAAGAGGAAAATCTTAACAAAATCTTCAGGCATAATAATTGCGTGCTGGTGCAAGCACTAAATATAGCGAACCTGGCTCCTTCATTAATTGCTGAAACCAGCATTTTTTTAAGAAACCTGTATTCTATAAAAATTTTATTAGCAAGTACATCAGAATGTGATGGCAAAGTAATAGAGTGATAAGTGGCATTAATGACGCACTCATTTTTAAGTACATCCTTAACAATATCAAGGTGGGTTTCCTCACCGGAAAATGATATAGATGAAGAAGGAAAGGCATAATTCAGGCTGGCTAATAATCCAGCATTAACTATAGCATGTTCATTACCTCTGCATATTGGCTCAACAACATAAATCATAATTCTAAGGAGTATATATAGAAGTATGGAAATTCAGACAAACAAAGTTTTAAAATCCCATACTTTCATTTTAAAACGATGAATGTGTATCATTCATTTCGCTTTCTATCATTTTTATTATAACATCATCCACTAACGTATCCGCTTTCCATCCTAATATTTTTTCTGCTTTGGAAGCATTGCCTGAGCTATACAAAATATCGGAAGGCCTTAATAGATCATTATCATAAATTAAATAATCTCTAAAGTCAAGATTGAAGTAGCTAAATGCTTTCTCCACAAAATCCTTCAGGGAGATCGTTTTGCCGGTAGCTACAACAAAGTCATCAGGTTTTTCCTGCTGAAGAATCAAATACATCGCATTAACATATTCTGGAGCCCAACCCCAATCTCTCGATACAGAAATGTTTCCCAGCACTAGTTTCTCAGGATTACCCTTGGCTATTTTACACACAGCATCAATTATTTTTTTTGTTACGAACCTTTTTGGTCTAAGAGGAGAGTCATGATTAAACAAGATACCCGAACATGCAAACAGATTATACGCTTCTCTGTAATTTGCTACCTGCCAAAAGGCGGCAGCTTTCGCTACAGCATAGGGACTTCTTGGCCTAAACGGAGTATTTTCATTTGCCGGGCTACTATCAGTTTCACCAAAACATTCGCTGGATGAAGCGTTATAGAACTTTGTCTGCAATTTATGGTAACGCAGTATCTCGAGAATATTCAAGGTCCCAACACTAATGCTTTCAAGAGTTTCAAAAGGATGCAGGAAAGATAGCCCTACTGAGGTCTGACCAGCAAGGTTATATACCTCATCCGGTTGAATTTGAAGAATAATCTGCATAACACTTCTGAAATCTACCAGAGACATTGAAAATAACTTGACCTTATTAATTATATTCAGTTTTTTGAGATTCTCAAATGATGTAAGGTCAGCATCACGGGAAGTTCCATATACTTCATACCCTTTTGAAAATAAAAGTCGGGCAAGATATGCACCGTCCTGACCTGATATACCTATTATTATTGCCTTTTTCAACTGTGTAATTATATATGTTTAAAACGGTTAACAAGTAAATTGTATTTTATGCTCATGCCATTCATAATTATTCTAGTTAAGTTTTAATTAAGTAGTACATTTTAAAGATTAAAAATAACTTACCACTGAATTTATTTAATAAGAATACATGGTTTAAATATTGGGGACAAAGTAACGAATAAAAGAAATTAAATAATGTCATTTTTAATAGTTATAAATTCTGACTTTTATGATTGAATATTAACCACTGAATTGTCTTAATATTTTGCCAAGAGGCAGCCCCATAATATTCCCTCCTTTCTGGATTAAAACTAAACAACGAAAATATACCAGTCAGTACTGCATTATTAAGAGCAATTATTATTATCAGAGATTTTAATAAAATAAATGTAAAATATCCGTAATGCTTCTTTTGGAAGTAGCATCTGCTTTGGAGATAAATCTTACCGAAATTACTAATTTGCTTTACACTCTGATTCCCGTAATGGATAACTTGGCTTTCAGGTAAATAAACGACATCCCAATCTGCATCTCCTATTCTTTTACACCAATCCTGATCTTCCAATGATAAATAAAATTGATCATCAAGATTACCAACACTAACCAAGATCTCCTTTCGTACCATTATGCATGCACCCATCAAATGCTTTACAAAACGTGGATTGTTTTGATCACCATTTCTCATACCGTATTGGTCAAGTTGATCTCTATTACTCTTTGCATTATTTCTAAATTTATCTCTAAGCCAGGATATTTGAATTGTTTTAGTTAATAATTCTGTTTTTAAGCTAGGGAAACTCAGATATGAGGAATACTGAAGTGACAAATCAGAATTTAGCAATTTTGGACCAATGGCTCCAGTTTTTGGATTAGTATCCATATAAGTAACCATCTTTCTAAATGAATCTTCAAGCACCTTCGTATCATCATTAAGAATCATAATATATCTTCCGGAAGTATACTCAAATGCTTTATTGTTTGATGAAGCGAAACCAGGGAATTTACTATTCCTAATTAATTTTATATTAGGGAATTCTTCCTCCAACATTTGAATAGTTCCATCACTTGAACCACTGTCAACAATAATAATCTCAATCGAAAGCTGCAGAGAATTCTTATATATTGAATCCAAACAATCACATAACATCTCCTTATGATTGAATGTGAGTATACAAATAGATAGATCGATCATATATTTGGTCAAATACTATTAAAACTTTGCTGATTACACTATAAGATGCATATAGATTATGAATCACCTGAGTTGCTTTACTATAGCAAAATAATTTCTGGGTATTATATAATTGAACAGTAAATTAATTTTTGTTTTATCCATAATTCTCATAATACGTGCTCCCCATTTGACAGAAGGGCGATTAATTTCCCTTATTTGGCCAGTATCTTCATCGATATGAATTTTGAAAAGAACAAGGATAAGATGAAAGATAGAATATTCAGAAGAGATCCCTTTAAATTTGATTATTTCAAACTTGTGAAAATTTAATAATCTGCGAAATTGTTTTCTCGAATAAAAATTAACATGTCCCTTAATCAAGTCTCCATTTCTCATATACCCTTTATCGATTTTCAATAATAATTTATCTATAAATCCATTAGGGACGGATATCATGCATATTCCAGAAGATTTCAGTAATTTATTGATATGGTCAATTAGATTTCCATTGTTCTTAACGTGTTCGATTACTTCTGTACACAATATCAAATCATATTTATTATTAACTATAGTTGCTGGGAATTCTTTAGTTAACTCACAATCAATAAAATTTGTTTTACCAGAATAACTGGAAAGCAATGATTTTTGAAACACCAAAGCATCAGAATTATGATCAATCATATCGATGCCTATAAGATTTATTTCAGATATGATTGAAGAAATAATCTGCGACCTGCCAGGTCCAATAACTAAAAGATTACATCCTGTATTTTTGAAGTGTTCGGAAATATAGTTTATGATTTCTTTATTCATTGTTGTAATTATTTTTACATTCCTTTATAGCTGTGAATGAAAATATAACTCCCCAAAAAAGAGAAAATTTTGAGGATGAAGTATCAAACCATCTGAGCAACGGACTAATCAATTTAAGAAATCCAACATAAAGTCGTTCTATAATTAATGGAAGAATTAAAAATGGAAAACCCCTCACTCCAAAGACTCTGATATTTGTACAACCAAGCCTTTTTATTGAATCAGCATACTCATATGCAGAGAGGGTATTCTCATAAAAAGGGGGCTTTAATTCTTTAAACCTTTGAGGAATAAGTTTAAATCTGAATTTTATCAGATCTTTTATTACAGCAATAGATGTTTTCCAACAAGTCTCAACGGATTGCACAGAGAACCTCTTAGGAATCACATCAGCAAAAAAAATCCCTCCAGGCTTCAGTACCCTTATCATTTCACTGATAGGTTGATCAATATTAGAAAAATGTTCCAGGACTCCGAAACTCACAATAATATCAAAAGTCTCATTTTCAAAGGGCATGTTAAGAATATCACCTTTCACGAATTCACCTGTAAGATTCTTTTTCTCAAACATCTTCTTTACAATAATAAGTGCATTATCGGAAAGGTCAAGATTTGTAACACGATATCCCGCTTGTGCAAAAGGAATAGACCACTGCCCCGTCCCGCAACCACAATTCAGAATTTTTCCCGACGGAAACATTGAGAAAATCTTTTCCAAGAACTTAATCCTTTCAGCAATAAAATATTGAGTCTGTAATTTAAGAGACCATGAAAATATTGAGGGTTTAATCGGTGTTTCATTTAGTAAGTCATCTTTTGCTGCAAACCAAATAGTATCAAAAGATTCAACAGAACCGCTTTCTTTTTCCATAATTATTTACAAAATAGTTTTTCAAGAGTTAATAATCTATTTTAAGGAGACTTCAAATACCATTAGATCACACAATGTATTTGAATTGATTCCAATATATTAATGTCTGGTATTTATTTAATTAATATTTTTCCCCATGACTTTTATTAACAATGTTTTGTATTTCAGCCATCATTCTTTTATTTGTATCAAAATCCTCGTAATAAGAAATTTTTCTTTTAATATATTCCTGACCCATATTATAGATATCTTTTCGATATTTATTATCTGTAATTATGCGTTTTAACACTATTAGCAATTCTTCTTCTGTATTAGCAACTACACCGGCATTATCCTTTATATATTTCGCTCCATCATATTTTAGTGGATCAAAAACTACGATTCCTTTGCCTGCTACAATAGTCTGAATTCCTAGAGTAGACGTTGCAGTAATAGTAATATCACAAATCGACAACGCTTCTTCTAGTCTCATTCCAGGATCTAGTAAAACGTTATTTAGATTGAAACTAGATATAATATTTTTCTTAATATCAATGTTTTCATAAGCAAATGTACTTGGATGCAAACGAATTATAAAATAGGCATTAGTCAGTAGTTTTGCAACACGACAAACTGATTGCAGAATTAGGTTCTGATTTGATGGTTCTTCAATTGAATAGAAATTGCCGTATGGCTCAGCTGTAAATAAAAATACAGGACGCAGTTCAATATTGTATTTTTTGAGTAACGCTTCGGATTTTAGGTTAACGATAACATTTTTCAATGTGTGAAAATAAGAATTACCAACTTCTTTAGTAGATTTAGCTTCTCCCATTTCTTTTAGTAGATCACTACAGGATTTGCCATAAGTAAAAACAACATCAGCATTTATACAAGGAAATCCTTTTGAGAGATATGCAACAATACCGTGAGTTACATAAATACTTGGAATTCCCAATATTTTTGCTAACATAACAAGTATTCTTTCCTCTCCAACTGAATCCTGGAGAAGAACTACTACATCTATCTTTACTGTTGTAAAAAGCCACTGAAGGTAGCGAATCCTAACATTAAATTCATAATATGACTTTTTAATATTGATACTATAAAGTTCTTTAATAATTGGCCACAAACTAATACCATTAAAATCAAAACTGTTGTGAGTTTCAATGTATAAATCTAAAGATCTCATGAATTCTTCAAACGCTATGAAATACTCCTTAAATAAAAGTAGTGGTGTTGTATCTGAACAAATCACTCGCTTATTACCAAAATACTTTTTCCTGATACTTTGGATTACTATATTGTGATTTGTAGAATTAATAATATAATCAATAAATGAGCTTGTATAAGGATGAGACTGCACATATAATGTCATATAATCATTGTTCATCAAATGTTTACTAAACAAATTTGAATAGAAACAATATACTTTGTTTATTGTTTTGCGTAATAAATTAGCGGGTGAATTTTGTTTTGGTAGATACCAGTCAAACTTAGTGGGATAAGTAATTACTGGCACAGAAACAATTGTCAAATTTCTAGACTTAGCATATGCTCTGGTAACCTGATTTACTAAAGAATTATCATCAGCCATAAAAATCCGAGCAGGCTTGTAAACGTCTAAGAACGCGATCTGCCGGCATGAAACTTTCAACACCCGGTTCATTTCATAGTCAATATACTGCCCAAAGGACAATCCCTCAATCAATGTTGCATCCTTGCCATTCACTTTATACCAATTTTGAGCTAACTTGAGACTTTCCATACCTACCTGATCAAGATCTTCTTTTTTGAGCACATCACCATATCGGACAAAGTCAACTCTTGGCATCCATTCAGAAAGGAGAACATCAGTGTCAATATTGAGAGCAGTAATTTTATCATGACCTGATTGATGAATCAGGTCCCACATAGCATCTGAATTACAAGCACGAAAGAGTAATAGATCAGACATAATTGAACATTACCAACTTTTCGCTAATTACTATTTTTTATTAAAATACTCCCAATTAAACTTTTAGCAACTATTCGCATATTGGAAGAGGCCATATATTGTATTAAAAAACTAACTCCAATACATAATCCTGTTGTTCCGAGCACGATGAGCAAATTTATTTTTGATTTTTGATACGGTAAGTATACATCTGCAATAACAAGCGCTGTAATTAAAAATATCAAAGGAATAATCATTGGATAAATTGTTTTCTGAAGAAATTCTTTCAAAGAAATGTCAAGAAATTTAATTAAAATGTAAATAAAATAAAATTCTGATACAAAGGTTGCAATTAATTTAAACGAACTAAAAGACAATAGTCCCCAAAATGAATAAGTACATATAACTCCTATCCAATATATTATGGGTTGAATTGTAGCAATAATATTCATTTCTTTAATCCGGACTTTCACCAATAATACAATACTTGCAGGAAATGTCATGAATGATAAAGTAAAAATAAGAGAAAACATACTTGCCAGGTCAACACTTTCAGCATAATTTGCTCCAACCCACGACATGATAAAGGGCTTTGAAACAAGTGCAAAAGCGATTGTTGGAAAAACGACAAGAGGAGCGGAAAGTGAAACTAGTTGAAGACAAAATCTTTTTAGTCCTTCTTCATCCCGATTTGCAATAAAATAATTAGCTCTTATTGAAAAAGGAGAAAAAAATATAGTGTATATATTTCGAAAAAACGCAAGTAATGCAAATGCTATAGCATAAATTGCAACTTTCTCAACACCTAAGAATTTACCGATTGCTATTTGATCTAATTCATAAAAAATAATCCATACACCCATAATATACAAACCAGAATAGGCGAGCCCTTTAACTTTTTTATAAATAACAGCATCAAAATGTACAGATCGCAACAATTGTTTGATATTATAGGTGTATTTTTTTTTCGCTAACCATAGCCATATTACTACTGCAATAAAATTAATGCTTTGAGAAAAGAAGAAATAAGGTACAATCCGGTAATTTTCTTTTCCAAAGAAATAAAAGACCGACGCGATGGTGATAATACTTGCAGCGAGCGATATTCGTTGATTGACAAAACTATCTAAACGAATATCAAAAATCATCGATACCATTCGTTGAAGAATTGTAACGGGAGTAAACCCGGCAAGTATGAGCAAAAGACCTGATGCGGTGGAAATCTTTTCGGGGGTATCTAACCCTTTCATTAATGATTCAGGCTGAAGTCCAAAAAACAAGAATGTTAAAGCACAAAGCAGTGTAAATATTGACAAAATGAATGTTCCAAATCCGATATATTTCATTTCTTCAGCCCGTTCACCTCTTCCATAACATTCTGCTGCGTACTTTTGACCTGCTCTTAAAAACCCCAAATCAGCATAGTTTAAAAAAATCGTTACAGATATACAAATAGCATAAATCCCATAGGTCGAAGGTTCCTTTGTTAAAAATGGTGTTACAATAAACATGGAAAGGAACCTCAATACGAAAGATGCTCCCTGCCAGAAATAGATTTTCAAATACTTTTGAGTGTATACATTTCCACTCATACAGACATCGATTTAAATCCCGATAAACCTCTCACCAAACAAAATGCCTCTGCATACTTGCAGCCTACAGCTATACCCCAACGTTGTGCCTGAATCTTCAGTGCTTCGGGTGAACGTGGATGTGGATAGGCTCGTTTTTCAAAATCGTAACATTCTATTCCTTTAATTTTAGCTTCTATATCTTCTTCTGTCACCTCAAAGAACAGATTTGGGATGAAATGTCTTGGGTCGGTTGATGCCATCCACTCGGTACCTGAAGGCGTTTCAAAAGTGATAATTGTTTTAACTGTTTCATTAGCCATTGGACGGCAGGCAGTTATAACGGCTTCAAAAGTACGTTGATGATCAATATTCAGATCACCACCATGATGCGTGAAGATAGCATCAGGCTTAAATGTTTCTTTTTCCTTCTCAATTACTTTAATGATATCTAACAAGGCAACTGTATCAAACCGATTATCATGGAAATCATAGATAGATACGCTGTGATATCCTAAAGATTTTTGAGCAGAATCAATATTATTTCGATGTATCTTCAATTCTTCTTTCCACTTTTCAGTATTCCTTTCATTTGAACGAGAAGTTATTCCTTCCCCCAAAATGACCAAACGGGTAATGATACCAAATTCTTTAACTAAACGGTGCATAGTAGCACCCGGGCCAAGCAACTCATCATCCGGATGGGCTACTACGACTAATACTCTTTTTTTCCTCAGTGATTCTAACATGTTGAATAATTATTTCTGATATTTAAATATGCAAAAATCATATTTTTTTTGTGCGTTGTGTGAAGCGCGCTTATTTTCTAATTGCGTGTATATTCCAGGTAGATAAAGTATGATTATCTGAGGGAATAGCTCTGTAGATCCGCTTTTCTTCAAGAATTTTTATTTCAAACCCCTCAAATAACTCTTGAATATGCTCTTTATCTGAGAAGTGAACTTTACCTACTCCCAGAAACTGACCGTCACTGTAGTTATCATGAGTAAAACCGTCTCCTATAGGTTTGCCTTTAAGAAAATCGGAATGATTAGTTGAAAACCAGTCAATACCAATATAACTTGCACCTGGTTTCATCCTCTCATGAATCATCGAAAGACAGCTTCTGATAGATTTAGTATCATTATGAGTCAATGAGGCACGGTCCACCACAATATCAAATAGCCCTTCAAAAGGAATTTCATAGGTGAAATCTGCGACTCGAATATTTTTCGCAAACTCTGGAAACTTTTCTTTAAGCATTTTTACAATTGTTGGGCTCCCCTCCAGGCCAAAATATTTTATTCCTAACTGCTTAAAAAATGGAATGTTAGCCCCAGAACCACATCCAAGTTCAAGAACTGACTCAGATGATGACTTGGGTTTTGTATAACGCATGATATAGGAAACAAGGTCATTCCATGGCCACAATACAATTTGCTGATTCGAAGCATAAGTTTTTTCCCATTCAGAAGAAAATCCCATTATTTATCTCCTCCTATCTCTATATATGAAATGTTAGGTTCAAATTCAAAACATTTTAATGGGTACTTGTTCAGGTCAAACTTTTCAAGTACTGCTTGTGTCTCTCCTGGCCAATCAGGATTATTAAGTTCGTCAAATGCAAGAATGGAGCCTTTGGACATTCTAGGTAAGAAATGCTCAAGAGCTGTTATTGTTGGTTGGTAAATGTCGAAATCAAGGAATAGAAGAGATACAAGCGTGTGATGGTTTTTCTTTAAGTACTCTGGTATTGTTTTATTTGCATCTCCTTTGACAAGTTCGATCTTAGAAATCTGATTGATAAATCTATTACAATCGTACTCTTTAATTACCAATTTCATTTCTTCATATACATCATAGTCTTCATTAAAAAAGCCCTCATGTGCATTGGGATTTGTACTCAAATCAGCATCTTGGATAGCGGGAAATCCAGCAAAGGTATCAAAACCGATTATTTTTCTTTGATAATTATATGGCTCAAGCGTCGAAGATATTTTTGCCCATGTCATAACGCCATTACCCTGGTGAACGCCACATTCAACTATGCTCCCTTTAATGTGCATTTGTAGTTTGAAAATTTCATAACAGGCAAGGAAACGAGCAATTCGTTGTCTGCGCACATACTTTGTAAAATGTTCGAACTTTTGCTCGATTGTGCAACTTGACTTTAATAAACCATTTTTCCCAATTTCTAATTTTCCCATTGAGTTATTATTTTAATTAATCTTACTTTTTAATTAAAGGGTTCGAATGTTTTTTCCTAATAGTATTTCAAGGCTTTCCGGCCCTTCGTTGAATAACAAATCGATGACCGACATGTATGGTATAAATTGCCCATGAAGCTGTTTATAGACTGGATGTGTATATTCCTGAAAAACAACAGAGATTTTATGCTCAGAAAATGATCTGATATCTGCATAGTTTAGACCTTGAGATCCGAAAATATAAGTTGTTGCACCAAGACTAATACACATATCGAGCACCAAATCAGACTTATATCCTGAAAAACTATAATCACTTGCCTTGACAACAGACCTTTTGATTCCCAATGCTGACATAAAATATAATAAAAGTTCATAATTTAGATCCGTTAGAAATTCATGCTTTTTTTGAATGATAATGAATAGAGGGTCAGAATATTCTTTATAAAAAGGTGCTTTGGAATAATTCAACTGAATGGATTTACAGTGTTTTCTTTGCCAGCCATCATTTATAATTTTAATATCACAATTTTTTTTTTCATAGTGGTTGCTGGATTCTACCGGAACAGACAACCAAATTTCATTACCTGTACTGATTTTTATCTTGTTACGATTATTGAAATCCTTGGTCTGATATTGTGCTATATCAAATAGACAGAACCTTTCTGCCAGATAAATTTTATGAAAAAGGCCAAGCCACGGGATATAAACAGGTTGATGCGCAGTAAGAATCATTGGATAACCTCCATAATTATTCTTTTAATTTCTTCATTTGATAAACTTGGATAAATTGGCAATGAAACAGTATTGTTTGATAAATTTACTGAATTTGGCAATGGTTCTAAAAGTTCCCATTCTTCAATTGGCACAATTGATTTTATATGTGCTTTGTTCAATGATTCAATAATTTCTTTTGCTTTATTAGTTTTCAAAACGGCTCTGTACCTGACTGGTTCATATTTATTATCATCTAATAAATTAAAGCCTGCAGATTTATATTTTTGAAAAATATTTTCACGGATTTTTAAAAAAGAAGGTAATTTCTTAAGTTGTTCTCTACCAATACCAGCTTGTAAATCAGTCATTTGAAAATTAAATCTTTTATTTTTATCATGTCTGCAATCAAATTCACGATAATCTTTTATTCTGTCAATCAAATCTTTATCTTTTGATACGATCATACCTCCCTGACCACCAGACGTAATCAATTTTGTTGCGTAAAAAGAAAAAATTCCAATATCACCAATAAGCCCTGTTGATACACCATTAATTTTTGCTCCTATTGATTGAGCGCAATCTTCTATTATTTTGATATTTTTTATTTTTGATAAATCTACAGGTATTCCAAACATATGAGGGATAATCGCAATATCAGGATTAGCTTTATTTAATTCAGAAATGTCAATATTAGGCGAATTTTCATCAATATCAATTACATTTTCTTTACCATTTAATAAACTAATGGCATGTCTTAAAGATGTGCAAACATAAGATGGTATTGAAATTGTTTTCCCTCCACCATCCAATACCCATAACGCCAAATAAAGTGCAGATGTGCCACTTGAAACAGCAACTGCATGATCTTTAGGTAATCCTAAAAAATTGCACATTTCATTCTCAAAATTTTGAACCTCGACACCCTGAGCTAACCAATTTGAACGAATTACTCTTAAGGCCGCTTGTTCTTCATCATCTGAAAACGTTGGTTTATTGTGAGCTATCATAACTTTTTCAAATAATACCCTTCCTTTAAAACCATAGGATTTCCAATAACGAGAGAGTAAGGTGGAATTTTTACTCCCTCAACAATCGTTCCTGCACCAACTATGCTATGATGTCCTATATATGCTCCTCCTTTTATTACAGAATGAGAACCAACAAAAACATTGTTTTCCAGGGTAATATCTTTTTTCTCAATTTTATCGGATATGCCTAGACCTTTTTTATGGGAATCAGCACAATTTATAGCTACAAAAGAGGCAATATCGCAATTATCTCCAATTTTAACTTTTGCTCCTTTCGAATAGATTTCAGAAAACAATCCTACATAAACATTATTGCCAATTTCAGGATTACCATTAATGAAAACAAGGGGATGAAAGGGATTATTTCGTAAATCTAACATTTCAATCATCAATCCCATAAATGCGGAACGGACTTCATTGTCCATGCGCATTAACTTTATAAGCTCTAAAGCTTCAGCCTTTTTCATTGTCATTTTCAAGAATATCAAGTGTTATTAAATCGTTGCATCGGATGGATTTTCCAATTCGTCGACCTTCAAGCAAATAGCGTAGCTTTGGAGGAAGACCTGTCCCCGGTCGCTTAAATGTCATATTTTCCAGGCACAATATGGTACCAGCAGGAAGGTCACTTTTAGCTACAATACTTCTTCGAGCTATTGAGCGCATTTCTAATTCCAGGTCAGTTGGAGATACAATGCCTGAGCCAAGAGACTTGAAAGTAGATCTTATAACTCGCACCCATTTTTCAACCTCCACCGGATCGGAAGAAAACCAATGGTCAGGACCAGGAAGATTTTTGTCCAAAGTGAAATGCTTTTCTAAAATACAAGCACCAAGAGCTATTGCAGCAATTGAAGCTTCAATACCTTCAGTATGATCAGAAAAACCTACCGGAACCTCAAATGCTTTTGCAATAGTTGCCATTTTTTTAAGATGTAATTGCTCGGGTTTAGCAGGATAGGATGACACACAATGCAGAATACCAAAATTATTGTTCCCGGTTGATCGGATTATGTTAACAGCATCTTCAATTTCACCAAGATATGCCATACCGGCAGAAATTATAAGAGGAATTTTTTTGGATGCATAGTACTTTAATAAATCAACATTTGTAAGATCATCAGATCCAACTTTTATAACAGGAAGTTTAACAATCTCAAGAAGAAAATCGAGATCAGAAGGATTCTGGGGAGTAGAGAAAAATAGTATCCCGATTTTATTGCAATAATCAGTAATCTCTTTCCATTGTATAGGTGTAAACTCAAATCTTTTGAACATAGAAAGCATGGATTCAGTTACTTCATGCCCCTGAGACTTATAAGTATACGTTTTATTCGGATCTGCAATAAACTCTTCTGCTTTAAAAGTCTGAAACTTAACTGCATCAGCACCGCAAGCATGTGCCTGATCAACCATTCTCTTCGCAATTTCAATGTCGCCATTATGGTTGATTCCCACCTCAAGAATGACGAAAGGTTCATAACCAAGTCCTACACGACGGCCAGAAATTTCCAAATAATCCATCTTATGTCTCCCTTTTAATAATTGATTTTACATACTTCACATCTTCTAAAAAATCATCCAATGAATCAAGGCTATTTTTTTCTGTCTCAAGCGCCAAAAAACTATTTTTACTAACTTTTGAAAGGCACCAAGGAATATCGTAGTCTCCTTGTGTAAAATGAAGATGTTCATCATTTCCGGAAGCAACATGACCATCTGAAAGATGAAAAGCACTTGGAATAAGCGTAATAAATCGTTCAATATAATCCTTCCAATTTAGTTTGAAGGATGCCGCTGCACATATAGCATGACCGAAGTCGAGACAGAACTTCATTCCGGTACTTTCACAAATGAGTTTAATATCTTCTGGAGTTGCCCCTAAACATAATTCACCGCGCATACCAAATAAAGGCTTGTTCTCAATAAGCATAAAATCTCTGAGATGAGGGTGAAGATTTAATAACCTATCAAATTGTCGAATAGTTTCGTTAATATTACCTTGAATACCCGGATGAAAAACCAAATAGAGTGGAGAATATGATGAACACACATCTGCTATTTCCTGCATAATTATTTGATTGTCCTCTGCTTTATCTGAAACGGAGGGGTTGAATCCCCCATAAGAATGAGGCGCATGAAATGCAAGCGGTATCCCTGTTTCAATCCATTTGGAAATGTAATTTCTGCTTACTCCAGCCTCGAGGTAAACCTCAATGTAGTCAAAAAATTTAGCTGAATAAAAATCAATAGTTTGAGGAATATAGTTTAAATTCGAAACAAATGTTTTAAGACCTATTTTCACTTATATTACTTTAGTTGTATAATACTAGTTTTGACCCTTTAAATTGAATAGAAAAATAAAAACTTGTTTACACTATAAAATTTTTACCTTCTTCCTGACTACAATTAACTAATTTAATCGTTTAAATTTAGAATGACAAACAGGTCCTTTTAAAAGAGCCAATACATCTTGTCCATCTTCAAATTCACGGATCTTGAAAAATAATTTATCAAGCTCATGAAAATACCCATCTAATATATCAGGAGTATGTTCTGTGCACACATATATGCTATTATCAGCAAGATAACCATTAGCAAGCATTTCCTGTGTAATAAAGGTTTTATATGCTAAAGAATTTTTCCCATTGAATGAAAAACCAGCTAAAGCCGGTAAACCCCATTGTTCGATAGATAATTCATATTTATCAGCAAGCTTTTGCCATTTATGCTTTATTTCATTGCCAGTCTTTGTAATAATTTCCCAGGATTTTATCCGTTCCATTACTTTCAAGGTTGCAAGAGCAGCAGTTGGTCCGATACGTTCAGTCCAAAAAGTGCTGCTAATAAAGGTTTTTTGGGCTGCTTCCATAACTTCTCTTTTTCCTATTGTACATGTTATTGCATATCCGTTACCTAATGCCTTTCCAAATAATGCCATATCAGGTTCAACACCATACAACTTATGAAGGCCGCCAAAAGTTTGTCTAAAGCCTGAAGTACATTCATCAAAAATTAATACAATATTTTTATCTGTAGCTAATTTTCTTATTTTCTGAAGAAAATTATCTTCAGGTCCCATATTACGTGATACTTCCATTTTGATTACACCAATTTCTTTCGTATTAACCAAGTTCTCAAGTTCTTTGAAATCGTTGTAATTAAACGGAAAGGTTGTGTTTCTGAGATTCTGAGGTACTCCCAAAGGATTCAGGCCGGGAAGCAGATGATCTGCAAGATTTTTTGCATCGCCCAAATTTGCAGAAAGATACCAGTCATGCCAGCCATGATAACCACAAAATGCCACATTATCTTTACCTGAAGCAGCTCTGGCTATTCGTATGGCAATTGCATTTGCTTCTCCGCCTGTTCGAGCAAACCGGACCATGTCAGCCCAAGGATGCAACTCCACTAATTTTTCAGCTAGATAAACTTCTTCAGAACAATTAAAGGTTGACATATTTCCGTTTCTGACAGTATTCATTACCGCCATATCAACTTCCTCATTTCCATAACCCAAAATATTGGTCCCAATACCCATAATTGATACATCAGTATATTCCTTGCCATCTAAATCCCATACCTTACAACCTTTGGCTTTACTAAAATATGCCGGCCATTGTTCAGGTAAGAACATTTCAGGTCTTTTCGAAAGTAGCATAGTTCCACCAGGGATCAGACTTTTTGCTTTTTTATAGAGTTCTTGCCCTTTACCCATTTTTTTAAAATTTAATTATTATCGTTTTCCAATGATTTCTTATATCCTTCATTTCGCTCTTCGTTAGCATTTATGTTTAAAATATTTGGATGAGCATCTAGATATTTTATATAATCCATCCATCCTCTTTTAATTCCCAGATTCTTTACTAAATTTTCAATTACAGCAAAGTCAACTAGTGTGTCAACTGTTATCCGGTATTTTGAATAATCTTCAGGATTCTCTACATTAAAAGAAGTAAAAATATCTCCTCCTTTAAAAGAGGAGTTTCTCCAAATATAAGGCGTAACATGCTCACGATCAGACTTCAAGATCGCATCTTTATAAGCAATTTCTAAGGCTGAGAATTTGAATACTTCTGTGTCCACACCATCAGGGAATGTTGGGACAAGTGCATTTGAAGCGTAATCGTAACCTCCTTTTATACAAATTTCTATTACTCGATCTATCTCAATGGGGTCAATCAACGGACAATCAGAAGTAAGCCTTACAACTATATCGGGTTTCTCTGGTAAGGCTGTAAAGTAAAACCTTCCGAGTACGTCATCGATTGAGCCTTTAAAAGTATCAACTCCAAGATTATTCGCAATACTTTCTATCATTTCAGCACCAGCCTCAATTGTTGTCGCTACTTTTAACTTTGATATAGCTTTAGATTGGAGTATTCTCTCTAAATGTATTTCCAAAAGAGTCTTACCGTTAATGGTCTTTAATACTTTCCCCGGTAAACGGCTTGATCCATATCGGGCTTGGGTAATTGCTAATATTTTCATTTCCAGAAACTAGGATTTAGTAATTCTGCTTCAGTAACATTTATAGTTTCAATAAAGTCTGTAATTGTATCAGCATATTCACTTCGAATGCAGCTTATATTGGTTTTAAGCTGATCAATATTATCAACACCAATCAATACTCCATCTATATAAGGATAAGTGAAAGCATAAGTCATTGCAATTTCTGCTAAAGATAAATGTTGGTTTCTGCAAAAACTAACAATGTTCATTAAATATGGGGAAAGAGGTTTTAACTTTTCAGGTATTTGGACTTCATTCATAAAAATCAATCCTTGTAAAAAAACCGAACGAACATGAATCTCTTTGCTATTTTTCTTTGCTTTTTCTAATAATAAACCTCGTTTAACATGATTATCCAGGATATTGAATGGTAACTGTATCACATCAATAACCTCTGAGTTAATGGCTTTCTCAAATTCCTGATTAGTATAAACTGAGATACCAATATTTTTAATCAGTTTTTCGTTTTTTAATCCTTGAAGAATTTTTTGAGATTCATGATTGGATTCAAAATCAAAGAAAGAATGATATGAATACACATCGAATGAATCTATGTTTAAAGTTTTTAAAGATTTATTTACCTTCCCTGCAATATCGCAACTCTGATCAGAAAAAGTAAATTTGTTTAATATCTTAAAGACGTGATGCTTGGAATGATACCTACCAATAATGTTTATTGCTTTTCCATACGCATCTGCTGTATCAAGTCGCTTGATTCCTAATCTTCGTGCTTCGTCTAAAATATTAAATGTCTGTTCCTCAGACGGCTTACCAGAATGATTATTTATTCCATAATCTAATCCGAATTGTACTGTACCTAAAATTAGCTTATTGAAGTCGTTCATTAAAATCTGGATTAAATATTGCCATTCTTATTGCATCACAATACTCTCCGGCATATATCCCTTGTTTTTTATAAATACCTTCTAATTCAAAGCCTATTTTAAGATAGAGATTAAATGCTGCTTTATTCTTAGAAATTACACCCAGAGTAATCTTTCTCAGACCTAAATGCTCAAATGAATAATTTAATATTAGTCTGGTAGCTTCTTCTGCATATCCTTTACCCCACTCACTTTTACGACCCATCATAATTCCATATTCTCCGATTCCATGTCTTATATTTATCGGATCTATTTTAATATTTCCAATATGTAAATGGTCATCTTTTTTATGAATGGCCCAAAATAGGATCTCTTTCTTTTCAACATCCATTAAGTATTCCTTCAACATTTCAAGGGTATAATTACCACCAGATTCCAGATACCGAATGACGTCCGGATCATTCATCCAATCAACATAGTCTTGAGTAAGGTGCTCCAATGACAAAGGTTTAAGCAAAAGTCTTTCGGATACAAGAGGTATCGGTTTCATTTCTTAATTATAAAAATCATGTATTGTTTTTAATACGAAATCCTGCTCCTCATTTTTCAACGCAGGAAACATCGGTAAGCTGATACAACGAGCATAATACATTTCCGCATTTGATAAACTACCTTCTTGCCAACCATATTGTTTATAATATGGCAGCATATGAACTGGAATATAATGAACTTGGGAGAATATATTATTTTTGCGCAGGTGATCAAAAAGTTTCTTCCTGTTTTCTACTTCTATAATATAAAGATGATAGGCATGTCCCTTAACTAATCCGGATTGTCCTTTAATGTATTCCTTGTTTTTAAACGACTCATAATAAATTGATGCAATTTCAAACCTCCTCTTAAGTCCCTTGTCAGCTCTACTTAATTGACTAATTCCTAATGATGCCTGTATATCAGTTAATCTATAATTATAACCAAGTTCCACCATTTCATAATACCATAAACCGTGATGTTCTTTTAATAGATCAGGGTCTTTAGTAATTCCATGAGTACGTAATAATAATAACTTACTGTAAAGCTTTTCATCATTTGTAGTAATCATACCACCTTCTCCAGTTGTAATATGTTTCACTGGGTGAAAAGAAAATATTGCAAGATTCTCATAATTGCCATTCCCGCAATTCTGTTTTTGACCACTTTTATCAGTAAAATATCCACCAGGCGCATGGCACGCATCTTCAATTATCCAGCATCCATATTCATCAGCTAATTTACGAAATGCTTCCATATTAACAGGCCTTCCTGCAAAATCGACCGGAATAATTCCTTTGTAAGTCTCTTTGGGAGAAGATTCGAGAAGCTCTCTTACTTTGTTAATATCAAGCAAATAGGTCTCAGGATCAATGTCTCCAAATACAATTTCTCCATTACAATATCGGACACAGTTGGCGGTTGCTACAAAGGTAATTGGAGTGGTAATGATTTTATCTCCTGCTTTTATATTCATTGCAAGTGCACTTAGGTGCAGCGCAGCTGTACCATTAGAAACTGCTACAGCATACCTTACACCAATATATTGGGCAAATGCCTTTTCGAATTCATCAATTTTAGGACCTTGAGTAAGGAAATCAGATTTAAGGACATCTACAACTGCCTTAATATCTTCTTCTGTTATACTCTGCCGTCCATAAGGTATTGGTTTCATTCGATTGGTTTGAAATTTGGATCAACAAATATTCTGATTTTTTCTCTCAAAGTCTCCTCAGTTTCAAATTCTGTATTTGTTCCAGAATTGTATTTGAATCCTTTAGGCACTTCCCACCCTTTAAAATGATTGATGAATTTCTGTTTATCAGAATTGGAGGGAAGGATGGCAAAATATTTATCAAATTCGATAGTATTATACGAGTCGCTTTCCGTAATCATTTCTTCATGTAGTTTTTCTCCCGGACGAATTCCGATATCTTCAAGTATTGCGTTGGGTGCAATTGCCCTGGCTAAAGTCTCAATTTTATATGAAGGAATCTTTGGAACAAAGATTTCGCCACCAAGGCAATTCTCTATAGCCCAAAGTACCATCTCAACGCCAGCCTCAAGAGAAATATTGAAACGTGTCATTTCCATATGAGTTATCGGTAATACTCCGTTTTTAGCTCTGTCGAGGAAGAAAGGAATAACAGAACCTCTTGAACCCATGACATTGCCATAACGAACAGCTGAAAATCGCAAATCCCTGTTTCCCTTGATATTATTAGCTGCAATAAACAATTTGTCAGAAAGAAGCTTTGTTGCACCGTACAGATTGATTGGGGCAGCCGCTTTATCTGTAGAAAGTGCTATTACTATTTTCACTTCAGTTGCTAATGCCGCATCGATTACATTTTGAGCACCACCGATGTTTGTTTTGATGCACTCATCAGGATTGTATTCTGCAGTTGGGACTTGTTTTAATGCTGCAGCATGAATAATCACGTCAATTCCTTCACAAGCTCTTCTAAAACGGCCTCCATCACGTACATCTCCAATAAAGAAACGCAATTGGGGAAATTTATTTTCAGGATAAACTTGAGCCATTTCGAATTGTTTTAACTCATCGCGAGAATAGATAACAAGTCGTTTAATATCAGGATATCGTTCAAGAATTACTTTGGTAAACATCTTTCCAAATGACCCAGTTCCTCCTGTAATTAGTATTGATTTTTCGTTTAACATCCCAATTTTTTTAAAAAGTAGTATAAATTAATTCTTAATTTAATAACATAGATATTTTTTCAAACCAAATTCTCCAACATTTTTTGAATATGGAAATTCTAACGATTAAAAACATAGGTATCAGAATCGTTATACTCAACTCGGAACCCGTATTTATTCATTTCCCTAATAATATTTTTCCATCCTTTTTCAAGGATATGTGATGAATGATCTCCTTTCCAATTTTTTCCTCCTCCAGTAAGTGAAAGTGGAGATTCGAATAATACAGTATAGATATTTTTGGGGATCCAGTCAATTAGCTTAATTAATTCGTGCCACTTGATATGTTCAATCATATGTGTTGCAATAAGTGCGTTATAATCAATTACTAAGCGGTAGTTCCAGATATAGTCATTCAGTGAAATAAATTTATATTTTTCGTCAACGCATTTTTGAATATTATTTGATTCAACCAAATCGTAGTTATGCCAAGCATCGATTGTGTAATTATGCGATAGGATTTTCAAAGCAAGATCACCTTTCCATCCACCAATTTCTATAATTTTAGCTGGTCGTCTTACAAAATTTTTTAACCAGAAATCAATTGGTTCAAAATTAAAATATGCCTGTTCAGGGTACTCTATCAGCCATTTATTTGCAATATTCTTTTTATCCTTAAAGGTTAAAGAATCATATCTAATCCGGTATCTATCAAATTTATGTATTTCATATTTTAATATATACTTCCTTCGAGTTTTATATAGCAATTCTTTAAAATCCTTCATTCCCAGGTTCAGCATAACCATTTAACCTATTGATAATTTATATAATACAGATTTCATAAGACTTTTCAAATGAAAGACGATCTCTTTTAAATGATATTTTATTTCATTGCTATGTAAATTCCTTTCATTGTAAATATGAAAATAAGGAGTCAATTCACCGCCGAAACACCTGACATGCTCCTCAATATTTTTAATATCAGAACCACCAAAGTTAAAATATTGGACCTTGTCACAAAAATACTTTACCGCTTCCCATAAAATTAGGGTTTGACTTCCCTTATCACGATATTTTGAATCACATCCACTTAATAAGTAGTACACTGATTTTTTATTAAAAACTAAATATATTGCAGCATGTACTTTGTCATCACAGTCAATAGCATTAAGAATCAATCTATTTCCATTTTTCTTAATGGCTTCATCAAGATTAATAAGGTCTCGCAGAGAAATTCCCAGCTTTTTGCCCTGCCTTTTATATGATTGCTGAACAAGATAATAAAGCATTTCAATATCCTCAGAAACCTCAGTTTTTATTCCATATTTATTTGCAATTTTAATAATGCTTTTCTTCCCACGGTTAAGTTTCTCCAATAAGGAATCAGGTGTTTTATTTTGATAATGAATAATATAAGTATATCTGGTTGTTTGTTTAAGTCCATGCCATCTAAATGGAAGCCAATCCCTAAAACTATGATGAGTACACATCTGCACGAAATTATCTGGTTTTATAATCCCAAGTAATGCAGAAAGCCATTTCCTCTGATATGAGGATTGCTTATGCTCAGTTAAGTTTGCCTGTAGTTTATAGAGAACTCCCAAAGTTCTTGTCAGTGGAGGCTCATTTATCTTATTATTAACATCATAAGCAGCAGGGATGCCTGCAACTATTTCATTATTTTCTATTACAACGAAAATTTTAAATTTACTTTTTGTTATTACATCTAACCACCATGAATAACAGAAAACATCTCCCTGAGGGGACGAATCCACGAAATTATTCCACTCAGCATACCTTGAAGGATTTAATATTTCTATTTTTAACCCTACTCCAGTCAAACTAGTTAATTCTTCTCTTAAATAACAGGTTAATTGTCTTTCCAAAAAAAGTATCCGATATACTTTTACCTGTCAGTTCATATGAAATAAAATTAAAATACGTTTTAATATTAGCCGGTTGATTAAGGACAATCTCTGCAATTGCTGCTCTTCCATTTTTATTAAGTTTATACCTGTAGCAAAGTCTAGCATATGCACTATAATGTACAGCAAATACCTTCGGGTATTGTTTAAGGAAGTCACGGTATCTTTCTAGAATAATCTCCATCCCTCTAATTTTATCTAAATAATTTTCTTCCCCGGTAAGTTGATTGAATTTATGCTGATGTATTTTGACAAGTACATCAGGAATAGTTTTAAACTTAAAATTCATTGTAAGTCTAAATAACAGATCTGTATCCTCTCCTATCTTTAAAGATTCATCATAAAAACCAATTTTCCCAAAACACTCTCTACGTACACACAGACCAAATCCATTTCCAATTGATGTTGCCGCAATAATACCATTTTCCTTTTTTGAAAAATCTCCTGGCCATACTCTGGAATATAATGCAATTTCGCCATCATCAGTATCTTCTATTTTTGAGATTCCTGACCAAACAAAACCCAGTTCCATATCTTCACTGATGAAGCATTTATGCATTTTCTCAAGGAAAAATGGCATATATTCATCATCATCATCAAGAAAAAGCACAAACTTACCGCACGATTTTCTTAATCCAGAATTATAACTAGCCGCAGCTCCTTTTGATTTTTCATGTTTTACCAGTTTTATCCGTTCATCACCAAAACTGTCTATTAACTTTTCAGTTGTACTATCGTTTGCATCATCAATTATTATATGTTCAAAAGTATTGTAAGTTTGATTTATAACACTTCGAATATTCCTAGCTAAAAATTCAGGGCGTTTAAAAGTAGGAGTAATAATAGAAAAAAGTGGATTTTCAGAACATTCAAAGATATCTATTGACATAATAAAGAAAAATCAATATTCTAATTGATTAGAAAATGAAACTGTTGCTTTACTTTGAAAATACAATCCTTTATACATTTGATAATAATCATTTCATTACCATTTGCATTTTCAAATTTAGAAAAACGTCTGTAAATAGCTGGATATAATGAATATAATTCTCTGTGCCTACTAAAGATCAATGACATTGAATGGATAGTTTTATTGCGATCTGAAATCCTTCTTCCTGATCGAGATTCGGAAGGATCTTTATATTTTCTGTAAAAAATACAAGAATCAGGAATTTTAACAATCTCTCTTCCTGTTTCTATTATATTCAACCACAAATCCCAATCTTCTAAACCATATTTAAAATCTTCAGAATATCCACCAACTTTCATCCAGTCTTCTTTAAGAAACAATGCCGCTGAAACTATCTTATTCTTGGCTAACATTCCTTTGAGATTATACTGTCCCCTTTCCATAATACCAGATTGTGCTCCAAAATATGAGCAATTGGTGTATACTATTCCAGCTTTTGGGTTTATTGAAAATATTTCATATGCCTTTTCCAAATAATCTTGTAATATCTTATCATCAGCATCTAAATTCAAAATAAAATTAGCTCTGGCAAATTTTATAGCTTGGTTTCGTGCAGCTGCAGGACCACTATGCTCTGAAAAAATAACCTTTATTCTATCATTTTTAATTTCATTAAGGATCTCACGTGAATTATCTGTCGATCCATCATCAACGATAATTATTTCAAAATCCTGAAAAGTCTGGTTCAATACAGACTCAATCATCTCATTTATATACTTCCCGTGGTTAAAGCAAGCTGAAACAACTGAGATTTTTGGAAATGATATTGGCTTCACTGAATAATCGAGTTAAACATTTTGATTACGATTTGTCACTGTATTCATCAAGTATCATTTTAATGCCTTCCTTAATTCCAATACTAAATTTCCATCCAAGTGAATTAATTTTTGAGACATCAAGCAATTTGCGAAAAGTACCATCCGGTTTACTTTTGTCCCAGGTTATATTTCCTTTGAATCCGATTAAGCTCTTAATTAGTTTGGCAAGTTCTTCTATTGTGATATCTTCTCCTGTCCCTATATTCAGTTGAGTATTTCTTATTTCTGCATTTTTGATAGAGGACTGACTATAAAGGTCTTCAAAATTAACTTTTCGCATTAAAAAGATACAGGCTGCTGCAACATCATCAACATGAAGAAATTCTCTATATGGTGATCCTGTACCCCATAAGTTAATCGTTACATCAAACCTTTTTTCACGTGTCTGGTTATTTATTATACGTTCCTTAGTTAAAGGGATAACATGTATTCCATATTTTTCCAGGGCTGCTAAAATCTCCGAAATTGTTGAATTTTGAACAATAAAATCAATTGGATATTTTGCCAAGTCTCTCCGTATAGAGAGCCAATCATTTTGCTCAATCCATTTACCAATTTTCACCTTCCTGATAATTGCCGGTAATACATGAGATGTTTCAAGATTATAATTATCATTCTTACCGTAAAGATTGGTAGGCATTACAGAAATAAAATTCGTGTTATACTGGAAATTGTATGATTCACACATTTTTATCCCGGCTATTTTGGCGATAGCATAAGGTTCATTTGTATATTCCAGCTCTCCTGTCAGCAAATATTCTTCTTTTATTGGTTGAAGACAATTTTTTGGATAAATGCAAGAACTGCCAAGGAATAGAAGTTTTTTTACTTTATTAACATAACTGCTATGTATGATATTGTTTTGGATCATCAGATTTTCATAAATAAACTGTGCCCTGAAGGTATTGTTTGAAAGAATTCCTCCGACTTTAGCAGCAGCAAGAAATACATAATCAGGTTTTTCAGTTGAAAAGAAATCAACAACTGTTTTTTGGTCAGTTAGATCATATATTGGATAAGGTGTAAAAACAAGATTACTATATCCCTCTGCCAATAGTCTTCTGGTAATTGCACTCCCTACCATGCCAGTATGTCCAGCAATATATATCTTATCTGATAATTTCATAACAAAATTAAAAAGCCTTTTGTTTAATCTTATTATAGTCAGATAAAGCCATTATTTTAACTAGTTCCTGAAATTTTACAGATGGTTTCCATCCAAGCTTTTTAAGTGCTTTATCTGGATTACCTATTAGAAAGTCAACCTCAGTTGGCCGAAAATATCGAGGATCAATGGCTATTACATTTCTTTTCGTTGATTTAAGTATCCCTTTTTCATCAGTCCCCTTTCCTATCCATTCTATTTCCTCGCCAAAAACTTTAAAAGTTTCTTCAATAAATTCTCGAATTGAATGTGCTTCATTCGTTGCAAGAACATAATCATCAGGCTCCTGTGCTTGCAAAATTCTCCACATACCATCAACGTATTCTGGAGCATATCCCCAGTCACGTTTTGAATCAAGATTCCCCAGATAGAGTATATCCTGTTGTCCCAGAATTATTTTTGAAACAGCCACAGTTATTTTACGCGTAACAAATGTTTTACCTCTACGCTCACTTTCATGATTGAACAATATTCCATTACTCGCAAAAACGTTATAAGCTTCCCTATAGTTTACGACAACCCAATAAGCATACAATTTAGCCGCAGCGTAAGGACTTCTTGGATAGAAGGGAGTTTTTTCAGTTTGTGGGATTTCCTGTACTTTCCCAAAAAGTTCAGAAGTAGATGCCTGATAAAAACGAGGATTAATCCCTGTTTCTTTTATGGCGTCAAGAAATCTAAGTGTACCTATACCATCTACCTCTGCAGTGTATTCAGGCACTTCAAAGGATACTTGAACATGTGATTGTGCTCCCAAATTATAAATCTCAGTCGGTTGTATCCTCTCGACCAAACGATTAAGATTACTAGAATCGGTCAAATCACCATAATGCAGAAAGAACTTTTTATTCAATAGCTCAGGATTATTATAAATATGATCAATCCTGAAAGTATTAAAAGAGCTTGATCTTCTGATTATACCATGAACCTCATAGCCTTTTTCAAGGAGCAGTTCTGTAAGGTAGGAACCATCCTGACCTGTAATCCCTGAAATCAATGCAATTTTATTCATATAATCTGTTTAATAATTCATATTTAACAACCTGTAAATCTGGCCTATATCTGAATATAATCAATATACTTACTTGATATTCCTTAAAGAAATCTTCTTAACTAGTCAAAGGTCAACTGATTCTATTTTCCTTGAGATCCATATGATCCTATACTAAAGTCTAACCTACTTTAAACAAATGTTGATCTGAATTTGGCCATTTAAGCTAGAGAATAGTATTTATAAAAAAAGATATACTTACTGGAGTTTATGTTCTAAAAAATAGTCACTGACATAACCAGGAACTATATCCATCATCGCTTCAATGACCTCCGTGCCATTTTTATTATAAATATCTGATAAAATCACATTAATTTTAGGAATAATGCCATTATAATCAGTATCCGCGATTTTTGCAATACTTATTTTTGGATTATGAGTTAAAAGTTGTTCTTCAGATTCAGCAAACAGTTCTTCATATAGTTTCTCACCTGGTCTAAGACCGGTAAACTTTATGTCAATATCCTCATAAGGAATTAGACCTGAGAGTTGAATGAGTTTTATCGCAATATCCAAAATCTTTATAGGTTTACCCATGTCAAAAATAAATATCTCACCTCCCCTTCCCATAAATCCTGCTTCAAGAACAAGCTGACAAGCTTCAGGAATTGTCATGAAAAAGCGTTTGATTTCAGGATGTGTTATTGTAACAGGTCCTCCATCTGCAATCTGCTTTTTGAATAAAGGTATAACTGAGCCATTTGAACCTAAAACATTTCCAAATCGAGTTGTTATAAACTTTGTCTTAATTTCTGATCTTTTTGCCTGTGCATGTACCAGCAATTCACAAACTTTCTTTGTAGCACCCATTACATTTGTTGGATTAACAGCTTTATCTGAGGATATCATGACAAATTTCTCAGAGTTGTATTTAATTGCCAGATCAGAAACTACTTTAGTTCCACCAACATTTGTCCGGAATGATTCGTGAGGATTTGCTTCCATCACTGGCACATGCTTGTAGGCTGCAGCATGAAAAACTATATCAGGTCTGTATCTCCGGAAAACAAACTCCATTTTTGCTTCATTGGTTACATCACCAACAATTAACTTTACATTAGCATCAGGATATCTGTCTTTTAATTCATTATTAAGAAAAAAACTTGGTGTTTCGGCCTGATCAATAAGAATCAACTTATTATAATTAAATTTCATTAGTTGCCTTACTATCTCCGAACCTATAGAACCAGCAGCACCAGTAACTAATATTGTTTTGTTTCTCAGCCCTTTTTCAATTCTTATCAAATCAAGTGTAATTTGATCCCTTCCAAGAAGATCCTCCAATTCCACTTTCCTCAGTTGTTTTACCTGAAGATCACCATTTAGCCATTGTTCAAATGCAGGTGTATCAAAAATTTCCAGTCCCTTTTCAATAACCGATTCAATAACCTCCTTCTTTTTTGAAGGTGCAATATTATTTATTGATATAATAAATGCCTTTATATCTTCTTTCTCGATGAATTCTTTGGTAAGTATTTGTCGTGAATACACAGGGTACCCATTAACCTTCTTACCTTGAATTTTTCTATCATCATCAATAAAACATTTTACCCGATAATGACCCTTAGGATCGCCTTCGATTACCCGTCTTACAGTCATCCCCATATCCCCGGACCCATAGATTATTACATTTTTCTTTGCCTCCAGGGAAGAAGAAGCAAATTGATAAAATAACTTAACAAAAACCCTGAATAGAAACATGAAAAACATTACAGCTCCATTATGAATTATAAGTATCGAAAGTGGAATGTTAAATAATTGTTGCCATTCATTTTTCCTGCTTAGGAGAGTAATCAATATCAATATAATAACTGCAGAAAAATCAGATAAGATGATCTTGTAGGTATCATTTATGGTTGTATGTCGTATCATTCCATGGTATGATTTGAATACAAGCATAAAGAATGTATAAATCACCAGCACAATTAATGCCTGCCTGAAAACAATTGAAAGTTCAAACATGTAGTTCTCAAAGTTGAACCTCAGCATATAGGCAATCAGGAATGAAAAGTACACAACCGACATATCAATAAGCAGAACCATCCATCTTGGAAGAGAATGGTTTCGAAAAATCTCAAGAATTCTGCTTCTTACTTCTTGTACCATTTTATAAATATCTAGTACGAAAATAGTTAAAATAAGTTAAAAATCAACCAGATAATAAATGAAAGACAAAGCGATTAAGTTAAAAGTTGTTTAGTCAACTTAAATAATTTGTTATTATCTACCACCCAGACATGCTTTCGCCCCATCAGTCACATATAATTATTTAAATATGTGACTAAATATCAGTCATTTAATATGCTATTTGTAACAAAAGTTACAAATTACTCCAATACCAATTAACAACTTCGTCCAATCCTTGCTCAACTGAATGAGTTGGATAGTAACAGAGTTTCTTCTGAGCCATTTTAATTGAGGCAAGTGAATGAAGTATATCCCCCGGTCTTGAAGGACCATATTTTGGCTCAATATCAGTAATTTCGCTATCCAATAAACAAGCCTTTTTGCGAATAATATAGTATAATTCTTTCAATGAAGTCCTTTCTCCATGGGCAATATTATAGACCCTATTAATTGAATCAACTCCTACAACTGTAGCTGCAAGATGATTTGCCTGAATTGCATTTTCAATGTACGTGAAATCACGCGTTATAGTACCATCACCATTGATCAGAGGACTCTGATGACTGAAAAGGGTTTTGATGAAAATAGGAATCACTGCTGCATAAGCCCCATCCGGATCCTGACGCCTTCCAAAAACATTAAAATACCTTAAACCAATTACTTCAATTCCATATGTTTTTGCAAAAATGTCTGCATAGAGTTCATTAACATACTTTGTAATCGCGTAGGGTGAAAGAGGTGATCCAATTTTATCTTCAACCTTTGGAAGATCAGGATGATCACCGTAAGTTGAAGAACTGGCAGCATAAATGAACCTCTTCACTCCTGCTTCCTTCGAAGCAAACAGAATCTTAACAAATCCTCCTATATTGACATCAGTTGTGGTAACAGGATCCTTTATCGAACGAGGTACTGATCCGAGAGCAGCTTCATGGAATACAAATTCAGCACCAGAGACTGCTCTCAGACAATCATCATAATTACGTATATCTCCTTCAATTAGCTTGTAATTCGGATTTTCCAGGAAATCTTTGACATTTTCTCTTTTTCCGGTAGAGAAATTATCAAGACAAACGACCTCATTTCCTGCATCAAGCAATGATTCTGTAAGATTTGAGCCGATAAATCCTGCTCCTCCTGTAACAAGTACTTTTCTATTCCTCAACAATCGCTCCATCAACCACTGCTAAAATTCGCATAATTTTACAAAAATATTATCGTTTTTCTGCTATTTGTTGACATCAATTTTCGAACAGTTGCAATATCTCTCTGAGAATGAACTCAGCAGTTTTTCCATCACCATAGAATGCAGGATACTCAAGCTTTTCATGAAGTTCTGAAAAATGTTTAAATTCTCTATCTATTTTATCAGAATCAGCATCAACCAGTTTTGCTGTTCCGTTCATTACCAGTTCTACCCATTCGGTTTCTTTTCTTAAAACTATACATGGTTTTCTGAAAAAATGTGACTCTTTCTGAACACCTCCGGAGTCAGTAATGATCATCCTGCAGTTTTTTTCAAGAAGTATCATTTCAAGGAAGGAAACAGGGGGTACTATTTTTATATTCCTATTATTGCATAATTCCTCGTATAGATCTGGCAGTTTTGATCGCAAGGCGATTACGGTTCTGGGGTGAAAAGGCATAATGAACATCCAACCATACTCCTTGGACAATTCCCTTATGGATGTAAGAATATTATTAAGTCTGGATGAATCGTCAGTATTTGAGTCCCTGTGAATTGTAACAAGAACAAAATTATCCTTTTGAAGTCCAATTTGGGAAAGCAATCCTTCTTTCTTTCTTTCAGCCAGGTCTGAATAAAACAATGAGTTATCGTACATTATATCTCCTGTTAGAAAGATTTTTGGATTATCAATTGTATACGGGGGACTATTTTCAGGTTTAAAACCTTCATTAATGAGATTTTTAAACGCTGAATTGGTTGGGGCAAAAAGTAGTGTGGAAGCATGGTCGCATATAATCCTGTTAATCTCCTCAGGCATTGTTTTATTGAATGAACGAAGACCAGCCTCAATATGAATAACAGGAATATGCAGTTTTGAAGAAGCTACAGCGCCTGCAAGAGTTGAATTTGTATCGCCGTAAAGTATAACACAATCAGGTTTCTCTTTAATTAAAATTTCCTCAATACCCTGAATCATTAATGCTGTTTGCTTACCATGTCCTGCTGAACCTACTCCCAGATTATAGTCTGGTTTGCGGATTTCGAGTTCTTCAAAAAAAACATCAGACATTTCCTTGTCATAGTGTTGACCTGTATGAACAAGAATCTCGGTAATTTTATCTGAAAATATTTTTCTAATAGCCCTGCTTATAGCCGATGCTTTTATGATCTGAGGTCGGGCGCCTACAATATTCAGAAGCTTTATAAGAGGCATTTTTTACAGGATTTTCAAACAGGACACAAATATAAAAAAAAAATGGCTGGTCAAAGCTCCATTAAACAAGAAAGGCATCCCTTTTTACGAATGCCTTCTATTTTTGGATTAATAACATTATTTAGCATAATTAACTGCCCTTGTTTCACGGATTACAGTAATTTTTATCTGTCCCGGATATGTCATCTCATTCTGGATCTTCCTCGCAATCTCAAAAGAAAGACTTTCAGCCTCCTTGTCATTTACTTTTTCAGCTCCAACTATCACCCTCAGCTCTCTTCCAGCCTGTATAGCATAGGTCTTCATAACACCCGGGTACTGAAGTGCCAATGATTCAAGTTCCTTCAGTCTTTTTATATAAGACTCAACAACCTCGCGCCTTGCACCAGGTCGAGCGCCTGAAATAGCATCACATACCTGAACAATAGGTGCAATTAAGGTTGTCATTTCAGTTTCATCATGGTGTGAACCAATAGCATTGCAAATCTCCGGTTTTTCCTTGTACTTCTCTGCCATTTTCATACCAAGGACTGCATGTGGTAATTCCGGTTCATCATCTGGAACTTTGCCGATATCATGAAGGAGCCCTGCTCTTTTTGCAATCTTGGGATTTAATCCTAATTCAGCTGCCATTATTGAACAGAGGTTGGCAACTTCCCTTGAGTGCATTAACAGGTTCTGACCGTATGATGAACGGTACTTCATTTTACCGATAAGCCTTATCAGCTCAGGATGTAACCCATGAATACCGAGATCTATAGTTGTCCTTTTCCCTACTTCGAGGATCTCTTCTTCAACCTGCTTCCTTGTTTTTTCAACCATCTCCTCTATCCTTGCAGGGTGAATCCTTCCATCAGTAACTAACTGATGAAGAGCTAACCTGGCTACTTCTCTCCTGACCGGATCGAAGGCTGAGAGTACAATAGCTTCAGGTGTGTCATCAACTATTATTTCAACACCTGTTGCTGCTTCCAGGGCACGTATATTACGTCCTTCACGTCCGATTATCCTGCCCTTCATCTCATCAGATTCTATATGAAATACTGTAACTGCATTTTCAATTGCATGCTCTGCAGCAACTCTTTGAATAGTCTGAACTACGATCCTCTTAGCTTCCTTATTGGCAGTCATCTTTGCCTCATCAAGAATCTCATTTATGAACGACATTGCACCGGTTTTGGCCTCTTCCTTAAGAGATTCCATAAGATTATTCTTGGCTTCTTCAGCTGATAAGCCTGAAATTGATTCAAGCTGTTCCACCTGCTGGTGATGCAGTCGTGATAACTCTTCATTCTTTTTTTCAACCAGTTCCATCTGTGCAGTAAGGCTTTCTCTTATTGAATCTGCCTCATTTTTCCTGCGCTGAGCTTCTTCGATCTTCTGTGAAAGAATATGTTCCTTCTGCTTGATTCTGTTCTCCGATTGTGAAACCCAGTTGTTCTTTTCATTTATTACTTTCTCATGCTCACTCTTCAGCTGAAGAAATTTCTCTTTAGCCTGAAGGATCTTCTCTTTTCTCATAACTTCAGCCTCAGCCTCAGCTTCACTGATTATTTTTCTGCTCTTGCTCTTAAGAGCAGTCTGCCACAAAAGGTATGAGGCCCCGAAGCCTATCACCACGGCTGACATTGACAGAATTATTATCAGCCCGTTACCTATCATTCCTATAATTAATCCCATTTCTCTCTTTATTAATAATATAATAAAAAACCCGCAAAGTTCCTTCAGCTTTTTAAAACCCCATGTCTTTATGGCTGAAGCTCCTGGTTAAGCTCGAACGTCCACTGTCCCGCCTGAGCGGAATCCCGACTAATCGGGATGAGGCCTGTTCTTCCTCGACCAAGGTGTGCTCCAAAGTTTTAAGTGTTGAGTTTCAAAAATGAATGAAGAAACAATGCGGGCAATTTCCTGGTTATTTAAAAGAACGCTGTTACTCTTATGATTCAAGGACCAGATCAATCTTCTGAATCAGTTCCTTTAAGGCATCCGGAAGATAATCTTTATCCAGTTTTTCCTCCTCTTCAGTCAGTTTGATCACATATTGCAAAGCTGCCATCGCCAAAAAATCCTGTACATCTTTATCAGTGTACCTCTGCTTATACTGCAGTACTTTCTCGTTGATCATCCTGGCTGCTTTCCTTATCCTCTCCTCATTATCCCTTTCTACCTTCAATGGATAATACCTGTCGGCGACATTAACCCGGATCGAAAGTTTATCATCCATTTTTATATCTTATCTGTTTATAAGAGCAACACATCTGTCAATTTCCCGCACAAGTTCTGTAATTTTCTTCTTCGCTTCAAAGGCATTTTCGCCTTCACCCAACAATGCTCCTGTTAATTTAATTCTCTCGTATTTAGTTTCTAATTCCTTTATTCTTTCATCCCGGTCCTGAAGCATCTTCCCGAGAGCCCCATTACCTTTTTTAAGTTCCTCTGCCTCAGCCCTCAGGTTACTGTATCTTGTTAACAATTCATCGAGCTTTCTATTCAATACTATTAACTCTTCGTAACCCTGACCGGACATGTTTAAATATTTATCACAAAGTTAATATTGTTAACCGAATTTTCAAAAAAATCACTGAAATAGTTTGTCTGATAGACTCGGAAGTATAGTTTTGCAAGTCTGTAACTAATACAAAAGACTTAATGTTATATTTTCGAATTTTTCTAATAAGCATTCTAATTTTCAATACAGTATCAGATAATGAAATAGACAGGTCAATATTCATCTCACCCTTAAATATACCCTTGTTGCTTTCATCAAATTTCGGAGAACTGCGGATAGACCATTTTCATTCCGGGATAGACATTAAAACCCAGGGTGTAACAGGGAAAGAGGTATTAGCAGCATCTAATGGATATATTTACAGGATAGGCGTTTCTCCGGGAGGTTTTGGAAATGCACTTTATATAAAACATCCGTCAGGATATTCAACAGTATATGGTCATCTTGACAGATTCACCAAAGAAATTGAAGATTTTGTCAAAGATTATCAATATGAAAAAAAGAGCTTTGCAGTAAATCTTTATCCGTCAAAATCAAAATTCCCGGTCAGAAAGGGAGAACTTATAGCATATTCAGGTAATTCAGGAAGCTCAGGCGGACCACATCTTCATTATGAAATAAGACAATCAGATAATGAAAAACCCGTAAATCCTCTGTTATTTGAATTCGGGACATCCGATAATATAACTCCCGTAATTGAAAAATTGTTTATCTATCCTTTATCTGCAAGCACGTCAATAAATGGGAAAAACAGCATAAAGAAAATTGATGTAGCAGGAGGTCATGGTAACTATTATATCCCTGCAGATAAACAAATATTAATAAATGGGCGGGCAGGATTCGGAATTAAAGCATTTGACCTGTTGAATGACAGCTATAATAAATGTGCTGTCTATTCTATTGAACTTGTAATCGATAGTATGACCATTTTTAAGTATTTAATGGATGAATTTTCATTTAGCGAGTCAAAATATATTAACAGTCATATTGATTATGAGACATATATGAGGGAAAAGATTTATGTTCAAAGAACTTATCTTCTCCCAAATGATAAACTGTCAGTTTACAGCAATCTGGTTAACAGGGGGATATTCAACTTCAACGAAGAAAAAACCTACAATGCAAGTATAATTGTAACAGATGTTAATAATAATGAATCAACCCTGTCATTTCATATTAAATCATTACCTGATAATAAACCTGTTCAGGAAACTAAACCTGACACAAATGCCATTTTAATGCCTTTCAATAAGCAAAACAGGTTTATCTCGGAGGATATCAGAGTAAGGATTCCAGAAGGGGCATTGTATGATAACCTCAGTTTTACTTACAACCGTCTTCCCGGGAATAAATCAATGTTATCAGACTTACACCAGGTTCATAACAAATTCAATCCTGTGCACAGATCATACACCTTATCAATTAAACCAAAATTTGTTCCTTCCGGTGAAGAATCAAAAATGCTTATTATTCAACTGGATGAAGACCAAAAGAGAATACCTCTATCCAGTAAATGGGAAGAAGGATATCTAGAGGCCGAAGCAGGCACATTCGGTAACTTTTATGCAGGAATAGACACCCTGGCTCCTACAATCACTGCAAATGGTCTTTTGTCGAACAGTGATCTTTCGGGAAAGAGGGAGATAAGGATCAGAATAACAGATGATCTGTCAGGAATAAAATCATATGAACCTGAAATTGATGGTAACTGGGCTCTCTTTGAATATGATCAGAAAAATGATCTTCTTGTTTACATATTTGATGAGAAAAGGATAAAACGGGGATCAGAACATTATCTGAAACTTAAGGTAACTGATAATAAAGATAATATCAGTTATTTCGACTACGAGTTCAAATGGTAGGAATCAGCACTTTATAGGGTTTAGAATAACCTGGTTACATATCCATTCCGACATGCCCCCGGCCTCCGCCAGTTGGCGGAGGCCACTCCCTAAAGGGGGTAAAATTCTGCAGACCTTACGTAATCATCTAATATACTGAAGATTTACCCCCCTTCAGGGGGCAGCCATTAGACGAAAGTAGAATGACGGGGGCCCAGGAGGGCAGCGGGGTATACAATAACGAGAAAAATCCTTATAGTTAAGGGATAATCAATTTACCTTTGAAGGATAGATGCCCTTCTTGATCATATTGCTGATACTTTCAACAACGAATGGTTTGTCTTCCCGGTAAGTAACTCCAAACCAGTGTTCGTTGCTCATAAGTATCTTAATTGTTATCTCACCGCTCTTAACAAATTTATCAACTGATGTAGGAATATCAAGCTCCGATTTAAGATCCATCCCTTTTGAATTGATGAAATTCCTGAATTCCTGCCCGAGGAATCCGAAACATGAAGGTTTAAAACCCCACAGGTTCATTGATACTATCTCTTCACCGGTAAATCTCTCCATTTTCCCATCATGTCCTGGAGCTTTTGCTCCTTCTGCAATCTTTTCTATCTGCCGTGTCTCAACGATATTTACGAGTAATCCTTTTTCATCAGTTCTGCAAACGCCCCTGTTGACATGGCCATGATCAGAAAGGGTATTTTTCATCTTGTAACCGACTATGCAATAGTTATTTGAGTCCTTATCGCCAGTAAGAAAATCGTACAGTATCCTGAAGGAATCTGCACCGTAAAAATCATCAGCATTTATAACTCCAAACGGCTCCCTGATCTTATCTTTTGCAACAAGAATTGCATGACTTGTCCCCCATGGTTTCGACCGTTCAGGATGCACTTTTACACCTTCCGGCAGATTAGTAATTTCCTGGAAGACATAAGCAACCTCAATTTTACCTTTAAGTTTCTTTACAAATCTTTCCTTAACCTGTTCTTCAATATCACGTCTTATTATGAAAACTATCTTGCCAAATCCTGCGCGGATAGCATCATAGATTGAATAATCAATTATCGTCTCCCCTGAAGGTCCGACTTCATCAAGTTGCTTATTACCGCCATATCGGCTTCCCATTCCTGCTGCCAGGACCAATAGTGTAGGTTTCATATTTCAATTGTTTTTGAACTGTGCAATAATACTTAAAAAAACGTTATTTTTAAAACGGATAATTAGAATTTGAGAGATTCAATAATTGATTTTGACTTCGTCGAGTTCCACTTCGCTCCAGTTCTTCGTTTACCCCATCCCCAGGGGGAGCGAAGAACCGAATATAGCTTGCGGTGGGGCTCGGTGCAGCCAAAATCCCCGTTAGATATAACTCAGATTCGACAAAAGACTGATAATTATGAAATTCAAGCTCGAAATATGTATTGACAGTATAGAATCAGCCCTGAATGCTCAGATTGCAGGGGCAGACAGGGTTGAACTTTGCGATAACCTTCTTGAAGGAGGAACAACTCCTTCATATGGAACAATCATATCTGCCAGGAATAATATGGATATCGGTCTTCATGTAATAATAAGGCCAAGAGGTGGTGATTTCCTGTACTCTGATGACGAGTATGATATAATGCGCAGAGATATTGATATTTGTGGAGAATCGGGAGTAGATGGTGTTGTAATTGGAATATTGACTCATGACGGACTCATAGATGTTGAAAGAACAGCAAAACTGGTTGAATACGCAACACCCATGTCAGTTACTTTCCACAGGGCATATGATATGTGTGCCGATCCCCTAAAAGGATTGGAGGATATCATAGATACAGGAGCAGATAGATTGCTGACATCGGGACAGAAGAATAAAACAGTTGATGGAGTAGAATTAATAAGGAAACTAATTAACATTGCCTCAGGTAGAATAATAATTATGCCTGGCGGCGGCATCGATGACCTTAATATTGCCTCAGTTGCAAAATTATCAGGAGCTTCTGAATTTCATCTAACCGGTAGAAAAACAATTCAAAGCGGGATGAATTTCAGGAAACAGGAAGTAATAATGAGCGGTTATGAGGGATATGATGAGTTTTCCAGAAAAATTGCAGACCCTGATAAAATAAGGAGAGTAATTGAAATTCTAAAAACCATTTAGACCTAAGATTCACTATCACGAAATAGATAGTTTCTTATGTGTTTTTTGTTTAATAAAAAGAACTGTCACAGAGGAAATCAGGAGAAGTCACAGAGAGACGCAGAGATAAACTGAGATAAAATGAAATAAATCCTCTGTGACACTCTGTGTAAGTTCTTCTCTGAAAATATGGAATAAAAATAGCAAGGTATCCTATCAGGAGTTTTTGGAGTTTAGCTTAAAGCTGATATCTTTGAAAACTATTTTTAAAGTACCATTGTTTTTACAAATAAGAACTGTAAATATTAAATTGTATATGAAAAGAATTCTTGCATTATTTCTGGCAATACTGATAACCGGCTTGTTACCCAAGCAGTTAACTAATGCCTGCACAAATTTTATAATATCTAAAGGTGCATCAAAGGATGGATCGGTAATGATTACGTATTCTGCTGATTCCCATGTGCTGTACGGGGAGCTTTACTACTGGCCGGCAAAAGACTGGCCAAAAGGTACAATGGTTGATGTATATGAATGGGATACAGGCAAATTTATGGGAAAGATACCTCAGAAAGCACATACTTATTCGGTTGTTGGCAATATGAATCAGCATCAGCTCTCAATTGGTGAAACCACCTTCGGGGGAAGACCTGAACTGGCAGATACAACCGCAGTAATTGATTATGGATCACTCATCTACCTTACACTTCAAAGGGCAAAAAATGCTAGAGAAGCAATTGCTAATTTTTCACAGCTTGTTTCAGAGTTCGGATATGCCAGCTCAGGTGAGTCTTTCTCAATTGCCGATGCAAATGAGGCATGGATATTGGAACTGATCGGAAAAGGTCCCGGGAATAAAGGAGCTGTGTGGGTTGCCCGCAGGATCCCAGATGGTTATATTTCAGGACATGCCAATCATCCCAGGATTATGACTTTCCCTCTTGCAGACGGTAAAAAATCCATAACATCAAAGCAGCTTGACAGGATAAACAATCCTGAGGTTGAGACTGTTTATGCTTATGATGTTATTGATGTTGCAAAAAAATTCGGCTTGTTCAGCGGTAAGGATAAAGATTTCAGTTTCAGCGATGTATATGCTCCACTTGATTTTTCAGGTGCAAGATTCTGTGAAGCAAGGGTATGGTCAGGATTCAATATTGTTAATTCCCAGATGGGACAATATCTTGATTATGCAATGGGTGAAAACCTTAAGAACAGGATGCCGCTATGGATCAAACCTGATAACAAGCTCGGATTGAAAGATGTGATTGGAATGATGAGAAACTATTATCAGGATACACCAATGGATATGACAAAGGATGTTGGCGCCGGACCATATGGAAGCACAGTAAGATGGAGACCTATGGAATGGACTGTTGATGGTACAATGTACCTTCATGAGAGAGCAATCTCAACCCAGCAGACCGGCTTTTCTTTTGTTGCACAGAGCCGCTCATGGCTGCCTGATCCTGTAGGCGGAATTTTTTGGTTTGGTGTTGATGATACTTATTATACAGTCTATTCGCCTATGTATTGTGGTATAACTAAAGTCCCTGAAACGTTCGCCGTTGGCAATGGAGATATGATGACTTTCAGTGATAATGCAGGATTCTGGGTATTTAATCAGCTTACAAATTTCGCATACACACGTACCAGTGTGATGATTGATGAAATACAGAAAAAACAATCTGAGCTTGAGGATGGTTATATTGCTGAAACAGTTAGTATCGATAAAAATGCAGGAGACCTCTACAAAAAAAATCCTGCTGAAGCAGTCAGCTATATTACTGATTACTCGGTAAAATCAGGAAATAAGACAGTAGCTGAATGGAAAGATCTGTATAAAGTTCTGTTTACCAAATATATGGATGGCAATGTAAAGGAGAAAAGAGCAGTTCCTCCAGGTTATAAATACTATACTCCTAAAGTTGCGCAACCAGGTTATCCTGAGGAGTGGTACAGGGTTATCATAAAGGATGCAGGGGATAAGCTAAAGGTAAAGTAAGAGGCGTCAGGCGTCAGGCCTCAAGCGTGAGGATTAGGAATGAAAATAAAGAAATTACAGGCTCCCCTCCCTGGAGTGTCCCGATAAATATCGGGAGGGGGGTGGGTTTAAGTTTTTTAAAACATATTCGTATAATCAAAATATTCTTTCTATATTTGCGACCGGATTTTTGAAACCATACTGAGAACAGAAAATACTTTGTGAGATGAACTTAATGAATGTTGTAGAGAAAGAGCTGGCGGTCAAAAGTGACTATCCAAAATTTATTGCTGGAGACACTATTACCGTCCATTATAAAATAAAAGAAGGGAATAAGGAGAGGATTCAGCAATTCCGGGGTGTTGTAATACAGAGAAGCGGATCTGGTCATACTGAGACTTTTACTGTAAGAAAAATGTCCGGTAACATAGGAGTTGAAAGGATATTTCCTGTTGCATCACCTTTTATAGATAAAATTGAAGTTAACAAGCATGGTAAAGTGCGCAGGGCAAGGATCTTCTACCTTCGCGATCTTACCGGTAAGAAAGCACGTATTCGTGAGAAAAAGTTTTAGAGATTATAAATAAAACAAAAATGCTGGTTAAAACGACCAGCATTTTTTGTTTCATAATATTTTAAGAATATACAAAGATTCCACTAGATTTTATTTATCAAAGCATCACTTTTCTTCTTTGCTTCTTCTACAAGCTGTTTAGCCTTATTATCTGCTTCCTGCTCTAACTGAATAGCCTTTGTATCGGCAGTTTTTCTGATCTTATCAGCTCCTTTCTGTGCTGCCAGCTTTGCAATAGCACCCTTCCCATCAGCTTCTTTTACCAGATTTTGAGCCTGATTTTCAGCTTCTTCCCTGATCTGAGTGGCTGCCCTGGCCGCTTCATCCCTAAGGCGCTGACCCTGTTCTTCTGCATCCTGAACAAGCTTTGCAGCCTGGGCTTCAGCCTCTGCCCGGGCTTTATCCTTACCCTGATCAACTGCCTGTTCAACAGTTTGTTTTGCAACTTCCTTTACGGCAGCCTTTGCACCACCTCCAGAGCCTTCTCCGGAAGTACTTCCAAAGAATGGTGATATTAAAGGTTTTGTAAAAGTACCTGTAACTTTCAGGTTCACCTTAAGTGTTTCAGATGGTTTATAAGCAACCCCGTATGCCGCTGCCTGGGCAGACAGATTGTCAATAAGAGAATTAACCGATGCACCCAGATCAGATCTTGGCATTTCTGTTTTAACGATATAGTTAATTGTCTGATCAAGGCCCTGGTCGCCGGCGATATTCATTTTAAGATTGCCTGTTTTAATATCGAACGGACTGGTGTAAATTCTTCCGTCAGATATTCTGAAACTGATACTTATATTCTTAAAAGTATTGCTGTACTTATCACCCAGCTTAAGGGTTTCCTTGATCTTATCAAAGGTCCCTGATTCAACAAGTGTGAGTTCATCGGACTGAAGTTTTCCGGAACCATTAATGGAATTGGTGACCGGCATCATATCACTTCCCAGCAGACTTGAAAACTTAAGAGTTGAATTGATATTTCCTTCGATCCCTTTAGCCATCGGTGCCATTTTCTGCACAGTATTGAAAGTCCTGAAGGCATCTTTAACAGCTATATTCCGAACATCGAAATCAGCATTCATTATTGGCTTAAGCGTATCACGTGTATCATAATCAGCATTCATGAGGATTGTACCGTTGAGAATATTCATACCGGTTTCCCTTAAACTGAGAATTCCATCCCGGACTATTATTCGGCCTTTAACCTGCTGCGCTTTGATACTGTCATAGGCAAAATCATTAATAAGGGCATCAAACTCAAAATCGATGTTCTTTGGCACCTGGATAACAGTAAGTGCAGAAGTATCTTCAACAACAGTTGTATCTACTGCCATTTTTGACATAATCTCTCCAACATCAATAAGTTTTGAACGCATCGAGAGCTTTCCTTTAATAGTCTGGTCACTAAATACATAAGGGATATAATTCTCTATCCTGCCGTTAAAAAGAAAATCACTTTTCCCACCGATATTCAGACTTGCATTATTCATTGCAGCATATGCCGGGGTGAATTCAAATCCTGCATTATTGATTTTTACTTCAGGGTAACCGATCATTGCGACAAGCATATCCTTAATATTCATATTACCTGTAGCTGTGAAGCTCTCATACTGTTCCTTCTCTATCATCGACATTTTTCCGGCCATCTTAACCGACATATCTATGATTCCTGACAGGTTTATACTGTCCATGGGTACTGCTTTCATAAGAGCTCCCAGGTCAATTTTTCCAATCATTGAGCCACTGAAGTCCGGATCGCTCATAGGCGTTTTAAGAGTAAAATTCATATCAAAAGGACTGCCTGCAAGCTCCATGTGGAACAGGTCAATATTTGCTAATGTTTTATCCATATCCTTTCCATCCACAAACACATTGGATTTCAGGTTGATATTCTGTATCTTTTCAGGAAGATCAGGATAACTTATCATCCCGTTATTTATAGAAAGATTCAGTGAAATATCAGGGAGGGTGCTGTCTGCATCACTATAGACTCCCTTTGCGGAACCGGAAAAAGCAAACTCACCGGTAGTTGTCAGATCCTGATAATCACTCATGTATACTGCAGGTATAAGCGAAAGCAGTGTTTTAAAAGATGTCTGTGGTGTACCGAACTCCATATCTGTTTCAATATCATCACCCGGCATGGAAACCATGCCTTTGAAGTTGATTTTCAGGTCGTTTATGGCAAAATAGTTCTCTCCGAAAGTAAATTTCATATTATCAAGGTTTGCCAAAAGATCTACCTTAGAATCAATTTTTGCTTTGTTCAGGTATTTTAAACCTTCCATAATAAAGGAGACCTCTCCTATTGTCAGTCCCATCTGCAGATCTGTTTCGCTCAATGTCATATCTCCCCTTAAGTTGAAATTAAGGTCTTTAATATAAGCTTTCATATCTGATTGTTCATCAACATATGACAATGACGTGTTCAGAAGGGCCACTCTCTGAAGGACAATTTTAAGAGTTGAAGCTGTGGTGTCCGTTTCCACCTCTTCGGTTGTCGTTGTATCTTTCATTATATCCCAATTCGCTGTACCATCCTTTAGAACGATAGCATTTATGACAGCACGGTCCATAACTATAGATTTTACCTCATAGCCAGAATCCCCCAGGAGACTTGACAGATTGAAAACAAGACTGAATGAGTTAAATCCGACTAGTGTATCATTTTCAAATTTATCAACACCAACAACAGAAAGTCCATTTAAAGAGAATGAAAGATTCGGAAAATTCTTAAAGAATCCGAGTTTATAATCGTCAAACGCGATTTTTGCATTGACAGACTCATTTATCACCTCCTCTACCTTTTCCCTTATCTTCTCTTTAAATATAATTGGAATAGTAACCATTGCAACAAGTATCAGCAGAACCAATCCAAGTAATATTTTAATAATCCAGCCTAATATTTTTTTCATATTGCTTATGTATTATGTTTATTTTCTGATGTTTATGAAATAATTTCATACCGAGGAATAAAGGACTAAAATTAATTAATATTCTTCAGAAAAGAAATAGGCAGGGGAATAAGTGACTTAAGTGCTTAAAGTTGTATTATAATTATGAACTTCAGGCACTCCTAACTTTAGCTCACTTTAGTCACTTTTAATTTTTATTATTATATTTGCGCCTCGAAAAGGTCCCGTAGCTTAACTGAATAGAGCATCTGACTACGGATCAGAAGGTTGGGGGTTTGAATCCCTTCGGGATCACAAAAAACATCCTGCGCAAGCAGGATTTTTTATTTTAAATGAGCCAAAGAAGCTTGCTTCAATGAGGATCATGATAAATAAAAAATAACCACCGCAGGTGGATGTTTTTTGTGAAAGCCCACCACTCAGGTTCGCGAACGAAGTGAGCAATCCCTCCGGGATCACAAAAAGGCGCATAAAGCGCCTTTTTAAGTATAAAGATGAAAGTAAAAAGTTAAAAGGTTTATTTAATTCGAGCCAATAGAACACTAATGAACTACAGCTAAAATGAAATTGAATAATATAATGTTGAATCAGGTTTTGCTATAAAACTGTAATCGAAAAGATCGCCACGCCAATAACCATCTCCAGTACTGATTCTATATTCCAATCCTCCACAGAGTTTATTGATAACTAAAACTGTATCAAAGTCTCTCCCCTCGCATTTTAATACAAAAGATGGCTTTAAACCCGGATTTTGAATCCGACCAAAAAAATCAGGATAAGGGAAAAAATGGATATTACCATTTGTAATCCATAAATTGGTTGTATCAACAGGATTATTTATCGTATCGTTAAATATGTGTAATCGCAATTCTGAAGCATGATATAGCAAAATAATTCCATCAATTGAGGGCCCTATAATAGTACTACCTATATAACCGTTTTTGAAGCGAAAATTACCTGACAAGGATATCTGAATTCATCTTCACATATACTTTTAGATACTTTAAGATTGTATTTTCCTTTTTCATCAGATAAAACTTTTGGACCAATTTTTTATGACATTAGCGTCGAACTCACAAAAATTTAAGTATCCATAATAAATATCTGCTTCGGAAACCAGTTGTCGTGAAACCTGGTCTAATACAGTACCGGTAAAAACATTGTTTAAATTTTCATCATCTGAATTTAGGTGCTCATCGTCTCTGTTGCAGCTAAACAAGATTATAGATAAATATGAAGGGATATTAAGCAGTAAGATCCAGATATATCGTCTCATATCTTAAATTTATGAAACAATATAATATAAGTCAATATCAATAAAAAAGGACCAGAGAATTAATTGAAGTTAAAATTGAAATGGGAAAAACTATTTTACAAGTTTGCTGGGATTCCTCATCAGGTATTTCTCCCTTGCCTCCTCGCTATCTGCTTCACGTGCAATATAGATTGTCGTTCTGTGATCGATTATTACAGCTTTTAATTTTGACAAGTCGGGAGACTTGAAAGGAGTAGTTTTTTTTTCAAACATAATATCTTAAATTTAAAAGAATAGTCCCGGTTTTGCCGGGACTAAACCTATTCAATTAAATATAATTAATCATTAAGAAATTTTAACATTAATTGCATTTAAACCTTTCTTCCCTTGTGTTAATTCAAAAGTGACTGTGTCATCTTTTTTGATAGGGTCTGTTAATCCTGTTGAATGTACAAAGTACTCTTCTGATGAGTCGTCATCGGCGATAAAGCCAAAGCCTCTTGTTGTGTCATAAAATTTTACTGTTCCGTTATTCATTATTATAATATTGATTAATGTCGCAAGATAGTCATAAATATCGGATATTTCATTTATTTTCAATTAATTAAATATATTACTCGGAATATAATCCTTCTAATCTGACGAATTTTCCAATAGAGTGAGTAAATCAATATCCTTAAGGCATAGTGCTCTACCCACATCGGAACACTAATATTTCAGATTCCTTTATTATTTTATGTTTTATTTTATGCTCGTGCATGATTTTTATAGTTATTTTGACCTTTTATTATCCATAATCCTATGATAAGTCTTATCATCCATCACCATGGCAGTGTTAAAACTATTGAATGTCAGGAAGGTGATTCTCTCCTTAATGTTTTGCGCCAGAACGGATTTGAGGTCTATTCTCCCTGTGGTGGAAACGGAACATGCGGAAAATGTAATGTTCTTGTAAAAAATGAAGGACTTGTACCATCCTGCCTGTATCCGATAAAGGATTCAATAGAGGTGATTCTGCCCGACAGAAGAGAAGCCAAAGTTCTGATAGAACAGCATCAGCATACTGTACTACTTCCTCTTATGCCCGGTAATTGTGCCGACCTTTCAGGATATCCTCATGGCGTGGCAATAGACATAGGAACAACAACTGTTGTACTTTACCTGGTTAACCTGATAACAGGGGTAATATCTGAAACAAGAGCCATACTTAATCCACAAACTAAATATGGAGCCGATGTAATTACTCGTATACAATTCACTACTTCACAGCCCGATGGGTTGGAAATACTGCAAAATGAGCTAATCACTGCACTAAACAGGGAATTATCAAGCCTTATAAACTTTGCCGGGATAACAGAAAATGAAATTGTAAAAATTGTTTTTGCAGGAAACACTACAATGCTCCACCTGCTGCTCGGTGTGAACCCGAAATCACTGGCCCTGGCACCATTTAAAGCTCAGTTTCTTGATGAACAGATCATGCTTGGAGAAAACATTGGGCTAAAATCGCTTCCACAAGCTGAGGTTAAAGTCCTTCCCTCAGTTTCTGCTTTCGTAGGTTCAGACATAGTAGCAGGACTTGCATCTATAGCACCTTCCGATAAATATAAAAACTACCTCTTCATGGATATTGGTACAAACGGCGAGCTTGCTCTTATAACCGGACAGAAGATACTCTGTTGTTCCACTGCTGCAGGACCTGCTTTTGAGGGTGCAAGGATCTCATGCGGAATGGGAGCTGTTGAGGGAGCAATTGCTGCCTTTGGGAATAATGGTTACACTGTAATCGGAGATGAAAAACCTTCAGGGATCTGCGGATCAGGCTTGATTGATATAATGGCATGGTTGCTGGAAAAAGATAAAATAAGCATTGAGGGCCAGTTGCAGGAAGATTATGTTGTGGTTCATGAAAATGGCACAAGCTCGGGAAAAGCTATCTCACTTAATCAGAATGATATCAGGGAAGTACAACTTGCAAAATCTGCCATAGCATCAGGAGTCATAATACTACTTAAACAGGCTGGGATGACCTTTGATCAGCTTGATGCACTTTTCCTTGCAGGAGGCTTCGGTAACTATATCAACACAGAGAGTGCTGTCAGAATAGGATTACTTCCCTCAGAGATGAAAAATAAAATAATACCGCTTGGCAATACTTCGGGAACAGGTGCCATACTTGCTTTAAAGTCTATAGAATTTGATGAAGTAATACAAAATTTACTATCTAAGACTCAACATATAGAACTGGCTGAAGACGAAGATTTTGCTGTTGAATTTGCGATGAATATGTTTTTCTGAAAGGCGAAAGGCAGCAGGCAAAAGGCAACAGGTAATTGATAATGAAAGATCTGAATATTGTAACGCTTAATGTTCCATATCCTCCTGATTATGGAGGAATGATCGATAGTTACTACCGCATAAAATGGTTGAAGCAAGCAGGTATAACTATTCACCTTCATTGTTTTGAGTATGGTAGAAAATCCAGCCATGAACTTGAATCACTATGCAAGACTATCTGCTTCTATCCACGTCATACCGGTATATTAAGTTTTTTCTCCAGTCTCCCGTACATTGTTAAAAGCAGGGATTCAAACTCTCTTCTGGAAAACCTTAAATCAAATGATTATCCAATACTTTTTGATGGTCTGCACACAACATATTTTCTTAATGATCCGGGTCTGATATCGCGGAAAAAATTTGTCAGAATCCATAATATTGAACACCTTTATTATAAGTCACTTGCATATTCTGAAAAAGACCTGGTAAAAAAACTGTACTTCTGGTTTGAATCCCGAAAGCTCCTGAAGTATGAGAAAAGGCTAGGAACTGTTAATTTATTAACAATATCAGAATTTGACTACAATTACTTTACCTTCCTTAATAAGAATGCAGTTCTGTCACCACCTTTTCATCAATTTGATGAAGTCATAAGTAAAACAGGATCAGGGAAATACATATTGTATCACGGTGATCTTTCAGTCAGCGAGAATTCCCTGGTTGCAAGATCACTTGTCAAAAATGTATTTTCAAAAATAAAATACAAATGCATTATAGCCGGTAAAAATCCGCGGCAATATCTATGCAAAACGGCCGATAAAATACAGAACATTAGGATAATAGCTAATCCTGATCAGAATGAGATGGAAGATCTGATCAGGAATGCACATATAAATCTACTACCGGCAAGTAGCTCCAATGGATTTAAATTGAAACATTTGATTTCCTTGTATTCCGGCAGGTTTTGCATTGTTAATTCAATAGCAGCCATTAATTTCCCTGACAAATCACTTTTTCATATAGCAGATTCAGAGGAAGAAATGATCGTAACGATAAATCAACTTATGGAAATTGAATTTTCGGATGAAATTATCCGCAAAAGAAAAATTTTATTAGGGGAAAGGTTCTCAAATAAAAGAAATACACATGAATTAGTCAATTCTATTTTCCCTTAATTTGGAACATAGGCTAATTGAGGCTGTCTCATAAGTTGAAATCCATTAACCACAAAGGCCGCAAAGGAAGATACAAAGAACACAGAGAATTGAAATACAGCATGTTATCTTTGTGAACTCTGTGTCGTTTTTGTGTCCTCTGTGGTTTAAAAGGTCTTTTGAGACAGCCTCATCAATACAGCCAGATATAAACTGCAATTGTAAGGGCTGATAAGACAGCCAGATGGAGCCTCCAGTCAGACAGGCCTTCAAATCGGGCAATCCTTCCTGAATAATTGATAGTAGTTCTTTCAAGCTTTGCAGGATCAGTTTTTGGAGTAAATGCAGAAACAGCAAAGAGAACAATAGTTATAAATATCTCTGCCCAGAGTCCTCTGTATCCGAAATTCAGAGTTAATTTATGATGGAGGAATGGAAACAAAGCTTTTCCTGTCTCAGGTCCCAGCAGTTGGTCAGTCACAAATACAGTTGCTATAATAACACCGATAATTACAGATACAGCTGCGGCCTTCAGAGTAACTTTTTTACTTATTATTCCGAAAAAGATCGCAGGAAATATGGGGATAACAAGGTAGGCTGAAATTGTCTGAAGATATTTGAAAAGACCTTCTTCATTCTTGTATACAAGATATGCAGCACCTATCCCCAGCAGAGTCATAAATAATATCACGATCCTTCCATAGAAGACCTGTTTCTTTTCATTGAATCCTGGTCTGAACTCTGTTATAAAATCGCGTACTACAAGTGTTGATACTGAGTTCAATACTCCTATTAATGATGTTATCAATGCTGCCAGCAATGATGCCATCAGCAAGCCCCTTAGTCCTGATGGAAGAAACCTATCGAGCAGAAGTACGAAGGTCTGTTTTGAAGCATCACCTTCCAGTTCTCCGGGGAACAATGCAAAGGCAATTACACCAGGCAGGGCGAAAAGAAAAACAGGCAATATTTTAAGAAATACAGCAAACATACCTCCCCATCTGGCATTTTTCAGATCCGAAGCAGCCAATACCCTCTGTACATTAACCTGGTCCATTCCCCAGTAAAATATTCCTGCATAAAATGCTGTTGCCATAATTCCCCAGAAAGGGTAAACCGGATCGTCAAAAGGTTTAACTATCGTCATCATGTGCGGTACTTTGTCCATTAGTCCGCTAAACCCACCTACTTTACCAAGACCAATTATTGTCATTATAGCAGTACCGGTTATCATAATTACTACCTGTATTGCATCTGTATATGCAACAGCAGTGAAACCTCCAATAATAGTGAAAATAGCTACTATCAGCCCTATGTAGAATATTGTCTCCATAATATTCCAGCCAAGGATACTGTTTAGAACCAATGCTCCTGCAAAAAGTGTAAAAGCAAGTTTTGTCATAATACTTATTAACAGCATCAGACCTGAAAAAAATGTACGTGCCCTGCGATTATAACGTATCTCTAGAAACTCGGGAATGGTATAGATCCTGTTCTTCAGATAATACGGAAAGAGTATTGCACAGCTGAATCCGATTGTAATTGGCATTGTAAGTTCAACAAGTCCTGCAGATAGTCCGTAGCGGTAGGAGTCCCCTGATAAACCAACAAGGTGCTCAGCACCAATATTTGTGGCAAAAAGTGAAGCCCCGATAATTGGCCACTTAATTGATCTTCCTCCAAGGAAGAAACTCGAGCTGTCTTTGCTTGCCTTTTTAAGGTAAGCCATATAAAGACCAAAGGAGAGGCTTCCAACCATCACTATGGTGAGAATGATCCAATCCAGATTGGTCAGTGTTAACTTCATTTTACATCCCCCTCCCGATAGCTATCGGGCCCCCCTTCAAAGGGGGAATTTAATTTATAAGTTCATTATCAAATAAAATAATATTCAATCGTTTAAGTACCTGGATCATAGACCTGACCGTATGATAATTTACTTTCCAGGAATGGCTCATATGTCGCCAAATCGGTATTCCTTCTCTTGTCATAAGAGGGTACCACTCTCCCACTCCTTTGTTAACCATTTTATCAAGCACAAACCGGTGAACATTTTCATAAGCATCCCAATATCTCTGATCGCTGAACATAATATAAGCATCCAGCATTCCAATCAGGACTTCTGCCTGCTGCCAGAACTCCTTTTCTCTGTCATGGACTCCTCCTGCATGGGGACCCTCGATATAAACACCGCCAAATTCATTATCAATACCATTTTCTGCTACATGGTCAAAGATTGTTTTCAGCAGTTCTGAATAGTCATCAGAGTCTATTTTAAGGATTCTCAACGCATATATCAGCAACCAGGCCAGCTCTGCGTTATGCCCGGCACTGGTATTATCAGTTGCATTCTTCTTCTGAGAATCTTCAGAAAACCTGTCCCAGCCCCAGATTATGTCGAATTTTATCTGTGGGGCAATTGTCCAGTCTTTGAAAAACTGTGGTATCCCCGTTTTATACTTTGGATGTATAATCCTGAATTGAAGTAAATCGATTATTTCGATCAGTTTTCTTCTGTGAACCTCCTTACCGCTGCACTCATAAAGAGTAGTAAACGCTTCCATAAGGTGCATATGAACATCAAGGGTCTTCCTATCACCTCCCTGGCTTCCGGGGCCGCAGAGAGTCCAGTCACGCAGGAACATCTCCCAGTATCCCCCATACATCGTATCAACACAATATTTCTGAAGGAGATCAAATACCCTTTCTGCATATTCAATTCCTCTCTTGTCACCGGTTGCAAGAGTATACTCGCTCATGGAATAGATTGCAAAACTGTGTCCGTAGATTATCTTTTTATCAATCTTAACATTCCCCTTCCGATCCACCATCCAGAAGAATCCTTCATTTTCCTTGTCCCACATTTTATTGAGAAGAAAATCAGCTCCATGCCTGGCTAGTCTTGCATATTCTTTACCACCGTATCCTGACCTGTAAGCTGAAGATATTGTGTAAAGGCAACGGGTCTGGGCAATCAATGATTTCTCATCCGCTCCGGTATCATTACCCTTTTCATCAAAATGTGTGATAAAACCTCCGTTGATCTTATCCTCAAACCTGCTTGTCCAGAATGGAAGTAACTCATTTATAAGATGATTCTCCACCTCTTTTCTGAGTAATAATACTTCATCATTATTCATAAAAATAATTATTAACCATTTGATTATAATTTAGAAAGTGTCTGATATAACGCAAGCAGAAAATCACGGTTATCTGCCGTCAGGTAATGCATTTCTCCTCCCATCCTGCTGAATGTTTTGCAAAAACGCAGATAGTAGGCAGGATTATCAACAGGAGGTTCTCCCTGCTTCTCCCAGTCCCAGTCAGCTTTTGCAAGATCTACAACCAGCATATAGTGATCGTCAATATGTTTTTTCTCCTGGATTTTTATATTCTGAGCCATCGAAAGAGATTTTTCAAAAATCATTGGCGACATCACCGCTGATCCGACTGACAGGTAGACACCCATATCAATATTGCTGATACTATCTGCAAATGACAGGAAATCTCTGAGTGCTGTCCTGCCAATAGCTGATCCTAAGTTAGCAGGATGGCAATAAATAATATCCTGTCCAATCATCGGATGTCCGGTAAACGGGATTCCCAAATCAAAGGCAAGCGCCTGTACAGAATATCTTTTGTATGGATGGGGAATTACCATAAAACCCTTTTTCAGACCAAACCTGTTTATCAATCCAGATAATTCAATGGCCGATGCTGAAAGGTCCGGATCAGAAGTAATGTTTCTTAAAGCAACTTCTTTTAAATCAGTAATATCAGGTATCTGCAATCCTTCACAGGAAATCATTCTGCCAACTGATTCTCCATAACCCAAACCTTCGTATGCGCCTACAGCCAAGGCAAGATTTATATAAAAACCGGTCTCCTCCCAGAGCCCGAACTCTCCTTTGTTTACATTCCCGCGAACATCCTCACTTGACTTACCCTGATAAGCAAACTCCCAGTCGTGGATTATAGCTGCACCGTTAGTTGCAAAGTGAGTTATCCATCCATCCCTCATCAACGCAATAAGAAGTGGTGTCATTCCATTTTTGATGGTATGAGCCCCAAATGCCAGAATTACGGAACGATTATCGGACTTTGCTGAAGCCATTTTACGAGCACTCTTCTCAATCAGGCTCCAATCATCAGCGGTCAGATTTTCAGGTTTTCTATCAACAGAAACAACATCCTCAACAATGTTAACCTTGTTTTTCCTTTCATACAGCTTTTTAAAGACTAGACGATCCCTGTTAAACTTTGGATTTGACATCACCTCTGGTTCAGATGTTCAATAATTCAATAATCCTTCTATACTGTGAAAAGTCAGGAATGATAATGTCTGATCCTGCCTTTATCAACCTGGTTCTTTTATGCTTATTCAATCCATATCGCCTCAATTCATCAGAGGCTACACCCACAGTAACTCCTCCTCTTTTTCTTGTTTCCCTTATTTCAACCGGTCCGTCACCAAATGTAATCAACTTGCCGGTAGCAGATTCACCTATAGTATCAAGTATCTGATCAAGAACTATTTTCTTTGCGTCCTTGTTTAAATCACCGACTGAACCATATATCCTTCCCTCGAAATAATGATCATATCCCAGAATCTTTGATTCACCAGCTACATCTTCAACATCGGTACCACTTGCCAGATACAATTTTACTCCTGAATTATACAGCTCTCTGATAAACTGAACTGACCCTTTTAAAGTAAGATCATCAATCAGCAGCTCACCATTCTTGTACTTTTTTTCTCTCTCTCCCACCATCCTGAGTAATTCATCATTGTATATTTTTTTATAACCTTTTGCTTCCAGCATTTTATTTTTCGGAACAAAGCCAAATTCGGTAATCAGATCAAGCAGTCCGTGCATCTGCACAATAGTCTGGATTCCTGTTGTTTTATCAATGTATTCCTGTACTCGTAATTTAACCTTTTCTAAAACTGAATCATCAGCATCATCAAAATGCTCACCAAGGATAGCCTTAATCATTACAGGTACCATTATATTCTCCCAGCCTTCACGTAATGTTGAAATAGTACCATCATGATCAAAGATTGCATGTTTTACCTGTGGTTTTTCATTCCATCTGGTTAATATTTCTATCTCAGTTCCCTCAATGTACCATGCATTTCTGTCATCTTCAGCCAGCTCGGAGAAGAATATATAGTCAGGGTCACTCCCTGTTGCAAGGACTTCCTCAGGTGAAGCAGTTCCAGTCTGAAACAGTTTCTGAACAGTTACTCCTGCCACAAAAGTTCCAAGTTCTGCGGCTTCAATCATATTGTAACCTGCAGCCAGTGCTGAAGCAGCACCTGCCAGATAACTGTCGCCTGCACCTACAGTATCAACTTTTGAAAGAATCAACAGCCCAGGTAACTCTTTTATTCCATCCTTTTCCACAGTAATTGATCCTCTCGATCCCCTGGTGATGAATAAAGGCTTTTTATAGCGATCAAAGAGTTCCCGGGCAGCAGGTTCAAGCTCTTTCAGAGATATCTTTTCATCAGGTTCCCTAAACTTGCCACAGAGCCTTAAGGCTTCTGTATCATTCATTTTTCTTATTGATCCTGAATAGAAATCATTAAAATTCCTGCTGTCAGTTATAAATATCTTATCCGGGAACCTTTTAATTAATTCCGCAAGTCTGTTTTTAAAATAGTCTGTATGAATCCCTGAGGGAACCTGCTGGTTAATGATAATTATTTCAACTGATGCTACTGTATCACCAAGTTTAAGTATCAGCTTATCAGCTGTTTCATCCGACAGAATATTAAAATTGCCAAAATCAATCCTGTTTAATTCTGTTTCACCCAAATATGGCTTTGCATATGTATGGGTCGACCATTTATTGTCCTGTATAAGAAGATTCTCTGTATTAATGCCGTTGGCATTCATTATCCTTATCATCTCAGTTCCGAAAGGATCGGCTCCTGCTACACCAAATGCAATGACCTCCTTAACACAAAGTGCAGAAAGGTTAGACGAAACATTACCTGCTCCGCCAAGCGAATAACGATGCTTTGAGACAGGCCTTGTTGCCTGACCTGTCTCAATTGAGATTTCACTATTCGACTCATCGATAAACCAGTAGGCATCAAGACAGAAATCACCAACAACAGCTATCCTTACAGATCTTATGTCATCCAGTAACTTCTGAAGTAGGTTGGTAGTCATTTTAACACAATTCTTCAACTGGTTACCGGTTATCTTGGTACCGGTTTGCCAAAAACTTCAATCCAGTCAAGACGGGAGCAGGCATCACTGGCTCCGCCTGTCATCAGATCTGTGAATCCTATTTCATCAACCCTTGACAAATCAGGATCTTTTACAGGTTTTACTTCAATGACAGAACTGATGTTTAATGTATACCAGTTCAGGTCCATAATATTAAATTCTGTTATTTTCCAGTCTTTCGACAGGCAATCTCCCTCGCTGCTGACCAGCCAGTTCCCGTCAGCCAGTTTCAGAACCAGGTGAAGACATCTTAAGCCAGCCTGTTTTGAACGCCACAATATTTTGGCATATCCAGTCAGATCCACAAATGACCTGCTGTGTTTAAGTGTAACAGCCCAATTACCCTGGCTAAGGCCTGACCATATATAATAAGGATCATCAACCGGTGTATCATGGTGACTTTTCTTTATACTATCGCAGCCCGGTCCGTATAATCCCAGAACCAGGTCTTTGTTTACAACATGTTGTTGTGTGACCGGTGTTGCTGCAGGGATCTCTTTCCAGTCTTCACGGAAAAAGAGACCAGGCCTGTATTGTGCTTCACAATTTGTCATGATCATCATAAAAGAAACTAATGACATGCTCACTGCTATTAGCTTGTTAAAATTCCTGTTAAAAAATATTGTACTCATAAGTCTAAATTTTATTTTCAATAAAAATAGTAATAAGATTATCCAATAATGTTCATTATCAAAATTATAACTTTAGGCATACCAATCAACAAATCAGGCTTAATTTTTATGTTTATATTTAACAAATAATAATGTTCAATATGAAACCCGCATGTATTTGCATACACAAGCGCTATTAAAATTATCAGTAATATGCGGGTTCCATCATGACATAGAAATTAAACTATTATATGATGAAAATTTATATCATAAGTATATTTTTTTCAGTTGTAATTCTGAATTGTTGTAAAAGTGACTATTATGCTGAAAATGAAAAGAATCCCATATTATTACCAAACTCTGATTTTTATTCATTTGAGGATCTGACATCTCCAAAATTCGATCATCTCATTAAGAAATATAGTCTGGATACGATATTTCATGGAGAAACAGATGAATTTAAAAGAATTCTGTTATTGAGACATTGGATAAAAATGGTTATCAGTATTAATGATTTTGGTGATCCTTATCCGGGAGAAGGGTATGCTGAAGGAATTCTGGATGCTGCTCTGAAGGGTCAGGGTTTTCATTGCGGTCACTATATGGTAGTCCAGAATGCGATTATGAATGCCTACGGGTATGTTACAAGAACTCTTGGTGCCGGACCTGGAGTTAAGGGTGGTCCTGATGGTCACCACGGCATAAATGAAATATGGCTTAACAGTTATAACAAATGGTTCCTTTCCGATGCAAAATATGATCATCACTTTGAAAAAGACGGGATACCATTATCCGCCCTTGAAATAAGAAATGAATTTTTAAAGAACCAGGCAGCTGATTTAGTAAAAGTTAAAGGCCCTGAGCGAATACCATTTGACATTGACAGCGAAACCGGATTGAGCAAGGTCAGGAATGCCCAGACCTATACATGGATTGAATGGCATGGGTACAATAATATCTTTACTGTATGGCCCGATCATAAAGAGTTATTAATAATGTATGAAGATGATTTCTCAAGAAACAATACATGGATATGGGATGGAAAACCTCACTGGGCCCTTGACAAACCCGAATTTCTGAAGTTTGAAACTGACAGGAACAAAATATACTGGACTCCTAACACAATTGCCTCTATTGTAAATATAGAGGGCAGGAACTGTACAATCAAACTGACTTCGTTTACTCCAAATTTAAAGGAATACCAGATGAGTGAATCAGCAGGTACCTGGCGGAGTGTTGGCGATTCAATTACTTTCAGGCTTTCAAAGCCAGACTATGAATTAGTTTTCAGGGCAGTAAACCTTGTAAATGTTACCGGACCTGAGCATAGGATTTCAATAAAAAGTAAATAGAATCTGAAATCAAATGAAAATTCAAATAACTCTCTTTTACACCATTTTTGCTTTAATAATTAATCATTCCTGCAAACCTGTGGTTCAATCAGATATGAGTCTGATAAACGGAAAAGTGATCACAGTTGACAGCCGTTTTACCATTGAAGAAGCTGTTGCTATCAAAGGCGATACGATACTCGCGTTGGGTACAACCGGAGAAATTAACAAATTCACGGGCAATAAGACTCAAATTATCGACCTAAAAGGACAGACAGTTATTCCAGGGTTAATCGATTCTCATTTGCATCCTGAACCGGCTTCCCTAAGTGAAATTGACGAAGAGATTCCTGATGTTCACACCATTGATCAGTTACTCGAATGGATCAGAAATGAGTCGTCATTAAAGAAAAACGGAGAATGGATTATATTTCCAAAGTTCTTTTCAACACGTCTGACTGAAATGAGGCAGCCTTCGCTAAAAGAACTCGATGTGTCGGCACCTGAAAATCCTGTTTTTCTCAATGGTTCATTTGGAGGAATGATTAATTCTGAAGCAATGCGAATCTCCGGCATTTCTGCAGGGTCAGATCATCCCGGAATAATTAAAGACCCTGCAACAGGCTCTCCAACCGGTTTTATAAGAGCTTCTGCTTTTAATCTGCTTAAAATACCGTCACAAAAACCTCTCAGTTATCTACAGATTAAGAAGGCTCTTAAGGAAATGATAAGCCGTTATAACAGATATTGTATAACTGGATTATTCTCAGGTACCGGCGATTTCGAATCGATAAAATTGTATCAGGATCTGGCTTCTGACAATGAACTTACAGCACGTATATACCAGAATATTCTGATGAAGACCCCGGATAAGATAACAAAGGAATCAATAGATAAAATACTTAACAGTTACCCGGGTAAAACCGGTTCCGGGGATAAATGGGTCCGTACAGGTTCGCTGAAGGTATTTATGGATGGCGGAATTCTTACAGGGACAGCATATCTTCAGGAGCCATGGGGTGAGAAAGCCGGTGAAATTTTTGGTATCGATGACCCTTCTTACCGCGGAATTATAAATTTCACCCGTGATGATTTGATAACAATTGTCTCTGCAGCAAATGAATACAACTGGAGCTTCACAGCACATGCTACCGGGGACGGATCAGTAAATATGCTTCTCGATGTCTACGATGAAGTTAACAAGTCAAAATCAATCACTGAGAGAAGATTTTCAATCATTCATGGAAACTTCTTCAGCCATGATGCAATAAAAAAGATGGCTGAACTTGGTGTATATGCAAATGTACAACCTGCATGGTTCTACAAGGATGCTGATGCTATGCTGTCAATACTTGGAAACGAGAGGATAAAGTCATTCCACCCGAATAAAGCCATGATCGATGCAGGAGTAATTATAAACGGTGGATCAGATCATATGGTAAAATGGGATGCAGATGCTTCTATAAATCCGTACAATCCATTTCTTGCGATGTGGTCAATAATTACAAGAAAAACAGAACGCAGTTCAACCATTTTGCCTGATGAAGCAGTATCGCGCGAAGAAGCTCTGAGAATTTATACAATTAATAATGCATATGCCTCGTTCGAAGAATCAATTAAAGGCAGCATTGAGCCAGGCAAACTTGCGGATATGGCAATTATTACTGACGATTTCCTGACCTGCCCGGTGGATAAAATAAAAGGAATTGAATCACTGATTACAATTGTCGGCGGAAAAATTGTCTATAGATCAGAATTTTTTAAATAAAAAGTCTCTGTTTAAATCTGTTTTTATTCAAAAATAAAAGTACCGTAGTTATTGTACTCATGAAATGACCTTGCCACTTTCTGCCAGGCGAAATGTGTTGTTCCTTTATCATAATCAATACGATAAATATTTGCCCGCCATTTAGTTCCGGATACCGGAGGAACATTATTCAGCGGAACAAGAAGCTTGTAGGGTACAAAGATCTCGCCTTTCCAGCCTGTTACTGAGGCCATGCTCTCTTTTTTACCTCCGGTGACAATAGTTGCATGCCTTGTTCTTCTTTCACCTTCATAATGCCATGGCTGCCACCCATAAAACTTACCATTATAATTAGGTACAATGATAGGCAGTTCATAGTCAAGAGGAGAAAGCTCATATTCAAAGTAAACCGGGAAACTTTCGTCAGGCCACAGAAAGAACTCAACAACATCTTCAGTAAATATATTCTGAAAATCACCTTTAATGGTTGATGTAAGCTTCTTATCAACACAATCATAAAGGAAATAGATCCCCGTTTCAGAATAAAGAACCTTAGCCTTTGTTGTATACGGAGATTTATCCGGGCCCTGTTGAAGAAGCTCTACCCAGTCTGCCTTCTTCCATTCAGCAGAACTCCCATCACCTGTGACATCAAAGTCGAGGCATTTTCTTACAACAAGCGATGCTTTATCAGCTGTCTGGGCTGATAAAGAGATGAAAATCACTCCCGAAATAATCATTATGAGCGAAAATTTTATCAGAGCCAAATTAGTTTTTACAGTATTCATAACAATTGAGTTATTTAGATTAATGTGAATTTGATACACTTATTCATATAACATTTTGATACTAGTTTTTATCATTGTGCTCTATGACCTCCGAATCATTGCGAAGGAGGTAGCGAAGGTCGGTCGTCTTCTGTCACCAGTCCTAAAAACATCTCCCTACTCCCTTCAAAGGGGGAATAAGAGCCTTTGTGCCTTTGTGCCTTTGTGCCTTTGTGCCCTTACACCTTAATGTACTACAAAGACTCCAGGTGTTTTTACCTCCATTTTGTTTGAGAAGGAGTCTGTAGCCGTGATCTCCATATTATAAAAGCCAAATCCCCGTATTGGTATTTTATAACTGAAAATGAAGTCGCCCTTTACCATGTCGCCTATAATCCCATCATTATTCAAATCGGCTATAAAGAAAACTTTCGGATCATTCTGAAGAATGAGTTTTGCAGCTACTTTTCTGATTTCTGAGCCCTCTGTCATCTTTACCATAATTGTATTATCGCCGGTAACCTTAACCCAATCGACTGATGGAGGCGTTTTATCCGTTCCTGAAACGCTGAAACTTACAATTCCCTGTTTAATAATATGATTAGGATAATCAGGCATCCAATATTCAACTAATGTGGTCAGAATATTATTTCCGGGATCAGATGATGAAACAACAGCTGCCGAATATTTTGCGGAACCGCCTACATGGTCATATGTTCCCCAATAGTCTGACATCCTCTTGTTTTCTCCCCGCGGATTCAGCAAATTATCTCCAGCGAGAATTTCAGTTCTCCTGTAGTTATCTCCATCCTTAACAAGTATTGCAATAGTCTCTCCCGGATTTACAATTCCATCACCATTACCCATTCCCAAAACAATGGTATCAGTTCCTGTCCCACTTCCCGCAACAATCACTTCTCTTCCGTCAGCAATCTGGAAATCAGTGAATTCAGGAAGATCGCTCTTAAAAAGAGGAACTTCAAAATATTCTGTCCAGTTCTTGTTGTTCCTGTCTGAAATTGTCAGCCTGAAACGTTCAATAATGGTCGTATCTGAATAGGTCCTGAAAACAAAATCGGACTTTGCCTTTAATATCTCATTCATATTTATATTACCGAGTAGTACTTCAGATCTGGAGACTACTGCACTCTTCCTGAAAGCAGTCAGGGTGGCTACCACTCCCTCTGCTCTCTGCAATCCCTTGTTAAGCAGTGAAATACTTATCCTTACATCACTCCCGTGCCTGGCAAACTTCGTACCCTCGATAGAATATGATGCAAGGCACACATTTGCGTCATCACCTGAGCTATTAATGCCAATCTCATGCATACTTCCATTAAACTCAATTCTCAGAGAGCCGGTATTATCGCTTATTAAAGTGTATTTTTTTGAATCCCCTGTACTTATATTTATATCACTAATAATATATTCAGAGTTCTTCCTATACAAACAAGGTGTTACTACAGTGACATTAACATGGGGAAGAATCTCACCGTCAGGAAGATGCTGACGAACGGAGCATTTAAATCCTCCTTTATTTACTCTTTCAAGAAGTGTAAATCCGGGGATATCCCGATCAGTTAAAACTTTATAATCCCATACAGTAAAATCAGGATATACATCAGTATGATTCCAATTATCAGGGATAACAGGAGGATTATCAAAAGATGATTTCAGGAAAGTGAACATCTCTCCCATTCCACAGGTAGAGTGTTCAGCTTCATATATCTCAAACTCATAATTGTCCATTACCTGCAGCCACACCTTATTCAAATCCCTGTGATAATAACGTATAAAATCCTTATTGCCGTAATTCAACCGTACATTTAAACCGTTATAATTTCTGAACAAATCAATATTCCGGTACTCGACAGGAAAATCCTTTGGTCCGACTACAAATTCAGCAGAGCCACAGAAATTACCAATAGCACAGATCAGGTCAGGATATTTTCCTCCTATCCAGAAAGACATGAAGCCACCCATCGATAATCCGGATATAGCCCTGTGATTTCTGTCAGGTATCGTCCTGTAACTGGCATCAATATGCTTTACCAATTCCGGAAAGTAGAGAGGGAACTGCCTGGCTGTTTCAACCGGACCTACATTATATGGCCTCAGATAATACTCTTCTCCCTGATTTCTGTTATAACCATCCGGTTTAACAACAATAACATCATTTTCAGAAACAAAAGCTGCAATGTTATCACCATTGTTATCTGTACCCTTTTCATAATGGTTATAGCCATCAGGTCCGCTGCCAAAATATCTCTGCGACCAGCCATGATAAAAATATATTACCGGGTATCTCTTTGTAATACTGCTGTTATAACCAGGAGGAAGAAAAACACGGTAGTTCCTGATCTCTCCAAGCACATTGCTGTAATGCTTTGAATCAATAATTGTTACACTGTCTGAAGAATCAACCGCCAGCAGTGATGCAGTCAAAAAACTCAGTATTATTTGTAAGACAAGACCCTTTTTCCCATTCATATGGATGATAATTAAACACTCTCCAATGCAAATTAGCATAAATTACATTCCCTGACAATTAATTTTAATTTTATTAATTGTTCTCTGGTGTACAAGAATTGCGATTACTATCTTTGAAAGGCACGATTAGGATAAGAATTCATGGATATCATAACATTAACAAAAAAGTTATTATCATTCAATAACATTAATCCTCCCGGAAATGAAGAAGGAATTGCAAGGTATACTGCTGCCCTTCTGAGTGAAAACGGGTTCGAAATCAGGTTAAAAGAGTTTGACAAAGGCCGGCTTCATCTTATAGCTGAAAAAGGTCTTTCAACTCACAAGCATCCAGTAGTTCTTTCAGGGCACTTCGACACGGTTCCTCTTGGAAATAATAAATGGAGTGTTGATCCTTTCGGAGGGGAGTTAAGTGAAGGCAAGATATGGGGCCGGGGTTCGAGCGACATGAAAGGTGGGGTTGCAGCAATGATACTGGCAGCAATTGATGCATTTAAAAACAGGGCACCTGAAGGAGGTGTAAGACTAATATTCACCGCTGCTGAAGAGTTGGGATGTATCGGAATTCAACAACTTATGAAAACCATTGATAATCCAGGCAGTGCAAGTGCAGTTATCGTGGGTGAGCCGACAGGAAACATTCCTGCCATCGGACATAAAGGTGCTATTTACCTGAATGCGGTTACCTCTGGTAAAACAGCTCACTCCTCGATGCCACACCTTGGAGATAATGCAATTTATAAAGCTGCTGAATCGATACTTAAAGCAAGAGACTTCAAATTTGAAACAGAAGCAGATCCTTTGCTGGGATTCCCTACTATAAATGTAGGTAAAATGAGCGGAGGACTTAATCTCAATTCTGTTCCTGATCATGCTGAATTTACGATTGACATCAGGTCCACTTCAAAAACAGATCATAATAAAACAATTGCAAGACTTTCAGAAGAGCTGGGTAATGAAACAAAGCTGGAGGTACTTGTCGATATGACTCCTGTTTTCACACCTGAAGATAATCCTTTTGTCAGAATGGTTTATGAGATATGTGGGATAGATATAAATAAAGCAGGATTTCCAAAATCACTGCCCTATCTTACCGACGGGTCAGTATTACAGAAAACCTACGGTGGTATTCCTACAATAATACTGGGACCTGGTGAAGCTGAAATGGCACATAAAACTGATGAATTCTGCTACATAAATAAACTGGAAGAATCATACAGAATATACAAGGATATTATTTTAACATGGAGGAATTACATATGCTGAATTACCCGGAAAAGATTGAAAATGAAGAACAACTTGATGAATTACTTTCACGACCAGGCAGGGAAACAATTGAAATGTTCTCGCGTATAGACGGAGACCTTATATTCCTTGGCGTTGCAGGTAAAATTGGCAAATCTCTTGCTGCAATGGCCAAACGGGCCTGTGATGAAGCCGGCATTAAAAAAAGGATAATCGGAGTTTCAACATTCGAAAGCAATGAACAACGTGAGTGGCTTGAAAAAAAAGGCATTGAAACCATTAACGGTGACCTTCTTGATACAAGGTTCACTGATTCATTACCAAAGGCTAAGAATGTATTTTATCTTGCCGGGATGAAATTCGGTTCAATAGATAATCTGTCTCTGACATGGGCAATCAATACTTACCTGCCGGCAATTGTTGCTGACAGCTTTAAACAATCAAGAATAGTTGCGTTCTCAACCGGGTGTGTTTATCCTCTGGTCCCGGTTGATTCGGGAGGATCCAAAGAGACTGATATGCCTGAGGCTATAGGGGAATATGCACAATCATGCCTGGGCAGGGAAAGAATGTTTGAGTTTGGAAGTATTAGAAATAAAACAAAAGTTACACTCATAAGGCTTAATTATTCTGTCGAGATGAGATATGGAGTCCTGGTCGATATTGCGTTAAAAGTTAAAAATAATCAGCCCGTAGACTTGACTATGGGTCACTTCAATGTAATCTGGCAGGGTGATATGAATGATTATGTATTGCGTTCACTTGAACATGCTGATTCACCGGCAAAAATACTAAACATCACAGGACCTGAGATCCTAACCGTAAAGGATGTGGCAGAAGAATTCGGGAATCTCATGGGAGTTAAGGTCGCTTTTTCCGGAAGGGAAGCTCCAACAGCCCTTCTTAACAACTCCAGACATGCATTTGAATTATTTGGTGAGCCAAAAGTCCCGGTGAAACAGGTTATAAAGTGGATAGCTGAATGGCTGGCTCAGGACAAGAGCATTCTTGGCAAACCTACTCATTTTGAGGTAAGGGATGGGAAGTATTGAAAGGCGGAAGGCGAAGGGCGAAAGGCAGAAGGGTGATAATATAAAGTGAAATTTAATCTCAATTACATTATACCAGGATGACAGCAAATTCAATTCCATCAGAAGTAATTAGAAATTTAAATAAAGGGGTGGTAATTCCGGCGATGCCGCTTGCGCTCAACAGTAAAAGGAAGCTGGATGAGAGACGGCAAAGAGCCCTGATAAGGTATTATCTCGATGCAGGGTCAGGCGGACTTGCAGTGGCAGTCCATACAACACAGTTTGCAGTCAGGAACCCTGAAGTAGGTCTTTATGAACCTTTGCTGGCCCTGGCTGGTGAAGAATTTACCAGATTCAGCTCAAATACGGGTAAACCTGTTATACGTATTGCAGGAGTTATAGGAAAGACTGACCAGGCAGTCAGGGAAGCAAGCCTCGCTCTCAAACATGGCTATAATGCTGTTCTGTTAAGCGTTGCGGCATTCAGGAAATCTGATAATAAGGAGATCATAAGGCACTGCAGGGAGATTGCTGATATTATTCCTGTGGTAGGATTTTATCTTCAGCCTGCAGTTGGAGGAAGAATGCTGGATGTAAATTTCTGGAGGGAATTTGCCGCTATTGAAAATGTCATTGCCATAAAAATTGCTCCTTTTAACCGTTACCAGACCTTTGATGTGCTGAGAGGAGTAATGGAATCAGGAAGAGGTGATAAAATTGCACTTTATACAGGCAATGACGATAATATTCTTGTTGACCTCCTGACGGAATATGAAATACCTTACGGAAATAAAATTATTAAGAAAAATATAGTGGGTGGTTTGCTGGGCCACTGGGCTGTATGGACTCATTCTGCTGTAAAACTTTTTGAATCAGTGCATGCCGGAGAATTTAATAATGACATCAAAAGAACACTTGCTCTGGCAAATAAAATCACTGACAGCAATGCAGCATTCTTCGATGCAGCAAACAACTTTGCAGGATGTATTGTGGGTCTGCATGAAGTTTTGCGCCGGCAGGGCATTCTCGAAGGATTATGGACACTTGATCCGGAGGAGGCACTATCACCAGGGCAGATGGCTGAGATAGACAGGGTTTATAAAATGTACCCTGGCCTGAATGATGATGCTTTTGTAAAAGAAAATCTTGACACATGGCTCTCTTAAAAATCTGTATAAATTAAGTATGCCTGAATCTTCATCATTTGTACTACGCCGTATGACCGGCAATGACCTGGGTGAGGCATTGCAGCTGTCAGTAGCTGAAGGATGGAACCAGACTATAAATGACTGGATGTTCCTTCAGAAGAATCCAGATAACTTATGCATTGTTGCTGAAATGGATGGCAGAATCGCGGGTACAGCCACTGCACTTAACCATGCAGGGAAAGTGATCTGGATCGGAATGGTAATTGTTGACAAATCACTCAGGGGCATGGGGGCAGGCAGGATGCTAATGAGTGAATTAATAAAAAAAACCGGTAATAATAAGTGCATCAAACTTGATGCTACCCCTGCAGGATATCCTCTCTACAAAAGCCTTGGATTTATTGATGAATACCGGATCTTAAGGATGACAATCAATTCATTGCACAGCGGCGAAAATTTTCTTCCTGATACTATAGTTGACGCCCTCTCCAAAGAATTTCTTCCACAGATAATTGATCAGGATGCAGATGTTTTTGGAGTCCGCAGGGATAATCTAATGAAGCATCTCTTTGAAGACTATCCTGAAAAGTCCTTTTTTCTGGCCGGTAAAAAGAATGAGGGGGACTTCATCCTGGGAAGAAACGGAACCAAATACGACTACATTGGACCTCTATATTCAAGATCAGCTGATAATGCAAAAGCCTTATTATCCAGGGTTCTTAGTAACCTCAAAGGAAAGGCTGTAGCACTGGATGTTCTGGCTGATAAGAAAGAATTGATAAGATGGCTGGAATCATCAGGATTCTTAGTTCAGAGGGAATTTGTAAGGATGTATCTAAAGAATAATCCTTATCCGGGCAAACCTGAATTTCAGTTCCTGATCAGCGGGCCGGAATTAGGATGATTTAAAAGATTTATTTATTTGAATATTCAGCCTGCAACTTATTAATGTCAATGCTCTGTGCATCACCATTATGTATTACAAGCCTGTATTTCAGAATGACCGGTACACCCTTACTCAATTTAACCCTTTCCCTTCCAGGGTACACGGCATTCTGCATACTGCCTTTCTGACGCAATATCCATGGAGAAGGAAATACAGGATTTTCAGAATGGCAAAGAATTGTAATACCATTTGTCTCCTGCATTTTACCAAACAGACCTGAGAAATCCATCCACCTGCCGGCTGAAACCTGCATCTCCTGAGGCTCTACTTTTCCTGACTCTGATGTAAATATCATATTATCAGGAATATTTAAGCGCAGGCAAAATCCTCCGTACCCTTTCGGATCATCTGATCCTCCTATTTCAAGATTATCTATAAGAGAATACAACCTGATTATAAAATCCAATTTTCGGATATTCGATTCCGATGGGTGTACTACAACTGAAGTCTGTTCCTTCATAAATGGCTGGCCAGCGGGCAAAGTATCCGAAAACCAGTTTACCTCCAGGTCCATCTCAGCTGTACCATCCCTTACTTCTGTTAATATTTTCACAACATCCTGGGATATGCCATCATTGATCCAACCATCTCCAATGCTTACAGAATCAATATAGAGCTGATGCCAGGTCCAGAAAACACCTCGGTGATAAGGATGATCAGGAGGGAACTCTTCAGTAAGAATATCACCTTTAAGGTTATACAGGGGATGGAAATAATTGGTACAGACATATTCTCCGGTAAGTGTCTTGGGAACACTCTGGTAGAAAAAAACAGGTTTCCCCCCCTCTTTCAATTCGAATCCCTGGTCTGTATGGAAAAAAATAAAATTTTTATCCCGGTTATTGCATGAGATAAACAACAAGAAAAATATTACTGATGCACCTATGCAAAAGGATAATCTTTTCATATTGCGAATTTGTAAAATACCTGTATGCAAAAATCGGTACCTTCTAAACAATTTTCCTGCTTACAGGATCCCATTCAACTCTTCTCTTTTCCACATACGACTTATGAGCCATTATGCATGTTACAGCTTCCTGGAAAGCCATTTCAATATTTACACTTGGCGTCTTTCCACTTCTGATGCAGTCGATCCATTCTTTTATATGCAGATAAGTAACATCAACCTGTATACCATTAATGCTTGTGGTTGTAAGTCCTCTTGCAGCATAGTACTTCTCAGTGGCAGAAGTAACAGCGTCAACTTTGCCCGAATTAGGATTAAATGAGACCATAGGGCTTGAAGGATCTATTAATCCGGAATCAATCTGCTTTTTATACTTCATGGAGCTTCCATCTACAGTAATATTTATTGCGCCTCCAAGTTCCATTGATGCATCAGTTCCCATAAAGACACGGCCACGGCTCCGGCTGTTGGCAAGCATGGCACTGTAAAGCAGCGTAAGGTCCCGATCGGGATACTCAAATACACACTGAAGTGTATCAGCCATATCCCTGTTATCTTTCCAATAGTATATGCCTCCTGAAGAAACAACAGATTTGGGGATCCCTATGTTAAGAAGCTGGTTAACAGCATCAAATTCATGAGTGAAAAGTTGTCCAAGAAGGCCTATATCATAGTCGAAAAATTTTGTCCAGTTATAATATCTGTCGATGCTGAATGGAACTTTTGGAGCATGGCCAAGCCACTGCGGCCAGTCTATTGTTTTTTCATCGCCTGGTTTTGGATTTCCATCGTTATCGAGATGACGTATCCAGGCACCATCAGCACTGTTACGATTGGTAGTTGTCTCTACAAGAGTAATCTTCCCAAGAATATCCCTTTTCACAATGTCTTTTGCCTGCTGGAATATTACACTCTGAGTAATCTGATGTCCAAGCTGATAAGTTATATTACTGTTCTTAATAGTCTCATATAGTGGCATTATCTCATCTTCAGAATGCACCGGTGCTTTTTCGCAATAAACATGTTTACCGGCTTGACCAGCAGCAATAGAAATTGGAGCATGATGATGATCGGGAGTTGCAATCATAACAGCATCGATATCCTTATCATTCAGCATCTCTTCATAAGTGCGGTATCTTTTCACCGGGAGTGTTGAAGGTTCAGCTCCTCCTGCACGAACAGTATTCCTGGCAGTTGCCAGACCGTTTTCAGCATGAAGATCAAATACATCACAGATTCCTGTTATAGCAACATTAAGGTCATCCTGTGCAAGCCAGTCTCTCATGTTATCATTTTTTGTTCTTGACTCAACATCCTTAGGATGCATGAAACCAAGCCCATTGGCATGTGAAACAGCCCTGCTTCCGAATCCTATTAAACCAACTCTTATAAGATCGCTTTTTGAGCCCTTATTACTCTTTACAATAGTAGGTACAGGAAGATTATCCAGACCAAGCTCTTTTATCAGTCGTGCCTTTTTCTCCTGATCGTAGGTATACTTTTTTATAAGTTCAAAAGCAAAAACTCCGAGAACAGGAATTCCGACGAGTGCCTTAAGCAAGGTCCTCCTCTTGATTGTCCCCTCTTCCATATCTTTTTTATTTTCGGTATTTTCTGTGTTTGTCATATCTATTTTGAATAATCAGTTATTTATTACGTTTCAGGTATTTATCAGCAATAATATCCAGCCCTGCAAAATACCCGGAAGGAAAAACAGCCAGAACTATCAATGCCATCGATTCTATGAGTGTCTTACTGATAATAAGGTAACTTCCTTCAGCAGGAACAGAATACTCCAGACTAATCAGAGGAGGATTATTCAGGTAATAAACCAGCAGGAGAGCGGCTCCGGATATTGCAGCAACCCTTGTAAAAAGTCCCAGCATCAACCCAAGTCCGATCAGGATGAGTCCCCATGTATTCAGAAAATCAACAACACCAAGCACACCCGGATTTGAAATTATCCATCCTGAGAATCCTTTGAGTATCCATTGTGATTCCTGAAGAAAATTTATTGATGACCAATTGGGTATCAATAACTTGGCGAATCCTTCGTACAGGATATGCCAGCCGATTAAAAGCCTTAATGTTACGATAACAAATCTTTCAGCAGATGTGTATCTAGCAATATCTTTCATTTTAAGAAGATTATATTTACAGAATTTTTAATTATTAACAAAAACAGTTAAAAGTAGCAAGATTAAAATTAATACCAAATGAATTATTGACAGATATAATTCTATTAACAAATTTTAAACAAACCTTAAAATAGAATCTGATTTCAACTTTTCTTACGAAATAATATATCTTTAAATTCTTAATAATTTATAACAAACTAATTTATCCCGTTATGAGAATTCTCCGGATTTCTAATTCATTCATTTTATTTGCATTAACAGTTGCCCTGTCTGCACAGGGATCTTACAAAGCCGAATGGGAATCCCTTGACAAACATAAGATGCCTGCCTGGTACGAAGATGCCAAAATCGGTCTGAGCATGCATTGGGGAGTTTATTCTGTTCCTGCATGGGCTCCCAGGGAAAAAGGTATTTCTTATGCAGAGTGGTATGGATACAGAATGCACGAAAAAGGAAATCCCACAGTCGATTACCATAAAGAAAATTATGGCACTAACTTTACCTATGACGACTTCATTCCACAATGGAAAGCAGAGTCATTTGATCCATATGAATGGGCCAGGTTTGCGAAAAAAATGGGTGCCAGATATTATTTTATAACGTCAAAGCATCACGATGGATTCTGCCTGTGGCCAACAAAATTTACTGATCGGAATGCCATGATAATGGGCCCCAAAAAGGATTTGCTTGGTCAATTTTTTGAAGCCGGAAGAAAAGAAGGCCTTAAAGTTGGATTCTATTACTCTCTTTATGAATGGTTTAATACACTCTATACGGGCAAGGTAATTCCGTATGCGGGACTTAAAAAGGTCAATAATTATGTTGACGATTTCATGATACCTCAGATAAAAGAACTGATTGACCTCTACCACCCTGATTTTATTTTCTTCGACGGGGAATGGGATCACCCTGAATCGTTCTGGAAGATGAAAGAGGTGGTAGCATATTATTACAATGAGGCTGCAAAAAGAAACCAGGAAGTATTTGTTAATGACCGTTTTGGCAAGGAGGAAAGAGGTAAACATGGTGATTTATATAATGTTGAATATGATTATGACAAAGGCAGTGAAGGATCATTGACACACAAATGGTCATACTGGCAGGGCATTGCCAAGACATTCGGGTATAACAAGGATACTGATCTTGAAGATGTAATGTTACCAAAGCAATTTATTGACAAAGTTATCAAGGGAGTCAGCAAAAATGGAAATTTCGATATCAATGTTGGTCCCACGGCGGCTGGAAAGATTCCTGAATATGAGCAATATCCACTTCTTCAGCTGGGCGAATGGCTTAAAACCAACGGAGAGGCAATTTATGATACCAGGCCTTGGAAAGTACAGCAGGAAGGAGATGCATATTTTACATCCAAGGGGGATTATGTTTACGCTATTTTTTCGGAATGGCATGGTGAAGAGTTTAAGCTTAAGTCAGTCAAACCTTCTGAAGGATCAATTGTTACTATGCTTGGGATACCTGGTGAATTAAAATGGAAATGGTCAGAGAGTGATGGATTGACTATTATTTATCCCAGGCAGAAAGCAAGGCCAACTTCCTGCAGTTATGCATGGGCTTTTAAGATCAAAATAAGATAGCAAAATGAAGAATACATTAAAAATCATGAGATCGTCATTACTGTTTTCCATTATCTTCCTGCTACTGTTACCTGGAAGACTTTTTTCCCAGTACGAATACCAGGCAGGTACTGCCCAGGTCTCAATAGAACCCGATCAGTCGTTGTTATCCTTGCACCTTGGAGGTTACGGTGCTCCAAGAGATGGAAGATTTACTCTTCAATGGGTAGAAAAAGGATCCTTACCTTCAATCTATGCTACCGGGGCATCTGACAATAAAATATTCATTATAAGCAATAATGAGATTTTCAGACTGAAACCGGATGGGAAAAACATAGTTGGTGAAAAAGAAGGGATCTCAGATGGTATCATTTCCATCGCCGGAACTGGCGAAAAATTTTATGGATTAAACAATAAAGGAGAAATAGTTGTAACTTCTCTTAAGGGAGCGTTAAAATGGAAAAAAGAAGGAAATATTGACAAGACAGCTACCAGGATTGCAATCTCGGGAGGAACAATTTATGCATCAGGTCCTGATGGGATATTCTGGAAAAGTGATCTGTCCCGAAAGAGCTTTGATTGGAAGAAGGCTGATGCGCCATCAGGTATTATAAGTCTTGCTGCAGACAAAAGCAGGCTTTATGCGCTTACCTCAGAAGGCGTCATATATAAATTTGAACCCTCACGAGAAGAGATCAGATGGTTAAAAATGTCATACCGCAATGGAGAAACAATCAAAGAGGATATAAATCATATTATGATATTCAATGAAAGGCTTTACGGAATAGGAAAGAATAACATGCTCTACATTGGAGAAAACCGTAGTGAAGGCAATCTTACATCGAGGGCACTGGCAATAAAAAAAGGATCCAGTACAATTGTTATTATCAATATAGATTTATGTGGGCTTGATGATGAATTTACAGGAACAATCAAGGATGAAATATATAAAAAAACAAGTATCCCCGGGAATGCTGTATTTATTAACTCTTCACATACTCATTTTGCTCCAGTTTCACAGAACTGGCTCACGTGGCAGGAAGCCAACCAGAGACCCGACAGCATATATCTGAACAAAACACTCAGAAATGGAATAATCAATTCAGTAGAAAAGGCTCTTGCAAAACTGGAACCTGCAAAGCTCTGGTTCGGAAGAGGTACTACTGATATTGGATATAACAGGAGTTTAAAAGACCATCCTGAGCTTTACGACAGTGCAGTGGATGTATTAAAAATCTCCTATCCAGTAAAACATGAGGAGAATTATCTATTTATTGCGGCTTGCCATCCGGTGTTCAGTACTGCCGGAACGCTTCACTATACAATCAGTGCTAATTACCCGGGTGTGGCCCGCCAGCTTGTGGAAAGAAGAACAAATACTGTCAATTCACTATTTCTGCAGGGAACTGCGGGAGACATTAATCCAAAGGATAACGGAGAATATATCTCAGGTGAAAAACTTGCAAATGAAGTGATTGCGGTTCTGAACAGACCAATGGAAAAAATCAGCGGACCTGTAACTTTCTTCCTCGATACAATAAATATTCCAATTAAGCCGTGGACAATTGAAGAGATAATGGCCTACAAAGAGGAAAATATAAATAAAACCGGGGATGTATATGCAGAGAAAAATGTCAAATGGAGTGATCTCATGCTCAAATATTATAAAGAAGAAACTATGCCATCATCACTTCCTGTATATGTCCAGACATTCAATATTGGTAACTGGAAACTGATCGGATTTTCGAGAGAAACAACCACTGAATATGGTTTCGGTGTCAAGAATATGTGGCCAGGCAAAATGGTATCTGTTGCAGGATATACAAATGATGTTTCAAGCTACCTCCCTACCAGCAAACACCTGGAATTAAAAAACTATGAAGGTTTTGATTCATTTTTCTGGTATGGGTCACCAGCAGTCTTTCCGATTGACGTTTATGACAGAATAATTGGTAAAATTAAGCAGAATAACAGGTAGCACAATCAGCATAGCACCTTATTAATGGATAAACTAATAAAGAGCATATATCGGGGCATCACAAGCCCGATCATTATCATTGGAACTCTTTTCTTTGTTTTCGGTTTCATCACCTGGCTGAGCGCAATTCTGGTTCCATATCTTAAAATAGCCTGCGAGCTGAATAATTTTCAATCTTACCTGGTAGCCTTTTCATTTTATATAGCCTACTTTTTTATGTCTGTTCCATCAGGATGGCTTCTTGAGTATACAGGATACAAAAAAGGAATGACTGCAGGTCTGATAGCTATGGCAACAGGATCACTGGTTTTTATTCCTGCAGCACTAACAAGAACATACAGTTTATTCCTGACAGGATTATTCATTCAGGGTGCAGGGATGGCCTTACTCCAGACCGCCTCTAATCCATATGTCACAATATTAGGCCCCATTGAGAGTGCAGCTAAAAGAATAAGTATAATGGGTATATGCAATGGAGTTGCCGGGGTACTCGCCCCTGCAATACTCGGATTCATTACACTCCAGGGAGCAGATGAAATAATTGAAAAAGTAGCTGTAATGACCCCTGTTGAGAAAAACATAGAACTTAATCTGCTGGCAGAAAGGGTTATAGTGCCTTACCTCCTGATAACTGTTTCACTTTTAATTCTGTCTGTTTACCTTTATTATTCGAATCTTCCTGATGTCAATGCTGAGGAAGAAAATGCAATTGCGGAAAAAGGAATAACCAATAAAACAAGCATATTCCAGTTTCCACATCTGTTGCTTGGTGTCCTTGCAATTTTTCTCTATACAGGAGTTGAAGTAATTGCAGGAAATACGATTATCAGTTATGGTGTCTTCCTTGATATCCCGATGGTCACTGCAAAATTCTTTTCATCATTCACTATCTTTGCAATGCTGGTTGGCTATGTAATCGGGATAATCACAATTCCTAAATATATCTCACAGAAGAATGCCCTTGTAATCTCTGCAGTTTTAGGATTATTTTTTGCCCTGGCAGCAATTATGACGGGTGGATTTATTTCAGTAATGTTTATTGCATTGCTTGGACTTGCAAATTCACTGATGTGGCCATCAATATGGCCGCTGGCAATAACTGAACTGGGCCGCTTTACAAAGACAGGCTCCTCAATGATGGTAATGGCTATCTCTGGCGCTGCAGTTATTCCTCTTATTTACGGCCGTCTTGCAGATGTAGCTACAGCAAAAGCTGCATACTGGATAGTTCTGCCAATCTATACCTATATATTATATTATGCCCTGAGAGGACACAAGATCAGGGTAAAATAGTATCAGTTCGTTACTGCTTCCTGTATTTTAAGGATAGCACCGGCAAAACTATCCATATCCTCTTTCGAACCAAGCATGCCATTTTGCAATATCCATACAGCCTCTTCATAACAGGCCTTTTCTGTAACCGGGCAACTGACTCCTGAATAGTCAACCTCTTCAGGAATAGCATAACACATGAAATTCTTATTTTGAAAAAGAGGTTGTTTATAGAGAGGCTGAGGATACCCCATGAAGCATGGGACACCTTCTGCAGCAAGCATCTTTGCAAATTCAGTTTTTGGCAGGTTATCAAACTTTGACCTATCATACCTGAAAATATAAATATGATAGCTATGAAGAGTCTCTCCCACTCCCCTTCCAAGTGGTTTTATCCCATCTATTTTTGCAAGAAGTGAATTGAGATAAGTGCCATTTTCATGCCTTCTCATGGTCTGTTCCGAAAGTTTTTTTATCTGCGCAGAGAGCAATGCAACCTGCAGCTGGGTCATCCGGTAATTGCAACCAAGATAATGATGTTCATACCATTGTCCTCCCTTCACTCTTCCTACATTCCTTAGTGAATTCATCATGTCATAAAGTTTTTCATCATTGGTTATCACCATTCCGCCCTCACCACATGTAAGGTTCTTTGATGACTGAAAGCTGAAGCATCCTGCATTTCCAATGCTTCCGAGCTTTCTCCCTTTGTACTCAGCACCATGTCCATGACATGCATCTTCAATAACCATTAGATTATGCTTTAATGCTATTGACATTATTTTATCCATATCGCATGATTGTCCTGCAAAATGAACCGGGATAATAGCTTTCGTACGTTTTGTAATAGCTGCTTCAATCTTTAATGGATCCAGATTATAGGTCTCAGGATCAATATCCACAAATACAGGTACGCAGTTTGCTTCAAGAACTATTGAAGCAGTAGCAATAAAGGTGTAAGGTGGTATAATAACTTCATCACCGGGCCTGACTCCTGAGGCTATAAGTGCGAGTCGCAAAGCAACTGACCCGTTAACACAGGCCAGGGCATACTTAACTCCGCAGTATACTGCAAATTCATCTTCAAATTTTTTTATGAGATCGCCGCAGTCGGGATTTCCCCACCTTCCGCTTTTTACAACTTCAGCAACTGCATTTACCTCCGAATGATCAAAGAGCGGCCATTCATAGTTTTTTTTAATACTCTTGGTACCTCCGTTAATAGCAAGACGGTTCTTCATAAATTTTTATTTTACAGATGTTTATAACATAATTCTATAGAAAGCAGGGATGAGTCAGGAGTACATAATTCCGGTACTGCTCCACTATTCAAACAATCAGCAAAATAGAGCATTTCATTGTAGTATCCGGCTCCGGCATCACCTGCCGGAACTTCCCTGACAGATTCATCATCTGCTATCGAGATCACACTCCCGTTCAAAGTGGAAAATGCAACGCTTGCGTTTTCAAACTGTGCCATATAACCTGCCTGGAATGGAAAGTTCTTATGAAAAGAAAATCCTCCATCAATCTTAATATGCGTTTTAATCGTATCATAACTCCATAAAGCACTGACATAGTCATGTTTACTATACACACCAGGCAGGTAAACAGATTCTATTTCTTCTGGTTGTCCCAACAGAGATACTGCAAAATCAATATCATGAATTACAAGATCAAAAAGGGCGCCTCCTGACAAGTCCTTTACATCTTTTTCTTTCCACTGCCCCCAGCCTGGTAGTCCGCAAAACCGGGTAAGAGAAAGGAACCTAAGATCACCAAATTCCCTGGTATCAACCCAATTTTTAAGTTTCTGATATGGAGACATGAAACGCACCACATGGCCAATCATAAGCAGTTTGTTTTTTTCTGAAGCCAGGTCAATGAGCTCTTTTGCCTCTGTGGAATCGATGCAAAAAGGTTTTTCAAGAAAGACATCTTTATTATTTAGCAATGCTTTCTTAGTCAGCTCATAATGGGTGTTAACATGAGTACATATTATCACTGCATCAAAATCTTCTTTATTCAGACATTCATCAAAATCAGAATACCGGCTTACTGATGACAAATCTGAGGCATTAAGATTTCCAACAGCAATATTTCCGATTTCAGCCTGCAGGTTCTTATCAATTATGGAAAGATCACGTTCAACAATGGATGACAATTTCAAATCATTCATTTTCAGAATACTCTTCGCATGAGTCATACCCATAAAACCAAATCCGACTATTGCAGCTTTCTTCATGGAATAAATATTTGTTACCAGGTAATGTATATTCGAGAAATAAATATACTTATAAATTAGGTAACATCAATTATTTCCCTTCCTGTTCTATGAGAAAATAATTGTCTCAAAATTCCCCTTTGAAATGGGTTAGTGGGCAGAGCCGTCAACCTAAGGAGTCTGAAAAGGTTTTACAGGGAGGATAAATAAAGGCAAACGGATTTTAATATCTGAATTCAGTTCATATATAATAATTTCCCCTCCTTTTGAAGGAGGGGTGGACACGCCTTGGCGTGTCCGGGGTGGTTGATTAGTTTATCAGATCGTTTCCTTTTCCTTGAAGACTTTCCTTATCTCATTTTTTAAGTATTCAGGTTCCTGGAATACAAATCTGTTTTCAAACCTTAATACAGCTAATCCAAAGCCCTCCAGGTATTTATCCCTGTTTTCATCTTCCTGTATTTTATAATATTCACCGTGGGGAGCTCCGTCAAGTTCAATTATAAGTTTTTCTGAAGGACAACAGAAGTCAACAATGTAACGACCAATACTGTATTGTCTTCTGAA
>DATKTA010000015.1:0-41244 GCA_035531395.1 Bacteroidales bacterium
AACTCTTCGTTGTATAAATTTGTTCTTAAATCTCTTTACAAAAAACAATCTCCTACGCTCAATTCAAAATTACTAACAAGTTATCTTGACGAGACATATTATAATATCTCGCCTGGTTGCTACTTCATAATTTCAAAGAACATGCGTCCACCAAAAATTTAGCGAAGATGGACCCGTTCGCTCTATTATTTTATCCTCTTTCGAGAACAATTTTTACTTTTGGGACGACAAAGATAGCGCAAAAAAATTCTCGTCCAAAAAAAAAGAGAATAAATTTAAAATAGTTTTTACTACCGAAATGTGATTATAAGATTCATAAGAAAATTCCAGATTGTAACAACCACAATCGCAAATAATTTCGACAGATAAAAGTTGTACTTCAGCCTGTCATGCAAAATATAAATGATAAAATTATTCAGTCCCAAACCAATTAAAGAGATGACGACAAACGATAAATACTGACCTGCTATATGCGGATCGTTACTCTGAAAAGTCCATATCCTGTTCAGGACGTAGTTCGAACTGGCTGCAAGAATAAAACCTGTTGAATTTGCTATATACTTATTGATCTTTACCTGCTCCTTTAAGACCCAGGTTAAACCAAAATCGATCACCATACCCGATGCTCCGACAACACAAAACTTGAGAAATCTAAATATGAGCAGATTATCAATCATACATATATTAATATACTATTCTGGAATTAGGAGAACCTTGCTATAGATTTTCAATCGATTTCTATTCATGTAACTAATCAGTGACTAGAGTTTGGAGTGCCTAAAGTGCCTAAAGTGCCTAAAGTTAATAATAATAGAATGAATCAATTTCTTTTATAAACGGCGATGACACTTAAAGCTTCTACCACATTTTGATTATTTTATATGGCAGCATCTATTTCTGAACCGAAAAGATGTCATTCCGCATTCCGGACAAAAACATGCACGATGCTCAATAATTTCATCGGGGGTATCTGTCATCTCCAATGTTTTCCCTTCATGTCCAGGTTGTCCTCCTGCTTTACGATTCCCTTTCTCCCGAAGACTGCTCGTGCCTGGAAGCCTGTTCTCATCTTTAGAAGGTGGCACAGAGCTATTGTTACTGCCCTTTTTAGTTGTAACGCGACAACTCTCGTTCAAGAACATTGATTTTTGTTATCAATCGGGTAATTTCCTGCGACTGCATCAAAACGATACGCTCCAGTTCTTTAATTATAATTTGATCAGATGTTTTCATAGCTTGTAATACAAAACTAACTCTGAAATCCAATATATAAAAGAACGTAATCGCCTATTTATCAAACACTAAAATAATAATTGTTAATATGTATATGTTTTTAAAAATTACACCTCACATGAAAATTGAAAATGTTGATTTTGTGAATCACATTGTAAATAACACCTTGTTTTTAACTTTAGGCACCCCAAACTCTAGCTCACTTTAAGTACTGATTAGTTACAAATTACCTAATTGTATTTTACTTTGACATTTTCGAAAAATCTACCTGTTTTTGCCCTGAATCCCTAAAGGAAACAGGTAGATTTTTCTCCTTTCTCCCTTTAGCGCAGGGGCCAAAAAGGAGAAAAATCAGGGTAATATCCAATCTGTCAAATTAGAATAGATTTGCTATAAATTAATAATTATTCAGATTGATCGAGGCTTTAAGCATTTGCTCATGATAAACATTTCCTTCGGCAAAATGAAGAGAATATGTAAGATTCAAATTTACCTTGGTATTCCTTATGAAGCTGATATTTAAATCAGTCCGGTTATAATTGCCAGCCCTGTATATGGGGTCTCCCCAGTAGAGATTATTGGAATGATCATTGTAAAATGCCATTTGCCTCTCACCTATATATAATGTATTTATAATTCCTAAAAGTTTATACTGAAACCGGGTTTCCATCAGTAATCCATTATTAACAATCCACCCTGATTCATCTGCCCTTGCCCGTTCAATTCCTGACGCCCAGCCGACATTTATATCAAGAACATCCAGGAAGGTTCTCCCCCGAAGGTCGATTCCCGCTGAGGTAACAATCATCGCATTATCATAAATTCCTTTGTCCACAACAGGATCAAGGTCTTTTGCATAATGAAACATATAGTCAAAATGTTGCAGGTAAATGATACCCATGTTGTACCTTCCTGACATCCCGATAAAAAATGTCTCACGAACAGTTTCAGATATCTGGCTTGTCCAGTCGAGCCACAAATTCAGATAGTTCCCTGCAGAATTTACCTCCCAGAATATTCCATTAATATTTGGCCTGTAATACCCTATCGAATCCTGAAAAAAAATCCTCGGGTATTTATCAAGTACAATATCCCGGGGAAAAGCTCCCATCAGAAACCGGTATGGATGCTTATTGAATTCATAATATGCAGTAAGGTAAAGTTTGTCAACCTGATCACTGCTACCGAATTCATGAAGTAAATTGATACCGGCTGAAACAATATGCGAGGAGTCCCACCTGAGGCCATATTCCGGAGCAACCTGAACACCTGACATAGTTTGTGGTACCTTGTATTCCGATTTTCCAAATTCGTTGTTATCGAAGAAGGTATTAACCCTGGCTTTCCAGATAAAATCCTGTGAAAAACCATCAAACGAGATAAGTATACAAAATATGATGAGTACTGATGATAACCTCATAACTAAGAATCAGAAGTGCAAATTTATCAAAATAGAGCCTTTATTCATGCAATTTAAGTAATTTCCTTATTTTAGCAGATATTTAGCATCATGGCAAACCTGGTTATTATACCAACTTACAAAGAAGAAGAGAATATTGAAGCATTAATAAAATCAGTTTCTGTACTTCCTGTCTCCTTCGACATACTGATTATTGATGATAACTCACCTGACGCTACTGCCGATATTGTAAAGAGACTCAGATCAACTCATCCAAATCTATACCTGATTGAAAGACCCGGAAAAATGGGCCTGGGAACCGCATATATAACAGGATTTAAATGGGCGCTAGAAAGAGGTTACAGCTATATATACGAGATGGATGCTGATTTCTCACATGATCCGAATGATCTTGTCAGACTTTATGAAGCCTGCCATGATAATGGGGCTGATATGGCAATCGGATCAAGGTATATCAGCGGAGTAAATGTTGTGAACTGGCCGCTATCACGTGTGCTGATGTCCTACTTTGCCTCAATATATGTAAGAATAATTACCGGGATGAAGGTAATGGATACAACAGCAGGATTTAAGTGTTACCGCAGGGAGGTACTGGAAAATATCCACCCTGATCAAATCAAATCTGTAGGATATGGTTTTCAGATAGAAATGAAATTTACTGCATGGAAACTGGGCTACAGGATTGTAGAAGTCCCTATAATTTTCACTGACAGAAAATTAGGCGCATCTAAAATGACAGGCGGTATCTTTAATGAGGCTTTATGGGGTGTTCTGAGGATGAAACTGAGGAGTATGTTTAAGAAATATCCGAAGGCTTAAGCTCAAAGGCGCAATGGCACAATGGGTTTTCAGGTTCCGCTCCTGGGAGGGGAAGAGCGAGCGAAGACGAGCTCAGGGGTGGGTTAAACTTATTAAATATTGCTCTTAGTCCATGAATGCTATTCTGATAAATAACGCAACAATAATCAATGAAGGCAGATCATTCAGGGGCGGTCTGCTTATTAAAGATGAGCTCATTTCTGCCATCGGGACCATTCACGATAAAGATATACCTGCAACTACAAAAGTAATTGATGCAACGGGTCTCCTCCTTCTTCCTGGAATTATTGATGACCAGGTACACTTCAGGGAACCCGGCCTTACTCACAAAGGTGATATTTTAACAGAATCAAGGGCTGCTGCTGCCGGAGGTGTGACCTCCTTTATGGATATGCCTAATACTAATCCACAGACTGTCACTGTCGAGGCTCTTGAGGACAAATACAAAATAGCTTCTGAAAAATCCTTTATTAACTACTCATTCAATATAGGAGCCACAAACGATAACATTGAAGAGGTTCTGAAAGCTGACCCGTCAAAGGTATGCGGCATAAAAATATTTATGGGCTCATCAACAGGCAATATGCTGGTTGATAATGAGAAAGCTCTGAGAGAGCTGTTCCGGAGAGCCCATATGATCATCTCTTCACATTGTGAGGATGAAAAGACAGTAAAGAAAAACAGTGAACTGTACAGGCAAAAATACGGAGACGATGTGCCAATAAATCTGCATCCTGTTATCAGAAGCCGCGAAGCCTGTTTCATTTCATCTTCTTATGCTATCAGCCTGGCTAAGGAATACAATACAAAACTTCACATATTCCACCTTTCGACTGCTGATGAGATGAAACTTTTCTCAGGAGATATCCCGTTAAGCGAAAAAAGGATAACTGCTGAAGTGTGTGTACATCATCTATGGTTCGATGATACCTGGTACGATAAGCTTGGAACCCTCATTAAGTGGAATCCTGCCATTAAAACCAGATACGACAGGGATGCTTTGAGGGACTCGGTAAACAGCAACCGGATTGATATAGTAGCCACCGATCATGCACCCCATACTCTTGAGGAAAAATCGAACAGCTACTTTAAAGCGCCTTCTGGTGGACCTCTTGTACAGCATTCACTTGTAATTATGATGGAGCTTTGGCATAAGAAAATATTTTCCATTGAGAAAATAGTTGAAAAGATGTGCCACAATCCGGCTATCCTGTTCAATATCAGGAAAAGAGGTTTTATAAGGGAAGGATATAAAGCTGATCTTGTACTTGTTGATCCTGATAAGTCATGGACCATTTCCAGGGACAACATATTATATAAATGTGGCTGGTCACCCTTTGAAGGCGAAACATTCAAATCGAAGGTTGTGAAAACTATTGTTAACGGGACAATTGTTTATGACAACGGTTCAATTAATGAGGATTACCGTGGACAGAGGTTGCTGTTTGAAAGGTAGGGAGGCGCAGCGGCACAGGGGCCCAAAAAGAAACATAAATCCTCGCCGTTGAGCCATTGCGCCCTTGAGCCATTACACATTTCTTACCACAAATCTTACTGTACTCCTTGTCCTCTGTTCAAGCAGTATCTCCCTTCCATCTGTGACTTTTGTCACTGATGCCGGCGTATAATGGCGGACCGAAAGCAATTCAACATCTTCATTATAAACCACTGAAAAATCACTTTCATTCTCCTTAATAAATGATTCTATCCTGGGTCTTTCATCATCGACACAAACATCAAGGCTTACCGCACTGGCTTCTACAAGATTTACTTTGATTCCATTATCCTGGAATGAGTGGAATATCCTGGCCAGGTTGTCTCCCATGACAAATGATAAATCTTTTGGCAGTATGGATATCAATATCTGGTCTTCTTTCCTTATATAAACGGGCAATATTTTTTTCAGTTCAGCATCAGCCTTGACAATTGTTCCTTTCTCTTTCACATCAAGAAAAGACCTGACCTGCAACGGTATATTCTTATTATGCAGAGGTTTAATAGTTTTTGGATGAATTACCTTTGCACCGGAGAAAGACATCTCAACAGCTTCCTTATAGGATATTTCCGGCAGTTTTTCGGCATCCGGAAACCATTTAGGGTCAGCATTAAGTAAGCCAGGGACATCCTTCCATACAACAACTTGTTCCGCATCAAGAATATTTGCCAGAACAGCCGCTGTATAATCCGATCCTTCCCTTCCCAGAGTTGTGGTAAGTCCAGAGGAGGTTCCGGCTATAAATCCCTGAGTTACATAGATCCTGTTTTTTGTAAAGTTACAAGCAGACTTGACTTTGCCTGTACTTTCATCCCATAATACATTCGCATCCCGATGCCTGTTATCTGTAATCAGAATCTTTCTTATATCTATCCATGAAACAGAGGGAACCTGAGTCTTCAAATACCCGGCAATAATTACTGTTGACCACAATTCTCCATATGAAACAACCTGATCATAATCTGTATCATAATCGCAATGTATCCCGGCTTTAAGAAATTCAGAAAGTGACTCAAAAAGGATATCGTTCTTTTCCTTGAAATCCTTTTTATTGCCATTTAAATCTTTAATAACAGAATTGTGATAGTTATGAAGATCATCAAGCTGTTTTTCATAATTTTTGTTCCCTCCGAGCCAGGACTTCAAAACACCTTCGAGAGCATTTGTTGTTTTACTAAAGGCCGAGACTACAACGACCAGATCATCTTTTTCAGAGATAACTATCCTGGCAAGATTCTTAATCGCTTCTGCATCTCTTACTGACGCTCCTCCGAATTTAAAAACCTTCATGTAAATGTTTTGTTTTAAAATTACTATTTATGTTGTAGTTTTCAATTAAAATATTGTAACTGCCGTAATAGGATGGATTTTAGTAAATTTGCCGCCTGAAAAACAGCAATGAAGGAAAATCATTTCATACAAAATTATCTTAACCATCCGCTTCTAAATTCTCTTATTGAATCTGCAGGCACTGATAATACTAAAACAATTAAGCTTGAAGGATTAACATCTTCCGCAAAGGCAATAGTTACTGCTGCAGTCTTTTCAAGAACTCACACTACTCATCTGGCTGTAATACCCGAAAAAGAGGATGCAGCCTATTTTTATAATGACCTTGTATCATTACTCGGAGAAGAGTCTGTATTCTTCTTCCCATCGACATATAAGCGTTCTGTTCAATACGAACAGACTGAACCGGCTAACATAGTACTTAGAACTGAGGTACTTAATTTTCTTTCTTCAGGTAAAAGGAAGGGAATAATTGTAACATATCCTGAATCGGTTATGGAAAAGGTTATCAGCCGTAAAAACCTTAAGAAAAACACCTTAACCATTAACAAAGGAGATAAGCTTTCGCTGGAGTTCCTGGAAGAGATGCTTCATGAATATAATTTCACCAGGACAGATTTTGTTTATGAACCCGGACAATATGCCATCAGGGGAAGCATAGCTGATATATTTTCCTATTCGGCCGACCTCCCCTACAGGATTGACTTTTTTGGGGAGGAGGTGGATACAATAAGATCTTTTAATACCGATGATCAGCTGTCGGTAAGCTCTCATAAACAGATCTCAATTATCCCAAATATCCAGGATCTTTCAATAGAACAGATCAATGACTCATTTACTGATTTTCTTCCACCCTCATCTTTGATCTGGATTGAAGATGCTGTCTATGTAAAGGAAAAAATAAATAACATCTTTTCCTCAACTACGCAACGGGAAGAGTCGGGCCATATTTCAGACAAGAAGGATATAATCACCACAGGAAATGATTTCATTGATCATTGCCGCAGTTTCAGAATTATAGAATTCGGGAGAGAGTCACTTTTCAAACCGGATGCAGAATTTAAATTCCGCACCGAACCTCAACCTGTATTCAACAAAAATTTTGATCTGCTTGCGTCAAAGCTTATTTCAAATGAATCAGAAGGTTATAGTACCTTCATTATTTCAGAAAGCGAATCCCAGATAGAAAGGCTCAGGGATATATTCAGTGAAATAAATCCCGATGCTGCATTTAATCCTGTGCTTATAAATCTGCATGGTGGATTTACTGACCATGATCTCAGATTCTCAGTTTTCACTGATCATCAGATTTTTGACAGATATCACAAATTCAGGATCAGAGGATATTTTACAAAAAAGGAGAGTATCTCAGTTAAAGAATTAACAGGACTCAACCCGGGTGACTATGTTGTTCATATTGATCATGGGATAGGGAAATTCGGAGGTCTTGAAAAGATTGAAGTAAATGGCAAAATACAGGAAGCAATTAAGCTTGTATACAGAGATAATGATATACTTTATGTAGGTATTCATTCACTTTACAGAATTTCAAAATATAAGAGCAAGGATAACACCGAACCTAAAATCTACAAGCTTGGTTCCGGAGCCTGGCAGAAGCTAAAGCAAAGTACCAAGGCAAGAGTTAAAGATATCGCCAAAGATCTAATCCGGCTTTATGCCAGAAGAATGTCATCTCCGGGTTATTCATTCTCTCCTGATTCGTACCTGCAGAGGGAACTCGAAGCTTCATTCATATATGAAGATACCCCTGATCAGCTGACTTCTTCGTCTGCAGTAAAAGGAGATATGGAAGCAGAGCATCCCATGGACCGGCTTGTTTGCGGTGATGTAGGATTCGGAAAGACTGAGATTGCCATCAGAGCAGCATTCAAAGCCGCTTCCGACAGCAAGCAAACCGCTGTGCTTGTGCCTACAACTATACTGGCACTGCAGCATTACAAAACATTTTCCTCAAGGTTAAAAGGATTTCCATGCAATATTGAATATATAAGCAGGCACAGGAAAGCTGCTGACCAGAAAAAGATTTTTCAGGCCCTGGATGAGGGGAAAATAGATATTATTATCGGTACACATAAGCTGGTCGGTCAGGATGTTAAATTCAAAGATCTTGGTCTGTTAATTATTGATGAGGAACAACGATTTGGCGTATCTGTTAAGGAAAAACTTAAGAAACTTAAAGCGAACGTTGATACGCTGACACTTACAGCCACTCCCATACCCAGGACACTTCAGTTCTCACTGATGGGGGCTCGTGACCTCTCAATTATCAATACACCTCCTCCCAACAGGATGCCTATTGTTACTGAGCTTCATGGTTATAACGAGGAAATAATTAAAGAAGGTATTGAATATGAGGTAACAAGAAACGGACAGGTCTTCTTTATCCATAACAGAGTTGAAAATATTAAGCAGATACAGGCACATTTAAACAGAATATGCCCTAATGTAAAAACAGCTATAGTACATGGTCAGATGGATGGACCACATGTTGAGAATGTGATGTTCGATTTTATCCAGGGTGATTATGATGTTTTAATAGCAACAACAATCATTGAATCGGGACTTGATATTCCCAATGCCAACACAATATTTATCAATGATGCCCATCATTTCGGCCTTTCGGAACTTCACCAGCTAAGAGGCAGAGTGGGAAGGTCAAATAAGAAGGCATTCTGTTACCTTCTGGCCCCGCCTCTGACAACTCTCACTCATGAGGCAAGAAGAAGACTAAAGGCTATTGAAGAATATTCAGAGCTTGGAAGTGGTTTTAATATAGCAATGCAGGATCTTGATATCAGGGGTTCCGGTAACCTTCTCGGTGGAGAACAGAGCGGGTTCATTGCTGATGTCGGGTTTGAAACTTATCAACGCATTTTGAATGAGGCAATGCATGAATTAAGAGATTCTGAAAAGAGTGCTCAAGTGGCAGATACTTCAAGTGAAGAAGACTCAATTCAGGATACATCCAAACTTTATATAACTGATTTTCAGATAGATACTGATTTAGAGATAATGTTTCCCGATGAGTATGTATCAAATATTTCAGAGAGGATCAGGCTATATAAGGAGTTGAATGAGATTGAGTCGGAAGAGGAACTAAAAACATTTGAAGATAAACTGACTGACAGATTCGGCCCGGTGCCTTCAGCTGCCAGCGCTTTACTTGATATAGTGAGGATAAAATGGATCGCATCAAAACTAGGTATTGAGAAGGTTCTGCTGAAAAATGATCTCCTGATAGCAAACTTCATTTCTGATCAGACTTCCCGCTTTTATAAGAGTCAGGTCTTTGTATCAATAATGAACCATGTCAATAGAAAACATAAGCAGATGTCGGTTAAGCAGAAACAATCGAAGCTGAGCCTAACAGTCGCTGACATAAAATCTGTCAAAGCAGCAATCGGGGTACTGACAGAAATTGTCGGCTCACTGGTTTAAGTTACTATATTTTAGCCTTATAAATACTTTAGGCACTCCGTACTCTAGGCACTTTAGGCACTTATTATTAACTTTGTATTTTTATTTACACCATGAACCTTATAATAGACATCGGAAATACAAGCACCAAGCTGGCTGTATTCAAGGGTAACAAAAAGATCTCCTCGGTAAGGATAAATGATCTGAGTTGCGAAGAATTTGAAAAGACATTAACTGACAAGCGATTAAAGAAGGTAATTGTATCTTCTGTCAAGCGGCTTCCACATTTTGTGACTGACCTTCTTGTTTCCAATATCCCGTTTGTCCATATATTATCGCATAATTCAAAACTGCCATTCACCATTGACTACGAAACTCCCGATACCCTTGGAACTGACAGGTTAGCCGGAGTTGCAGGAGCATATAATCTGTTTCCCGGCAAAGATATCCTGATTATAGATACGGGTACTGCTATTACCTATGACTTTCTTTATGGGACCAACTATAAAGGAGGGAATATTTCACCCGGAATCGAAATAAGATTCAAGGCCCTTCACAAGTTTACCGGCAGACTTCCGATTCTCTCATTAAGAGAAAACTATTCCTCGCCAGGGGTTAACACTCATAATGCTATCCTTGCAGGTGTAATAAACGGGAGTATATATGAAATAAATGAGTATATTCGCACGTTTGAAAAAAAGCATAAAAACGGTAAGATCATTCTGGCAGGCGGTGATAGTGAGTTTCTTAAGGACAAATTAATCCGTCAGGTCACTTATATGCCTGAAATTGTGATTGACGGATTGAATTATATTTTGGAATACAATGCATAAAAAACTGATAATATTTAATTTCATTGTACTGTTATCTTTTGCTTATCAGGCCACTGCACAGAAACAACTCAACTCACCATATTCAAGGTTCAATATAGGGACACTTGAACCACGGGGATCATACAAAAGCCGTGCTATGGGTGGTATCGGAACAGCAATGCGGGATAATAACTCAATATTCTACATGAATCCAGCCTCCTACAGCAGTCTGGATACTAATTCATTTTCATTTGATTTCGGTTTTGATTTCGGTCTGAACATACTGAAGGAGAATGATAACAGATATACATCGAATGACATGAACTTCAATCATCTTGTTATGGGATTTCCCATTTCAAGAGGATTGGGTGTTGCATTTGGTATTATGCCTGTCAGTGACGGTTATTACAACATTTCAGAAAATGTCCAGGAAGGTGATACTGATTACAATCCTCTGACCGGTCCGTACAACACATACCATAAAGGCAAAGGGGGTCTTTCAAACTTTTTTGCCGGTACAGGAGTAAATATCAATAAGAACTTTTCATTAGGTCTCAATATGACATTGATGTTTGGTACTCTTGAAAGAAGTTATACTCTTCAGTTCAGCGATCTGGAAAATTACTATCATAACAGTGCATATGAGAAGATGCAGGTCAGAGGTATAAACTTTGACTATGGAATCCAGTACAGGGGAAAGATAAAGGAAGATTATTTCATCCAGGCAGGATTTTCACTTACATCCGGAAAAACCTACAAATCGAATTATGATTATTTAGCTGTAAGAACATCAGCGTACAATGTTGCTGATACTGTCAATTATATTTCCGACAATTCTACACCTGTCTTTCTTCCAGGCACATACCGGGCAGGTATTGTCTTTGGTAAAACAAACAAATTTACTACCGGGGTAGATTTTACTTCAACTGATTGGAACGCTGCCAAAATTCCAGGCTTTAACGACTATGCAGCAAGTAGTAAAACTGTTGCATGGGGCTTTGAGTTAATCCCTGATAAATTCTCTAATTTCAGCCTTCTGAAAAGACTTGAATACAGGGCTGGTGCACATTACGGAGATAATTATCTTATCATTAACGGATCGCAGGTTAAGGAATATGGGGCAAGCTTTGGCATCGGATTGCCAATGAGACGGACAAATTCAAGAGCTAACCTGTTTATTGACTATACCAGAAGGAGTGGTTCTGCAGCGGCAGGACTTCATGATGAACGTATTATTACTATTGGAGGAAGTCTTAATATTTACGATATGTGGTTTCTCCAGCGTAAGTATAATTAAGCTTTTGGCCGCTCTTTTAAATTCAACATCAGCCTGATGCATATGAAATGCATATTATTTAAATACATAAAGTCATGGCTGATAGCTGTTGTTCCTGCGACAGCTCTTTTCCTGTATTCCTGTGAAAACAATAAAGAAACTATACCCAGGCTCGATCTGCTTAGCCTGCCATCTCAAAGCGTTAAAGAATTTGAGACCATATACTCCGACTCAGGTAAAATTGAGCTTATCATGAGATCTCCTCTCATGGAACAATTCGATAATTCGGGTGACCCCTATTACGAATTCCCACAGGGAATACATGTTGACGTTTTTGATGGTCAGGATGAACCAACCGGATCAGTGACATCAAAATATGCAAAGTATACCAGGTCAGCTAATCTATGGGAGCTGAAAGATAGTGTTGTTGTTATTAATGAAAAGAATGACATGCTTGAAACCGAGGTTCTTTACTGGGACCAGGGAAAAGATCTTATTTATTCCGATAGGTTCGTAAGATTCACAAATGAGGATCAGATAGTTATGGGGACAGGCTTTGAATCTGACCCTCATCTTAGAAAACGCAAGATAAGGAAGGTCAGCGCAACAATATATTTAAAAGATGAGAAATAGTTCCCTGCTTATACTTGAAATAATCTGGTGGGCAACCGGTTTTTTATCTTTAACAGCAGCTATAAGATTCGCAGCTACTGAAGGAGGATCCAGGTCACTTCTGTTCTTACTGATGGCAGTGATATCTTTTGTCTTCGCCTGGTTAAGACATAAGCAAAGAAAAAAGAGTTAAATTTGTTTCATGGATGACATCCTGATCATAATTCTGGCAATAATCCTTTCTGCATTTTTCTCAGGTATGGAGATAGCTTTCGTTACATCCAACAGGCTTATGATAGAGCTTGACAGGAAGCAGGGTGTTTTCGGATCAGGTATCCTGAAAATGTTTACAAATAATCCCGGCCAGTACATTGCTACAATGCTGATAGGCAATAACATAGCATTAGTTATGTATGGTCTTGTATTTTCCCGGCTTCTTGGACCTAAACTTGAAATATATTTCGATTCAGAACTTCTGATCCTTATAATAAATACCCTTATATCCACTGCATTGATATTACTTGTAGCTGAATTTCTTCCAAAAACAATATTTATTATCTCCCCAAATTTCTTCCTTAAGATACTGAGTATCCCTACTTTAATCTTTTTTGCCATCTTCTACCCTGTCAGCAAATTCACGCTTGCTATTTCAAACCTCTTTATCAGAGTATTTTTTGGGTTAAAAACAACGGATATAAAACAGGAAAATCTTATTTTCGGAAAGGTTGATCTGGACCATTTTATTAAACAAAGCCGTGAGAATTCAGATACTTATCACCATGATATCCGAATTTTCCAGAATGCCCTCGATTTCTCCAATGTAAAGCTCAGGGAATGCATGATTCCAAGGACTGAGATAGAGGCTATAGACAGCAGGAGCAGTATTGATGATCTCAGGCAGAAGTTCATACAGACAAGGCTATCCAGAATCCTTGTTTATGATGAATCAATTGATAACATTATTGGATATTTTGAGTTAAAGGACCTATATAAAAATCCGACAGAAATAAGATCATCACTTAGAAAACTGGCAATTGTACCTGAAACGATGCCGGCAAACAAGTTGCTTAAATTATTTGTTGATGAGAGAAAAAACATTGCTCTTGTTGTTGATGAGTTCGGTGGTACATCAGGTATGGTAACAATAGAGGATGTTCTGGAGGAAATAGTTGGTGATATTGAGGATGAACACGATACCAATGACCTTGTAGAAAGGCAGATCGGCAGCAATGAGTATGTTTTTTCAGGCCGTATTGAGATTGATTATATCAATGAAAAATATAATCTGCACCTTCCCGAGAGAGATGATTTTGAAACACTTGCCGGAATGATACTCTATTTTCATGGAAATATACCGGGAAATAATGATGTAATAAGGATAGGGAAGATTGTAATTAAAGTTCTCCGGGCAACCACTACAAGACTTGAACTTGTTAATCTGAAAGTGGAATAAAACAATCCTATTTTCTCACCTCAAATTCGGAAATCTGGCAATTTATTTCACCTTTTATATCTACCCATCTCAGAACGATAAGGTGCTTTCCAGGAGTATCAGATGTTATAAATGAGATTTTCGATATATTCTGATTATTCAAGACAAGTTGTGGTTCCCAGTAAAGTGTATTTCTGGTATCAGGTCTGTTTGTCTCCTGTTGTAAAACTGTTGTAGGAAAATTTCTTTCAGACAGGAAGCAATAATTTATGAAGATACCTGAAGATGGGAGATCAATTCCTCCGAAATCACTTTTTTTGGTAATTATATTGATTATACCACCATATTTCTGATCTCCTTTGATATAAAGAGAATTTACAACTTCAATTCGCGATATGCTTAGAGGAGCAATAGCCAGAACCTTCATAGGATCACTGATTGCTGCCATATCAACCAGAACCAATGGATCAAAGTCAGAGAGCCCTGATTGTGTCCCAATGATCTTAAAGTATTTTTCTCCCAAATGTTTCCTGACTTTAACCAAAGAAGGTAATGAATTAAAATACTCTTCGAGAGTCGGAAGATTCACATAATTGTCTATGTATATGATATCAGACGGTTTGCCATAAAAGGCGCTTTCCTCACTCAAATCAATCACTTTGTCAGTTAGTGAATCAACATTAAAATATGACCCTATCTGTAAATTGACCGCCATCTGAAATGAAACATCACGCTCTCCCTGTGCAAGATTGAAAGTAGACAATGGAATATTAACAGGGATGGTACAGAAATCGTTATCGACAAGAATTTTGAGTTTTGAATGATTTGAATCATCAGTACTCAGGAATAAGTCATGGTATCCGTAATATTCAGGCATGGAGAAGAAAAAACGGCCGGCAGAATCTGTTTGCTGAGCCATAAAATCTTTTTGTTTTCCCATTACTGATAAATTTATTCTGGAATCGCCGGCAGGAGTCCCGTAAGAATTATCAACCAGTTTCCCGGTAACTGAGGGACCCTGGGTTTCACGAGAATAGAAAATATCACTTTCATTTTGCACAATCTCAGTCAAAGAGACCTTGCTTGAACTAAGAGTATTGTCAGGTATAACAGCAAGGCTTAATCCCGATATTGGCAAATGACCAGATTTTCCACCATCAACAATTAAATTTACTTGTTCCCTGCGTTTATACCCGGATTTATCCAAAACTATCTTAAATGTATTGGCTGAATCTCCTGGTTTACTTGTTTCATATATTGATTCTGATGGGCCCGTATTTTTATCTGTTTGCTGAATCTCCCTTCTGCTTGCATTAACAATTTTGATAATTGTATAATTATAAGATGAAGGGCCCCAATTGCGCATATACCTGGTATAAGCCCTTAAGTAGTATATACCTGTGGCTATATCGCCTGGTATGAGAATATCTCCTGATGACAAATTATTCGCAATAATATATTTATTACCGCAGATTTTTTTACCACCGGGTGTAATAACCTCACAATATAATACCACGCTATTAAAAGATTGCTGAGTATTATCCTCTGTTTGAAGAATAGCCGAAAACTTTATATTCTCACCCGCAATGTAAAGGTTACGGTCAGTGATTAATGCAATTTTTTCACTGATTTGATTACTCTTGCTTTGCTGTCCGCATAGTGAGTGAATGCTGAAAATTATCAGCAGGATCGGAACATACACATATTTACCAGTTTTATTCATATTAATATGGCCAAAAATCGGGCTTTATGTTTGTACCACCAAGAGTCATACAATCAACGCATTCATCGGGCAGCACTACCATATAGTATGTTGCTGTATCACCCATAAGAAATGCAGGGTATTCACCAGGATTAATTTCTAAAAAACCTCCACGCGTAGGTGCCCATGGAAAGCAGAATCCGGGGAAATCAATTTTCATGCCCTCGATATTCATAAAGAAAAGACGTTGTGAACTGCACAATGCAGCAGTGAAAAAGCCAAGCACCTCCTGGTCGGGATCAGTTAAATTATGAAGGTTGCCGGTAATTGATAAAGGTTGCTTTTCATACAAACCACCCATATCAGCACTATTAATTCTCATATTGTCCCAGTATGAGTAAGCAGCTTCACTAAGAGCATACTGATTTATCAGAATGCTATAGCCATATACCAGGTTGGGAGTATGGTTAGAGACATAATGCAACGGGAATTTAATGTACTTGTTCTCTACCAGGTTTTCAGTGGAAAGAGTATATATGTTTTTATCAGCCTCGGTGAGCCAGCAAACCATCCTGGAAGAATCGGGCGGAATAATGTGGTGAACACTACCGTCGTAAAACCATTCCCTCGGATATTCAGAATGATATTCATAAGTCTCAATTACATCCCACTTGAAATAGCGGCTTTTGTAATTCTGGGCATTAATATCAACATAGAATTGCATATGTTGATTGATAACCGTCAGATCAACTCCAGATACTTCAATTATATTGTAATACAACTTGTCTATAACCGGACACTCAACCATGGTGTCAAAATCTGACTCAAGCATTGTACCCTCAGGTGTAACTATCTTAACCTTAAAGGAGGCTCCGGCAAACAAATATTTGGGATCAATTCTTCCGGTATATTTCCCTTCACCCGACTGAGTCATTATAAACGAATGATACTTGTCATCATTAATTATAACTGAACATCCTGAAACAGGTAAATACCGGGGTTCACCAATAGCAGAAGCCTTTGAAACAAGGACTGTCTGAATATCGCTATTATCAGATACCTGTCCGGAAATTACATATTTATTAATATCCTTGCTATCAATCTGAGGTTCAAATGGAATTATGCATGAATGCATAATAAGGCTTACCAGGATGAAATATAATATTGTTTTAATCTGACTCATAATTACCAAATTTGCCTAACCATGTAATTGTAAATATGGGCACTCCAATAACTGAATACTGGTAACTTTTTATTATGCCGTTAACTGTCTTAAAATAAACCGAGTAAGGATTCATGCGACCAGTAGCATTATACATGTTAAAGCTCAGAGAGCTGTGGATAAGCTTTTCCTTTCTGAGGTTGCCTTCAACAGTCAGTGAAAAATCTGTTCGAATGTAGTCAGGTATCTGGTATGCATTACGTTTTGAATAATCAAGATATGGTGATCCATTCATGTAAAACACTGATTCAGGATAAGTTATTGGCTTACCTGATTGATAGGTGAAGATAGAGGAGAAGACTATCCTACGAGTGAGATAATAGTTCAGCACAAGATTAAATGAATGCGGAATATCGAAATTTGAAGGATAAGGTTCACCGTTATTAATTCTTTCCCAGGAATGTTCGCCGTCAACCTTAATTAATGATCGCGAATATGTATATGAAATCCATCCTTCAAGCTTTCGTCTGCTTCGTTTCAGATAAAGTTCCAGTCCATACGCTTTCTGATCTCCCTGCAAAACAGAAGTTTCAGCATGCGAATTATTAAGAAAATCTGCACCGTCCTTAAACTCAGGGTAGTTCTTTGTCTGCTTGTAAAAAAGCTCTGCTGAAGCCTCAAGACTCTGGGAAGGGATAGTCCGGAAAATGCCAAAAGATACCTGATTGCTCTTCGGTGGAATAAGATGGTAGTCCGCAAGCTTCCACTGGGTATTTGGTGCAATGGAAGTTGTTGTGCTCAGCATAAATATATTCTGATGCATCCGGTTGAATGCAAGTTTTACAGAGCCATTCTTGTCTGTCTCAATATTCAGGGCTGCCCTGATATCAGGTTCATGGTACCAGCAGATAGGTTCATTAGATGTAAAAATCAGGGTATCTTCAATATACCTTGGATCTTTTGGAGCTCCTTCAGTATAAGTATTCACTGTTGCCGGACCGGTAGGAGTAAACAATGTATATCTGAATCCAACAGTCAGGTTCATCCATGGCATTATATCATATGAGTCCGAAATAAAGACAGAACTCTCTATTCCCTTGTCAGTACCCAGCATAACTTCCTTTCTTAATGATTCTTCTCCATATGGTAATACGTCTCCTCGGTTAAGATTATAAACAACAATACCTCCGCCATAATCGAGAGAGTTTTTATCATTTAAAGAATGCCTGAATAATGTGTTTACTTCATACTGATTCAGCTTATAATTGTGCTGATATGCTGAGCTTATCTGCTGCTTATCAATTGTTGAAAACTGATATTGAGATGCTACCAGGCTTAGCTCACCGCGAAGTGAATTTGTAAAGATATGGCCTATTATAAGTGAGCCCCCATTATTTGAATAGTTAAAGCTGTTAAGATCAGAAAGGCTGAAGTGGTCGTAACTGTGATAGCCAAAAAGAGAGATCTGGGTTTTCTGAACGTCCCAGTTCAATCCTCCTGAAACATCATTGAAGTTTGCCTTGCTTGAACTTATTGTCGTGTCATTAACCCTTCGCAACAACCAGTCGGAATAGGACGATCTGGCACTTAAAAGAAAAGAACTGGTATCCTTTTTCACCGGGCCCTCCACTGAAAGGCTGCCTGCAATCGGGCTGAGGCTTCCCCTTGCAGCAAATCTCTTTTTATTCCCTTCAAGAGTCGTAATATTGAATACTGATGCTAATCTTCCTCCAAATTGGGCAGGGACATGACCTTTGTAAATTGAGAAATCCTTGATGATATCTGAATTGAAGGCAGGAAAGAATCCAAACAGATGTGAGGTATTATATATCTGAATCTTATTCAGGTAAAATGCATTCTGGTCGGACCCCCCACCTCTTACATTAAGTCCTTGCCGTCCTTCCCCGGCGCTTACAATTCCGGGCAATGTTCCTGAGACTTTTATTATATCCCTTTCCCCCATCATCATTGGCAATGTCTTCAACATCTTTACCGATAACTGGTCAAGACCGGGTTCTTTTGCACGGATATTAGCCTGCCGCTCAGTACTTACCACTACTTCATTAAGCTGAATGACTGAACTTTTCATCCTTAGAGCCAGGCTACCAGCAGAAAACAATTCCAGAATAAATTTCTCCTTTTCGTATCCCAGGTATTCAACAAGGGCATTATACTTACCAGGTACGAGCGAAATTGTGAAAAATCCTTTTATATCAGTTAATGTTCCGGTTTTCGTCTCAGATATGAAGACTGTGACAAAGCTCATAGGCTCTCCTGTTTCATCATCCAGTATCCTGCCAAGCACTTTAACCCTTGCATTTCCGTGTGAGGCTCCGGCTCTTCCGACTGTTATTGTCTGAGTCGCCCCCGGCTTTCGGCCTGTAAGGTACCGTTCTTCACTTTCAGTTAAAGAAGGTTTAATATTTTCCTGCGTCACAGTTAATGGTACTTTCTGACTATACTCAGGCAGCTGTTTTATTAGATTTAAAGAGCTGGTGACCAGGATATTACCATGCCAGTCAGTTGCTTCAAGGCCGGAACCTTCTAATACTTTTCTGACAGCCACTAATACTGTGATACTGTCACTATTTAGTGTTACCCTAAGCTGCTTTAGTTTATTGTCATTGTAGAAAACGTTTTTCCCTGTCTTCCTGAAAATATCATTGCAAAATTCAGGGAAAGAAAGATCTTTATAATTACAAGTGATAGTTATTTCACGATCTTGAGCCCGAACCTCCAGGTAAAGACAGGATAGCATTAATAGTATAATTATCAGGCCATTCTTCACTTGGAGGAAAGGGAGTTTATATAGTTTACCAATCTGTTCACTGTACTATCGGCTGATTTCTTAACATTTATTTTGTTAATACGAATGTATTCTATTATCCTTTCCTTTTTACCGGGAACGAAGAGAGAATAAAATGTTTTATTATTTGTGTATTGGGTTATCAGATTATCTGAATAGAGTTTCATCTCTTTTCTGGGAATAGTAAATGTATGGTTCTTTGACCCGATAAACCCATCCATAACAAGGTCCTTTTTCCATTTATAGAGTATGTAGTATTGTCCCGTGCCAATTACCTGAAATATTTGTTTCAGGCTATCCTGAGTGCTGATTAGTTCAAAATCGATTTCTTTTAGTCTGAAAGATTCAAGCCAGGCTTCCGACAATACAATTTGATTTTTTGCTCCAAGGCTATTAATATATTGCAACACCAGCTGCTGATTATAAATATCGTAATTAAGTGTAAGATCTGTATATGTTACTCCCCGTATTGTAACGGATCCGGTCACAAATTGCGGTTCTGAAAAGAACTGGTGTCCTCCGGTACTTACAGGAATAAAGAAGGAATATTGTTTCCCGTTAAATAATAATGGATCAGAGTCATATAGATTGTCTGCGTCAACAACCGCCTGTTGAGCAGAAAGGATTGTTATTTTCATAAAAAGAGAAGATAAAATCAATATCCTCGCTAAGAATGACATCATAGAAATGGTTTGAAATCGATTTTTCAGATTAAAAAGGAAGAGGCTGAACAAAATTCTCCAGCCTCTTCTCCTTTAATTTTAAACACTATTCTGTTGTCCGGATCAGAATTTATCCCAGAATAGCTTAGTTAAAACATCGTCCCCGCCAATAGCTGCTGATGCGCTCTTGTAATTTGCATCATTTAGCGTTTGCTCATTAACAGGATATGTGAATCTTACAGGGATTTCTGAGTATTCAGAAATTGATGGAGGAAGATTGAACATTGGGAAATCCAATCTTCTCCATTGAGTATATCCCTCAAAGCCTCTTGTATAAAATGCAATATAAGCCTGAGTTCCAATCTTCTGCTTCCATGTACCTGCAGCAGTTGCGTAAGCAATATTTGGCTGTGCAAGATAAGCTGTTGCTTCGGCTGCTGTACCACCCCAGTATAGTATAGAAGCCGTAACAGCATCTTCATATAAGTCACTGGCTGTACCTCCGGCTACAAATCCTCTTTCTGCAGCTTCTGCCCTATAGAATAGAACTTCATCGTAAGTAAGCAATATCCCAGGGAAGTCAGGAGCTATAATAGGATCAGCAATATGAGAATATTGTGAAAACGGATTACTTTCACCATATATTCCACCAACATATGCCATTTTCACAACATCTGCTTCAGTTGATGTATCAATCGCCGTAAAGAACAGTTCTCTGCGCGGATCAGTCAGATCATTCATTAAATCCACAACAGTATTTGCAGGAACAAAGTCATCTCTTCCGCTCTGCACTACATCGACATAAATCGGATTGGTATGAATAGATCCAAGGTAATAGAGAAGAGCATTTTCATCATTTGATGCAATTACACCGCCAGCAATAGCAGCTTCAACTGTGGATTTGGCAAGCGTAGGATTGGCATCTGCCAGAGCGATACCGATTTTCAGTTTTAAAGAGTTACCAAATTTTTTCCAGGCAGCAACATCTCCTTGATAGATAATATCTGCAGATCCATAACTACCCTCTGATGCATCAAGTTTTGCCATTGCAGCATCCAGTCTGTTGATTAGATCCTGATAAATAGTAGCAGCATCATCATAAACAGGATGAATCTTGGTGATATCCATTGCTTCTGTATAAGGTATATTACCAAATATATCAACCAGATTCTGGTATGAATATACATTAAGTAACTCAATAATAGCCAGTTTATTTGTCTTTTCAACCTCACCGATATCGCTTGTGGGTATTGTTTCACTGATTATTAAAGAAGCCTCATTAAAGTCTTTAAGAAATCCTCTGTAGTATTGTCTGAATGTTAGATCGGGTATACTTCTGTTGATAATATCGTAATTAGCCTCATCAGTATAGGTAGTCTCAGTCCAGTACTGAGCAAATAGCTTCCAGACATTTAGGTTTACATTAGTACTTGATATCTGGTCAACCATGTCAAGCTGGGCATTGCTGAACAAAGCCTCTCCCGTCACAGTTGCAGGATTCTTTGAATCCGTGTTGAATTCCTCAAATTTATCAGTACAGGAGGCAATAAATGCAACCAGTATCAATAAAATAAAATATTTATTTTTCATAATTAGAATAATTAGAATTGGAGATTAACACTGAAACCATAATTACGGGTAGTTGGCATAACACCGCTCTGCCATCCCTGAATGTTGCCAGCACCCTGACTTGCCTCAGGATCAGCATGAGGAAGGTTTTTGTTTAGAATCCAGAGGTTTGAACCAACAAAACTTACAGAAGCTCCGCCAAGAAAGGTTTTATCTATAACAGACTTAGGAAGCCTGTATGTTAATACAACTTCGCGAAGTTTCGTATATGAGGCATCATAAACAAATGCAGAGTTAGGATTTTTTGAATACCCGAACAGCCTATAGTCACCACCTGGAACACGTCTCATGTTAGTAGTTCCGTCAGCCAGAACACCGTCAAGTACTACACCACCACTTGCTGGATCATACCCGGCAGAAACACTTCCGATAACAGGGTCTCTGACAGGGTTGCCAAGGTCATTGATAAAGTCTGTTTCCGCATAAAGCCCTGTAGCCATTCCATACCACATATCGAGGGAGAATATGTCTCCGCCTTTTTGCATGTCGATAAGAAAGCTCAAGCTGATGTTTTTATAACTAAAGGTATTCTGCAGACCACCATTCCAGTCAGGGTTAACGTTTCCCATAATCTTGTCAGAAGTAGATGAAGTCTGATAATAACCTGTTGAAAGTATCTGGCGCTTGCCGCTAGCTTCATTTATAACATAATCTGTTCCCTGAATGGTCCCATAGGGTTGTCCAACTCGGGCGTTAATTGTAACTCCTCCCTGCAGGGCAGCAATTTGAAGATTCTCAATTCCTTCCTCAAGAGAAACAACCTCGTTGATGTTCTTTGACCAGTTAAGAGTAAGATCCCACTGGAAATCGTTCATTCTGACCGGAGTTCCTGTAAGTTTAAGCTCAATCCCCTTGTTCTGGACTTCTCCGGCGTTAACATACTTTGATGAATAACCTGTAGCATATGATACAGTTACAGGAAGAATCTGGTTAATGGTATTTGACTTATACAAGGCAAAGTCGAAACTAAGTCTGCTCCTGAAGAAGCTCATCTCCAACCCCGTTTCAATATTCTTGGTTCTTTCCGGTTTTAAATCAGGATTGTTCTTTGTAATGTCAACAGACACCATAGGATTTCCACTAAATGGAGCAATAGGAACATAGGTATCAAGAACGCTTGCAAAAGGAGCATCGCTACCCACCTCTGCATAATTTAACCTGAATTTACCAAGGTCAAGCCATGGAGCGTCAAGTAATCCTGAGAAAATGAAACTTCCGGATATTGACGGGTACGCATATGTCCAGCTATCTTTAGGCAGAGTGGAAGACTGGTCAATTCGGTAAGTTGCATCGATGTAGAACATATTATTATATCCAAGTGAGACACTGGCAAAATATCCATTTAAGCCGATTCTTGAAAATAATTCTTGAGGAGGTGACATTGGATCAACACTGTTACTTAAAGCATAAACATCAGGAACACTTAATCCATTGTTTGTTGATGCAAATACCCTGTCCAGTCTGTTTCTGCGAATGTTAGTTCCCAATAATCCGTTAAGATTGAATCTGTCACCAAAATTCTTCTTGAAATTTGCCATGAAGTCAGCATTAGTTTCAATGAAATTTCTGGTATATCTTGAATAACCGGATGTTACATCAGGACGTCCGACACCAAGTTCTCCGGCTACAGAACCAACTGCTTTTCTTTCCTCCTGCAGTTCACTGTATGTATCAATTGATACCCGTCCCATAAAACTCAGCCAGTCAGTTGCTTTATAATCGAGTTGGGTGAAGCCAATCAACCTGTTACGTTCATCAGATTCATAATTCTTGTATCGCACCCAGTAAGGACTATCCCAGTAATTTGGAGTTAAATCGAAGTTCCCATCACCATCAAATCCTTTTGGGTTCCAGGAAATATTGCGACCAGTCTTATGGTAAAGATCTTTCAACATATTCATGTCAACATCAACCTGGTACCACTGACGGAATGAAGACATTATGTTGTCGCTGTAACCAGTTGAGTTACGGCCAAGTCCCCGTGTATTAACATAGTTTGCATTGGCAGAAACTTTAAGGTTCTTGAGAAGATTGTACGAACCATTGAAATTAAAGCTATTCTTTTTTATTGAACTATTGGGCATAATGCCTGTCTGATTCAGATTTGTATATCCCAGTCGGAATGCAGATTTCTCGTCTCCACCTGAAATATCAATACTGTTTGTATAAGATACAGCTGTTTCAAAGAATTTATCTGCACCGTTTTGAGTATTAATAAAAGGCATAGCTTTACCATAATTAGGAGATTCAGGAGTAAAGGCATCCCAATGATAAACATTAAGGCTTGGATCAAATCTCTCTCCCATTGCAGCATCTTCGTAGAAAGGAATTGTAAGATCAGTATTACCATCACCGTCAACGTCAACAAAATCTTCTAACCCCGGATGATCACCGCCACTATAATAAGGTCCATAACCTCCACCATAGTTTGTCTGATACTTTGGAAAAGTTCTTTTATCCATTAAACCAAAAGTGACGTTTGAGCTAAGGTTTACACCGAGGGCATTTCCTGGTTTTACTGAACCTTTCTTTGTTGTTATCATAATAACACCGTTCGCTGCCCTGGACCCATAAAGAGCCGATGCAGCTGAACCTTTCAGAATATCAATTGACTCGATATCATTCGGGTTTATATCGGAAGCTGCGTTACCATAGTCATATCCGCTTCTCCCAGACCTCTGTCCTGAATTGTTTGTAACAGCATTATCAACAGGAACCCCATCGATTACAAAGAGGGCCTGGTTATTTCCGGTAAGAGATTTAGAACCTCTGATAACAATGTTGGTAGATCCCCCCATATTGTTATTAACCTTAATATTTACACCAGCAACCTTACCGGAAAGAGCGTTAACAAAGTTGTTGTTCTTTACTGTTGAAACAGCTTCACCTGAAACTGCCTGTGTAGCATAACCCAGAGATTTCTTTTCGCGGGAGATGCCGAGAGCAGTAACAACAACTTCATCCAGACCTAAAAGGTCGGGTTCCATAACAACGTCAATTACACTGCGCCCACCAATCTGGACCTCCTGTTTCTTCATACCTATATAGGTAAAGACAAGAGTGGTAGCGTTCTGAGGCGTGGTAAGTGTAAAGTTACCATCAACTCCTGTAATAGTACCAACAGTGGTACCTGCAACAGAAACTGACACACCGGGAACTGCACCTTCTCCTTCAACTGAAGAGGTTACCGTACCTGTAATGACTCTTGTTTGTGCAAAAGTGTAGCCACCTATAAACACAAACAATGAAATCAGTAAAAATAGTTTCTTCATACAAATTTAGTTTTAGGTTTTAATTTAATCAGGTAAAGATAGAATTTAGAAATTAATATCACAACCTAATATGCATATACTTAAACTTTTTTAACCATATGATTTTTATCATAAGTTGAAAAAAAGGCTGAACTGACAAAAAAAAAGCGGCAGATTCAACTAAATCTGCCGCTAAGAAAGATAATATTAAAATAATCCTAGTTCTCAGAGCCGCCTGCCCACCATACCTTATTTGAATAGATACTTATATCCGGGATATTGGCCGAGTTAGATGATTCCTCGCTTGTAGGATATGCAAACCTCCATACAAAACCTACTGATGCATTGAACGGGTTATTAAGTGTGAGGAATGAAGGCTCCCTGCGATAGTCATTATAAGCTTCAATTGCTTCATATTCATACAAAGCGATATACTTCTGGGTCAGAATCTCTTTAAGTTCATTTCCTGCAGTAAGAAGCGGAACTACCTGGGTGTTGAAATAAGCTGTACCTGCTGCAGTGGTAAGACCACAGAATGCAAAGTTAGCTTCAATTGCCTGCTGAAGTGATGTCTGCCATGTTGCATCTGATGTCCTGAATTTAGCTTCAGCTTCAATAAACTTAAGCTCATGATAGGTCATCAGAGGTGTTGCAGCGGTTCTACCACTTGCAGTTTTAGCTGATGTTGAATAAATACCGCCCTGGGTCTGTGTTGCTGTTCCATTAGGAGCAGGATTGTAAACACCTCCAACCTGAAGGAAATAATCAGGAATCCTGGGATCAACCCTGGTGGTCATCAAATCATACAGGGTTTTGCTTGAAGAGAGATGACTCCTGTCATTCAGGAACTGAAACCATGGGTTCTCACCGGTTGCAGTTGCCTCATACCTGGCAAATGAGAGATTATCGGTACTGTTAGCAAAACCTGCTGAAACTGCAGCGAGAGCCTTTGTGGCAGCGCTGTTATCAACGTTTGTCAGCCTCAGGCTATAGCGTGCCTTTAGTGAATTTGCAGCTTTAATCCATCTGGCTTTTGCTGTTGCTGAGCTTCCACCATATATATAATCGCCAGCAGTTGAAAATGTTGCAACTGAATTCATAGTTGCAATACCATCATTGAGCAAAGTGATAATTTTAGGATAAATGGTTGATTGCTTATCATAAGTCGGCTGAAGCATCTCAGATCCCTTGATTGCATCTGTCCATGGCACCTCACCCCACATATCTGTCAATACCGCAAGGTTATATGCAGTAAGTATCTGGGCAATAGCCCTGGCATATGGGTTCACCTCATCACCTGTATCAGGGTCAGTTTTCTTCATAATGTCATCAAGGATCATAAGCACATCATACAGGTTATTCCATGAGTTATTCATAACCGTACCGGCTTCCTGGCCTATGCGCTTCTCAGCTTCATTAGACTGACCCCATGTTCCTACACTGTGTTCAATGTAAACTGTAGCATACCATGCAATATCAGTAGCAGTGGTTTCAACAGAAGTTTTAAGGATTACGTCAGGAAGTTCACTCTGTGCACTCATTTGAAGTGCATTGTTCACATCCTGGTTAATCTCATCCATCTTATCCTCGCTGCAGGCATTAACCAGCAGTATGGATATTGTTAAAAGAAGTATTTTGAATGATTTCATATTCTTTAGCTTTATTCAGTTATTAAAAAGTCAGGTTCAGAGTTAAACCATAAGAGGTTGTCTGGGGCAGTGACATATATTCAAAACCGGAAACACCGTTACCCGTTCCCTGAGAAGTCTCGGGGTCAACATTCGGCAAAGTTGACCAGAGAAGGAAGTTACGACCAATTAATGATACAGAAGCACCTTTAAGTCTGACATTTTGTATCAGGCTCTTTGGAAGATCCACAGTCAATGATACCTCCCTGAGTTTTATATAAGAAGTCTCATAAACAGCCATCTCATCTATACTTCCAAAAAGGTCTGAATAGAAATCGGGGTAAGCCCAGATATCTGAAGGTCCACCGCGGACAATGTCGTTCACTTCGCCGGTTGATTCCTTCACACCGACACCTTTTGCATTTTCGGTATCCTTATACTCGAAAGTAGTGGTCCTGTCTTCAGTAAAGCCTGCCGAACCATAGAGCGCCATAAGACGGTTTGAACCTGAATAGATATCACCTCCCTGTTTCCAGTCCAACTGTGCAGAAAGTGTAACCATCTTATATTTAAAGGTATTAATGAAACCTATAATGAAGTCGGGAGAAACATCACCTATCTTGCCTGATTCCCCTGCCATTGGCATACCATAATAATAACTGGTCGGATCATCATCGATAAGAATATTGCCGGCATCATCTCTTGCAATCTGGGTACCATAAATTGTAGGATAGGTATTTCCTGCATATGCCCTTACGTTTGGTGTTACATAACCAGCAAGGCTTACACTCTCAATTCCTTCAGCAAGTGAAACAACTTTATTGATGATCTTTGTGAAGTTCACATTCATATTCCAGTTGAAACTGCTTGTCCTTACAGGATTAAGATACAAGACAAGTTCATGAGCCTTTGTGTTCATTTCACCGGCATTGGTAACAAAGCTTCCATAACCTGTAGATCCGGCCATCGGTACAGAGAAGATCTGATCGGTTGCTGTCTGGTCTGAATAAGTATAATCAAAGCCAATCCTGTTCTCGAGGAATTTCATATCAATACCAATTTCATAGTTCTTGGTATTCTGTGGCTTGAGGTTTGGATCATAAAGCCTTGTATTTGGTCTGAATCCTGAAACACCACCGAGCGGATATACTATTCCATCACTAAGGAATCCGCTGTCGCCACCGCCCATAATATATACTTTCTCATTATAGGTTCCTGCCTGACCGACCTGTGCATATGAAACACGAACCTTTCCATAAGGAAGGATGGTGTTATCCTTCAACATTGGCAATTCTGTGAAGATTAAGCCTAAAGAAGCTGAGGGATAGAAAAATGACCTGGCACCCCGTGGCATACTTGATACAACATCATACCTGCCGGTAGCGTTAAAATAAACCATGCTCCTGTAGGACAATCCAAGGTTTCCGAAAGTACCAACTGTACGGTCCAATGTTTTCGAATCATCAGCAGTCTGGGTTGTTGTATTTGACATATTCCTCCATCCGGGAACTACAAATCCGGTTCCGGTCATTGTCCATGTTCTTCTTTTCATGTCATTAAACTCATTCCCAAGAACGAACAACAGGTTAAGATCAGGAGTGATATCCTTGTTGAAAGTGATATTAAGTAGTGAGTTAACCACCGATCTCATAATTCCATAATTGTTTATAGATCCACCTGTAGGAGCAGCATATCCGAATACCGGGTTTGCAGGTGTCGGATACATTCCCGCTGATGGCAGAGACTGACCGGTTGCCGCACTTCCTTTCTCGTATATGTTTTCATTATCTGTTGAATAGGAATCGACTCCTATCTGGTATCTTACATTCAACCAGGTTAGAGGATCATACTCGAGATATGTATTACCAAAGAAGCGTCTTGTCTGCTCAAGGAACTGGTTGTTCTCAAGTGCCCAGCGTGGGTTCTCTCCAACAGCACCTCGTCTGTAGCTTATCTGACGATATTCTCCGAGAGCCCCTTCCTGATGATATGGGGTGCCCATAAGGTCGAATGAAGCAGGAGCTCCCATAACTGTAAAGAGCCAGCTGTCATTTCCTGAAGGCAGTTTTCTCACGGAAACATCGGAATAATTACCTGAGAATCCGGCCTTCCATTTATCGCCAAGGTTTACAGAGGCTGATCCATTGGCAGTATATCTCTCCATGCCTGAATTCTTAACAATGGCATCCTGGTTTGTGGAACTTACTCCAAATGTGTAATTACCATTTACTGATGAGTTACTTACATTAACCCCATTATATAATGTATATCCGTTCTTAAAGAATCCTTTGGGGTTATTATATGCTGTAGGATTAACCCATTGACCTTTATATGGGTCGAACCACTGTCCGGAGTGTCCCTGAGCATTTCCTCCATAAGTAGGAATATCAGGAAGGTCAGAGATGCTTGGTCCCCATGAGTATGAAAATGCATTATAGAAATCCTCATAATATCCCTGTGCATAAGTCTGCTGCACATCAGGCAGTGTTGCTGCCCTGTCGGAAGTATATGAAGAGGTAATACTTACAGTCGGGATACCTCTTGTAGAAGATTTACCACTTTTTGTAGTTATTATAATAACTCCATTTGAAGCACGCAGACCATAAAGAGCAGCAGCAGCCTGGCCTTTCAGAACGTTTATTGATTCAATATTGTTAGGGTCAAGGTCAAGTGCCCTTGACGACGCGTATGAACCTGTTACATTCTGTGCATAATCAGAGCCGCTGGAGATTGGCATTCCATCAACAACATACAGAGGCTGGTTATTACCGTCAAAAGAACGGGCTCCCCTGATGAATATTGTGGATGGTGCACCGGGCATACCTGAAGACTGCCTTACTTCCACACCGGCAATCTTACCGGAAAGGTTGGTGGCAAGGTTCGGGTTTCCCGCACGTGATATCTCTTCAGTAGAAATATCCTGAACTGAATAGCCGAGAGATTTCTTCTCTCTCGAAATACCCATAGCTGTAACAACTACTTCACTTAATCCGATGAGATCAGACTGCAGAACCATGTCAATTGAATTCTGGCCTGAAATCTCTACTTCGGAGGTTTTCATCCCTATATAGGAAAAAACCAGTGTTGTAGCGCTTGAAGGTACTGCTATGGTATATTTTCCGTTTGCATCGGTTATAGCACCAATAGTGGTACCCTTAACCTGAACAGTAACACCGGGAATCGGCCCTTCCCCCTCAACGGATGAGGTAACCGTCCCTGTAATTACATTTGTTTGCGCCATCAGGGCAGATGCTCCTGCAAACACAAACAATAAAATCAGCAGAATTAGTTTCTTCATACAATTTATTTTTAGGTTTTAAGATAACAGCGCAAAAGTATTATTTAAGTTCTACTTTTACAATATTTGCAATAATTTTTTTGCATTATGTTTTCGAATTATCTAAAGCAAAAAAAATACAGGCTTCAAATAAATCCAGGTGAAATTAGCAGGAGTTATCCTAAGAAGCCAGGAAAATCCTGTAAATCAATGCATTAGAACGCAGAGCTAAGCTTAAAGCAATTTTAATCGTCTGTAGTGATGGTGATATCGGGCAATAACCTCTATTCCTTTCAGGAAATTTTCAACCGGATAGTTTTCATTCGGAGAATGTATTGCATCAGATTCCAATCCGAAACCCAGCAATATTGATTTAGTTCCAAGTACTTTCTCAAACGTCGAAACAATCGGGATGCTTCCGCCACTTCGTACAGGTATGGGTGTTTTGTCTAACGAATCTTGTACAGATAGTAATGCTGACGCATATTCAGGTGTATCAAGAGGACTCACATAAGCTTCTCCGCCATGCAGGTACTCAGCTCTGACAGTAACTCCATCAGGTGCAATTGAGGTGAAATGGTTAATAAAAAGATCCGCAATCCTGCCGGCATTCTGGTCAGGGATAAGACGCATTGATATTTTGGCATGTGCCTTGGATGGAAGTATGGTTTTTGCCCCTTCGCCTGTATATCCTCCCCATATTCCGTTAACATCAAGTGTGGGCCTGATACCAATCCTTTCCAGATCGGAATAACCATTTTCACCATTCAGCTGATTCACACCAACCGATTGCATATATTTTTCCCTGTCAAATGGCCGACGTGCCATTTCTGCCCGCTCTTCCTGGCTACACTCTTTAACATCATCATAAAACCCGGGAATTGTAATTCTTCCCTTGCTGTCTTTAAGAGAAGCTATCATTTCACAGAGCACATTACAGGGATTTATAACTGCTCCTCCATATAACCCTGAATGGAGATCGTGATCCGGACCTGTTACCTCAACCTGGACATAAGAAAGCCCTCTCAGTCCTGATGTTATCGAAGGTGTTCCGAGAGCAATCATTGTTGTGTCTGAGATAAGTATGACATCAGCTGAAAGCATCTCTTTATAAGCACTACAGAATTTCTCAAGATTAACCGAACCGATCTCCTCCTCTCCTTCTATCATAAACTTTACATTACAGGGTATATTCCCTGATCTGCACAGATATTCGAAGGCCTTTACATGCATAAAAAGCTGTCCTTTATCATCATCAGCACCCCGGGCATAGATTTTACCTTCACTTATAACCGGTTCAAAGGGAGGATTCTTCCATAGTTCCAACGGCTCGGCGGGCTGAACATCATAATGTCCATATACAAGTATAGTAGGCACCTCCGGGGAGATTATCTTTTCAGCATATAATACCGGGTGACCATCTGTGGGATAAATTTCAGCCTTATCAGCCCCTGCTTCAAGAATTGAATCCCTTATGAATTCAGCTGCTTTTACCATATCAGCCTTATTCTCCTCCTTTGCACTGACTGAAGGGATTCGTATAAGATCAAAGAGCTCCGTGAGGAAGCGTTCTTTGTTGGTTTCGATGTACGTTTTGATGGTTTCCATATATTGATAATTAATAGGTTATCTGGCGGTGTCCCCAGACCTAAGCCTGGGGGTAGTGCGGCTCTTACGTAACTCTTTTGCAGCTATACAAAGTTCCTTATACATCTCCTCACCAAAGGCCCTGATAAGTGGTGTTCTGAGAAACTCATACACATATACTTCTGCTTTATTTCCTGTATCAATTGCTGACCTGCATATCTGAAGCTCCTGGTAATTTACAGCTCTGAAATCGGAGTAATATTTGATCCTGGCAGGAAAAAGATGGCAGGACAGAGGCTTCCTGAAATCTGTTTTCCCTTCTTCATATGCCTTTTCAATTCCACACTTGAAAATATTATTTTCTAAAATAGTATATGCACACTCAGCATCATTTATAAGTGGAGTAACATTGTCATTTTCAAAGTCTTTCACACTTTTACCTTTCGATTCTATGACTGATGTTCCTTCTTCCCTGAGATATGGTTTAACCTTATCATATATTTCCTCAAGTGTGTGTACTTCTACAGCACTCAACGGAGCTCCTGAATCTCCATACCGGCAACAATTGCCAAGACATTCAGGTAGATTACACATGAATCTCTTTTCAAGAATATCAAAGCTGAATATGGTATCGTCAATTCTGAGCATTATCTGGCTCCTTTTTCCTCCAGGTTCCCTAGGCCCCCGCCATTCTCCTGTCGTCGAATGGCTGCCCCCTGAAGGGGGCACAATTCCTGCACCAAATTAACCCCCTTCAGGGGGTGGACACGCGTCAGCATGGCCGGGGGCAGGCCGGGGATTGAAGGGCTTTCCGGTTATACAAGTACTTTCCCCGTCATTTCCTTTGGTATCTCAATACCCATAATTGTCAATAGAGTTGGAGCTACATCAGCAAGGATTCCTTCTTTCAAGGCCTTATAATCTTCACTTATAAGAATACTGGGAACCGGATTAAGAGAATGGGCAGTATTGGGTGATCCATCTTCATTTAAGACATTATCAGCATTTCCATGATCTGCTATTACCAGAACCTCATATCCGTTCTCCCTTGCTGATCTGATTACATCTCCGGCACACTCATCAACTGTTTTTACTGCTTTCTGAATTGCCTCATAAACACCGGTATGTCCTACCATATCTCCATTGGCAAAGTTCAGACATATAAAATCGAACTCATTTGTATTAATTGCCTTGATAACCTCATCCCTGACCCCATATGCACTCATTTCAGGCTGAAGGTCATATGTTGCTACTTTCGGTGATGAGACCATTATACGTTCTTCGCCCGGAAATTTTTCTTCCCTTCCTCCGGAGAAAAAGAATGTCACATGTGCATATTTTTCTGTTTCAGCTATCCTGAGCTGTTTTTTACCTGCTTTTGACAGTATCTCGCCTATTGTATTATCAGCATTCTCTTTATCGTAGATAATATGTAGCCCCTTGAATGTGGCATCGTATGGAGTCATAGTACAGTAATACAACGGGATAGTCTTCATCCCGAATTCAGGCATATTTTTTTGTGTCAGGGCAATTGTAAGTTCCTTTGCCCTGTCGTTCCTGAAGTTGAAGAAAACGATAACATCACCTTCCTTAATTGTACCAACAGGATTACCGGCTCCGTCGGTTACCACGATCGGTTTCATAAACTCATCGGTTACTCCGTTGGCATAAGAGTCCTGCATGCCTCTTACTATATCTGTTACAGCTGTTCCTTTTCCTTCTGTTATAAGGTCATAAGCCTCTTTAACTCTCTCCCACCTCTTGTCCCTGTCCATGGCATAATATCGTCCGATGAAAGATGCGACCTTACCATTTGAATTCTTAAGATGCTCAAGAAGGCTCTTCATATATCCAATCCCGCTTCTTGGGTCTGTATCGCGGCCATCACCAAAGCCATGAATGAATACATTCTTAATACCATATTCTTTTGTCATATCACACAGATAATAGAGATGCTTATCCAGTGAATGGACGCCCCCGTCTGACATCAGCCCCATGAAATGAACCTGCTTGTTATTATCGCGGGCACAGGAGAAAGCTTCAGTCAGAACTTTATTCTTTTTTATCTCCCCTGTTTTGCACTCCAGATTAATTTTTACCAGATCCTGGTAGATAACCCGTCCTGCACCAATATTGAGATGCCCCACCTCAGAGTTACCCATCTGTCCATCCGGCAATCCAACATTTTCACCTGAAGCATGGAGGCGTGAATATGGATATTTATTTTTATAATATGTAAAGTTTGGTGTAGGCACGTTACTTATCACATCAGCTTTTGATCCGTCTCCGATACCCCATCCGTCAAGAATCATCAGCAAAGTTTTTCTGTTCTTCATATCATGTATAATGTAATTAAACTAAATCATAAAAATAAGGTGCAAATTTAGTGAAAATTCGGGAATCTTATTAGAAGTTGGATTATCAGAGTTTAAAATAAGAGTAGCCAGATTGGCATAATACCGGTGAGATCCCTCATTCCGCTTTTAGTAAAATAATAAAACTAAGTTCCTTTTTGGTCAGCTGCAGATACAAGGTTATTTACAGTAAGAAGGAATACCAATTGGGAGATCCTTCATCCTGCTGGCGCAGGATTCAGGATGACAGCCCGGATTAAGGTAAAGTGGAAACAAACGGCGATCCTGGACAAAATTCCGTTTATAATTTAATTTTAAATCCGGATCGCCGTTTCTTTCCACCCATTCACTTACAAATTTCGTGTCATCCCGAGCACAGCGAGGGATCTCCCAGATGGTATTCGAAACCTGTTTTGTTCAGAATCGCCGCTTCTTCCTCCTCCATAACAGATTCAAATGTCATCCTGAACGAAGTGAAGGATCTCCCTGGTGTTGCTCTTCATTAAATCATATTCACGGGTCATTCCGAATCCCGTAGTGTCAGGATGAGGAATCTCTGATTTATATTCTAACTTCCTGTAATGATCAGCTTTTTGAATCCGTAATTAACCCCGCCGTAAGAAACTCTTATGAGATAAATTCCATCTTTAAGTCCGAGGTCATCTATTGTGAACTCAGTCTCACCCGACCATGCTTTAAAAGTTTTAACTATCATACCTCCAAAGTCATAGATAAATATATCGGTACTCCTTTCGAGGGGCTCCCCAAACCTTATTGTCAGCTGATGTTTAGCAGGGTTTGGATACAGGGCAAAATCGATGTTATTAAGTATGCCTGGTTTTTCAATACCTACAGTAATCTTTGGCTTAAGCATTGATGCTGCCTGGTAGACTTCTTTTGTAACACTGTTCTGAATAAACGCAATAACCTCTATATCAGATGAATTAAGAGTTTTTTGAATTATCCATGTCTGATCCTGGATTGGCACTTTAACTCCTCTGTTCCAGATGGAAGGCAGACTAATTCCTGCAGCATCCGGAATAAATTTCCTGAAGACATTCCGGAACAATGTCTCCCCTGCAGCACCGGTATATTTGGTATTTGTCTTTTCAACCACAGCAAGATACAGGGTAAGATTTGATAATGTATCAGTTTCAAGGCCTGTTATATCACCGGTGACAGTAAGAACTCCTCCTGATACCACAAGTGAATCAAGCCTGATAGCAAAGAACGGACTGATCAGTCCTCTTCTTATTATATCATATGAATTTATGGGCGCAAGGCTTCCATCAGGGTTTACACTGGAGAAATCGAACGTTTCATCAAATTTAACCCTTGTTCCTCCATCAATGAATGCATATGGTGCCTTGGTCAAACCATAGAACAGTATCCTTGCACTCGCATCTCCGGGATTGTCCACATAGAATGAGTCAACCCCCGGGAAATTGGTATGATACTGAATATTAACAATATCTTTGTCATTCGCTATATCAGCAGCATTTATCATTGCTGTCGCCTCACTACTCCTGAGGGATGAGTTATTGGTGAAATGTTCAAGCAGAACATTACGCTTTCTTTCACCTATAAAAACGTCATCAAATGCCAGACCGTCATTGTCCTGTGCATTACCATCAGAACCATAGGCTATCCTTAGTTTAACATCCTTTTTACCTTTGAGCTCATCCAGTGTATGACTTGCTTCCAGCCATCTCGGATCCAGCAGAGCAGTTGTCCAACCCATCTGATCACCACCCGGACGTCCCTTTATAAAAGTGGAATTGTACCAGTTGATACCATCATCCACCGAACCGATATACTGCCATGTTCCTGAATCACCTATCCTGTATTGCAGTGCTGCACCATCGCGGTCTTTGTTGAAATTCTTCATAAGACCAAGACTAATCATTGGCCGTTCAATAACTGAGAAGTCATAACACGGAGAAATAACAGAAGAGGATTCTACCACCACTGAATCAAAGCGGGTAAACCATGCTGCACTTCCTGAAGATGCGGATTTGATCTTAGAGCGGTCAGGAGTACCGAATGACCAGCTGTTAATGCTCTCATCGCCTTTTGACCATCCACCGTCACCTGATTCGAAATCCTCAAAATAGCCATCAGAAGGAATTATAATATTAGGCCGTATATATATATTCTTTGTAACAGTATCTGAGCAGTTTTCATAAGCAGTCATGACTATATACTGAACCGGAATGAGTCCGACAGCATTCTTTGGATATTTTAGTTCTGTGCCTGTCTTAAGAGGAGCTCCGTCAAAGAAATTCCAGCTTCTTGAGACTATAGCTGAAGTTGACACTGTGTTATCAAACAATATTAAAGAATCTCCAGCAAGGTAACACTCATTCTTCCAGTAAAAATCTGCAACAGGTTTTACACCTAGGTCAATAGTAAGATCTTTCCTTACAACACAACTGTTTACTGTTGTAGCAGTCAGTGTAATCAGATGTTGTCCTCCGGACTTGAATAAATAGGCTGGCGATTGCTTGCCGCTCAGGTCAGTACCTCCGAGGTCAGAGAATGTCCAGAGCCAGTCGCTGACAGCATCTGCTGAAATTGTGTTGTTTATAAAACGAATACTGTCATATTTGTTCTCAATACATATATCAGAAGGCACGAATGATACAACCGGTGCTGGATGAATTGTGAATGGTACCCTGCCGGTTATAGTACAGCCTGTTTTAACATTGAGGTAAGTGTATGTAACTGCTGTATCGCCAAGTGCTTTGGATGGATTAAGATTACCTGTTGTAACAGGACCTGTGAATACTCCTCCTTTTGGTGTGGTTATAAGTTCAAAAGGAGCATCATTGTTACAATATTCATCACCTGCTGCTATTGGTTTAATTTCAACTACACCAAGTGAGTCAACATTTACTTTAGCCGATACATCGAACAGAGTTCCGTAACTGTCATAGTAATTAAACACTAAATCATGATCACCTTTCCCTGCAGAGGCAGGATCAAAGACAGCTTTAGCAGAACCGAGGTCAGTAATACCTGGTCCGGAGAAGGAACCGTTGGTCCAGGGTTTGGATGAAGAATAGGTCAGAGTATCTTTCAGACCGTCATAGCAATACTGGTTGTTTGGATTGAGACCAAGAATTGATCCACTCGCAGCAGCTACTGTCAGTGTATCTTTTTTGGTTACAGAACATCCTTTAATATCCGTGTAAGAAAGTGAAAATTCTGCATCTCCAAGTCCGGCAACATCAGGATCAAATACATAATCACTTCCGGATTTGTATACTCCTCTTCCACTGAATATCCCATCTGAAGGAGATCCTGAGAGAACAACCGGAGCCTCCTTAATATTTACTGTAATGCGATCTGTAGCAATACTAACGGACGGTCTAAGATTCACAGTTACAGGTATTGAATCTGTTTTAGTACATCCTGAGTTATTTACTGCTGATACATGAGTATATCTGACATAATATTGTGTACCTGTTGTTACCTTTGTAGGATCAAATACTGCATAGCCTAAATAATTTGTTAAGGCAGAAGCAGGACCTGTAAAAGTGAAACTGCCTGCTCCTGTTGAGTTTTCAACAAGCGCCCTGACAGTGGCAAGTCCCTCATAATCACAATATTCGTCTTTAAGTCCTGAAATTGTTATATTGCCAATTGAATCTATATAAACAGGTTTCTTTATAGTAAAATCAACATTTCTCTTACTATAAGTGAAATATAATGTATCATATCCGGCACGTGCTGCTGCAATATTGTATTGGCCACTTAAACCGGCTGTCCATTCCAGGGTCTTATTCTTGTTCCAGAAATCAACTGGATCACAGGAATAAGTATCATCTGGCAGGTCAGAGATCGAGACAGTAAGTGTGTCATCTGAATAGCATTCCTTGGATGAAATACCATTGAATGTCCCGGTGGCTTTTTCTACATATGTGGATTCTGTACTTTCCGCATAACAGCCCCTGTCAGTCGTTACTTTATAGGCAAGTGTTTTAGGGCCCTCATCTACAATACCCGGAAGGAATTTGAAAACAAATATTCCCGGACTTTCTTCTATTTTTATCACTCCCGGGCCGATAAAAGAAGCATCATAACCAGTTCCGGGAGCTACATCAGGCACTAGTTCTGTTGCATCTCCGTTGAGATCATACAAAGGATTGATACTGAACGATGCATCCGGCATTGGATTTACTTTTACAGTAGTTGGAAACAAATTGCTTTTGCAACCTGCTTTTGATGTATACTGATAGGTAACAGGATATTGAGCACCATGCTCATCACCCGAACCAGGATTAATTTTAGCTATAAGGCTTGTTTTGTCAGTAAGAATATCACCCGTCCATAGAGCTGACCCTCCGGATGGATATAAACCATATGCCTGAATACTTGAGACAAGATCTGCGTGACAGTACTCGGCTTTGAGATTGCTTATCTCGGTTACCCCACTGACCTCTTCAACAATGATTGGCAGGCGTATTTGATAATAAACATTATAGCTGCCGTTAAAGAGATAATAATACAGATATAAATAATATACTCTATAACCTGCATAACCTGGTCTAAGTAGCTTCGGATCTATTTTTACTCTCCATTTGGCCCCGGAAGGGTTATAAGGACTATTGGTTAAATCCTCATCTACAATTCCAATATTGGTGTTATTGGTGCCTTTCCAATAGGGACTGTTCATATAGAAGCCGTAATCATAACCATAAGTGACATAATCAACACTGTAAGTATGCGGAATTGCATATTCAGGTACAGCATCTACATCAATCCACATAGCATCATCATTGTAGCACATAGTATCTTTTGGTGAATTGAACTCAGTGCTGCTGGCAGTTATTGTGAAATTCTTAACATGTTCTGATACACATGTAGTGAAAGAATTATTTTCATAGTAAATGTATTTAACAGGATAAGGAACCACAGATGGTTCTAAAGTGCTGGGGATAAACTTACCATCAGTAACTCCGGGACCCGAGAAAACTCCAACTCCAGGTTCAGTGGGAACAGCCGCAAGTGTAACAGTATCCGCATTATGTGGATATGAAACTTGAGAAATCGTTATTCTGGCAAGTGATTTACTGGTTACCGGTGTACCTTCTTTTTCAGGAATGACTGATTTGGGCTTAACTTCAAATTTAATGTCCTCGGTGAGGTCAGCCTCTGTCAATGTATATGTAATTCCATTAGCCAAAGAAGTAATAGCATCTTCACCTCTATACCACTGATAAGTAGAAGCTCCCTCTGCCTTTGGAAAATCATAAAAGTACTTCCCTGTTATAACCTCACCAAGCTTTCTCTTTCCCTGTATGCAAACTTGTTTTGCTTCTGGTTTTGAGGCACCAGGTACCACTATTGTTGGATCACTTGGCACCGATGTACCGGTATTCGGATATCCAACGGAAGAAACAGGAGTCACCTCAAATACAAGCGTATGACCTTCATCATCCAGATCAACTGAATATGTTATAGCAGTTGCACCAGGGATAGGTGTTGTTCCGTCTCTTAACCAACGGAATGTACTCGTTCCTTGAGGATTCAAATCATGGTCACGGTATTCATAATCTCCGGTTAACACAGAACCTACCACAAAAGTAGTGTAGATTATTGGTTTCTTAATTGCATAAGGAGGTGTATTTGCACGGCTTGAGGCCGAAGAAGCTTCAGTTGCTCCTCCGGAAAGATTTCCAGTAGCTGCTTTCGGAGTAACCCGGAAAAACAGGTATTTACCAGTATCAGCTAAAGAAACCTGATAAGTTCTTGTGGTGATACCAGTAGATACAGCCCCTGTTATATTATTATCAACATCTCTTAGCCACTCATAAGTTGAAGTACCTTCAAGATCCCCTTCAGGATCGTAAAAAGTATAGTTGCCTGTTAAAATGTCGTTCACATTAAGTGGCGAAGGTCCTGATATAGAAACATTTGAAGCAACAGGCACAGCATTGGTAACTGGGCCAATGAATTTTGGGGATAATACTGTTGCACCGGTATTGGGATTCCCGCTTGATGAAACAGGGGTAACTTCAAAACCAATATATCTATTTGGGTTAACTAAATAAGTATCAGAAATCTTATATGTAACACTATTTGCTCCGGCAATAATGTTCATATTAGCTCCATCTTCGTCTTCAGCATAATACCATTGGTATATTGATGTTCCTTCAGGATCATCCTCAACATCAGAATAAAGATAATATCCATAGACAACCGTACCTGATTTCGGGTCACCAATAACTTTAACATTGCTTGCGACAGGAGCATTTGAAACAATTTGTCCAAACCAATCCGCCTCCATAATAGCCGGATCGCCCGTCAAGGCTGTTGCCGGTGTTGTTGCCTTTGGAGTTACTCTTAGACCAATATAATAACCGGCATCTGTACTTTGCAATACATATGTTGAAGAATTGCTCCCTCCTATAGCGACAAAACTTGATCCTGATGAACTCAGAGATTTTAACCACTCATAATCAGCTGTTGCCTGGGGATCATTCTCCGCATCTGTATAATCATAACTTCCTGTTAAAGTTTGTCCTACAAGAGCATCTCCTGTAATTGCAATATTGCTGGCAACGGGTTTACTATTGGCAGCAACAATTACGGTGGTCCATGTGCCTTCAACAGCAGTCTGATAATCGGTTCCGTTAAATATCTCGACTTTAACCATGAGAAAATTATCATAAGCTTCGAGAGGCAATACAACAGTAGAATCTCCGGGTGCCGGTTGAGCTATAACATAACAAGTACCATGGCTTGCGTTGTTATCTCTATACCATGTATATTGTGTCTGGCTCCTGTCATTAGGGAAACATGCTGTGGAGCTAAAATCATAATGAGCAGTCAGTGTACTTCCAACTGTCATATTACCTGTAAATGTAACGTTTGAGGCATTGTCTGGCTGAGCTATAACATCAACCGTATTACTAGATGGTGAATCGCAAGTCCCAGAAGTACCTATCACATAGTAACCAATCCCTGCTGATAGTCCTGTCCATGTCTGCCCTGACCCATCGCCTGTTTTTGGTGTTCCTACTGTGGCATCGGATCCATCATACAACTGATAGCTTACTCCACTTATTGATGATGTAGATGTTATTGTACCATTACCACCAGGTGAAGCGCATATTTCACTTCCACTTAATGTTAGAGCCGTATTGATAACAACATCAACCGTATTACTAGATGGTGAATCGCAAGTCCCAGAAGTACCTATCACATAGTAACCAGTCCCTGCTGATAGTCCTGTCCATGTCTGCCCTGACCCATCGCCAGTTTTTGATGTTCCTACTGTGGCATCAGATCCATCATACAACTGATAGCTTACTCCACTTATTGATGATGTAGATGTTATTGTACCATTACCAC
>DATKTA010000016.1:0-2582 GCA_035531395.1 Bacteroidales bacterium
GTTTTACCCGCGGCCAGATGCGTCGATAACAGCAAAAATGCATCTGTCAGAAGCAGCTCCAGCTGCGCTATATCCTCAACTTCAGCCGGATCTGATGAAATTATTTTAGTTGTCAGTTTTTCTATTACTGAAAGATGGTAATCATCCGGTTGAAGCCCATCCTGTAATACATTACGAATAGCAAAAAGCATCTGTGCAATTTTATCCCTGCTTCCCCATTTTACAGAAAGAAGATTTCCCCCCTTTCATATAGTTGTGTGATTATATCAGGATTGTAGATTAGCTTCCCTTCAATTACAGGTGGATCTACCTTTAGTATTTCAATATCGGTTTTGAGTTTATCAGATAATACTTTATTATAACTTACAGATGCGCATCTATAAAATATTGAGGAAATTGATACAATCAAAAGGCCTGAAAATAAATATGTGATCCTTTTAAATTGCAGTAACTAATCAGTCCCTGCTAATTTAGCGATAAGATTCAAGGCATTCAATACGGGCTGCTTATTTTTCAGAACAGTATCAGTTATACTTCGCAGGATTAGGAAGTTATCAACGCCTTTCCATGATTTGAACTGTCCGGAGACTTTTTGCTTCACTTTCACGTTGCGTATTGCTCTTTCGCTTCCGTTGTTGTCGGGTGGTACCTTGGGGTGGTACAGGAAAGTAAAGATGAAGTCCTTGTATTTCAGCATTCTTTTTTGGAAAGAAATAAGTTCCTTATGTTTTTTATCTATTTGGGAAGCCAGTAGCTTTTTCAGTCTTTTTTCCAGATCTGTTATCTCCTGCAGGGGTTTATAATAATCCACTGAACCCATTTTCTTCTTTTGGTCAATACCATCAAGGATGAGCTTTCTAAACCTGACAGGCCATCTATGATCATATCGTTCTTCGAGATAGTTGAGTTCTCTGAGAAGATGAGCAGTACAAAGCTGGTGTGTTTGGACACCTGTCTGAAAATGACTTCTCCAGCAATCATGAACCAGAACGGTATTTGTAAATCCTTTGGAAAAACTCTCCCCAATAGTTTTGTAACCCCTGTTATCTGTGCCCCGCAGCCAGGTGAGACGCTCATTTTGCCAGGTCCATATCCAGATCTTTTTACCATTGAGCCTGCCACCAGTTTCATCGGTACCAACCACCGGGCTGTTTACTACCATATCCCGGATCCTGTGGTAAAGGGGTAGAGCCTTGGCTGAAAGACGATCAAGTAAACAATGAATGCCGCCTTCACTGATGGGAACAGAAAATATATCACGGAACAGCTCCTGCATCCTTAAGAAAGGGATGTACTGCCGGGAATGAAAATACCCAGCCAGGCTCTCTATCATGGGTCCATAACTTACCGATGCCTGCACTCCGCCGGGAAAAGAAGATGTGCTCACATGCCCGCAGCTGCACCGTTTTTTATAAACCCTGTGTTCAGTGATAACCGGTGTAACAGGTGGAATGTCTATCTCCTGTCTGCGTTCAACAAATTCACCAGGGATAGCTCCGATATCTTTCCCGCAGCATTCACAATACTGCGGAGAATGATCTATGCACTCATCAGGATTTGATACCATTTCCAGGGTCGTTCCTTCATGGCCTTTCTGTCCTCCAGGCTTACGGCCCGTCTTCTTTCGAAGACTCTTACTCCTTAAGGGCCTGTTCTCATCTTTGGATGGTGGAATTGAACTGTTGTTGCTATTTTTCGGGTTTTCGTATTTGGCCAATTTCTCTTTCAACATTTCGTTTTCACGCTTGAGATCCTGCAACATTTCGTTTTCACGCTTGAGATCTTTAATCTCATTTTCAAGGTGGCCAACATGGTTGGTCAAATCTTCAACTTTCTTGAATAAAGCTTCTATATCTTTGTTTGAACGCAATAGTGCTGTTTTTTACAAAGCAACAATAGAACAGATTCAATGTCAAACTTTTAGGCAGATATTTATTAAGATTACACTTCATAATTTGTTAAGAACAGTTGATTTTCCAGTAATTACAATTTTGCATAAGATATTCTTGTGGAAATCTCCGGATTATTGTTAATATCTGCTTATTTTTGAGATTACTGATTAGTTACAAAATTATAAGTTATATGATTTTTTTCTGAAATTTGTTAATATTCAAATAAATAAACAGGCTGTCATATAATAATATCTTCCTTATAATCAAAAAGTGTATTCATTTCTAATAATTACATAGATGACACAATCAAATATGACAGTTGAAATAAGGAAGGTCAAAGGCAAAAGGGAATTAAAGGAATTTATTTATCTGCCTGAGAAGATTCATAAAAATCATTCTGAATGGGTGCCTCCAATTTATTCTCAGGAATGGCATTATTTCAATCCCAAAAAGAACAGGGCTTTTTCAAATTCAGATTGTATTCTTGCCCTTGCTTACCTGAACGGTAAAACAGTTGGCAGAATAATGGGAATTATAAACAGACAGTGCAATGAAATTAACGATGTGAAAAATGCACGATTTGGTTATCTTGAATGTCCTGACAACCAGTTAATCGCTAACGCATTACTATCATATATTGAAAACTGGGCAAGGGAAAATGGAATGAAAAAAATAGTAGGGCCGATGGGG
>DATKTA010000017.1:0-4223 GCA_035531395.1 Bacteroidales bacterium
GAACCCATGCAACATGAATAAACAAGGTTGTCTGCCACCATGCCGCCCTGACGGGCTGCGGAGGCAGGGACAGTTGAATAGCCCACCAAAAGCCCGCCGGAAGAATAAATGCATATACAACATTGGACGCGAAGTGGCAGGATCATTCATGTTTTAATGTTTTTATTCCTAATGGGAAAATACCTATAATCATCAAAACGGTCCCAACCACGCTGATAATTTCGATATCTGGATTGATAAGTAATAATAGACCCACTATTATCAATATACCTTGCCAACGTTTTACATGTTTTTCTTTGACAAGCCCAATAGTCTGAAAACTTACTCCTAAAATGATCAATATAAATAACCAATTGATCACAAGTAATCCTGGTTTATCAATAAAAACTTGAAGATAGGGAATTAAACCAACAAACTCCACTTCTGGCAAAGTATCAAAGCCTGATAAGAAGTAGAATAGGAAATGTTAGAATAGAAATTCCACTTATGGTATCCATTATATTTTTATGACGATTAACAGAATTCATATTATTCACCCTTTCGCAAAAATGCTAATAACCCCATGCATTTAGTGTAACTACAACTTCTTTTGTCATTTCCAAGTTCTTTACATTTATCAAGTTTTAATTGTTGTTGTTGTTCTTTCATGTTGACCATCCTCTACAAATAAATCTATCATATCAGGCTAATCTACTATAACAAACCTTAATCATCAAATACAACAGATATGTATTTAATCATTTACATCAATAGATAGGTTTGTTTAATTATTATATAATTCATCTATTTATTTACGGATTACATGGGGGAGCTGGAGAAGGTCAAGAGGCTATATTCTAAACATTTTTTTGTTCACCAGACCCAGGCCACACGAATATGCAAGGTTGGCTGCCAACCAGTTACCCTTTGGGTAGCTGGTGCAGTGTTCGTTCTCATTTTTCGGCATCTCTTCACTTGCAACACCCACCCAAACATCAATCCCCACTTCACACCCAAAGCCTGCAGGAATAATCGAAAAGCGCCAGCTAGCCCCCTCAACACAAGGGCGAGTAGAACAACTCAAGAGGAGCACACGGACAGATTGAAGGCAAGAAGGGATGGCAGGAATTAGTGGAGATACACATAAATTTGAATCAATGCAGCCAGAAAGATCTGTAAATCCAATTAAGGATGAACAGTAATTGGCTCCACTCTCCCAAAAGATTTATCTACAAAGAAATGCAATAATAAATTACATGTAATAATTAAATTACATGTCACAAGATTGAATTACTATGTCGGAATTAAATACACAGGCAGAGAAATTAAAAGCCCTTGGACATCCACTACGATTGAAAATTGTCAGGCTCTTGACCCTTGAAGGAAAAGACCTGTACCTTAACGAGATAGCCAATCGGCTGGAGATCAACAGAGCCCTGGCAAAGATCCACCTTAATAAACTAGAAAGTGCAGAAATCGTCAAGAGCCGGGTGGTCCTAGTTGAAGGAAAGGCCAAAGCGCTAAGGTTCTATGAACTGCAGGACTTCGACATACACATCTCACCAGAAAAGTTAAAGGAGGAAAAAATACATAAAAAGTGATAATATTGTAATTCTGGGATCGTGGTTATTCGTCATAGCAGTATGGATCGGAATTATATGGATCGGACAGGAAATGGAATTTTTTGGCGTAATAATATTATTCATACTCGCGTTAGTGGGTAGTGCTGGTCTTACTGCTTTGATACATGGCAAAGAGTGCTGCGAGGGAAAACAGGTCGAATGGACAAATGAGCTGCAAAGCATACATTCCAAACTTGATGCTTTTACAAAAGACGTGGGAGAGATCAAGAAGACGATTGAAGAATAAAACTGGTACTTATTGAAATCGAGGCTGCACTATAAATGCGGCCTCTAGCCCACTATTGATACTACTTTAGAAGTCTGAGCTATTTGGTGGTACAGCTCCCGTACATCTCCAATTTATCTCTGTTATTTTTGTATTGACATTAACAACACAAGCAGGATAACAACCTGGTTTTTCTATTAACGGTTCAAAATCAATCCACCAAGTGCCTGTATATTCATTACATACATAACTATCTTTTAATGATCCCTCAGTACCACATTCGCTATTTTCAGCAATATCCCTAGCTTCTGAAAGAGTCATCTGTGTACCAGTTTCATTGCTAATGCAATATATCTCTGTATCAATCACAGGTATTGTGATTGTTGGTTGTATAGTTTGGATTTCAGTTGGTACTGTTGAATCTTTTTCTTGCACGCAGCCACTAATAAAAACTCCACTTATTAAAAATACTATGATCATTAATATTCTAAATTTTTTAATCATTCTTCCACCATTTTAATCCAATACTGATTAATATAAATATGTTTCTGAAAGAGCAGTCACAGCAGATCAGGACGGGCACACGAGCAGAGTGAAGACGAGAAGGGGCGGCATAAAGAGTTGTAATATTAAATACCAATAAATACATATTGGTATCTATGACTTCTGCAAGTACACAGATAAACATTCGATTGCCTAAAAAATTACAATCGGCTGCAGAGCAGTACACCGAGAACTTTGGTTATCTGAATATTCAGGGATAATAAGAATAATGAAACCTCATCTGCTAAAGAGATTAATTTGATTGAAAAGCTATTGTCTGTTTTCATTGAAAAATACAAAATAAAAGATCAGAATGATCTCATAAAAGCCCTACAATGAAATTTGAAGTTGTTGCCACAGAATTATTTATTGAGCAGATTGAAAATCTTGATAAAAAAATCTAAGGAACAGATAAAAGAAAAAATTAAACTAATTTCAGCAAATCCCTTTAGATTTAAAAAAATTCACTCAAAAACAGTTCATTATGTATTTAGGGTCAGGCTGCTCTGCAATCTTTTGTTCACTCCATCCTCTCAAGAGTTATTCTTTTTAAGGCAACATCAACATCCAAAACCTTAACAGTAACTGTATCGCCAACAGAAACTATATCATTAGGATCTTTTACAAAACTGTTACTTAATTTTGAAATATGGATCAGTCCGTCCTGATGGACACCGATATCAACAAAAGCACCGAAATTCGTCACATTGGTTACATTGCCTTCAAGTATCATGTCCTCTGTCAGATCCTCCAGATCGTTTATCTCTGCAGAAAATTCCACGCTTTTAAACTCTTTTCTAGGATAAATACCCGGTTTCTTCAATTCATCCAGTATATCTGTCAATGTAGGAATTCCGAAATCTTCTGTAACATATTGTTCAATGTTTATCAATGATATTAATTTCTCATTCCCAATTATCTGATCAAGGCTGACCTTTCTGTCAGCAGCCATTTTTTCAACAATATGGTACGTCTCAGGATGGATGGCAGAATTATCAAGCGGGTTAGAACTGCCACGTATTCTTAAAAAACCGGCACATTGCTCAAATGTTCTTGGACCCAGCTTGGACACCCTATTGAGCTCCTTTCTACTCTTAAAAAGCCCTTGCTCACTCCTGTATCGTACTATATTTCCAGCAATTGCTCTTTTGATACCTGATACATATGACAGCAATTCAACAGAGGCAGTATTGAGCTCGACTCCCACATAGTTAACACAGGATTCAACTGTCATATCAAGGATTCTCTTTAATTCTTTCTGGTCAATATCATGCTGGTACTGGCCCACACCTATTGATTTTGGATCAATTTTAACTAATTCCGCAAGTGGGTCCTGGAGTCTTCTGGCAATACTTATGGCACCCCTGATAGTAACATCCAGATCAGGGAATTCCTTAATGGCATTTTCAGACGCAGAATAGACCGACGCTCCTGCCTCACTGACCACAATTGATCCTACGTTGAGGTTGTGCCTGTTTATAACATCCCTTACAAAAATATCGGTTTCCTTGGAAGCAGTACCATTTCCAATGGAGATCAGCTCGACTTCATATTGTTGAATAAGATCCAGGAGAATTCTGTCTGCTTCATTCACTCTTTTCTGAGGTTCATGGGGAAAGATTGCGTTAAATTTCTTAAAATCGCCTTTTTGGTCGATTACAACAACCTTACATCCAGATCTGTAACCAGGGTCAATACCCATTATTACTCCACCACCAGCAGGAGGTGATAGAAGCAGATTTTTGAGGTTCTTTGAAAATACCTTTATGGCCTCTTTTTCAGCTTCCTCCATCTTGAGGTTGAATACTTCTTTTTCGATGGAAGGGAATATCAGTCGCTTAAAACTATCTTTT
>DATKTA010000018.1:0-2557 GCA_035531395.1 Bacteroidales bacterium
CCCCGAGATTTCATTTATTTCTCCACAAAAAGAGTTTTCGCTTTATTGGAGCACTTTCCTGGAATCTGAGTTGGGTAAAATCTACCAGGCCATCCCCTGGCAGAAATTAATCAGATCCTTGAAATTAAAGGAGAATCGGAAAGGTCGTTATTCCCAGTTCAGTCCACAGGGTAAGCTGGCATTGATGTTCCTGAAGTCATACAGTGGGCTATCCGATCGTAAACTTTATGAACACCTGAATGGGAGTATCCAGTATCAGCTATTCTGCGGAATCTTCCTGGGGCCTGAGAAACTTAGAGATTTTAAGATTATCAGTAAAGTCCGAACCGGGATTGCAAATAAGTTGAACATCCGGGAGGTTCAGGATGTACTTGCCAAATCCTGGAAGCCCTATATAGAAAATCCGAACATTGTTTTGGAGGATGCTACATGTTACGAGTCCTATATGAGGTTCCCTACCAATGTTAAGCTGATCTGGGAGAGTGTGGACTGGATGTATGGTCAAATGAAGAGAACCTGCAAATGTTTAAGGATCCCAACGCCAAGGACGAAGTATCTTGAGCAAAAAGACAAGTACTTCTCATACATGCGCATGAGAAAGAAGCCATGGAAGCAGACCACAAAGCGCACTAGGAGTTTGTTATACTTACTGAACAAACTTATTGAGGAACTGGACAATATTGAGGAACAGTACAGAATCTACCTTCAGTTCCCGGAAAAGTACTATAAGAAAAGAATGGTTATCCGGAAGGTGTTGTCCCAGCAACAGGAGATGTTCACAACAGGCACATACAGTGTCCCGAACAGGATCGTATCTATTTCCAAGAGTTACATCAGACCCATTGTCAGAGGGAAAGAAGTGAAGAAGGTTGAGTTCGGTGCCAAGGTGAATATGATCCAGGTGGATGGCATCAACTTCATTGAGCACCTTAGCTTTGATGCCTTTAATGAAGGTCCTCGCTTGATTGAATCAGTCAGGTACAGCCGTACTCTGTTCGGAAAAATTACCCATATCTCTGCAGACGACATCTATGCTACTAATGCCAATCGGAAGTGGTGTACAGGTCAGGATATCATTACAAATTTCAAACGAAAAGGCAGAGCAGGAAAACACGAAGATCATCGACAGATCATAGCTGCTGAACTTCGTAAAGAAAGGGCAACCCGTATGGAAGGTAGTTTTGGGACAGAAAAACAGCACTACAGTTTGGACAAGATCAAGGCCAGAACCGAGAAAAATGAAATCCTCTGGATCTTCATGGGTGTACATACAGCCAACGCAGTAAGGATCGCAAAGCGCATGGCCCAGGAAAAGTCATCTCAATCAGTGGCATAAATTAAATTTGCTTGGCTGAATGAAGGTAAGATGGGAAACGTATGCCCAAAAAACCGGGAATCATGTACATAATACAGAAAAACCACTACCCTTGGTGTAGAAACAAGAAAAATCCGGCAAAGAAAATGATTACTCCACCGGATTATTAAAAAAGTCGTCTATTTTGCGAATATCCCTTAATAATAAGCACCTTTTTTGTCGATTTGGTAATTTTAAACCTGTTATCTATCCTGTCACCAATGATCCAGATAATTTTTCCATCAGATTCAAGTATAAGTTTGGTTTCCTTATCAATTATCGAATACTTATTGTCGATAAAATAGTCACTTAGCTTTTTCTTCTGTTTCATTCCAAGTGGGTGAAAGTGATCGCCGGCCTGCCATTTTCGAATCTTTAAAGGGAATTGTATCTTTTCAAAATCAATGCAAGCTATCAGAGGATCATTTGGAATTTCAAAACTATTTGATATTTCTAAATAACTTGCATTAGCTATTCCGGGAATCTGTTTAAATCCCTGTATGGATTTTATTATAAATATGCCTTCATCTGCACTAGGTTCATTAGTAACTAAAATCTCATTCCTGTTTTTAATGATTCTGTGAGTGCCAGTAATTATCCGGCCACCTGTTTTTCCAATAATAACTTTTATCAGATCGTTTAGCTGTACATTGGTAATACCGAAGGGTTTAAATAATTCAAATATAACTGTTCTATTATGCAAATATGCTTTTAACAGGCTGATATTAAATGTAATGAATTCATTATTCTGATCTGTAACTCTAGCTCTCAACTCAGATATATATTCTGATACTATCTCATTAATTCCGGTGAACCTTTCTGCTGTTTCATTCAGAGTGGACTCAATGGAAGGATTTATTTCTTTTAGAGCAGGGATAATCAAATGTCTAACTTTATTTCTGATATATTTTATATCTGCATTTGATTTGTCTTCGCGATATAATACCTTATACTTATTGCAGTAATCTGTAATTTCCTGGCGTGAAGCGAATAACAAAGGTCGTATAATTCTGTTACTCACCGGTCTCATCCCGGTCAGTCCGGTAATTCCTGTTCCTCTGGTGAGATTTATTAACAGAGTTTCGATATTATCATTAAGGTTATGGCCAACAGCTATTAAATTGTACCTGTTCTTAATCCTGATTTCTTCAAACCAATTGTATCTTAATTCCCTGGCAGCCATCTGAACAGATAAACCATTCT
>DATKTA010000019.1:0-176127 GCA_035531395.1 Bacteroidales bacterium
AAATTTATTGTTATTTAAGTTCAAATATTGGAGTTTAGTCATATTCCAAATTTCTGATGGAATAGTACCACTAAACATATTATTACTTAAATATAATCCTTTAAGATTTGACAATTTTTTTATTTCTGATGGAATTGTGCCGCTAAGCTGGTTTTTATCAAAATTTAAGGTAGAAAGCTTATTAAGATTCCAGATTCCTAACGGAACGGTGCCATTCAGATTGTTTTTGTTCAATAATAGACTAGTTAGATTCTTCAGATTGCTTATTTCTTGTGGAATTGCGCCTGTAATCTGATTACCTGATAAAATTAAATCCCCTAGTCCAGTCAGGTATCTTATTTCAGATGGAATACTGCCTGTAATCTGATTGGTCCCAAAATTTAAAAGTTTAAGATTAGTCAGTCTTCCTATTTCCGGCGGAATTGAGCCACTAAGTTTATTACGAGATAAATTTAAATAAGTAAGGTTGATCAAATTTCCAATTTTAGGCGGAATAGATTCTGTAAGTTGATTAGCAGTCAAACTTAACCTGGTAAGATTAGTCAGATTTTCAATTTCAGGAGGAATAGCCCCTGTAAGTTGATTAGCACTCAAATCTAATTCAACAAGATAAGTCAGATTATATATTTCTGGTGGTATTGTCCCTGTAAAATGATTATTATTTAATGATAAACTATTAAGATGAGTCAAATTACCAATTTCAGATGGTATTGACCCTGAAAGCAGGTTAGTCCCTAATTTTAAAATTTCAAGATTAGCCAAATTGCCAATTTCTTTTGGCGGGGTGCGAATTAAATTATTTCCAGACAGATCAATTATTGTAACCCTGTTATTTGTAACAGTTACACCATACCATTTCGATATTGGCTCAGAACCCAGCCAATTTGTTTTTTTTGTCCAATTAGGTCCGCCTGTAGAATCATATAAAACAACAAGAACAAGAGAATCCTTTTCTCTAAAAACAATAGAATCCTGTACTGTCTGTGCAAAACAATTAAAAGCGATATTTAAAAACAACAGCAGTAAAACTATTTTTTTCAAATTGCCAGTGATATAAATTAGATGTTGGGATACTACATAATAAAAAACAAAATATTTAACTATCATAAAGATACTAAATCTCATTGAATATCAATCAAAATCACTTCTCAAAGAAAGTTCAGCAGATCATTGATCTAGCAGGATTTGAGATTTTTATGAAGTTGAATAATCTCTACTGAATTTTTTTGATAAATATCTGAAAGAGAAACACAACATTGATTTAATAAAGAAAGCAGAATTATTTTCAGAGATTGAAATAGCGACAAATATTAAATAACAAAGACCAAATAAAAACGTATGTGGGTGTATAGCAACGCAACCTCTATCGCAGACCCCTGTAGATCAATGATTTGCAGGGGTCTTTAAATTTCTTGGTGACGGAGTTGGTGACGGATTTTTCAACGCACTCATAGTCAAGTAAATACGAAATCAAAATCAATTACTAGGTTTAAAAGATCATAATTTCAATGAATCATTTGCCAAAAAATTCTCTTTGCAAAACAGGAGCGGTAATTTTGCTGCTGGGACCATCACCTCGAGAAACACAAACAGCAACTTTACTTTCGAGTGCTTCGAAGATTTCGGCTACATCTTTATGAGTAAAGTCTGGACAAAGCAGTACCGACTCAATTTTTTCTTTCTCATAAAGATCTTTACAAACTTTAATCGCTTCTTTCTGTGTTTTTACAACATAAGTATAAAGCTTGTATTTACCTGTTTCTATCAGATTATGATGCTTCTCAGGATCTGCATCAGGTGCATGTGCTATAAATACTGTTTTAAAAGCCATTGTTACCTCCTTTTTATTTTATAATTAATTATTGGCTATGAAAACGGTGATGGATTTTGTGACATGCACAATATCGATCTCATCCTGCTTTTAGAAAATCCATATATCTCCTATCAAGCCTTTCTTTATCAGGCCAGTGTATTTTATTAGGAGGTAAAATTATCTTAGCATTGTTAAGTGATTGGATTATTCGAATGATAATAAATATCATCATATTCTACCTCAAGTACATATTAATGCAAATGTCATTCACTTTAAGGATTGGTTCTATGAAAAGATTGATCAAAAATATTATGTCCAGAATATCATGGAAAGATTTAACGCTATATACAATGAGTATGCGAGGATTTATTTAAATGAATTTTGTGATAAACGTGATGACGATATGGCTATCTATCCAAATTGTGACTCCTGTGCTTATAAGAATGAAGAATGGCTTATAGATTGTACGAATAGATTTCTATCAATTAATCCTGATATTCTGCAATCTGATAAGTATGATTTTAATAAGGTTACCTATAATAAGTTACATGAAATATTTAATTAAGAATGGGCAACGGGAAGGCAATAGAAGTTACTAAAATTGAAGAAAAAAACTTCACGGAAATGGTATTTCCGCCAATTGTCTATAAATACAGAAACTGGACTGATCCTAATCATAAAACTATTATTACTAATAGGGAAGTCTTTTTTGCATCACCAAATTCATTTACAGATCAAAATGATTGCAAAATTCCTATAAGATATGATCTTTTAAGCTATATAGAAGTTGAACAAAAAATTAAAGCGGATAATCCAAATTGGTGTAGACAACAAAGAAGAAAATTCTTAAAAGATTGGTATCGAGGTCATAGAGAAAATGTCATGAGAGTACAACAAGAATTTTTGAATGATTTTTTCGACAGGTTTGGAGTTCTTAGTTTGACTGAAATTCCTGATAATAATTTTATGTGGTTTATTTATGCAAATGATTTTAAAGGATTTTGTGTCGGGTATAAATCAAATATAATGTTTCAACATCTTGGAGGAGGAGGTCAAGTAATTTATTATGATACTCTTCCCGTAATCTATCCGACCCCTAAAAACACATTTGAAGAACAACATCAACTTCAAATCTTTTCCAAATTAAGAGAATGGGAATTTGAAAAGGAATATCGCACACATATCTTTTCAAAAGATCCATTGTCAATAAACCAGAGAAAGAAGCAATTGCCTCCAGAAGCTTTTAAAGAAATTATTTTTGGAAAGAATATGCCTGATGCTATAAAAGAAGATCTGTTAAGAAGTATTCCACCGGAATTAGGACACGTAATTCTTGTCGATCAATAGAACTTTATAATTTAAAGCCAATTTCAGATGCCTGAAAAATTTCTAGTTACAAATTATGATCATGAAGAGCTAGTCTCCCTGATCAAAGAAGCTTTTACAGAAGAGTTGAAGGAGATTCTTACACAGAAAGAAAAGGAAAAAGATTATAATGTGTTACTTTCCAGAAGGGAAGTTGCAGACTTACTGAAGATATCACTTGTAACACTACATAAGTATCAAAAGGAAGGAATACTTCCATATTCTAAACTTGGGATACATATTTACTTTAAGAAAGGAGACATTATGAAAGCACTTGAAACACAGGTCAGATATCAGCATAGAAGATAGTAAGATACATTGATGACGTTTTCGTTGACGCTTTTTTCTTAAAATATTATTTTTAGCACCCTTTAAATCAATCACATGCAAATTCTTTATTATACTGTTCAAATATTGATATGTCAATTTTGTTGTCGTGTAAATGAATACATAAATGACCATTTTACCTGGTAATAGGCAATCTTCATTAGGGCTAATGATGAGAGTGAGGCACCACAAGCTTATACAATAAATTCTGCTAGTTCTATTATTTACTGGATTTTATTTGAATGTTGATGGAATATTTGGTAAATTTTGCAAATTATATTAAATCAGACACATACAGACCACACACAACATAATTAATATCTATATATTTTTTGATAAAAATTTTAACTACAATTTAATTCTGATCTCTATGACACAAAAGTTCCTTATTTTGATAAATGACGCTCCCTATGGAACAGAAAAAGCCTATAATGCCTTAAGATTAGCTATACAGCTTGGCAAAGATCATGAAGAAGCAGAAGTCAGAATTTTTCTAATGGCAGATGCTGCAAATTGTGCAATTGCAAATCAAAACACTCCAAATGGATACTACAATATTGAAAGAATGTTGAAACTCATTATTTCCAAAGGAGCCAAAGTCAAAATTTGTGGTAGTTGTGCTGAAACCAGAGGGTTAAAAACCGTTCAACTCATTGAAGGAACTGAAATTAGTACTATGGCAGAACTTACTAACTGGGTAGTAGAGAGCGATAAAGTAATTACTTTCTAACAAAATTTATTATTCAAAAGTTTATTTCATGATTATCAATCGCCTTGAGATTAATATAGTTTATTGTATAAATTTCAATCAAACAGATTTTATAAAGGACTGCTTTTGGTTTAATATTAACACATGGTAATATCCATGTAAGATTTGCTGACAGTGTTTTTGCTATAGTAAATGGCCGGTTTAGAAAATAATAAATCAAAACATTAATGGAAAAAGATAATATTTCTACAACAAAATTGGACTTAGCCCAATCAAATGAAATGAGCAATGATATGGAATCTCCCTGTAATAAAAAAGAAATTCCATTATGGTTAGTTCTTTTAGATAATATTCCAACTTTAATCCTATTTATTCTTGGCGCTATCATTGTCTATCAGGTTTCAACGATTGGAACCGTAATTTTTGTTGCCTATTCATTATTCAGTGTTGTTTTTTTCTGGGCAAGAATATGTCCTTATTGTTATCATTATGGTACTTTAGCCTGTCCATGTGGATATGGTGTAATTTCAGCTAAATTATTTAAAAAACGACAGGATAAGTCATTTATAAAAGTCTTCAAAAAAAACCTTGTGATTGTATTTCCAAATTGGTTTATTCCATTTTCAATAGCTATATATTTATTGATAACCCGTTATACTAATCAGACACTTATTTTAACAATTGCATTTAGTCTGATCGGGTTTGTTGTTATTCCTTTAATTTCCAAACTAGTAGGATGCAAAAATTGTGAAATAAAGGAGGATTGTCCTTGGATGAAAGCAAAAGTTCAAAATTTAAACTTATCTATACAATCAGGAGATACTATTTTAAAGTAGATTTTTTTTACTTCTTAGATCCAATTTGAATATCTTATATGATATGGATCTAATCTCATCACTGATACCTTGTTGACGATTTCGTTGACGCTTTTTTTGCAAGACTTAATTTCTTAGGATCTTCTAAATCAACAACATGCAATCTAGTGATTATCTTATCAGTATATTGATACTGCTTTATTTGTGGCTACATTAAATGAATACTCAAACGGCCGTTTTATCGAGCATTCAGTAAGCCACATAAAAACGCATGTGGGGCTGGTGGCACCACAACCTTCAAACGCAGACCCCTGTAGATCAATGATTTGCAGGGGTCTTTAAATTTCTTGTTGACGGAATTGTTGACGGTTTTTACAGCGTGCTCATAGTCAGCGCATTACAAGCACAATATTGGTCGATTTTTTGTAAATTAGTCTTATTGAACTTTAATACTAAGGTGCAAATTCCGGTGTTAGTTACTTATCGTTTTTACATTCGCATTTTTTAGTCACGACAAACAGAGCGATGGCCAACAGGAGGAAGCTGTTTGCGGCCTGGAAAAAATTCACAGCATGATTAAAACCCAAAATTCCTTTTCCTATTAAAAGAGAAATACATGCAAGTAAGATAATAACAGCTGCAATTGCAGCGGAAATCCATGCTATCAAGCTAAGTGCTTTCATAAGAATATAGTATTGGTTGTCTGTATGATAATAAAATTATGCATTAAAAAAGGTATGAACTATTTGGATACAAGTCAATATTTTTTTAAGTATATGAACTTATAGGTGCAAATCCCAGTGCTAGTTAGTACCTATCTCCGATATACAGAGTAATCTGTTGGTAAAATAATTGCATGCTCACTATGTATTGATATTGTGATTTTACTTTGCGGCTTCAGACTGCTTCAATCGTGGAAGGGGGCTTTGTTGCAATATTGTAGGTGACACTGACTATGCCAGGCACTTCTCTGATTACGGCAGCAGCAAGCTTTTCAAGAATATCGAAGGTCAGATTTGTCGGTGTGGCTACCCGGGCATCGATACTGTCCCAGCAACGGACTTCGATCTGTTGACCGAAATCGCGTTTACCATCACGGATGCCTGTTACTCTGTCTTCGTGAAGTATCGCCATATACTGGAAAGCACCCCTATTATTAAGCATCCGTTCCACAACAGCGGTTGCTTTCCGTACTGTTTCGAGCCGTTCAGAAGTTACTTCGCCGATTATACGTGCAGCAAGTGCCGGTCCCGGGAAAGGGATTCTATCAAACAACTCAGTTGGAAGTCCAAGGGCTTTGCCAGTCATCCTGACTCCGTCTTTACGCAGCCGAATCAGGGGCTCAATGATCTGGTATCCAAAAGCTTCCTGCGGATCAATCCCAAGCTGGGCAAATACATTATGTTGCCTTTTGATACCAGCAACGGTTTCATCGATATCGGTAAGGATTGTCCCCTGGAGAAGAAATTTTGCTCCGCTCTCTTTTACAATACGGCCGAATACTTCCCGGTAGAAAGCTTGAGTAATCGCTTCCCTTTTTTTCTCAGGATCTGTTATTCCTTTGAGAGCAGAAAGGAACTCTTTCTTTGCATCGATTATTTCGACTGTGATGCCGAGTTTCTGGAAAAAACCGGCAACCATTTCAGGTTCTCCCTCTCTCATAAGACCATTTTGGATAAAGACAGTCTTAAGATGCTTCCCAAGTGCTTTATGTCCCAGCATTGTGACAGTTGATGAATCGACGCCTCCAGAGAGGGCGTTAATAGCTATACCGTTTCCTACGGTGTCAGCTATTTCCTTTACTTTCTCATTAATGAACCGGCTTGTATTTAGCTCATTAGCTTTTATTTCTTCTATCATAGTCAAAAGGATTAAATTGATTAATACTATTAGATAATCCACACCATTTCAGATAAAGTTAGGTAATTATTTCCTTCCAAAATAGCCTGGAAGAGTGATTAAAAAATAATAATAAGGAAACCTGCTGCCCTAAATTTATCATCTGTCGCCTGTAATACATAATACTTTGTCTTGCAGTCTTTACACTCTGCAGGTTGTCTTTCCAGCTGACGCGGGATGTCTGTAGCTTTGCTCTGTCATGAAAATCCGAAAAACGGGATATCAAGACAAGCGACCAACGGAAGCAAGATACACATCGCCTAGTGGCTGCAATAAATAGTACATTTCTTCTACATCGTAATATGCCAACCTCTCTACCTTTTAATTTGTTCTATTCTTGGTGGTGCCACAACCTCAAATCATAACCCCTTAAAGATCAGCGATCTGCAAGGGGTTTTGAATTTCTTGTTGACGGATTCGTTGATGGATTTTATAACGCGCACGTAATCAAATACATACGCATCTACATAAAAAATTGCCTCAATTTTGAGCTTGTGTGCAGAAGCCGGGCATACTGAAACTTGATCTGTCTGCATTCATTTTTTAATTTATTACATGGCACAAGCGGCATGAAAAACAATTAATCTGTGCCGTTCGTGCCATAAATGCCATTTGATTGAAATGGGACAAAACCTTCTTCAAGAGAAATAGGATGTAGGATTCGTAGGAAATCTAGAGATTTTCTTAATTCAGACTTTTTAATTTTTTCATTTTCTCACCTTAAATGAAAAGAAAGTAACCTTGATCATAGTTAGCCGGATTATATTGATCACCAAATGTCGGAGATATGTGCCTGTTATATAGTTATATCTGTTAATGTTAATCTGACCGGCCAAATGTGGTCAGATTGTCCGGCTTTTGTACTTTTGAAGGTATAACACCATATGAGAAATTAAAATGCACATTAAAATATGTTTAAAATCGTCTACTTAATATTGAAGTATCACAGTTATGTTATTCTTTTTAGCTAATAACAAATATGTTTTACTACTCAAGCTATCTATCTGATTCTTCAGTTTTAAAGCCCATCAAAACAGCCAGGTCTTTAAGTTGCAGTCTTAAGTCACCAATCGTTGCAATGGTATGAATTCCATATAGATTAGGCATATATTGATCCCGTATTTTTTTAACATCTACCTTGGCAATTACCTTTGCCGTACACATTATAGTATAAATGTCTTCCCCACCGGTATACATAGAATGACCATTAACCACTTCACCTGTGTGCAACCTTATTGTCTTGTTAAGAGAATGCATCTCCCATATAGTAACCGGCTCACCTGCAGGCCATTCCGCTGTCATACCGGTAGAGGCACCAGGTTCATTAGGTTTGTCTCTTACAGGGCTTTCTGCATGAGGTCTTATATTATAAGGAACTTTGAAAAGTCTGCGATCACCACCCCATGGATTAATCGGGATGCCACAATGAAGAACAATTTCTGTGGAGTTATCAATATCATACATAACATCACCCATCATACTTAGCGCACCAGTCATTTTATATGCCAAAATCTCACTGATCAATAAGTCCGGATAATTCTGACAAACAGCCATTATTCCTCTCGATTTAAATCCAAGCTCCAAACCTAATGTGGGATTATACCGGTCTTTAAGACCACCTGTGCCGACCGACCTGATATGAGTTGACACTGCATTGCAATTATATTTTTCTCTTAACGCATCATGAGCAAGATACCCCTTGGCACATTTTACTATCTCAGCTCTGGCCACTTCTACCTTTTGCGCACCCTCGATCCATTGATCTGCGATTTTTTCTGCTTCCTTGGTATTAACTTTCCCACACGCTTCGTGGAATTCCGCGGCTTCTACCCGAACAATCTCAACGCCAAATAATTCCTTTAAAGTTTGAATATAACGCAGATTATGATACTCGGGGAACGTTTCCTTGATGTCTCCCCTATAATTTACTGATGCAATATTATCATTTACCTCATTAGTCACCATTAAAATCCGAGTCTCCTTCAGTTCACTTATAGTCTGAATGAGTTTAACTTTATTCACAAGATCGTTAAACATTGATTCTCTCACTGCTGGAGCACAAGTATTCCTTCGATCAAGCTGAGCGTTTAGGATTTTCACATCTTTGTAGTCAGTGCCTCCCTCAAGCAAACTCCCTTCAGGTACTTTCCCAGTGGCAAAAAGGTTCCAGGGATGGCCACTTGGGAACTCCCAGAGATTAAGTACAACTATTGTAGGTAATCCGGTGAAAGCCAGTCTAAAGTCTCCACTCATCTCTCCGATGATCAGCATTCCATCATAATTACCTTTATTTTTTTGTATTTCATCATATGCATCGGAGCGTGTACCTTGCCATACAATGAAATCAACTCCACTACATGCTTTTTGAAGCGCACTAACGACCTGTTCATGCGTTGTAAAAGTCTTGGGAGGACCTCCAGAACCTGTACAGCCACAACCAGCGGAAGTGAAAATTGTAAATACCTTTGTAGTGACACTTTGCGAAAATGTAAATACAGTAGTAAATACAATTAACATGAGAAACAAATAAATCTTTTTCATAATAGTTTTTTTAAGTTTATTGCATATGGAATTATTACATACGCTTAAAATTACGAATTGATGAAGAAAATTAATCTAAATGGCATTATATTTAATTCTAAATCGATACAGAACCTATCAGTTTATCAATTTAATAGCATTTGTATAGCACCTGAACCCTTGGTTTCAAAGCATTGAAAATCAGTACTCCATGGTAATGTAATTAACGGTTGTTGACGGATTTGCTGATAATAATGTATGGTTTGAGGTTATTTTGACATCCCATCCCAAGTTTTACCAGAGAAATCTGGGATGGGACGAAACCTTCTGCAAAAGAAAATAGGAAATAGGATTCGTAGGAAGTAGGAAATTTAGAGATTTTCTTAAATTCAAATTTTAATTTCCCCAATTGCTCCCTCACAAGTGTGCTGAAATGGAGAATTATCAGATTATTTTAATAAAGTTAAAAGGTACATCTAAGTTTGAAGAAAATAATGTCCCTTTTTCGAGTATATCTTCATCATCATCATTATAGTACCAGTTAATTATGAACTTTTTCTTATTTTTCTTGAGATGAATATGTGTAATTTTATGAATTAAATCAAGTAAGTACTTAGTACCGACACTGTTAATATATTCAAGACAAATATCTACACTGGTAATTTTAGCAGGATTACAAAAATATTCATTTATCCATTCATTTATTGGGATAAAAAAGTCCTCGGCATTTTCAGGAATTAGCCGACCTGTAATTTTAATAATCCCTTTCATGTCAAGGATGACCTCTGGAGTGTTATTTGTTGGAGAAATTATTTGCTGACTTTTACTCAAGGTATTATCTTTTATAAAAAATATTTGTTGACAGACATAGACCCAAACAATAAACACATTTCTAAAGTTACACATTTTTATAAAATATGAAATTATTTTTCAGCATGATATTGGCACTAATGACTTCAATTACCAAAGAATCGTTCACTTATTATAAACTAAAAGGCTGTACTGATTATTTCCTCCCTGCATTTCCACCTAGGGATAAGAATTAGTGGCGTACCGTCTCTCTGTTTAAATTATCCTTACCTAAAAAGTAAAAGAAAGGCGACACTTGATTGAAATGAATTGTGAAAGTCAATGTCTGCAATACAATCCTGTTAGGCAGGAAATAATAGAAAATGTCGCCTTGTATCTTTATATATTATAGTTTTTACACGTTCAATACAGCATATCAAATATAGGATTTATTTCTTTTTGATCAAAACAATTTCAAAAAAGTTGTATAGTCCCATTAGCACCAAGACTATTTACCCCAGATAATTAAAAATCAACGCATTACACTATTTTGTTCAGTTCATGTTGATGGATTCGTTGATAAATCTAGATAAGTTCAGGAAAAGAGTTTATTGAATAGTACAATATTAGGAAACCGTTGATTAGATAAATTATATTTTATATTTTAATCCTAAAAGTTCTTTGCGGCGTTTTTCAAAATAATCAGGGGCTAACCTTTTTTCATAATCATCTCCAAACATGTTTAGAATATTTTCATTATTATTTTTTATCATCCTTTTTAAGGTAATCGCATCAGTTTTGATAGATGTAATGCGTTTTACTAACAATATAAACTTCTCAGGTGGTTCTTCCTTCAGTCTTAAATAGTTTTGAAATTCATACAAAGAATCAAAAATACTAACAGCCACCCATTCTGAATCCGACCAATAGAAGAATCAATTAATGGCATATCTTTTTTAGTTAAATCAATATGTAAAAATGATTTCTCTAATTTAATGTAACTTTAAGTACACTTTTAATACGACTTATGGTTGTGAATAAATCATTAGAAGATATAATATTTGACCTCATTGAATTATTCAGACCTTATATAGAAGGTATTGATTCTGTACTTGATATTGGAACCGGAACATCAATACCTATCCATATTATTGCTGAGATTTATCCTAAGGTTAGATATAATACAGTAGATGTTGTCGATATCAGAAAAAGAAAAAAGTTGCCGTTTGTGATTTATGATGGCACGAATTTACCATTTGATAATTTAGAATTTGATGTTTCCGTATTAAATGAAACATTACACCATTGTGAAGATCCTGAATCTGTATTAATTGAAGCACGAAGAGTGGCAAAATCAATTTATGTTATCGAACATTTCCCCAATCCCAATACTAACATCAAAGAATTGGTTAAAACTGAAATCAATGCTCTTAAAAACTTTGATATAAATTGTCAAATTTATAAACCTTTTACAAAACGCTCACTTTACTTATTATTTAAGAAATTAGGTCTAAAAGTTTTGGATAAGATTGAGGTACCTTATTATGGTAAAAGGCAAATAAGAAAGTATTTTTTCAAATTGAAATAATAAAATTCAGTGATCTATATATTCTTCCTAAGAAACCAGTCAGCTAACCCAGGTAGGTTTTTAATATTCTACATCTCGTAGTACACTTTAATCTTCTGATCGCCTTTTCTTTGATCTGTCTGATCCTTTCTCTTGATAGATTAAGTTCCTCACCAATTTCCCCGAGTGTATGCTCTTGTATACCGTTTACTCCAAAATATAATCTGATAATATCAGCTTCTCTTCGTGTTAAGGTATTAAGAGCTCTATCAATTTCTTTCCTTAGTGAATCCGTCAGTAATTCTTTATCAGGGCTGGAAGCATCTTCGCTTAATAAAACGTCATACATGTTCCCCTCTTCACCTTTTACAAACGGGGCATCCAATGAAATATTCCACCCATCGTTTTTTAAGGCTATTGCCACGTCAGTAGGTGTTAGCTCTAATGACTGTGTAATCTCAAGGAAAGTTGGTTCTCTTTCGTACTTTTGTTCCAGTTCAGCATTGCTCCTTTTTAATTTATTAATATGATTTATTCTGTTTAGTGGGAGCCGTACAATTCTTGTGGATCCTGCCACAGCCAGTATAATAGATTGCCTTATCCACCAAACGGCATAGGAAATAAACTTAAAACCTCTCGTTTCGTCAAATCGTTGTGCTGCTTCGATCAATCCAAGATTTCCCTCATTGATCAAATCGGGAAGACTCAACCCCCGGTTCTGATACTGCTTTGAAACAGATATAACAAATCTGAGATTTGCATTTACCAAACAATCCCGTGCTCCCAAGTCCCCCTTGTGTATCCTTCTGGCAAGATCAACCTCTTCTTCTGGAGTAATCAGCTTAAACATGGCTACTTCGCGCAGGTATTTGTCCATGGATGGACTCTCCCTGTTGGTAACCTGCTCGATGATTTTTAATTGCCGCATTTAAAAGAGAGATTTTGGCTTATTTTATATACATAAAAGACTTTCTAAAGGTACCACTAATTAAGGAAAATATTCGTTCCCCCATAGGATTTGTTAATCCAGCTTGTCATTTCTGTTCATTCACTAATCATGTTAATATGAAAACACAACAGACAACAATATCTGAAGTGAGACTTGTCTATAGGACTAAGGTCAAAGCTTCAGAGAGACTACAGGTTAAATGTTCAAAGGAGGCATTTGACATATTTATGGAAACTTGGGACCTGGATTCAACAGAACATTATAAAGAATTTAAGGTCATGCGATTAACTATGACAAATAGAGTACTGGGGATCGCATCAATATCAAAAGGTGGTATAAGTAGTACCGTAACAGATGTACGGATTATCAAGGTGTATTGTATCATCCTTATGAATAAAGATCGCTTCTCCTGGTATCTTTCCAATAGCTACAAAATTAAGCTCTATCATAATCTGGTTTGATTTGTGAAGAGCGAAGCTAAATAGATATAGATGGACCTCAAATATTAATATGATTCATTCTTTAATAACTGAAGATGATAGAGAAATGGGTGGTAGTAATTCTTGCATTTTCAAATGATACTCCCTAACTAATAGGTTTAATAGTAGAGTAATCTGAAAACAGTTATAATAAGTAGCATGTCATTCAGGCAGGCTGGCAAGTTGCCTGGCAAATAAGTATATGTGCTGCCCCGATTATAGAGATATTTGGCTTATACAGAATTTTCATGCGTTTTATTTTTTCTGAAGTATATAATTGCCATTATTAATTTCAATGGTCCAATTATCATCAATAATTAATTCCCAATTTTCAGTATAAATTCTTTTTCTTTCTGATTTAATATTTTTAGCCGGAACCGATGCTTCATTTCCATTTAATAAACATCCACCATCACTAACCGTTAATTTACCCCAGTTATCAAATAGATTTATTTTCTGATGTACCATACCCAACGAATCTAATGGCATAATTCCAGTTGGAAACATCTGCATTTCCCATTTTTCAAGTTTAAGAATCAGTACGGTATCCACTAGAAATTTATGTTTATAATCTAATATTAACTTTTCTTTTTTATCTCTTTTCTCAATTTCTTCTCTTTTGATATCAGCAATGTTATAATTTATATCAATGAAATCATTGTATATCAAAGTATCTAATTCGAAAATTCCACTCTTATGAAGTAAGATCTCGCCAAGGTCATCAGATAGATTTAATGTTTTATTCCAGTATTTATCATAGGTATATAATAAGCCTCCATAGAGGCAACCAGAATAGTAGGCAAAAGTAGTTGCATAATAATCGAGCGGTATTATGGTCTTTGCTGTATAGTGTATACTGTTAATATAATCATCAAATGTTTTACTGGTTATAAGATGCCCTGTATATTCTGCCATTCCTTCGCTCAACTCAAAATAATTCTCTTCCTTAGATTCATTTTCAAACATTGACCTGCGTTTGGACCTGAACTTCAGTGCATAGGCAATGTGCTCTTTCTTCTCTTCTGCGCTATTGGCAGTGAGTGCTTTTTCTAATGCTAACCATTCCAGCTTCATGTATATCCGAGCATTAATATCATCTAAATGAGCATTTTTGAAAAATAATTGAGGTGGATTTAATTTCAAGCTATCTTGTATAATATGAAAGATTTCATGCATCAGCTGCACTTTTAGATAAGATTCCGGAAATAGGAAAGGATGTGTCACGTATGCATAAACTGTCCCGCCATATACAGTAAATGAACTACCCAAAGCTTTATTCTCTGAATAAATACCAGAATAGATTTTCCCTTCCCTGACAAGTAAACCCTCTTTATCTGGTTTATTTGCTATAATCATCCTGGTTTCTTTGTCGATAAACATACATGGAAGGTCAAGATTAATTCCCCACATTTGGCTGTCATCTATGGTACATAATTCGTAAAGTTCAGCAAATGTTTCCAAAATAAACCTTTTATCTGATTCGGAATACTGGGAAAATGCCAATGAGCAATTAAATGCTAATATGGTTATAAGAATTTTCTTCATGATTGTTCCTTTAAATGTTTGCCAACGGCTGGCAGAAAAATCTGTTGCCGTCTGATAAGGGCTGGTGAGGCTTTTGCATTTGTCCAGGCAAATGGCACAAAGTTTTCATTTATACCAGGTAGTGAAAATTATAAAAATACTCTCATTCCTCGTCGGTAAAATATATTAATAAACCAAAGGTTTGAGTTGAGCTCAAATTGATTTTTTCACCAGAAGCGAATACTAAAAGGTTATTGTTCTTAAAATATTGTTTTGCCTTAGCTAAAGATTTTACCTTAAATGTGATCCCCTTCACTTCGTTGATATTTCCTCTGGTAAAATATATAGTAAGTGAATCATTAATTTGACATATACCTTTATTCGCGAATTCCAAAGGATAGAGAAATTCTTTCCATCTCTGTAAGTTAACTTCCTCATTGTAAGCAATAAATATTTCTTTGATGTATTCAATGCCGGGGTTGTTTTTTCCATTGGTAATCATTGTATTTTGAAGTGAATCCCTTTTTCCCTTATCTGTCACTTCATACAGAGCCAAAAAGACGTTTTCATTACATAAAATGCTATCTCTGATGTAGATGGAGCCTTTGTTAACCTGACGCGTAAAGCCACGGTTATTAAGCTTCTGTTCGCCTGCAGCTAAAGATTTATAAACCTCAAAATTAATTCCAAAGAAAATGGATCTGAAATTATCGTTAGCGTAATTAATATCGGGAAAAGGACCGCAAGGTTCTAATACCATATTCCCAGCGTATACTCCGGCATATTTTTGATGACCATACTTTTCAGGAGCATAATATATGGGAAGCATTAATTTGCCTGTTAAAAAATTATAAACAGAATCGTGAGTAATTGTATCTCTTACATGAATGGACAAGGTATGAAGTCCAGATATTATAGGGAATACTGGGGGATTAATAGAATCATGTGCGGATTCTCTTTGAGCTAAATTAGTTTGAGATAGAATCATTATTCCCAATAGAATCAGACTTATGGATTTCAGGATTTTTTTCATCATATAAAATTTAAGAATTATAGAACTAGTAATATTTTAAGTTAAGAAATTGACCCCATTTCTTCCAAATCATATTCTCCGATTTTTCGAATAAAGAATTAAAGTTATTTGAGATAATGAATTCAACTATACTCTTATACTCATAGTTTGTAGATGCGAAATCAAAAAAAGTGGCCGCAAATAAATAATCCAGGCCCATAGATGAAGATGTTATTTTCTTTACGGAAATTAATTCACTGAACTTAGGACCTTTGCCTTCCTTAATCGTATTTCCGATTCCCCATGTAAATCCTGCTTTCCTGATCTGCTCATTGAAAACTGCTGTTTCTTCAAACTTTGCGATACCTTCTGTAACCCACCCGTTTACAGCAGGATTAATTTGGTAAACGAATTCATGAGCCATTTCGTGTGCTGACATGGTTCTCGTCCTTTCAGGAGGAAAAACAGTGTCAGGCTGTGCTTTCCATCCTTTGGGGATCAGGATGAAAAAGTCTTTCCGGATATGTTGACCACCATAATTATCAGATAAAAGATAAATTAAAATATTACAAACAGTTGTCTTCTTCAATCTCATACTATTAGTCATTGCATTTCAATATACTTCTGTATTCTATTCATATTTAAGCGACTGAGCCGGATTCAGATTAGCAGCCCTGAGAGTATGAAATACTAATGTTAATACTGCAATTATGACAATAAGGAGAACTGTTGTCAAAAAATAAAATGGATTTAGCTCAACGTGATATGCGTAGGAATGCAACCATTGTTTAATAATATAGTATCCTGCCGGTAATGCAATAACTGAAGCTAATAATACAAGTTTACCAAAATCCATTTGAAGCATAAATAAAACACTGGTTGCAGTTGCCCCAAAAGCTTTCCTTACACCTATCTCCTTACGTTTTCTTCGGATTGTAAAGGCAGTAAGGCTGAAAAGTCCTATACATGATATGACAATGCTAAGAAAAGTAGCTGCATTGATAAGCGCACTTAATCTTTTTTCCTCATCATAATATCTGTCAACCTCCTGATCGAGGAATATATAGCTTGCAGGAAATCCTGGAGTACTCTTATTTATGAGATCAACAATATTATCGACAATCTTAAAATGATTTCCAGGTTCAAGCTTCACAAAAATCCTTTTCATCCACCAATCCTTATTTTTATAAATAAAAACAGGAAGAATCTCATCTTTCAGTTTGTGAAAATGGAAATCTTTAACAACACCTATAATTGTATACCTGACATCACCCAACCATATAAATTTACCAAGCGGCTCTTCCATTTCCATCTTCTTTACTGCTGTTTCATTAATAATTACTTCATTACCAGTTGAACTGGTATTAAATTTATTTCCGTCAGTGAGCTTAATATCAAAAAGATCCAGGTACCTGTCATCTACCTGCATCAGATGAAATTTTAAAGATTTCCCTGAGATATTCCCATCCCATTTTTTTAATGTACTGAAGTTGCCCATATTCACAGGAACATTGCCTCCAAGGGCAACCTTATTTACACCGGGTATTTCCTCAATCTGAGCCGCAATTACATCTACCTTATCGGGTTTGATTTGAGGATAGATAACCATTACCCCGTCTTTATTAAAACCAAGATCACTGTGCCGCATATAACTTATTTGTCTGTTCATGACAAGGATGCAGAAAATAAAAATAATCGATAGCACAAACTGTGTTACAACCAGTATTTTCCTCAAACCGGAACCTTGTACAGTATCCTCCGGCAATGGTTTGATCACCTTCACCGGATTAAAAGAGGAAAGTATAAGTGCGGGATACATACCGGCTATTAGTCCGGTAATGAATGCCAAAGCAAGATAGATACTTACATATCTGAATGAAAACAGGTCTGCCAGATCAAGTTCCAATCCGCTGACTTTGATAAAAACAGGTAGCATGAGAATAACTATAATTAAAGCAGCGATAGTTGCCAAAAAGGTCTGTAAAAGTGATTCTCCAAACAGCTGTATAACAAGATTAGCCTTGCTTGCCCCATTTACCTTCCTGATGCCTATTTCTTTGGCCCTCTGTGCAGCAAAGGCGGTTGACAGGTTAATAAAGTTGATACAGGCAATCAACAGAAGCACAAGCCCGATAACAGCGAACAATGTAACTCTGGTTATTGGTCCTTTGTCGGACGAAGGGTAGATTACGGATTCAAATCCCGGATCACGGTACAGGTAAAGCCTGGTAAGGGGATTAAGGAAAAGCGTTGCAGATACATCCTTGCTTTTTGTCTTCAAATAACCTGAGATCTTATTATTGAACTGTTCTGCATCAGTCTGTTCTTTCAGCAAAATGTAAGTAATATAATCAAACTGGTTCCAACTATCAAACTTATTGTCTCCTTTTTGCAGTAATGAAAATGATATCAGGTAATCAACTTTCAAATGTGTATTTGAGGGAGAGTTCTCTATAACACCTGAGACAGTCAAAAGATCCACATTGTTCAGCAAGATGGATTTTCCAACAGGATCTTTTTCATCAAATAAAATCTCTGCTATATGCCTTGATATAACCACTTTTACGGGACCTACAAGCAAACTGGAAGGATCACCTGAGATTATTTTTGTTGAGAAAATATTGAAATATGAATTGGTAGTATAATAAAGATTTTTAGCGGTATACAACTTGTCATCAACTTTCACCACATCCTGGTAACCTGATTTCAGTTTTACAGCATCCTCAACTTCCGGAAAGTCATTTAGAATTGATTCTGCCACCGGAGCTGGAGCAACTGTCCAAACGAACGGAGTGCCTGAAAAATTTAACAGTGATTCAACCCGGTATATCCTGGCAGCATTGTTAAAATACCTGTCATAACTGAGTTCATGACTGATCCAAATAGCAATGAATATAACACTAGCTAGTCCGAGCGCCAGTCCTGAAACATTCAATAGTACTAATCCATTAAATCTACGAAAGGGCTTGAAAAATATTGAAATTTTATTTCCCCCCATATCTATATTTCTAAGTGGATAAAATTTACATAATGACTATTAATGAAAAAAAATGCTGCAAGAATTCGTCAATATATATATCGTAAAAACTTTTATAAGAATCTAGATCATTCATTTTATACTATTAAGGATTGATTTTCAACAGTATTGTAAAATTAAAAGACTAATTAATATTATTGAACTCCAAGTTATAAAAATTAAGCAGTTTTGGCAAACTAACGACCATGATAAAAATTACTGAAGGAAGAGATAAAAGGGGGTGGTCAATTTAATCCGCGATCCAGTGGTCACATTACACTGCGAATACATGGTGTCTCGTCCTAGAAAAACCTTACACACATTTGGTTTGCTACAATAAGGCTGACTTGTATCTTATCGTTGGGAGAGATGCCTAACCTCGCTTTTGATAATGCATTGAGAGGTAAATCGCTTCCTGCAGCCAGTACAGTTGCAGTCTTTATGAGATCTCTGCGTGAAGAACTCATAATAATATAATATGAGTGTCGGGAATGATAACTAAATGATTATATTATAGGAAAATATTTGCCATGAATCTAATCAAATTTATTGAGTCATTTCCGGATGAATCCTCATGCAGGATCAAATTTAAGGAATTTAGAGATACGCAGGGTGTCATTTGTAGGAAATGTGGAAGCAACGATCATTATTGGTTGCAGGCATTAGAACAGTACCAATGTAAGAAATGTAAAACAAGGACTACATTAAGAAGCGGAACAGTGATGCAAGCAAGTAACCTCCCATTTAGACATTGGTTTATAGCGATTCATCTATTAACAAGTACTAAAAAGACCTTTTCTGCTTTGGAAATGCAAAGACAAATTGGGCATAAATTTTACGAACCAATATGGTATATGATGCAGAAGCTCAGGAAAACGATGGGATCCAGGGACAGTAAATACCAATTGGATAAAATTGTCGAGTTAGATGAAGGTTTTTTTGAAAGCGTTGATACAGAAAAAGATGAAGATGAAAAGGCTGCACCCAAGAAACGAGGACGGGGTAGTCAGAAACAATCCACAGTAATGGTAATGGCTTCAACTGTTCACGATTTTGGGAATTTGAAGAAGTACAATAAACCAACAAAGTTCAGATATGTAAAGATGCTCGTTGTTGATAATCTTAAAGGAAAAACAGTTGGCGATAAAGTCTCGGAAAATATTAAATATGATACTGTTGTAAAAACTGATAATTATAGAAGTTACTCAAAGATAAAAGAACAGATTTGGTGTCATATACCGCTGACTATAAAACCAAAAGATGCTGGAAAGGTACTGCCCTAGGTTCATACAATGATAAGTAATGCTAAACGTACATTACTAGGAGTTCATCACATGATATCTTCGAAATACGCACAAGATTACTTGGATGAGTTCTGTTACAAAGTGAATCGAAGAAATTTTGGCGATCAAGTATTTGACAGATTGTTAATCGCCTGTGTTACTACAAATTATCAAAACATTATTAATCATAACCGATAGTCATATAATATAAATTTATAGTTGTGACCGACTAAGTTTGAATATTTCATCAACAACTTGATTAAAATATTCAATCGATTTCTTTATCTCAGGAATATTATTCTCCCAATTTGCTTCGTACTCAACAGTGAAATAACCTTTAAAGTTCTGTCTCTTTAGTTCTTCCATTATCCCCTTTACATTTAATATCCCTTGCCCCCAAACAACATCTTCAAGTTGCCCATCAGGATCTTTCGGTGCAATGTCTTTAAAATGAAAAGCGATGATTCTCCCTTCTAATTCTTTTAAGCAGGCGATTGGTTCTAAACCCATCCTTTTATAATGACCTACATCACAACATGATCCTAACAATTTACTTCTATCTTTGATATCATTCAAAAGAATTTCAGGTTTCCAATATGATTTTTCACTTGGATGATTATGAACAGCAACTTTAATATTGTATTTCTCAGCTAAGTCTTCTACTAAATTCCAATCTTCATGAGCAGGTTCTGCACTGATATACTCCATTTCCATATCTTTTGCAAATGAAAAAATCTTTTCCCATTCATTTGTTTCGGGAACAAGCACTCCTGTAGATACAATCTTTATTCCCTTTGATACCGCAAATTCTTTTATCTTCTCACGATTCTCTGCACTAAGATTATAATCGAATTTATCATCACCAAAATCTCCCCCAAGTTTTTGTCCTGGAAAAATCTCGATATATTTAATTCCTAATTCATGAGTTTTTTCCAATGCTTCTGTCACTGTAAACAAATGGAAAGTATACGATTGCATGCATAGTTTCCAATCATGCTTTTCAGCCGTTGTCCGAGAGTTTGATGAACCACATGCACACCAAAGTGAAATCATCATGAAAAACAATATTTTGTTTGTAATTTTCATACGGTTTGTTTTTATTTTTAATTGGTAAAAATCCTAATTATTTGGCATGTCAGGTAAACTAAACCCATTTTCATATGTATGGTTAATCCATTCATCTGCCATTTCCCTTGCATTAAATTCAGCAAATCTTCTATCAAAGCGGGGATCTCCATCAATGACTGCATAATTATCGACCGTTACAATTTTAATTTTATCATTTGCAGCTATATTAGTAAACTCCATCCTATTCCCATCCCACATCAACTCTCTATGCAATCCCTGCAGTCCGGATAATCTTACTGCCAAAACTCCCATGACCACCATTTCACTAAATGGACCTGAAAATTGAAAGTTAGAAGAGGATTCTATTCTGTTTTCAGGAGATTCTTTACAAGCTCTTATCCAATCTTGCTCGTGTGCATTGGTTTTCCATATATCACCATTGCCTCCTTTAATCCGTGGGATGCTGGGTTCAGGTTGTTTAAAATGTGCCATCGCCGATTTTGGTAATAAGGTTGGATTCATTCCATAACAGCCTGTCATTATTTTCCCTTTTGTACCAACAAAAATGATACCGCCATTAGAATCTCCCATCATTTCGCCATCTTTTAATTCTTCGGGACGATCCGGCAACAATCCTCCGTCGTACCAATAAACTTTGACCTTAGGCATTTTTACATTTGCTTTAGAAAGTCGTTCAGGAAAAGTGTATGTTACAATTTGTGCCTGTGGAGGAGAATAAAGGTTAGCTAATGTGGAGCTGGCAGAAACACTAATAGGATACTCTAAGTCCAATGCCCAATACAGAGGATCCATAATATGACATGCCATATCACCTAATGCTCCTGTTCCAAAATCCCAAAATCCACGCCAGTTCCATGGTACATATGCTTGGTCATATGGGCGCTTTTTTGCTGGCCCAATCCATAAATCCCAATCCAAAGTTTTTGGAATTTTCATTCCTCCTTTAGGTTCTGCCAATCCTTGTGGCCAAATTGGACGATCGGTCCAACAATGAACTTCATAAACATCACCTATGATTCCTGTTTGAATCCATTCTGCAATTTGTCGGCACCAATCAAATGAATTACCTTGATTTCCCATTTGAGTCGCAACTTTATACTTCTTAGCCAATTTTGTAAGCAGCCGAGATTCGTACACAGAATGGGTCAACGGCTTTTGTGTATAAACATGTTTCTCAAGAGTAATAGCATGAGCAGTTACTCCCGCGTGGGTATGGTCTGGCGTGGCAACCATTACAGCATCGATGGATTTTCCCAATTCATCAAACATTTCACGCCAATCCTTAAATCGTTTGGCATCTGGATAATCATTAAAAGTCTTCTCTGCATAATGCCAATCCACATCACACAAGGCTATTATATTCTCGGATTTCATATTTGCAAGGTTACGCCTTCCAACTCCTCCAATCCCAACGCCGGCTATATTTAATGTATCGCTCGGTGCAGTATAACCTAACGTTTTACCCAGTACATTACTGGATATAATAGTGAATCCAGTAGCCATCGTACCTGTATTCTTTATAAATTTCCTTCTTGATATATCATTCATGATACTTTCTTTAATTGAATTTATGGTTTAATAAAGCTTAATAGCACGTTGATTTTAATCTATTTTAATTAATTTATTTGCCAATATCTTGAAGTTCTCTACACTCCTGCTGTAATTGGTACAATCGATTATCTCAAACTTACTGTTTCCTAATACCCTACTTTCCTACTTTAGAACTTATGCTATAGTGCATTTGGATCCGCAGTGAAAAGTTCCGCGTATCAATCGGAATATTTAGTCGTCTAAGCAAACAAACCTGATATAATTCCTCCCCTTTTAATCATTCGTTCTATAGAAAGAATTCCCAGCATGAGCTGACGGGCATGGTGATAATGCTCTAAAAGGCTCAGGTTTGGATCAGCCATTTTCCTGTCACCTCCCGAATGCCAGAATTTATTGTTTTTATTGAAGAACTTTTCATAAATGTATTTATCGGTTCTTTCAAAATGCCGTTGTGCCCATTCATCACCTTTATGCTCAATTAAAAAGAGGGTTCCGTTCAGGACTTCCTGCTGGCACCAGAGAGATTTTCTTACAGACCATGTATAATTATTCACATGCTGGAGTGAGTTGAAATATCCGCCATACAGGGCATCAGTAGCAACATCCACATGTCTTTTAAAGACGGCCTCTGCAGTATTGAATAACCCTGTATCCCCTGTACGTGCTGCTTCGAACATCACGAAGGCAAGTGTTTCAAGTCCGTGTCCTATTACAGAAAATTGTGCATACTCATTATCCGGTAAGCTGAAATCGTGATTAATGTACTCGTTTGTCAGACCATAGTCTTTATTGACATGATGGTTCATAATTGCATCCACACTCCGTGCAGCAAGCTTTTCCATATCCGGGTCAGGTTCATGTTTAAGCATCTGCGTGGATAAACTCAAAAAGATCATCCAATGGCCCAATACCCTGGGACCCTGAATTGATGGTGCTCCCCTGAGATAGGTTATGTCATAATTGTAATCGGGCCGGTCATATCTTTCGACACAATCAAATATGATTTCTTTCGCAAGATCTCTGTACTTTTTTTCTCCTGAAGCTTTGGCATACTCAAACAGACCCTCTGCAACAAAAAGACTTCCGTATATATCACCGGGACCTGAAAGAGGATTCCCTTCCCTTGTGAACCTTGCCGGCCAGAAACTTTTGTCCGTTGGCTGAAGTTTCAGAAGAAGGTCTTTTGACTTTTCCGCTATCTCCAGATAACGGGGATTCTTATCCAGGTTATTGTACAGGAAAGAATAAACCCACATTCCCCTGCCAACAAACCAGGCAGTTTTATTTTTGTTTGCAAGTTCTCCTGACCTTACATCCAGAGAGCACATAACTCCTCCGTATTCATGGTCAACAGCATACTTATCCATGTTTGGGATGAAATTGTCGAAGAGTTCTGTTCTGTATTTGACACTGAGTTGTTCAAGACTTATTCCGGCAATAGTACTGATCTTCTCCTGAGAAGACTTTGCATTTTGTGATGATATAACCCCTTTTTTACAACCCAATGAACTACCTATTGTAAGTACTCCCAGGCTGGTTAAAGAGTTAAGTTTTATAAAATTACGTCGTGAATATTTTTGTTTTTCCATTTCGATTTTTTTACGGAATAAATATTTATGAAAGGAGAAATAAGCTTAAGTTTACCTATAGGCTTATAATTTTCAGAAGGAAAAACAGAGTATTGAAAGAAAAGAATTCACATTTAATTTCAATACTCTGAATATCTATAGTTTAGTTTGCATGTTTTTTATCCCACCAAAGCTTTGTTGCTCTATTATCAGAGCCGTTTTCCAGATCGAGTTCCTTTACCGTGATGGAAAACAACACACAGGACTCAATGACTCACAGGCCAGAAGTGAAAACAAATTACACTTCCAGTTTAATGCTTCTCTGACTTCTATTAACATTGCCAAGGCAATCCATTGGTTGAGCATACCAAAGCAACAAAGAGATGCGTTCTCAATGTCTGATATTAAAACAATGAATCACAACACTTTATTGCTAAACCGTTTTTTTGATGTGTTCGGCATTTACCCATACTCTGCCAAAAATCAGAACTATGTCAAAGAACTTATACTATACGCCACTATGGCAGCTTAATAGTTTAACGAACTATTTTAAATTATTCCATGCTTTTAATAAAGCGAATGTATTCATTTCTAAACTTTGCCGCATAGTCCTTTGATGAGTCAGCGCTCATATTACCATAGTATATAAAGCATACTGCTTTTGATATATGGGGAGTTGCCATCTCTTCCCGAAGTTGTATTTTAAGCCTGTCCATAGTTGGTGGCCCCTGGGGAGCAAAACTGAAAGTTTCAATGTCGGTCCAAAACTCTCCTTTATAACCCGTATTTTCAAATAGGCCCCTGTCAGCTTCCATATAGTACTGACCAACTTTATCAAGAGTTACATGATTAACTCCAACACCATCCTGTAACATTATTATCTGCAAATTAGTCTTGCCTAGTCCAGCCATAAAGTCTTTGAGCTGTTCAGGTGAAGTTGATGTGGAGTTCCAAAAGGGTGATATAGATACAGGCCTGGAGTCAAGCGTATGTAAATAATCAGATATCCTGTTGATAAGATTATCTTTAAGCAATACTAAAAGTTCCTTTGAGTGATAAGCACCTGCCGAAGGCTCATGTGAAATATACCAACCTTTTAAAGCAGGATTATCTCCGAATTGTGTACTAAGTTCAGTTGCAACTGCATTGGCCCTGTCAGCGTGCAACTGCAACCATTCTTTGTTGGTCGCATTCTTCCAGTATTCTTTGCTGAAATCGAGGCCTAAGTGAACAGACATCTCTTTTTTTTCTGCTGCAGCAAGAAGCATTGGAATAACATTCGGGTATATGGTTTTAATGTGGCTTGCGGAAGTATCAAACCATGCAACGCCATCAACTGCTGCGAACTGAACTATAGCCGTGTCCATCCCGATGTCATTCATTTCCTGGAATTGACTGTCCCATTGAGTCTGAGACCAATTATGCTTACGCCCAAGGGTCACAAAGGTACCTGTAAGGGCTTTTTTAGGATCCACAATGACCGGGCCTTCCGGCTTATTCTTCTCTTTTTTTGATGCAAGCACAGCAGACGCCGGCAGCAGAGCTAATCCGGAGGCAGCCACGGTGCTTTTCAGAATAAAATCACGTCTTGAAGTTTTCATAAATCTATCGGTTTAATAATAATAATAAATGATCGGTTATAGAGGACTATATATTTAGGGCACCTCGAAAAACTATTTTTTTCGCCGTTGGTCGCGTTATTTGAAACAAATATATCATTCTCGATTAATGATTTATTAAAGTCTGAATTAATTATTCAGCGCCTTCATCCCACCATACTCTGGTAGTCATTCTATCAGGCATTGTTGCTCCAGATTCATAATTCGGATTTCCGGCAGCTTCCAGGGGAGGAATCAACAGTTTCCTTGGTATTGTTCCTCCTGTTGCATTACCAGGATAATTAGTTGGAACAAGAACTGGGAAACCGGTTCTTCTCCAATCAGACCATAAATCTATCCACATCATATACTTGCTCAGCCACATCTGTGTGCCGATCTGCTCCAGAGCAGTTGCTTCATTATATGGATATTGAGTAAGGTACGTGTTTACCTGTTCATCTGTTACAACTAATGAAGCATCATATACAACATAAAGCTGCATTGCAAGCTTAACGCCGGCCTCATAATGCGACTGCGCGGTACCCGTGATCCCTGAGCCTATCCCTCTTACAAGAGCTTCAGCCTTGAGGAACTCTGATTCGGCAGCATTCATGATCTGATAAGGCTCATCATCCTGAAACATTTTAGGGTTTACACAGCAAAAGATATCGTAATTATTAACAGGGTTACCGCCTCCAAAAATGTTATTGACATCTGCGCCATTCAATCCTGGAGGAAGTCCTATCCAGTTAAGCGGATTAGGATCTCTGAACACACCAAGATTATTTGCTGACCATATCATAGGACCATTTGTAAAAATAGTAAGTCTTGGATCATCATCAGCCGTGCTTGCCTTATCGGTCCCTTTAAGCTGGTCAATAAGCGTACTGCTAAGAAAGGCTGTAGCCCACTGACTACCGTCACCGGGATAAAAAGTGCGTGATAGACCATTCTGATTCGTATATTCACTTGGTCCAAGTGCCATTCCTACCCATACATTATCATCATTACTGGCCATTGTTCCGCCTGCAACAGCCTTTGTTACATAAGTATTAGCCATTGCTGCATCTACATTTGACACCCTCATGGCAAGCCTAAGCATGAGTGAATAGCCAAACTTCTTCCATTTTGCAATATCGCCATTGAAGATAAAGTCTGCAGCCTTGAATCCTGCATAATCAAAATCTGATGCATTAAATCCAGCGCATGCCTCATCAAGCTCCTTAAGCATATCTACATAAATGTCTTTCTGCTTGTCAAACTTTGGCTGGAAAACTCCTTCTAATCCCTTGTTGGCTTCTGAATAGGGAACACTTCCAAACCAGTCGGTAAGACGGTGAAATTCAAATACCCTGATAATTCTTGAAGCCTCGCGCGTATTAACAAGCCTTCCTTCCATAAATCCGCCTTCACCCGTCTGTGTGAGTATCTCGGCAGTCCTCTTTAAAGCATCCATGTAAAAAAGCGTGTATGGGAGACTAAGTGCTTCCATGTCAGAATCAAAATACTTCTCACCTGGATACGATCCTGTGGATGCAGCATGTTGTATTGCATATATACCAACTCGAACATTGGTTCTCCAGTCGAATAAGGTAGCATCACCTTGAGATCCGTGAGATGCTATGCCAAGCTCTGCTGCGGTAAAGAAATAGTTCATGTTGATCTCGTTCACTGCATTCGGATTGAGGTTCACCTTGTGCAGCTCGTCAGTATCGCATCCCGCTGCCATCACAAAAATAAACAGCGTACTTAAAGTCAGTTTTAATATATATTTCATTTTTTTCATTTTTTTAGGTTAGAAAGTTAACCTTACGTTAAAACCATAGCTGCGCGTTCCGGGTAGGGGAAATTGATCAATACCCTGCATGCCACTGTTTGTATAGGTTGATTCAGGATCAATGTTCTCTGTATTCTTGTAAATGATCGCAAGGTTTCTTCCTACAAACGAAACAGCTATATTGGCGAGTGGCAATTTAGCCATTATGGCAGGAGGCAGGCTGTATTCGATAGAAACCTGTCTCAGCTTGATAAATGAAGCATCATATATGAAGTTCTCCTGGGCACGACTGGCAAGGTTACGCCAATAGTTATATGTCTGTTCCTGGTTAAGAGTTATAGATAACGGTTCATAAATAGGACTGCCGTCTGTTGCCGTACCTTTCTGAATAACTCCTTCAATCGGCATTCCACCTTCGCGGTAAGCAAGTGTTTGCTTATGCAAACCCATGCGGGTCAGGTATACATTTGTTCCGGAGTAGATATCGCCTCCGGATTTGAAGTCAATAAGAACATCAAGGCTGATGCGTTTCCAGGACAGTGTGTTACTGAAACCACCGGTCAGTTTTGCAACACCATTGCCAAGTATCTCATAGACAGCTGATCTGACAGGGTAGCCGTTGGCATCATAAACTTTTTTACCAGTAGCAGGGTCTGTTACTTGTTTATATCCGAGGATCATACCAAACGGGTATCCCTTAACCTGATATACAGCAGCAGTGAATGTACGGGGCTCTTCAACAAAGACACGGGTTACACCTTTGCTCAGTTCAACCACCAAATTCTTATTACTTGAAATGTTCAGAGATACATCCCATGTGATCTTACCCTGTAACGGAGTACCCGTGAGTAAGATCTCAATACCTTTGTTTCTAAGTTCCCCAACGTTAACAGATGTTGAACTGAAGCTTGAAGCGTTCGAAATTGTTGCTGACAAAATATCATCAGTCGTTTTCTGGGAATAATAAGTAAATTCAATACCAGCCCTTCCCTTCAGGAACATCAACTCTGTACCAACTTCAATCTCAGATGACAAAGCTGGGGTCAGGTTCGGGTTTGGAATAGTATTACCGAATGCGAATGTTCCCATTGGGATATTAAGATGTCCCTGTCCTATAAGTGTATAGGCCGGATTTACAGCATATGCACCCACGTTTGCAGTTGCCACCTGTCCCCAGGCTGCCCTTAACTTACCAAAACTGAGCCAGTCGGGTATATTGCTGAAAGCATCGGAAAATACAAAGCTACCACCAACTGATGGATAGAATTTGCTGTTGTTCGCTGGATTCAGCACCGAAAACCAGTCATTCCTGCCTGTAGCAGTAATATAAAGGTAACCTCCATAACTTATTTCAGCAGACCCGTAAAGTGAGTTGATACATTCCTTACTATAACCGTAGCTAAAACTCCGTGATATGGTATTGTTCACCGATGTAAAGAAAGGAACGTTGAAGCCTTCACCGCTAGCACGTATTCTTTCTGTTTCCTTTAACATCTTGTTTCCTCCCACAAAGCCATTCACTCTTATTTTGCCAAATTCCTTATCAGCGCCAAGCATCCATGACTGGTTGATCTCACTTACAAAGTTCGATTCCTCTCTCTTATTGCCACCACGTCTATTTCCTTGACCCTGCGGACTAAGTAAATTGCTATTCCTCGTGTACCAGTCCATACCTACCTCACCCTGGACGTACAGCCAGTCTGTAATATCGTATCTTATGTTTCCTGAGGTAATAATCCTGTCCCTGATATCTTCATTCGCGTCCTGGTATGCTGACCACCATGGGTTCTGATTAAAGATATTGCTAGACTGCGCGTATTCTTCACCTGGCATCTTAAGGTCAGGAGTTGTAACATCTTCAGGAATTGCTCCCGGCTTTTTCGGGTCGCCATAAAGATCCATAACATTAACAGTGCTGGCTAAACCCCAGATAGCATAAGCAGGATTTCCGGGTGTGTCTCCGAGCCTTGACCTGTTTTTCGTTTTTTCATTTGAATACAGCACCTTGGCATTGAAAGTCACTTTTTTGCCAACTTTGCCATTAGTTGAGAGACTGAGGTTCTTCTTTTGAAAACCTGAATTGGGAATGATGGATTTCTGGTCCATATCGGAAAAAGAGAACCTTAAAGCTAGGTTGTCTCCACCTCCCGCAATAGCAAAGCTATTGGTCCAGGTGGATCCTGTCTCATAGAAACGTTCCCAGTTATCGCCTGCATAAGAGTAAGGCCGCATTACACCGTCGAACTGGATAACCTGTGAACCGTCCATTTTTGGTCCCCACATATTGTCGGCTCCCCAGCTATATGCCTGATTCTGGTCTACAGGTTTCGTATAAATCATTGGCCCGTCCGGGTCAGCAGGATTTTTTGTTAAACCACCAGGACCATACACTCTCTGCAGGTCATCAAGCCTGTAAACCTTATCGAATACAAAGTTGGAGTTTAATTGCATTTCAAGTCCTTTCTTCAGTGTACCTTTTTTGGTTGTTATGTTGATAACACCATAACCACCTCTTGAACCATAAAGAGCAGCAGCTGCAGCTCCCTTAAGGATAGTGACTGATTCAATGTCTTCAGGGTTTATACTGGTAAGACCATCACCCTCATCAGTACCACCGTATCTACCTACACTGCCAAACTGGCTGTTATCCATCGGAATACCATCAACAACATACAACGGCTGGTTGTTGCCGCCGATTGATTTGTTACCTCTGATAATTACGCGGGCTGATCCGGAAGGTCCTGATGAGGACTTACTTACATTAACTCCCGCAACACGTCCCTCCATTGAAGATCCAAGGTTCTGTTCACGGGCTCCTGTAAGGCTTATACCCGGGACCTTGGTGATAGAAGACTGTAGCGCTTTCTGGCTTCTCTCGATACCGAGAGCGGTTACGACAACCTCACCCAGCTGTTGCACCTCCTCAGCAAGTGTTATGTCAATTGAAGCGCGACTGCCAACAGCTGCCTCCTGTGTGATATAGCCGATAAATGAAAAAACGAGGGTAGCATCGTTTGCAGCATTAATGCTAAATTTACCCTCAACATTAGTGTTTGTACCTGTAGTTGTTCCTTTCACAACAACGCTCACTCCAGGTACACCTGCACCATCGGCATCCGTAACAGTGCCTGTTATTTGTTTTTGCTGTTGAAAGTCTGAAAGGACATCAGATTGTTCATTTGGAGTGAGAATAACCTGCCTGTCATAAGCAGCAAATTTCACATTCTCATTAAAGATGCCGGCTAAAATGTCCCTAATGGTTTCATTCTCCGCATCAATATTCACTCTTCTTTCAACATCTATTAGCTTTGGACTATAGAGGAAAAAGAACTCGCTCTGATTTTCAATCTCTTTCAGCGCTTCAGAGATCGTGACATCATCAAGCTTTAGGGTAAGATGCGTCAATTGTGAATAGGTTTCAGTTGCCCAGAGTTGAATAACTGTAAACAGTGATAAAAATAGGGTTAGTTTCATGACTCTGAATGTTTTTTTTGGAAGGAAACTTAACAGAATCCTTCCATAATAATCTCGAAATTTTTTCATAGATTTGAATGGATTAAGTTTACAAAGGTTTTTTACAGAATTCTGGTACTTAGTCTGGCGGGATTGTGCGCAAACACTATCCCGCTTTTTTTCATAATTATGTTGTGTTTCATAAGCAATAAATTAATGGTTAATGGTTAATGGTTAATGTGTTAATAATTATTTATTTTTATAGTTTATGATGACCACTCTTTTGGAAAAAGTTCCTGAACTGATTTCTTTCCGGCCTGAAATTGTATAACTGACCGGTGATACCATGGCTATAAGCTCCATCACCTGAGGAAGGGTTTCATCAACAAAAGTACCTGTATAGGTAAGCTCAAGTAGTTTAGTATCTCTAATCTGAATCTCAATATTAAACCATCTGCTTAACTTTTTGGCCACTTCACTAATTGGTTCCTTATTAAATACAAGTTTACCCTCTTTCCACGAAAAATATCTGTCGTCACTGATAGTACGTACTAAGAATTTATTATTATTTTTCTGAAAAATAGCCAGATCAGTTGGTTTCATTTTCAAAACTGTAGATGACCTTCCATTTAACCCCGTTCTTTTTAACTCAACACATCCATTGATTAGTGAAGTCTCAATTTTGTCCTCATCAGGATAAGCCATCACATTAAATGTTGTTCCAAGAGCTTTAATATCAATTGCTCCAGCTGTTACAATAAAAGGTTTATCAGGATTGTGAAATACTTCAAAATACCCTTCCCCACTAAGTTCAACACCGCGACTATCCCCCTGGAACATTGCAGGATACTTTAATGAGCTGCTATGATTAAGCCAGATACTTGAACCATCAGGCAGAGTGACTTTTGTGATTGCATCAACTGAAGAGAAGACCTCATTATATGCCTGACTAACTGAAATCTGGCCTTCCCTTGCTGATTGATATTTAGCAGACATATATAATCCAAACCCAAGTACAGGGAACAAAAGTATTGCTGCTGCCCTTGTAAAGATTTGTATTAATTTTTTCCTCCTTTTGTGTCTGATAAGATCCTGATCTGCTTCCTCCAAAAGATTTTTCGTTTGAGTCAGATTAATTTCATGATGTATCCTTCCAAGCAATTGATTAAAATTTATTTTGTCATTGACGTCTTCATCAGGTATTTCTTCCCAAATCTTATATAAAATGGACTTACCCTCAGATGTTCTTGCAGATGTTTCGAACCATACTAAAACAGAACTCAACTCTTCCTCCGTGCAAGCATTTTTACAATACTTTTCTAATAATTCTATATTCATATTCTATTCCTACTTATTTTTTGAATAACGAGCACTTCCGATAATATACCGGAAGCGCTTCATTACCCATGTTAACCTACTAACCAAACCCTAACCTAAGAAAAACAAATATCTGCAATTTAATTATTGAAAGCTTTTAATAGTAAGACGCAGAAGATTGTTTTTACCACTACTTACTAATGAAAAATATTTTTCATTATTTATAGTTGAAAGAGTTGAAGAGGGTGAAGGGGTGAGGAAAAGTAAGTAGTAAGAAGTAATCAGTAATCGAACATTTGAACTATCGAACGATCAAACAATCAAACAAAAAGAAACACGAAAAGTATGGCAATCAGAGAGTAATTGCCCAGTTTTTCACGGATAGTTCTAAGAGCTCGCGACATATGGTTTTCTATAGTATTTACAGAAATATGTAGCCGTTCTGCAATTTCATTATATTTCAGAGCTTCAACTTTGTGCAACAGGTAAACCTCTTTTTGACGCTTAGGTAATGTATTTATTATTTCATCAAGCTTATTTGTTAGCTCATTATATTCAAGTACCACATCGACAGGCTCCACGTTTATTTCTTGAACAGACTTCAAATATTCAACAAACTCAGATTCCCTGGCTTTCTTGCGGATAATAGAAATAGCTGAGTTATAAGCTATTGTGAATATATAGGATTTAATTGAAGAGTCTTTCTCTACTTTGTGGCAATTTTCCCATAAATTTAGGAAAACATCCTGAGTAAGGTTCTCTGCCTCTTCCCTGGATTTAAGAATAGAATAACCAAATTTATATACTCTTTTACAATACTTTCCATATAGTGCATCAAAAGCAAACATGTTGTCTGCCCTGATTTCCTGCATCAGTTTTTCATCACTATATAAATTAAAAGCTTTCATAAAAGTGAACTCTTAATTTCAAAGTTAAGATAATTTCGTATATGAACTTATTCCACGCCAGGCAAAAAAGCATCCCTATAAATCGGGACAAGTTGTGTTTGGCAGTAGGAAGGGTCTAAAAAGTGTTGTTACATAAAACTAATTTTTCTGCTAAAGTGATCCAGGATAACAATCAGCGTGTCTATCCGGTAGTCCAGGGTCCCTTTCTCGATCTGGGTGATCCGTGCCGGGGAAAGGCCGGTCTTAAAAGCCAGGTCCCTTTGGCTTATTCCTGAATTGGTGCGCAGCGTTTTAACGAGCTCCCCGATCCGCCTCCTCTCCTCCCCTGTCAAATTTGTATTAAAGATTCTTTGTGCCATAATAAATTATTTTCTATAAAATGAAGCATAAAAAGCACCCATTTTTCGCATAAGCTTTGGGATTTGAGAAATATCTTCCGGGGGTTGGTCGATCCATTCTACCTTATCAAAGGTCCGATCAACAAACAGGGCACGAAATTTTGGAGGTTTTAAATGATGGATAACGTCCCTATGGTCGCTAACTTTTTCTATTTTAAAAACCGGGGCTTTCTTGATATATTCTTTTACCAGTTCATCAATTGGTTCCCTCAGGTAATAATCCTCTGTAGTGTAGCGAAAGAGATCGCCGCCGGGCTGGAAGATATGAAAGACTTCATCAGTCTGCCGGATGCGGTAAACGGTGGAGCTGCTGCGGTCCTCCAGTATCTCAAGGGAACAAACCTCAAGCGCTTTTAAACGATTGACAATTTCAATGCTGGGCTGAATAGCAACATCACTAAAAAGCTCATTAAATAGGCTATCAATCTGTTTTAGTCCAAGCAGGTGCCAGTCGTTTCTAAAAATTACCCCTTTCATATCTATTTCCAATGTTTCAACAAATTTAAGGTTTTTATCGTCCCATGTTCAAAAACATTAATGGCCAGCCGCCCGTTCAGTTTTCTGATGGAAGGAACAAAACATTATCGGCCAGGTAGATTTTAAAAACGTCAAAATTTTCCTCGTAATCATCTGTTAACGAAATTGAACCAAAAAGCTGCGTTATAACAGGCGTTTTATCTAAATACATGACAACCTTCCACTGCCCGGCGTTTTCTCCCTCTGCAAGCCTCTCAAGGGTCCAAATTTGAAACTTTATAGCCTTAACCACCCTTTCACCCTGATAAGATAAAACCGTGTCTAAAAACCAGCACAGTCCTATTTTATCAGTTATATGCTTTACCCCGTCAGTTAAAACGAATTTTGAAAAGAGGTCTGAATGTCTGTAATAATTTTCAGATCCCCGGAATCCTAAAAATTCATCGTTTAAGGATCTTCTTTCTGATTTTTTGTTTTCTTTTGTTTCCATTTTTTGTACAGTTATTACGGTGTGACTCACCTTTTAGGTTAAATTAAATGTTGTTTGCCAGGCAAAAATTATCAAAATAGGCGTTCTCCTGAGACTCAATAAAAGAGCTGGTGTTTTCTGTTTCCTGCTCTGCCAGGAATTTTTTTGAGGATCTGCAGTAAACTTTTTTATTTACCCTGTCATATAAACAGTTTTCGCCCTTTTCAATTGCCCGGCCGGTCTCAGCGCATTTGCTTTTAAATTTTGCATTAATAAAGTTCATAAAAATAAACAGTTTTTTCGGTGTGACTCACCTTCTAAATTAAATTATCATATACGGTTCCACGTGGAGCAAAAAACACTGTATATCAGTCAAATAACTTACTTAAAGATACAACCATATACGATAACATACAAATATTTTAACAACTATTTTCAAACTTTTTGCACTCATAATCATTACGTTAAGAAGATTAACAGCTCCGATATTAATAATTATTTGCTGTCAAAAATTGGTTGATATCTATTCAGGATCTGGCGCTGATCGCTTCGGTACCATGTAAATAGTGCCGTCATATTCTTTTCTTCATTTTTGCAAGGGAGCAAAAATGTTTAATCAATCATTCCGGATTGGGCTTTTGTGCCGGAATGGTAGTGATTAACACCTATTTTGTATTTGAAAAAATTCTTAATCAATGTTTTTTCCCTTAAAAACTTCTTAAAAATGAATAAACTATGCGAAGCACAAAAGTATTATGATTTATAAGTCATTAGATAATAATGAGTTAATAAAGCGGATAATTTCAATAGTACTTTTTAGTAAAAGATATCTCCTGTAGAATGCTTTATTTTAGAGGTTGACAAGCACAGAGCATATTTATTGAATTGTGGAATGATTGAGAGGGCTTTTTTGTCAAGGAGATCAGCTGTATAGTAGTTTGTGAAAAAACTGAAAAATAAATGCGTTTTGTAAATGGTTGATACTTTGTTATATAGAAGAGAACTCGGAGAAATATATAACAGTGAATATTTAATAATAAAAGAACTCGGAGAAAATTATAACATTTTAGGTCCCGCCCCTATGTTTATAGTTTGATTTAACTGATTTTCCTTTCAAATTTCATTTTTCCCTGACAAAATGTCATTGTATTGCAAAGAAATTCATTTTTATCCTTAAAAATACCTTTAAAAAGTTGTTTGATTAAGATTTGATTAATCATTTGGATAGTTTGTGGAGATGTTAGAACGGTCTACAATAAGGAGATTGCGCATTTTGAGTCGGAGAAAAATATAACAGTATTCGGAGGAATATATAACAGAACTCAGAGAAATATATAACATGAACTCGTAGAAAATTATAATAACCCATATATGACTCGGAGAAAATTATAACTAAAACCTCAAAGGATTTTCAAATTCATTAAGTAAAGATTTCAAAATATAGCCTGTTGCATCGGTAATTTTAGAAGTATCTTTAGAAACAAACTCGCTTAATTGCATGATTTTCAGTAATATCTCACTAGTTGTGGCACCGTTGAAGATTGGCTCAATCTGTGCTATATGTCTATCTTCGAATTTAAAGTGAGTCCTGAGAAGGTGAAAAACATAATCTTTTTTCTCGCTATCCTCTTTGATTAATTCAGGAGTGATCACCTTAAAGTTTAAATGAGTGACCGTATTTCCTTGTTTTGTTATAAAATCCTCCGAGTTGCAATTAAACCAACAGTCAGCCTTTTCAAAAAGTTCTTCCTGAACAGGAACCAGGATATGTTTTTTGATGTCGTTATAATACTTATACTTGGAATCAATTCCCAATTGCTCTCTAAAGGTATCCAGGGAGATTGAAAACCCTCCTTTTTTTCTCCAGCTGCAGATTAGCTTGTATACACGGGAAGTGTCTCGTCCTAGAAAAACCTTACACATTTGGTTAGTAATCCTGGTTTCACTTTACATATTAATTTAGTTAATCCTAAATTTCCTTTACAATACAAAACAATGATAGTTTAATATTATCAAATTAGTATTTGTTCTTTTGTTTTTTTTCGTTTAGAATATTGTTTCCAACTCACAAATATCAATCTTTGATTAATTATTTAAAAACAAGGTATTGGGCATAAACATTCATATCAAATGGCCTAAAAGTTTATTGTTACAAACTATGATCGTGAGGATCTTATAGCAATGATTAAAGTAGCTTTCAAAGAAGAGCTTAAAGAAATACTTTTCCAGCAGGAAAAGAAGAGTAATTATGATATATTGCTTTCCAGGAAGGAAGTTGCTTAAATGCTGAAAGTATCTCTAGTTACAGTAAGTAAGTATCAAATAGAAGGCAGGTTTCCTTACAGCAGGCTTGGAAGACATATTTACTTTAAAAAGGGAGATATTATGAAAGCCTTGGAGATTCCAATAAAGTACCAAAGGAAAATGAATATCTACTAAATGATTTTACCCAATTATTTATAAAGGATTGTGGATTTGGTTAAAAGTATTGTCAAAACAATTATTTCCTGTGTTTCTACTTTCAATTCAAATAATATAATTAACTCAGATTTGCTTAAAATTTACTTTTATGAAGTATTTTTAAGGAAAATAGGATTAAATGGGTTCAATTATGAAATTTTCAAAACATCAGTTCAAAAAAATGAGAAGAATGATTCTTTTATTCATTTTACCAATTTTGCAATGTGTCTTTTATCCTTCATGCAAAAGCGGGCAAACTGAAAAGTCTGGAGTAGAGCTTTTAAAAATGGCTCAGGATATCTGTGAGGCAAACCTTATTATTGATTCTCATATTGACTGGCCTGAGTGGATACTTGCCTTTCCTGAAGATATATCCACTCGAACTCAAAAAGGTGATTTTGATCTTGTGAGAGCGAATACAGGAGGACTAAATGCTGCTTTATCTGTATTATATATCAATTCAGGCTTAAATGTTGATGATAGTCGAAAAATGGTTGATTCAATGCTGAAAATTGTAGAACATTATCCAGAAGTCTATCCTGATAAATTTGCATTAGCACGTAATCCGGATGATGTTAGGAAGAATTTCAGCAAAGGACTGTTTTCACTTCCTCTTTGTCTGGAAAATGGGACTCCAATAGGGGAAGACATTGAATATTTAAAATATCTGAAGCATATAGGAATAGTTTATGTCACCCTTTGTCATAATAAGACTAATCAAATAAGCGATTCAAATTTTGACTCTGATCGACGATGGAAGGGATTAAGTCCTTTCGGGTTTAAAGTAATCAGGGAGTTGAATCATCTGGGAATTATGATAGATATTTCACATTCCACTGACAGTACTGTCTTTCAGGCGTTACGATACTCAAAATCACCGATTATAGCAACCCATTCATCATGCAGATATTTTGTTCCAGGTTTTGAAAGAAATCTATCAGATACATTGATTAAAGCAATTGCACATAAAAATGGTGTCATAATGGTGAACCTGGGCTCAATGTTCCTTGATTCAGTTTGTCTTAAAAATTGTAACGAAGCTATCACTTACATGGAATTAAACGATATTAATATGTATTCAGATGAGGGATCAGATTATTTACAGGAGTTTGCAAAAACGCACAAAATTATTTCAGATTCAAAAGAATTGGTGAATCATATTGATCGTATTGTTGAAATAGCCGGCATAGATTATGTCGGAATAGGTTCTGATTTTGATGGAATAGGACCAACACAGCCTTCAGATATACCTGATGTATCAGGCTATCCAGTAATTGTGCTTGAATTGCTTAAACGAGGTTATTCAGAGAAAGATATTAAAAAGATCTTATCAGGTAACTTTCTCAGAGTTTGGAATGATGTAATTGAAATTGCAGATTCCTTGAATAAAAGTTCAATCAATTAGTTTCATTGATGACGTTTTCGTTGACGCTTATTCTTAAAATATAATTTTATAGCATCCTTTAAATCAATCACATGCAAATTCATGATTATACTGGAAGTATATAGATATCACGTTATTTGTGACTGCATTAATTGAATATGCAGACAACCATTTTATCTGGCAATCGGCAATCTGCATAAACACTCCTGTGGGGCTGGTGGCACCACTTCTTTAAATCGCAAAACCCGTAAGATAAGCGTCTTCCGGGTTTTTCTTTTAGGTTGGAGAATAATTCAGGTTTAATTCATGTAACTACTGTTTTCTGCTCTTATCTCCTTATAACGCTCTTTTATTACAGGTATCAGATCTTCCCCAATCAAATTGAATTTTTCAGGTGATTCAGGATTATTCAGGTAAACAATGGTGCCGGAAATCAGACCCTTTTCAATAACTATATTTTTTTCGTTAGAATCTCCGAGGAGAACTATTTGTTTATCTCCGTTTTTTGTATAAACATATGAGATACTGTCGGCACCAGCATGGACACATTCAACAGGTACATAAACAGCATAATCAATTGTATTAACAATTATCTTGTTAATTGTTGTCATCGATGGTCTGAGTAAAGGATCAGAACCGCCTGTTTTTATCTGCACTTCAAACACTTTATCCGACGTATTCTGTAGTTTCTCGCCAATATTGGCAATAGATAAGACAGTACCCTTAAATCTTTTTTTAGGAAAAGCATTAACTGTTATGTTAACATTTAGTCCGGTTTTCATTTTACTTATATCAGTTTCACTGACAAAGGTCTTTGAAATCATTGATGACAGATCCGGAAGGATAGCAACCACCCTGTCATAGGAACTGATTGTTGATCCAATCTTCCTTTTATTACCCATCCATTCTTTTTTATAGATAACCATACCATTGGCAGGAGATGTGATGGTAAACCCCTCAAGCAGTTCCTCAAGATCTTTAACCCTCTGAGAAACTCTGGAAATGGAATATTCCTGATTATATATATCAGTTATTGACTGGGCTGATGTGCGCTTATAACTCCTTTGTCTCTGTTTAAGAACCCGTTTTGATTTATTGAGTTGAATTTCTGCCCGCCTGATTATAGTAGGGGATTCATACTTTGAATTACGAAGAGTTATACCAGCCTCCTCAATAACGAATCGCTGGTTTCTAATTCCATCTCTTAACGGATTAAGAACAACAGCAGTGTCAAGTTTTTTCATCTCTATATTTGACTGAAGTGTTTTTAGTACTTCACGCTGATCCTTAAGGGTATTTTCCAGCTCAGTCCTGTCAAGTTCTGCAACATAATCACCCTTGTTGACGATTGTACCTTCCGGGATAAGGTCTTGTATTTTGATATGCCTCGACCTGATATTTCTGCGTTGGCCAAATGCGGGTCCTTTAATGTCAATTGAATTTTCTGCAATTAATTGGCCAACTACAGTTACAGATATTACAAATTCACCATTTTGCACCTCTGTATATAATTCAGATGTGTTATTCTCTGATGTAACTTTGTTGAAGACATATAATAATAGAAATGCTGCAATAAAACCAATCCCCGTTAAAATAAGTGTTTTTTTCATTTCCTTCCCCCTGATCTATACTATTCAATATCAAATTATTTTCAGAGAGCAAAGGTAAGTCCATTAATTCTTGTTAGTGTTACACAATTATACCAATATGTTACATAATTCATTCATTTTTAAGTCTGAGTATTACCTATATTTGCAGGGTTGCACGTAAATGAACTTTTTATAGACAGCATTCCATATAATAATGTGAATTTATTCATTGCTGTTCACCGGTTAAATCACTTAACATGAAAGAGATAAAAAATATTGAACTTGCCCATTTGAAACTTAGTGATTATCAGGAATAAAAGAAGCGATGATCGAATCATATACCATGATGCCAAATTCCTACTGGAAGGAGCACCAGATGTAACCTTTCTATTTCTTGTTGGCGGATTTGGTGATGGATTTTGCAACTTCATGAAACCAGTTAAATACAGCATTGCTTCTTATCTTTAGTAAGCTCTAAAGCAAAATCCAGTAATAATCATTTTAATTATCATTAATTAAATCATCTTGGATAAATTGGCTACGTTGGATAAGATAACCAGAGTAGCAATTTAAAAACCTTTCATAAGTGTATTATATGTTCTGAGAGTTTGCATTTCATTACCAATCAATACCAAACGTCAAAATTATGTGAATAATGTAACTTTTTTAGATTATTATGTAATACCTAAAGATTTCCCAAGCCTTATCTTTATATTTCTTAATTATTTACATAAAACAGGAAATATGAAACCATCCGCCCCTTCAAAATATGTATGGATTTTTGGATTGTTACTTGGAATATCAGGTATTATAGGTCATTATGTTAATGTAGAATTTCTTACAGCTTATAATTATACCTTATTACTTGCCGGTTTTGTTTTACTCGCAATTGGTACTTCGTTTAAACAAATATAAAAGGGTGGCTATTCTTATGTCAGCTAAAATACCTTCAGTGGCAGTTGTTATTAAATTGGAATTAAATAAATGGATTAATTAAAAAGAGAAAATAATATGAAAACAAACGAGAACGGCAAACCAGTTACACAAAAAGAAAATGCGGAGACCAGCAAAAAGGAGTCTGTTGTTACTGATAATGAAGAAAAGACAAGGAAAGAAGGTGCAAAAAAGGGGTTTATAACAGCTTCAATAATTGGCTTTATAGTGATATTGATTGCCGGAATAGTTGGGTATTCACTTTATAAGAAAGAGCATAATCAGCTACTCAGCCTGATGGAAAAACAGAAGAGTACCCTTACGGATAAAATAACTGCCCGGGACTCAGTGATCAGTGAATGGATAATTACTTTCGACGAAATTGAAAAAAATATTGCAACGATAAAAGAAAAAGAAAAAGTAATCTCTGTGAATTTGTCAAATGCAGAATTATCCAAAGACAAAAGGCAACTTGTTTTGGATGATATTAAGTATATTAATACACTTCTTGAACAGAACAAAAAGAAAATTGCCTCTCTGACTGCACAATTACAGAACTCAGGTGGGACAATTAAGGCTCTGCAGAATAAAATTTCGGGGTTGGAATTTTCGATAAAGAAGAGTGAAAATTTAATATCGGAATTGAAGACTTCACTGATTAACAAAAATTTCAAGATTGAACAACTCAACACACAAATGACCGATATGCAGAATACTATTGTACAGAAGGATGAGAAAATCATTAGTCAGACTTATGAGAAGAATAAGGCTTTTTTTGTTTGTGGTACATATAAAGAACTAAAAGCGGAAGGTCTTTTAACCAAAGAGGGTGGATTTATAGGGCTTGGGAAAACGAAATCTTTAGTCGGAAATTTTCCTGACAGTTCTTTCATTCAAATCGACATCACTAGTACATTAATGATTCCGGTGAATTCAAAAAATGCTAAGCTTATCTCTGAGCATCCAGAGGATTCATACGAGTTTATACGTGACAAAGACAATAAAATTGATTACATTAAGATAAAAGATCCCGGTCAATTCTGGAGAATTTCAAAATATGCAGTAGTAGAGATAACTATATAAAATCATAATTTTATCCTGAGATATCTGGTTTTCAAATATATAAATCGCAGACCCCTGTAGATCAATGATTTACAGGGGTCTTTAAATTTTTTGTTGACGGATTCGGTGACGGATTTTATAACGCATGTGTAATCAAAATAATAATCAACCTTGTTTTAGATAAAGTAAAATTGCGATTAAACAAAAGTTGTATTCAGTTTAAACAAGGTGTAACTTTGGTTGCGATGAGTGAAAAGAGATAAGATACATTTGTCTGTTTTTAGGAGATGATTAAGTTTTGTTATTTTTAAATAAGTGAGCTAGAACTATTTATAAAATCAGATATTGATATGAAACATTTGACAATAATTGCAGCAACAATTTTACTTATAGGTTGTACCAATAAGCCGGCAAGACAAACCACGGACAAAGTATTAAGTTCGGTTTCAATTGACACTGTGGAGGTTAAAGATACTGCATTAACGAATATGTGTATATTGATAGAAGAATCAAACTATCCTATAATATCTGGTATTGGTAACGATACTTTTCAGAAGCAATTGAATGACCTTTTTAGCAATAACTTTAATTCGTTTATTGATTCCGCAAAGTCACAACTGGGAAGTACTATTCCTCCTGAGTTAAAGGATGTATATACTGTGGCCAGTTGGTCAACCAGGGTAGGTAGCTCATTTGAGATCCTTACCAACAACGATAGTCTTATTTCAATCGTTCAGCATTTTTCGATTGCAGAAGGTGGTGGTGCAAATTCATGGAGCTATTCATCTATCGTTACTAATTTAGACATTATTAAAAGAATAGTACTTAATAACTCAGATTTGAAAATAGGCTTTGAAGAAATTGGTTTGATTAATAACAGAGTGAAATCATACTTTGATCAGCAGTTTCCTGAGGAAAAAATGCAAAATCTGATTACCTACCCTGCCATAGAAAGCAAAAGGGAATTTGACAAATTAAAATTCGGAATACGGAACGACAGTATAATGTTGATAATTGAAGCTATGCCAAATGCTCACGATAGTTATGATACATATATAATTCCAATTGACAAATGGATGAGAGAGTCAAAAACAACCGGGGTTACGGCCGAAGAAGAAAGGAAGGGTAACATTCAAAAGGATCTTCCCGGGAAGAAGGAGTGGGAATCGTTTCCTAAAATAGCGTGCGGGAGCCATACGACTATACTTCTCAAGGAAGATGGTACAGTATGGGCCTGGGGAAGAAATAGTTTCGGTGCATTAGGCAATGGTTTGGAAACTGACACTCCTGCACCTGTTTTGGTGTCAGGGCTTACCGGTGTTATGGCAATATCGGCAGCGAGCGAATACAATATCGCTCTCAAATCAGATGGCACCGTCTGGTCATGGGGGAGCAATGAGTATGGTGGACTGGGAAACGGAACCAAAACGAACAGTAATATCCCCGTGCAGGCAAAAGGTCTTACCGGAGTAACGGCAATCGCCGGAGGGTCAGATCATACCTTGGCTCTGAAAAGCGACGGTACTGTCTGGACATGGGGGAACAATTCCTTTGGGCAGATTGGAGACGGGACAAAGAATAACGAACTCTCAAAGAACGATCCCGATAACGACCAGCTTACCCCTGTTCAGGTTTCAGGGCTTATAGGAGTATGTGCAATTGCAGCATCACGGGGGCATAGTCTGGCGCTTAAAGCCGACGGTACATTGTGGACATGGGGTAGAAATGATCTCGGACAATTGGGGGATGGAACAGATAAGGAACATTTTTCCCCTGTCCAAGTGCTTGGATCGGCAGGTAATGGTTTTCTGACTGATATTACCACGATTGCAGCGGGTGGTTCCTATGGAGGCAACTCTGCCGCTATTCGATCTGACGGTACGCTTTTTCTCTGGGGTGAAAATGACAATGGACAACTGGGGGACGGCTCAGAAAAATCGAGACTCTTCCCGGCAGCAGTACCTGGTCTTACTAATGTCAAGTCCGTAGCTGTGGGAGGGCAATTCGTGATCGCCCTAAAGCTGGACGGTACTGTCTGGGCGTGGGGATACAATTACGACGGACAGCTTGGAATTAATATGGAGGGAGACACTGATATACCCGTTCAGGTTCCAGGTCTTGAAGGAGTAAGTGCAATCGAAACCGGAGCTAGCCATACTGGTGCTGTCAAGGCAGATGGCACGGTTTGGCTTTGGGGAGATGATTCCTTTGGCCAGCTAGGTGACGGAACAATGGTAAACCAGTTCTCACGGTGAAGATTGGTCTTCAAATTTTAAGTTCTTGTTGTAAGGGAGCGACTTGCTTTTCCAAACTATTTTTAAGGTTTAATTTTATTTAAAAAATCTTATCAGGTAATATTCTCAGAGTTTGGAATGATGTAATTGAAACTGTAGATTCCCTGAATAAAAGTTCAGGCACTTGGGTTCCTTGTTGACGAAATTTATAACGCACAAGTAATGAACCAATTATACTACTATTTCAAGTTATTTATGGAATACAGTTTTGTCTTGACACAACCGAGACCCGAATTTATAAGCCATATTAATATTAGAGGGCCGAGTTCGGCGAAGCCAAAATGAACCAAATAATCAAGGCTGAATAATGCCCTTTTAAAGAAATTTAGTGCCGGGGTGATTTAAGAACAACGATTAACGTCTTTTGTTAATAATTTTCTATTCAGTAAACATTGGAGTCTGATAACAAATAGGAATAATAACTATATTTAAAAACAAAATATTCTAAAGACCCTTTTGATGGGAAAAAATAATAAAAAGATTATGATAAAATGATTAAAGGAATGTATAAAACAGAAGGTTATTTTGGATTAATTAAAAAAATAACCAGACTATAATGATCCTTATGAAATAGTATTGATTTTAAACTAAATAAGAAATGGCGCAACAATATTTAGATCATTCAAAAGCAATTTTAACTTCTAATCGTTCAAATTTTAAAGGGGGAAGCAAAGGTTCCGGGATTATCTCTTTATTTGGGTATCAAAACGAATATGATCTTAGAGAAGGGTATCCATTATTAACTACTAAAAAAATGGCTACAAGATCTATGTTTCATGAAACAATATGGTTCTTAAGAGGGGATACAAATATTAAATATCTTGAAGACAATAACAGCCCTATTTGGAGACCAGATGCTTTTCAAGACAATCTTCCCGGGATGCAAAAAGAAGGAATTTTTCCTGAAGGTATTGTAAAGTATTCTCCTGATTGGGACAAAGCAATGGAAGAATATGGTCAGAGAATAAAAGAAGATCCTGAGTTTGCAGAAAGATGGGGCGATGCTGGACCAATTTATGGGAAACAATGGAGAAGATGGGAATATTTTGATCATGACAAAGGGAGCTTTGTTGAAATAGATCAACTGGAAAAATTGATAAATGGTCTAAGAAAGAAACCAACCGGGAAAAAACATATTGTTGATTCATGGAATCCTGGAGACACTCCAAAAATGTCTTTACCTCCATGTCATGTTTTATATCAAGCAACTGCTAATGAAGAAGGCGAGTTAGAATTGCAACTTTACCAGAGAAGTTGTGATCAATTTCTAGGTGTTCCTTTTAATATAGCTAGTTATGCTGCTCTTACCCAGGTAATTGCTCAAGGGGCAGAGATGGTTCCAAAAACATTTATCCATACTTTTGGAGATTCACATTTTTATGCCGGTATTGGGAAGAGAACTCAATGGCACAGAGATAATTTCAAGGAACTACAAAAAAGAATAAGAAATGTTTCTGCAAAGAAAGAATATTTAGAAGTTGTTGATTGGATTAATAAAAATGCTCCTAGTGACGGAAATGAAGAAAAATATGATCATGTAACTGCAATTCTTGAACAAATGTCAAGAGAACCCAAACCTTTACCTAAATTACACATTACAAAAAAACCCTTTGATCAACTAACTATTGATGATTTTGTTGTAGAAGATTATAATCCTCATCCTCCAATCAGAAGGAGTATGGCTGTTTAACCAACAACCTTAAAATAATATTTCTGTCCAAAAAAAGGCTATGGTGATTGAAAATCAATTATTTGCCCCACCCCTAAAGGGAGTAATTGATTTTGGCTGCGCCGAGCTCGCCAGCAAAGCTGAGCTCGGTTCTTCGCACCCTTTAGGGTCAGGGGCTAACGAAGAAAATCAATAAAAGCATGTTATTGATTCCGGATTGTCGAAAATATGTCAGCCAGGATGTACCAACTTTTTATAAACAATGAATAATATGGAGGAATTAGTATTTGCTTTCCCAACAGACGAGTTTTGGAAATTAATGACCTATAAAAAAAAGGGTTTAATAAAGGAAAATAGTGAAGTATTAAAAAGGATTGTTCAAAATGGCCTGTTTCTTAGAAGAAGTGAATTAGAAGGAGACCCTTCTTTTAAACAAATTATTCCGTATGCAATTATCTCTAATAAAGAATCATTTTATTTATTCAAGAGGACATCTAAGCAGACAGAAAAAAGACTACACAATAAATTCTCTTTAGGAGTAGGAGGTCATATGAATCCTAACGACTCTATGGAATCGAAAGAACAATATTTAATTGATGAATTAAAAAGAGAATTATATGAAGAAGTCAAGTTACTAAATGGATGTTTGATAGAAGATATTGAATTTATTGGCTTTATAAATGATGATACAATTTCGGTTGGCAGCGTTCATATTGGACTTTTGTATAACATCCATGTATCAAATAAAGAGGTATGTATTAATGAAACGGATAAAATGACGGCAGCCTGGATAGATAAATCTAATTTAGCTGAATTTTATGAAGGGATGGAAACATGGACTAAAATAACATTTGATTTCTATATTAAATGAAAGAATACACTAACTGCAATCTAATTGGCTAATCAGCAAACTGCAAAAAGACTCTTTGGGTGCTGATGGCACCACTTAAAAAAGAGTGAGAGTGAGAACTCGAACGAACACTCTCATTCTTTTTTCACACTCTCGCTCACACACTCACACTCACCTTATTGCAGGGGTCTTTAAATTTCTTGTTGACGGAATTGGTGACGGATTTTTCAACGTACACGTTATCTTGTAGCTAATTAATGTTTATAAGCAATATTATAACATTTTCTTACAGGTCTTCAGCAATCGATAAACTGGCATTGGCATTAATTGTAAGCGTAAACTTACGATTAGTGGCCGGATTAGAAGGTAATGTTACTGTACTTCCACTTGTAAAACCTCCGCTTAAAACACTTACGCCACCAGGAACAACTTTATACTCTGAAATAGCTCCTGCTGCTACTGTGCCAAAATCAACTCCGCCGACCACACAGTTTGCAGCATTTGTTGTCATTAAATTTTCAATCCTTAACATGTTTACGGCTGTTGTTGTAAAACTTATTTCATTTCCGTAAGCTGTTCCTGTGCTGTTGGTGGCATAAGCTTTTACATAGTAAGAGGTGCCTCCAGTTAATCCGGTTATTGAGCTGATAAATGTTCCTGGCCCTGTGCCGTCTGAGGTTTTACTGTCTGCTATGGTTGGGTCAGCTGATGTGCTCCAGCAAACGCCACGAGCTGTCACTGTTGATCCGCCATCGGAAGTAATATTACCACCACTTGTTGCAGTATTTGGTGTTATGCTGCTTGCCGCAGTGGTGGTGAGGGCTGGTTCCACTTTCTTTTCACATGAAGAAAAAATTAATACGAAAAGGAATAAGTATACACCGAATTTTTTCATAATCTTAAATTTTGTAGTTATAACTTAAAACCGCTTATTAATTATTATTTATTGATTTAATTAATTTATTAATGTTAAGTCTCATATTTTATGATGAATCTCACCCATAACAATGTAAACGATTTTTTAACTAAAAGCAATATATGAGGACATAGAACTATCTGAAAATGTATACTAATTCAGCTCAAAGTATTTAAAAGTTAAAAAAAAGCTTTTGGGATCATCACCCAGGGTATTGTTTCCGCCTAAATAATAGGATATAACCAGATTTTTTGTTGCAGAACCAACTAAGTCCATTGGTACGGAAAGAGTATGGGTCTTATAATCTGTCGCAGGGGAACTCTTTTCCTTCCATCCTATTTGAGTCTTCATCTGGTACAATATAGCATCAATCACGGTCTGAGCTAATCCAATACTACCGGTTTCCGGATTAAACTTATAACTAATAGAGTATTCTCCGTCCTTATTAGTTACTTCATTAAATACATAAAATTCAGGAATTTTTATTCCGAGTTCAAGGAGTTTGCTTGTCATCCCCTCCTGTGTAGAAAGTGAGGCATTTTCAGTTTTCGTTTTTTCAACCTTTTTTTCTGGAGCGGTTTTATCCTCCGGAACATTCTTGTTTTGAGAGGGCCCGCCACAAGAAAAGAAAAAGAATAAAGAAATGAGTGAAAAATAAATGATTGCATTTTTCATTTTTTAGATCTCCCTTTTAGTTAATAATTAGCTTTAAATATATTGGCGCCAAAGACACTACGCCAAGCCTAATGCAAATTACAATAAATAATTGGATTAAAAAATATTTATTGAACTGGGCAAATAGATCAATTACATAACCCTTTTAAATTTATTCTAGCCCGGATTACGTAATAGGTTTACTCTAAAACATCGGAGAAATAAAGAATATTTTTTTAAGATGCCGCATTATGCCAGTGATAATAATATTTCGAAGGAGCTAATTGAATTGATGCAACCGATTTATGTATGTGACTCTGGTTCTAAATATCAGGATTGTGATGTGATAGACTGCTTCAAAGAAAAATCAAGGAATAAAATAATTAAAATTGCAAAGTCAGATGTGAACTTAATATTTCCTTGTTGACGGGGCTTGGTACTGGATTTTTCAACGTACAAATTGTCAATACATTGTCAGTCCTATATTATTTCTAAAGGAGCTCATTACCCTTATACAGATAAAATAGCTCTTATATTGATTTCAAAATTATGCCTGAGAATTCCTTTAGCTCTTTTGCATTCATACGGGACCTCAATCAGTAATTGTGTTTGTTTTGATACTTTGTCAGATGGGCTGAGAGATAGTTTATTAGTTGTATCTTTGATATTATGAAACTTGCATATATTGGAACGTATCCTCCACGGGAATGTGGAATCGGGACTTTTACCAGGAACCTCTACAATTCCATGGTAATGAATAATGAAACTACAAAAGATTCAATTGAAGGATTCATTGTTGCCATGAATGATCATGAACTAACCTATGATTATCCTGAAGAAGTAAAACTGACAATCAGACAGGAGCATCAAAGAGATTATTTATCCGCTGCAAAATTCATTAATCTCAGTGGTGCTGACCTTTGTATTTTGGAGCATGAATTTGGCATTTTTGGCGGACAAAATGGTGTATATATTCTTCCTTTGCTTCACCGGTTGGAAATTCCCCTGGTAGTCACCCTGCACACAATTATCAAAACTCCATCCTACGACCAAAGAGCTGTATTGGTTGAAATATGCAAAATGGCTCAAAAGATAATTGTAATGAGCCATAAGGCTATTGAGTTTCTTGTAAACATCTATAAAATTGATAAAAGGAAAATTGTTTATATCGAGCATGGGGTACCTGATATTCAGTTCAACCAGCAACAAACCAAAAAGGAATTCAACCTCGAAAATAATAAGGTATTACTTACCTTTGGTATTCTAAGCCGGAACAAAGGGATTGAGACTGTAATAAAGGCGTTGCCAAAAGTTATTGAAAAGCATCCGGAGGTTTTTTATATAGTTTTAGGAAAGACACATCCGAATGTTCTTCGGTATTCCGGAGAAGAATACCGGACTTATCTTCGACATTTAGTTAAAAGCCTTAATCTGGACAAACATGTTGTTTTTCTGAACGAATTTATGAATCAGAAGGAATTGTTTAAATACCTGTCTGCATCTGATATTTATATCACACCTTATCTGAATGAAGCTCAGATCACCAGTGGTACACTTTCCTATGCGGTAGGCACTGGTTCAGCTGTAGTGTCAACACCTTACTGGCATGCAACGGAATTATTGGCGGATGGAAGAGGAAGACTTTTTAATTTTAATGATTCAGATGATCTTTCAACTATTTTAATGGAATTGTTGGATAATCCGGATATGTTGAAAATACTAAGAGGAAAAGCATACGATTATGGCAGAGAAATTACATGGCCCAAGACCGGGGAAAAATATATTGCTGTTGCTCTAAAAATACTTGCCAATAAGCCTGTTCTATTAACTAAAACAGAGACCCTTATTGATCCGCTTATCCTCCCTCCATTTTCGCTTGTCCATATAACACGTTTAACCGATGACACCGGGATCATCCAACATGCAAAATTTGGGATTCCAAATTTAAAGGAAGGATACTGCCTGGATGATAATGCAAGAGCATTGCTTATGGTCCTAATGGCATACAGACAAAAAAAGGATATGCTGGCTCTGAAATTAACTCCCATTTATTTAAGCTATATCCACTATATGCAAAACAAAGACGGGACATTCAGAAATTTTCTTAGTTTCAACCGGCAATATCTTGATGAAGTAGGCTCAGAAGATTCTTTCGGAAGAACCATCTGGGCTCTGGGATACCTGATTGCTAACGCACCTAACGATTCCTACTTCCAAACCGGTAAATTTATATTTTTAGATGCATCAGGAAACTTTAAGAAACTCCAGTCTATCAGAGGAATTGCCAATACTATGATAGGTATCAGTTATTATCTCCGGAGTAATCCATCAGATGACTCAATGACCGAAATTTTAAGGAGTCTCACCATTAAGTTAATCAAACATTACGAAGAAAACAGCACTCCAGACTGGAGATGGTTTGAAAGTTTGCTGGCTTATGATAATGGGATATTACCGCTTGCACTCTTACATTCAGCAGGAATAATTAAGGATCGTAAAGTAACTGAGGTAGCGCTGGAGACCATGAATTTTCTCACAAAAATCACCCTTAAGGATGATTATCTATCGATCATAGGTAATGAAAAATGGTATAAAAAAGATGGTGAACGTTCTATTTATGCTCAACAGCCAATAGATGCCCTGGCAATGGTCTTAATGTATCGTCAGGCTTTTCATCTGACAAAAAATAAGGAATATCTTAATAAATTATTTAGCTGCTTCATGTGGTTTCTGGGAGAAAATGATCTTAGGATGAGTTTATTCGATTTTGAGACTACAGGGTGTTGCGATGGCTTTGAGAGTTATGGCGTAAATCGAAACCAGGGTGCAGAAAGTTCACTGGCCTATTTGATTTCTCACTTAACAGTTCTTTAGGCATTTGAGGAATTTGAAAAGTAGTTTAATGACAGAGTCAACAACAGTAGAAATGAGAATTAAACTATAGATTGTGCTGATAGAAAGATATCATAATAATCCCATACTGACAAAGGATGATGTGCCTTATCCGGTGGCTACAGTCCATAATGCCGGTGTTGTTAAATATAATAACAGGTATATAATGATCTTCCGGTCTCATAAACTTAACGGAAGAAGTATATTGGGCAAAGCAGAAAGTGATGACGGATATAATTTTAAAGTTGATAAGGAACCTTTCATGATTCCTGCTGCTGAAGGTGAATTTAAAGAATATGAGGAGTATGGTGTTGAAGACCCCCGGATTATTTTTCTCGATGGTGAATATCTTATAACTTACAGTGCCTATTCCAGGTATGGTGTACGTATTGGTCTTGCAAAAACCAAGGATTTTAAATATGTCGAACGATTTTCTCTTATCACTGAGGCCGATTATCGTAATGTTGTAATCTTTCCTGAAAAAATCAACGGTTTATATGCACGACTTGATCGCCCTCATTCTGAAATATCACCATGGTCAATCTGGATTTCCTATTCTCCTGACCTCAGGTACTGGGGCGAATCAAAATTAATAATGAAACCTGTTCAGTATCACTGGGATGAAATGAAAATAGGACCAGGAGCACCTCCGGTTAAAACTGCACGAGGATGGTTAAGCATTTATCACGGTGTATTTCCTACCATGGATGGATGCGTTTACAGGTTGGGCGTTGCTTTACATAAGCTTGAAGATCCTTCCCAAATAATTGCAGTAGGCGATGAATGGATTTTGCAACCGGAAGAAGTCTATGAACTTACTGGTTATGTGCATAATGTAGTGTTCACCTGCGGTGCTGTTCCTGAAAAAGACGGGAGCATTAAAATCTATTGGGGTGGTGCCGACAAAGTGATGTGTGTGGGTACAGCAAATATTGAAGATCTTGTTGATCATTGTTTGAATAACGCAAGAAAAGCGATATAGTGCGAAAGTTTAAAGTTATCATATCCTGAATATGAAGATAGCAGTATTATCACCTGTTGCATGGCGAACTCCTCCCCGCAAGTATGGACCATGGGAACAGGTTGCTTCTAATATTGCCGAAGGCCTCATTGAAAATGGAATTGATGTTACTTTATTTGCTACCGCTGATTCCATAACAAAAGGCAAATTGCAATCTGTTTGTGAACATTCCTGGTCAGAACACACAGAGCTTGACCCTAAAGTATGTGAGTGCCTTCATATCAGTAACATCATGGAGCAGGCAGATAAATTCGACTTAATTCACAATAATTTTGATTTTCTTCCATTAACATATTCACGTTTGATAAGAACACCTATGGTAACAACAATTCATGGGTTTTCATCTCAAAAGATTCTTTCTGTTTATAAAAAGTACAATAGTACCAGCACATACGTTTCAATCAGTAATTCTGATCGCAGCCCCGAACTTAATTATTCTGCAACAGTTTACAATGGAATTAATACAGATGATTTTACATTCTGCTCAGAGGCAAAAGATTATCTGCTGTTTTTCGGCAGGATCCATCCCGAAAAGGGTACATCTGAATCAATCCAGATTGCCAAACAATCAGGAAGGAAACTAATCATTTCCGGTTTAATTCAGCATCAGGAATATTTTGAAAGTAAGATTAAACCATTAATTAATGATGATGATATTGTATACGTTGGTAATTCAGGACCAAAGGAAAGAGATAAACTTATGGGCGAAGCTTTTGCACTGTTACATCCAATAAGTTTTGAAGAACCTTTTGGTTTAAGCGTAGCAGAATCAATGCTTTGCGGAGCACCTGTTATTGCATTTAACAAGGGTTCAATGCCAGAATTAATTCTTGACGGGAAGACCGGATTTCTGGTCAATAATATCGACCAGGCAGTAGAAGCAGTAAATAATATCAGATCAATTGACAGAAAATATTGCAGGGATTATGCTGTCTCAAAATTCAGTTGTCAAAAAATGATTGAAGGATACCTGGAGGTTTATAAGGATGTTTTAAAAACACATAATTAGAAGTCGAATCGATAGATGTTGCCTTTCTTACTCAAATGTCGATACATCCTGACAATTTCGTATCTTATCGAAGAAAGGCGTTCTTTTTTCTTCCACGCATTTTACAGCATAAAGATAAAGTGCAGCTGACCACGTTTGCCAGTTCTGTCCCATGGGTTTGCCGTCCTGGGCTTTTAACCATTCATTAAAACCAAAATCAATATTTTTGTCAGTTGAAGTTTTAATAAGATGGGTAAGTGCAATGAGCTTTTTTTCGGCTAGTTTGTACTTTTTAGCTGCCACTAGTGCCGCCACGTACAGGCCACCTATAAATGGCCATATGCCTCCATTATGATAATCCCCGGGGTTATTATATATTGAATATCGCTCGCGCCAGTCAGGTTCCCCAGGCTTAATAAATGGGAAGAAATTAGGTGGCAGATCAACTGCCAGCTCACCTCTTTTTCTCATCTCTGCACATTCCTCTTCGATCCAGGAAATCATTTCTTCAGCACGGGTGGGTGATGCTATGCCTGAAAGAATGGCAAGACTGTTACCAAGCAGGTCGAACCGTTCACTGCTAAAGATTTTATAAGACCATAAAGCATAGTAGGGCTTATGTTTTACCACAAGACCTTCGTGGACATGACGGTGCATACTTCCTCCGGTAATGGTGAACCTACCCATTTCATGGAGTACCATGTTTGCTTCTTTGTTCTGACCCAAAAGTCGCAGATAGCTGTAAACCAGTGTGTTCACAAACAGGCCATATCCCAGTACCCATTGTTCATCACGCCAATCGCTTGTCGGTTGCTGGGCAACAAGGTATCGATCTGACGGGCTTTGATATGTCATCCATTTCAGGGCTTTACTGACAGCCTCATGAAGAAAATCATGCTCACCTGATAATTCTCTGAAAATGGCAGCTCCCATTAAAAACAAAGGAGTTGAATCACTTGAACCACGATCTTGCTTGTCATGCACAAGTGAAGGGATATGACCATGTTCCGTCTGATTTTCTGCCAGAGTTTCCAAAACTCTGCGGATGCTCATTATAAGCTTATGATTTTCAGAAACAGCAATCCCCAGAATGGAAAACATCAGATCCCGTGTATATGGCTCAGGATAACCCCAGCCTGCAGTACGAGGAAGTCCATGATATGGTCCGTGAGCATTATGAAGAAGCACTTCAAGAGCTGCATTTTTTGCAGCTCTTATTTCCTCCCAGTCTATAATTTGCATTGATTTGGTGGATTAGGTTATTCCCAGTTTATCGTTCATGATTTGAACAAAACGTTGCGCTACAACACGATAGTCAAAATTCTCAACAACTCTCTTCCTTCCTGCTTTGCCCATTTTTATACGTAATTCCTCATTGGTCATGAGATCCATCAGGTAATTGGCAATATCATGAACACTTGCACGGTAATCTACTGTTCGTGGTTTATTGAACACAACTCTGTGGCGCTCTTCAAACCCTGATTCATCACCAAGGATCACTTCTTTAACATCGATTTTCTGTGCTACATTTGCCAGGAATGCGGTTTCTCCATGTACAAGAGTATCGAGCATTCCCATAGCCTTTATACTTATTACTGGTTTTTCGCAAGCACCTGCCTCAACTTGTGGCATTCCAAAACCCTCAAGACGCGAAGGTGCTGCATATATATCGCAGGCACCTATCAAATAAGGCATGAAATTACGTGAAATTATATTTGTTGTATATATGACATTTTTATCGATGCCCAGGTGTGTTGCCAATTCCAGATCAGCCAGATTCTGAAGTTTGGTTCTTGGCTGTGGCCATACTTTACAAACATATTTCCAATCAGGTGCTTTAGTATCAATTATAGAAAGGGCCTGCATTACCTCCTGTGAACCTTTTGATGCAGCATCGCCACCAACAGTAAGAATCATTATCTGATCCGGCGAAACGCCCAGTGATTCGCGTACGGTCGAAATTTTCGGGTCGTCTTTTTTTAAAGAGGAAAAGACATCTGTATCGCATCCAACCGGCAACACCTCAATTATATCACTGTTTATTCCGTCGCGAACATACATTTCTTTTACCCAATTCGATGTTACCAGAATAAGTGGAAGAGCATTAAGTACCTCCTGGTAGTTTGCAATATATCCGTCAGCAACCAGCCAGGGTACTGCCTGAACTCCATATCGTTGTGGGTGGAGTACCAGATGGGGTGTATGTCCCCAATATCCTACACCAACAACAACATCCGGCTTAAACCAGCGATAATACCATTCCTTCTCCTGTGCCGACACGAAATTAACTGCATAGGCATCAATCCCCATTTTAATAAGTCCCTTGTATAACAAGTCTCCCTGGGTTGCCAGACCTCCAGGGGATGCAGGGTAGTCATATAATAATAATACTTTCATGGTAATACTCCTCCACTATTTACCCATTTATTTGCACTGTAAGGATTTGTAAATTGCCAGAATGATTCAGCTTTTGGTGTTGTTTTTGCTTCAAAGCTATCTTTTCTAAACCCGTACTCTTCTGTTATAATACTGTATTTTTTCAGCCATATTTGTTCCGTAAGTATTTGGAAGTAAGAAGAGTTTTCTAAAGGTCTGGGATAATATTCCTTGCCACCATCTTCATAAGCAAAGGTCCAAAGTTCATTTGCAGATATCTTGCCTGAATGCCAGAGTTTAATAACCGCTCTTCCTGTTTCCTCATGCCGGACATGTCTTGTATATTCACCATTGGGATTGTGTGAAATAATCAAATCGAAATGGAAATGAGGCAATAGCTTCAGTATTGTTTGCTCCAACTCATTTTCATCCAGAGGTATTTGTTCAGGACCATCGTCCAAATCCCCCATTATTCCTTCAGACCCTAAAATTTGCAATGTTTTAAAGAACTTAGGGGCACGATCATTATCGCTTTTCCTGCATAGACTAATGATAAAACATTTCCATGACGGATTACTCAGTATAGTACCACCGGCCCATAATGTTTCATCATCAGGGTGAGCTACAATAACTGCTACTGATTTTGAGTCTTCCCCCTCATTGGCGCTATTTTGAGTTCTTAAGTTCATTAAGGACCTCAGTTAAATTAATTGCCGCGTAAGTTGATGCATTGTCAGACATGCCATATGGAACAATCAGATTACCATTGTGGATAATTGAACCACAAGAATAGATAACATTAGGCACATATCCTTCCCTTTCTTCAGCATTGGGAGCCAATAAAGGTGTCTTTAGCCTGCCAATCTCAATTTCAGGATCATCAAGATCATATAAAGATGCTCCTAAAACATATTCTCTCATGGGTCCAACTCCATGCGTAATTACCAGCCAGCCTTCTTTGGTCTCTATTGGGGAGCCGCAATTTCCAACTTGTATCAACTCCCATGGGAATTTAGGCTTCTGGATTATTTTGGCTTCGCGCCATAAGTTTATATTATCAGAATAAGATATATAATTATTCACACCATCTATACGGCACAGCATTGCATATTTGCCTTTTATCTTTCTGGGGAACAATGCCATACCTTTATTATGGGCAATTTCGCCATGTATAGTCAATGCTTTAAAGTGATAAAAATTTTTGGTCTCCAGCAACTTTGGCATAATAATTCTTCCATCATAAGCAGTATAGGTAGCATAGTAAGTTATTTCACCTTTTTCATCTGTGAATTTAACAAAACGTGCATCTTCGATACCATTTCTCTCAGCTTCAGAGGTTGGAAAAATAACTCTTTCAGAAATTGACGAATCAAGTGAAAAGTCAAGTTCGTAATGAGATTTCGCCAACCACATCATCTGATTAATTATTAATTCTTTATTAGGAGAAAGGTTGTGAGTTTTTCTGGTTTCTTCTACGGCTCTTTTTAATTCTCCATATGTAAACCTGTCACCCAATTTTTCCAACACAAAGACCGGAGAAATCTTATTATCGAAATCACTCATTTCATCCAGTTTCTTAATAAATGAGTTTTTATTGTAAATGTGTCTTTTTATTCGCTCTGCTTCTGCCAGCATTTTGCCCACAGGTTCAATTACCAGATTACTGTTTATATCAATAACAGCTGAACGAAAAACGATTGACGAAATATGGCCTTCCCCAGTTGCCCTGAAACTAAAAATTAATCTTTTTTCATCAGGGCCTAATTCTGATTGATCAGGATCTTCAACTATTGATGGATTAAAAAAGGCTGCTGACTCAATTGAATATTCCATTGTGAAATATGAGCCTATCAACGCTTTAAGGGGTTTATTATTATTGCCAAGACTTACTTCCAGCTCTCTTAAAAGCCTTTCCAATTTTTTATAATGGTTTTCAAATATTACCGAAATATTCCTATGACGTCTGGCATAACCTCTCAGCACCTGACTTAATGCTATATTTACCTCATCCTCAGACAGAGCCATTACATTTCTAATAATATCTTTGCTTCTTTCATCAGAAGTATAAAGGAAGCGGGCAATTACCCTGCTGGGATCAGGAGAAAAATTAGTATCCTTTCTGGTCACTGTAATTTGCATAGTCTGTATTTATGATTTATAAATCGAGTACAAATATAATATATAGATAAAGAATAAATTAGAATATTTATTTTTTCAAATATATTTATTACTAGCCTGATAATTTATATTTTGCATTTAAAGTATATTTAATGTGCACTCGAACTGTCATTTTATAGAGCCTCTGTAAAACTTTGCAAGTGATTCTGAAGGGCTGGTGCACTACATATGAAAGAGCGAGAGCGAACACTCTCATTCTTGCAGGGTCTTTAAATTTCTTGTTGACGAATTTGATGCTGACTCTTTCACCAATCATGTCATCAGTGCTTTAAAGACATGAATTCACCTTAATGCCATCAATCTGGTAGTATTTATTTTTTGTAATGAGACTTACACTATTGGAATTGAAAGCAGTAATAAATTACATTCTTGATGAAAATCGGAAAATAAAATTGGGCCTCAAAACTAAATAAGTATTATATTGAAGGCAATATAGAAAAGAATTTTATTGACATTATAATACAAAATAATTTAATATAAGAATCAAAAATATTGTTGTGAGAAATTCTTGGATTATTTTACTTATTCTTGTGTTGTCAATAACTAACATTGTTCTTTATGGGCAACCTTACTTTGACACTCATGTACCAAACAAATATGTTAAGGAAAATAAATTTTTGGTAAGTAACACAGATACATCCAGCCCTCCTGCATTTTATGAAATAAAAGATAAACTACCAGTACCTATTTGGCCCCAGCGTCCGGATGTAATAAGAATGTACTGGAGAACCTGGGAAATTGCCATTGGAAACATACATAGAGTTTCCGGAACCAAAGGTTTTATAACACCTTATATTGATCCTGCATTTAATAATAACATTTTTACAGAAGACTGCGGTTTTATGGTGTTATTTTGTCGTTATGGATTTAAGGCTTTTAATTTTCAGCAGACACTGGATAATTTCTATGCCAAGCAGCACAAAGATGGTTTTATATGCCGTGAAATACTCGGAACAAATGGCAATGATGCTTTTGAACGGTTTGATCCGTCAAGTGCTGGAATTAATATCTTTCCATGGGCCGAATGGGAATACTTTTGCAATATAAATGATCTGGACAGGCTAAAAAATATTTTTCCGGTATTATTGGCTAATTATCAGTGGTATCAAAACTACAGGAGTTGGCCTGATGGCAGTTACTTTTCAAGTGGCTGGGGGTGTGGCATGGACAATCAACCAAGACTACCAGACGGATACCATCACGCCTTCAGTCATGGGCATATGTCATGGATTGATGCTACTTTACAACAAATATTTGCTGGCAAACTATTAATTAAAATGGCCGAGATTCTGAACCGCACAGAGGATGTAGAGGCCATAAAAAAGGAAGTGTCAGATCTTTCGATTTTTGTCAATTCTAAAATGTGGGACTCTGAAAAATCAATCTATGTTGACCGTTTTAAAGATGGAACCCTTTCAAGTGTGAAAACTATCGGAACCTATTGGGCATTACTTGCGGATGTTGTACCACAGAAGGAAATGCCTCTTTTTTTGGAACATTTGTCAGATACAACTGAATTTAACCGGCCTCACCGGATACCGTCGCTTTCTGCCGATAATCCAAAATATGATCCTGATGGTGGATATTGGTTAGGAGCTGTTTGGGCAATGACTAATTATAGTGTTTTACGCGGGTTGACTAAAGTCGGAGCAGACTCACTTGCTTATGAAATTGCAAACAACCATCTGAATAATGTTACTAATATATTCAAAAAGACGGATATTATCTGGGAAAATTATTCCCCCGAATTCTTAAAAGGAAGTGGTCGAGAGAATTTTGTTGGAGAAGGAGGACTAACAGGAACAGCAATCCTGCTCGAGTATATTTTTGGTATCCGGTCCGACGTCCCAAATGAGACAATTGTTTGGGATATACGGTTAACCGATGAGTTTGGCGTTAGTCAATATCCCTTCGGCAAGAAAGGTATTATAAACATGTATTGCTCCAAAAGGAATAATGCTACTGATGAACCTTTGATTAGAGTACATTCCAATGTGCCGTTCAGGCTAAAATTAATTTGGAACGGGGGTAATAAAATACTTGATATAAGAGCTGCCAGGGAAGAATGATATATCTTATTTATGTTAAATAATCGGAAATATACAACAGTAATAGTCCAAATAGGAATAATCTTAATTTCCGGGATTACTCAGCAAATCACTGCACAAGATACAAATACAGAACTGATTATTGAGATAATCCAGAAAGGTTCTGATCAGAATACTGCCGCCTGGCTGCACATCCAAACAGAAGACAATGACAATTTTGGCGGATGGTACGGAGGTATAGGCCCAAAAGGTTTTCCAGCATTCTCACCTGTAAAAGTCAAGGTTCCAGCTGGAGAAGTAACCGTAACTGCCTGGAAAAGCAATTGTGATGAAGTTCGTGCAAAACTAATGATTACCAATGATAAGCCACAAAGATGCAGACTTACACTGAAGCCTCGCTTTGATCTACACAAATCGGAGTACTTTTCATTTGATAGTCATAACCATTTAGATGGGGATGAAGAAAAAAACCAACCACCATATATCTATCCATATTGTGCAGCGCTGGGGATAGACCATCTTGATATCTGCCAATTATGGAACTTCAGGCTGGGGATGGAAGTAAATTATGATTCCATTTTAAGGTATCTGAACAAAAACTCTACACCAACACTTAACCTGGGCTTTGGAGTGGAGAGCCCTAAACTTCGCTATGGCCATACATGGTATGTTAACCATCCGGGAATGCCTGACCCTCTTGGTGATTACCTGAAATGGCATGATGTGGATTATTTCGAATCATTGGTTTCCAAGGATAAAACAGTCTCCTGCAATATCGATTTGCGGGGAAAATTGCATCCGAAATGGAATCCACCATTTATTGACCGCCTTCACAACAGGGCTAAAGGAGGTTTTTCAGTAGCAGCCCATCCAACAAGATGGTGGCATAATGGTCCGAATGAAATATATCCGGCAACAAATACATCAGCCGATCTGGCTTTCGATCTCCTTGCAGCCCAATCATACAATGGGATAGTAGTTATGGGAGATTGTAAGGATAACATCTTCTATCAAAACCTATGGTTTAAAATACTCAATCTCGGATATCGGTTGACACCTGTAGCTGAGACTGATGGTAATATTGCGAATGGAAGCATGGGAAAATCAACATTAACTTATGTCTGGACAGGTGATAGGAAATTTAACATGAACCTGCTGATAGATAATATAATGGCAGGACATACGATGTTGTCAGGAAAAGCTGTCATGCTATTAAACGTTGATGGAAAGCTTCCACCTGGTTCAGTTTTACCTGCAGATGGGAAAAAACATACAATCAGAGTTGAAGTATATAGTGAGCCATTCCCCGATGAATATATTTCATATCTTGTCCTTTATCGAAATGGAAAGGTTGCTGAAAAATTAGATTTTCGAGAGCAGAAAAGACGCATGATAAAACATCAATTTGTAGTTAATGAATCAGAAACAGCATGGTATGTGGTTAAATCTTATGGAAAAGGATTTCCTAAAAATGATCTACAATTCGATGTAATAGATTATGCTGAAAAATGTTTACTTAATCCTGATTATGACTATGCCAGTAATACAGGTGTTAGCATTACTGCCCCTGTTTTTTTTAATTCTCCTGGATGGGAGCCTCCAGAACCAATAATATCCTTAATACACGGTAGAATAATCGATCAGGAAGGACATCCACTAAAAAAATTATTGGTTGAGATATGGAATGTTGACAATAAAATAGCAGAATTAGAGACTAATGATCAGGGAGATTTTGAAATAAAGGCGCCGGGTACCATTGATGTCCGTTTTACATTGCCAGATGGCAATAAAGAACAACAATGGCTGTTTTATGAATACCCTCCTTTACTCAATCTAATCGAAGATACCTACACCATATCCTGGGCGAAAAAATACCATGGTTTAAGAGGGGGGCAAATGCCTTGGGAAGCTTTCCATTACAATGAAATTCTTGAAGTCCTTAAAGAAATTCATTGGACTATTCGTCCGAACGGAAAAATAATGCTTCCGTAATTTTCCCGGCCAAATGTGGTCAATTTGTCCGCCTTTTCAACATTAAACTCCTTCCCTGTATCTGATTAATTGTAACTTTGTTTCAACCTTGATTTTCAATATGGGAAACAGCAGACAGAATATTAAAGAAACCTATTTTTATATTGCTATTGCAGGAATATTCATGCTGACTATCTGCCATTCATGGCTATCTGACGGAATGTTCATGGATGGAACAATATATGCTATTCTTTCCAGAAATATGGCCAATGGCTCAGGAACTTTCTGGCATCCACACCTGACAGATACACTTTTCCCTGTTTTTGTTGAACACCCACCACTGGCCTTTGGACTGGAGGCTATTCTCTTCAAGATTTTTGGAGACAGCAGGTTCGTCGAACGATTTTATTCTCTTCTGACAACAATTATAACCGGGATAATAATTGCCTCCATCTGGAAACAAACATTAAAAAAATCATCAACAGGATGGCTCCCATTATTATTCTGGATCACAATGGAAACAGTTGCCTGGGCTTCTGTGAACCATATGCTTGAGAATACACTTGTTATATTTATATGTCTGTCCGTTTTGTTCTACATAAAAAGCCAGCAATCCAACAGGATAGTGTTCCTTTTCCTGGCCGGATTTATGATTTGCCTTGGTTTTCTGACAAAGGGTTTTGTTACCTTAACCCCGCTCGCTTTTCCATTCTTCCTGTGGCTATTTCTAAGAAAGAATAAATTCTCTTCCATGGTTCTGGACACAGCAATAATATTAATTTCGGCGGTTCTGCCATTGATACTGCTCTTTCTTTTTCCCGGGCCAGGAGAATTCTTACCAAAATACATTGAAATGGCTCTATTTAAGATTTCAAAGGGAGTAACCGCAGAATCCCGCTTTTATATAATCCACAGGCTTGTAATGGAATTACTTCCTTCTTTTGGAATAATATTGATATTCATGTTTTACGGATGGAAAAACAAGCTCTCCTTCCATAATATGAGTTCTAAGCTGCGTCCTGCTGCAGCATTTTTCTCTCTTGGACTGGCAGGAGTATTGCCAATATTGACCACAATGGACCAGAGCACTTATTTTCTTCTCTTAAGTTTACCATTCTTTGCAATCGCTCTTGGCCTGTTAGTAAGTCCTTTGGTTGAAATTATGCTTGAAAAAATAGACTATAGTTCAAACTGGTTCAGGCTCTTTAAGATTTTCGGAGTAATGGCTCTTTCCACTGGTATAATACTTTCTATTTACTTCTCAAAAGAGTTCAACAGAGATGAAGATATGCTGAAGGATATGAGGGTAATTCTGCCTCAGTTAAATGAGAACATAACGATAAATATTTTACCTGAAATGTCTGCAAACTGGAGTCTTTATACTTATTATGCGAGATATAAGAATATAAGCCTGGACCCCAATATGAACAACAGGCATGAATATTTGCTTATTACAAATTCATTATATTCTGACACAATCAACAAAAGTTTTGAGAGAATTGATCTGATTACAAAAGAATATGAATTATTTAAGAGAAAAATCTCAGATACCCGTAAATGATTGATTTTTCCGGAAAGTCAGTTTACTGAGATCCTGCAATATCGAGTAAACCCGATATTGTTGAAAAATCCCCTGTTTTCTCTAATTCTACGATCAATTTTTCAAATCTTTCTGACAATGAGCTTCCTGAAAGGGTTTTAATATACCACGGTATTTTAAAGGAGTCCAGTTCAGCAAATTCCCATGGATGAAAATATAGATGGAGATAAGAATCCTTCAATATCGTAATTTTACACATATGAAGATATATTGGCAAAGGAATGTTTTTAAAGATTAACCAGAAAAGCGGGAAACGGATTACAGGGCATACCGATACCGGAACTTCAATCAGGTTGCTCCTGGTATCGTAATAAATTTTTCTTTTTGCTAAAAGATTGTTGTACCGGCCTGGTATAAAGGTCGGACTAATTGATGAATCATAACTGTATCCTGTTGCTTTAATAAGTGACAGATCTATTTTTTTGAAATGAGGCATCCTGAAGCCATAGATCTTCTTCCCCGTTATCCTCTCGATTTCTACTTTTGAATCGAGAAGATCTGTTTCCGTGAAGTCTGAATGATCCTTTGAATGGGATGCAATTTCATGATTTTCTGAAAGGTTTCTGATTAGTTCTTTATTTTTATTTGCATAAAATGAAGTTGTAAAAAAAGTAGCCGGTATATTATATTTCAACAGCAAACCGGTTAACCTTTGTAAGCCGTTATTTGTAATTTCTATTTGATCCTCCTCTGCGATCGGACAGCCATATTCCAGTGGAAGATCAAATTCCTCCAGATCAAAAGTCAGTAGTATTTTCTTATCCAATTTTAAAAAGTATTTTAAGAAAACTAAATATCTCTTTAAGAATAATTCGAATCCTGAAATTAGTGAAATTTAATCCAGGCCTGCATCTGACACTAATCATCTTATATGTAAGCCCCTGATTCAGACTTCTTTTAAGAAATTCCAGCTCAAAAAGGAAGGTGTTAATTTTTGTGCCAGCAAGAACTTTTTTTGCCTTGTTATCAAGTCCCTTAAGCCCGGCCTGGGTATCTTTTATTTTAAATCCTGTAATAAAATAATTTAGTTCCTTCAATAAGAATGAATATATCCTTCGTCCCGGCGGAAGCCTCGTGAAATAGGAAAAGTCTCTTGTCCCTATAACAATATTTGTTTTTGAAGATTTCAGTACCTGATAAGTTTGAGAAATAATCTGGTAACCAAACGGGAAGTCCATATCTGTATAAACATAGTAATCAGCATCTGATATGTTGATCCCATATCGTATCGCATATCCCTTACCCCTGTTGACCGGATATGAATAATACTGTAAATATTTGAACCGCTTAATTATCTCCCCGATGTTGTTAATCTGAATGGTTGAACCATCATTTACAAGGATTACCATGAATTCGGTTTCTTTTAATTCCTTTTTGAGTTCCAGCAGGTGATCAACGAATTGAGTTTCCCATCCGGCATGAGGATTATACAATGGAATTATGACATTTAATTTATCCCTGGCAACCATCAATAATTTATTTTTAAGTAAAAGCGGGTGATATTGAGCAACCTGGAACTCTATTCCGGGCTTAGAAGAACAATGATGCTTTCAGCAGAAACAAAGAACTTTATCAGGCTATCTTGTTTAAATCAAATGTAATTATTTTTTTGTAGAAAAAATGAATGGAATTTTTGATTTTATTTTATCAATGTACTCTACTATTCTGCGCATGACTTTCTGTTTTATTGTCAGCCTTTCTGCCAATATAAAATCATTTAAAATTTTAGAGAATTCAGGTGTTCTCAGGTATCCAAAAGATTTATGTGGATTGCGAAATCCATTAATCTCATAGTCATTTACTACCATAAAGTCAACAGGTTTTACTCCATGGTTATTTTCAGTGAAATCATCGGACAATTTATAATTAAGAGCAACCTTATCAAGAATGTCGGAAAAATTAAACCAGTTTTTAATTATACAAGATGGAGTTGTCATCAGATTATCCTTATTCCCCTGTTGTCTCTGTTCGGCAGCTATTTTGCTGATAACAACCGGTAAGCCGAGAGGAGAGCCCATTGTGATAAATGTATTGATCCTGATGTGCGGTGCTGAAAAAGTCAAAACATCATATGCGATTATTGAGCCCATCGAATGGCTTATAAGCATAATATCATCATTTCTGTGTTCTTCCAGTATTTTTAATAGTCTTTTTTTTATCAAATCATTCACTTTACATGAATGCCCGTCTTCTGAAGTGCAATTTCCCATATAATAAACCTCCAGGTCTTTGAAGTACTTATCTACGATAGCATCAGTTATAAAAGAATAATTCAGAGTTAAATCGTCATTGAGGAATATTCGGTTAAGCTGCTTTCCAAGAAAATCGACAAGTTTTTTACGCGTACTATGTTCTGTTACAAGGAAATTGGCAGGAGCCTCTGTGTATTCTTCGTCAATATAATACAGACTATTGATATCTTTATCCGATTCACTTAAAGCTTTATCATGGATAATGTCAGCCCAGAAAACCATTTCGAATTCAGGCAAAACTGTATTGTATTTGTTATTTCTTAAACCTTCAGTTACTGCAAGTTTCCACCAATGCTCCAGAAGAGGTTTGGGCGGTTTATTGCCAAGTCCATGAATGCCAATGATAACATTTGCCATTATAATCTAAATTAGTTGTTAATGAGGATTTTACTGGGTTAGTTTTTCTGTCATCCAACTTGCTCTATCTGTAGTAATTCCATCAACTCCGAATTCCATTAACTGCAGAGCTTTATGCTTGTCGTTAACTGTCCAGGCATAAACCAGTAATCCGGCATCTTTAAATTTGTCGATAAAGCCTCTTGTAAGAAGTCTTCCTGCCCATACATCAACTCCGTTTAATTTTAATTTTTTTACCTTTCTGATTATTTTTAGTTCATCGATCCAACAAATCCACCATGGCCAGAAAAAATCTAAATCTAAGAGCCATAGCATTTTATAATCAGGCATCTGGCTCTTCGCTAATGCCAGTAAATGTTCATTAAATGCGATAATCTCTATTTGTGAGTTTTTGAGTTCCGATCGTGATAATTCCTCTTTCAATTTTTTGAGAATTCTTTTATCACTTTTAATTTCGATAATCAGTTTCCCATCTGGAGGAACGGTCTTTAAAACCTCATTAAGTGGAGGAATCCGCTCATTCCCCCATTTACTGTCTTTATGGGAGCCTGCATCAAACCGTTTGAGTTCTTCAAGCGATGATTTTTCAACGATTTTTCTTTCTCCTGAAATCCTCAGAGTGTTTTTATCATGTAAAACAATTATTTCATCGTCTTTAGTTAACTGAATATCAATTTCTACAGCTTTAACCTTTCTTTCCCATGCAAGATTGATTGCAGCAAGAGTATTTTCCGGAGCATCAAAAGATTCCCCCCTATGAGCTATAATTATTCCATCCCGAAAATTAGCGGGAATCCAAAAAACACTATTATTATCCATATCATATATACAGGTAAAAATTTTGAAATAGTCATTTCAACTACTTTGAATTCCTTCCCTTTGAAGTTGATCCTGAACAGACCTGCCATAATTAAGATCAGGTTTATCAGAACAAGAAGATTTGAAACAAGAACAGATAACCTGTTGGGAGTCAGACCATATTCTCCCAGCCTGTAAAAGATTGCCGACAGCGCAATCAGATCAATTATTATGGTAATTATTGAAAGTACAAATAGGACTATTGCATTGAATTTCTGATTCTTAATTACAGACGTTTCTGAAACGGAGAAGATAATTATTCCCATCACACCAAGAAGCATTATGTTAAAGATAAACAGGAAATCACGGTCATTGTAAGGATCTTTTCCTGTAGCCACAATAGTGATCAGAAATACTATCAATGTAATAAGTACCAGAGGACTGAAAATAGTAGCTATCAAAGGTGCGGTTTTACTGACAAGGTTAGGAAATTTTTCAATTAAAAAGGCCGCTATAACCGGTGCAGCAACTGCACCGGTTACAATAATGTTTTCAGCATAGAACTTTTCAATATTTAAACCTATGGAATCAAACAGGCCAATTGTAATTACAGACAACAGGCCTCCGGCTATTGCAATCAGGGCATAGAAAATTGCCAGATCACCATTAAATCTTATAAAATCAATCCGTTTGTTCAGGTTTCTGAAATCATAACCGGTAAACACAATTCCATATATAAACCACATTAGCAGGGGGAGATGAATATAAGCAAGAATAACGGAGTCACCTTGTTCACCTGAAGGAAGAATGTTGATATATGCTGCCGGGACCAGAAAAGCCAGAATAGTCATAATTATTCTTTTATGTTCCGGGTTCCTGTTAATCCAGATTGTATACAGAGTCAGTCCGAAAAAGATAATGATCGCAGCATTTCTCTGATAAAAGATTTCAGAATCACTCATTTGGAAAAGGAAAGGAATTTTAATCATGAATGCTGTAATTAAACATACTGCAATTACCGTGACTATCTCAGAAAGTGAAAAGGTCTTTAATATTTCAGGCGTATTGTCATATTCCAGCCTGGCTTTCCAGAATTTTACTGTTTCAGTGTTTTCTATTTCCGGATATATCTTGTCAAATGCAGCCTTGAAAGCTTTCCTGTCATCCCTGTAGAGCTTTTCAAGCATTTCAGGATTACCTATCTTATCCTTTATTTCGTTATTCATAGCTACTGTGTTGATTAATTACACATAATAGTGAATGTGTGTTTCAAAGTGAAACTGTAATAAAATTTATTGCGCTTTAATCAGATTTTCAAGTGCATTAAGATGTTGTTTAAATAAATGAATACCTTCCTGCGTTATACTATAGCTTGTGTTTGGTTTCCTTCCTATAAACTGCTTCTTTGTCTCTATCAATCCCCTTTCTTCCAATGCCTTTATATGACTGGCAAGATTTCCATCAGTGACATCCAGATATTCCTTCAGACTGTTGAAATCGAATGATTCATTTACCATCAGGACAGACATTATTCCTAACCTGATCCTGCTTTCAAAGACTTTGTTCAATCCGGAAATGAGATCTCTCATACCTCATATTTTCTATACATGAATATCCCGTAAACTATGTGAAGAATACCGAATCCCAAAATCCAGAATACCAATCCCCGGGCAAGGAAAAAGGCAGAAATAAGACCTGTTATTATTTCAAGAATACCGAGATAGAAAATTTCATCATAAGTAAATTTGCCTGCATTAACCAGAGCAAGACCATAAAAGATAAGCAATCCCGGTATTATCAGTTGAATCTGGTTCTGAAAAAGAAGAATTAATACAAAAGTCCCCCCTGTAACCAAAGGAATAAGAAGATTTATAAGAAGCCTCTTTGAAACAGGAGTCCACATACTCTTACCTGATCGTTTTGCTTTTATGAATGAAAAATAAAAAGCTGATAACAATGACAATATTAAAACTGAGCAAGCATCAATCATCAACTGCAAAGTGATAGCTGATGTAGCCTTGACAGAAATGCCTCTTATGTACTCATCAAATTTTATACTCCCTTTATCCAGAATAAAAAGATAGGCAAAAAGAGCTCCTGCAATTGCAAATAAGCCTAACAAGACGCCCGAAAAACCACTTAATGAAAGAAATTTTGTTGACTCTTCCATTATTTTCCTGATTGTTTTCAAATCATCTGCTGTAGTAAGATTCTTTTCCATAATAAAAGTACTTTGTATTGCAAAGTACAATTATATAATTAATATCTCAAAGTTTTCCCGAAATTATTTGTCTGTAAATATTCTGTTACTGCTTTTTTGCTTTTTAATATGTTATTATCTGAATTACTAACCTTCCTTTATTCTTTGAATAAATTACTTTTTTTTGTAAATTGCATTTTGATGTATTAAGTTCTGTATAATTCATCTTTAAAAAAGTTAATCTGATTGCTCTGATCAGGAGCTCTGATTTTTCGTTTCTTCACTTTTTGGTGGAGAATTTCAATTTATCCGATTTTTGGATAAATAATGGTGCAACAATAACTTAACCAGATGTTTAACCACAAAAATGGCTGATTATGAAAACAATTTTATTAATTGGAACCATTTCATTAGCGTTTATTATATCGGAACAGGAAGTAAATTGTCAGTTAAATTCCATATTAAAGAAAACAAAGAAAGAAACAACAAAATCGATTAATAAGAATATTGATAAAGGACTGGATAACCTGTTCAATAAAGATGAAGAGAACAAAGCAGAAGTGAAGGAGATTGATCAGACGCAGAATTCTGATAATGAAGTGAAGGCAGGACCTGTCAATAGTGACCAGGGAAAAGAGGAAGCAGCCCCGGCACAAAAAGAAATACCAAAACTGGTATGGGCAAAATATGATTTTGTCCCTGGAGATAAAATCATCTTTGAGGACAATATGGAAGGTGAAGAGAACGGGGAATTTCCCTCAAGGTGGGACCTTTGGGATGGAACGACAGAAAACGCATCGTTTGGCGGAGAGAATGTTATTATGTTCAGAGGCGGAACTCCTGCAATTTTTCCATATCTGAAAAACCCTAAGATTGACTATCTCCCTGAAGTGTTTACTATTGAGTTTGATCTTTACCTTCCATCTAATACTTTCACAGTAAGCTTTTACGACAGGAAGAATCAGGGAGTACCGAAAGGGCACTACTCTCTTGATATTCAAGGGGAAGGAATGAACTTGAGCCCGGCTGGCAGTAAATTGCCAGGCAAGGGATCAATCAGTAAAAAGTGGGCACATATATCCATTGCTTATACAAGTGGTAAGATGAAGGCCTATATTGATGAAACCAGGCTGATTAATATTCCTCACCTTAGTTTTAACCCAACAGGTATTACATTGTATGCCAGTTCAGCCAATGATAATAATCTCTTTTATATTAAGAATTTCAGAATTGCTGAAGGAGGCGTAAAATACTATGACCGTTTTCTGCAGGATGGAAAGATAGTATCTAACGGAATTCGTTTCGATGTAGGTAAAGCTACATTGCGACCTGAATCAATGGGTGTCCTGAATGAGATATATAAAATGCTCTCTGAGCATCCTGATATTAAGGTAAGTATTGAGGGGCATACTGACAGTGCTGGTGATGGTGAGCTTAATAAGAAACTCTCAGAGGAAAGGGCTCTGACGGTGCTGAAGCAACTTCAGAGTATGGGGATAAATGAGGAGAGGCTAACATCCAAAGGGTATGGTGAAAGCAAACCAGTTGAGACCAATGATACACCGGAAGGCAAAGCTGCAAACAGAAGGGTTGAGTTCATTAAGATTTGATTCATTTTTACAGGAATACCTGTGAAAAGGTCAAATGTTTTACAATATGGTTATTGTGATAATCAGTTTATTATTTCAAATATTTCATTCTTTATAAATGCTTCTTCTCCCCTGCTCTCAATTAATACCGGAGACCATTTGCATAGTTAAATACCCAAAATATCAAAATTACTATTAATGCTACTTTCCTGAATTTCAAGGGGGAAAATAATTCGAATAAATATTTTATATTTTTATTAAATCAATTTATTTGTTGTTATTTATTTAACAATCAGATCAATATAAGACATGTTGATCTGTTCTGTTTTCGAACAGTAATTTATTTTGTCTGGAACCGGTATATTTTGCATTAAATAAATTTCTATTTTGTGCCACACAATAAACAGTATTTAACAAATACATTAAATTATGTTACTGCACCAGCAATTTGTTCGTATGGCCAAGAAGCATTCCGGTAAACTTGCAATCAGGGATAAGACTACCGGGAAAGATGTTACCTATTCAAGAGCTTTAATAGGTGCTCTTATTCTGAGTTCAAAATTCAAAAAGTATAATAAGGGATTTATCGGTATCATGATCCCGACCTCTGCTGGTTGTGCTCTGGCTAATGTTGGTGCTTTAATGAGCGGGAGAATACCTGTAATGATTAATTATTCTACCGGTGCTGAAGAGAATGCAAGGTATGCTCAGAAGAAATGCAAATTTACTACAATTATTACCTCACGGGCCCTGCTTGAAAAAATCAAATGTCAGGTAATAGAAGGAATGGTAATGATAGAAGACATTATGCAAAGTGTTGGCACCGGAGAAAAAATTAAGGCAGCACTTATCACAAAACTCCCGGTGGGTATGATCCTGAGTCTTATTCATAAAGGTGATGAAAATGAAACTGCAGCTATCCTGTTTACAAGCGGGAGTGAGAAAGATCCCAAGGCTGTTCAGCTGACTCACCTTAACATATCCTCAAACATTCAGAACTTCGGCAACTATATCAATATAACGGAATCAGATATTATGCTTGCTAATCTTGTTTTTTTCCATATTTTCGGATTGACTGTTAATCTCTGGGTTGTATTCTGTTATGGTATGACCATGGTATGCTATGCGAATCCGCTCGATTTTCAGACTGTCAGTACTATTGCCCGGGAGGAAAAACCCACTATAATAGTTGGTACTCCGAGCTTTTTCTGGGGCTACCTTAATAAATCTGAACCTGGAGATTTTAAATCTCTCAGGTTAATGGTAGCCGGAGCAGATAAGTGCCCTGATGCTCTGAGAGAAGGATACATGGAGAAGCATGGAGTCACTTTGCTCGAGGGTTATGGAGCTACTGAGACATCGCCGGTAATATCAGTGAATTCTCACGAACAAAATAAACCCGGCAGTACCGGTAAAGTGATTCCGGGTGTCCAGGTAAGAATTGAGAACTTCGAAACAGGTGAAGAGTGTAAAACCATGGAGGTGGGCAAAATATTCGTAAAAGGAGATCTGGTTATGAAGGGATATTATGATGATCCTGAACTCACTGCCGATGCTCTGGTGAATGGCTGGTACAACACAGGCGACATGGGATATTTTGATGAAGAGGGTTATCTCTTCCATGCCGGACGATTTAAAAGGTTTGCAAAAATAGGTGGTGAGATGGTCTCACTGGTTAAGGTAGAAAATACCCTTGAAAAATATCTTCCCGCCGGCATATCATGTTGTATAGTTGAAATTTCTGATAAAAAGAAAGGTTCAACAATTATTGCAACTGTTACAAACGAGGTAAACAAAACTGAGATGCTCAGGCATATGATGAATGATTTACCTGTAATTGCTCTCCCCCGGCAGTTCATTATAGTTAAGGAATTACCAATGATGGGTACAGGAAAAATTGACTTCAGGAAAGTTACTAAGATTGTTCAGGAAAAAATTAATGAATCTGAATCCATTTGAAGAACTCATCAACTTTGCCTTCAATTAAAAAGACCAATGAACATGTTCACAGGGATTGACAATATGGCTACTATGCCACTAGTTACTGACTGAATTTTATATTGATTTCATCTATTTTAATTCCTTCTTTCTAATTGTCCTTCAGGATCTTAAATCCCATAACCAGAACATCATCTACCTGCTCGGCATCTTGTTTCCATGAATCGAATGCCTCTTCCATAATACTGTAAACACTATCAAAGGGAAGATCATTTGTTTTTAGAATAAGCTCTTTAAAAGATCTAGATGAATATTTTCTGTTATTAATTCCACCGAACTGGTCCTTAAATCCATCAGAAAACATAAAAACCCGGTCACCTGGCAGAACTTGCTCTTTTTTAGCAGTAAATGGAGAATATTCAGCAAAGTGCTTTCCGACAGGCATTCTATCTGCCTCCAGGATCAAAAGTTTATCATCCCGACAGATAAACATTGGATTATACGCACCCGAAAAAGATATAGTCTGTGTTTTTGTGTCAATTACTGCCAGTGAGATATCCATTCCATCCTTAACATCAGCCTTGTTAGAACCGGAAGAAAGAGATAAAATAAGTCTTTCGCGAAGGATATTAAGTATCTCATCTGAATCGGTGATCTGCTCCCTGAGAATTAATTCATTTAGCAAGGAAATTCCAAGCATACTCATAAAAGCTCCTGGTACACCATGTCCCGTACAATCAGCAACTGCAACAATTTTCATATCACCAACCTGATTCACCCAGTAAAAATCACCGCTGACAACATTCTTTGGCCTGTAAAAAACAAAACATTCAGGGAATATTTGTTTCAGAATTCTTTCTTCGGGAAGAATCGCTAATTGAATTCTGCTTGCATAAACAATACTGTCATTAATGTTATTTGCCTGCTCTTTTATCTTGTTCTCAGCCATCACAATCTGAGTGATCTCATTGGCATAGACATTCATGGTAATTATTGAGTTGATACCCTTTAATGTTAAATCAAGTATTCGACCATTGACTCTTACAGTAATATTTATTTTCTCACTTTTTCTTATTATGCCGGGTACATTTAGATCTGAAAGTTCTTTGAAAAGCAGCCTAATATTATCTCCATTAAGAGATTCTTTACTAAACATTTTCTCAGCTGCATCGTTTGCTCCTGTAATAATCCCATGATCATCTACCCGCATGAGAGGTTGAGGATTATGCCTTGCAAAAAGTGCCAGATTTTTAGAATATCATTTTCTCTTTTAACAATTGAAAATATTGTTATTAGTCCCCATTTTGTATTCTTTTTGCAGTTAGGACATTCCTCAATTTCCTCACCGATAGATGCTTTGAAATCTACTATTTTACAGTTTTTACATTTCAGTATACCATCAATTCCTGAAACATTACCAGGTCTGAAGCTGCTATATGACGCAACAGAAGAGAATGTTGAAACCAGGTATGGAACGATAAATGTTAACAACACCGTTAAACTGCTTATATTGTTTAATGAGAAAGAAATAACATTATGGTAGTTACTTATTAAATTAAGAACTAATCCTACAATCAAAGAAGTTCTCAGAGCTCTCGTGACAATATTTCTGTCTATTGCAAGCTGAAAGTAAAGTCTAATGACCGAATGAGTATTTGTATTTTGCATGCTGAATATTTATTTGAATCGTCCAGTTTACTGTTCAGATCTTTCATAAAATAACTAAAGTAGTAATAACACATTTAAATAAATATGAAACTGATAAATAAGTGCTTTGGTATTTTTACATGGAAAAAGATTTTAAAAGTCAATATAATCTTACTTTTAATATAATTTCATTTAAAAAGCTATTAACTGAATAAGGACTGAACCTGCTTACTATTGATTTATATAATTATGAACACAAAAAGAATTGCCATTATTGACTTAGGATACAGGAGCTATAATTACGAACATGAATTGTTTCAAAAGAATGGTTATGAGCTAATGTTGTATAAAGGAGATGCTTCAGACAGGTTTAAAAAAGCTCATTTTGTCAGTGATGCATATGGAATGCTTGTCAGAGGAACTTTGATTGATAAGGATTTTCTGAGTCTGACATCAAATCTTCAGGCTATAGTCAGATATGGAGTTGGGTTTGAAAACATCGATTTAGCTGAAGCAACCCGGCGAAATATAAAAGTGGCTATTGTCCAGGGCTATGCCAATCATGCTGTTTCTGATCATGCTATTGCTCTAATCTATTCATGTGCCAGGTCATTATCTTCAGGGTCAGATCATATACGTGAAATATTTTCAAGTCCTCCTGTTGAAGGAGTTTTTGAATTACATGATAAGACCATAGGTATTATAGGACTGGGAAGAATTGGAAGCTGCTTTGCTTCCAAGGTGCGTCATCTATTTAAAGAGGTGCTTGCTTATGATCCTTATATAGAGGATTATAAATTTAATGAAGCTGGCGCCCTGAAAACCGATCTGGATACACTTTTAAGAAAAAGTCATGTAATAAGCCTTCATTGCAATCTTAGCGAAGAGACAACCAATATCATTGATGAAAGAGCATTTAATCAAATGAAAAATAAGCCGGTTTTAATAAATACTGCAAGAGGTCCTGTTGTCTCTGAAGCAGCCCTGGTTAATGCATTAAACAATAATCTTATACATAGTGCCGGAATAGATGTATTCAATGATGAACCGCCAACAGCGAAACAGGAACCATTATTCAACCATCCCCGGGTGGTTGCTACCGGTCACTATGCCTGGTACTCTGAATACTCCATTAATGAACTTCAGCGTAGGGCTGCAGATAATCTGATCAGACTTCTGGCCGGGGAAAACATTAAAGACCAGCTGAATTTGCATTCATGAAAGATCCGTTTCTCCATAGGCAAGGCAGATTTCAATCCGCGAGCTTCATTATCTTCAGTATCTTTTCCAAATTTTATTGCCAGACGCAAAGCATTAACTTACGTTCGGAATCAATCCTTATTATTCTTATCTGAACTTACTTTTACATTAAATCCCGGAGCTTTGTAATCCCCAGGCAAATAGTCTGATGGAATAGTTGTCATATTTCCATCTCTTGCAGCCCGGTAGTGCGGCGACAGAATTTCAATACCTCTTTCATTGCAGACATCCTGAATATTCTGATGCAGGTTTGAATATATCAGTGCCTGTTTGTTTGCTTCCCTCGTATATGCGTTAATCTGGTATGCTACATAAAAATCTTCGAGACTTGTCTGCAGAACAAATGGCTTAGGTTCCTGCAAAACCATATCGGTTCTTGATGCAGCCTCAATCAGCGCCTCGTGCATATTTTTCCAGGGAACATCATAACCAATAGTCACTGTTGTATGAATTATTAATCCTTTATCAATGCTTTCGCTGCTGTAATTTGTTGTATTACCTGATAATACCGATGAATTAGGTATAGTTATAATTTCATTTTTAATGGTTCTTAACCTCGTGACCAGCAGTGTTTTCTCAACCACATCTCCGGCAACATCACCAATTTTAATACGGTCTCCAATCTTAAACGGACGCATATATGTGATAACAAGACCTGCTACCATATTGGCAATAGCAGTTGAAGAACCAAGTGAAAACAGTACCCCAATAAAGACGGATACGCCTTTGAAAATATTTGAATCAGATCCCGGTAAATAAGGAAATATAAGCACAAACATAAATGCATAGAGCAGGAACCTGACAATGCTGTATGTTGGCATCGACCAATCAGCATGAAACCCGGAAATTTTAAGCTTTTCCAATTCAATCTCGGTAAAAATATACCTGACAAACCGGATGGCATATTTCATTACGAAATAAATTGCAAAAACGCTGAAAAGATTAGGTAGGTAATCCCATATTGCAATCATAACACCTTTAAAAGGTGACCATATAAGACGGAAAAGAGCATCAGCCCAATTACGTGAAAACGGGAAGATGCTGAACATTATGGGCAGGGTAATATAAATAAGAACTATGTAAATAAACCATCGGAACGCATTTATCAGGAATAGTATAACCTTCATTTCCTGCTCAGCAGTAAGAAAAGTATAATCCTTATATGACAGGTTTTTCAGCCAGACAGACTTTTTTGAGTGAAGAAATTTTAAAAACTTTGTAAAACCTATGCCTAACGACCAGAAAATTAGCCAGGCCATACCTATAACTACCAATACCAGACATATCCTTAGAACGAGTTTCAGCCAGCTACTCTGGCTCCTTCCTTCTACGACAGTCTCTTTTATTATACTGTAATAACTATTTGCCAGTTCCTGCATACTCTTTCCATACGGCGCTGAATCATGCTCTGAAATACTCATTATTATTATCTCACCGTATACTATATCATAAGTGTTCTCAGCCTTTATAATTTTAACCGAATCCAAATCCACCAAATCATCTTCATACAATTTCTTAATCTTCCTGGTAATATTTATTGCTCTTTCCTGTGGAGTTGATGCCCCTATTTTTCCATGAATAAAGAATAAGGTATCTTGGTTTAAGCCCATAACAGGATAACCTTTATCTGTACTTTTTAAAGAATCAGATATGCTCTTTTGCTCAAACTCCGAAACCTGCTTATCAGTATCGGCTAAAACAACCATAACTGTAGAGTCCTCTGATACAGTAAAACCACCTGTTTTTCCGTAAGTTGTAGAGACCAGGGCCAGCAGCAATACAAAAATGAAACTTCTGTAAATTATTCTCATTAGTGGAAATTTAGATGACAAAATTACATAAAAGCAGGGTCTCTAAATAATATCTCAGCATAATCTTCGATTTTCAGTGTTATATATTTGATTTGCTTTAAGCCCTATTATTTCTTTGATACAACGACACTGAGCAAGACAGGTTACTAAATAATTTCAATTCACTAACTTTACTTAAAAGTATTTAACATGAAAGATATAGAAAATATCGAACTTGTCCATCTTAGCCCTGGCGATTATAAGGAGCTTAAAAAAGCTATGATCGAATCATACATCATGATGCCTAATTCGTACTGGAAGGAGAACCAGATTAAAATATTGCTGGATATATTCCCTGAAGGCCAGGTAGTTATCAAAGCCGATAATCAGATAGCGGGTGTGGCACTGTCAATCATAGTCGACTATAACAGTTTTGGAGATAATCATACTTATAAAGAGATTACCGGTAATTTTAGATTCAATACCCATGACCCCAGTGGCGATATTCTTTATGGCATTGATATATTCGTTAAACCTGAATTCAGAGGAATGAGATTGGGCAGACGACTATATGACTACAGGAAGGAACTTTGTGAGCGGCTAAATCTGAAAGGGATAATATTCGGAGGGAGAATTCCCAATTACTTTAAATACTCGGAAGAACTGACACCAAGAAAATATATTGAAAAGGTTAAGACAAGAGAGATTCATGATCCTGTGTTTAACTTTCAGATATCAAATGATTTTTATCCGTCCAAGATCATCAAAAATTATCTCGAGGGAGACAAGGCATCCAATGAATATGCCATACTGCTAAAATGGGATAACATTTACTATGAGAAACCTTCTGATAAAATTGCAAGAACAAAAACCGTGGTCAGGCTTGGTCTTATCCAATGGCAGATGCGACCCTATGCGACACTTGATGATGTTATGCAACAAGCTGAATTCTTCATCGATGCAGTTTCCGGATACCGTTCCGATTTTGCTCTTTTCCCGGAATTTTTTAACGCACCTTTAATGGCTGATTATAATCATCTTTCTGAACCTGCAGCTATCAGGGAGCTTGCAAAATACACATCAGTGATCGCAAAGAAATTTTCAGAAATGGCAATTTCCTACAATATTAATATTATTACCGGAAGTATGCCGGAGATTGTAAACAACAGACTCTACAACATTGGCTATGTATGCAGACGGGATGGAACAGTTGAGCGATATGAAAAATTACATACCACTCCTGACGAAGTGAAAGTATGGGGGCTGGAAGGAGGCAGCGGATTAAAAGTAATTGATACTGACTGCGGCAAAATTGGAGTATTAATCTGTTATGATATTGAATTCCCGGAATTAAGCAGAATACTGGCTGACTCAGGAATGAATATTTTATTTGTACCTTTTCTTACTGATACGCAAAATGGTTTTTCCAGGGTGAAAAGCTGTGCAAGAGCAAGGGCAATAGAGAATGAGTGTTATGTGGCTTTAACTGGTTGTGTTGGCAATCTGCCAAAGGTTCACAATATGGACATAAATTATGCTCAGGCAATGGTTTTTACTCCATGCGATTTTGCTTTCCCGGTGGAAGGAATTAAAGCAGAAGCGACTCCGAATACTGAAATGATACTTATAGCTGATGTGGATATTGACCTGTTAAGGGAACTTAACCAGTTCGGAAGCGTAAGGAATCTGAGAAACAGACGGAAAGATATATTTGAAGTTATCCGTAAACAAGGGTCAGCAAAGTAATGTTATAATTCTGTCTTCTGAATAATTTATCTGTTAACACAATAATACCTTTTGGACTCAATACTTTCTTATCATTTCCAGAAAGCATGGCACTGATTATTGCCAAAGAAAAAAACAGCCGCCATAACCTGAATCTTTTTCTATTTAATAACATAGATTATCTTTGGAGAGAAGAGATTTAATTGAGTTGAAATGAGAAAAATACTATTTTTTGTCATACTAAACTTCATAGCTTATTCCAGGGTAGCTGCGCAGCAGGCTGAGATTTATATTTTCAGACCTAAAGCCCTCTCATCAGCTGCCTTAAATATCCAGATATTTATGGATGACAAGAAAATTGGGCAGCTCACTTATGGTGAAAGGCTTGTATATATTACTTCAGATTTTGGTGAGCATATTGTAAAGTTCAAAATAGTCAATGCCCATAATGAGGTTAAACTCAACCTTGAACCCTATGGAGCTTACTTTATAGAAACAAATATGGTTGTTACCAGGCTCAAGGCAGAACAATATGTAGGAGCTGCCGGTCGTCAGCTATTTGAAGATGAGACGAAATACAGAAAAGAGAGGGAAATAATATACATTAAAGCTTCTGAGAATTTAACAGCCAATGAGGAAAGTAAAAATCCAAAGGCTGAGGAACCTGAATTAAAACCGGTAATTAATCCTGTGTCAAATGCCAAGGAAATTACTGCTATGAACCAGACAAGGATTGCTCTTGTTATTGGAAACAGTGATTATGAGAATGCCGGGATGCTTGCAAATCCTTTGAATGATGCTGAGGATATGGAAGAAGCGCTTAAAGATCTTGGTTTTGAAGTAACACTGGTAAAGAATGCCGGAATGGCAAAACTTAAATCTGTAATAGAGGATTTTGGGCTGAAACTCAGTAATTATGATATTGGTCTTTTTTACTATGCAGGTCATGGAGTGCAGTCTAAAGGGTATAACTATTTTATCCCTGTTGACGCAGAACTAAAATCCGAAGCCCAGGTAGAGTTTAATTGCGTGAGGACAGTTCGCCTTCTCAGCCTGATGGAAGCAGCAACCAATTCAACCAACATTATCATTCTTGATGCCTTCAGGAACAACCCATTTGAACGATCATGGTCAAGGTCGGCGTCAGGAGGCGGACTCGCTTTTATGGACGCTCCTTCAGGTTCACTTATAGCCTATGCTTCCTCTCCCGGAAGGACTGCTTCTGATGGCTATGGGAGAAACGGATTGTACACATCGGCATTGCTTCAATACATAAAGGAACCCGGATTAAGCATTGAGCAGATGTTTAAAAAAGTCAGGGAAACAGTAAGCAAAAAATCAGGAGAGGCTCAGGTTCCGTGGGAATCAACATCACTTGTGGGCAATTTCTATTTTGCCCCAGGTGGAGAAAATTGATTATGAATAAAATTACTCTTGGGATTATTTGTTTACCAGCGATAATGGTCCCTGGCAAAATTTGCCGGACAGAATGCTTCAAAGAGGAGTAGAACGCTGGCATGCAGGAACAACGGGATTATTAAACGGATACAAAGGTACAACTTATGAAGGCGGATTCAGGGTCCCGGCAATTATTCGCTGGCCTGATGTGATATCAAAAGGCCAGGTATCACATGAATTAGTAACAACAATGGACTTGTTTTGTACTTTAATTGATATTGCCGGGGCAAAGATACCTGATGACAGAAAGATTGATGGCAATAGTGTATATTCCTTGCTAAAAGAGGGTAAATATACATCTCCGGAAATACTTTTTTATTGTCAGGGAGTTAGCCTGCAATCTGTACGGAAAGGTAAATGGAAACTCAGGGCCACAAAAGAGTTGGGGTACGAATTGTTTGATCTTGATTTCGATCCGGGCGAAAAGTATAACCGTGCCGAATCAAATAAAGAACTTGTTAATGAATTATACAAGGAATTGATTAACTTCTCAACCGAAACAGGAGCTCAAATTGAGCAAATTGAAGACTAGTTTACATAGGTTCACATAAAATTTTCAACCAAACAATTACACAGATGAAAAAATATTTTCTGAATGCAGCAACATTAACCATCCTGCTTTTTGTTACTGGCTGTACAATCCAAGTCGAAAGAAAAGTTATTCATATTGTAAACCCCCCATTTGAATTATCTGCCACAACCAGGATTCCTGATCTCCACGACAGTCTTAAAATTATGCAAATAACAGATTCACATATAAGCATTGAAGATGAAAAGGAGTCTGATTTTATGGTATATGGTGAACGCATGCGTAAAGCATACATGAATCCCCGTAAACACTTTTCATTGGATACATCAATAACAACATTTGACAACCTGGACAATATTCTCTTAAAAGCAAAAAGTGAAAATATTGATTTACTGATTCTTACAGGCGATATAGTGAACTTTCCCTCACCCGCATCTGTAAACTATGTTTATGAAAGGTTAAAGCGAACGGGCATCCAGTGGCTTTTCATTTCCGGAAATCATGACTGGCATTATGAAGGAATGGAAGGAACTCTTGATTCACTTAGAAATACATGGATTGATAAAAGCTTATTGCCTTTATACAACGGCCATAATCCATTATATTTTTCCACTGTTATTCACGGAATAAATTTTGTAGGTATTGATAATTCAACCGGCCAGGTAAACGAAAAACAGGTTGAGTTTTTACAGGATCAGTTAAAGAAAAAGGAACCAATAATATTGATGAGTCATATTCCGTACAAACTGAATACTCCTGAAATGAGTGCTATTACTGAAATAATAGTTGAAAACAGCAATAAGATTGTTGCCATTCTTGCAGGTCATATTCATAAACCCTCATATTTCTTTACCGGAAATTTATGTCAGTATACTTCAATTGCTGCCTTCCAGGGAGGTTCATTTACTTTAAATATCAAACCTAAACAGCCATTACCTCGTTAAAAGTCTGATAATTATTATGGATCTCTTTAACCAGGTTAGTTATTCTGCTTAATTGAATAAACAGCCAGGTAATCACCATGCCGGAGGAATAATCGCCCATTATCAATTGTTGGATGAGCCCAGAATGGACCTTCTCCTTTTGTGATCTGAAAAGAACTTATAAGGTCAAACTTTGTACGATCTGGTTTTAACAAGCCGACATAACCGCTTTTCTCTTCGATGATATAAAGCATCATATCAGCAGAAATTATTGCCCCCTTATTATGCCAGTCGGCTATCCACATGGTTTTACCCGTGGACCAGTCCACACAGATCCATTTCCCTTTTGAGTTTGTATCATGAGTTGATCCGTAGATATAGTTACCAAGAAGTACCATCCCACCTACATGCGGGGTAAAGTCAGTATTCTTCCAGACTATTTTGGGATCCGAACCATCCGGATTGATTTTGAGCTTTATGGCTACCTGCTTATACCCGTTCGCCACAAAGATAAATCCATCATAATAAACCGGTGTATTGATAAGGCTCCTTCTTTCTCTTTGTTCCTCATTCAATTCCTCAGTATTTATTTTCCAGAGAAGCTCTCCATTCGATGAATTTACAGCAATCAGATGCTGAGCTGTAAGAGTTATAATAATTCTCCTGCCCCCGGTTTCAATGAGGAGCGGATTTACATAATTAGTCCCTTCATTTAAAGGAGGTGTTTCCCAGATGACATTTCCATTATCAATATTGAAAGCTACCATTGCGGCTATGTTGCCGCCAGGGGTTCCGATTACTTTATTCTCAACTACCAGAGGTGATTCTGAAATACCATGCAGTGGTTGTGAAGCATTATATTTCCTGAAATAATTCACTGTCCAGATAATTTTTCCATCTTTCCCAAGACAAACCATATCGCCCTCTCCACTTACAAGGAATATTTTGTTCTGGTAAATAGTTGGAGTACATCGAGTTTCAGGAAAATTAACTTTGCCAGCAGCATTACCATAAACTGTTTCCCAGTTTTTCTTCCCCTTCTGATCAAATGATGTTAAAACATCTTTTTCACCTTTTCTCCCTGTAACATATATTGCTTCATCAGTAACCACTGCACTTGAGAACCCGGTCCCTACTCCTGTTGTTTCCCAAAGCAGTCGGGGGCCGGCTGAGGGCCATGATTTCATCAAACCCTTTTCGAGGTAGATACCGCTGCGCCCTGGTCCTCTCCAGCCATATTCCTGTCCATTGGTGAAGCTGAACACAAATAATGTAAGAATCAATATAAAAACTATCCTCATGATATGCCTGTTTTAAGTTTTAAATGAAACAATTAAAAGAAATATTCTTTAAGTAAAGAGCCTTGCAATTCTCCTGTTAAAAATGAGAAACAATATCAATACAATGCTCCATTGGAAAATACATGACATGAATGAAAATTGTCTGAATGGATTGAACCAGTCACCCGGGACAAAAGATTGAGCCAGCCACCAGACAAGTAAAATTACTGCTGCAACAGGTATAAAAAAGGTAATGACATAATTCCACCATTTTCCTATCTTAATGTCATTAACCACAGAGTTGATCTCTCCTCTTACCTCATTAACCCCCTGTTTAATAATCATAGCAGCTATCATTGCCCCGGAAATCATTAACGCAACTCCCCACACAAAGTCCTGATTGCTTAAAAAATTAAGGTTTCTGGCAGATGGAATTCCGAACAGAAACACCAGTATTACAATTACAGCGATTGCTCTGTTCCTTTTCATGCCGGTATCAACCAGAACTCTGGATGGAAGTTCAAGTTGAGCAATAAGAGAAGAGAAACCGGCAAAAGTGAGTCCAAGAAAGAAGAGAACTGACAAAAGGCCACCTCCGAACATTTTATCAAAAAGCTGGGGCATCCATATGAAAGTAAGACCTGTTGAGGCAGGGCCACTTGTCTTCATTATTTCGAGTACCTGTGGATCGGTCATTCCCATTTCATGTTTTAATACTGCGAATACTGTTCCAAATACCATTATTCCGGCCAGCAGTGAGACACTATTATTTCCTATTCCTGTAAGAAAGGCATTTCCAACGGCACCATGTTCTTTCTTCATATAAGCCGCATAAGTAAGGAACAATCCCCATCCGGCACCTGTATCCCATGCATTTTGGGTCAGTGCATCAAGCCATATCTTTGGATCCCTAAGCTGGCTGAAGTCTGGAGTAAAAAGGTATGTAATCCCTTCACCTGCTCCGGGTAATGTGACAGCCCTTACAACACATATTACCACTATTAAAAGCAATGACGGTATAAGTATCTTGTTGGCCTTCTCTATCGAATGTATCCCTTTCCAGATAGTGAAAGCACCAAACAATATTGCTGCAGCATGAGTAACGAGAGGCCATATGCTTGACTGATAATTGTTCCAGATCAACATTGCAGATTCAAAGTTATCCGGTAGAGGATGAAATAACATAAAGATGAAATAATATATGCACCATCCGACTACAACTGAATAAAAAAATGTTATTGCAAGTGGTACAAAAGCTACAAATGAACCTATCCAGGCAAACCGTGAGCCCATACCTTTAATAAATACACCAACTACACCTGAACGATGTTTCCTTCCGGATGCATACTCGGCAATTATCAAAGGGATGCTCCAGAGAAAAAGAAAACACAGCCATGCTATAAGAAATGCACCCGCACCTGTTTCTCCCCCACTCTGGGCCGCAATTCTTGGAAATCTCCAGATATTACCTGTCCCGACAGCCACCCCGAGAGCACTCATAATAAGTCCTAATCTTGAGGTAAATCTCTGGTCGGTGGATTTATCCGGTGCTACACTCATCATGAGTTTATTATTATGTAATTAAAAAAACTTAGCCTGTTAATGTATTTATGTAAAGTAATATGTATTATTTTTGCGCCATGAAAAGCATCTCTAAAGTAGTAATTATCTTTTTTGCTCTGTTAATATCCTATATTAATTCAGGATATTTAAATGATAATGCATTTCAGGAGAGCCTTACTGATACAGATGAATCATTACCCCTGTATGATAATTTTTCAATTCAGGATAAATTTATCTGCCCTGTATCTGATCATAACATTAATGATTCACTGATTCCTGGCAAAACCGAAAAATTTTTGCAGAAAATCAAATTCCAATGGAGTATTAAAGCAATAAATCCTTCAACAAAAGATAATCATTTCCCTTCAAGATCACAGGATCAGAATCCCTCACTTGTGACTTGGATCTATGGTCCGCACGATATAAGTTTCCCTTTTGATTATTTCTGGTAAATAATCTCAATCTTTTCCCGGGCAGAACTTAGCAGACATGCAGCCGGCAATCGTCGTTTGATGGAGCAGTGTGTGGTGTCGGCAAGATCTTGATCAATGTATCAGCGTATTGTGCAGTTTTTATTAACCGTACTCTGCGCGCCTCTTTCAAAAATAATTTTCAGGTCAGGAAACATTTAAATAATAAATAAAATGCAATTAAGCTCAACAATTATAGGACTGCTTATGCTGTCACTTTTTATAATACCTGTAATACTATTATCAAGGGCAGGAAAAGCAAAAAGTAAAAAGTTTGAAAAAGAATTTTTTTCGGAAGTATCCAGGATGGAACTAACTATTTCAGATAAAGATTTCTGGAATGAATATGCTATTGGTATTGATAAATCAAAAAACATGATACTTTTTATGGATTGGAGTGAACCAGAACCAAAGGTTAGGATCATCAGTCTGAAAGAGGTAAAGGTTCTTGAGCCAACCCCCGGATTTAAAGAGATAAATAAAAAAGGATTTACTTATAAGAAAGGCCAAAGGCTCGCAATAAAGTTCTGCAATAAAGATAGCTCCCGGATGGATATTACTGTTCTGTTTTACATTCCGGGGTTTGGAGAACAGAGTGAGAAAGATGTAAAATTGTTTGAAAAATGGCTTAAGCTGGTCATAGCGAACATGGATACCAAATCAGCTGATGATCTAAAGCATTCAGCATGACAAAAGATTAGGATCAATGAACATGTCATCTGCTATTTTTCTGATCACTGTAGTCTCCTCCATAACCATAATAACCGGTTACTACTTCATTAAGGTTTTGTTCTCCAGGTCAACAACAAAATCGGAAGGAAGTCAAAGCTGGACCAGGATAGGACTGGTTCTTGCAATGGCAGGTAATGCAGTTGGTTTTGGGAACTTTCTCCGTTTTCCTGTACAGGCTATACAGAATGGAGGAGGTGCCTTTATAATTCCTTATCTGGTTTGCTTTTTGCTTATGGGCATCCCTCTTTTGCTCATCGAGTGGTCTATTGGACGGTATGGGGGTCAATTTGGAAGTCACTCTACCCCATTCATGCTGAATGGCCTGAATAAAAATGCTATGTGGAAATATATAGGTGTATTCGGCATTTTCAGCAACCTTGGAATCGCATCCTATTACTGTTTCATGGAATCATGGACAATTGCCTACACTGTACATTCAGCTGCCGGCACCTTTCATGGTATGTCTCAGGGCCAGGTTGAACAGGTATTCATTGACTATATAGATCCTGGAAAGAATACCCTGTTTCCTTTCGAAGCTATTGTCTTTTACATTATTTGTCTGGTTCTGAATGTCTACATACTTTCAAATGGATTAAAGGGAATTGAAAAGGCAGCCAAGATTGGGATGCCACTGTTGATCATTTTTGGAATTTTCCTGGCAATCAGGGCAGTAACTTTGAAGGCTGGATCTCATGGTGCATTAAACAGCGGACTTTCCGGATTAAACTTTTTATGGACTCCAAATTATGATTCTTTATGGAATCCAAAGGTATGGCTGGCAGCTGCCGGACAGATCTTCTTCACTCTGTCTGTCGGGATGGGATCTATTCAGTGTTATGCCTCCTTTCTCAGTTCGCGCGACGATATTGCTTTAAATTCAATGGCGGCAGGCTGGATGAATGAGTTTGTAGAGGTTGTAATCGGAGCTGCGATCATCATTCCCGTTACTGTTGGATATTTCGGGATAGATAAGCTACATGAACTTGTAAAAATGGGTGGTCTTTCTTTAGGATTCAAGACAATTCCCTTCCTGTTTGGACAGTGGGATGGAATTCTATCAACAGCTGCCGGAGTGATGTGGTTCCTGCTCCTGTTCTTTGCAGGCATTACATCATCTCTTGCTATGGGAAAACCTGTTATGAGCTTTATGTCAGATGAATTCAAATGGTCCGACAAAAAAGCTGCATTAGGATTCGGTATTGCTATTTTGATAATCGGGTTGCCGACAGTAATCTTTTTTAATTATGGGGTTTTCGACCAGTATGATTACTGGACAGGAACGGTATCCCTATTCATATTTGCTATGGCTGAAGTTATTTTATTTGCCTGGGTATTCGGGATAAATAAGGGATGGGATGAGATCATCCGTAATGCTGATATAAAGATTTTTGTTGGTTTCAAGTATATCATTGCCTGGGTTACTCCAGTTATCCTGATACTTGTATTCGTTGGAGCGCTGATCAGTCCTGCAGGCAATGAATGGACACTCGCCTTTAAATCGCTGTTAAATGGTAATGGATGGCCACTTGATAATTCATCTGTAATAAGGCAGATCACGAGTGCTGAAATCAGGCAGGCAATTGCCCTGGCAACAACCCTTCAGGAGAGGTCTGATCTTCAGATGAAATTAACACTTGTAAACGGTGCGAAAATACTGTTATTAACAGTTTTTGCCATAATTGCTGCACTGGTATATATAGCAGGTAAACGCCGGGAACAAACGGGCAGGATTTAGAAAGGGGATCTATTAATATGGGCAGAAAACTTGGATTTTCCCTTATTTTTTTGTAAATTACAAAAACCATTGAAAATTATTTAAAAACTTTTTGCTATGAAAGACTTTTCAAAAGTAATGCTGTCGTTTATCGTGGGAGCTCTTGCCGGAGCTGCTGCAGGGCTTTTATTAGCTCCTGACAAAGGTGAAAACACTCGTAAGAAAATCAAAGATTCAATAGATGATTTGAGTGAGAAAGCAAAAAAAACATTTCATAAAGAAAAAACCGTCAAGGGAACTGAATAAGCCTGACAAAACCAGTTCTGTCAATAAATGATACTGAGTTTGATTTTTACTTAATTTTAAGTAATATCTTATGTTTTCAATATTTAAAGAACTCAAGACGTATTTGGAAACAAAATACGACGTAACTCGTTTGGATATCACTGAGAAGATTATCGTTGTAAGCACCCTGATGCTTCAGCTTTTCGTATTTGTTTTGCTTTCTTCAATTATCCTGTTGTTCCTTTCCTTTGCTTTTGCAAATTATATTGGAGATTATTGGGACAATACAAGCATAGGTTTTCTTATCCTTTCCGGGATAAATACTCTTCTTCTACTGATAATCATTATTTTCAGAAAGACTTTCATTATAAAACCTGTGAGTAAGATACTTATCCAGATTTTGCTGACTCAGCACAAAGAGAACGAAGATGAAGATGAAGAAGAAGAGGAGAACGACATTTAGAAACGTTCATTCCCTGGAAGATATTCAAAAACTGAAACTCCGGCTTGATAAAAGGTTGAAGGTTACAGAAAAATCTATTTCTGAAAAAACTGATATAGCCAGCTTATTATTCAGTACAAAAAAAATTCAGAGCGGATTATCTGATGAAGAAGTAGAAAAACTTGGGATAGCTGGATATTTACTGCCACTGGGCATTAAATATGTGATCGGTCAAATGCAAAAAAAACCAAACAGTAAATTTATTAAGCGATTATTAATCTATTCAGCATTAGCAAGCGTTTCCGCTTATATGGTCTATCAATTCATTGATAAGAGGAAAAACAAAACCTCACACTAAGCACCAGATAAAATATATACTCTAATAATATTACAGGGTTGGAGTCAGTTCTAAATCTCCAGGCTGCTAAATTCCTTCGTAATTTCAAAATTAAACTCAGGGTATTCATAAATCGGGACCCGTGGTTCAGTCTGTCCGATACTGTATCCATATAAACCATCATATTCTGACGGTTCTTCTCCCAGTTCCTCAAGCTGTCTCAGGTATTCATGAATTGATTTAGATTCAATGATTATCATTTTCCCCATTTTATTGATAATCGGACTATGACTTCTGGTAATATCATGATCAAACTGAAGTATCCTCCTTCCATACCTGGTAATACCAACAACACGGTATGTCAAACTCTTACCTACACCGGGAAGGTTAAGTACATTCCTGTCGGTTGCAAGGAATGGCAGATCAGCAAAGCGCCGCAGACCGTCAATACTGCTGATAATACTCTCCGGATTTTCAGGAAATTGACGGATTGTATTATAATGTTCGCTTTCAATTTTACCCAGGATCTTTTCTTCCAGTTGCTCCTGTACCACCCTTGCATTTGGTGCATAATTAAAATTGTTTTCCATATATCCCTTCACCGTAAAAGTATAATACGGAAGTATCCCGACATCATTTAGCACCTGTCTCAGTTTTGCAGTATGTCCTCGTCTTGATGCGGCAGTTGTAAAAACAAGTTGATTTGTAATGATCCAGCCTGAATCGATAAGTCTTTTAATTGCCATTCTGACTTCCGGAGTTACCTCCATAGGAGATTCAAAATGTGTTTGAATAAGGAATTGTGTAATACCTGCTTTTTTAGCTTTACGTTTAAAATCACCAAGTATCTGAGCTAATTCAGGAGTTATTCTCTGGGGAAGATATGCCAGCATCCTTGTCCCCAGCCTGATCCTTTGTATTTCAGCATATTTCTCTCCTTCAGCTCTTTTCTTATTCTGATTACGCTTGTTAACTGCCATTTCAAGTATTGAATCGAGCATGTGTTTCAGAGTCTGATCTGAACTCATGAGTGCATCTCCACCGGTTATAAGGATATCCCTGATCTGGGTATCTTCCTCGAAATACTTCAGCAGTTTCTTCAACTTTTCCGGCCATTTTTCAGTAGGCTTGAGCTTCTCCAGGTCAAAGTTCAGGTTTCCCCTCTGGAAATCAAACATCCTCTGGCATGATGAACACAATCCGCCGCAGGCCCTGCCCATTGAATCAGGAATCAGAATAGCTACTTCAGGATATCTGCGATGAATATTGTTGAAAGAGGGCAGTATCCATCCTGCTGCATTTGGTTTTCCAGGAACCACTTCATCTTCTTTTTCCCAGGCAACAATACTTCCAAACTCCTGAACCAGCTGACGGCTGTAAACAATATAATGTCTTATAGCCAGATCGGCTCCGATAGCAAAATACGGAACCCGGACATGAAGCAGCGACAAATAATAGGGATTGACAAAAAAAGGAATTCCGGCCTTTTCAGCCTCATATAAAATTTTCATTGTATCAGGGTCAAGCGAGTGACCAAGCATCTCATTGAGCAAATCAGGAGACCGGATTGCAAAACGAAGGTGGAATTTATAATGATCCCACCATCCATTTAATATTTCTGCCTTCTTATCATGTGATATACCATCCGGAAAGGTATATAACTGGTCACAAATCTCTCCTGAGTCTATTTTATCAATTAACAGGTTAACTATCCTTTCCTTATTCTCTTTCCTGAGTTCAACTATTCGGAGGTCAAGTCCGGAAGAATATCTTTCCATCCATTTTTCAACGTTGTCCCTGTCAGGAATCATCTGATTGCTTTCACCCCTGAGTTGTCTGAACAACTGGATCATATCGATGAAAAAATCCGGCTTCGCTCCTCCTGTCCCTTTAATTACAGCCAGCCATATCAGCCTTACAGGATTGCTTACAGCTATTTCACCCCGGAGATTGCGGTCTGGATATTCAATTCCTGCATTGTCAATGTAGTCCAGAATCCTGATGATGGCATAATCGTTCCACGACAACTTTTCGAAATTTTCCAGCTTAGTTACCTGCTCCCTCTGAAACCTGAAAGCATCTTTCCGGCTACTATATTCGGAATGAATCCAGTTCTTCACGCCCAGCTGCGCCTCTATTTCATTTTTTGATTCCCTCATTATGGTATCAAGCATGGGGTTTTCCCTTAGCAGTACCCTGAGGAGCCGATGTGAGCGTACACTTATTGCAATTCTGTCAAGTTTTTCATTTTCCGTCATGAGAATTTGTTTTTCCTGGTGACCGATCTTACAAGTTACAAAAAAATGTACAAACGATGATAAGGACAGATGTATTAATAACTAATACATACTGCCATACCGGGTAAAAGAATTACTGCAATTAGTATGTGATCAGGTTATCGCGGAAACAAGATTACAATGATCATGTTACTGATCATTGTAAGTGAAAAAATATTGACATCACTTAAACCTTACTGGCTAAAGCTTACTGGCATTTCAAATTTGTCCTTTTTGCCTTTGAAGCGTCTGCAAAGGGACCATAAAGAGAATTCTTAAATGATACACAGGCATCATCTTTCTGTCCTTTACCCTCCTGTGCTATCCCGATCTGAAAATAGAACTTTGCCTTTGCTTCATCATCACCTGCTTCCATTGCCAGCCCTTTCTGTGCATATTCTGCTCCCTTATCGAAATTATTCTGCTTGTTATATACATCAGCATAGTAGTAGCATACATCCTTGTCTTCACCATACTTTGATGCTTTGTCCAGTAGTGAAAGAGCTTCATCAAGCTGTTCTGCCTGGGCAGCCTGTGATCCGGCAGCCCTGAAATATTCAAGGGCCGTTGAGGCTGCCTGGTTTGCCCGCGCCTCATCATTACTGCTTTTTGCCTTCTCAATAAAAAGATCAATACTCTCCTCTACTGCAACAGGATTATTTTGTTTAATATATACCAGGGATTTATTAAATATGGCATTGCTGTAATCTGGATTCACTGATAATAGTGAATCAAAGGTTGCCAGGGCATTATCATATTCCTCCCTGGCAAAATATTCCCCCCCCATTATATTATATCCCTGTACCAGTACTTTCTCGGCATTTGTCTTATTGGATTTACTTCCATATTTGTCTGCAGCAGCTATTGCCTCCTTTGCACTCTGAATTATTTCCTGTGCAGGCTTTTTTTCATTAAGATTGTTATAGGCAACTTTGAAATATAATCCGGGTAAAATCTGTTTGGCTTTCTGTTTCAGCTCATCTGCTGTCTCCCCAACCTGATCAGCAAGGGTAATTACTTTTTCAAAGGATTCAACGGAAGCTTTGACATCTGTTTTCACTGCTTTGGCACCTTCATTGTATGCAGTTACCACATCATTACGATCCTGCGCTTTTGCTATTGCTCCCATAACAGAAAATACCAGCACAAGCATTAAAAACTTTTTCATTTTTCCAATCATCATTTTAGTTCTAATTATCACGTTATTATAATACTATTCATTTTTGAAAGGCCTTAAATATAGAAATTTTAATTATTGATACCAGTAATTATTAAACTCTAATGATAAATATCACATTATTCCCTAAGATGTCTGGATTGTATGGAACATGATTTTGATAATTGACAAACAAACATAATCATAACATATTCCGGCACTTACAGGAAATATAACATTTTTTCCAGATTTATTTTACAGATAGTTGCAGGAAACATATCACAATCTGAAAAAATGATTAATTTAAATTCAAAAATGAAACTTGTTTTTTAATAGAAATTATATGAAGATCAACATTACAGATTATTCAAAAGGAATAACTAAACCAGTTTGCGCAAATCCAGGATTTACAAGGATGATAGCATTTATTTTTTTCTTTGCACTATTCTCAATCTCGATTAATGCCCAGGATCTTCTGAGATTAAAAAGCGGCAAGGAGATCAGGGTTACGGTTATAGAAGAGAACAGCGATGTGGTGAGATATCGGGAATTTGAAAATCCTTCAGGACCTGTTTATACAATAACCAGGGATAAAATAGAAACAATAAAATATAAAAAAGGAGGCAGGGAAACCCAGCAATCAAAAAACAAAGAACCTGAAATAGTTACTGATCAGGAATTGTCCTCCTCAGTAAATGGATACCAACAACTTACAGTTAAAAAGCGATTTGTATACAGTGATGGAGTAAGACAAAACTCCAGAAGTGTAAAGACAATTATGGAAGATCATCCTGAAGCCATAAGACTATATGAATCAGGCAAAAAAATGTGTGATATGAGCAATCTTTGTGCTGTTGGAGTAATTGTCACCAGTTTTACTGCATCACAAATTGCAAACAAACAGGAAGAGGATGCTGACAGAAAACGTATTTCAGTGATAGGTTTATCAATTGACGGGGCTTTCATTATTACAGCAATCATCCTCAGTTCTTCCGGGAAACAGAAGATCAGGAAATCTGTATCACTTTATAATTCAGCAACAGGTAAGCCGGTTACTTACAATATGAGTATCGGTTTGCAGGACAATGGGATTGGAGTTGGATTTATGTTTTAAATTCAGCATTATTTTGAAGTGCCTTTCAGCTTAGAATATAATGACCAGCTAAGTCCAAAACTGTAATATACTCCATTCCATTTCACTTTTAACAGATCCTCACTTACCCCTGGCTTAACATAAAAAGAGGAATATCCTGTTGAACTGGCACTGTTTTCATGTGATTCCTTTACACTCATCAACCTGTAGCCTGCTCTCCCGCTTGCCATAATTCTCCTTGAAATTATCCAGTCTGCCCCCAGAGCTGTATGAAATCCAACACCCAGGTTTCCAGAAATATTATATTCTATACCATTGAGCTTTATGTAACCGCTCATAAATCCCATATCAAGACCCGGTTCAATTATAGCGTAGAGGCTTTTTTTGTGATTAAGATTGTGTCCATAAAACAAAGTAATATTATAGTAGAAGTTTCTGAGTTTTATTTCATTTAAACCATTTTTATCAAGAGCATGTATCGCATCAACAGGGGTAATCATAAGCTGAAGTTCATCGCCTAAGCGGTTTCGCCCGGTATTTCCCAGCATCATTCCCATTTTCAGAATTATAGGAAATGAAACCGGATTTGCATCTATAGTTGCATTATTGTCTCCGGTTTTATTCTGCCAGAATACCAGAAGATCATCATTCACGTTCCTGTTAAAATAATCAACACTAACTCCAAAGCTCCACCTTACAGCTTTCATAGTCCCGGCAAGTTCAATGGCTGAAGGAGAATTATTATCTGTCCTGGCCTGACCGGCCTGTGAATAGTCTGCAATAATCCCATCCTGGTAATGTATGCTTGAGATATCACTTACAAAAATTGAATAAATTGCCGCAGGTTCTGGCTGTCCATACTTCTTATAACTTATTTCAGTATTATTTTTATTAAGAATTACAGCAGGTATTGGCTGGCCGATTTTTACAAAAATTGTGTCTTGTGCAGAAATAAGGGAAGCTACTGCCAGAAACAGCATGGAGAAAAGAGTTATTTTCATACAATATCAGGTATTTGAATTATCGGTTATAAGTACCATTTAAAAGTAATAAACCTTTTTGTTATTTTTATATGTTAATTATTTTCATATTCCGGTGAAACAAAGCTTCCTGATTTTTCTTATAATAGCTGCATCATGGATATGCTGCAGCTCCCAGCCATGGATGAAAGCTGATACCCTTCGTTATAAATATATACTTGAAGGAAGTTATGATTCATCTCTCTACTATGCGAATGAAGCTGCTGCAATAATGAGGGGAACAGTTGGTGAAAAGAATATTCAGTATTGCTCAATGCTCCGCAATCTGGCAGAATCACATTTTTATCTTGGGGCATATAACAAGGCAAAGTATTTTATTCTGAAAGAAGTTGAAATAAGGGAAACTCTCAGGAAAACAAATGATCCGGAATATGTATCCTGCCTAATAACCTCTGCATTAATATGCAGGAAGGCAGGAAGTTATGAAGAGGCCCTGACACAGATTAAAAAGGCTGACAAAAAATCCTCTGGTATCTATAAGCCCGATAGCCGTGAATATGCCGGCATCCTTTGCAGCTACGCTGGTGTTTACCATGATATGGGATGTGCCCGTAATGACATGGTTTATCTTAACCAGGAGGAAAAGTATCTCAGGAGAGCCGAAACAATTTTAATTAAATACGGAGACAGGACAAGGAAGGAGCTTATAATAAATAAAACTGACCAGGCTGCATGGAACAATAATATTGGCAATTCGCCACAGGCAGAAGTATTATTGCTTGAAATTACCGAAACATGCAAAAATGAATCAGGCCCTGAGAGCCAGGCCTATGCATCATCTCTGAACAATCTTGCTGTACTCTATTATAATACAGGAATTAACAAGCTGGCTGAAAAATTATTTGTAGAAGCCGTTGGAATATTTAAGAAAAATACTGACAATGACCAGATTAATACTGCCATATGTCTCAGCAATCTTGGTGCATTATACTATGAGATGGGAAACTATAAAGCCGCTGAGGATCTGATCAAACAGGCAAAAGAGCTTATGGAGAAAAACTCTCAGAATGAGAGCCCTTACTATTCAGTTCTCCTCAATAATCTGGGTTCTGTTGCCATATCAGAAGAGTACTATGCCACTCCTGAAAACAAAAGCAGGGAACGACTGAACTCTTCCGGTAGAATACTGATGAAAGCTGATTCAATATTCAGGCTGAACTGCCAGAAACCACATCCATTTAATCAGGCTTTTACTTCCAACCTTGCAATATGGTATAACCTCACCGGCGACAGGAAAAAATCAAGTGAGATGATGCAGGACATGGCTTTTGATTCTAATATGTCACTCAGAGTTGTTGCCATGATGAATAAAATGAGTTTTTCAGGTGAATTGCCAGCATCATTTCCCGGTAATAAAGGTCCTGAACCTATAATTATTCCTATCAGTATAAAACTGGTGGACGAAGTATCAGCATCTAATATGGAACTAAACTCCACTGCTGAAGGTGATGCAATAACCAGAGCTCTTCTCAGAATGGTACTGGGCAAGGCAACCAACATAAAAAAAGCTGTAGGAATATATCATCCGGCTTATGCAGCAATGCTAAAGTCACTAATAGTTATTTATGCATCGGTCGATGACGTCAAAACTGAAGAGGAGCTAACTCTTGAATATCTGAATGTGATAAATCACAAGACATTGCAGGACTTTTCATTTTTAACAGAAAGTGAAAAGGAGATGTATTACCAGACAAGACTGCCTGATATGCATTCATTTACAGCATATTCGTTGATGAGAAAGAGAACAAATCCGTTTATTACGCAGAATACCTATAATAATATCCTGATTAATAAGGGGCTCATGCTTAAATCAAGTACTGCCATGAGAGTGGCAATACTCAATAGCAATAATCCTGAGTTATTGAATATTTATGACAACTGGATCGGGCTTCAGAAAGAGATTTCAATCCTCTATTCAACACCTGTGGAATTGAGGACCAAAGATGTAGCAAGCCTTGAGAACAAGGCAAATGAACTTGAAAAATCTCTTGTTGAACGATCACAGGATTTCAGCGACTACAGGAAAGGATTACAGATTACATGGGAGGATGTAAAACTAAGCCTCAAACCTGACGAAGCTGCCATTGAATTCACTGACTTTAAAAAGAAGGAAAAAGACGGAGGGGGTGAAATTATTTATTGTGCACTTGTAGTAAGGTCCGATTCAGAATATCCTGAAATGATTAAATTATTCAGCGAAGATCAGCTTAAAGCAATAATAGAAAACCCCGGATTAAACAGCATCGACGGCATCAACTCCATATATGGAACACTAAACAATAAGGATGAAAGATTATATGCCCTTATATGGAAACCTGTTGAAGAGTATCTGAAAGGTGCTAAAAATATCTATATCTCGCCTTCAGGACTGCTTAACAAAATTTCTTTCCCGGCTATTGCTACCGGAAAGAACGTTTTTCTGTGCGATAATTATCGGATGATGATTATGGGTAGTACAGGATCCATTGCAAGAGGAAAAAATTTGATAGGGGCAAATAATTTATCAGCGATGGTTTTTGGAGGTATCCGGTACAGTTCAACCAGTACCGGGTCCGATGTATGGAATTATCTGGAAGGCACAAAAGCAGAGGGTGATGCCATAGTAAGCATTCTTCAGAAATCTCAGATAAATGTAAATTATTTATCCGGGATAAGTGCAACCGAAACATTCTTTAAGCAAAATGCGGGGAAAAATAATATCCTCCATCTGGCTACACATGGATTCTTTTTTGATGACCCGAACAAAGTAAGGTTAGAAGAGAAAAAGGAAGTAATTGAATTTGGGGATATCACATTTCGTGGAACAACAAGTGCGTATGGAGTGACCAGTTTTGTAAACAATGAAAATCCATTGATGCGATCTGGTCTTGTTCTTGCAGGTGCTAATGATGTCTGGGTTTCAACTGAGAAGAATGAACCAAATGATGGTGTCCTGTCAGATGATGGTATCCTGACGGCACAGGAGGTAACGCAGATTGACATGCGAAAAAATGACCTTGTGGTATTATCAGCCTGTGAAACGGGACTTGGAGACATCAAGGGGAGTGAAGGAGTTTATGGACTTCAGAGAGCTCTTAAAATGGCAGGGGTAAAAAATATCATCATGAGTCTCTGGGAAATCCCTGATAGAGAGACAGTTGAATTTATGGATCTGTTTTATAATCAGCTGCTTAGTACCAGGGATATCAGGGAAGCATTTTATTCATCCCAGAAGGAGATGAGAACAAAATATGATCCTTATTTCTGGGGGGCAATGGTACTTATGGAATAACCAGCTAATTTATTGCAATTCCAACCACAACTACATCATCTATCTGTGGTATATCACCTTTCCATTCCAGAAAATTCTTTTCAATCATATCCTTCTGCTGGTCCATTGACTGGTTGCATATTTCAAGCAACAGATTCTTTAACCTTTTCGATTTAAATTTTTTACCTTCAGGACCACCAAACTGATCTACATAGCCGTCAGAATACATATAGAGCATATCTCCCCTTTCAATTTTTACTTTATGTTTCGGAAAGGGTCGCATATTTTCATAATAACCGATTGGCATCTTTTCACCACGGGTTTCAAACAACTCTCCGTTCCTTATCATTATCAGAGGATTATAAGCTCCGGCATACTCCAGGCTACCTTCTTCGAGATCGATACAAACCAGAGCAATATCCATTCCGTCCCTGGTTTCTCCCGACAGGCCCTGTTGCTGCAATGCTTTTATAACTTTATCTCTGAGGTTATTAAGGATCAGGTCAGGGGAAATGATTTTGTCCTTATTGACGATTTCATTCAGGAAGGCTACTCCAAGCATACTCATAAATGCTCCCGGCACTCCATGTCCGGTGCAGTCAGCAGCCGTATATATCACTTTATTTTCAACACGACTTATCCAGTAGAAGTCTCCGCTGACAATATTCAAAGGCCTGAAGAAAACAAAGCTTTCAGGATAAATTTCATGGCACGCCTTTTCGGTAGGGATCACAGCATACTGGATCCTTCTGGCATACTTAATACTATCCTCTATCTCTTTCTTCTGCAATTCCAGAATGTTATTCTTATGTACTATCTCATCTTTCTGCCTGACAATCTCTGTCGTTCTCTCTGTAATTATCCCTTCCAGTCTGATATTCTCTCGTTTAAGCCGGTAGGAATATAAACGGGCAGAGAGCCATAGCAATATAAACGCAATAATAAGATATGCAATTAAAGCTGGCAGCGACCTGTACCATGGTGGCAGTATTGTAATACTGAAAGATGATTGGTTACTTTCTGTTCCATAAATATTCCTTGATTTAACTCTGAAGGTATATCTGCCTTCCCTGAGATTTGTAAATTCCTGGTAATTTCCTCTGCTCCACTGGCTCCAGGTGGAACTCCTTCCTTCAAGCATATATGAAAACAGAGTCTTCCCGGGATCCTCATAATAAGATGCTGAAAAATCAAATCGAAGAGAATTGTTATGATAATCAAGCGGCTTTTTAAGCTCTGTATCTTGTACGGCAGCTCCCAGGAATATTAAAGAATCTGCATCGATAAGGGTAACCTTTCGTATAAGAGATGAATAAGCCTGATCGTAGTCTTTCGCTATATATTCATCATACCTTATCAGTCCTTCAGTTGCTCCTATCCAGCAGATACCGGATTCTTCAGGATAAATAAAATTAACCTTGCCGGCATCTATTCCCCTGAATGGCCTGTCTTTTAAGTTCAGGCTATCATGCCTTTCGAAGTAACCGATTTTATTGTCGGAACAAATCCATGTTTTATCTTTTCCTTCAGCCAGGAATGAAACAGGCTTACCCTTCTCACTAAATCTGCCTTCCTCTGCCGAGAAATAACCTTTCGTAAAATCTTTGTTATTCTTCAGCGAATCAGGGAGAGACTCTTTTACTACGTTTTCATCAATAAAACCAAACATCCCCTGAATTGTGCCGAAAATAATTCCGTAACCTGTCGAATACGGAATAACCGGGCCGTCAGGTAAACCGTCAGCAGTATTGTAACTGTCTGACATAAAAGAGTAATCACTTTTAAGTCTGAGTCTGATTACTCCATTATACCTGGTACCAAGCCATAATTCAGCTATTTCATCATTTACGTTTTTGCCTTTTTCAATACCAATAATATCTTCACCTTCAACAATAAAGCTCCCCTCCTTAATGAATTTGCCATCTTTCCGGTAAGCCCTTAATCCTTTGGGACCACCTGACAGAAGAATATTCATTTCAGGGTAATAATATAAAATATATGATTCAAAAGAATCGATCCTGCTCACTGTATTGCCTGTTATCTTATATATGCCGGCATCACTTCCTGCAATCAATAAACCATTGGCATTTACCAGGCTTCTGACAGGCGATGAGATACCTTTTATTTGCCTGAAAGGTAATTCAGACAATTTGTTTTTATCGGCCATAAATAATCCGGTTGTTGTTCCTGCATACAGTATATTCTCATACCTTATTATCTTATTTATACTTCCTGTTATTCCAGATTTATCATTAAAAACTGATACAGGGGAGCTTACTCCTATCATGCTTATCCCGTTATTAAGAGCAACCCACAGATTTTCTGACTGATCAGACATTATCTGTCTTACATCATTATCATTCAATCCCTTGCTGGTGTTGATTATTGTTCTGGTTTTTCCGGTTGTGTCAATTATAATGACACCGTTATACATTGTACTGACAGCTATTGATCCATCGCCGGCAATGGTTCCTCCAGTGACAACAGCTTCCGAAAGCATCTTATCGTCTTCCACCGGAAACTTTCTATACTGTCTCGAATCGGAATCTAGAATCCACAATCCTTTTTCCCGTGTCCCGATCAGAATATCCTCACCTGATTTTCCGAAAGGAAGCATAAAAAATACTCCGGCAGAATCAAATAATGTAACTTCTGCCACTCTAATCAGACTATCATTCCTGAGCTCCTCCAGACCCTTGCCCCTTTCCCTGACAAACAGCCTGTCCTTTACTGCAAAAGAGGTATGAAAAGAGGTTTCCGGGTTAATAGTTTTAATCACGCCTTCACGAAAAACAAAGATCCTTTCCTCAGCCTGGAATACGACACAGTCTGACAAAGTGTGTACTGACCAGATATTTGTAAAGCCTGTATCATCCTGGTACAGTGAATCGGACAGGGAATGATATTTTAGCTCGCCTCTGCTGTCAGGAGAAAAAAAACCAAATTCACTCTGAGAACCGATATAGATAAATCCATCCCTGCCAACTGCTAATGATAGTATCCAGGTTTCTCTGCTTATGGGATATGATTTCCAGCCTGATCCATCGAATTCAAGTAACTTAAAACTATTCGCCGCATATATTACACCACGATGATCCTGTACTATAGCCATATTCGATGGATGAAAATCTCTCCCGTAATCCTTTGTTGTATAATTTACAACAGGATAAAGAGCCTCCTGGGAATAGGAAGTATATACAATGGAGAGAAAAAGAACAAGTGCAGACAGGTGTTTCATATCAGGGTTGGTAGCTTAGCAGTTTATGTCCCTATTTTTACTCAATTGTGAAGAATTAATTATTTATACCAAACTTGGCTTTAAGCCATTGGGCAAGATTATCTGCCTGCACTTTCCCATAAAAATCTGTAATGTATGAACCTGTCTCCCTTATGATGTCATCGACCGGTTTACCCCTTGTTTCATCAAGTATAATCTCTGTTTCTTTAGCCAGTTGATCCATATCGGGAAATATAAGATCGAACTCACTTATAAACACAGATTCACTGCCATTACGGTAAAACAATTTTATTGAAGTATCATCCGGATTTGGTATAGAACTGCCATCGACAGTAAAAAGAGTGGCTTTATCAATGAATAAAGTATCGGCCGAATAGAAGAGTTTTTTATTTATTTCTTCGCCCTTAAATACATATCGCAGGAAAAAGAAATGATCGTTATCCATAGGGTATGTCTCCTTGTCTATTTTGATACCATATCTATTAAGGATCACATACTTGCCTGAAAAATGAGTACTTAAATCAGAGTTCCCTGATAAAGCTACTCCCCTTGAACTGATATTGTACATTGAAGGCAGGAAATTTGAGCTGGCTGATGCAAGATTATGGTTCTTGCTGGAAATCACCAGTCTGCCGCGCTGAGAATTTATTACAGCAGCGGTAGCGTCATCTGATCTGAAAAGAAGATCTTCCTTTTCTGAAAAAGTAGTCCCGGTTTCAAGGGATATCCCCCTGGCTCTCAGCAATATGGTACCATTCACTTTAATAACCTTAAAATCAGCCTGACTGAACAATTGAGTAGATGAGATGAAAAGAAATAAAAGGAAATGAGTAAATGATTTCATATGTCTGTTGTATAATTCTTATTATATGATACTATCGATTGTACTAAGTATGGCAAAAAGTGTACCTTATTTTACGGTGACAATTTAAAATGGGATACATTTAGTGTTATTCCACATTCCAACCCTTATACCTGAAAACAGGTTTCTCATCTTTAAGGGCTGAAGCTGAGAACCTTGCTTTGATAACTCTGCTTTCTCCCGGTACAAGTGATACATAGTTGTCATCCCACAATATAGGAGCAATTGATTTTCCTGATTTGTCACCGGCAATCCCAAGTTCAATCAAAAAGGCAATATTATTGCTATTATTGGAAAGCTTCACTGTTACTTCATACTCATCATTCTCATTTTTAATTGAACTCTCGATTACAGGCTTCACTTTAGGCAATTTATTGAGATCTGTAAAATCGGCATATTTTGCCATTGGAGTGTAGAACCAGGTGGTCTTTTTGAAATCCGGAACATCTGGTTTTGTTGACAACCAGTAGAAATTATCAGCAACATTATTCCCTTGCTCATCAGAAAGCTTCAACTTCAGGAAATATACTTTCGAATAAGGCAGGCCAGACGGAAGAGTGTACACTTTCTCTGATGAATTGCTTTTCACGGAAGTTGTTTCCTGCTTATCACCTATTATTTTACCGTTAAAACCATAGACTTTAATATCTGCCTTCATGCTGGTAATATCATCTGTAGTCAGGTTAGTGACATAAACGGAATTATTACCATAATTGTAAGCAATATTGATATTCCTGGCACCAAGCTTTGCCCCATATAATGAAGCATTTGGAAGAAGATTGTAGTCCCAGAACTGCCATATCAGCTTTGGCCAGGCCGAATTGTACATCCACTGAATAATCCCTGTTGTATTGCTTCTGTTTATTGCAAAAGCCTCGAACATTGCACGCATTGCCTCAAGGTTGGATGCCTGACTTTTAAAGGTAAAATCCTCAACATTATGCTGTTCTCCATACCTGTTATTGAAAGCAGCTATATACCTGTCAAGAGTCTTAAATGCACCACGTCCGCAATGGAAACTCCACATTTCATTCACTGGCCAGAGTTTATCTTCAGGGATCATGCTTTTAACCACCTCAAGGGAAGGAACCTGCGGTCCTGGACCTGTTTCGGTGTTAAATCCGAATGCACCACCATTCTCTTTGTCGATATACCAGTAGTTAGGAGATACATAATCATAGGGCCCGTTCATCTTGACTGCTGTTTTACCTGAGATACTACTTTCCTGGCTTTTACATGACATTAGCAGGGGTCTTGTGGGGTCCAATTCTTTAAAAAGCGGATAATACTTCTCCTCAAGCTCAGGGCGCGGCAGCTTATCACTGCCCATTACCCACACATAAATACTGGGATGATTGCGCAGCCATTTAATATGATCGTTTGTATATTTAAGTATCAGGTCGATATCTTCAGGTGTGCGTATTGACATAAAGTCGTCTTCGGGTTTTGCCAGGTATCCCTCCCATTCCCATTGACAGCTCCAGCCACACATAATTAACAGTCCCATTTCATCTGCCAGTTCATAGAATCTTTCACTGTTCCCCCAGAATCCCTCAAGACGGATAGTATTCATATTGGCATGCTTTGCATATTCAAACTGGGCTTTTACCTTTTCTTCGGTGTCATTCAGGAACATACCGTCAACCCATCCTCCACCTTTTATAAGTACCTCTTTACCATTAAGTTTGTATCCACGATGTCCTTCAGTATTCAGATAATCCTCCACTTTACGAATCCCAAAACGGGTTTTTCCTGAATAAGAAACAGAGCTGTTATTTTCGATTTCAAGGTTAAGTTCATATAATTCCGGTTTCCCTAAATCATACGTCCACCATATACGGGGATTAATAATTTTCAACTGGGGAAATTCGGTAGAATTGATAACCACAAGCTTTCTTTCATACGGAGCAAGGGTGATTTGTTTTTCGAAGTTAATCGCCTCAATACGGCCTCTCACAACCGCCCTCAACTCTCTGGCAGTATGGTTAACAGCTTCCGCTGTGATATTAAGATCAGCCTCTTTAAACTCTCTGGTTGCTATTTTTGAGGTGACAAATACGTTATCAAGGCTTGTAGTACCCGAAGTCCTTATTTTAACCGGTCTCCATAGTCCCATAAGACGGTCAGGGGACATTGGCGCCCAATCAACGAAACCAATAGATGGCTCATCAGGTTTTGGATAGAACACCTCAACTGCAAGTGCATTATTCCCTCTTTTAACAAAATCCGAAACATTAAGTTTGAATATCCTGAATCCTCCAAACAGTGTATCTTCCGAAGCTATTATTTTACCATTGAGCCATATATTTGCCCTGTAATTTATCCCTTCAAAAATGAGTTGCGTAGAAGAGGCCTTACCCAGAGTAAATTCATTTCTGTACCACCAAGAAGTCCTGAACCGTGAGGTATCAACCTTACTGATATTGTCACCCATAAAAATATCTTCATATTCACCATTTGCAATAAGCGCTGCCATAACCGTTGCTGGCACAGTAGTCTTATACCATCCGGAGTCATTAAAACCTGTCTTCGATATTTCACTTGCCGGGGAGTTCACCTTAGCAGATGATTCAATGGTCCACCCTTCTTTAAGCTGACGGTCAAAAACTTCTGTTTGTGATTTCTCACCATTGTTGCAACCGGCTAAGTAGGCAATAATTACAACTAAATAAGCGACCTGACTAATAATTCTTTTCATATTGTGTAGTTTTTACTTTATCCGGAATCAATGTTTCCACAGGATTTAACTCATAGCTGAATCCCTTTTCTGAAGGCTTCATTATCAAAATCTTAAATATAACAAGATTTGCAAGAATAGCCTCAGCTTTATATGATGGTATTTTCGAAAGCTTTCTGAATTTTGATAAGGTAATGGATCCATTTTTCCCAAGGTAATTCATAAGAGAGTTCTCTGCCTTTCCAAACTTTACCATTACTCCGATTGGCTTCTCCTCCTTCCTCCATACCTGCAATAAAACACTATTGGCCAGCAGGTTCTGATCATTATGCCTGAAATACGATAACCATCTTCCGCTTTCATCCTTTGCCTGGTAAGGTCTTTCACTGCCTTTTGCCACATCCACCTCAAGAATTGTTTTCCCATCAGCAATATGCTGCCTCATGGTATAGCTGATTTCAGGTCGGCAAAAAAGATGGACAGCCGTATCAACCATATAAATCTCTTCATCAGACCTTATACCTGCAATACTACCATTGTCACGTACTCCTATCAATAGCTTTCCCCCATCAGTATTGGCGAAAGCCGCAAGAGACCTGGCTATCTTCCTGCTGTCGGTAACACAGAACTTGAAATCGAGCTGTTGGGACTCACCGGCTGCAATAAGTTTCTTAAGATAGATGTCCATATCCGTAGCTCAAATATTCAGAATGTGATTCTTTATTTGTATTAGCCAGTTTAGTTATTAGGCATTTTCAAATTTAGCATTTGATTCTGATTCGGACAAAAGCAATATAATCATTATGCTGCATACTCATAACAAAAATATCAATTCTAAACAATAATAACAGGTCTGTTTCAGGAATAAGCCTCACCTATAATATGATTCATGTAACCACGTAATTATTTTTTAATTAACTTGTGCTTCAGAAAAAAAGGAAAGTATGGAACCATTACTGTTCATCATTATTGCCCTGATCCTGGGAACCTTAACAAGACATCTCCTCAAAAAAACACCAATACCATATACAGTATTACTTGTAGTAATAGGAGTATTGCTTGGCGTGATCACACGTTTTCATTTTTTCTCAGAATCATTTGAGGTTGTGCTTCATTCAATCTCCTGGGCAGGATCGATCAATCCTCATGTGGTGTTTTTTGTTTTCCTGCCTACTTTGATTTTTGAGGCAACCTTCGGGATGGACTGGCATACATTTCGTAAAACATCAGCTAATGCAGCACTTCTTGCAGGACCGGGAATTTTGATTGCTTTAGGATTGACAGCAGTTTTACTTATGGCAGTCAGGAGCCTGAACATTGGATTACAGAACTGGAACTGGCAGATTGCACTGATGTTTGGTGCTGTAATTTCAGCCTCAGATCCGGTTGCGGTTGTAGCTATACTTAAGGAAATGGGAGCCAGCAAAAAGTTATCGACATTAATTGATGGTGAGGCTATCTTAAATGATGGAACAGCAATCGTTCTTTTTATGGTTTTCTACCTTCCTCTTTCCGGCCAGACTGCCGAAATGAATCCCTTCCTGGATTTTTTAAAAGTAGCTGTCGGTGGAACTCTGTTTGGCCTTATCATGGCAAGGATTGTGATGTTCTGGCTTAAAAATGTTTTCAATGATGCTATGGTTGAGATTGTTGTACTACTGGCTTCTGCATATCTCACCTTTTTTATTGCTGAAGATTTCCTTCATGTTTCAGGAGTACTTGGCCTTTTTGGACTTGGAATAACAATGGCCAGTGTAGGTAAAACACGCATCAGCCCGGAGGTTATTAAATTCCTTCATGAGTTCTGGGAACTTGCAGTCTACCTTGCAAACACTTTAATATTTATAATTGTAGGTGTGATTATTGCAAGCCGGATCAGATTTACCCTTTCTGATTTTATAGTACTAATGATTGTTTATGCCGGAATTCATTTAGCAAGAGCCTTGATGATAACTATTCTATATCCGGTAATGAAACGATCGGGCTATGGGATTAACTTCGAAGAATCAGTTGTTACATGGTATGGTTCTTTGCGGGGAGCTGTAGGCCTGGCCCTGGCTTTGATTGTAGCAGGAATGGATACATTACCGGTAGAGGTCAGAGATCAATTTCTCTTCCTCACTGCAGGCATTGTGATGATGACACTGCTGATAAATGCTACCACAATTAAATTTATTGTCGACAAACTTGGGCTCACAAAAATGGCAACTTCCAAAGCTGTCATCCTGAATCAGACATATCAGACAGTAACTGATGAAATGGAATCAGAAGTTAAGAGGATTTTATCGGACAGGTATTTCAGACATGCTGATAATGATATAATCAGAAGCTACCTTCCTCATTATAAAAATGTTAAGGTTGAATCATCGCTGAAAAGTAATGAACTGGCTGAACTACGGCGGCGTGTTCTGGAAAAGGAGAAGGCAAATTACTGGGAGCAGTTCAATGCAGGAATTATCACTTCCGAAACTGTTATAAAACTGACTGAAACAATAAGTGAAATGCTTGACAGAAACGGGGATATACCTCTTGATGAGAGGTCTGATCTTGAAAATATGCTGCACAACTCAAAATTTTTAAGCAGACTTCAGCGTATCACCTGGATGTTTGCCATTTACCGCCAGCTTAACTATAATAAACTTGTACTGAGTTATGATTTTGGGATGGGTTTTGTGGAGGCACAGAATGAAAATCTTAAACTGATTGATGGTTTCAGGGAATCGATGTCATCGGTTAAGGATTCAGAATCTGACTATGACCAGTTGCGCGATGAAATAAGCCAAAATATCATACATGGACAGACATTCCTGCGTAACTTTAAAAAGTTCCATCCTAATATTTATGTTGAAGTTGCTACAAAAAAGGCAATTCAGACATTACTCAATGCTGAAAAGAGAAAAGTGGAAGAACTTCTTGAATCGGGACGGATAGATTTTAATGAAGCTGAAAAGATGGTTACAGGTATTGAAGAAAGAATGAAGATAATACAAAAATACCGTTACAGAAAAAGTAAGGAGAAGAGTGATGACAATCAGGGTGAATAAAGAAAGGATTATTCATTTATTAAATTAACGCACCCTCTAATTTTATAAAGTAATGAAAATCAATAACAATAATGAAATAATAGCTGCTGAAGTGAACATGGAAGGAGCAAAAGATGTAAGGATGAAAATCCTTATTGGTCCGGAGGATGAATCAGAAAACATAATAATGAGGCATTTTATTATTGCTCCCGGCGGAAATACCCCCTTCCATCAGCATAATTATGAGCATGTGGTTAAGATTGAGAGCGACAGGGGAATTGCTGTGGACAAAAATGGTATTGAGCATGAAGTTAAAAAGGGACAGAGCCTCTTTGTAAAACCAAATGAGAAGCATCAGTTCCGCAATCCATTCAATTCAGATTTTGAATTTACCTGTATTATTCCAAATCCCGGGAAACAATCCTGACAGTAACCCGTAATAACTGTCTGGAGGAAATCAACTTATTGCTCTGTCTTTTTTCTGAGAATTTTATCAACTAATGAAGGAGCAATAAGCCTAAGCCATAATCCCAATTTACCTTCAAAGGTCATTACAATTTCCCCTTTTCTCTTCCCAGCTGCATTAACAATTATTGAAGCACATTTTTCCGGAGACATTCCATTTTTTTCATGCACAGAAACTTCACCCTTAAATGTCCCATCTGCTTTCAATGCCCTTCCTGTTATGCCGGTTTTAACCCAGCTGGGATAGATTAAAGTGACTGATACACCTGTATCTGAGAGTTCATTCCGAAGCGAAGAGTAAAATTCTGCCATAGCATGCTTACTCGCCCCATAGCCATCAGCAGTACCCGAGGGCAGTCTCCCTCTCAGACTGGAAATGGCAATAAGCCGGCCACCAGATTTGATAAGGTAAGGCAACGCATAATGAGTGCAGTAAACGCCTCCGAAGAAATTTACCTGAATAATCTTTTCGAAAACCGTAAGATCACTCATATCGACAAACCTGGAGGCTACTGCGAAACCTGCGTTGTTGATCAGAGTATCTATCCTGCCATAATGCTCAATCGTCTTCTCTATCAGGTTTCTGCACTGCGATTTATCTGACACATCAGTTGGTATAATAACAACCTTTGCCCCAAGATGTGCACAGGTATTTGCCACTTCCTGAAGATTATCAACATTTCGGGCAGATAATACAAGCCAGGCTCCCTGCTCTGCCAGGTTATAGGCAAGCTGCTGGCCTATTCCGGATGAAGCACCGGTAATTATCACTACATTTTCCGTAAAAGCATTCCTGTTCATCCTGATCGCTGATTTAAAAACTTCATCTTAAACGTTAGTTTGAATATACCAAATATTTAATGCCCATGGTATTTGTCATTATGGATTCTTACCTTTATATTTAATTTAGTCTTGCACAAATTTAAGAAATTATGAATAATGTGAAACATATAACCAAGATGCGAAATCTGCTCATGTTTCTGGTTGCAATATGTATTATGTCAAATATTGAACTTAAAAGCCAGATTTCTGAATGGCCCTGCTTTCACGGTACTGACCGGACCAACACTTCAAAAGAGACAGGCTTGCTTAAATCATGGCCTGAAGGAGGGCCTTCACTCCTGTATACAATATCAGGTCTCGGAGAAGGATTCAACTCTACTTCAATAGCCGGAGGCATGATTTTCACTGCCGGCAAGACAGGGGATCAATCATGGATCTTTGCCTTTGATATGAATGGCAAACTGGTATGGAAAAAGCCCAGCGGAGAGGAATGGAAAGTAACTGTTTCATGGGCAAGCTCTTACAACGGGCCCCGAAGCACTCCAACATACGATAATGGTGTGGTTTACCATTTAAGTGAAAGTGGAAAACTTACTGCGTACCGATCAAAGGATGGCAGCATTCTCTGGACAAGGGATCTGCCTAAGGATTTCAATTCCGAGATCCCGATGTATGGTTATGCCGAATCTGTTTTGATTGAAGGTGATAATCTATATGTCAGACCAGGAGGGCAAAAAGGATACCAGGCATGTCTGGATAAAAAGTCTGGAAAAACAATCTGGTCCACTACCGGTATAACCGGAGATTATGGATACAGCTCAACAATACTAAGTGATTTCGGGGGATTTCACCAGGTGTTGGGATCAAGCAATACATGCTATTACAGCATGGATGCAAAAACAGGGAAGATCTTATGGATAGCTGATTTCAGGAACAAGTATGAAATTAACTGTTCCGATCCTATAGTTTATAATGATTATGTATTATTAACAAGCGGAGAAGGAAAAGGCTGTACGCTTTTTAAGCAAAAGAAAACAGGGACCGGGATAACGATAGAAAAAGTATGGGAGACAAAGCTGATGGACAACTACTTCGCAGGAATCCTATTGCATAATGGTTATATTTATGGCTGCGGTAATGAATCCAGAGGATGGTATTGCCTCGACTTTAAGACCGGAAAACAGATGTGGAAAACAAATGGAGAAGGGTGCCTTACATATGCCGACGGGATGTTGTACCTGTATGATGTAAGAGGCAATGTCAAACTTATTAAAGCCTCTCCTGAAAAATTTGAAGTGACGGGTGAGTTCAAAGCTCCTAAAGGAGGAGAAGGACCATACTGGTCTCATCCTGTTGTTTGCAATGAAAGGCTTTACCTTCGACATGCCGATAAGCTTTTTATTTATGATATTAACAGAAAATAACAATGAGCCTGGCAGTCTTTAATTTACTATTGTTACATTTTTCACACAACAAATATTTTCTTTATTTTTGTCAACTTATTGCAATTCATCCAAAATCAATCAAATAAAACCTTCGAAACATGAAAAGATTCTATTCCATCCTTCTTGTAATGATCTCCCTGTATGTCATCTCCTGCAAAACAGGAAAAGATGCAGGCATTACCATACCATTTGAGAAATACACACTTGAGAACGGACTCACGGTCATTCTCAATGAAGATAGATCCGATCCGATTGCCGCTGTGGCAATCCTTTATCATGTAGGCTCATCCCGCGAATCAGAAGGGAAGACCGGGTTTGCCCATCTCTTTGAACATATGATGTTCCAGAAATCGGAGAACGTGGGAGAAGATCAGCTCTTCAAGCTTATCCAGGGAGCAGGTGGCGACCTTAACGGAGGCACTGGTTTTGACAATACTGTCTATTTTGAAGTAATTCCGAAGAATGCCCTGGAAATGGTATTGTGGCTTGAATCAGACAGGATGGGATACCTTGAGAATACAGTTACAAAATCAGCATTTGTAAATCAGCAGAATGTTGTCCAGAATGAAAAGAGACAGAGTGTTGATAATGCACCATACGGGCACGAAGATGCCCTGATACTTAAAACTCTTTATCCGAAAGGCCATCCATACAGCTGGGATGTTATCGGCGAGATGGAGGACCTTACAAATGCAACTGTAGATGATGTTAAAGATTTCCACCGGAAATTCTACAATCCCAGGAATGCTACCCTTGTGATATCAGGCGATATCATCAAGGAAGAGGTGAAAGCTCTTGTAGACAAATACTTCGCAGAAATCCCCGGTGGGGAAATCATTGAAAAAAGAGGACCGATGAATGTAACTCTTTCTTCAACAGTGAAATTATATCATGAAGACAATTTTGCTAAAGCACCCCGCTTAACAATGGTATTTTCTGCTCCTGAACAGTTCTCGAAAGATGCATATGCTCTTGACTATCTCGCTGATCTGCTGTCAAACGGGAAAAAAACGCCACTGTACAAAGTACTTGTTAAAGATAAAAAGCTTACTTCTACAGCAAGAGCCATGAACTGGTCGATGGAACTTGACGGAAGCTTTAGGATAGTTGTTACTGCCAATCCGGGAGTTAACCTTAATGATGTTAAAAAAGGAATATTCGAAGCATTTGATATGTTCGAAATAGAAGGATTTACCGAAGAGGACCTGCAGAGGATAAAGGCAAAGAATGAAACATCATTCTATGGTAATTTCCAGAGTATCCTTATGAAATCCTTTACACTCGGACGATATCAGATGTACAAGGAAAATCCTGAATTCTACGCAACTGATTTTGAAAATACTCAATCGGTTACCATGGAGGATGTCAAAAGGGTTTATGAAAAATACATCAAGGGGAAAAACTATATTGAGACAAGTTTTGTACCCAAAGGAGAGACATCCCTGATAGTGGAAAATTCTGTAAATGCCGGAATTGTTGAGGAAGACGTGACAAAAGCTGCCGAAGTCAGTGCCGTGCAGGTGGCTGAAGAGGCTATAGTCAAAACCCCGACCAAAACTGACCGCAGCAAGCAGCCTCCGCTGGGACCGGATCCTGAAGTAACACTTCCTTCGGTATGGACAGGAAAGCTGGCAAATGGAATGAAGATATACGGGATCACCCAATCTGAACTGCCTCTTGTGAACTACTCTGTAATTATTGAGGGAGGGCATCTCCTTGATGATCCGGCAAAAGCAGGTCTGGCTAATCTTACTGCTTCAGTGATGAATGAAGGCACAAAGAACAAGACACCTGAGGAGCTTGAAGATGCAATCAGGCTTCTCGGTGCAACAATCTCATTTTCCGCAGGGACTGAATCTGTTGCAATACGGGTAAGCTCCCTTGTACGGAACTTTGAGAAGACTCTTGCCCTTGTTGAAGAGATGCTTTTTGAACCAAGATGGGATGAAGAACAATTCAACCTTGCAAAGCTCAGGATCGTTAATACCCTGAAACGTAACCAGGCAAATCCGAACTATCTTGGATCAACCACTCTGAATAAACTTGTTTTTGGGGAAAATAATATTCTGGCCACTGAGTTGTCAGGTAAGATAGAATCAGTGGAATCAATTAATATTGATGACCTCAAAGCATTCTATGAAAAGACCTTCTCTCCATCAGTAGCAAGGGTAGTTGTTGCCGGGGATATCAATTCTGAAAGAGTTGAGAAAGCGTTTGCCGGTATCAGTCAGAAATGGCAGTCAAAAGAGCTTGTGTTACCTCAGGCAAAATATCCGGAAGCACCTGCAAAATCACAAATATATTTTGTAGATGTGCCTGGTGCCAAACAGTCGGTTATCTACATTGGCAGCCCGACAATAACAAGAACAAACCCTGATTATTACCCTGTTTATGTGGCTAACTACAAACTGGGTGGGTCATTTAACGGTAATTTTAATATGATCCTGAGAGAAGAAAAAGGATTTACCTATGGAGCACATTCATATCTTAATAGCGGCAAGAATTACGGAACTTTCATAGCTTTCTCCATGGTAAGGACTAATTCCACACTGGAGTCAGTTACTATTTTCAAGACAGAGATGGAGAAATACAGGAAAGAAATGCCACAGGAGTACATAGACTTTACAAAATCTGCCCTCCTGAAGGGTAACGCTCTCAACTTCGAAACCCTGTGGGACCTTCTTGGAATGCTGAACACAATGGCTATGTACGGATTACCTGCCGACTATATCAAAAAGGAAGAGGCCTATGTTAAGAACCTTACTGCAGAGAAGCAGCTCGAGGTCATTAACAAATATATTGATCCTGCAAAAATGTATTATGTTGTTGTGGGTGACGCTAAAACCCAGCTGAAAGAACTGGAGAAAGTTGGCTTAGGGAAACCTATCCTCTATACAAAATAGATTAATACCTCTGTGACCCTCTGTGTATCTCTATGTAAGTTCTTAATATCGTTATAGATACACAGAGATACACAGAGATACACAGAGATACACAGAGAAGACACAGAGGTACACAGAGAAATACAATAGTTTTTAACATAAATTATTTCTCTTGATGAACTAATTCAGTCCTGAATGAAAACGATACTCTTTTCATCGGTTTTTTTATTGTCTTTTCTGATTTGCACCGGTCAGGGGAATGACCTTGACAAGGGACAAATTGGATACATTCCTTCTGATGAAAATCTTCAAAACCGGGAATGGTTCAGGGATGCTCACTTTGGTATGTTCATTCACTGGGGAGTGTCAAGCGTACTTGGGAAAGAAATAGGCTGGGCATTATCAGGGCAGGATGTGAGTGAGTACAGGCAAAACATGTACAAATTCAATCCTGTAAAATTCGATGCAGCAGCAGTTGTTAAGCTTGCAAAGGATGCAGGCATGAAATATATAACATTTACTACCCGCCATCATGACAGTTTCAGCATGTTCGATACCAGGTACTCTGACTGGGGTATAATGGGTACACAATATGCTAAGGATGTACTTAAAATGCTTGCTGATGAATGTCAGAAACAGGGTATTCGTCTCTTCTGTTATTATTCACTAACTGACTTTTATCGCCGTGATTACTGTCAGGGCAATGTAAAGAAAGGTACCGGAATAGAGGGCGAATGCAACTGGGATGCCTATATTCAGTTCATGAAAAACCAGCTCACAGAAATCCTCACCAACTATGGACCAATATATGGCATCTGGTTCGATGGCCACTGGGACCAGGTTGAAAGGACCGGTAACGAAAGGAACGGGAAACAGCTACGTAAATGGGGTTATGATGAAATTTACAAGCTTATACATGACCTTCAGCCCGGCTGCATGATTGTGAATAACCATCACCTGGCAACTTTTCCCGGGGAAGATTACCAGACCTTTGAGCGCGATCTGCCTGGGAGTAATACGGGTGGCGGATATTCAGCCGATGCAAAAATTGCTCAAGACCTTCCCCTGGAATCGAGTGACATAATTGGTAAATCGTGGGGATTTACAACAAATGATACAATTGACAGGTCAGTTAAGGAGCTTGTGCACCTGCTGATAGGTTCTGCCGGACTGGGGTCAAATCTGCTTTTAAATATAGGGCCTACTCCTGAAGGTGAAGTACGACAGGCACATAAGGATAGGCTAATGGCTATGGGCGAATGGCTGAAGGTATATGGGGAAACGATCTACGGAACACGCAAAAGCTTCATGAAACCTGCTGAATGGGGTGTTGCAGTTGAAAAAGGGGATAAGGTTTACATTCATATAATGCATCCTGAAAAAATAAAAACACAGCTGACTCTTAACAATTTTCCATATAAAGTCAATAAGGCTTACCAGTTTGAGACCGGTAATAAAGTTGAAATTAAAGCTAACAAGAAAGCATCTTCCATTGATATACAGATAGCCGGGCCAGATCCTTATGCCATCGATAATGTAATTGTCCTGCAGGTCTCAAAATGATACTTTAAGTTTAGAATATTTATTATAAATTTGCACCACACATTCAGACCTTCAAGATTGCATATCAATAAAATGCCCGGATGGTGGAATGGTAGACACGCAGGACTTAAAATCCTGTGACCATAACGGTTGTGCGGGTTCAAGTCCCGCTCCGGGTACCAAACGGCACAAGAGGTCAAAATTGACCTCTTGTTTCATTTTATGACATTCTGAAACCATCACCAAATGAGTGAATGAGAAAAACCAATTAACAATGAATCAGGGTTGCAACTTTTAAAATTCGAAAATTGGATTTTTTGTCAGAGTTGCAACCAGGGATTGGTTCAAATCGACATCTTTCTTTTTATCTGACCTTCTCAAAACCTTACTAATTCGAAGGATGAGTTGTATGGGTTCCGTGAAAACGGGAGATACTACTTCCCCATTCTCCAAAATCAGTTTTTCAGCAAAGATGTAACCAAGGATCTTCTTCTTGGTGGTACCGTCTCACTTCCTGTAATACACCAGAAGGTTATTTAACATTTGGACTTCCTTCTGAATATAAACTCTAAAAGATGATGTTTATTTATCAAAGAATTAACTTGGATCAGATAATCATTCAAATTCTGCGTCAAGTATTCAGGGACACCGGCTTTTCTAATCAGACGAAATGGCTCCGCCGTTAAAAGTAATGCATTGTATAGTTTTCAGAATAATAATTCGACATTAAATCCGTCTGGGGTATATCCAGCTGGAACCCGAAACTATCAAGACGATTGTTCACATCATAAGTATATGACCAGATATGCTGATATCGTAAATATTCATCCCCCTGGCTGTTAAAATATGCCGTATAACCTGTCTCCACGTTATTTGCCGAATTTCTGGTTTCACGCTTCAGATAACCATCAACTAAAACCAGGGCCCGGGGAATTGAGGAAAAAGGATTTGGTACATCCGAATAAGTATAAACGTCAACCTTCCTTAATTTATCACCAATGTAATTTTCGATCTTAACAATATTCCCTTCTTCCCAATAGTAAAGCAATCTGAAATCTGGAGTAGTGCTGCCAAGGTACCTTTCTTTCTGCATCAGACTTCCATCCTGGTTATATTTAATTTTATAAGTGTAATACGGATTTTCGGAATCAGGAAGGTATACAGTAACATCATTTTCGCTGCTCCACACACATTCCTGTACAGAAATCCCTGCCTTTGTCAGGTTCTGTACTCTTCCGTCCGACCAGTAGTTTATTGCATATGTGCTGACAGCCGGAGGTCCGCCTGATAATAATGAATCCTGCAGTGAGGAGAGCCTGCCTGAACTGTCATATATGAATTTTAAATTGTGCGGATAATTAATTTTCGGGTTTCCGTTTACTACTTCGTTAACATGCTCGTCTACCGACCACTCTAAGCTATCCTGTATCTCTTCCTTGGTGCAGGCTGCCGTAACGCTTAGTAAACCCGGCATTATCATGAGAATAATAATATTCTTCATAGCCCGCGAATGTTGATTTTATTTTACCTGGACTTATAAATATTTCAAAGTTAAGACATTAATTCGATACAGCGATTTTCTCGTATTGAGAATTTTCCTATTTACGGAAAGATATTTTTCATCCTTTCTGTTCCGGCTCCCCAATAGCTCAATCCATGTATCAATAAGATATAATACCAGATTTTACAATCAGAAGGTCCCCAATCCAGTTGCAATTTTTATCCGTTTGGCATACTGAAAAAGAGTGTGAGCAAGAGCAAGTCAGCTCGAACGAACACTCTCTAACTTTTTTGACTTACTTCGCTCGTCGAGCTCACAATGCTAGCATTGTTCGGTTCTCTAAACTCACTCACTCACACTTTTTTGGGATTTCCCCTTACCTCACTAATCATGAGGATGAGTTGGACTGGGTCTGCGAAGACAGGAGTTGCAACTCTCCCATTTTTATCAATATAAAATCCACTTTCCAAAATGATCTTACCATCAGACTGAAATAAGAAGGTAAAGTCCTATAATAAACAAATATTTTTTAACCACATCTTAGAAAATCCGCTATTCAAACTTCAACGAATCAACAGGGTTCCGTGAAGCTGCTTTCAGAGATTGATAACCCACAGATAAAACTGCAATAAGTAGGGCTAAGATACCTCCAATTATAAAACTTAAAACTCCAATGCTGGCTTTATATGCAAAATTCTTTAGCCACCAGTTAATTGTAAAATATGCAATTGGAGCAGCAATTATAAATGAAATAATAATCAGGTTCAGGTATTCCCGGGATATCAAACCAATAACGCTGTTTGAAGAAGCTCCCATAGCTTTGCGAATACCAATTTCCTTGGATCGCTGTTCAGCTGTAAATGTAGCAAGCCCAAGTAATCCCAATGACGCAATAATTATTGCCAGAATGGTAAAAACAATAAAGATTTTACATAGCTGTTGTTCTTTACGGAACTTTGCACTAAAGTCATCCGTTATGTAAGAGAAATCAAATGGACCTTTACCGGGGAATGATTTCCAACTCGATTGAGCTAAATTAATTTTTCTGTTGATATCACCAGGTGTGAGCCTAACAAGAATATTGTTCCCTTCAGTTCCAGGGAAAATTATCAGAGAGGTTATTTCTTCCTCCAGTGATTGAAAATTATAATCCTTAACAACTCCAATTACCTCCCTTTCATCTGCATTATTTTCTTTCCAGAAGGTCTGAATCTTCTGACCAACAGGATTTTCCCATCCAAAAAGACGAGCTGCAGCTTCATTGATAACAACTCCTTTGGAATCAGAAGGAAATTCTTTTGAGAAAAATCTTCCACCAACCATTGAAGTTTTCAATGTTTTTATCAGATCCTCATCGGCAAAGCAATAATTACTTCCTCGTTCCTTGTTGTCTAATCCAACCGGCCTGAAAAGATCAGAATAATTAACATTTGGAGGAACCAGGTTGCAGATACTCGCATTTACTACCTCGGGGATCTTAAGTAATTCCTCTTTAAAAGCATTTTTGTAAGAGCCTAACGATTCTGCATTTTTTATTACTATTAGATTATTTTTTTCAAACCCTAAATCTTTTGTTTGAATGTACTGCAACTGTTTATAGATGAGCAAAGTACAAATTATGAGTCCAATAGACATGGTAAATTGAAAAATCACAAGGATACGTCTGATCCCTTTGCTTTTCATTCCGGTTTTTAACCTTCCTCTCAGAACTTCAACAGGCTTAAAGGATGTCAGATAAAATGCCGGATAACTGCCAGCCAGTATACCAATAATAACTACCATTAAAATAATGAAACTCAAATAATAAAAGTTATATAAAGATTTAATAGTAAGTAACTTGCCAGAAAGAACATTAAACTGAGGAAGAATAAATGCTAAGATAATCTGAGCGATAATCAGTGAGATCAATGTATACATTACTGACTCCATCAGAAATTGAGTACGAAGCCTGCTTACTGATCCTCCAAGTGATTTTCTTACTCCAACTTCTTTTGCCCTTCCTGAAAATTTTGCTGTTGACAGATTCATAAAATTAATACATGCAATAACAATAATGAAAATTACAATTCCTACAAGTAAATAGATTGTATCCATAATACCACCAGGCTCCAGTTGAAGATCAGGCTCCGGAGTAAAATGGATATCCAGCAATGGTTGAAGGTAAAAACCATAAGCTCCTCCCTGCTTTAAGAATTCTTCCAATGTTATCCCCAGATATTGCTGTGCCTGAGGACCAATGTTCTTTATTACCAGGTCCGGAATTTTTGATTCAACATATTTCCAATCAGCATTTTCATGAAGTTTAATGTAGGTAAGCAGTGAATTGCCTAACCAGCTTGAATTCTTGCTATAATCCCATGATCCCATTGAAAGGATCATACTAAAGTGGAAATGAGAATTCAGAGGAGGATCTTTAACAATACCCGTCACAGTACAGGTCCATTTTTCTGTTCCAAATTCCAGGGTTTTACCAATAGGTTTGCTGTCACCAGGTCCGGAATACCCAAATATTTTATTTGCTGCGGTTTCTGTTAATACAATGCTGTAAGGTTTATTTAAAACTGATTTAGGATCACCAAGAATAAGGTTAAAACTAAAGAAATCGAAAAAGTTTGAATCAGCCAGTAGTACAGTTTTTTCTGTATATGAATCTTCCACATTTACAATAGAGATATCCTTCCATGGTGCTATCCGGCACGCATTATCAATCTCAGGAATTTCTTCAGTGAATCCTGCTGCCAGAGGTGCCGATGAATATGCAGTTTTGAATTCCTGACCAGACATGCGTCCCATAAGATTAACTCTGTAGATCAAACTGGCATCTTTGTGAAACTTGTCGAAACTGAATTCATCAACAACATAAAGTATAATTAGAAAACTTGTAATTAATCCAATTGTCAGACCTGTAATATTGATGAATGCATAGAATTTCTGCCTTCCGATGTTTCTAATAGCAATTTTCAGATAGTTGAATAACATGATTTTTAGTTAATGTATTATTAAATTTCAACTAATTCTCTTACATTTTTCATTATAAAGACATAATTTTCTATAATTTGATGCACATTGAATAGTGCTCTTTTAACTACTCCCCATTCTTAGACCACGGGTTTGGAAATATAAGTTTTTCTTCTGTTCTATAAATATTTGTAGTTATTGCATGAAGATGATCAACAACCATAGTACAAAGTTTACAAACAAGCTATGCATCAGTAAGACAAATAAAACTAGGTGTACGAATATTAAAAGACATAAAAAGAGGCTTTCTCCTCTCTTAAATAATCTTGTGACCTCTTCCCAATAATCCTATCCGTATAATATCAGCGTTAGATAGAAGTATATTAAAATTTAAAAATCTCACTTAACTGGTTGCAACTTTTGTCCGTTCGGGGTACCACGATTAATTTTTAAAGCCTTGTAATTATGTATATTACAAGGCTTTTGCTTTGATGAAATAACAATATAGTAACAAATGAATACAAATATTCTTAGAAATCCAACTTCCTATTTGCCTTTATTAAGCCAATATTGACATTCTGATAAACTAATTTTATCGAGTTATTTCTTGTGTTGCAAATGCGCATCGTAAATTCTTTTAAAGGATCAAAACTGATTTAAAAATTTAAAGATTCCAGTGTACTCAAGTAAGAAATTAATTTGTCCATGATAATAAATAACCCAAGAGAATAGATAAGGTCTTAATTTCAAGGAAACGTTCTACCTATTGTTAATCTCGGTTATCGGTTTCAAAAACCGGGAGGAGATTATGTTTTTCGCACAGGGACTGGATTCCCGGAGTTACTTTATCTGAGTTTAGGTTTTTGCTTTTAGTTCAGGCATTCTCGCCAAAAGTTTTCCAATAATTGTCTCTTCACTTACTTTTTAATAATCTTCTCACAAAAAATATGTTACATGGATGGTTGTTAAATGTTGGCTATTCACCATAAAGACAAATTTGGCAATTCTTATCCCAATTCTCCAAGCATATCATTCTGTATGTAATATATGCTCATTATTAGTATCAGGGATACATTATCTATACCATTTGATACTCAGGTATAAATTCAATATTCTCTACTACCCCTGATACAGTATTGGCCTGATAGTCAATACATTCATATAGCACATAAGTTTCTAGTTACAATATATCTTAACCTTATATAGCTAATTATTGATTTTGCAACTCTACTATACGGGAAGTTGGGAGGAGTAAAAAATAATTGCTTTAAATATAGCTTTGGGTTAATTTTGACAGAAATATAAGGTAAACAAGTGTTATAAGACCGGGGATAATATACTATTAGGTGTTATGCAATGAATAATTTGCTTCCTCCAGTCAAATAAGAACTTAATACCACTACAATATTATGAATAAATGAAAAGGCTGAAAATCTGTATAATAGATCTTATTCATAACAGTCCTTCACAATCTTTATACAGGCATGTTATGTTTTCCAATTATATCAGTATCATGCCTCAGATAATCGCAGTATGGTGCAGGGAAGAAGGTCATGAGGTACACTATCATATCTTTACCGGATCACAGAAGTTGAGTTATCTATTATCGGATCGGGCTGACCTAGTTTTTATCAGTTCATTCACCTATACAGCACAGCTTGCCTATGCCCTTGGCAATTATTACCGATCCCAGGGAATTGCAACAGTTCTTGGAGGCCCTCATGCCAGATGTTACCCGGAAGATGCCTGTCTTTATTTCGATTATGTGCTGGGATTGACTGACAAAGGATTGATAAAGGATCTATTACATTATTTTGAATTGAATACGCATCGGGGAACATATCTTAGCACTTCTTCCCAACCCTTATCAATACCAGGTGTTCGTGAAAGATGGGAATTTATCGAAAAAATACACCAACAGTTTAGTATTGTTAAAGTAGTACCAATGATCGGAAGTTTTGGTTGTCCATACCAATGTGATTTTTGCATTGATTCCGAAATCCCTTATCAAACGCTGGACATGGACATAATCAAAGCAGACCTCCAATTTCTTATTAAAAAAATGAGACATCCCAGGGTAAGTTGGTATGATCCTAATTTTGGGATTAACTTCAATTTATTTATGGAAACCATCGAATCGGCAATTCCTCCACGAAGCATTGATTTTATTGCAGAATGTAGTTTATCAGTTTTAAGTGAACCTAATGTTAAAAGACTGCATAGGAATGGATTTAAAATGATTATGCCGGGTATTGAATCATGGTTTGAATATGGGAAAAAATCAAGAACAGGATCTCGCATTGGAATGGATAAGGTAAAGGAGGTATCTGACCAGGTGAATATGATACAGCAATATATTCCACAGGTACAAACCAATTTCATGTTTGGCCTTGATAGCGATGTTGGTCAAGATCCATTTACGCTTACCAAACGTTTCATTGACCTTACACCTGCTGCTTATCCTTCATACGCGTTGTTATCAGTATATGGGAAAGGGGCTAAGGGGAATTTAAAATATGAAATGGGAAACAGAATTATTCCTTTTCCTTTTCACATGATGAGGTCGGTGCATATTCTGAATATTATACCTAAGCATTATACCTGGGAAGAATTGAACATTCATTTTATTGATTTATTGAAATATAGCTTTTCTACCAAAGCTATGTACCGTCGCTTCAATGCCAATCATATGACTGCCCCAAAATGGATTACTCTTCTCCTATCATTAACCATAGGAGGTTCAAGTAAAATAAGATGGTTATCGGCCATGCTTAAGAATCTTCACAGAGAACCGGATTTTCAGTCTTTTGTAAAAAAGGAAACCAGTAGTGTACCGGTATTCATGATTGAGGATGTTAAAAAAGATCTTGGCCCGTTGTGGCATTGGCTTCCCAACAAGAGATTATCTTATGATCCAAACATAATCTCGAATTCAACATAAACCGCAGGTTCAAACAATATAGTGGTGTACTATTTCCTTGTCACAGTTTTTGCATATCCCAACCCCAATTCCCCAACCATCATCAATTACTGTATTATACAGTATATCAATAATATACACCGCTCACGACATGCCGTTTAAAGCCATTTTTAGCCTGTTTAAGACACTATTTCCCCTTCAGCAGCATCTACCATTGCCGAAACACAACAATGTCGTAAAACGCTTTAAAACAGCTAAATATGATACCTGAGTCATTTGCATATTGTTATAACTATTTATATATCAATATATTAATAATGTATGTATGTATGCTATCTGGGAAGTTGGGGAGCTAAAAATAAAATTGCTTTCAGTAAGACAAAGGTTTAATTTTGTTAGGGATACAGGCACAACATTGAAGAATGAGTAATATCATATTTGCAATATGGCAAGCATAATACCAGGCTACGAATATGACATCTTCATCAGCTATCGCCAGAAAGACAACAAACATGCTGGTTGGGTTACTGAGTTTGTTGATAATCTGAAGGGAGAACTTGAGGCAACATTCAAAGAAGATATAAGTGTCTATTTTGACATTAATCCTCATGATGGACTGTTAGAGACACATGATGTTGATGCCTCATTGAAAGATAAACTGAAATGTTTAATCTTTATTCCGATCATATCACGTACCTATTGTGATCCAAAATCCTTTGCCTGGGAACACGAGTTAAAGGCATTTGTAAAACAGGCTTCTAATGATCAGTTTGGACTTAAAATAATACTCCCAGGGAATAATGTAGCCAGCCGAGTTTTGTCTGTTCGCATTCATGATCTTGATAACGATGATCTTAAATTATGTGAGTCGTTTCTCGGAGAAGTGCCCAGGGGCATTGAATTCATCTATAAGCAAAGGGGAGTAAACAGACCCCTCCGTTCAAATGAATATAACCCTCATGATAATCTGAATCATACCATCTATCGGAACCAGATAAATAAGGCTGCACTTGCAGTGAGGGACATCATCCTAAGTATGAAAGTTCCGGTCGCTCCCGGTCAAGAAACTGACAGGGAAATTCAGGCTGATATCGAGGAGCGGTTAGGTATTACTAAAACTCCTGAAGTCAAGAAACATAACCTCCCGATTTTTACAACAAGTTTCATCGGGAGGGAAAAAGAAATGAAGGAAGTAAGGGATCTGTTTCAAAACAGCAGGTTTGTTACTCTGACAGGTGCTGGTGGTTGTGGTAAGACAAGGCTTGCTAAGGAAATTGCTCTATCCCTAGTAGAAGAATACAGGGATGGAGTGTGGTTCACAGATCTTGCACCTGTTGCTGATCCGAACTTGGTGGCAAAAGCGATTACCACAGTATTAAAAATCCCTGAAAATCCGAATAGAGTGATCGCCGACATTCTAATCGAAAATATAAAGGATAAGTCACTCCTTATCCTTCTTGACAATTGTGAACACCTTATCGAGGCATGCGCAGAAATAGCAGACAAATTGTTACAATCTGTCAAAGGATTAAGAATCCTTGCCACAAGTCGCGAGGCTTTGAATATTCCGGGAGAAGTGGTATGGAGAATACCTTCTCTCTCCTTCCCCGGTCCTGATACTAAAGGAGATATCAATAAAGTCAGGAAGTATGAAGCAATAAGATTATTCATCGAGCGCGCATCTTCAGGCAGGCCAGGATTTATCCTGAATCCCCGGAATCTTTCGCCTCTGGTTGGGATATGCCAGCGCGTGGAAGGAATACCCCTGGCTATAGAACTTGCAGCAACAAGGATAAGACATATGGATATTGAAATCATCTTCGAGCGACTTGAAGATCAGTTTAAAATTTTATCCTCATCAAGCAGGACGGCACCAGAAAGACAGCAAACACTGAAAGCCACGATTGACTGGAGTTATAATCTTATTTCTGAACAGGAAAGATTGTTGTTTGACCGGTTGTCGGTTTTTGCAGGTGATTTCAGTCTTGAGGCTGTAGAAGAAATCTGCACGGACAAGAAATTAAGAAAGGAGAATATCCTCACTGTGTTATGCCAGCTGGTAGATAAATCCCTGTTGATTGCGGTAACCGGTGAAAATGAATATGTACGCTACAGATATCTTGTGCCGCTTCAGCAATACAGTATGAATAAACTTATTTCATGCAGAGAAGAAAAAAAATACAGGAAACGTCACTTGTTATACTACCTGAAAATGGCTGAAAAGGCCTATGAAGAACATCTCAAATCACAGCTGAAATGGTTAAATAAGCTTGAGCAGGACCATGATAATTTTTCTACCGCTTTGAAATGGTCAGACAATCATTCACCTGAAGAATTTATCCAACTGTCGGGCGCTCTGGCCTGGTTCTGGAATATGCACTCGCATATTCTGGAGGGGAAGAATTATCTTGAAAGAGCTTCATCCAAAGAAATGAATAAGTCCGGAGCATATGCAAGGGTTTTACATGGACTGGGAATGATTGTTTATTATATGGGTGAAAGTTCCAGGTCTGTTATGCTGTTAAATGAAAGTCTGAAAATCTGGCGTAAGTCTGAAAATTTATGGGAAATAGCTTTTGTTTTAAGTTACCTCAGCTTTTTGCTTGGTATTACTGGTGATCAGGAAACCGCATTAGTATATTCTGAGGAAAGCGTGGAAACAGCCAGGAAAACAGGTGATGCCATACTTATCAATTACTGCCTGATTGATTTATGTCAGAGTTTTGTCAAATTAAAACGTTATGATCAGGCCAGTGTTATGATTAAGGAGTTTCTCGATTCCTCTGAAGGGATGGAACAAGCTGAATTGATGATAAGAGCACGACGCTTCCTTGCTGATTGTTCTCTGGGTACAGGCGATTTCAGAGAAGCTGAGAAGCGATATTGTGTTGCTCTTGAAACGGCCTTAAAATGTGGAAACATTCTTGATGCAACCGTCGAGCTTCTATGTATTGCCCTTTCAGTTTCAGGTCAGTCCAGATGGATCAAAGCAATCCGGTTAGATGCTGCAGCTCGTGAAAAAGCATCAGCGCTGGGTGCAAACCTGTATGATTTATTAAAATTATTCAAACTCTATGGTGAATGCATTGACGCCTGTATCGGAGTAGCCAAAGTAAAGTTGGGAGAAGAACTGACCCGGAAATATGAAGAAGAAGGCTCAAATATTGGTTTTGATGCTGCAATTGAATATGCTCTTGATCAGGGTAGAGATTAAAGTGTATCCTATTCTGTTTTTATTTTTTGTACATGGTAGACCAATTGTTGCTTCTAACCTGACTTTGGTTTAAATTTGATAATGAATCAAATAAGCCTTAAACGGCAAGCATCATCCCCGGTTACGAATATGATATCTTCATCAGCTGCCGTTAAAGCGATAAAACAAAATATCAAGCAGAGCATGAAAGGGTGAGGAAATGGCTTGAAGAGCAGGGGATGCTGTAAATTATATTCATAAACTCAACATTTCAATTCCCAATTCCCCAAACTTAATAATTATTCTATAATACAGTATATCAATTACATACAGTACATCTACAATTCCACTGAAGGCCATTTCTAGCCCGTTTAAGGCACTATCTCCCCTTCAGTAGTATTTACCATTGCCGAAACAGAATAATGTCTTAAATAGCTTAATAACAGCTAATTAGAAGATATTGTATTATTGCGCAATACCCTAACATATTCTATATCAACATATTAATTGCACAGTAGTACAGCCTGGGACTTTGGGACCGGGCTTTTTCATTTCTATTTACTCACTAATCAAACTCATATGAAAACACAACAGACTGACATTTCAGAAGTAAGGCTTGTCTATAGGACTAAAGTCAAAGCTTCAGACAGACCACAGATTAAATGCTCAAAGGATGCATTTGAAATATTTATGGAGAATTGGGTGGAGAATCCGGTGTTAGGGAGTACCTTATTCCGGTTTTGAGAGAGCAGTCCTTAATTATTTAACTTGTATTATATTTTTGTGCTAATATTGTGCCGTTTACATTCCGGTTTATGGTGCTCAATCATTTCCGGAATCGTTTGCACTTCTGATCCGGAATGAGGTGCTCTGAGTGACCGGATTTTCCACAAATGGACGATTTTGACAGAGCAAAAAAAAGATAAGACGAGAGCAAAGAAATATTGAGATGGTTATGAGTTGAGGAAGCTATTGTTAATTAATTGTGTAGATTTATATTAAATGACAGGGCGGCATATTCATTCCTAATCACTGAAACTTTAAACATTATGGCAAAGAAACAAACCGAAATTGCAGCCAGGGAGACAGATTCATTCCCAATCATTGAAATTATGGAGTCGAACCCTTTCTTCACCCGACGTGAAATGCTGGGAATAACCGGTATGGCCGGTTTGGCAGCTTTGACCGGCATCGCAGCCGGTTCTGTTCCGCAGACTGCGCAAAATCGGCCTCGTATCGCCTGTCTCGTCACCTATTGGGCTGCTCCGGGATCACATGCGGACTGGATCATAACCAAGCTGTTGGACGGTTATTGGTGGCAGGGCGCCCACACTCCTTCGCGAGTGGACGTTGTGTCCGTTTACATCAATCAGCTTGAAGCAAGCGGACTGGGTCAGAAAGTATGCAAATCGAAAAACATTCCGATCTTTAAGACAGTAGGTGAAGCCGTCACGCTTGGGGGGAAGGAACTTGCGGTGGATGGTGTTGTCATAGTCGGAGAACACGGGGTTTATCCAATCAATCTCAAGGGGCAGTGGCTCTTGCCGCGCTGGTGGATCTACCAGCAGGTTATCCGGGTTTTCGAGCAGAGCAAGCGCTCGGTGCCAGTCTTTAACGACAAGCACCTCTCCTACAGTTGGGACGAAGCCAAGTGGATGTTTGACAAATCTCGTGAGCTGAACTTTCCCCTGACCGGAGGTTCCTCCATACCGACCTACTTCCGCAAGCCCGAGATAGAACTCGATAACGATACGCACATAAAGGCATCAGTCGTGGTTGGAGGCGCCGCAGATGAGGGAGCCCTTTTCCATTGTGTCGACGTGCTCCAGGCCTTTGTAGAACGCCGTAAGGGCGGTGAGACAGGCGTCAAGTCGGTGCAGTGTATTCGGGGGCCTGAAACATGGAAGTGTACCGAACGCAATCCCTGGGCCAGCAAGCTGCTTGAGTCAGTCAGGACAAGTTTTGATCTGAAGCAAGGATACTTTCAGGAGACCAGGCAACCAAACGTCTGTATCGTGGAGTATCGTGATGGGACGAAAGCGGCGGTATATTCGGGCCGGGGTGTGGGGTGGACCTACGCCGGCGAAATCGCAGGGCGTAAAGACCCGACGATCGTCTCGATGCTTGGCTGGCCCGGCCCCTACTCGCAGTACCACGCCGCGAACGCCCACGAGCACTGGATTACCGAGATGATGCTGACCAGAAAGGAACCATTCAATGCTGAGCGGCTGCTTCTGTCCACCGGGATTGTGGCGTACAACATGGAATCAAACTGGGAGAACGGCCTTTACTCTGCTATCGGACGCCGCATCGAGACGCCGTTCATGAACATGACCTACCACACGACACGGGGACCGATGTTTGAAAAGGGGACGCGGCCGCCGAACACTCCCTACATACGTGGTTTTGAAACATAGCCTCTGCGCGGGAGTGTGGCGGAAGACGCATTTGTAATTGATTATCGTGGTCAGTACGGTGAGGCACGAGTACAGAGTGCCGACCACTCGATCGGGGATTCCAGTGAACGAGTGAACGAATGAACGAATGAACCAATGAACTAATAAACCTATGAAACGCAGAGACGTTATTAAGAGCTTAACAGTATTGCCGATAGCCGGAAGTGTTCTTCCAATACAATCCCTGTTATCCGCTCCTGTCGCTGGATATAATCTTCCTTTGACTCCTCAGAATAAGCCGATGCCTGATCTGCATCGCAAAGCATTTGTGATGGACGGACATACGCATGTAATGACCCGCGAGCTGTTGATGAAAACCGATATCGGCCAGCGTTATCCGGATGGGACCGTTGATCTACCAAGAGCTAAAGAAGGTGGCGTGGACGCGATGTTCTTCTCGGTTTATACTCCTGAAAACTATTATCCCGGAAGGTTCGAGACAAAAAACACATTTCGTGTGGTGAACCTTGCATTGGACCAAATCAAAAAGAATAATTCGATGATCGAGCTGGCGCTCACAGCCTCTGATATAGAACGCATCAATAAGAAAGGCAAAATGGCGGCTTTTCTGGATTTGGAAGGCGGTTATGACCTTAACGGCGATATAAATTTGCTCCGGGCGCTTCATCGCTTAGGACTTAGATCGATGCAGCTTCCCGCACATAATACTTCAACTGCTTTTATAGACGCCTGCAGTGATATTAGCTATTGGGGTGGCATTAACGATCTCGGAAAAAAGATCATCGCCGAAATGAATAGTCTTGGAATGGTCATTAACATTGCCCATGCATCTAATGACGCCATCCTGCAAACTGTCGAGGCAAGTAAACATCCTGTAATCTACAGTCATGGAGGGTTTTACAACATCGTAGATCATCCCCGTTGTATTACCGACGAAGCGGCAAAAGCTGTCGCATCAAAAGGTGGTGTGATTGGCATACAATTCGGAAGCCTCTTTAACAATCCAAAATACTGGGCATGGCAGAAACCACCTGCTTCTACTATAACACCAGTACCAATAGGGACTACACCGCGCTCCTTAGTACCGCAATCTACCGTGCAGACAATTGAAGATGTAGACAAGCAACTGGCGCTAGAGGTTCCACTAAATTTCAGAGGAACCATCCCTGAAGAGTATTGGATGCATGTAGATCAGCTGGCTAAAGTGATCGACTATGGCGTAAAATTAGTTGGCGAGGACCACATGGCTCTAGGTTCCGATTTAGATGGCGGCCCTGAACTGCCGCACGAAATTAAAGACATCAGCGATTTTCCGCAGATGACCATGGCGATGCAAAAGCTAGGTTACAGCGATCAGCGAATCAAAAAGATCCTTGGCTTAAACTGGCTCCGTGTGATTCGGCAGGTAACTGAGGGGAAATGAGGGAATGATAGAAGGAACCAGTGGACTACTGAACCAATAAACTATCGAACCATTGAACCATTGTGGAGAATCCGGTGTTAGGGAGCACCTTATTCCGGTTTAATGTGAGCAGTTCATAGATAACTAATTTTTGCAATAGGTTCCCACTGATATCGTGCTGTTTACATTCCGGTTTATGGTGCTCAACCATTTCCGGAATTGATTGCTCTCTTGCATTAGAATGAGGTGCTCTGAGTGACCGGATTTTCCAACTTGAAGGGAGATTTCATTTTGATTTATGTTCGTTTTCTGCAAGCATCTTATTGTACAGGTATGTCATTACTTCTGATTCGCAATACTTGATGTCGAGTTGAATCTGGGTTAAGGTGATAAGTACAAATCCCAGTCCTTTTGATTGAAAATTATTGGCTTCCCAGGATTCAAGACTACCATCAATATCTGGATCATGAAATTTATTATCGAGATTAAGTACTCTATTAATAATGCCATTTAAATTGGAATCGTTATCTGAAATTGTTACTAAGTACTCCTTATAATCATTCAAAAGAACTTTCAATTGGTGAGCTTTTCCAATATTATAGTCTCCTATCATAATTTCTTGTGGAATATTTGAATCTGAGGGTCTTTTTAATGATGAGATACTTATATCATCATTATCAGTTAAAACTATATCTGGGCCTTCAACGATTTTCGTAATATATACTTTAAGATCACGAATGTATTCGTACACCTCGGATGTTCTTACCAGTAAGTTTCCAGTATTCTTTTTATACTCATTTAAGATATTAGTGTTCCCATCTGTTATTTTACTTATTAGATTATGGGTACTATCAATTTTATGGTTATAACTTCCTATAATTCTTTTTAATTGTCTATCAGTCTGAATCTGAGGTTTCATAAGTACAGAACTTATACTTGAATGCACACCTATATCATAGAAATAAATATATCCGAGAAAGACCAAAGTGAAGATTAAAAATAGGAAATTAACAGTCCGGTTTTCCCGTGTTTTTAAAACATAAAATACAAATAATGGCAAAAACCATATTATGTATATAGAATATCCCAACCACCTGATTGTTCCATTTAAAGGCCAATGATAGATTTTCATGAATGCAGCTAAAGAGATTATCAAGATAGATACAAAACCAGCTATTGCTGCTCTTTTAAGTCGCTTCTTTCCTTTATTTATTTCCTTCTTGCTAACCTCTATAAGATTATGAGTTTCTTTATTAACAAACAGCCTGTCTTCATACGGAGCCAGATATTTTAAATCGTTTAAGGTTAATAGGACTTTTCGTTTATGGTATGAGATAAGGGCGTTTTCCAGAAAATGGCAGATCTCCAGCATTTCTTTTTCAACGATTGTTATCTTTTCGTAGATCTTTGTTGCCAGACTATCGTGTCTTAGCTCATACTTTCCATTATCATCTTTGTCGTGCAAAATCCTAATATTGACAAATTTCAGTAAGTATTTTGAAATTATAGCCCCAGAAAGGTCTTTGCCAAATGTCCGGCATGATTCAATAATTTCGTTTTCTGAAAGTTGCCTTTTTGTTCCTTTCAATGAAACAAAAGATTTCAGTATAGTAAGTCCAGTATCAGGTTCATCAAGTCCTTTAAGTTGTTCCTCTAGGAAACTGCCTAGTAAGTCTGATACATTACCAGTTTTATGGATTAAGTTTTGTGTAAATGAGAGTTCCGAACTACTTTCTTTTCTATTAATTTCTGCTAACCTGTAAATCTTATCAAGAAATACCTGGAGATAGGTCAGTTCAACATCAGCACTTTCGGGACTTAGTTTTTCCAATAAGGCTTCGGCAAATCCTTCCTCAAGATCAATATTGGCAACCTTACATGGCCCAATTATGGCCTCCAATGCATTCGTATGTGCCATTTTCTCTATCCTGACTCTGTTTGAAAAGATAGTTGGAATATACTTTTCAAATTCAGTTATACCTGCCATGTATTCCTCGCGCATGACGAAAATGAACCTGCATTGGATTCCAGATTCGACAAGAGCTTTTATTACCTGAACTACTTCTCTCTTTTCCTCTTTATTGCCGAAAAGAAACAGCTCTTCAAATTGGTCAAATATGAAATAAACAGGTTTATAATGATCGAGATACAAAGACTTTACTGCTTTCCTGAATTGGGCAGGTGTTATACATTCGTAGGTCTGCTTTGTTATGGACGCAGTGTTAATTGCAGATGCAAGACTTTCAATCATATTACCACTCCTTCGTATCATGAGAGGGAGCCAATCAGTTTCGGAGAACTTGTTTGCGAGTCCGCAGTTGATGAGTGAAGATTTCCCTGTGCCTGAAACTCCATATACAAGCATTATTGTGCTCTCGAATACTCTATGGTAGAGTTCTTCTATCTCTCTCTCACGACCGAAAAAGATTTCACAGTCTTCTTTGGTATAGCTGTCAAGGAACTTGAATGGGGATTTCATGCAGTAAGTTTTAAATGATGTTCCAAATTGAATAACCCTAATTTATTTGTCATAAAAGGTAATTGCTGCTAGTTATTTAATAAAAATTAACAACCGACAACCAGCACCACCTTGCTTCATTCTGCCACGGATAGAGTTGACAGCATATCCTTGAACTGCCAAACCAGATTAGAATAGTTATGCAGACTCCTCAAATCACATTTCTCAGTCATTTCTGTTCCAATGTACATAAGTTGGTCGCCACGGAACTTGGTGTACATGAATATATCTTTTTTAATATCAAATTTTTCCTTGTCGTCAATGACCTCCGAGTTGGTATCGATCACAAGAGGAGAATGGTTCAAATACTCATCAATAGTCTTTAGTGATTTCATCAGTAAAACAGAACTGCTTTCTGCATACTTTGTCTCTTCCAGTTCCTGTGCCTTGAATCCTGAATCGGAACTACTGAGGACATCTATTAGATGGTTGAACTTAGCTTCCTGGTTCTTTGTTCGGATTACTTTTATCTCGCGTACTGAAACTAGCTTGTATTTGGCTATAAAAGCCAGCTTTTCAAGAATAAGGGATAGTTTCTCTTCATATTCAACACATCGTTTTTCAATCTCCTCATTTGTTAAATTTATCTGGAAATGGCCAATCTCGTTTCTTTCCGGCACCCAGAAATCGAGAGAAGCATAGAACTTCTTGTCAAAATTTTCAGCCATCTCTGGCATGAACCACTGGTTATTCTTCTCTTGCATGAATGTACCTATGGCCCTTATGAGCCATGTGTAGTTACCCATGCTTAAAACCATTATCCTGTCACCAAACTCTTTTTTGAATCCCTCAGGCAGAACAAGATTCTTCTCTTTTATATCTTCCCACAACTGGCATATCATAAGAAAGCTTATGAATTGCATGGTTCGCTCAATCGTTTTGAATATCTGATCAAGACGCATCCGATCCAGTTGACGAGTGGATGCTGAAAAGAGCCTCCGGAGTTCAACACCAATAGGCCAGGGGAAATTTCTTATTAATAGATCTCCTAAAAGACGGGGATCCAGAGTTTCCTCCTCCTCTTCGTCCGCTATCAGCATTTTTTGCATGGATGGTTTGTATTTCAGCATCTCCTGAAACACTATCTGAATTAGAATTTCATTGGGAACAGCCATATTTGTCGAATTATTTGGATTTAGTCAGCATTTATTAAGAGGCATATATGTGAAGTTATGAGAACTTTACATCAAAGTCAATTTTTTTTTACTTTCATTATCCTGTTTCTTAATTTTGGAACATGATAATGACCTATAATAATTTTGTTTGATACAAATAAAATTGAGATTATGAAAAAATTAGCTGGATTATTACTCTGTGCTCTTTCCTTGCTATGTTTGAAATGCAGTCGTTCTGACAAGTTTCCATTGACAGACCTGCATATTCATCTGAACGGTTATTATCTGGATGGTGCCATTAATAAATCGAGACATGAGAAAATCGATTATGGAATACTTGCAAGTGCCGGACTTGGATATAGGATTCACTCTGACATTCAGATAGATTCTTTTCTATTGGAAATGAAGAAATATCCGATGTTTTTCGTTGGAATACAGGCTGAAGGAAGAGAATGGGTAACTATGTTCTCTCAAGAATACCTCAAAAAACTCGATTATGTTGTAACAGATGCCATGACTTTTACGGACCTGAAAGGAAGACGGAATAGATTATGGATAAAAGAAGAGACCTGGATTGAGGATGAACAACAATTTATGGAATACCTCGTAAATACGATAGTTGACATAATGAATAATGAGCCTATAAACATTTATGTCAATCCAACTTATTTACCCGATCCTATGTCGAAAAGGTATGACATGTTCTGGACTGATGAGAGGATGGATAGGGTAATCTTAGCTGCGGTAACTAAAGGGATAGCTATTGAAATAAACAACAGGTATAAGATACCATCAGAAAAATTTATTAAAAAGGCAAAAGCAAGCGGAGCAAAGTTTACGATAGGAACAAATAACTATTCCTACTCCTTCACCGGAGCAGAGTATGCCAGGAAGATGATAAAAAACTGCAAACTAAACGAATCAGATTTTTATTTGCCGGCTACCAGGAACGGAGTCAATCGGTGAATAAAACTGGTTGCAACTTTTGTCCGTTCGGGGTACTGAAAAAGAGCGAGAGTGAGAGTGAGAGCGAGTTAGCTCGAACTAACACTCTCATTCTTTTTCCTCACTTCGGCCACCGTAGCCTTGGCGAAGGTGGACTCTCACACTCACTCTTTTTTGTGGCACCGTCTGACTTCCTGTAATATTCCAGGAGGCTCTCTAACATTGGTATATCTTTCTCACTGTACTTCTTATATTGTGATAGTTGCGAAATAACTGGAAAAGTCAGTGAACTTTTCTGAGTATCCGACACTTTCTGCCAACTCTTCCATTATAAATTACCCCCCTCTTCCCTTTATAGGCCTCACCTGTCAAGCCACTCCTTAAAGTCCTGCATTCTGTCGCGGCTTATAAAAACATCTTCATCACTACAATTTTGTAATTTAATCTTCAGCTTGTAATGCGAGAAAGTAACCATATCAGTAATCGCATCAAATGAAACTATATATTTCCTGTTAATCCGAAAGAACAGTAAGGGATTAAGCAATTTTTCCAGTTGTTCAAGGGTATGATCGAAAAGCACTGATTTACCCCCACTGATCAAAGCATATGTGGCTTTTTCCATACTATATATGTAAAGGATCTCCTCCACTGGAATACTCCTAATATGAAGCCCTGTTTTAACCAGAAATCTTTTCTTATATTCCCTGGTCAGAAGTAGCCTGACCTGATCAAGTGCAATTTGTTGTTGAGAAGAATATGTATTATCAATAAAATATGGAGAGGCCTTATACTTCTCAATTACACTCTTCAGCTCATCAGGTTTAACAGGTTTAAGCAAATACCCTATACTATTAAGCTTGAAAGCTTCAATAGCATAAGCATCGAATGCTGTTGTAAATATGACAGGACAATCTACATCAACCTGGTCAAATATCTCAAAACTCAGTCCGTCCCCGAGCTGAATATCGAGAAACAGGAGATCGGGCATTGGATTTTCCATGAACCACTTTACCGACCTCTTAACGGAATCGCAACTGCCTATAACCTCGATCGCCGGATCGCAATTGATGATAAGTTCTTCCAGCCTTTCAGCCGCCAAGGGCTCATCCTCTATTATGAGAGTTTTCATTGTTCAATCAACGAGTTTAGTTATCAAAGGCAGCTTAACAGTGAAATATCCCCCTTCCTTCAAAACCTCAACCTTCCTGTTTGCCAGAATTTCATATTGCATTTTAATATTTTCAAGACCTATATTAACCGAATTTTCCAGGGTAGATTTAACCTGAAGGTTATTCCTGACAACAAGATAGCCATCCATCAGGTACATATTAATAAAAAGTGGTTCATCTGATGATATAATATTGTGCTTGATGGCATTCTCGGCCAGCATCTGAACTGACAATGGCACAACGTAAAAATCTTTCTCCTCACCGGTGTCAATTTTAACCCGGATATTGTTTGCAAACCTCATTTGCTGAAGGTTAAGATAATTCTCAGCAAATTGTTTCTCAACACTCCATTTCACTAACTTTTTATCTTTTTGCTCCAGGAGATATCTGTACATGTCAGACATCTGACTTATCATGTGGACAGCCAAATCGGAATCCTTGTGTACCAGAGTGGAAAGTGTATTCAGACTATTGAACAGGAAATGGGGGTTAACCTGGTTTTTCATTGCTTCAAGTTGAAGCTCGAGTGCTTTACGCTGCAGTGATTCCTGCCTGAGCAGCCCTTCCTTCCACATCCTGAAAAATTGGACACCGGTAATAGCAGTGAAGATAAAAACAATAAAAATAATCTGCAGCAACATCAGATTTAAGGTTGTTTTAATAAAATCTGCAAAGGACATCCCTGCTATGGTGACAATAAAGATATAATTGAATAGGAAGGTAACAAGAACAGTGACAATAATCACTACACTCAAAGTAACTGAAATTCTTTTCCAGGGATTCTCTTCCCATTTTATTTTACCTCCGTACTTTTGTGCCAGGAATCCGCTTAGTTTCATCATCGGTAACCCTACCCCGATTGAAAATGCGCAATTGATTAGCCATTTTTTGGGACTGGTTACAAATGAGGGATCAAGAAGCAAAGAAATCAGGTTCCCAATAAATATCAGAGCCAAAATCACAAACAGATATTTTCTTACTGCTTTATTCATAGTGAAACTGGTTCAATTTCTTCCGGTCTGAAATGTAAGTTATTTTCATTTTGTACCGTTAATCAACATTTCGCATCGTTCCTGACCCCATGAAGGTGCTATCGGATCAGCTGATGTAAATTTGTCGAATTTTTCTTTAGCCAGCAACAGAATTGGCAGAGCTTTTTCTTTTCCACCTCCGAATTCTGCCGGCATATTGTAAATGGCTTCTGCCTCTTCAAGGTATACCCTGGGATTATCGGGATTAATCCTCTTTGCCTCGCTGATAAGTGAATTTGCTTCACCCATAAGCGTCATACCCTTCATAGGATCTAAAGCCATTTCAGCGTAGTATGACATAATTTTCAAGACATAAAACTCTGTTTCTTCAGGTTTTAGCTTCAGTCCTGTTTCAATTTGTTGCTGGGCCAGGGCTAGATACTTTTCCTTTCGATCAATGTCCGGATCCTGAAAATTGATAATCAGGTTATAAAAGGCCGCATAATACCAGGGAGTCCATTCATTTTTCTCGGCCTCCGCTATCCTTACAAAACTATTGGCAAGCTCCTGGAAATCATTTAGCGTTCCGGCTGATTTCGCCTTTTCAAGGTTGTCATTCATAGCCCTGGTAAATCTTTCACTCTGCCCAAATGATGTAATTATGGAGAGCAATAATACTGAAAATAGTGTTAGTGTTTTCATAATGCTGATTGTTTGAATTAATTTGATATTTATATTTTAAAATTTAAAAGACATAATAAGCTGCAATAACAAAAAATCGTTTTGATTGCGGTGTAATTGAGTAGCGTGCATAATTGCCACTGGAATCTGGATTCGGAGAATAATGATATCCATATACATTATTAAATCCTGGCAGGTTGTTGACATTTAAGAGAAATGCACAATAGCTTCCGAAGAGAGGTCTGATAACGGTTATATTAATGCTAAGGTCGTTATAAGATCCGGTCTGATCTCCCCGGGAGAATGGCAGGGCAGGATTATACCAGGTTTTAGGACTCGCGTGCATATAGGTAATCCCAGTATAGGTATTTACCTTACTGAAAAAATACTTTGCCACCACCGAGAAGGTATGGGGAGAAATATAAGCCGGGACATGTTTATCCTGATAATCCCGGTAATCGCGTTTTGTATAAATATAAGAATAGGAGATCCAGTAATCAAGGTTCCTGACAGATTTGCTGTCGCGCCAGAATAGATCAATCCCTCTGGCAAAGCCTTTCCCAAAATTATTATAAGCCTTAGGGTCAGGACTATTTTCACTCAAATATTTAACCAGATTGTTGTATGATTTGCTATAGACTTCAGCCCTGAAGATACGGTCGTTTAACTCATACTGGTAATTCAGTATCAGATGAGTTGCTTTTTCGGATTTAAGGTCATAGTTAAAAATGAGGTACTGGCTCTCAGGTCGCTGACGAAATAAGCCATATGCCAGTGAAACCTGTGAATAATCACCAGTATTGTATGCCAAGGATATCCTTGGCACAAGCTGCCATTCCTTCATGAGTGATAAATATTCTCCTCGCATGCCGATGCGTGCAGCCAGATAGTCGTTTATATGGATCTCAGGTTCAATATAGAGTGCATAATCTCTGAAGGGAAAACCTGAATTATAGGTCTTAAGACTATCAAAAGAGTAATAATCAAGATTATACAAATACCAGGAAGCCTCTTCCCCGAATTTCAGCTTAAATGTTTCGTTATAATCGCGGCTGAGGGTAGCCCTTTGGTGAAACGATTGAGTTGTTATTCCCAGCTTGTTCTGGTCAATGCCTGTTTTAGCATTATCGAAACTATATGCCAGTCCTGTTTTCAGCAGCCATTTTTCCGAAAGGAGGTCACTGTATACTGTATTAATATAATAATTGGAGGTTTGCATCCGTATGAGTGATGGTTCCGTTGAGTCACTTTTATAATTGTAGTACAATGCGGAGCTATTATGATCGAATGAACCAAATACTTTTAAAAATCCATGTTTCCTGTATCTCTGCCTGAACAGCATTGTACCCCCTGATAGTTCGGGTGGCTTTTCCCACTCCATATTTTGTCTGAAGAGGCTGTAATATGGTCTCATATTTAAATATTGAACCGTTCCTGCCAGGGAAGTATTATTCCAGCGGCGGGTAAAGGATCCGCCTATTCCGACTGACATCAGTGAAAAAGAGCCCTGCGTTTTTTCAGCCAACCCTGTGGTTTTCAGATTAATTACCGAGGATAATGCCTGTCCGTATTCAGCTGAATATCCGCCGGTACTGAATGCTGTACCGGTAAAAAGAATTGGAGAGAACCTGCTCCGGGTTGGCAGATCAGGCATTTTAGACATATATGGGTTTACAACCTGCATCCCATCAATAAAGGTTTTCGATTCATATCCTTCTCCACCCCTTACATACAATCCGCCCTCATTTCCAACCAGCTGCGTTCCGGGCAGAGTAGTCATTGCACCATAAATATCACCCATTGCGCTTGGTGTTGTGGCTATGTCCATCGGCTTCAGAACGATGGGTCGTTTCAGATCTCCTGTTTCAAATGCACCTGCAGAAATGACAACTCCTTTTAATTCTCCGATTTGCTCCTCTATGGTAATTGCTATTGGGGCAGTTGATTCCGACAACGAAATAGTTTTTTCCACTTTTTTATATCCAATGAAACTTACTACAATGACCTGGTCCCCCGACTCTTTTGTACTGAATTTAAAACATCCGGTGGTGTCAGTTGAGGCTCCATCATAGGTTCTTTTGACCATAACATTTGCCCCGCGCAAGCTCTCTCCATTTCTATCTGTTACCCTTCCGCTTACAATACTCTGAGCATCAATAATACTGTTACCTGAAAATATCAGTACAAAAATCAGTAAAAGTGTTTTCATGATAGTGATAGTTTAATCTCATTACTGAAAGCAAAATTCATGTACTGGAAACCTTAAATCAAATAAATGTTTCCGGATCGTTGATTATGTTGGCTGAATTGAAAAAAAGGAGGAGTGAATGGATTAATTTCTGCGAATGGAGCGTGGAGCAGTTATGTGTGTCAGCTACCTTTTAGTTCGGTCCAATTATAATAAGAGTTTTAAAAAAAGAATTTTGAGACGAAAAGATCTTTAAACTGGTTGCAACTTTTGTCCGTTCGGGGTACTGAAAAAGAGTGAGAGTGAGAGCGAGTGAGCTCAAACGAACACTATTGATCTGTTTTCCTCGAAATTCGGCCCGAAAACCATAATTTCATTTTCATTAATACATCCAAATGAACTTTTTTTTGCGTTTATGTGTGAAAATTGCCAGCTTATGATTATCTATACGCGTAGATTTAATATCTAACAAACTGTTCGGATTGAATAAGGATAAAAGTACACTCTTATGAAAAACATGCTCTTATTTTTCTTCTTGTTTTCCAGTGTTTTCAATATGGTACACGGGCAGACAAAAACCCCGCTTGAAAATGTGGTGATAACATCCGAAAAGGATAAAACCCGGGTACGAACAAATGAAAATGGGGAATTACTTATAAATGTATCTCCAAAGGATGTCCTTAAATTTAAAGCCAATGGTTTGGTCCGCTATAGTGACTTCGGTGCCATGGGCGATGGCAAAACCGATGATACAGACGCCATCGCTGCAGCCCATGCGTTCGCCAATCAGCAGGGCCTTCCTGTGAAAGCCGACGAGGGGGCCACTTACTATATCGGTGGGAAAAACCGCACGGCAGTCATCCGGACCGACACCGATTTCGGCAAGGCAGCCTTTATCATTGACGATACGGACGCCCAGAACCGGAATACACATGTTTTCCTGGTTAGTTCCAGCCTGCAAACTTTCAAACCTGAGGGGATATCTTCCCTTAAGAGGAACCAGGAGAAAATCAATGTCTCCTTACCTGGAACCTGCCTTGTCACCGTCATTAATTCCAATGTAAAACGATACATCCGGTTTGGGGCGAATCAAAATAATGGATCCCCGCAGACGGATATTTTTATCGTTGATAAAGACGGCAAAGTGGATATGAACGCTCCGATCATCTGGGATTTCGACCAGATTACAGTTATCACAGCCCTTCCCATTGATGAGACGACGCTGACCATCACCGGAGGACGTTTCACCACCATTGCCAACAGAGCTGAATCGAAGTACAACTACTACAGCCGTGGCATCGCAATCAGACGTTCCCATGTTCTGGTGACCGGGTTGGAACACCGCATCACCGGCGAAGGAGACCATGGAGCACCCTATGGCGGCTTCATCAATATCGGCGATTGCGCTTATATATCGGTCCGGAATACCATCCTGACCGGACACAAAACGTACCAGACTATTGGCTCGGCAGGAGTTACGGTCTCCATGGGTACCTACGATATCTCCATCAACCGGGCTCTCAATGTGTCATTCGTAAACTGCAGCCAGACGAATGACATCAATGATAGCAAATACTGGGGGATCCTGGGATCCAATTACTGCAAAAATCTTGTTTATGACAATTGCACTTTATCAAGGTTCGATGCACACATGGGGGTTGCCAATGCCACTATCCGCAACTCGACCCTGGGGCACCAGGGAATAAACGCCATTGGCAGCGGAACATTTACTGTGGAAAATTCCACCATCTATGGAAGGAATCTTATCAATCTGCGTTCCGACTACGGCAGTACGTGGCAGGGAGAATTCCTCATCCGCAACTGCATTTTCGTACCTGCAGGCGGCAAAACGACAAGTGTCAGCCTGATCGGCGGATCCTATTCCGGGCAACATGATTTCGGTTATACCTGTTATATGCCGGAACGGATCACAATCGAAAACCTCCGGATCGACGACTCCCAGCATCCGGATGACTACAAGGGTCCAGCTATATTTGCAGATTTCAATCCAAAAATGACCAACGATTCCTACGTCGAGAAGTTTCCCTATGTCAGAACCAGGGAAGTCATTCTCAGGAACGTGACCATTGCCAGCGGCAAGACCTTAAGGCTCAGCGATAACCAGTTCATATTCAAGGATGTGAAGGTAAACTCCGATCATTAACTAATGTTAATATTATTGAATATTTTTCGTCGGATTTTTTTATTGTGCTGTTTACAATAAATATAAAGGTGCCCGGTAATATCGAATAACAATCGCATCTGTCCGCCAGGGAATTTTATTCATCACAATCCTTGGTAAGCTTGAAACCTAAACGGTCCTTTTGACTTCCGGATTTGAGAATTCTTGACTTCTTCCCAGGAGAGGGGAAGTGAAATATTTCATGAAATGGGATCTTCCAATATTGTGATCATCAATCTCTGGAATGTATCGGTAAGAGAACAAATGTTGCAACTTATTTTCATTCGGGGTACCAAAACCTCACTGGCATTGATGATGAATTGTATGGTTTCTGTGAATGTACTGGTTGCAACTCTCCCATTCTCTAAAACGAGTTTTTCAGCAAAGATGCAACCAAGAATCTTCTTCTTTGTGGCACCATTTGACTTCCTGTAATATTCCATGAGGTTTTCTAACATTGGCACTTCCTTCTGAATATAAATTTTAAAAGGTGATGTTTGTTGTTGTAAATCAGTGAGTTTATCCTTAAAAAGCCCTATCTCCTTCTCTACCCTACTCTTCATTTCCTGGTAGTCATGGGAAGTAATTATCCGATCCATCAAATCATTCTGAAGGTTTGATTTCCGGAGTTCAAGTTTCTCCAGCTCCTTCTTCGACTTTTGTATCTCATCCCTCCTATTGTAATCATCCTTTTCAAATAGTTTTTCCAATGTCTTTATGTAAAGGTTTGCGATTTTATCATTTTCGACTTCTGGCATAGTTAAGTAGAGACTAAGGAGTATCTTGTTATCCGAGCTTGAAATATCAAGTGGTTGTTCCACCGTGTTAACAGTTACACCTGGTTTATGGAGTTCATTGATAACTGTCATTGAGTAATATAGATTTCTCGAGAACCTATCCCATCGATTACAAGAGATCATATTTACGTAGAAATTATGTAACGATATAAAAGTCTTTCGTTAAATGTTAATATTACTGTTACTTCCATTGACCTTACCCCGGACCAGTTGTTAATCTATATCATATATAAAATAAGCCACCCTCAGGGGCAGCTTATTTGGTAATATGATTTCCTGAAGAATACTAAGGTAGAATTACAGCATTACCGTCAAGTACGACAGCTGTCTGTGCAAGAGCTCTTCCTTTGAATGATGCTCCGGTCTGAAAATTAATACCTGTCATTGACAGTATAATACCTTCAAAATGTGAGGTGGTTCCAAATGTTGCCTGACCGGCTACCTGCCAGAAAATGTTCTTGGCCTGTGCTCCGCCAATAAGCGTAAAGTTCACTGCTGAGCTTACAAGAAGGTCGCCTGAAATCTGGAAGATCCATACATCGTTTGCGCCGCCCGAAATGGTAACATCTGATGGTGCTGTAACGGTGGAGGTCCATTTATATAGTCCTGGTGTAATTGTCTTTCCACCAATATTTCCGGTACCCAATTCAAGAAAATCAGGAGTAGGACGACCCGCTGCATCGTTATAAGCAGTAATCATATTTTCAACTGCTGTAGTCAGGTTTATTGGTGTTGGATCGGCCATATCAGCTGCATATATTTTACCGGTTACCTGTGCTGAGGTTGCATAACCGGTTGCATTTGTAAGAGAAAGACCTGTAATATAAGAGGTGGCAGCCGGGCTCAGTCCCAGGTTTCCTGTTATGGCAGAAGTCGAAATGTTGCTGATTCCTGTTTTAGCGAGGATCAGATAATTTGCTGCTGCTCCAAGATCTACTGCTCCTATTGCTAAAATTGTAGCTTCAGTTGTGAAACTCCACTCATAATCACTCGCAAGCGGAAAACCCGCTACATTCTTAGCTCCTGTTGTAACAGTAGCTGTATATACGGTACCTGGTAAAAAATTATATGTAGGATCAAAGGATGCAGTCGAACCCGTGTATGTAACTACACCAGTGACCGGGTTTATTCCCTGTTTTACTGTAAAGGTGTTTGCAGTAATAGTTGACTGATCCATAGGAACACTAAAAGTTGCTTTTACAACTTTATAAAGAGATACATCAGCAGCAAGGTCCAGCGGATCAGTTGAATTTACCGTTGGCGCTCCGGCTGTAGTAAATGTCCATACAAGGTTTGCTGCAAGAGCATTGCCGGCAAGGTCTTTTACTCCGGTAGTTACCGTAGCAGTATAAGTAGTGCCGGCTGCGAGGTTAGCTGACGGAGTAAACGTTGCCGTCATATCTGAATAACCCACAGTACCTGCAACAGGAGTTGTTCCCTGGGTAAGAGTAAGTGTGCTGGCATTGATAGTTGAAGCATTCATTGCCTCACTGAAAGTAAATGCAACTGTCTTATCGGCTGCAATTTCCGTTGCGTTGTTGAGAGGGTCTGTTGAATTAACCATTGGCAACGCAGTATCAGGTGCATCTGCAGTTGTAAAACTAAAAGCATAATCGACTGCAAGCGAGTTGCCTTCAACATCTTTAGCTCCCGTAGTTACCACTCCTGTATAAACCTTGCTGTATGCCAGGTTAGCAGAAGGAGTAAATGTTGCATTCATACCTGTATATGATACAATACCTGCAACAGAGGTTGAACCTTGTTTCAATGTATATGTTAAAGAGGCAATTGTAGAAGGATCCATAGCTTCACTGAAACTTACTACTATAAGTTTACTGATAACCACGCCTGTAGCGTTATTCAAAGGATCAGTTAAGGTAACTGTAGGTTTGGTGACATCAGGAAGTGCCCCCGTAGTGAAACTCCAGGTATAGTCATTTAGTAAACCCATACCGGAATTGTTTTTTGCTCCTATAGAGATTTTGACATTACATAAGGTATTTGCAGATAAAACAGCTGATGGTATAAACATAGCCGTTGAATCTTCATAACTTACAGTACCGGGAACAATTGAGGTACCCTGCATTACAATAAAGTTAACAGTGGTCATTGTTAACGGATCCATATCTGAACTAAAAACGGCAGAGATATTAGTTCCTATTGCAATACTGACTGCTTCACTTATAGGGTTTGTAGAAGTAACCTCCGGGCGTACACCGGAAAATTCATCTTTTTTATTACAACCGGTAATAAATACAATCATTAGCATCGCTATGATTGGAAAAACTTTTACTAGTTTCATATTTACTTTTTTAATTTACTTGTGAATATATTTTCACCTGGCAAAGGTAGACAGTGCAGTACCCTGAAGAATTACACTATTCTCTACAAGATTTGCATAATTCACGGTTTTTTTTACAAAAAAAGAGCGCTGTCAGTCGGTTGACAACGCCCTTTAAATTTTATATTTAAATATTACTTCTGCACTAAAGTATTCCCAGCTAGAGTGATTCCGCCTGTTCTAGCGAGTGCTCTGCCATCAAGTGTTGCTCCTGTATTAAAGGTTATTGATTGCATTGCCATTACTGTACCTTTAAAAACTGTGGTAGTTCCAAAAGTAGCCGAACTTCCCACCTGCCAGAATATGTTGGCTGCTGAGGCTCCTCCACTAAGAATAACCTGGCGTCCCGATGTTGTGGTAAGTGATGATGCTATCTGAATAATGAAGACAGCACCTGAATTACCCTTAGCATCGAAGGTAAGATCGCCAGATGATACAGCGAGAGATGAAGTTGATTTATAAAGCCCCGGGGTAAGTGTGAGTCCTCCAATATTCCCGGATAAAGTTACTATGTCAGTGCTTGTTCTTCCTGCTGCATTATTATATGCAACGACTAAATCAAGCTTGGCCTGATCGGCCATGGCATCATTAATATGTTGTGTGCCGGTCAAAATTCCGGGAGGAAATCCACCTATTGATGATCCGGGACTTAATCCGATATCACCGGTAATATTAGTTGCTCCTGTGCTGGTAATTGCTGAACCGCCAAGAATAGCGAAAGTGGATGTGCCTGCAAGGGAAACGGTAGCCATTTCAATAGACTGAACCGGAATCACAATCTCACTGGTTGGGTCAGTATTGGTTTTTTTGCATCCACCTGTTAAAACAGATGTTGCAATTGAAGCGATTGCAAGTGTTGTTAATAATTTATTGTTTATCATATTTATTTAGTTTGAACTGTGAATATATTTTCACGCTGTAAAGGTGAGGCTTTTGGTAATCTAAAGCGTTACACAATTAGAGGAAAGAGTTGTATAGTTCACACATAGGGACTGTTGACAGGGGTAAAAATGTTTCTGACTACATATTCTCCATATACCAGTTCAATGACTTTTAAATATTCTTCGTATGGAAAATATTGGTGATAGCATGTTGAAGCCTTATAAAAGCAGTTTCACTTTTAACGATATAATCTCAATCTAATCATCCAAATGTGGTTAAAACCATGGGCTTTTGTACTCTATGAACCTTTCCTCCCGCAATCTTGTTACCTTTATAATAAACATTAAAATGCGAATATTACTTACAGGTGCAACAGGTTATATAGCACAAAGATTATTACCCGTTTTACTTAACAATGGTCATGAGGTGGTTTGCTGTGTCCGTGACCGGAGAAGGTTTGATACAGGAAAGCACAATTCCAGTTCTTTATCGGTAATCGAGGTTGATTTTTTAAAGCCAGATACACTCCATAATATCCCCTCTGACATTGATGCAGCCTATTACCTTATCCATTCCATGTCAACTTCCATAGGGGATTTTGAAAAATTGGAGGAGACATCTTCAATAAATTTTAGAAATTATATTCAACAAACCAAAGCCCGCCAGGTGATTTATCTTAGCGGAATTGTCAACGAAGAAGTATTATCAAAGCATCTTATGAGTCGCAGGAATGTTGAGAGAATACTCGGTTCAGGATCTTATTCATTAACAACAATCAGGGCCGGAATCATTATTGGTTCAGGAAGTGCTTCTTTCGAAATAATCCGAGACCTGGTAGAGAAGTTACCTGTGATGATTGCTCCTCGTTGGCTTAATACCTTATCACAGCCCATTGCAATACGCAATGTTATCGAATTTCTTTCCGGAGTGTTCCTGAATGAACAGACCTTTGACAGGAGTTATGATATTGGAGGTCCTGATATTCTGACCTATAAACAGATGCTGCTCCGGTTTGCAGATGTACGTGGACTTAAACGTCGTATCGGAATAGTGCCGGTAATGACTCCAAAGCTATCATCATACTGGCTCTACTTTATAACCTCCACTTCCTACTCACTGGCACAAAACCTGGTTAATAGTATGAAAATTGAAGTAATTTGTAAAGATAATAGTCTAAAAGATCTGTTGGGAATTACTCCTGTAAGCTATGAAGATGCTATTAGAGAAGCATTTAATAAGATAGAACTGAACCAGGTGCCATCGAGCTGGAAAGATGCTTTAACATCCAATACCTTGAATGATGGAATATCCAGATACGCAGAAGTCCCAGTTCACGGATGTTTTATAGATTACAGACAACAACCTGTTGGTGATTCTGAAAAAGCACTTAATATGATATGGTCAATAGGAGGGAAAAACGGTTGGTATTATGGCAATTGGCTCTGGGTAATTCGTGGCTTTATTGATAAGCTTTTTGGCGGTGTTGGCTTAAGAAGGGGCAGGAAAAATCAAACTGAAATATCGCCGGGTGATGCACTCGATTTCTGGCGTGTCCTGATTGCCGACAAAAGAGAAAAAAGATTACTGTTATTTGCTGAAATGAAACTTCCCGGCGAGGCCTGGCTGGAATTTAGAATTGACAGTCAGAATGTATTGCATCAGACTGCAACTTTCAGACCACTTGGCCTTTTGGGCAGATTATACTGGTATAGCGTTCTGCCTATTCATGGTTTTATTTTCAGAGGAATGATCAGGAATATTGCAATTAAATGTACTTCAATCCAAGTAAATATTAAGGGATAAATCATAAAATTATGTTCTTACTCAAAAATATCTGGCTTATATTATTTGTAGTATGGGGTTTACCTCTGACATTTTACAGAAGTAAATTTCGTAAGATAGTCTACCAGACCGATAATTGGACAATAAACATCAAACCTTATTTTATGAAAGAAATAAAAGCCCTTTTCGGAAATATGTATCCTGAAAACCATGATTACCTGAAATTCAGGAATTTTTATCGTTTATATCTTATCATTTACATGCTCTTATTTACATCATATTTAACCTTTAGTCAAAAAAACAATATGAGCGAGATCAAAGTCGGAAGCAGCATTCCAGCATTTATATTGCCTGATCAAAACGGAAATTTGTACGACATCAATTCTGTCCTCGGTAAAAAGAATCTTGTAATTTATTTTTATCCAAAAGACGATAGTCCTGGATGCACCAAGCAAGCCTGTTCATTTCGCGATCAGTTTGAGGTTTTTCAGGACGCCAATGCTGAGATAATTGGTATTAGTGGACAATCCATTGAAAGCCATAAAGAATTTGCCGAAAAACACAGGCTTACTTTCACCCTTTTAAGTGACGAAGGAGATAAAATACGAAAACAATTTGGTGTGCCCACAAACTTGCTGGGATTGTTACCTGGCCGCGTAACATACATTGCAGATAAGACAGGTAAAGTGATCTATGTCTTCAACTCACAAACACAAGCCACAAAGCATGTTGATGAAGCGTTGAGAATATTGAAGGAACTCCAATAAGCTATTATTTGAGATAACAAACATCTAGTACTTAATTTCGGTATTATTAAGAAAATAAAAATGAATAAAATTCAAATAGGAGATCCGATTCCATTCTTTACTCTTAAAGATCAGAATGGTAATGATTTTGATATTTCCTCTTTGCTTGGCAGGAAAAAACTTGTTATATTTTTCTACCCGCAGGATGGCAGTCTTAACTGTACAAAGGAGGCTTGTTATTTCCGGGATCTTTCTGATGTATTTGATGAGGTAGATGCCATTATTATAGGTATAAGCGGCCAATCAATTGATAGCCATAAAGAATTTGCAGAAAAAAACAGACTTAATTACACCCTTTTAAGTGACACCGGAAATGTTGTAAGAAAATTATTTGGTGTCCCGGGAAAGGCTTTCGGCTTAATTCCCGGACGAGTGACTTATGTTGCTGACCGGTCAGGTAAAGTAGTTTATATTTTCGATTCACAGACAGAGACTCAACGTCATGCGGATGAAGCTTTAAAGATCTGTCTATTATTGAAAAGAACTGATAATCTGAATAATCCAACTTTATTAGTAAAAACTGAATTAAATCAATAGACTGAAATAATTCATCTTAACTACTTTTATACCCTCATGCAGAATCCAAATCGTTAAAGGTAAAATAAGAAGTTTTATTAAGTACTTTTACGATATTGCTATCATAATTAATAAAACCTCCGGAGTAAACCTGATATTCTATGCTGACGAAAGAATTAGTAGTTGATTTATGGAGCAGAACATACAACCAGGAAGGGAAACCTGACTGGTCGCACATTCTGCCATTTTATGATGATAATATATATTTCAGGGACTCTATACAGGAAATTCGCGGTATAGAGGAATTCAGAGCAATGACCGAGCGCCTGACCAAACGTTCAAAAGACCTGAAAATGAAAATTATCAGGGCTGCTATTGAAGAAAACATAGTCTTTATTGAATGGGAGATGACTATTAGTTTTAAGAAAAATCCGAGTTCAGTATTATATGGATCAAGCCGATTGACATTAAATAATGAAGGGAAAATTACAGAGCAAAGAGATTATTATGATTTATGGGGCGATATTTTTGACAATATCCCAAGATTCGGCAAAGCTTACAGGAAATTTATGAAAAGAAAGTTTGGGTAAGGAACTATTATGAGAAGAAATAAAAAATTCTTTAAATATTTTAAAGAATATCAATGGTCTAACGTGTTTGCGATGATCAGGAACAATCAGTTAGACCCCAAAATTTGTACTAACGATTTTAACAATAAACTCGTTGTTATAACGGGTGCTACATCGGGTATTGGCTACTATACTGCGAAGAAGTATGCATCTTGTGGGGCAAACCTGCTTTGCATAAATCGCAATCAGCAGAAATCGGAGGCATTACGCCGTGAGGTTGAAACTGAATATGGTATCAAATGCGATTACAAGATAGCTGATTTGAGTAATTTGCATGATGTTCATAAAGTAGCTGAAGAACTATCAAGGCTTGATATCTATATCGATGTAATGATTCATAACGCAGGCATTTACCTGACAAAAAAAGAATTAACTCCCGATGGCATTGAAAAGGTTTTTATGATCCAATATCTTTCTTCCTTTATTTTAAATTTCATCCTGATGGATAAGTTGAAATCCCAGGAAAAGGCCAGAATAATTATGGTTAATTCCGAAGGTCATCGTTTTGCTGCCTGGGGATTGAGACTTGATGATTTGAATTGGGAAAGTCGACGTTATTCCGGCCTCAAAAGTTATGGTTCTGCTAAACTTGCCCAGCTTTTATCCATGATCATATTTGATGAACAATTCCAAAAGAAAGGTGTATCGATAAATGCAATGCACCCGGGAGCTGTTAAAACTGAAACAGGGCAGGAAAACGGACCGGTTTACCGATGGTTTAAAAGAAATTTTCTGGATAAATCATTAAGATCGCCAGAAATATCAGCCGAAGCTTTATATTATCTTGGAGTATCAGGTGAGATGGAAGCAGTTAGCGGAAAATTTTTTAATTTAACCACAATTGAAGAACCTGCTCCCCCGGCACTGGATAAAGAAACAGCATATGAACTATGGGAAAAAAGTCTTGAATTAAGTGGATTGAATGGTAAAAAATCGTAAATGTTAAGAAGAACGTGATTTTTTAATCAATGAAATAGAACCATATGGCTGAAAATAAATACAATACAATCATTGTGGGAGGTGGAATAGCAGGATTGACTTCCGCAAATTATCTCTCACGTGAAGGACAAAAAGTATTGCTTATTGAAAAAAACAGCGAATTCGGAGGACTGGTAAATTCATTTACCCGGGATGGCTTCCATTTTGATGCCGGGGTAAGAGCCCTGGAAAATGCTGGTATTATTTTACCGATGTTAAAGGATTTAGGCATTGAGCTCGAATTTGTTAAAAGTCCGGTTTCTCTAGGTATAGAAAACGAGATTTTACACATAGAAAATTTAGATAGTTTAATAAAATACAGGGATCTTCTGATAAAATTATACCCGGAAAATAAAGAAGAAATTTATAAGTTCATAAAAAACATAAGGAAAATAATGAAACACATGGATGTACTCTATGGAATAGAGAATCCGGTGTTCAAAGATTTAAAGCATGACAGGGATTTTATTTTCAAAAAGCTATTACCCTGGTTACCGAAATTTATTTTTACTGTTGGAAAAATAAACCGCATGAACATGCCGGTTGAGGATTATTTAGGGACAATTGTAAAAAACCCTTCACTCAGGGATATTATTTCACAGCACTTCTTTAAAAACACCCCTACTTTTTTTGCAATGAGCTATTTTTCCTTGTATCTGGATTATTTCTATCCCAAAGGAGGAGTTGGAAAATTGTCGGAAGCTTTGAAAAACAAAATAATAGAATGTGGAGGAGAAATAAAGACAGAGACAAAAATTATCGAAGTGGTGGCTGATAAATGTCTTTTAAAGGACCAGAATAATATCACTTATAAATATGACAATCTTATCTGGGCTGCTGACTTAAAAACATTCTATAAAATTACAGAAACAGAGGGCTTATTACCGAAAATCAAAACATTTTTTGAGGAGTCAAAAAGTAAGATGCTGAAATACCGGGGTGGCGATTCTGTGTTTTCTTTATTCCTGGAGGTAGATGAACCTCTTGAGAGTTTCAGGCTTATTGCAAATGGACATTTCTTCTATACTCCCTCAAAGATTGGTTTAGGTGAAACTCACAGGGGAGAGCTTAATTATCTGCTGGCCAATTTTGAGAAATTTGAAAAAGATAAAATCCTGGCCTGGCTGGACAAATTTACCGAATTAAACACTTACGAAATTTCTATTCCCGGTCTTAAAGATCCCGAATTGGTTCCTCCGGGCAAAACCGGCGTAATTATTAGTCTCCTTGCTGAATATGATTTGTTTGAAAAAATTCAAAAAGCAGGCTGGCTTGATGAGTTTATTTTTGAACTTGAGAATCGTGTTTTGAGAGTGGTATCTGATTCTGTATACCCCTTGTTAAAAGATAAAATTGTTGCACGCTTTTCTTTTACCCCTTTAAGCATTGAAAACAGAATAGGCAGTTCAGAAGGAGCTATTACGGGATGGTCATTTCAAAAATCCATGCCTGTAATAAACAAAATTCAGATATCGGATCGTTCAGTTCTGACCCCAATTCCTTCAATTTACCAGGCAGGGCAATGGGCTTACAGCCCCGCAGGGGTGCCAATGTCAATCTTAACCGGTAAACTAGCTGCCGACAAGGCATTAAAAAAATCCAGGAAATTCAAAACAGCTAATGTTCTGAACTTCAAATATAAAAATGGTTAACCGGATTAATTAAAATGATAACAGTAAGATCTGTTTCAAAATCCTTCAAAAATATTAGAGCCTTGGAAAAGGTCAGCTTTAATATTGAAAAAGGGGAAATTTTTGGCATTCTGGGTCCGAACGGCGCGGGCAAATCAACTATTGTAAATATATTAAACACTCTGGTAAAACCCGACGAGGGAGATGTTATTATTGATGGCGTCAATATTAAGGATGATGGTGAAACCATAAAGTTGATCATGGGGGTGGTTCCCCAGGAAATTGCATTATATGAAGAGCTGTCAGCATATGAAAACCTGATGTTCTGGGGAGGATTGTATGATATTCCAAAACAGGAACTTGAGAAGAATGTCAATAACACGCTGGAGATTGTTGATTTGGTAAGCAGGAAGGATGACAGAATCAAAACTTTTTCAGGGGGGATGAAACGCAGGATCAATATTGCATGCTCATTGCTTCATAATCCTAAGATATTAGTGCTGGATGAACCCACAGTTGGTGTTGATCCTCAAAACAGGAATCATATTTTTGAGGTCATAGAGAGATTGAATTATGAAGGGATGACAATAATCTATACGACTCATTATATGGAAGAAGCTGAACGATTTTGTGACAATATTTCAATTATAGATGTTGGACGCATTATTGCACAGGGGACTCTGAAAGAGTTAAGGAAAATCAGCGATGTCAAAGATTTATTGACAATTAAACTGGCAGATGTAAACATTGAAATAATATCCAGAATTACTTCAGAAAATCCCTTATTCAGATTTGACAGTACATCCAACACCTTAAAAGTTGAGTGTGGAAATATTGGTAATGACACTTCAATAATTATAAACCAGATCCAAAACTCGGGTGGAGTTATCGAAAGAATATATACTCAGGGAACGAACCTGGAATCTATTTACTTGAAATTAACAGGGAAAGAATTAAGAGATTAAATTATGTTCAAGCTTTTAAAAAAAGATCTGATACTGTTTCTTCATGATCACCGTTCTGTAATTCTCACATTTTTGCTTCCGGTAATTTTAATAACTCTTTTTGCATTTGCATATGGAAGTATTGGAGCCTACAATGGCCGTTCTGAACCTGTAAAATTGCTGGTTACTGATCTGGATAAAACAACAACTTCAAAAGAGATTATTTATAAGATTGATTCCCTTGAAGATATTATAACTATTGTTTCAGATTCAATTAAGTCTAAAGAACTGGTAATAAAAGGGGAATATGCATGTGCCCTGATAATTTATAAAGGTTTTCAGGATTCACTTGAAAACGGAAATGCAACGCCAATTGAACTCGTTTATGACAGGTCACGGGAAATGGAGATCAGCATTCTTCAACAGAATCTGATCAGCACTTTAATGTCTTCAACAAGTGAGATAATGATTAAAAAGAGTATTGAAAAATACTTGCAGGAACTTTTCCCTGATGACGAAAATGATATCAGTGATGACATTTTCGGGACTGTAATAAAAAATGACAGAAATAAACAAGAAATAAAGTGGACTCCGATAGTTGGGATTAAAAATGACACCAAACTTGGTCTGATACAGGCTGTTGCTGGAACTGCCATTCTGATGTTACTCTTCAGCGTGGCCGGAGTCGGGACAAGCATACTGGAAGAAAAAGAAAACGGAACAATAAACAGATTGCTTTATTCTCCCTTGAAGGGCAGTACAATACTCTATAGCAAAATGCTGTTCGCTTTTTTTATCTCGATACTTCAGCTAACTGCCATGTTCCTTTTTGCCTGGCTCATATTAAACATGGATATGCACGTTAATATTCCGGGATTAATCTTAATGATAATAGCTACATCTTTTGCTGTTTCAAGTCTGGGTATTTTTCTGGCTGCTGTTGCAAAAACACGCCAACAAGCCCAGAACCTGAGCACAATTATTATTCTGGTCATGTCGGCTATTGGCGGAAGTATGATCCCTCTGTTTATAATGCCATCAATACTACAGAAGATTGCGATTCTGAGTGTAAATTACTGGGGAATTCAGGGGTTTTATGACTTGTTCTGGAGGGTACTTCCATTGGAAGAGATCCTTCCAAAAATCCTTATTTTAATGAGCATTGGTATTATTCTGACATTGGCCTCTATTCAGTTGTTTAAGAAAAGGATTATAAAATTGTCATAAGATTTTTAAAATAAAATGTCTATAACCCGGTTGCAGCTTTTGTCCGCTCCGGGTACTGAAAAGAGTGAGAGTCCCGCACACACACTCACACTCTTATAAGGTGCCATCTGACTTCCTTTAATACTCCAGGAGGTTCTCCAGCATACGTAATAATGGTGTAGTTACCTTGTGTGACTAAGACATCCTTAGACAGTAAGTGACCTGTCATGTTCAGGACACTTTAATAATCCTTTCAGCGGGTAGAGTTTAAACCGTCGTAAGGTGGTCATTTTGACCGTTTTTGCATATAAAGAAAAAAACCGGAAATGCAGGGGTAGTATATGCAACATCCCTGCTTTCCGGTTCTTTATTAAAATCTAATTAAATACTTTAACTACAGTGGCTTTGTAACTGCATTTGCGTCGAGGATCACTGCAGTCTGTGCTAATAATCTGCCATTTACTGATGCTCCTGTCTGGAAAGTAATCCCTGTCATTGACAAAATAATACCTTCAAAATGAGAGGTTGTACCTAAGGTTGCCTGTCCGGCTACCTGCCAGAAGATGTTTTTGGCCAATGCTCCACCTGTCAGTGTAACATTCACTGCAGCACTCACCGTAAGGTCTCCTGAAATCTGGAAGATCCAAATATCGGTAGCATTTCCTGAAATGGTTACATTTGATGGCAATGTGACCGTATTGGTCCATTTATAAAGCCCTGGTGACAGAGTTTTACCACCAAGATTACCTGTTCCCAATTCAAGAAAATCAGGAGAAGTACGACCTGCAGCGTTGTTGTATGCAGTAATCATGTTTTCTACAGCAGTTGTAAGGTTAATTGGTGTTGGATCGGCCATATCAGCTGCATATATTTTACCGGTTACCTGAGCAGAAGTTGCATAGCCTGTTGCATCTGTCAGTGCAAGGCCGGTTATATAGGATGTAGCGGCCGGGCTCAGTCCCAGATCACCTGTAATAGCTGATGTTGAACTGTTATTGATTGCTGTTTTAGCAAGGATTACATAATTGATTGAAGAACCCAGGGGTACTGTTGTCAAATTCGCTGTTGACCCTCCTGTTGTAAAACTCCATACCTCATTAGCTGCCAGAGAATTCCCTGTAAGACTTGTAGCCCCGGTAGTCATAGTAGCAGTATATGTTGTACTCGCTGCCAGAGTATTAGTGGGTGTAAATGTTGCTGTTCTTTCGGAATAAGTAACGGTTCCGGGAACTAAATCTGATCCTTGTTTCAATGTGAATGTCGAATTATTGATTGTTAAAGGATCCATATCCTCACTGAACGTAAATGCAACATTAGTGTTGCGTGCAACACCAGTAACATCGCCAGCTGGATTAGCTGATATCATAACAGGATGTACAATAGGATCTTCTTTTTTACATCCGGCCATAAAAACAATCATTAGCATGGCTAAGATTGGTAATAACTTTCCTAGTTTCATTTGATGCGTATTAATTGTGAATGGATTATCACAAAACAAAGGTGAGTACATTAAACTTTTTAAGTGTTACATAACTAAATCTATTAGTTACATAATTCACACATGCCTATTATGTTCCGTGTGAAGACTTAATTATTGCATCTCTTTGTTTGTATGAGGTCAATTAACCATCTATCCTGAACAGATTGAAACTTTATACTAAAATTATTGTTTGCATCCGCTGCATGATGGTAGTCAAGTCCGAACTGGTGAAGCATCTTGATGCGGATCAATGATACCGCTTGTATGGAATCTTTAGAAGCAATATAGCCTCCTCAGGTTGTTAAGCTTTTATTATATCGCTTTAATCCTACTGCTTCTTCAAATGCCCTTACGAATCTCATCAGGAAAGTCAAATAATCTGCATTGTCGTAGTAACAAGAAGTTTCTGCAGGTGTTGCAGGAATGTCCTCGAACCAATTATTATCTATTGATTTTTGAGTTCGAGATCCTGATAGATCAATCCGGTCACCATTTATCCGGTTATAAAAATGCCAGCCTTTTTTCCTGGGGGTCTTTAAGATTTCACCACCAAAAATATCATAAATTACCTTTGAGACCAGACTATCCTGATCTCTTGAAATACTGGCAAGGGGCAACCCTGGTTTGGAATCCAATTTCCAGGTACTTTTCAACGCTTTTTGAACGACTCTTTTGTAAAACATATTCTTTAAATTTGAAAATTAACAAGTTTTATCATGTTATTGAGAAACCATTTTTAAAGCATTATTTCTCATCCACAAGCCGGGTTCTCATCCTGCTTTATCTTAAAAAATTAAACCAGTGAAAAGGTAGAAAGATGTAGTGTATAAAGCGTTACACAATTTTAAAAAAAAGTTACATAATTCACATACGCCAATTATACTCTGATTGAAGTCTTAATTATTGCATATCTTTGTTTATATGAGGCCAATTAACCATCTATTCTGAACAGGTTGAAACTTTATATTAAAAATATGGTTTGCATCCGCTGCAAGATGGTAGTCAAATCCGAACTGGAGAAACTCGGATTGCATTACATCATTATAAATCTGGGTGAAGCAGAAATAATGGAAGAGATTTCAGCAGAACAACTCTCAAGTCTGAACATTGGGCTGAAAAGAAGCGGACTTGAACTGATGGATGACAAAAAAAGTATTCTTGTAGAAAAAATTAAAACCTCTATTATTGAACTGGTTCATTATACTGATGAACAGATCAAAGTCAATTTGTCCGATTATCTAAGTAAAAAACTAGATCACGATTACACCTACCTTTCCAATCTTTTTTCTGAAGTTAAAGGGACAACAATTGAAAACTTTTACCTTACCCACAAAATAGAAAAAGTAAAAGAACTCATTGTGTATGATGAGCTCAATCTTACTGAAATAGCATTGAAACTTCACTACAGCAGTGTTGCTCATCTTTCGAACCAGTTTAAAAAAATGACTGGTCTTACTCCGTCACACTTCAAAAATCTAAAACACAAAAGGCGTAATGCCCTTGGTAATGTGTGAATCATGTAACTCTTTCGTTTAATTGTGTAACTCTTTTGCTGTAATTCAGCGGTACCTTTCCAACATGCATTGATAAATTAATATCATTGGTTTAACGTGTTGTCGCATGGTAATTAAATAACATTCTTATTCATATAAAATATCAAATTGAAGCTGTATATAAAATATATGGTAAGCACACGCTGCAAAATGGCAGTGAAAGAAGAGTTAAAGAAACTTGGACTCCATTTTATTTTTGTCGATATGGGTATAGTGGACATTATGGAGAATCTTTCAACCGACCAGCGTGAACAGCTAAAAATTGGATTGCTCAGATCAGGATTGGAACTGATGGAGGATAAGAAAGCTATACTCATTGAAAAAATTAAGAAGGTAATTATTGAAATTGTTCACAATGAGGATGATTCACCAAAAATCAATTTTTCAGACTATCTGATGAAGAAATTAAATTATGAATATACATATATGGCAAGCCTTTTCTCAGAAATACAGGGCATAACACTTGAGAAATACCTGATTTTCTATAAGATAGAAAAGGTAAAAGAATTGATAATTTATAACGAGCTCAGTCTGTCTGAAATTGCATGGAAGATGCATTACAGCAGTGTCGCACATCTTTCCAATCAATTTAAGAAACTTACAGGTCTTACACCATCATATTTCAGGAGCCTGAAGGACAAAAGACTTGAAACAATTGAAAATGCCTGAAAAGTCTCAAAACAAGAACATTAAAAGTCAGGTCTTAAGAAGTTAACAAAATAGTTACAATTAGATAAATCAATATCATGGATGCATTAAAAAGACAGGAATCGCGTTATGCCAGGAGCCTGATTGAAGCAAGTCTTGATCCACTTTTTACAATAAATCCGGAGGGTAAAATTACTGATATGAACAATGCTTCTGTCGCCATAACAGAGGTCACCCGCGAAAATCTTATAGGCACAGATTTTTTTGACTATTTTACGGAACCTGATAAAGCGCGGGAGATTTACAAACAGATTTTTGCAGAAGGTTTTGTTGCAGATTTTCCTTTGACTATTCGGGATGGAAAGCTTACCGAGGTATTGTTTAACGGTTCTGTCTATAAAGATGAATATGGGAAGATTATAGGTGTGGTAGTGGTGGCAAGGGATATCACTGATCACAAAAGAATCGAAGCAGAGTTGATGAAAGCTAAGGTTCATGCTGAATCAGCAACGAAAATTGCCGAAGAGGCTCAAAGTAAGGCTGAAAGTGCCACCGTAATTGCAGAAGATGCAGTAAGGTCGAAGCAACAGTTCTTATCTAATATGAGTCATGAAATCCGTACACCAATGAATGCAATTCTTGGTTTTACCAAAGTCCTTATGAGGACTGATTTATCTGATAGACAAAAAGAATATCTGACCGCGATAAAGATGAGTGGAGATGCATTGACTGTTCTTATAAATGATATACTCGATCTGGCAAAAGTGGATGCCGGAAAGATGATATTTGAAAAGATCGCCTTTAAAATGTATACATCAATATCAGCCATGATACATGTATTTGAAATGAAAATTCAGGAAAAAAATCTAAAGCTGATAAGAAAATATGACCATAGTATTCCACCTGTACTGGTTGGTGATCCGCTTCGTCTGCATCAGATTATTTTAAACCTTGTCAGTAATGCTGTTAAGTTTACAGTGGAGGGCCAAATTGAGGTTAGTGTGCAATTGTTTTCAGAGGATGAGGAGAGCGTTATGATCGAATTTGCAGTTACAGATACCGGTATCGGAATAGAAAAAGAAAAGATGGATCATATTTTTGAGAATTTTCAACAGGCATCTAGTGAAACAGCGAGATTGTATGGAGGCACCGGACTGGGACTTGCTATTTCAAAGAAACTGGTAGAATCGCAAGGAGGTTCAATAACCGTTAAAAGTATCCCGAAAACAGGTTCAACCTTTAGTTTCAAATTGCCTTTTAAAAAAACAAAGGATGATGCAGCATTGGAAGCAGAGATTGTTGAATTGGATCAGGATATAAAGAATTTAAAAGTTCTGGTAGTTGAAGATATGGTGATCAATCAATTACTGATGAAGACATTGCTTGACGATTTTGGTTTTGAACACGATATTGTCGATAACGGGAAAAAAGCTATCGAAAAGATGCAGAACAAATCATATGATATTATTTTGATGGACCTGCAGATGCCCGAAATGAATGGTTTTGAGGCAACCAGATATCTGCGTAAACAGATGAATTCTCAGGTGCCTATAATCGCTTTAACCGCCGATGTAACTACAGTTGACCTGGAAAAATGCAAAGCTGTAGGAATGAACGATTACATCTCGAAACCCGTCGATGAAAGAGTTCTTTACAGAAAGATGGTTGAATTATTCAAGAAGCATTTGCCCGGACAGGAAAATGAAAGGGTTGTGAATGAAGATAATACTTCTCATCAGTCTTTAGGCCGGTCAAAATGTGTCGATTTAACATTTCTGTATAAGCGTACAAAATCTAATCCTGAGTTAATGATGGAAATGATCACACTTTATCTCAATCAAACCCCAGCGCTAATTGGTAAAATGAAGCAAAGCCTTCTGGAAAAGGATTGGAATTCTCTGTACAGTTCCGTACATAAAATCATCCCCTCATTCTCAATAATGGGAATGAATAAAAATTATGAAACTATTGCAACCAAAATCCAGGAAAATACACGCTCCAGGCAACATCTTGATGAAATAGAAGGATTGATTCTTCAGGTTGATACAATATGCACTCAAGCCTGTCTCGAATTAAAAGAAGAGTATGAATTATTGAAAAAACTATAAGATGACTATAGAAAAGAAAATATTGCTTTTCCTTGTTGATGACGATGCATTGTTTTTGAAATCATTGGAAATCGAATTTACACAAAATACCGGATCTTCAATCAGAACATTCGCTACAGGAGAATTATGTCTTGAAAATATATCTCTTAATCCAGACATTGTAATTCTCGATTACCATCTTGACGGCATTGAAAAAAATGCAATAAACGGGTTGGAAACTCTCGACAGGATAAAAGCTGTTAATCCCATGATCCCTGTGATTATGCTTTCCTCCCAGGACAAAATTGAGGTAGCAGTAAATTGTATGAAACATCAGGCTTTTGATTATTTTGTAAAAAGTGAAACTGCCTTTTTACGATTACAAAAGGCCATTACCACAATCTTTCATTACCAGAAAATTGAAAAAGCATTAAGCTGGTATATGGAAAAGATGTGAGATCAACTGTGACTGACTTGCGAGCCTTGGATACTTGCGGCCTTCTTACTTCCAAGGCTCAAGAACTAATCCCCAATGTGTGAATGATGTAACTTATTCCTGATTTTGTGTAACACTTTACGGGAAGAAGGTACCCACCTTTGTAAAGACATTCATTAAGTAAACTCATTTAATTTAAATCAATAAAAATGAAAAAGTTAAGCATTATTCTTTTGTTATCTGTAATCTCTATGTTTACAATTAGTGCTCAAGCCCCTCTCAGTAATGGTAAAGCACAACTTAATGCCGGAGTAGGATTCTCAGGCTGGGGTATTCCCCTGTATGTAGGGATGGATTTTGGAATCTCCAGGGACATAACACTGGGCTTTGAAGGCTCATTCAGACAATATAAGGAGAAATATATCGATGTAAGATACAATAGTACAATACTAGGTATTTCCGGTAATGGTAATTATCACTTTAACAGAGTGCTCAATATTCCAAGCAACTGGGATTTTTATGCAGGACTAAACATTGGATTCTACGCCTGGACATCACCTGATGGTTATCCTGGCGATGGTAATTCGGGTCTTGGACTGGGCTTACAGATAGGTGGCAGATACTTTGTAAGTAACAATTTTGGTCTTAACCTTGAAGTTGGAGGAGGTAATGCCTTCTCAGGTGGAAAATTCGGAATTACCTATATCTTCTAATAAAATCATAAATATTTGATATAAAAAAATTACAACAGCACTATATAGTATAAAATAAAAGATAATCAATATGAAACCATCAATTTCAATACCCAGGATAAGAAATATCTTTTTAACTCTTGCATCTGCAATGATGATATTTTCTTTTGGCCAGTGTGCAGCTCAGGCAGATTTCCTAATCTCTTCAGTTGTACCTGCAGCTCGAGGCTCAGTTACAGTAAATAAGGATAAGTACAATAACTATATTATGGAAATTGAGATAACAAACCTGTCTGAAGCCAGCAGACTTTCACCACCTATGAATACTTATGTGGTATGGATGGTAACAGATGAAAATATTACAAAAAATATTGGTCAGATCAGAACTACAACTTCTTTCATTTCCAGGAAATTAAAAGCCTCTTTTGAGACTAAATCTGCATTCAGACCAGTCAAGATTTTCATTACCGCAGAGTATGACCCAAATCTTCAATATTCGAACAGGGAAGTTGTGCTGACTACCGACAATTTCAATCTCCCAAAAATTTGATGATTATTTACAATGTTGTAACCTTTTATAAATGATAACGACACTTGTAATAATAGCATTAGTCGCAATCATTTTGCGCCTCATTAAAAGTGTCACAGGCACAGGACCAGATTTAAATCCGGGAATCATGACAGTCAATTTCGCATTTAAAAGTGTTCATTAAGCTAAGCCAAATTAAACAAATAGATTTGACAAAGCTATTATGTAGAATGTTGTGTTTGAGAGCACTCTGTTCCGGTTTTCAGTAATGGGGATATAATAAAGTCGCTAAACTGGTTGCAACTTTTATCCGTTCGGGACTCTCACTCTCACACTCACACTGAGCCGTGTGCCCTGCGACATACAACGAGTTTTTCTGAAATATGCAATAAAGGATCTTCTTCCTGGTTGTACCGCAATGCTGAATATTCTATTTTTACACAAAACTTAATTAAGGTGAAACATAAAGTCTTAAAAAAACAGCATATCTCAAAGATGTGCTTTGTCTGCGGTGAGAAGAATGATTTTGGGCTTCACGCCAGATTCTACGAAACAGAGGCCTATGAATTGGTGGCTTTGATAAATCCATCAGAGAAACACCAGGGTTATCCCGGAAGAATGCATGGAGGCATCGCTGCGACAATTCTTGATGAAACAATTGCCAGGTCAATATGTAACGGGAGAGATGAACATTTATGGGGTGTGACACTTGAATTGAAAACGAAATTCAGGAAACCTGTACCTCTTGGCCAGGAACTGAAAGTTGTGGGACGTGTTACCAGTGAAGGAAACCGTTCATTTGAAGGTACAGGAGAAATAGTACTCCCAAACGGGGAGATCGCAGTTTCTGCCGAGGGGAAATATATTAAGTTGACTATCGACAAAATCGCTGATGATCAATTTATTGATGAGGAATGGTTTTTTGCAGAGAGTCCTGATGATCCTTCAGAAATAGAAATCCCCTGAAACAATAAAAAGGCATGTTTCAGTTTCGGGTGCCATTAAATTCATGCAAATGGAAGCAGGTTTTATATTCTCTCCTACTATTCCAAGCTTTTCCTGTGTTTAGGTAAAAGTATTTGTTTCTTTCTTTTCAAACGCAATGCATTACTAATTACCGACACTGAACTGAAACTCATTGCTGCAGCAGCTATCATAGGACTTAGCAAAATCCCAAACATAGGAAATAGGATGCCTGCAGCTATCGGGACTCCCAATAAATTGTAAAAAAAGGCAAAAAATAAATTTTGTTTAATATTTCTCATGACATCCCTGCTCAGGGTTTTTGCATTTGCTATTCCATTAAGGTCACCTTTTACCAAAGTTATTTCAGCACTTTGCATTGCGATATCAGTACCAGTTCCCATTGCTATTCCTATATTAGCCTGGGTAAGAGCGGGAGCATCATTTATTCCGTCTCCTGCCATTGCCACTATTTGACCTTTGTCTTGCAATTCTTTTATTTTATTGTATTTATCGTCGGGAAGACAATCTGCTTCGAATCCATCAAGATTAAGCTCATCAGCTACAGCTTTGGCAGTGTATTTATTATCACCCGTAAGCATAATAACTTTTACACCTGTTTTTTGAAGTGACTGAATAGCCCCTGCAGATGATTTCTTGATTCTGTCAAAGATCCCGATGATCCCTTCCAATTTGTCTTCCAGGATCAGAAACACTACAGTTTGCCCTTCAAGTTGCCACTCTTTCACAAGTTCCATCTTGTCATCCCTCAACGATGCCTTAAAGTCTTCCAGTAACCTCTGATTTCCAAGTCCGATCTTTTCCCCCTTATAAATTGCCTGCACTCCTTTACCTGTGACAGATTCAAAATTTTCTAATTTTCTTAATGTGATATCTTTCTCTTTTGCTTCTTTTACTATTGCTTCAGCAAGTGGATGCTCACTGTTGTCATCAATTGAGGCTGCAAGCATCAATACCTCTTCATCACTTAGCTTACCAAATGATTTATAACCTTTAAGACTGGGCTTTCCTTCAGTAATTGTACCTGTCTTGTCTATTATCAGAGTGTCAACTTTATTCATCTCTTCAATAGCACGTGCATCTTTAACAAGAATGCCCATTTGTGCCCCCCTTCCAGTACCAACCATTATTGAAATAGGGGTAGCAAGACCCAGTGCACAAGGGCACGCAATAATCAGAACAGATACAGCATTGACGAATGCATAAACATATGCAGGTTCAGGTCCCCAGATTGCCCAAACAGCAAAGGTTATCAGCGAAATTGCTACGATTATCTGTACAAAATATTTTGCTACTATATCAGCTATTCTTTGTATTGGCGCTCTTGACCGGCTTGCTTCATTTACCATCTCAATGATTCGGGCAAGAAGGGTATCGTTTCCTACTTTTTCAGCCCTCATTTCAAATACAGTCTTCCCATTTATAGTGCCTCCGGTTACCATGTCGTCTTTCGATTTATCAATAGGCATTGGTTCCCCTGTTATCATACTTTCATCTATAACTGCATTGCCATCGGATATTATACCGTCTACCGGTATTTTTTCCCCTGGCTTAACGCGAAGTATATCACCTGGTTTGACATGATCCAAAGCTATCTCTTCTTCCTTGCCGTTACTAATTAATCTGGCAACCGGGGGAACCAGATTAAGCAGGGCTTTTATGGCTGAATTTGTTTTTCTGTGTGCTCTTAGCTCCAGAACCTGTCCTATAAGTACAAGGGTGATAATAACGGCTGCTGCTTCAAAATAGAGATGAACATTTCCATCGATATCTTTAAACTGAGACGGAAAAAGCGTTGGAAAAAGAAGTGCAAAAATACTAAACAGATAAGCTGAACCCACACCAATCGATATCAAGGTCCACATATTTGGTGACCATCTGATGATAGAACTCCACCCACGCTTAAAGAAAACCCAACCTGAATAGAAAACAACCGGTGTTGCCAGAAAGAATTCTATCCAGCTCCACACTTTTTTTGAAGCGATAGATTCGAGATGAATAAATGAGATAACATCTGACATTGCAATAATAAATACAGGAATACTTAATGCCAGGGCAATCCGGAATTTTTTAACCATTTCTTTGTAAGATTCATCTTCTTCACTTGTTTCAGCTCCTTTCTCAGGAACCAGAGTCATTCCACATTTGGGACAGGACCCTGGTTTATCACTTCTGATCTCCGGATGCATAGGGCAAGTGTAGCCTGTTACTTTCTTTGACCTACCCTTCGAAATATCATCCACTTTTTTCAGATGCATCCCGCATACCGGGCATTCGCCTGCTTCAGGATAAGTTTTATCACCTTCGCATTTCATTGGACAATAGTACTTGACACTACTTCCATACTGATCTCTATTCTCAGATTGTGTCATTGGCAAATGAGTTTTAAGCGTGTTTAAATTCATTAATGTCAATACTTAAGAGTTTCTTTTGTCTCTCCGCATGTCAGCATAGCTTCACCATAATACGGATTCCGGATATCCTTTGTCTCGCTTAGCCAATAGGCTCCTTTACTATTATTTGCCATTGGGCAAAACTGGTAATAAACAGTTTTGCCCATCAGTCCAAAGGCTTTTACAGAATTATAGAAATTGTCATTGAAGGTGATAAATGCTGAGCGTTGGTCTTCAATATTGGTTTCAGATGCAATTAGCTTTATCTCCTGATTAAGAATGGCTGATTCATCCATCCATTTTGTCATTTGATTCCCTGTAAGGAGTTTCATATTTACTTTTGTCAAAGCCATCTGAACACTTTGGGCTGCTTGTTTTACTTTATTAGCATCGCTTTGAACAAAAGCATTTTTTAATACAATATACTGGTCATAGACTTTGTTGAGTTGCATTATAAAATCCATGCTTACATTTGTCTTCCCTGTAATTTCGATTGATCCCCTGGGGGATTGACTATTTTTTACTCCTTTTTTCGAGTTTGCATCATCTCCCGACATATCCATTCCGGGCATCGTATTTGTTATACCTCCATCGGGATTCATCATGCTCGGCAGACCCTGCAACTGAGCGGCAGCATCAATCTTGAATGTTCCGTTGGTGGCAATATCTTCACCTTCCGCTAAACCATCTGCAACCACATAGAAATTTCCGGCTTCAGGTCCCAGGGTAATCTGACGGTAAATAAATGTCGGATTCTCACGATCCGGAACTTTGACATAAACCACAGCACGTTTCCCGGTCCATAAAATTGAAGATTTTGGGATTAATACCTCATTGCTGCCCTCAGCAATTTTGGATTGAATTGTTCCGTTTACAAACATTTCAGGTTTAATTTCCAGCTTTGGATTGTTCAGTTCCACTCTGACTTTTGCTACACGTGTTGATCCATTGATAAATGGATCGATAAAAGTGACTTTTCCTGAAAATGTTTTGCCGGGTAGTGATTGTATGGAAAACTCAGCCTGATCACCTTTTTTTATCCATGGGAGGTCGCTTTCGTATGCATCGAATAATACCCAGACATGACTCAAATCAACAACCTGGAACAGCGCTATACCTTCTTTTACATAATCACCCAGGGCAACATGCCGCATGGTTATTGTACCTGTGATGGGAGAATTAATTTCAAAATATAGCTGAGGTTCACCCAGTTGCTCAATTGCTGAAATTTGTTCATCACTCAGGTCCCATAGTTTTAATTTGCCTTTTGCCGCTGTATATAATGCCGGGCGAGAATCTTTGTAACTCACAGCTTCAAGTAGCTCGCGTTGTGCTGTTACCAGTTCCGGGGAATAAATTGTGGCCAGTTTCTCACCTTTCTGAACATATTGACCCGTAAAATTTATAAACAATTTCTCTATGCGTCCTCCAAAACGGGCGGTAAGTTCAGCAATATTTCTTTCGTCAGCATGAATTTTCCCTTGCAGATAAATTGATTTTTCAGGGACTCCTTTTTTTACTATCATTGTTTGAACCTCAGCCAGTTTTGCTGCAGATTCTGTCATTACTATTGCATTCGGATCGGACTGCTCTTCGTCTGAACTCAGTGTATTCAAGGGAATTAAATCCATTCCACAGATAGGACATTTCACCGGTTCATCCATTCTTATCTGTGGGTGCATGGAGCATGTCCAAATGGTTGCTATTTCATTGTCATGGTTATGTTCGTCATGAACATCAATGTTGCTGGAAGTTATTATTGTTTCTCCTGAAGAATGGAAAAACACCCAGCCTAAAAAGAGACCTACTACTAACACTGATAATACCAGTATGTAGTATTCTTTTATTTTTTGAATAATCTCTTTCCTGTTTAAATGAAATATTTTTATTCTCATTATATTAATTTTTTAAATCGTGGATCATCTATATATATTCAATCTAAATTTTAACACAGCGATTAATTGCCCATTAAATAACTAAAGAACGAAATAGCAGCCTGTTTTTCAGAACGGGCTTTTTCCAGTTCCAGTTCATATGTCAGCAACTTACGTTCCATACGAAGGATTTCCTCGAAGTTTCTACTGTTAGTTACATATTCTGTTTCAAGCAGCTTCAGGGATTTCCGTGCCAGATCTGCCTGTTTTTCATTCAGGCTAACGCGTCTTTTTGCGTCAGCGAAATCTTTCCATGTTTGCTCAAAAACAGTCTCCAGAACATTTTGTTTATTGATTTTTTCTTCCTTTTTTGCTGTCTCCATGTATACGGCTTCGTTCAGCATCGATTTATATTTGTTGCGAAATAAAGGTAACGTCATCCCAACCGTAGGAAGCATTATTGCATCAGTGCCGGCCAGATTCTTTTCACCTTTCCCTATAATAGTATAGTCAAACCCTATTTTGAAATCAGGTTTGCCTGCCAGACGTGCTATCTCCTCTTTATACCGGAGCGATTCGGCCTGAAGATCAAGATTCAATAATTGGTGATTCTGCGCCATAATACTATCTCTGATCTTCTCTTTTTCAAGGCCTGGTTCACTATCCCACAATTGTTGCGGAAGTTCTACATGTGATGCTGAATCAGTATTGATAAGGTTATTGAACATTACCTCAAGTGACCTGTATTTGTCCTTAAGTAAGGCCAGTTGATTTACCAGATCACCGATTTCCATTTCAATCCGGTATTCATCTACAACTGAAACCATGCCTGCTTCAACCTTAACAAGAGCCAGCTTTTGAAATGAATTAAGCAGGGTCAGGTTTTCATCCGTGACTAATATAGCCTTGGCTGTAAAATAGAGGTTGTAGTAAGTACTTTTAACATCATTAAATAACTTTGATTTAGCCTCCTCAAAAACCTCATATTTGGCTTTTGCCATCTGTATTGCAACGTTTTCTTTGGCCTTAAGTGTTCCAAACCATGGAAACATTTGTGAGGCCGATATCTTAAATTGTTGCGGGCCAACACGGGTTTCCACCGGCTGAATGAAGTAACCGAAAGCCAGTTGAGGATCGGGTAAAGCCTTTACCTGTGGAGCTACTTCGAGTGCTGCCATGTAATCGTTGAACCGGGCTTTTAATCCTGGATTATTCTCAGCCGCTGTCTGCAAATATCTGTTAAGGTCATCCTGTGCTGAAACCAACGAAGAAATCAGCAGGAACAAGATTCCCATTAAAATATTATACTTCTTCATTATATTATACTTCTTCATGGTTTAAGACATTTTGTTTTTTTAATTCTCTTTTTACTTTTCCCTCCTGCCACATGCTGTAAAGTACAGGTACTACAAACATTGTCATCACCTGGATGATCATACCGCCAAAGGAAGGAATTGCCATTGGTACCATGATGTCGGATCCTTTACCGGTTGAGGAAAGTATTGGCAGCAGTGCAATAATAGCACACGAAGCGGTCATCATCGCCGGCCGGACTCTCTTTTGTCCAGCTATAGCTACTGCATCCCTTATTTCTTTTATTGTTGATGGCTTTCGTTCTGCAAAAACCTGATGGATATAAGTTCCCATTATAACCCCGTCGTCGGTAGCAATTCCAAACAGAGCAATGAATCCGACCCAGACCGCCACGCTCAGGTTAATGGTACCCATCTGGAACAAGTCGTGTATATTTACACCAGCCACATTGAAATTGAGAAACCAGGACTGTCCATACAGCCATATCATTATGAAACCACCTGAAAAGGCAACTATTATTCCTGAAAAGCTCATTAGCGAAACTGTTACTGAGCCAAACTGGAAGTACAGGATGAGTAAAATCAGGATGAGTGAAATTGGTACTACTACTAATAATCGCTTGGTTGCCCTTATTTGATTTTCGTAGTTTCCTGTAAATATATAGCTTACTCCTGCAGGAAGGATGAAATCACCGGATTCCATTTTATTGTTGAGTAATTCCTGTGCATTTTCAACCACATCCACTTCGGCATATTCAGGTTTTTTATCAAATATGACATAGCCAACCAGGAATGTATTTTCACTTTTAATAAGTTGAGGACCACGTGTATAATTAATTGTGACCAGTTCTCCCAGTGGAATTTGTACACCCGCAGGTGTTGGGATAAGTATTCTTTTCAGATCTTCAGGATTATCCCTGAACTCCCTGGCATACCTCAAACGTACAGGGTATCGTTCACGACCTTCCACTGTTGATGTCAGTTGCATTCCACCTATCGCGCTGCTTAAAACCACTTGCAGGTTTTGAACTGTCAATCCGTAACGGGCAATAGCCTTCCGGTTGATTTCCATTTCCAGGTATGGTTTACCAACTACCCTATCAGCAAAGACAGACATTGGCTCAACTCCTTCAACTTGCTTTAAGTTGTTTTCGATCTCATAACCAACTTTCTCAATTGTTTCCAGGTCGGGACCGAATATTTTTATCCCCATTGGCGCCCTCATACCAGTCTGAAGCATAACGAGGCGGGTCTGAATAGGCTGAAGTTTTGGAGCCGATGTTAATCCGGGGATAGTAGCCTGTTTGATAATTTCTTTCCAGATGTCGTCGGGAGATTTTATAGCAGCGCGCCATTGACGGAAATATTCCCCCTTTTTATCCTCTGTCAGTTTGGTTTGTTCGATCAGCCTGAATCCATCTGTCTCAGGATTGTATAGAGTTCCGTCCTTCAAAATAAATGCATTATTTTTATCCACTTTGAAACGCATGCGATGTCCAGCCTCATTTAATATATACTCTGATTTATAATTAATTACGTTTTCATACATCGATGTCGGAGCAGGATCGAGAGCTGAATTTACACGGCCCCATTTCCCAACAACATTTTCAACCTCAGGTATGGAATTCAGTCTTTTATCCAGCAGCTCAATAATATCAAGATTTTCTGCAATACCTGAGTGAGGCATTGTTGTAGGCATCAGTAAAAATGAACCTTCGTCAAGAGCTGGCATAAATTCTTTCCCGACACCTGGGAATCGTGTATCAGCGGCCTCCCAAAACTTTGTGCTTTTTAGCATATCGGGCATAAAGCCAAACATTTTACTGAATCCCAGCCAGGTTAAGATTCCAAATAATACAACCATAATTGGAATGGATAGGAATTGCCATTTATGGGAAAGACACCATCTTAAAATACTTGAATAGAAATGAACAATAGTCATTAAAACCCCAAGTATTATACCTACAAGGCCGATTACAAATAGAAAATTTGACAGAAAACTATTTTGAGCACCTAAGGGCATCCATATCTTTGACAGAAAATAGAGTACAACTGAAAGTGTTAATGCTATATTAATAATATTGACATATCTTCTTTTTTCAGGTGGCCAGCGTTCTTCAAGAACATTATTAATACCAACAGCCACCAGTACTAAAGCAATCAGGTTTCCTGTTATAATAGTCAGAATAATACCGGAAACAGCTAAAAATGAATTAAATACAACTTTAATCTTCTTTTTATCAAATCTGATTGAAAAGATCAGGTTTGCCAGGGTGGGAATGAAAACTATACCAATGAACAGTGCCGATAACATGGCGAATGTTTTAGTGAAAGCCAATGGTCTGAATAATTTTCCTTCAGCTGCCTGCATCGCAAAAACCGGAAGAAAACTGACAATGGTCGTAGCCAATGCCGTTATCACAGCACTGGCAACCTCAACTGTGCCATCATAAATTACAGTTAATAGTCTTTTCCCTTGTGCTCCAATGTTCTCTTCCATATCAAGATGTCTGATAATATTCTCTGTAAATACTATTCCAACATCCACCATTACACCGATAGCAATAGCAATACCTGATAAAGCAACTATATTGGCATCTACACCAAACCGCCGCATGGCTACAAAAGTCATTAGTACTCCGATCGGAAGCAAGCTGGAAATCAGGAGCGAGGCACGTAAATTTAGAACCAGAACAATTACTACAAGTATACTTATAAGTATTTCCAGAGATAAAGCTTCCTCCAATGTTCCAAGGGTTTCCTTAATCAATCCCGTCCTGTCGTAAAAAGGGACAATTGTTACTTTAGATACGGTCCCATCCGCAAGTGTTTTTGAGGGTAATCCTGGAGCTATCTCAGCAATTTTAGCCTTGACATTATCTATGGATTGCAGCGGATTTGCCCCGTAGCGCGCTACTACTACACCACCCACGGCCTCAGATCCTCCTTTGTCAAGACCGCCCCTGCGTGTAGCAGGACCAAAGTTGATTTTTGCCACATCCATTAAGCGGACAGGTATGTTGTCATGAACGGTAACTACACTTTGTTCCAGGTCTTCAAGACTCTTTATGTATCCAAGCACTCTGACTAGGTATTCCACCCTGTTAAATTCAATTGTACGTGCCCCTATATCGAGGTTACTGTTTTTAACAGCAGCCATAATATCCATTATATTGACACCATAGGCTTTCATCGCATTTGGATCAATATCAATCTGGTATTCCTTTACGAAACCACCAATTGATGCCACTTCAGCCACTCCTTTAGCAGATGTGAGTGAATAACGAACGTAAAAATCCTGGATGGTGCGGAGTTCCTGCGGATCCCATCCTCCGGCAGGATTTCCTGTCTTGGAGTCCCGTCCTTCCAGAGTATACCAGTATACCTGGCCAAGTGCAGTTGCATCAGGGCCTAGGGCTGGGGTAACCTCAGCCGGTAATGTCCCGGTTGGCAGAGAGTTAAGTTTTTCCAGTATGCGGGTACGACTCCAGTAAAATTCAACATCTTCATCAAAAATGATATAAATACTGGATAGGCCAAATATGGAATTACTGCGAATGGTTTTAACACCCGGAATTCCTAAAAGAGAAGTAGTAAGAGGATATGAGATTTGATCTTCAATATCCTGTGGAGATCTTCCCGGCCATTCAGTATATACTATCTGCTGGTTTTCTCCAATATCCGGTATTGCATCTACCGGCACAGGATCAGATGGCAGTATACCTGTGTTCCAGCCGAAAGGCGAATTGACAATTCCCCAGCTAATCAGAAGGATAAGTATCAGGAATGTAACCAGCTTATTCCCTAAAAAGAAATGAATGATCTTATTCAGCATTTTATTATTTTATTGGTTGCATACTTGCTTAAATGAAGGTAGTAAGTGCCAAACAATTCAAGTTAATATATATTTATCTTATAATCAAACAATTATATTAATTATATCTGTCAGTTTGAATGAACGACTGTCCTAGCAAAATTCGATGTATACTGCTTTCTGCCTTTTCAGACAGTGGTTTAAAGGTAACAGGAGATTAGTTCTGATGCATTGCATCCATATCATGCATGTTCATACCTGATTTGGGTGTTGCTGTATCCTTTTTAACTAGTGCCATCCCGCACTTCGGGCATTTGCCTGGTTTATTACTGTGTACGTCAGAATGCATAGGACAGTTGTAATCAGCTTGCATCTTCATGGTGGTTCTGTCATATTTACAGCACTCTGGTAATGCTTTATACACCTTATCATCAGCTTTGTATTTTTCTGTGTCATGCCCGACTGATGCCACCTTCTTTGCGAACTTGTCAATATTCGATTTTGAAGGATCAAAAGTTAAGGTCAGTAGTTTAGTCTTCTGGTCCCAATCTGCAGCTGTAGCTCCTTCTTCCTTGACTGCCTTTTCAATACGGGTTTTGCACATTTCGCAATTTCCGGAAACCTGCAAACTTTCAGTTTTCGATGAAGCTGTTTTCATATTCATGGTTTGAGCCTGTACTGAAGAAGAGATTCCAAGCACTGCTATGAGTATAGCGCTAAATAAAAAATTTAATGTTTTCATAGTAAAAAAATTTAAGTGATTAATACTTTCGTTAAATGGGACAACAGCCAAAATACTATTGTACTATGACTGCAGATAAAATAAAAGAAGATCAAATGCGGAAGACGCACAGTACCTGCAGGTCTGTGCTATAGGGCTCAAAATCGCCCGGTGGTGTTATATTGTAATTGGATATTTCAGGAAGTGTAATGTTTCCTTTTGTAATATTACCCGGTACAATAAGATTGTAAGCTGCATTTGGAAAAGGTTGTTCAATATTCACATACTCAGGGACAAAATCATTGTCTATTCCGTAAGTAGAGGTAATGTCCTCACAACAATTTCTAGAAATACTTACATCTGCCAGGTCAGTCCCGGAATGGTTTTCCATGCCGCACGATGCCAGTTCCCCGTCAAGAGAAACCAGGGTGGCAGCTAAATATCCTCCGCAATAGTGCTTTGCTACAGTCAAATGTACTGTAGCCGCTATCATTATCACTGAGAGAAATATGGAAATACCTTTTTTCATTAACTATATAACAAATCTCTTCATGAATTGTTTTGCAAAGATAATATATTCTTTATGCAAAAAAGTTAAATGATTTTTAATTACAGCACCGCAAAGCATATAAGTATTTGCAGATCTTTAACATAAGAAATTTTAAGATAATAAAGGAACCTTTTGTGAAATGATTTGAATTTCAATAGGTCGAAGTCCTCTTAAAGCTTTTCGTTTTTCTTTTTTTCATTCCCCTATTGCTGATTTTATTATTCAATTTATCTATATAAATTATTGAAATATATCCATCCTGTACTTCAATAGTTATATATGCTGAACCTGTGTTATATCTGGTAAAATCTCATTTTCTTTGGAGGCCTCATATGTCAATCTCGGTGGTAATCAGCACCACTCACTTTTTATGCTTCCCATGCAGCGAAATATTTTAAAGTGAGTCTTTTGTAAAAGAAGAAATCCGGTAAGAAAAAAATCCGGATTTGAATGAGGATATCATAACTATCTAACCTTCAAATAAAATGCTGAATAACCTCATTAAATACAGCTTAAGGTCATTCACACGACAGCGGTCATATATTCTTATCAATATAACCGGCCTTTCGATTGGTATTGCCTGCAGTCTTCTTATCGCTCTTTATATATTTAATGAAGTAAGCTATGACAGATACAATGTTAAACGGGACAGGGTATTCAATGTTGTTTTGAACTTCAGGATTGGAGGTCAGGAATCAAACGGGGCATCATCTCCAGCTCCACTTGGTGCAGCGATGCTTAGTGAATTTCCCGAAGTTGAGGATTTCCTAAGAATGAAACTTAAGTATGATGCAAATCCTATAACTTATAACAATGAGACCTATTCTGAGGAATATATAATGGAAGCCGATTCTTCATTTTTTAATTTCTTTTCTATTCCTGTTCTAAGGGGTGATCCCAAAAATCTTCTGAATGCAAGAGGGAAAGTTGTTCTTTCAGCCTCACTGGCAGAAAAAATATTCGGTGAACAGGATCCCGTTGACAAGGTTCTTAAATTGGGAAAAGATACTTCTGTTTATGTTGTCACAGGTGTGATGGGTGATATTCCTGGCAATACTCACTTCAAGGCAGAAGCATTGGTCTCCATGATGTCGGATCCTCAGTCATACAGCCAGCACTGGGGAAACAACAACATGAACACCTATTTGCTGCTTAAACCAAATGCAGATTATACAAGCCTCAACGAAAAACTGAAACAGCTTGTAGTCAGCCATATAGGACCACTGTTCCAGGAAGTATTAAGCCTCTCTTTCGAAGAATTTCTCAATAAGGGGAACAAGCACGCCTATTATCTTCAAAAACTTACGGATATTCATCTCGATACCTCAGTCGAACCTCATTTTCTTGCACCAGGCGATCCGAAATTATTAAAAATCCTTAGTGGAATTGCTTTACTGATCCTTCTGGTTGCTGCAGTCAATTTCACAAATCTTTCAACCGCACAGGCATCAGCAAGATCAAAGGAGGTGGCCATTAAGAAACTGGGTGGATCTACGAGAGGGATGCTTGTTTCACAGTTCCTTACAGAGTCAGTAATAATGTCATTTGCCTCAACAATTATAGCGCTTGTCATTATAAAAATAGTCCTGCCTTTTTTTAATGACCTTCTTGATACAACTCTTACTCTGAGGCTTTCAGATACATGGTACTTGATCCCGTTCATCATTATTTTTTCTTTATTAACAGGGATACTTGCGGGAAGTTATCCTGCTTTCTTTCTCTCATCTTTCAGTCCATACAGGGTACTGAAAGGAGCAAAAGAACAGAACAGTCATAAAGGCAGTCTCAGGAAAATGCTTGTGGTTCTTCAGTTTACTATCTCGATATTCCTCATTATAGGTACATTTATTATGTACAGACAGATAACATATATGCTTGAAAGGGATCCCGGATTTAATAATGACCTGTTACTTGTGATTGAGAATGAGGGAGCACTCGGGGCCAAAGCAATAGCATTTAAGGAGACTATTGCCATGATACCAGGAGTTGTCAATGTGACAAGCTCTACATCAGTCCCCGGCAAAAACAGTAATAATCAGGGATATGCACTGGAAGGGAAAAGAGATGAGACTATTCTTATGTGGACATACTTTGTGGATTATAATTTTCTGCAGACATACGGGATGAAACTTCAGTCCGGAAGATTCTTCAATAAGGAGTTCCCTTCAGATGCACAGGCTTGCCTTGTTAATGAATCCGCTATAAAAAAGTTCAATATAGATCCCGGGAAGATGCGAATACTGGGGTATCGGGATTCCGGTAAAACAGATTACTATCCAATAATAGGAGTTGTAAATGATTTTATTTTCGAATCACAAAAAAACCAGATAGCACCATTCATGTTCAGGTTGAGACCTGAGTCGCAGAGGTATGGAAATATTACCGTCAAAATATCACCTCAGAATTACAGGGAGACAATAGGAAAAGTAGGAGATAACTGGAAAAAGTTTACGACAGATGAGCCCATAAAGTATAGGTTTGTTGATGATATAATGAAACAGCTCTACATCAGCGATCGCCAGAATGCCCTTATTGCAGTTATTTCTTCCGTTCTCGCCATCTTTATTGCAGCTCTTGGCTTATATGGCCTTACTTCATATACCGTGGAACACCGCACCAAGGAGATCGGTGTGAGAAAAGCCATGGGTTCTTCAGTTCTTAGTATCTGCATCCGCATGTCATGGGAAATAATAATCCTTATTGCAATCTCGGCACTTATTTCATTTCCGTTGATTTATTATTTTTCCGGTAAATGGCTTGAGAACTTCTTTTACAGGATAAGCCCAGGCATCTTTATATATTCCGCGGGCCTGTTATTTGCATTGGTGATAGCTCTGCTGACCATCAGCTATCAAACTTTAAAAGCAGCAAGGGCAAATCCTGCACGTTCGCTGCAATACGAATAGCAGAATGAGTTTTCATCAGATGAAAAACTGAATGTTTTTACAATATAAGATCCAGAATAAAAGACTACCGGTTTATACCTGGAAAAGATATAACAAAGTCATTAACCGGATGTAACTCTTTATCATCCATTGTATTTAGAATAGAGCGCTCTACCTTGCTCAATAAATCTTTTCTGATCCCCTATAATCCTGTGAATACATTATATAAGTTCTGTTAAATGGATTATTTTTCCTGTTTTACGTACTTTTTAAATATAGGTTCTGAAACTCCCAATTAGTGGGGATTGATTTTTTAATTTGGGTGTTGCAAGTTATCTTTATAACATGTTTTTGCGAAAATTGAAATATTAAACATATGGCAAACACTTATACTCAATGTTATTTCCATTTGGTATTTGCGGTGAAAAACCGCGATGCCATAATAAAAAAAGAATGGAAAGGTGAGTTGGGAAAGTATATTACAGGAATTGTTCAAAATCATCGGCATAAAATGCTGGCAATAGGTGCAATGCCCGACCATATACATATCTTAATCGGATAGAATGTAAATCAACTGATCCCGGATCTGGTAGAAGAAATTAAAACATCATCCAATTCATGGATAAGAGGTGAAAAATTATCTAAATATAAGTTTGAATGGCAAAAAGGTTATGGGGCATTTACACATTCCCGCTCCCAAATTGACACTGTGGTAAAGTATATTTTAACCCAGGAAGAACATCACAAAACAAAGCCATTCAAAGAAGAATATTTGGAAATGCTTGTAAAGAACAATATTGAATTTAAAGAAGAATATCTGTTTGAATTTATTAATGATATTCATAATTGGGATTAAATATTGCGGTGCTCTGCACCTGTGGTCGTGTTATTCAATTGTTTTCTACAAATGTTATGCGG
>DATKTA010000020.1:0-2257 GCA_035531395.1 Bacteroidales bacterium
GCCTTCTGAGCTTCAATTTCTTCGGCAATATCCTCAAACTCAACCCCGTCGGGATAGGTGATATTATCCTCGCTGTCAACTACTCCCTGGTCATGCTTAAGGGCAGATTGCATCTCAATGGACAATATTCCCCACTTAGCAAGGGTGTTCTTAATAACCGTCTTTAATCCCATCTGATCAAAGTCAGTGTCCCAGGGTGATGAGTGTTTTGCCTTATAGGCCTGTGAGAATCGTTTGGCATGTTTAGTAACTTTATCAACAGACCAATAAGCCTGCTTCTCAAACCCGTTAACAAGCCGGAAATAAAAAGCATAACCAACAACATCACCTTCACCATCAATGGAGAAATCAGCATCAAGCTCCTCGGTCAATGCGTTATAATGTGTAAACTGGTTCTTATATACCGGCACTGCATTAAGCCTTGAATATTCACCTGATCTTAATGCAAGCTGTATATATCCCTTATAACCCATTTGGAAACTTGCCTCATTACCATAAGGTATTATCCAGGCAAAGCCCAGGTTTTTATCAACTGGCAAATCCAGTGATGCAGCCACAGCCGCACTCTTAAGGATTGTTTGCGGATCGCATGCCTGTAATTGCTTACTGCTATTCACGGTATTTATTACCGAAGAAATAAATCCCTGGGCTTTCTTACCCAGTATCTGCTCAAAGCGGTTCTGAACATTCTGCTGGCTCATGTAATATGTTATGCCAGTCTTTTGTGATGTGTTTTTCTTTTCCATGATTTCTATTAGTTAAAAAATTCATATTCTTTAGTATATTCATATCCTGGAACCTTACATTGTGCAATTCGCTGGCCCCGGTAATCAGGCTTTGTAAAAATGGATACTCCTGGCCACTGGTTTTTCTCATGGCAATAAAGATATTGTTCAAGTGACTTAAGGAATATTTCAGCATGTTTGCCAATACCTATCATTTGACCATTTGATACTTCAAAAGCCCAACCGTCAGCACTGATGATATTAAAATCATACGGTGGCAGTTTATCCTGTACAACCCAGTAAAACGCTTTCCAGTGACCGGTTATCATCCATATAATATATTGATACATGGCTGCTGAAAAGCCATAACCAAATTTAGTTATAACCCTTGCAAACCGATCTTGCTTTAATGGAGCCTCACCATCAATTCGGGAAACAGTTTTCCAGTCAATTATTTTATTGAATGTATAAAGATCAGGTCTTATTTTTAATAGTCCGCTATCATACTGAACAAGATCATTTGCTGAATGCTGACAAAAAAAACTTACTTCGGCCTTACCTATTTTTAACAATTTATTAACAATTTGTGAAAGATGATTATTATCTTTTCTTAATACTTCAATCATTGCTTTTGCATTATCAACTTCAGTTTCACTATAAATAGTTTTATCTTCATTATGCATTTGGAAAAGATTATAAGCATCCTGAAATTTCTGAGTGCTATAACCATAAGGACTACCGGTTTTTTCATTTACCGGAGGTTCAAAAACAGCCGTGTTCATATCAAACTCATCCATCCCCTCGGTATTTGTAATTGAAGAAAGTATGTCATGATAACAACCTCCCTCAAGTGACCAGGATTTTATTTCTTCATTATCTTCCGGATGTTCCTTGCAATATTTCAACCATAGTGGGCTGACTTGTATTTTTTTCAGGTCACTGGATGAAACAAATTCCTGGTACTTATCGCCGTTATGATAATCTTCATTCAGGATTTCTGCTGGTGCTGAAATGTATGGTAGATTCATGATTCAATTATTTGAGGTTCTTCTATTTGTACAATTTCATCTAATACAAAAGGGAAACAAAGTTGATTATCCGGAACTGGCACTTTTGGCGGCGGCTTCCAAAAATCATCATTATCATCATCATCATTTATATTCCACTCATGCGGTATGTAAGCAGTACAGCAAGGATTTCCATTTTCATCATAGATCCATTCTTCCGGATATTCAGGCTCATTTATATCGTAAATCATTGTATTAGTTAATATCTCGCATTTTTTATCATCTTCATTATATGTATGTGAATATTTTTCATGTAAACAATGCATGCAATATTCATCTATAAATCCTTCCCCTTCCGTTCCATTACTTGGCCTATATTTTTTCATGATTCAAATTTACAAAATACTCCGGATTAATAACAGGAACGTTATATGTTGTACAGCATATTAATTCCAATCGATCTGTAATTTACAAATATCCTCGATACTTACCTCTCCTCCTTTTTGTTCGATCAATTCAACAAGA
>DATKTA010000021.1:0-87962 GCA_035531395.1 Bacteroidales bacterium
TCGATAGAGCAGAAAGTCTGGCTGGATGAACCGGTAGGTGGTGCCGGATCAGATACCGTTGCTGTTACTGCCAACCTGGTATCACTCTCACAGCCTGATATTGTCTGACTGGCATAATATGTAGTCCCTGTTACAAGCAATGTGGTTGAAACCAATAAGTTTCCGCCTGTAGAGGCATCATACCATTGTATTCCGCTGCCTGTAACAATTATGTCGGATAAATCTGGTAAATCAATAGCGCAGAAGCTCTGTGTTGCTGATCCTGTGGGTGCTCCAGGTGTTAATGCAATAGCTACATTGGTTGTTGCAATTACAGAAGCACAACCTCCTGATGGTCCAGTATCATATATTACTATATAATTTCCTGGCGTACTGGAATTAGGATAAATTATACCTGATACAGGATCAATATCAAGTCCGACTGGATTAGAACTAAAGTTGCCCCCAAGATAATCACCGGTACCATTAATAGTAACAGTCTGCGGTACTAATAAATTTGTGCAGAAAGAGCTGCCAGTATATGATATACTAACTGTTGGCAGTTCAGTTATTGTAACATTTGTTGTTGCAGTGACCTGACTGCATCCACCTGCTGCAGCTATAGTATAAGTTACTGTAAATGTTGCCGGAGTGCTGGTTGATGGCACTATTTCACCTGTAGTGGTATTCAGTGATAGTCCTGCCGGTAAAGCACTGAAAGTACCACCTGTCGTACCCGTAATAGTTACAGGCTGGGGAGTTGTAACTGTTGTACAGAATGGTGCACCTGCATAGCTGATTGAGGCTACAGGTAAAGCAGTTATGGTGACAGATGTCGTTGCAGTAACAGGTGCACAACCTCCGGCAGAAGGACTAGTATAGGTAACAGTATATGTTCCCGGCAAACTTGTAGAGGGTGTTATATCACCATTGGAAGTATTTAAGGTAAGATTTCCAGTTGGTTCACTGTAATTACCACCGGTATAGGCACCAGTCCCTGTCAGGGTTACTGCTCTTGTTCCGCTTGCAGAGGAACAGAAGGGTGCGCCAACATAGTTAATAGATGCTGTGGGAGCAGCTGTAATTGTTACAGGAGCGGTAGCCATTACAGCTGAACAGCCACCTCCTGCAGGGATAGTATAAGTAACAATATAAGCTCCGGCAGCACTTGAACTTGGAATTATTGATCCTGTTGAAGGATCAATAGTCAATCCTGCAGGTGCTGCACTAAAGGTACCTCCTGTATCTCCTGTCAAGGTAACCGTTTTGCTTGTACCATCAGAAGTACAGTATGGTGACCCACTATAACTTATGGTCGCAGTTTTTACAGCAGTAATAGTCACTAAGGTCGTGGTCGGAGTTGAAGTGCAAGGTCCAGCCAGTAAAGTATAGGTGACCGTGTATGTACCTGGAGTACTTGTCGATGGTGTTATAGCGCCAGTGGTTCCATGAATTGACAAAGTACCTGGTCCGGAATATGTAAAAGCACCTCCGGTGTAAACACCAGTACCTGTTAATGTAACCGGTTGAGCAGTGCTAACTGAAGAACAGAATGGAGTACCTGCATAACTTATTGTTGCAGTTGGCGGAATTGCTATTGTTATTGTGTTTGATGCTGTAACTATACCACAGCCTGCAAAAGCTGCAATCGTATTTACAACATTGTAGGTTCCCGGTGTGCTGGCAGCAAGATTTACTTGTCCCGTTGCTGTGTTAATAAACACCAATCCGGGTTGAATAGGTGAAAAAGTACCTGCAACACCTCCCCCGCTGAATACAGGCGAAGGATTGGCATCTGTACTGCAATAGGGTGAGCCTGGATAACTAAATGTTGCAACCGGCAAAGGAGTAATTGTGACTGGAGCAGTAGCAGTAACAGGAGGACATCCACCTCCAACCGGATAGGAATAAGTCACAGTATACGAACCAGGGGTACTTGTATTTGGAGTTACGACACCTGTTGATGAATTGATCGATAAACCGGCAGGACTGGCTGAATAAGTGCCACCTGAAGGACCAGACAGAGTAACTGCCTGTCCGGAACCTGTAGTGCTGCAGTATGGTGAACCTGCATAGTTTATAGAGATAGCAGGCGGTGTCGTAACAGTCATTGTTATACCTGCAGAGGTAGCAGAACAACTTCCTGCATTAGTAACAATTACATCAACAATCTGTCCGTTGGTAAGAGTCCAAGTAATATAAGTATCTGATAATCCGTTCTGTTTACTAACTCCGTTTACCCTGAAATTATAGTTTGTACCTCCACCTGCTGTAAAGGTTACAGTTGTACCGGCACAAATAGAATTGCCTGTGTCGTTTGTGAGAGTAGGAGTAGGTATTGGGTTTACAATATTTGTAATCACTACGGAGTTAGCAGTGCATGTTCCATTGGAGACTATTACATCTACGTTATCACCATTTGTAAGCGATGTGGTTGTAAAGGTAGTTGAAGCTCCATCTTGTACACTTATACTATTAATCCTGAAATTATAGGTTGTTCCTCCACCAGCTGTAAATGTCACAATTGTCCCTGCACAGAATTTATCATCAGCATCTGAACTGGAGAGTGTGGGTGTGGGAGCTACAACAACTGTATTTGTAATACTCGCAGATGTAGCACTGCAGTCCGTAGCATTGGACACTATAACATCAACCACCTGACCATTCATGAGAGTAAATGTTAAATATGTCGGTGAAGGTCCATCTTGGACACTTGCTCCATTTATCCTGAAGTTGAAATTCGTTCCACCGCCGGCTGTAAAAGTCACACCGGTACCGGCACAGAAAATATTGTCTGCATCAGAACTGGTAAGAGTCGGAACAGGAAAAGCTACAACTGTATTAGTGATTCCCGCTGAGGTTGCTGAACAGATGCTCACATTAGTCACTATCACATCAACAATCTGCCCGTTTGTAAGAGTTGTGGAGGTATATGTATTTGAAGCACCAGTCTTTACAACAGAGCTGTTTACCCTAAACTGATATGTCTCACCTGAACCTGTCGGTAAAGCAGTAAATGTTACACTTGCCCCTGAGCAGAAAGTATTATCTGCGTCGGAACTTGAAATAGAAGCTGCCGGAAGTGCATTAATAGTAACATTTGCAGTCACTGAACCTGTACAGTTTGCATTTGTAACATTTGCCAGAACAGATCCTGCAGCAAAAGCTCCCCATCTGACCTTTACAAAATAGTCAGTCGCACTTCCTCCTTCGGTTATAGTACCATTTGTTACAATCCATCCATAAGAACTAAATGTACTGGTCAGGGTATATGTATATTCAGAATTCTCACATACACTGGCTGAATAGGCATTTAATGCAGGGGTAGGATTAGGATTTATAGTAACATTTTCAATATGATATGATGTACAGGAAAATCCAAGTATATCATCTTTAACGATAGTAGCCGTAAGCTTACCAGGCGATACAGCGCCCCACTGAACAGTTACTGCGTTTGATGTTCCTCCTGACTGTATAGTACCATTCTCAATAGTCCAGCTATATGATGTGGCGCCTGCAGGTACGGTATATGTTTTAATTTCATTTACACATGCCTGAGAATTGTTCTGGGAGAGGTTATCTTCAACCACGCCGGAAGATTTGTTGAAGACAAAATTATATACTGCAGAACAACCGTTATCATCTGTTACGGTAAGCTGTATATTGTATGCTCCATCAGGTACCAGGTTATTGAAATATGGCTGGGCTATAGTACTGGTATTTGAAAAAATAAAAAATGGAGGCACAGGAAAGATTATCTCCACAAACATATTAACAGGCTCGATACAATCCCATAAATAGGTATAAGGAACTTTGCCTCCAGTAATATCAGCTGTAAATCTTGAAAAAGGCCCGAAAGCATCACAAGTGCTGGCTTTGGCATCATTGATAGTAAGACCTGTTGAAACTGTAATATTTACACTTTGAGAACTTGAATTACTATGACTATCCGTAGCTGTAAGTGTTACATTCTGTGTGCCAACATCTGTACAATCAAAGGTATTTGGACTGACTGAAAGAGAAACAGCACCGCAATTATCTGTTGTACCGTTATCAACATCTGAAGCCAGCAATGTACCGTTACCGGTTAAATCATTCAGCACTAAATTGTATGTCTTAACACTTACAACTGGTGGAAGATTATCAAGAACTGTAACCTGGGCATTGCAGTTTGCACTATTCAGAGATCCATCTGTCGCTGTAAGAGTGACTAATACAGGAGCTCCTATATCTGCACAGGTGAATGCGCTTCTACTTAATGAATAACTTAGACTGCCGCAATTATCAAACGAACCGTTATCAATATCTGCCGCAGTTAATGTAGCATTGCCAGTTGCATTCAGATATAGTGTTGCATTTTTACAGTTTACGACAGGAGGGGTAACATCACTTGTTATAAAGAGGACACTCACACTGCTTGTATTACTACTTGCATCTGTCGCCTGTATTGTTACTGTAGTAGAGGCAGCCCCTGAAATCAATGTACCAGCTGCTGGATTTTGCGTCTTAGTTATAGATCCGACTGGTGTACAGTTATCAGTTACTACCAGTGTTGAAAGAAAATCAGGTACAGGTGCCTGGCATGAAGCATCAAGATTTGTCGACGCATCAGCAGGTGATGTGATGACAGGAGCAACACCATCATTAACAGTAACATCGATATTTTCAAATGATATATTGCCCTCAAGATCTGTTGCTGTTATTGTAACCGGTGTAATGCCTGGCCCCACTGGAGTTCCTGCAACAGGTAACTGAGTGACAGTAATACTTCCTGTAGCAGTGCAATTATCAGTTACTGTTACTGCTATTACAGGTATTGTAGCAGTACATCCGGGTCCGGGACCTGTACTTATTACAGGTGGGACAGGAAGTGTAATTACAGGTCCTTCATTATCAGCTACGGTAATTGTAAATGAACATGTTGTAACATTACCGCTCCCGTCTGTAACCTGGAATGTATTAGTTGTTGTACCGACAGGGAATGTTGATCCTGAGGGTAACCCAGCAGTTTGTATTGTTATGCTTCCTGAACAGTTGTCAGTTCCGACTGGTGTAACATAATTAATAACAGCACCACATATGCCAGGATCTGTATTGACATTGTAATTGGATGGGCATGTCAGCGATGGAGCCAGATTGTCAACAACTGTTACAGTTGAATTACAGGTTGAGCTCATCCCAGCATTATCTGTAACAGTAAGGGTAACTGAATTTGGTCCGATGACAGAACAGGTAAATGAATTTGGCGATGCATCAAGACTGGCAATTCCATCTGAATCACTTGAACCGTTATCAATATCTGCCCCGGTTATTACAACGTTTCCTGTTGCATCGAGATATACAGTAATATCTTTACACAATGCAACCGGAGGAACATTCTCAATAACAGTCACTGTAGCATTACATGATGCTGTTCTTCCATTGTCATCTGTAACAATAAGAGTAACAGGATTTGCATCCAGATCTGCTATCGTAAAACTATTTGGAACAGCATCAAGAGTTGCAATACCGCAATTATCTGTTGACCCTCCATCAATATCTGATCCAATGATTGAGGCATTTCCCGTACCATCAAGCTCAACTGTAATATCCTTGCAAATTGCAATCGGATTCTCATTATCATTTACGGTAACATCAAAAGAACAAATTGATGTATTGGATGCTGCATCTGTAAATTTATATGTCACAGTTGCTGTGCCTGAAGGGAAAGCGCTGCCAGGAGCATGCGTACGTGTGGTAAATGTCATAGCTCCTTCACATTCGTCATTTGCAGTTGGTTCAGTCCATGTGGCAGTATTTGAACATGTTCCTGGAGTAACGTTTAATATTATATCCGAAGGACAATCAGAGATTACCGGAGGTGTAACATCAGCAACCTGAACATTATATTCAGGAGTTGTTGCGAAACATCCTGATAAAGGATCTGTCTCTGTAACCTGGATTATCCCGTCTACTGTGCCCCAGTTAACTGAAATATTGTCACCAAAGTCGGAAAATGTTCCATTGGTTACATTCCAGGTAAATGAGTTTCCTGTAGATGATGTTGAATATGGTACACCTGAGGCATTCGGACATACATTAAGCAGTCCTGAAATTGATGGTGTCGGAACAGGATAAATGTCAACAAAAAGGATACTGGAGGAAGTTGATCCGCAAGATGATGTTTCATCAACATTAATAATGCCAGTCTCATTTGGTGTATCCCATGTTATATCAATATTGTCTAATTCAAATGCTGTTACACTTGAAGGTGTTCCGTATAATACTGTCCATGTATATGTTGATCCTACATGCAGATCAACTGAATAGTTTATAGTTTTTCCGGCGCACTGGTGATCAACTGAAGGTAATATAGGAGAAGTTGTTATCGGAGGACATGTATTGTATTGAATAGTAGCCAGCCAGCCAGTTCGAGTGAATGATCCATCTGAAATAAATCTGAAAGTAATGTAACTGCCTGAACTACTGATAGTAAAGCCCTGCAATTCATTGCCTTTATAAGAACCTATAGGGGTTGAATAATCCGGCCCATCATATATGTAAAGTATGTCTTCATTTCTGGTGTTGAATGAAGTAAATGTAAACTTAAAAGTATTTCCTATCGAACTGAAAAAAGTAGCTGTATAATCTTCATTATTTCCATAATTATAGTTAGGAGGGGCTCCAACATTGCTATCAGAAAAGGTTGATCCGGAAGCGACATCAGTTAATGGTGACATCGTAGAAGCAGTGGCAATATCATAGTTTTGTGCATAGGAATTTAATATGCTGACAGAAAAAAATAGGAATAGAGCTATTGTTCTGAACAGAGGTAAAATAGTATTAATGCGGTTGATTCCTGTATTCTTTAAAAAGTTTATATAAATCTCTCTAAGCATGTTAACTAATTTTGTTACCAGATCACCTTGTTTTGTAAATTGTAAATATAGAGTTCAAATACTTCTGACTCAATATCAATCATTTACATAGTCTAAAATGCCAAAAACATGGTTATACCACACCATGTCAGGCATCTTATCCTTTCATCATCCTCTTAACAAGCGAATGTAATAAATTTTTATTCAACTGTAACATAAGTGTTTTCAACATATTGAAAAGACTATCAACAATTGAATTAAGTTGCTTTAACGTACGAAAATACTTGAGCTCACTTTAGTGGTTAAGAGGGAAATTACCTGATCTGAATAATATTTTCACCTGTAACAAGGTGAGTATAATTACCTGATAGAGCCTGTCAGGATGGCAGGGTAACCACAAATTTATTGATAAATACCTGGTTTAGTATGAATTGAGCCACCTGTACCTCCTGGCATTACTCTCACCAAATTTGGCTGCCAGTGTCAGTTCCATTGTACCTATGCTTTGATTCATCATATCTGTAAGCGTGAAGTCATAGGCATAACCTAAATAGAATTTATCGAATTTAAGGCCCAGGAGGGCAATAATTGCATCACCGGTTCTGTAGGATACTCCTGCCCAGTAATCCTCCTTGTAGAACACTCTTGCAGTTAAGTCCATCTGTACCGATTTAAACAGCATATCCGACGATTTGAACAATAAAGATGGTTTGATACTCCACTCTTTGTTGATCGGAAAACTGGCACCTCCGGTCAGATAATAATGACCTAATTCCCCTGACTTATTATCAGAGCTATTGCCAAATACCAGTGAACCTCTCAGGATATTGGTCATTGCAAAACCAGCATAAAATTTTGAGGTTGCATAACTAACTCCAAAATTGAAATCAGTGATGAAGACAGACTTATCATAATTATTCAGGTATGGATCATCAGAATAGTTGTAGTTTAGATTATCCAGGTTAATTACATGCTGGTACGCAACCATGCCAAGTCCGAAAGCAAGGTCATCTTTGTTTCCGCTGCTGTTGGAGCTCATAGGCACGTGGTATGCATAATCAGCCTGGAAACCAGTGCGCTTTATTATCCCGTTATTGTCATTGAAAAGATAGCCTCCGATCCCAACACGTCCTGAACGTGAAGGCTTCGACACTTTTTTCCTTATTTTATTAGTCTTACTTATAAAGCTGTTCTGAAGAGGTGTTGTTTGAAAAGTGGCAGCATAAGTACTTGGCGCACCCTTAATGCCCATCCACTGCTGTCTGGCAATCATACTTACAGTAGTGTATCCATCCCTCCCTGCCAGAGAGGGATTTAAAAGGAATCCATTCATTATATACTGACTATAAGAAGGTAACTGCTGCGCCGGCAACTCATTGATAAATAAGCAAATGAGCAAAATATAGTATAAGTAATGCCTGTAATTCATATTTTCAGTTTTCACAGTTTGTCATTATCTGATAATTGTAATAACCCCTCTTATAGGATCTGAGCCATCATTCAGATATAGTATGTAATGATAAGAATCAGTAGGAAGAAGTTTCCCGTCAGATGTACCATCCCATTCATTTGCCGGAATATTTTTTGTTTTAAATACCATTTTACCCCACCTGTTGAATACCTGTACCTCTGCATTCGGGAACATATCTATATTCCTTATTTTCCATGTATCATAATAGCCATCGTTATTGGGAGTAATGATCTCCTGAATTGCAAGACAGGTGCTCAGATTGCTGAATCCAATTGTTACATCTGCAGAAACAGAACATCCATTTATGTCCGTAACAATAACTTTATATGTTCCCTGTAAAAGATCACTTCTCTGAACTGAATTTGCACCATCTGACCATAATGCACTATACGGCTCTGTACCTCCACTGATGTTCAGAATAGCTTTACCATCAGCAACATCCCTGCAGGTGGCATCTTCAGATGTATATGTAACCTTCATAATTTCTGGCTCTGAAATAATTATTGTAACATTTGATTCGCAAAGGTTGATATCCTGAATAGTAAATATATAATTGCCTGCTGCCAGAGATGTAAAGGTCCCGGATGCCTGGAATGACCCTGAGCCAAGTCTATACTGATACGGTGATGTACCACCATTACCAGAAATTGTAACTGTTCCTGAACTTCCTCCATTGCAAAGAACATTCGTCAGAGCTGAAGCACTTGTCGATACAGAGGAAACAGGCTGGATTATTGTGCATGTCATATCAAAGGTTGAAAGGGTGGCATCCCTTACTGTGATTGAGTAGGTTCCTGCCGTAAGAGAGCCAAAAGTACCAGATCCTTGAAACGCAGAGGCTTCCAACCTGTATTCATATGGTGCTGTTCCTCCTGACCCGGCCACAGTTATTATACCTGTTGACGCACCAAAACATGTGATATCAGTCTGACTTATTATACTTCCGGTCAGATTTGAAACAGGTTGCGATATTGTAATCGAAATATCGGAAGAACACAGGTTTATATCCTGAACTGTGAAAATATAGCTCCCGGCACTCAGATTTACGAAAGTAGCTGCGGACTGAAATGCGCCTGCCCCTGATCTATACTGATAGGGAGTCGTTCCACCTGTTCCGCTTAATGTTACACTTCCATCGTTACCTCCATAAACTGTTACATCTGACTGAGAGTCAATTTTTCCTGAAAGGAGCTGAGGTTCAGCAAGTGATAAATTCAATAAAGAAGATGAACAGTTCAAAGCATCAGTAACGACAACAGAATAACTTCCGGCTGCAAGACCAGACTGGTCTTCTGATGATATATTTACCCCTGATCCGGTCCATAAGTATGAATATGGGGCTGTTCCACCTGAAACAGTAATATTAATTGTCCCTGTCGCAGTTCCTGCACATAAAATATTTGTAACCGAATTTGTCAGTGACATCAAGGGTGAGATATTTACAACCACAGGCTTTATATCATAACACCCTTCCCCATTGGTACCTTTGATGTAATAAGTACCTGATGTAGCTGAAGAAGGTGTTGAATAAGCAGAAGTGGCTGCTGCATCTATCCAGTAAGTTAAGGTAAGACCTAATGTACTGCCGGATGTTACTTCAGGAGCAGTAAGATCAACTGTTAATGGTGAGCATACTGCATCAGGATCAGTAACTGAAATAAAAGGAGTTACAGGTTGTGCATTAATTGTGATATCAGCAGATATTGCTGATGTGCAACCTGATTCATCTATAACGGTGAAATTGTATGTGCCGGCTGCTAAAAGTGAGATTGTGGTACTAACAGAATTGCCTGTTATTGCACCTGGGTTTAATGTCCAGTTGCCGACTGGAAGACCATTTAGTACAACATTTCCGGTTGCCACAGTACAGGTCGGATGGGTTATTGTACCTACAACAGGAGCAGCAGGAGTTGATGGATTAACATTCAAAGTTACTGAGGCTGAAGGCATAGATGTACAGGAGCCAAGAGTAGAGGTAATTGTATAGCTGCCGGGAGGAGCAGTTACTGTATTACCTGATATCGTAACTCCTGCCGATGGAGTGGCTGCATAGGTGTATGAAGCATTATAGTTCGTTATTGTAAAGCTGCCAGTAGCTACCGCACAGGTCGGTTGCGTAACTGCACTTAATATTGGTATTACTGGTGTGGATGGCTGGCTATTGATCGTTATGTTTCCACTTGATAAGGAGACACAGCCTGTGATGCCATCAGTTACTGTATAGGTATAGGTATTGGCGGTAAGTCCTGTGATTGTCGTGCTCGTTCCGGTGCCTGTTACTGTTCCCGGACCAGGGGTCCTTGTCAGAGTCCAGGTGCCTGATCCCGGCAATCCACTCAATACAACACCCCCTGTTGCTGTCACACACGTGGGCTGTGTGATAGTACCAACTACCGGGGCCGTCGGTTTAACCGGATCACTTAAACTGGCATTAACCCCTGTCGCTGACGTACATGTATTGGCCGTGATCTGTAAATTATTATAGGTCCCTGATGGTGCTGATATGGTTGCTGTGCCTCCAGATACGGCTACTCCACTAAAACTGCCAGAGGTATAACTAACTGTATAGCTCCCATTGGGAACATTCGTAAAGTTCAAAACTATACTCCCATTGCCCCCGCAGGTCGTTGGATTGGTGAGTGTACCTACAGTGATTACTGGTGTGGCTGGCTGGCTATTGATCGTTACAGATATCGATGATGATGAAGTACATGAACCGAGAGTGGCTTTCAGTGTATAGCTGCCCTGGGGAGCTGTAACAGTGTTAGTTGTGATAGTTACTCCAGTTGATGGAGTTGCTGCATAAGTATAAGATCCATTATAATTAGTTATTGTAAAGCTGCCGGTAGATACTGCACAGGTCGGCTGGGTAACTGCACTTAATGTTGGAGCTGCAGGATAAGCATTGACCGTCAAAGTAGCACTGTTTGAGTTTGTTAAACAACCTCCTGAAGTCCGAACTACACAACGATACTGATAGCCATTTATTGATACTGAGGCTGCTGTAATATTGAGTGTAATTGTTGTGGCATTTGAATATACAGTATTATTGACAATATTATTAAAACCGGAACCTGTGTTTACCTGCCATTGATAGGCACTCCCACCAGTAGCAGTTATTGTAAAAGAAGTATTATTTCCTTCGCATATGCTGCTGTTTGAGGGATTGGTTGTTACAGATGGGAAAGTTGTGCACGTAGTCTGAAGGAAATCATTTATAGGATCAACAATTAAATCAGTTGAATTTCCATAATTACATCCACTGCTTGTATATTCGGTAGAAAGACTGCAGTTTAAAACATCTGTTGATCCGGTTGAAGCCCAGTCGCCAGGGACACTAATAGTACCTCCAATAAATACCTTTGATGGAGTGTCATCACTTGTGAAAGAGCCCCAGCCTTCAGCACCTATTTTTGTGAAATTACCAGTTACAACAATATATGCATTTGCTGCAATATCAACTTTGTTATCAACTGATAAGTTTCCCTTCACAATTAGCATACCTCCATTATTAATAATAATGTTGTTATTATTTCCTAAACTGAGATTACCATTTATAATTAAAGTATCATTTATTATTAAATCACCACCACTACCTCCAAAGCTGATATCTCCAGTATAACTTATATATCCATAAATTGTAATATCTTCAGCTATACCGGTTGTTATAGGTGTAGCCCAGGTTGGATCCCAGGTTGCAGGAGTGGTCCAGCTACCTGTATACCAATCTTTTGATGTATGTTGAGACTTTACAATTTCAGAGGTTAATCCCAGCAATAACATCGAAATCCCGATAACCAAGGTAAACTTAGAATATGTAAAACATGATTTGTACATAAAATATTCTTTGACTGAAAATCTATTTATATTATACCTATTTTTACCAATTATCTGTTTATGAATAGTTTGCATAATATTCTTCACATTCAGGTATATAAACTATATTTATTTCAGATAATTATAAAAAATAATAAGTTCAAAACATCAACATGACCTAATTAATTAAGATTTAGTTGCTTTATATATGTCTCCGAAACAAGTATATTTCTCATAAAACCGATATTTGATACAATTAATTGATTATTTAGTCAATAAAAACAGTCAGTTGGTGTCAAAAATCTGTGAGATTATCAAAATTTTAAAAACCTGCATTAACAGCCAACAAAGATATACTTTACAACGATTAAAAATCAGGCATATTCACCTGATTTTTATTAATTAATTATCATATAATTACCAGGTAAAACCACACGATTGTTTTTTTCCGAAAATCCTTTGCAGAATTCAAAATGTAATCTATATTTGCACTCTCTTTCTGGGGGTTTAGCTCAGCTGGTTCAGAGCACCTGCCTTACAAGCAGGGGGTCGGCGGTTCGAATCCGTCAACCCCCACAAATGAAAATCAAGGAGTTAGAATATGTTAACTCCTTTTTTATTTTCTCTAGGGTGAAACAAACTACTGATTTTGATTTTAACTGGAATTAACACAAAAAGCCTTGATACACAACAATATCGAGGCTTTTTTGTTTGTTGCTACTGAAACATAGCTGAAACATTTCAACGGTTTAAGCTATTTATTTGTTAAGCTCCAAGTTCCCTGAGATTGGAGGACTGAGGGATTTGGGGTTGAATTAATAGTAGAAGTCTCATCATTATGCATCAATTTCATCTTTATTATAGGGTTTATACATTCTTGCATTACAAGTCTTACATAGCCATTTAGCTAATGCTGGATGTGTCATGCAACCTCCCATTACCCATATACCTTCATCAATTTCTTTTTTACGTTCAGGGGTAAGCCTTATTAAACCATACCGTATTTCAGCTATAGTAGTTGCTCCACATAGGGGGCATTTTTCAGGTTTTGTTTCATAATCCCATTGCATAATAAAATGATTAATATAAAATTATGAGAAATAAATCGCTTTGTATAAATTTGATATGCTGTATTAAATCTGTAACTATTAAAGCTAAATAAGGATTCTCCAGGCGACACTTATCATCCATTCCTAATCAGACAGTAGAATTGCATTGCAACGAGACTTTTCACTTAGGAAATGCTGCCTTTAATTAATACCTTTAAGTTCCGTTTACGCCACTGATAATAAACGAAAAGTCCCTGTATATGAGGGACATCTGTATTCTAAGAAAAACTTCTTGTGTCAATTTTTGTACCAATGATTAATCACCATTTTAAATGTCTGGAAAGCATAATGGAAATTAGCTGTCCTTTACTTGAAGCCTCTGAAGAACCGTCCCATAAAGCTTTGTAATATTTTTCCAAAATTTCTTTATCAGAATTTTGATTTGGAACACAAATAAATTCTGTCGTCCTCCCTGTTCTCCAATTAATACACTAAAATCCGAGCATAAAATCACAAATCAAGTACAATTCTAAGTTAATTCATTCAGGATACTACTGATAACTTGATAAGAAAGAAGCCTTTCGCAGTTAGAATTCTGTCTGTTTTCTTTTTCGCTATCCCCTTTTAAATAAGCAATTTAGTTTCCCTAGGGAGTTGAGGTAAAAACTTCCCATTCCTATATATTGTCTATAAACATGACTAGCAAAAATAAATTTGCATATAATTTGAAATTGGAGTATATTTTGTAAACGATTCTAAAAGCCCTAACCAAGGTTAAGAGATGAAAGCAAAAATTTCAAACCTGGTATTGATTTTTGCGTTGTTTATCATTCCGAACTATTCTAAAGCACAAGGATTCTGGAAAGTACAAAACCCACTTCCTACCAGTGAAGTTTTGTATGATGTATATTCTTTACCCAATTCAGAAATATCCTGGGCGGTAGGGGCCGGAGGTTGTATCATAAATACAGTGAACGGAGGAAATACCTGGACAAATTTGAATTCTGGCACCAATTTTTGTTTAAAAGGTGTCAAGTTTTTTGATGCAAATACAGGGTGGGTTGCCGGTGATAGTGGGACAATTCTGAAAACTACAAATGGGGGTACAACATGGACTCGCCGAACCAGTGGCACTACATTAAATTTAAGGGATCTACATTTTATTGATAAGAACACAGTCTGGGCATTAGGGGATATTTATAATAAATCATCTGTAATAGTAAAGTCTACAGACGGAGGAGATAACTGGACTCAGCAAATATTCCCGACTACTGATCTTTTCGATATTTTTTTCATTGATGCAAACAATGGCTGGGCAGTCGGACGTTTAGGTGCGATGCTGAATACAACAAACGGAGGTGCTACCTGGACAGCAAAAACCTATGGAATAATACGTGATCTTTACGCTGTTTTCTTTATTAATACTTCCATCGGCTGGGCAAGTGGATTGCAAGGGACAATTATTAAAACTGTGGATGGTGGTTCCACTTGGATTCCACAATCAAGCGGTTTCCCTTTAGAAAACCTGACCAGTCTTTATTTTGTTGATGCAAATACAGGGTGGTTTAATATCGATGATCATATTGCAAAAACAACTGATGGTGGAACAAACTGGATAGTGCAATTTAATAATTCAAGTGTTAGTTTTAATAGATTATGGTTTTCTAATGCAACATCAGGTTTAGCGGTTGGTAGAGGAGGAATATACAAAACAAACAATGGAGGTTCAGCATGGACTTCCTCAACAACTGGGACTTTTATTACATTGGAGAAGCTGTGTTTTGTTGATGCAAACACAGGATATGCTGCGGGTGGAATTTATAGTGGAAGCGGAGGAGTTGTAAAAACATTGGACGGAGGAAATAAATGGACGATCCTATTAGAGAATTATCCATACTATCTCAGGGCAGTCAAATTCATAAATTCAGATATAGGATGGGTTGTTGGTGACCATGGGACAATTTTAAAAACAATCAATGGAGGTAGTACCTGGACAGCTCAAACCAGTAATACTACCAACAGACTAAATAGTGTCTTTTTTTTGAATGAAAGTGTTGGCTGGATCGCAGGTTACTATGGTACATTATTGAAAACTACAAACGGAGGTTCAACTTGGACGCCTCAATCTGTTGGTTCATCTCATCAACTTTTTGTATATTTTCAGGATGCCAATATCGGATGGATTATTTCAGGAAATAACACAATCCAGAAGACAACAAATGGTGGTACAACCTGGACCAGTCAGACAATAAGTACTACGGGTAATTTATATAATTTGAGATTCCTTGATGCCAATATTGGCTGGACATGTACAACGGATGGGAAAATATTCAAAACATCCAACGGAGGATCCACCTGGACTGCTGTCGCAACTTTTTCCTCTGAATATTTTTATGACATCTTTTTTACTGATAAAAATAACGGGTGGGTTGTTGGGGGGGATTGGAGTCTTGGTGGAAGTATCCGTAAAACAATTGATGGAGGAGTAACATGGACTCTTGAAAATAGCCATACCGCGAACAGTTTAATGAGTGTAGGATTCGTTGGAAAAACTATGGGATGGACATCTGGAGCACAGGGTGTAATACTGCACTATACAGATTACAGTCCAGCCACACAGGCGAGTAATTTAACAAAAAGTAATTCCACATTCCAAAGTGTAAATGTCTCATGGACCAGAGGAAACGGGAATCAATGTGCCTTGTTTGTCAAACAAGCAAGTACTGGTACTTGTACCCCAGATGTAAATGTTACTTATTTGCCCAATGCCACATATGGATTAGGAGATCAGATAGGAAGCACAGGATGGTATTGTGTTTATAATGGTTCAGGTACTTCGGCATCAATTAATGGATTACAGGCTAACACTACATATAGATTCCAGGTTTGCGAATATAATTTTAGTCCTGATTTTACACATTATAATTCAACTATAGCTACCAATAATCCGTTAACAGCCATTTCAGCAATTGCCCCTCCATCCATTACAGGAAATCCAAATCCGGTAACAATATGCGAAAACCTGGCAACCTCATTTTCAGTGACTGCTTCAGGAACAAGTCTGAGTTACCAGTGGAAACAAAACTCGGGAGCAATCATCACAAATGAAGGAGTCTATTCAGGTGCAACTACTGCCACACTGACCCTCACCGGTATCCAGGCAAGCCTGAATGGACTTAAATATTATTGTGTGGTAAGCAATACTTCGGGTAACGCAACCAGCAGCGAAGCTCTATTGACCGTTAATCCTCTGCCGGTATCTCCTGGTATCATTACAGGCGATCCGATAGTTTGCAAAAACAGCAATTACACTTTTATAGTACCACCTATCAATTACGCAACCAGCTATGAATGGAGCTTCCCTTCAGGTTTCACAGGCACCAGTACCACAAATACAATCAACCTTTCCACTGCTTCCAATTCTGTCGAAGGAAACATAACAGTAAAAGGCAAAAATACTTGTGGCTCCGGACCAATTAAAATTTTCCTGGTAAGCGTTAAGAATTATCCCGGAAATGCAACTACAATAACGGGTGAAGATAAAGTCTGCACTGGCAGCATAAATATTGGATACAACACCGCTTCAATTACTGATGCCGATTACTATATCTGGTCATTGCCACTTGGAGCCTCAGGCACAAGCACGATCAATTCATTAATGGTAAGCTATGGCTCATCTCCGGTTACCGATCAGATTGCCGTCAGGGGTCATAATATGTGCGGTGACGGTGTGGCCGCGACCTTGCCGGTAACTGTAAGCAGCGTACCATCTGAAAGCGGGGCAATAACAGGCCTGTCTAATGTCTGTAAAAATCAGACTGATGTCGCCTATTCTGTAACAGCTATAAACGGTGCTACCTCTTACTTATGGGCCCTTCCTCCCGGAGTAACAGGGTCAAATTCAACAAACAGTGTATCTCTGAGTTTTGGTCCTGATGCCTTTTCGGGTGATCTGAAAGTTGCCGGTGTAAACTCGTGCGGTACAGGACCTGAAATAGTGTTCCCTGTTATTGTTGATGAGGTGCCAGCCCCGACAGGTACAATATCCGGATTGTCATCTGTATGCAGAGGCCAGTCGAACGTATTGTACTCTATTGCTCAATCAGATCGGGCAACATATTATGTATGGGATCTGCCGGATGGCTCAAGCGAAACAACTTTCACCAGTAAGATTGTTATGAACTTCGGTAATGATGCATCTTCAGGAACTCTGTATGTTACACCATTTAATTCATGCGGGTCAGGTATCGGAAGTTCCCTGTTGATAAACGTACCAGTACCATCTAAACCATTAATTGATTCCGGCAGATATACTCCAGGAATTTGCTTAGGAGAGACTCCCGTCAGGCTCAGTATAAAAAATCCTGAGACGAATTACTCGTATAAGTGGTTCAGAAATGGTGCACCAATTGGTAATTCAACATTTATTGAAGGATTCCTGGAACAAGGATATTATTATGTCCAGGCTAAGTCAGGGGAATGTACACAAGCATCTGATTCAATCCTATTAGTGTTCAAAGATGCACCTCCGAAACCTGTATTGAGTGTAAAAGGACCGACTGTCTGGTATCTGACTTCCAGTATATACAATGCTGCAAAATATAAATGGTATTTTAATGGGAAACTTATTCTCGGAGCAGAGGGATATATATATTTTGCTAACCAGAATCTTGGAAAATACAATGTAAGCATCTCAAATGATAACTCATGTTTTACAATAAGTGACACTATCATGATCCCGCCTGGTATAACCGGAATAAAAGAAGCTGATCCTTTCTCAGGTCTAAAAATCTATCCCAATCCCACTCCTGGAATGTTTACAATTGAAATGGATAACAACATTTTCGGTGATCTTTTAATAGATATTCTCAATCAAACTGGAAGCAAAGTGTTGAATATTAAATTTGACAAGTCAACAGATTATTTCATGAGTCAGATTGATCTGTCTGGAGAGTCAAAGGGGATGTATATTATTAACCTGGCTATTAAAGAGTTTACGGCTACAAGGAAGCTGATTGTGGAGTGAGATTATTCAGTTTGCAGTGTACAACTTTCAAGGACAGGGATAAGCATATAAAGTATATTCTTTATTTAAATACCTGAGAAACATTTTTAGGAGTTAGAAGGGTAAAATGCGGGGGAAAGGATTAATGCAGTCTTTCATAAAATGATTAACCACCACGGTTTAAGTTGTTTGAGGATAATCTTACTTTTATGAATTATTGGACTTGATTATAGTTGTCATATGGATTTTGATCCTGAAAGACTATATAAAGGCTTGTCCATTAAAAAAATTCAACTACTTAAAATTTGTTATTTTGAACAAAAGTTGGTCTTATTGGTCAAATAATGGGAAAATCAGGACAATGTAATGAATTGATTATCAGCCATTGGTCTCAGTGGACGATCAAGTCAATATTAATATACAGAAAAAAGTGAATTCTATTTGTATAAATAATACAATATTTCCGCCCAATGCGCCCAGTCCTTGTAAATAAGGTATATACATAGCCCATTTTTGGTCTATTTTGGTCGGAATTCAATATATCTTACACTTCCTGAATGTGCTTCAACAGGAATAAGGTTATTATATCCAGCATATACCTTTAACCAAGATCCAAACAATCGGATATCACAATCTGGAGTGTCTTCACAATAGCTTTCATAGTCATTGAATAATGTCTTTTTGGCAAGCTTCGTATTAATGGTTAGATCAAAGGAGGTTGCCCATTCTACAAATGATTTACTTGTATCTGTAACAAACTTCTTATTATTTATTTTGATAGGTTCTGATTCAACTACTCCTTTTTGCAGGTATTCTTTGACGGCATACATCATGAGTGAATCAAATGTCATCCATTGATAATAGTCATTAGACCATCCACTGAAAAATTGCTTTTTAAAATCATGTATCGGCCTATGTTTATAAGAATAGTAGTTCGATAATTCATATTCATACTTTCTGGCTTCATGTGATGATCCCCTGCCTGATAAAGCAGGGGGTCGGCGGTTCGAATCCGTCAACCCCCACAAATGAAAATCAAGGAGTTAGAATAATCTGACTCCTTTTTTATTTAATGCAGGTTGCAACATGGTTGCAACAATTAATATATATACTTTCTAAATTACAAAAACAAATAAAGCCTTGATGCACAATAATATCGAGGCTTTTTGTTTGTATCAGCTGAAACATAGCTTAAACATTTCTGAGGTTTAAGCTATTATGTAAATATGTCCCAAGTTACCTGGGAGTGTGAAATGAGTGATTTTGGGGTCAGGCAATTTACATTAACACACTTTCATAAATAAAAATAACTCAAAGAATCAGGTTTAATGATTATAACAAGGTTGTTTTGATCATTTTCAGGTTTGTTTCCAATCCCTCAAGATAAATAAACGTCCATGACAGGGTATTAGTTATATTATGCCATATCAACAACGGCTCATCTTCATACTGCTGCCTAAGATCAAGAATTGCCGGGATTGCTTTGGTCAGCTCTTCACATTCCGGGCATTTTTCAATCTCCTTAACAAGTGCCTTAAGGGTGTTGTCAAGCTTTTCTCCAACCTTTACATTTCCGGTTGTTGATAATTTCTGTATTGCAGCTCCCCTCAGATCAGGTCTCAATAAACTTCCTGCGTCATTATATTGTTCAGGGGTCATATCTTCAGATCTAAGAATCAAATTCTTATACTCATCCACGACCTTTAAGGCTTCATCAATCTTCAGAACAACCTGCGATTTTGAATCATTCGCCGGAAGCAGGTCCAGAATCCTTCCAACCTGATTATATTGCCTTGAAAGGTTATAACTGTCATTGATCCTTTCAGCAGATACATTCAATGAGAGCATGGCTGATAAAACGGAATTGGTTGCAAGGAGCAGAAGAACGAAAACCGTATTATAAATATTAAAGTTCTTGTCCTTCGAAGTGGTGACTAAAAAAACCGGAAGAAAAACCACATAGGGAAAAATAAGGGCAATAGTAAGTATAGTATTTGCAAAAGGCCAGTGCATTATTTTGAACAGTATTCCGGTGAATACTACAAAACAGGTCAGCCATGTTACTATATGAAGAAGTAAATTCTGTCTGTTTCCCACCGCCTTATAATGATCTGTTAATGCTATAGGAAGAAAAACAAGAACCAGGGTAAGCAATCCTATAACTATCATGAATCCGGCAAGGGGCCAGTGATTCACCTTAAAAATGGTGCCTGCAAAAATAATCAGGACAGTAACTACACCTAATATGTACATTTTTTGCTTCATGATTTCATTTATTAAGTCGATTATTTGTGCCTTGCAATAACTTCTAAAGTATTTGACTCAACAGCGAGTAGACTGTTCTTCAGAAGTTCTAGTGAATGAAGACCGGACATTAAAGATATAGCTCCCTCCTCCGGCATTGTTTCTGGTAAGTACAAGGAAGGCTCAAGAAGATTTATATACTTTTGAAGATCTTCACCGGGGATCATTCCTGATAGATAGTTTTTATATTCAGTCAGTGCCGAATTAAGTTCCGTACCTGTGTTGCAACCCGGAACAAGAAAATCCCCGACAGGAGCTCTATGAAAAGCCCTTGAAAGTTTTCTGTACTGAATATCAGTCCCTGTTTCAGTATGCCTGATCAGATCCTGGCTTAAAGCAGGTTCGCCCGGTTCCCCCTCTGATTCCTGGACCATTTTTATCTGAACATCATCTATAAGAGTAAGCAGGTTGATTGTTTTCGCATGAAGCTGTTCCATCTTAGAGTAACTAAGTGAATCATGATACCGGGTCATCATGGAATTGTTATTCCTGGCCAAATAACCGTACAAAGCCTGCTGTTGTTCCTGTTGAGAATAAAAACCTTCTTCGAATAAATATTGAAGGTTAAGATTGATAAGGGTTCCTGGAATAATTATCACGAGCAAACCAATTACCATGTAAAGGAACTTTGAGCTGATATGATTTTCCTCCTTCAAGGTACGCCAGGTATACCATGGAAAAGTAATAATGCAGAGAATGATCATCCCTATAACCATAAATATTCCTGCAAGCGGCCAGTGCTGTATCTTAAAAAACATGCCACCGGCATAACAGATCATTCCTATTGCACCAAAGATATAAACCGGCTTCATAGATTTGTTTTCCAGATCACGTAACTTGCTGACAAGCAGCGCCGGAACAAAAAAGACTATTCCGAAAAGTGCTGCCAGAGTCATAATAATACCTGCTCCGGGCCAGTGCTGTATTTTGAATAAGGTACCAAATATTAAGAGCATCCCTGCCAAAAATGCTGAAATGAAAAGGAATAGTTTCTTCCTGCTGTGAGTCTCTTTCCAGAGTACTCCGAGTGCCGAAGGTATGAATCCTAATGCCAGAGTAACAGCCCCGAGGGTCGTCATGGTACCCATAAGTGGCCAATGCTGAATCTTGAATAATGCACCAAAGCCAAGCAACACTATGCCGGCAATGCCAGAAATTTTCATCGTGTTTTTCATACGTCTGTATTTAGTGTCAACTGCATAAAGTGTCTCTTCCTGAATTTCCTTTAATCTGCGTGATCCCATTTTTTGTTTTACCCTGCGATATGCCTCACTGAAAACGAGACCAGTCTGCATCTCGTGCTCCACATCGCAGCATATATGATCAATAAGGTTTTCGAGGAGATGTGAAAAAGTTATCTCCTGTCGGCTTATATCATGTCTGATCTGGTCAATATTATTCAAGCTAAGTTCAGGCATAGCTCAAACCGGTTTTGGGTTCAACAATCCGTTGAAGCGACTCAATGAATTCATTAAGTTCCCTGAGCTTTTCTGCAACAATGGAATCCCCCTTTGGGGTCAGACTGTAGTAAATGCGGATGCGGTTATTGAAATTTTCTGATTCTGTAATAAGAATCCCGTCACTTTCCAGCTTATAAAGCACCGGATAAAGCGCTCCATAGGTCAGATTTATCTTTCCTTGAGTCAGGTTTTCAACCTTACCGGTAATTTCATAACCATACATACGGCCATTCTCCTTCAATAGTTTCAGTACTATTGTTTTAAGTGTTCCTTTAAGAAGTTCGCTTGATATCATATTAATATATTATATATGTTTCTTATATATTACAAATATAAAATATTATATTTTAATAACACAAGGATTTTATCGAATTTTTTTGGAATTCTGCAATTTTTTCAGTTTTTCCAGGCTAACCTGTTGCTATGCTGCTTATTCCACCTTTAGATATTGTGGCTATCTCTATAACTTTGTTTGCTCAGGGTAATAGTAATAGTTAAAACTCATAAATATGTTCTATTGTATCCTGGTCACAAGTTTCCATAAAAAGTTCATATGCATCCTTTGAGCATTTAATCTGTGGTCTGTCTGAGGCTTTGACTTTTGTTCAGTATATAATCTGTACTTCAGATATATCAATCTGTTGTGTTTTCATATGAGTTTGATTAGTGAGTAAATAGAAATGAAAAAGCCCGGTCCCAAAGTCCCAGGCTATAATGTTGCAATTTAATATGTTGATATATAATTAGTTAGAGAATAGTGTAATTATGCAATATGTCCTAATTGGTTGTTATTAAGCGATTTAAGGCATTATTGCGTTTCGACAATGGAAGCTACTGATAGGGAGATCGTGTCTTAAACAGGCTAGAAATGGCCATAAATGAGATTCTGATAATGCTGTATATAGTTGATATACTGAATTATATAATAATTGATGATTGTTGGAGAATTGGGATGAAGAATAGCAATAACTTTCTAAAACCTGATTCTGAATGTAATTCCTGGTTGGATATTTTGAGTCTGGTAGTTATAGATACTACATGGAACCAAGTCCATTATTACAACATTATATTTCGTATTCTATATCTTAGAAACTTTCTTAACTCTGGTTGAAAACCCTGCAATAGATATAACTGCTCCACTTTTTTTAAGTTTTGTGGTTCATAAATTGTATTATTTAAGCATTTTAGAAGCTATAACCCAGACTTATACCAGCCCATGGAACAAACATAAATCTACCTTCATCAGTAAATGGTATTGCATAGAATGGAGCAAACCCTATTCGAAAGATTAATCCTTTCTTTTTTTGATATCTGTATCCGACAACTCCATTTATCGTCATACCAGCTATACCGACATTGTTAATTATTCCACTCACTCCACCCCCTGTTTCAAGCCTGTGTTTCTCTCCGAAAAACCTGTAATAAATAAAACTTGGCCATATACCTTCAGCATATTGAAGTCCAACACTAATGGAACTTGTCTCTTTTTTTCTAAAATCAACATTTACAGAGTACCATCCCTTACCCAGCAATTCAAGAAAAATAGAAGTGGTGGGTTCCCAGGTAATTTCTGAAGTAGGATTTTGAGGCTTTGAAACTTCACTAGGCATATTAATAACATGACTCTTTGTTTCCTGAGCGTTGAGCTGACTACAAACAAGCATAATAATACTAATAATGAATATTATAGAAACATATTTCACCGACATAATTTAGCTACTTTACTTTTATATATTTCTTTAACAACCATTTTATACTATTACTTTTCCCTTATCATCGGTTTAATCTAAGTTAAATCTAAATTGAACTAAAAACAATTTTATTTTTCCCCACCTAATATCTCAAATAGTAGAGTTGCATAATTGATATTATAGTATATACAGTTAGAATAAATTGCAATTTGAAACCTAATACCTAATGTGCTGTTATTATGTGTTTTACGTAACATTCTAAATTGATAAACGTATACAATAGTACAACACAGTTCGTGTCTGCATAGTCCGGTTTAACTGCTCAGTTCATTCCGAAATAATCATAACAATTTAATAACATACAACAATGAAAATACTGAAAGAACATTTTAGGTTGAATGGCCTGCCTTATACTTTATTGAAACGAAATGACAAAGTAGCATTATATGGCATAGGTGGGACCTATACAGATGATATCCTCCACTGGGAAGTTGATATTATCTACATATGAAAAGATAAATATGGTGAAAGGGAGCATATTGCAAAAAATGATGATTTTGGGAGAGATCGTAGCCGGTGCTTTATGGATAAGAAGTTAGCTTTAAAATACTATGACAAGTTAACGTCAAATCTATCGCAGGGGGTACCAAAAGTTATCGCAGGGGTAGGACAAAACATTGAAGGCATATCAGAATATCAAATGGTATAGTTAATGTACCTCTGCTATTAAAAATGGGGTTATATCCAATGTGATATGTTTGGAATTGGGATGTTGAATTTTAAATAGTATGACAAACAAATTGCATAACCCTAACTATTATGGTTCGATGTTAGCCAATAAACATCAATATATAATACTCTCTTAATTAGGGAAAATCAGTTTTGAAAACCTTAAAAAAAGCCTATCAATTTTACAGACAGGCTGATACAATGCTAGAAAATCAATTAATAATATTATATTATTCTACTTACCTACTTTGACATTTACTGCGTTCAATCCTTTTTGACCTTGCTCTACATCATAGCTTACTTTATCTCCTTCAGTTATCTTATCGATTAATCCACTTTGATGCACAAATAAATCTTTAGTACCATCATCAGGGGCGATGAATCCAAACCCTTTTTGATCATTGAAAAATTTTACTATCCCGTTACTCATGATTAATAATTTAAATTTTATGTATAATAGGTGTCAAATTTAAACCTTATAATTTTAAAACCAATTTTATTTTCCTCTTCCCAACTTCCCAGTCTTTACTGACGCATAATTAATATGCAGATATATAATTAGTTAGAATATATAGCAATTATAGTATATGTTTCAATTAGCTGTTCTAAAGCACTTTAAGGCATTAGTGAATTACTTAGCTCATCTTTTAACTGATTGATGAGTGTTTTCACTGAAACAATTTCTGTACACCTGTATGCATTGGAGCCGGCAAATACAAATGAGTTTAGTAGCATGCCTTTTGAAGCATCAGCTAATACTTTGGCTATACAATACGGGGCAGTACGTGGATTGCACGATCTTAAACAATGAAATGGACATTTAAAAGGGATTGTTTCACCGTTGAAAACTCTCTGAGTAAACTCATTCCGGATTACCCTGCCCGGCAATCCAACAGGACTGTTGATAATGGCAATATCTTCCCTCTTTGAAGTAATGTAAGCTTGTTTAAAATCGTTGTGAACATCGCATTCGGTAGTACAAACAAACCTTGTTGCCATTTGAACACCCGATGCTCCTATCTTTAAATATTTGGCGATATCATTTCCATCAAATATACCACCTGCGGCAATAACCGGAATAGTTTCTTCGAGGGTATCCACAAAATCGACCAATTCTTTTACCAAATGCTCCAGGGTTGGTGCTGTATCATTGATAATTTCATCGTAAGAGAACCCCAGATGTCCTCCAGCCATAGGACCTTCGAGGATTACAGCATCCGGAACTTTATTATAGTTTTGTTTCCACTTTCGATAAATGATATTAAAAGCTCTTGCTGAGGAAACAATGGGAATTAATTTAATATCTGAACCTTCGGTTTTTTTAGGCAGGTCTAAAGGAAGACCTGATCCGCAAATGATAATATCTACTTTTTCTTCAACACAAACCTTCACCAGTTCTTCGTAGTTCGACAAAACCACCATCACATTCACGCCTATTACTCCACTGGAAAGCGACCTGGCTTTTCTTATTTCTGCCCTTAATGCATTGTTGTTTAACTCGACAAATTCCAATGCTGAAAAATCCTCATAAGCGCCTAAGCCAACACTGGCAATAATACCAGCACAACCCTCATTTGCAACTGCCGATGCCAAACCTGAGCCTGATACTCTAACGCCCATTCCTCCCTGAATGATGGGAGGATTAATTTCCAGATCACCTATTTTTAGAGTTGGTAGTATTTTCGCTGTCACAGTTTCTCGTTTTAATGGTAAAGATGTCCGGCTTTTGCAGTCCGGTATAATACATGCCATTTTAGCTGTTCATTATGAGTAAAGTTATGAATGTGTTTATTGTGAACCAAATAACACTAAATTAATCCTTTATCATAATGAAGACAATTTTTGTTTGCACTCTCCAAAGTCCCAGGCTATACTGTTACATAAATAATATGCTGATATAGTATGTGTTAGTTATATTGCAACTACGCAACATACTCCAAGTAGCTGTTTATAAGCGATTTGCGACCATGTGGTGTTTCGACAATGGTAGTACTGAAGGGGAGATAGTGGCTCTAAGGGGCTGGGAATGGCCTCTATTTTGATTTTAAGTATACTGTATGTTATTGATATACAGTTTTATACAATATTTTGTGATAATTGGGGCATTGGGGAGGGTGAGTTGCATTTAATAACAAAGAGTGTTGGAGGTCTGGTGGCATTGTTAATTATTAATCATCCTTAATAATGACCTGATATTCTGGATTAGAAATAATCTCATTGAATTTTTCATTATTTCTCAAGGGGTCCCAGAAAGGATCAAGTTTTAAGATTTCAACTGATACAAAACCATGTATCTTAATTATCTTATTAAGTCTTATCATAGCCTCATCGTATTCTTCTACCATAACTAAGATCCTTACCATATTCATTTCAGATTGAAATCCATTAAGTATATCTATATCGAAATTAAGGATATCCAGGGCTTTTTTCCCTGCCTTCAGGGCCTCCTCTTTCATGCCTAAACCAGCATAAGCAATTCCAAGTGATCCATAAAGACGAGAATCATCTCCTGACTCACTAATTTTCTCAAGAAGGAAATTTCTCTCTGTTTCAAAATGCTTGACTGCCATAGCATTATTGTGCATTGCCCGGTATATAAAACCTACGTTTAAAGGGAAAAGGGGACTATTAGCATTAATTAAGTCCTCAGATATTGACTGGGTAATTTCAATGGCCTCTTTATAATTCCTGGAAATTAATTCCAACTGTGCCTGACATAATTTTAGGGCCTTTGAATCGAAAGATTTTTCGTTATTTTTTAGAAATTTCCTTGCTTTTTGTATCTGACCATGGAGAATGTATACATTAAATAATTGACCGTAGAGGCTAAGATTGGAAGGATTTACATTAATTGCCTGTAAGCAATATTTTTCAGAATTTGTATAGTCACGAAGAATCCCAAATGCAATTGCTGCATTCCACCAATACTTCCATGGTGCAGGATTTAATGAGATAGCATGATTATAATAATCAAGTGATTTCCTGATTTCCCCAATCTTTACGTACCCAAGACCAATCCAAAAATAAATCACATCATCATTAGGGTATTCGGTTTTTAGTGTCTCCAATATCTGAAGTGATTTTAAATAGTCGTGTTTGCACTCATTATAATAGCCGGCTTCTTCAATCTTCACCTCCTTTAAATCAGGCACCAGCGACAAAGCTTTATCCAGGTATTTTTTTATCATTGACAAATTCTTTTCACTTCTGTCATAATTAAAAGTGAATAAAATTCTGGAGCTTGTTGCCAAACCTACCCATGCTAATGCAAAACTCGAATCTATCTCAAGTGCTTTTTCGAACATCTGTATTGCATATCTCTGATCCTCTTCACTAAAACTGCGGTTGTAGTAATCCTTACCACGCAGATAAAAATCATATGCTGTCATATCAGAGGTTGGTTTGGTATTAATGATCAGTTTTTCCTCCGGAGTAATTATAGCATGCAGCTCATTGGCAATAGCGTGAGCCACTTCGCTCTGCACTGTAAAAACTTCTTTCCAGTTACGGTCATATTGATCAGCCCAAACATGGTCTTCTTCACTGGCTTTGATCAACTGAACAATTAACCTGACAATACCACCATCCTCCTGAAAACTTCCTTCAAGCAGATACTCTACTCCGAGTTCTTTGCCAATCTGAGGTACTGTTTTGGTTGTATTACGATATTGTTCTACAGTTGTCCTGGACACCACACGCAAATCCCTGATCTTTGAAAGATGAAGCGTAATTGCATCCATCATGCCATCAGCCAGGTATTGTTTATCAGGTTGGTCACTTAGCAATTTAAAAGGCAATACTGCAATGGATTTTGCAACATGTTCGGAGGATTGAAATAGTTTAGGAATAAAGAAATATCCAAGTACAATCAAAGCCAATACTAATGAAGATCCTATAATGATTTTTGCTTTCAATTTTTTTAGGGATTGAGGTTTAGCTTTTATAACCTCCGCTGAAACTTCTTCATCCTGCCAGTCATATTTCTTTACTGCAGTAATAATCTCTTTAACTGCATTAGCTACCTTATTGATTTGATCACGGTAGTATGTTTTATTCAAATTGTCCTGGGGATGATCTTCATGGGCTCTTAAAGGCCTGTTGACTCCTGCAGATCTATAAATAAATTCTACACTCCTGAGTACTCCTCCCAGTTCATTTTCTAACAAAGTCTTATCTTCCGGATCAAGATCATTTATCTTAACCGGCAATATTCTGCTTGCCACATTTCCTCCGGCAAGTCTTATATCTCTTCCAAACTGATCTTCCTTTACCAGTTTATTAAAGACACAAAACTCATTTTGCCAGGCAAAACAATTTGGATCACAATATGTTCGTGAGATTATGGGAATAAAAATAAGACACTTCAATTTCTCTTTCAGTGAAGCATCAACATCGTGGGTCTCTAACAGTCCATCATGAGGATTGATATCAAAATAAACGCTTATATCTTCTTTGAATGTGGATTCAAGTTCAGTCTTCAGAGCATCAACAAACTCCGTAACCCATTCATCGCCTTTATTATCTTTTTGTCGATAGCTGATGAATATGTCATATTCGTAGCCCGGTATTATGCTTGCCATATTGCAAATATGATTTTACTCATTCTTCAATGTTGAGCCTGTATCCCTAACAAAATTAAACCTTTGTCTTACTGAAAGCAATTTTATTTTGAACCTCACAACCAGACAGCTTACGTATATTATTAATATATTGATATATAAATATTTATAACAATATGCAATTGAATCAGATATCATATATAGATGTTTTTAAGCTATTTGAGGTATTATCGTGTTTCTACGTAGATACTAATGAATAGGAGATCTTGTCTTAAACAGGCTAGAAATGGCCTTAAATATGATTGTAGTTATATTGTATATGATTGATATACTGCAATATAAAGAAATTGGAATTAGTTGGGGAATTGGGTATTGTTATTTGTAAAATGGGTTTGTATAACCTTTTAATCCTTATTCCATAAACCCTTTGTTATTGTTTTCAGAAATTTATTATACTTCACAGAATTATAACTTCACAATCTTCTTTGTAATAACTGTATGCGAATTTGAAATCTTTACTAAATAAACACCCGTATGTAATTCACTTACATCTATTTCCTGAATTTCGGTACCTTTTATTTGTTTTAACAATTTACCTTCTTGTGATAAAATTGAAATAGTTGTAAACTCTTTATCAATACCATTAATTTTAAGAATACCATCAACCGGAACAGGATAAATTCTGACTTTTTCATCTGAGATCTGATCATTAATTCCTGTTATAGAGGCTGTTGTGAAGCTCCATGTACCTGAAAATGAACCTGCTCCTGCCGCATTAGAAGCGTTGACCCGCCAATAATACTGCGTATTTTTCACAAGTTCCATGATCGCGCAGGACGAGCCTTTGATGTCGCTTGAGTCAATGACCATTGTTGAGAAACCGGAACTTGTCGAGACTTGTAGCCTGTAAGATGTTGCACCAAATGGACCATTCCAGCCCAGCAAAAGAGTAGTGGGAACGTCAGCTGAAGTGTTGTAGGGGAAAACCTGTGCCGGAGCCGGAAGTATCGAAGCATACGATTTTGGATCCCAGGAAGATGCGAATGGACCACCGTAAGCTCCCATATCGTTTCGTACGGTTCCCAGTGCAGGGGACAAGGCAAAGCCTGGATTTCCCGGATCTTCCGGGTCGTTATATTGCTGATCGGGATCCCCTTTGTCAATTGCGGGTGAATTTGCCTGCAGATGATAATTATAATTCAGATTATCAACAAACAACGGGCTTCCATATACGGCGTTTGTTCCTGCCCTTTCGTCCACAAGATTCTGGAATCCATCAAAGAAATTGTAATCAATATTGACACTATCAGATGGGATCTCTGGCGAAACATGAATTGTACCGACGGTATTCTCACTGTAAATGTTGTTTTGAATTATTATGTTCTCAGGTAAGAAGTTGAAGATATTAATCCCTCCATTATCTGCATCCCACCCATTTCCCACTGTGCCATTTCCACAGATGGTGTTGTTCATTATCGCTAGGTTTTGCATCACATACTCACCATCCGGCCCGTCATAACGGGTGATGCGGACTCCCGTACTTTTATTATAGTAAATCAGGTTGTTGAAGATTTCGATGCTGTCAATTGTTGTTCCTGTGTAACCACCAATTTCCATGCCAAATCCGTTTTCATAAAACTCATTTGCATAAACTTTAATATTCTTGAGAGGATGCAATCCTGGGCCCGCTCCAGCAACCCAGAGACCTCTAAAATTGTTAGACGCCTTATTGTGATGTACTCTGATATTCTCAATCAGCCCATCATCTTCGGCGCCAATAACAATACCAAAGGTGTTATCATGGGAGATGTTGTCAAAAATATCTATATCGAACTCATGGCTATTCCATGCATCTGTGTAGATTCCGGTAGCTGTGTTGTATGTTTCATTGTTGCACACGATTCCGTTTGAAGAGCCTACCTTGACATCAATTCCTATGCTCAAGGCGTCGTGGACGCGATTGTTTTTTATCTCAAAGAGGTTCGTCAAGCCAAAGGAAATACATTCATTATCAACCACCATGGCGCCGTGAAGAACCTCATTGGCTTCAACTACAACGTTTTCACTGAAGTGAATGTGTATTCCTGAATCATAAGTACTATCAACATAATTCTTCTCAATGGTAATGTAACTACTATTCTGAACATCAATGCCAGTGCTTAAAGAGTTTATCACCCTCAGTCCGGATATTTTTATATAGTTTAAACCGTTAATCCAAATGAGCCCGGCGTTATACCACTCAGTTGGGAGTTCCATTTCTACACCGGTGATAGTTACTGTATCACCGGGGTATGCTGCAAATATTACAGGTTCTTCTGCCGTACCGGAGTTCAAAGGTACGAGTCGTTCTTTGTAGGTGCCCTGCCTTATAAAAACTGTAGTTCCGGCAGTAGCCATCGAAGCAGCTTTAGATAGTGTCTTCCATGGAAGCGATTCTGTCCCCATGTTCGAGTCATTGCCATCTGGTGCAACGTAATAGTATTTTGGATTTGTCTGAGCGTTTAAACTGGTTGTGTTAAATAATAACAATGGCAAACAACACCAGAATAGAATTCGGAAGTATTGTTTCATGTCGATCTTTATTAGTAAATAACCAAGGAAATTTTTTATTACGAGTTTATAAGTTTTGGTGTTGAAACAAGCCAATGCACCCTAATTGTTTATATGTGAACAATGAGTGCTCTTTTATATGGAATTTTGTTAAAAGAAGTTCTTCTTGACTTTTAATTCCAGTAACCAAAATTAAACCTTACTTATATTCTAAACAACTTTATTTTATTCTTCCCAAAATCCCAAGTTGCATAATCGATATTTTCCTATATATAGCTGGGATATATTGCAACTTGGAACATGCTACTTAATGTGCTATTATAGTGTATTTTATGTAACCTTGTTGTCTGTCAAACGTATACAATTGTACTGCACATTTCGTGTCAGTCAATTCCGGGTTAAGAACTTAGTATATACCGGAATAATCATAACAATTTAATAATATATAAAAATGAAAACACTGAAGACACAATTCAGGTTAAATAGCCTGCCATATACTTTAATTAAGCGAAATGAAGTAGTTGCCCTTTATGGTATAGGAGATACCTATACTGATGAGATGTTACATTATGAGGTTGACATAATATACATACGAAAAGACAAATATGGTGAAAGGGAAGCTATACCTTCTAATGGTCAATTTGGTAGGGATCGTAGTAGATGTTTTGCCAATGAGCAATTAGCTCTAAAGTACTTTGATGAGTTGACAACCGAGCTTAAACTGTATCAGGGGTAGAGGAAAATGATGAAGTAGTATATGAGTATCAAATGAATTAGTTAATGTACCCCTGATATTAAAAATGAGGTTATAGACACAATGATATGGTTGGGGAATTGGTGTTGCAGATTGCAAATTTGTATTTAGGAGAATAGACAACATTCAACAACCACCTATGTTACTTATACCTTTAAGAGGATCCCTAAAAAGTAAGCAGAGGGACACTTGTTAGGAACCACTTTGCACGAAAACAAAGCCCCCAGAAGTGATTTCTGAGGGCTTGACTTTTTAGTATAATGAATGCTTATGATACTATTACTTAAGTCTTACATATTTTTCTAAGCTATATTTTTCTGGTAGTTGCCAATTATCGTTCACAGGCCACTTTTGAATAAGTGTATCATTTCTGACTTCTATAAACATCTTAATTGTGGTGCCTATTGAGGAATCAGATAAATGATGATATGTAATAGATTCTTCATATCTGTTGCCCTCTGATAATTTAAATGTACCCCAGCCATAATTGTTGTAGGTAACCGTATCCATTTGATATTTACCGGCAAAGACAAAAGTTCCAGAGGTCCAGGTTTTGACACCAGCACCAGTGAAATTGTTGGGGAATGTTAATTCATTTGAGGGATAACTTGCATATACTAACTTCCATCCCCCTTCGATAGGTAATTTCTTTTCTTGGGTGCAGCATCCGATAATAAACAAAACAATCAGACTTAAAAAAATAGTCCTTTTCATAAATACAGGCTTTAGTTGTTAATAATACGTGAGTTAATTATTTGATTGTTAAAGGTACAGCTTGAAAATGCAAAAGTCAAATTTATTTTGTCATCTACATTTTCTATATGCCTAATGTACTATATCTTCCTCATAAGATCATATATCATTTGTCATACAAATGGCAACCCAAATACCCTCAATCAAAATCAATCACCGGCGAGCCGTCGCGAAAGGCTGAACGTTAAGAAAATGCCTATTGAGCTAATAATCGAAAATCCTGATTGAGCTTTTTCATTGTTTTAGTTTCTGTGCAAAAAGCCAGTCCAGCAATTCTGGTGTATCGAAAGCCAGAGGCCAGCAGATATGACCAGCATCTCGAAACTCAGTATATCGGGGATTTCCACCCACATCTTTAATTGCCTCAATCATATTACGTGAAAAATCTACTGGTACAGTTTCATCTTTTTGACCATGGAAGGCCCAGATAGGGACATCAACAATATATTGTGCAAGATCAGGATTACCTCCACCACAAATCGGTATTGCAGCGGCAAAGGTTATCGAATGAGTGAGAATGAAATGCCAGGATCCAAAACCTCCCATTGATTGACCCGTAACATATAACCTTCTTTTATCTATTTCAAACTCATCTTCCAATGCCTTTATGATTTCAAAAACTAAGGTATCGACACCTGGCAGATCGGACCCACCAGGTTTGGAACGGCCTCCTCTTTTACCGTCTTTAAAAGACCTTCCCCAATCAAATCCAGGTGGACATTGTGGTACAAAAACAAAAGCAGGATATTTTTTCCTGTTTTCTTGTTTTGACAGGATTTGAGCTGGCCAACAACCGGCAATTTGTTTTATATTATCTGTACCGCGCCCCCCAGATCCAGAGAGGCATACTACTAAAGGATACTTTTTATTGGGGTCGTAATCAATAGGTTTTAGCAACCGATAAAGCAATGTTTCATTCCGATTGCTTACATAAGTTCTGGCTTCGAAAAGTTGTGCCGTTCTTACCGCATTCTCGCTCCCGGCTCTGTGGCGATCTTCTACGGACATATTATCTATTGCAATTTCTTGCGAAACTGATTTATTTACTCCCAAAATTGATATTCCTGCTATAACTATCAGAACTCTCAAATTTTTCATCTTAATTGTTTTACATTAATGATATCTACCTATTGAAACTAAAACATTTATAACTCTGTATTTTTCAGGGTTGTTCATCCAATTTGGGTGGATAACCGTGATAACTATCAGATAATATACAAGTTAAAAATAATTCGGGAAATCAGGAGTTGAAATTTTAGAAATTTTGATTAAATGATTAAATATTGCTTTATGCAAACCAACGTTTGCCGAATAAAATTGGCTGCAGTCCGCCTGGAGTCGGACAGGCAGGCGAGCATTAATCCATAGTGAGGGTTGCGATTTATGTTGTATACCTTAGACCTATGTATTCTGCAATACAACATAAAGAGAGCAACCCGAACACCTACTTATTGACAATCAGACATTTATATTGTTAATAACTATATAACTTTCAACTCTTAATTCACATTAATAATACATAGTATATTTGATTATCAAAATTAGTCAGCAAAATTTTAGAATTAGTACTTATTATCTTGATTGTCTAACTAAAAAAAAGATTCATGAAAAAATTGTTGCTTTTATTGTTAAGTGTATTTTGTTCCATAGTTACGTACTCTCTTATGGCACAGAATGCTTCATCAGTTTGGACAGAATTACATATGACCCATTCAGATGCGTGGAATCTGGCTGATTCCATCCAAAAGTATCGTACGGGTGTTATAGTCGTGAAAACGACTCCCAATACAAAGATTGAGTTGGAACAACAAAAGCATGAATTCTGGTTTGGATGTGCTTTGAACAGTACCGCATTTGACGGAAAAATGGATGAACAGGATGCCAGGGTATTTAAGCAGAAATTCCTGGAGAATTTCAATGTCGGTGTTACTGCAAGTTCATTGAAATGGCATCATATGGAACCTGAAAAAGGAAAAGTTGATTTCCTGACTACGGATAATATCCTTACATGGGCGGATGATAACCACCTTCCCCTGAGAGGGCACAATTTTTACTGGGGCGTATATTATGTGCAGGATTGGGTAAAGGCGCTTACTGATGACCAGTTGTACGATGAACTACATAAACGGGCAAGAACCATTGCCTCAAGATATAAAGGTCGCTTTGCAGAATACGATCTCAATAACGAAATGTTACACGGCGATTTTTACCAGGAAAGGCTCGGGCCAGGGATAACCAGAAAAATGGCAGACTGGATAAAAGAATACGATCCTGATGCAAAACTATATCTTAACGATTACGACATACTTACCGGTAGATTGTTACAGGAATATGTGGATCATATAAAAGATCTGCAGGGGCGTGGGATACCAATAGATGGAATTGGGGTACAGGGACACTTACATGCAGAGGATTTCAGCAGGGATACTCTGCGATATGCGCTCGATGTACTTGCACAATTTAGACTGCCGATCAAGATCACCGAATTCAATATGCCTGGTCAGCGATCAAGATATCAGAAGGATACGTCGTTGATCCCAACCAAAAAAGAAGAAGATCAGTTTGCTCAGAACCTTAAAGACTATTATCGCATCTGTTTTGCCCATCCGGCAGTTGATGCAATCATGATGTGGCATTTTTGGGCCGGAGCCAACTGGATACCGGCTTCTTCCCTTTACAGGAAAGATTGGACCCTGACTCCGGCTGCCAGTGCCTACAAATCCCTGGTTTTTGATGAGTGGTGGACAAGATTCAAGGGGAAGTCAAATGATGAAGGATATTGCATTATACCGGCATTTTTTGGAGACCATAAAATAAAAGTGAACGGTGTTGAAAAAATGATAGAACTAAGCAAACAAAATAAAGCGGCATATATAGAATTTTAATTGCATTGTTTATAAAATGAATTTATATCGAATATTCATGCATGATTGGTAGATATAACTAATTCTACAAAATTACTAGTCTGTTGAATTAATTTAGTATTTAAAAACAATTCAAATCCTGGAAAAACAGGGATAGAATCGAAGCCCCTTTTAAAATAAAAAAGAGGCTTTTGATACAGCCTCTTAAATATTATTCAGTAAGGATGCTAAAACTTATTGAGCACTTCCTTCTTTAAAAAGCATAAACCATGATACCCTGTAGAAACCATCAGGTGCTGGTTTTGTATTATCCTCAGCTCCTTTTGGAGGCACAGTTACTAAAACATCATCTCCATTCTTCCAATCTGCCGGTGTAGCAAAATGATTGTTCCCGGAAGAAGTTTGAAGTGCAGTTAAAGCTCTTAGCAGCTCTGATGTACTTCGTCCAACATTCATAGGATAAAAATATACAGCCTGTATTACATTATTCGGATCAATTATAAACGCCCCTCTTACATCCTTTGTTGAGTTTGTATTAGGATGTATCATTCCATATTTTTTTGCCACTGTTTTACTGTAGTCATCAACCAATGGAAACTTAATCTTCACCGGCTCCCTGTCTTTATATTTTAACTCCTCAAGTGCATTAACCCAATCCTTGTGAGATTTAATATTATCAGTAGAAACAACAACTACTTTAGCTCCGAGTTTATCAAACTCAGATTGCATTTGAGCCAACTCAAGAATTTCTGATGAGCAAACTGGGGTAAAATCCTGAGGATGGCTGAGAAGAACTTTCCATTTTTTACCAAAATCACCAGGAAAGTTTAGGGTTCCATTAGTTGTTTCAGCTGTAAAAGATGGTGCGGTTTCACCTAACAGCGGAATCCTGAAATTTCTATCCTCCTGTGCCATTGTGACAGTGTAGAGAGAGACAAAAATGATTAGAATTGTCAATTTTTTCATTTTTAAGGGATTTTAATTTTTATTTAAATTAACTATTAGAAAAACAACCCTGTCAAAATAAAGTTCATTTTGTCAAAAGAAAAAAATTGGAAGCAGCAAGATATTGTAGCTTAATTACTTCCCCGGTTTTATTAATACCGAAGCAATAACTGATACAGTAAGAATTGATACAATCACCAGAAGCGAAAGTACTATATGAATTTCGATGTTAAAAAATGCAAGTAGCATTTTAGAACCTACAAAACTAAGTACAAATGCCAGACCTACCTTCAGATACCTGAAATACCCCATAATACCAGACACTGCAAAATATAGTGAACGCAGACCCAGAATGGCAAAAATATTGGAAGTGTAAACGATAAAGCTATCCTTGCTTATTGCCAGTATGGCAGGTATGCTGTCAACTGCAAATATTAGATCTGACGATTCGATTACAAGAAGCACAAGAAATAATGGTGTGGCATACAGCCTGTGTTTCTGCTTTATAAAAAGCTTATTGCCATGATAAGTATCTGTTACCGGTAAAAACTTCCTGAAAAATTTTACTACAGCATTTTTTTCGGGGTCAACAGCCACATCCTTCTGAAAAAGCATATGAATACCGGTATATACCAGAAAACCTCCAAAAATAAGGACTATCCAATGAAACCTGTTTATCAGGGCAACTCCTGCAAAAATAAATATTGCCCTCATTATCAATGCTCCAATGATACCCCAGAACAAAACCCTGTGCTGGTATTCTTCCTTTACAGCAAAATATGTAAATATTAATATGAAAATAAAAATATTGTCAACACTGAGAGAGTACTCTATTACATAACCTGTCAGAAACTCAAGGGCTTTTATTTTCCCAAGCCAAAGGTATACCAGAAAATTAAATGAGAGTGCCAGTGAAACCCATACAAGGCTCCATGTAATCGCCTCTTTAACAGGTACTTTGTGTGATTTTTTATGAAATACCCCCAGGTCGAGGGCCAGCATGGAAAAAATAAAAAGGTGAAATCCGACCCAAAAATAGATGCTAATTCCCATCTTTTTTATTTTAGGCCACAAACTTATGAAAATTATCTTTCAATTCTTTATTACTTTGTCAAAATGCAATTTCTGATACATAAAACCTTGTTATGAATAAAATTGTTTCTCGCTCATTATTAATGGTACTAATTGCTTTATCAGCAATTACTCTTAATGCACAGAAAATAAACCCCTCCCTTACTATTACCGCATCCGATCTTGAAAGTCATGTCTCATTTCTGGCCTCCCCTCTTCTTGAAGGAAGGATGAACGGAGAGGAGGGTCTGGAAATTGCCGGACATTATATTGCTTCCCAGGCAAAACTAATAGGACTAAAACCTGCAAACGGCAACAGTTTTTTTCAGCCATATACGATCATGAAGAAAGTAACCGATCCGGATAAATCAGTAATTCAGGTTATTTCCAATGATAAAGACACAGTAATAAACAGGGCATCATTTATAAATCTGATTCCTACAGGTCCTGCTGATTTTACCCTGGATGGTGAAGTAATCTTTGCCGGTTATGGCATAAAGTCTGATAAATACGGCTACAACGATTTTGAAAATATAAAGCCTGAAGGAAAGATACTCCTTATAATGGACAGGGCTCCGATGAAGGAAGACGGAAAAACCTGTCAATTCGATGAGCCGGCCTGGTCATCCGATATGAATTTCCAGGCAAAAATATCCACACTGGTCCTCACAAAGGCAAAAGCAATCCTTATTGTATGTGATCCGAAGTCGGGATTCAATTCCTTTGAAGAATCAAATCCCGGAATTGCAGGATTTCTCAATTCCAAAACATCACTAAAAGGTGATAAGGAAAAGATGCCTAACCCATTTATGGCATCTATGCCTAAAGTACTGTTTATACACAGAAATCTGGCTGATGAAATACTAAAAGGATCAGGACATACACTGGAAAAGCTTCAGGATGAGATTGACAAGTCGGTTAAAAGCAGGTCATTTATTATTGAGAACAAAAAACTATGGATTAATTCAATAACAACCATTAAAGAAGTTACCCTCAATAATATAGCAGGTTATGTAGAAGGCAGTGATCCAGTTCTTAAAAAAGAAGTCGTGGTATTTTCAGGTCATTATGACCATATTGGAGGCAAAGGAAGCAAAGTACACCCGGGTGCCGATGATGATGCATCCGGTTGTTCCGCACTTCTTGAAATGGCTGAAGCGTTTCAGTCACTTAAGAAGAAACCTGCCAGGACAATTCTATTCCTGTGGGTGTCAGGAGAAGAGATTGGGCTCTATGGGTCAGAATCATATACAAGGACACCTCTCTTCCCGCTTGAAAATACTGTGGCTGACCTCAATATGGACATGATCGGCCGTGTAAAAGGAGTTGCTGACTCAACCGACCAGACTCCCATGAGTGGTACCAATACAGTTTTTGTTATTACCGGGAATCAGAGTAGCGAACTCGTTTCAATTGCAAACGAAATCGATAAAAAGAGTGAAATTGATTTCGATTACAGCCTGAGTGGCAGAGAAAATCCCCTTCAATTATTTGCCAGGAGCGATCATTATAACTTCGTTGAAAAGGATATACCTGTGCTTTTTTTCACTACCGGACTGCATACAGATTACCATACTCCCGGTGATGTAGTGGAGAAACTCGATTTTCACAAAATGGAACTTATAACCCGTACTATGTATGAAATAGGACTTGAGGTTGCCAACCTCAAAAACAGGCCCGTAGTTGATAATCCATTCAGCACCTGGGGGAAGAAGAATAAATAGAACTATCTGGAGCTTACCGGGAAATGGGTCTTAATTGCATTCCTGTATTTTGGATCGATATCCTGGATGCCATTATTATTAAGGTCCTTCATCGACTGCAAATATTCAATCAGAGCAAGCCACTCCTTTCCTTCCTGGATTCCGGGTCTTGTGATATCCATATCGATTACGGCATTTTTCATATCAGTTATCTTTTCCCCGTCTATATCTTTCGGACTGACATTTATAAGGCCAAAACTCATTTTTTTTATAATACCTATGAACTGAAGCATATATGAATTTGCAGTCACTGAATACAATGTTTTGTTCTTCTTTGAGAAATCAACATTCTTTACTGATCCGTCAGGTAAATTGATTTCCACTTTCCTGATTTTTTTCAATAACCCTCCTTCAGGGTCTGTTTCAACTCTTAGTCCCGAAAAATAACAATAATTGGCAGGTGTAGATTTCCATGCTACATTCAGTATCTCCAGGATACTTTTAAGCTCTTTCCCCGTAACATACAACCTTGCAAGAGGATAACCCGGAACATTATCATTTCCTGATCCCATCGACATCACCCTGAAGATATCAGGAGCCATTTGCATTCCCGGAAGAATCTTTTCCCTGATAACACCAGTCGCCACCATACTAATATCCGTACCTGATTCACTGTGCTTGTTGACATATCTATGAACAGCATCAACTACAAAAGGTCCAAGATTACTGTTTTCAACATCACCCTGTTCATCACAATCAAGTAAATAGTCAGTTTCTGCAATAATTTTTCCGTATTCCATCCCAAGCGGATTAAGAATCGTTTCATTTATAGACTTTTTCTGTTCTTCTATTATGCTATTGACGTCACGGTCCCCTGAAATCCTGTCATCAACAGAAATAAGATGACTCTCCACCAACTTAATTTTGCCATCAGTAAGAACAAGTTCAACCTGTCCTACATATCTGCCATAAGCTCCTGTCTGCACGATTGGAACTCCATTTACAATCAAAGGTTTATCCAGGCGAGTATGAGTATGACCGCTGATAATTAGATTTATACCTTTAACCTTTCTTGCCAGCTCAACATCCTCTCCTTTCCATCCGCCATTTTCATCAGGATCTATCCCCGAATGTGACAAACATATTATAATATCACACTTCTCTTTCTGTAGTTCCTTAACCATTTTTTTTGCAGCAGAAATCTGCCTGGAAAATGTAACCGGTGGAGCGAAAGCAGCATTCTCATCGGCAACTTTTCCCATCAGAGAAAAGAGACCAAATTTAATTCCATCATGCTCAATAACATATCTCCTTTTAATAATTTCTGAATTGAATAGCCCTTCAAGTGAATCATCATCTGCATCTTTCTTACTGAATACAGCATTACTTAACAAGATTGCCGGTAACTCACCCCTCTTTGATGAGGAAGATACAATATCAGCAAGCTTTTTTGGGCCAAAGTCAAATTCATGATTTCCGATGCATACAACATCAAATCCCATTTTTTTCATTAGCGGCAACTGGAATCCGGTAGCTGGCTCAAGATGCTGAAAAAGTGTACCCATAAGAAAGTCTCCGGCATCAAGTACCATTGTTGTCCCGGTATTATGATTTCTTTCATTCCCGATAATTGAAGCAATCCTGGCAAAACCTCCTGTAGTATTATCATCATTCACTGTCAGAGGTGAATAATTTGATTCCGGTCCAAATCCTGTAACCCTTGAATGCAAATCATTTGTATGAAGGATGACTATCCTCTTTGTAGTCTGGGAATATGCTGAAAATCCTGCTGTTACAAGTATTGCAATTAGTAGTGATTCTTTCATTGGCAAAACTTTCTCTATTTCAAATTTAACTAAATTATATTACTTCAGATACAATAAAAGTGCTGCCTCCAACAAATATAAGATCAGAAATAGCAGCATCTCTTTTCGCCGCATTATATGCTTCAATTACTGATGAATAGCATCTGCCATTAAGACCGTAGTGAGATGCTTCAGCCATTAACTTCTTTTCATCCATTGCTCGAGGTACAGAGGCTTTAGTAAAATAATATTCTGATTCTGAAGGGAAAAGAGGCAGTAAAGAAGTAAGGTCTTTATCACTTACAAAGCCAATAACAAAATGACGTTTTGTAACTGGGATCTCCAAAACCTGCTTTATAACACATTTCAATCCTTCAAGGTTGTGACCTGTATCACAAATAATAAGAGGGTCCCTGTCCAACACCTGCCATCGACCCTGTAACCCAGTGTTTATTACCACATTACGGATGCCATCAACTATATTTTCTTCAGTTACATTCAATATGTCTTCCAGGCAACTGAATAACTGAAAAAGCGTCCTGATATTGGCCGCCTGGTAATCACCTCCGAGGGGAATGGCACCCGCAAATTGTTTTTTCTTTTTTACCTCAGTGACCTTAAAATTACGAAGTGTATGGCTTAATTCTATCCTTTCCAGATCACAACTAAAGTTCTCTTCGGCGAAATAAACTTGTGATCCTGCACTTTTTGCAGATGACAAGAATATATTTTTTGTTTCAGACTCCTCCTCTCCTATCAGAACCGGAACACCTCTCTTTATTATCCCTGCTTTTTCAAAAGCTATCTTTTTAAGTGAATCTCCCAGAAGATCCATATGATCATGGCCTATATTTGTTATAACAGATACTAGCGGGGTAATAATATTGGTTGAATCCAGCCTGCCCCCCAACCCGACTTCAATAACAGCAATATCAACTTTTTCCCTGGCAAAATAATCCAATGCCATAGCTACACTCATCTCAAAAAAAGATGGAAGAACTGTTTTTAGAATATGGCTATGATCCTCAACGAATGAGATAACTTCCTTTTCAGGTATCATCTCCCCGTTTATCCTGATTCTTTCCCTGAAATCCTTAAGATGAGGTGAGGTATATAAACCTGTTCTGTAACCAGCCTCCTGTAAAACGGAGGCCGCCATATGAGCAACGGAACCTTTGCCATTGGTGCCGGCTATGTGAACAGTACGGTACTTTTTATGAGGATGTTTAAAATAATCATCCAGCGCCAGGGTATTCTGCAGATTATTCTTATATGCAGCTTTCCCGATCCTGTGATAAGCAGGAAGCTGCGAATATAAAAAGTCAATTGTATCCTTATAATTCATTCATTACTGGCTTACAGACTGTATTTACTTCTCATTCCTGATACCTCACACCTCACGCCCTCCAATTACCAGTGATTCCATCTAATTTTTTCAGGTTCGTACCTGTGAGGATCTGCTTGTGGAGCAATTGCAGGGACTCCGATAGATATCAATGCAACAGGATGCACATAAGCCGGAAGGGAAAGAATTGTCTTTAAAGTATCAATTCTCTCCTTTTTCGGATGAATACCTACCCAGACGGCGCCCAGTCCCAAAGCATGAGAAGCCAGCAGTATATTCTGTGCAGCTGCAGAACAGTCAAGAACAAAATAACCAGGTCCGTTTTGAAGTTTATCATCACCGCATACAACAACGGCATGACTTGCAGCAGAGAGCATTGAAGAATATGGATGGAATTCCATTATTTTACTGAATATTTCCTTGTCATCAATCACAATAAAATGCCAGGGACGGGTATTCCTCGCTGAAGGGGCATGCATCCCGGCATTAATTATTTTTTCGATCACAATTGGTTCAATTTTGTCACCAGTATATTTCCTGATGCTCCTGCGCGTAATCAGTCCTTCATACATTTCCATTAGAAGATTCTTTTCCACAAAATAACATAGTTTACTAACAGCAAACAATTAATGGTTTAATTTAGTTATTTTTGCAGCTGATATATATTATAATTTTTGTTGTATAATGCTGATTTGCTGATAATTGAAAAATGACGAGGAAAAAAAGCAACAAGAAACTTTTTATAATTGACACTAACGTTTTGCTTCACGATTATAAATGTATTTACAATTTTGAAGAAAATGATGTTATAATCCCGATAGTTGTCCTTGAAGAACTTGACAAGTTCAAACGTGGCAATGACCTTATTAATTTCCATGCCCGTGAATTTACAAGAGAGTTAGACAAACTCTCAGGAGATATGCTCTTAACAGCCAATATACCTCTCGGTGAGAATCTGGGTAATATGCATATAGAAACCGGCAAGGATTTTTCAGATAAAGTATCCCAGTCATTCCCGGAAAGGACTCCTGATCATCGTATTCTCGCTATAGCTGATTATGTATGCAGTGCAAACAAGGATAAAGCTGTCGTCCTTATAACAAAGGATATAAATCTCCGTATGAAGGCCAAGTCGCTTGGGATACTGGCACAGGATTATCAGAATGATAAAGTGGCCAATATTGATGACCTTTACAAGGGGATCAGAATATTTGAAGGTGTCAACCATGAACTGATCAGCAAACTGTATGAAGCTCCGGAAGGTGTCAATTCCAATGACTTTGATATAGAGCAGCCCCAGGCAGGACATCAGTTCTATATAATAAAGAACAGTGGAGCCAGTGCACTCGCTCATTATAATCCTGTAAACAAAATGCTTAACAGGGTTATTAAACAAACAACATATGGAATTGATCCGCGTAATGCGGAACAGACCTTTGCGTTTGAAGCCCTTTCAAATCCTGATATTCAGCTTGTTTCTCTCACCGGAAAAGCAGGTACAGGAAAAACGCTTCTTGCACTTGCCGCAGCACTTTCGCAGCACAAGAGATACAAACAGATTTTCCTTGCTCGCCCGATTGTTCCGCTTGCTAACCGCGATTTGGGATTTCTGCCAGGTGATGTGAAGGAGAAGATGGATCCTTATATGCAACCATTGTATGATAATCTCACAGTTATTAAGCATAAATTCAGTCATCAGAGCCCGGAATTCCTGCGCATCAATGATATGATGAAAGAAGAGAAGCTGGTTATAACACCTCTGGCTTATATAAGAGGACGCAGCCTGTCAAGTATATTCTTCATAGTTGATGAAGCTCAGAACCTTACTCCGCATGAAATAAAAACAATAATAACTAGAGCAGGGGAAGGAACTAAAATGGTCTTTACCGGTGATATTGAGCAGATCGATTCACCTTACCTCGATACTGCATCAAACGGATTAAGCTATCTCTCGGACAAAATGAAGGATCAGGATATTTTCGCTCACGTAAACCTGGTAAAAGGAGAAAGGAGCTTCCTGGCTGAACTGGCAAGTAAATTGCTATAATAGCTGAGGGCTGATGGCGAAAGGATCAAGGAGCAAGGTATAAGGATTTTTTTAATTCTCCCTTTGAAGAACCTGTCCCGCCTAAGCGGAAGGGAAAGGGGGATGTCAGGACTTAATTAAATAACTATATTAACTATGAAAACAAGAATTTTCAGATTATTATCAATAGCTACTGTTATTTTATTAACAGCATCTTTAACTCTTTCAGCCCAGTCAAAATCAAAAAAGGGAAAGGATAAGAGAGACGGAAAAAGTGAGACTGTACAGCTATTTAATGGAAAGGACCTTTCAAACTGGACATTCTTTCTTAAAGATCAGTCAGTTGATCCAAACAAAGTATTTACAGTTAAAGATGGTGTAATCCATATTACCGGCGATCCTTTTGGGTATATGCGTACAAAAGAGAAGTATTCTGATTACAGGCTGCATGTAGAATGGCGCTGGCCACAAGAGGCTACAAATAGTGGAGTGTTTGTCCATGGACAGGAGCCAGATGCTATATGGCTGAAATGTATTGAATGTCAGCTTATGGCTGGAAATGCAGGCGATTTCGTTTGTATGAACGGCGCCGATATGACGGAACATACTGATAAATCAAAATGGGTTGTAGCCAAAATGGCAGCATCTTCAGAGAAACCTGTTGGTGAATGGAATATTATGGAGGTAAATTGCAAAGGTAACTCAATTGAGGTTAATGTAAATGGCGTCCTCCAGAACAAAGGAACCAATGTAAATGTATCAAGTGGCTCAATATGTCTCCAGAGCGAAGGAAAAGATATTCAGTTCCGAAATGTTTTCATTACAAAAATTAAGAAATAATATATAATCTCCTGGTGCAACTTTGTGCCTTTGCGCCCTGGTGGCATAATAATGGATACAGATAAGAAAAAAATAGCTTTTCATACTCTCGGATGCAAGCTTAATTTTGCTGAAACCTCCCAAATGTCAAGGTCATTCCCTGAAGAGATGTTTGAGAGAGTCCCTGCAAATACCAGAGCTGATATTTATGTAATTAACACCTGCTCGGTAACAGATACAGCCGACAAAAAATGCAGGCAGGCGATAAAAAAATTTATTAACCTCTCTCCGGAAGCCTTTATAGCTGTTGTCGGATGCTATGCTCAGCTTAAGCCACAGGAGATATCATCTATCCCTGGTGTTGATCTTGTTCTGGGTATGAATGAAAAGTTTGACATAGGATCATACCTTGCCAATACTCAAAAGAAACCTGCAGCCGAAGTCCATTCCTGCAATATCGCTGAAACTGACAGCTTCCACCCTTCTTTTTCAATGGGTGACAGGACCCGGTCATTCCTCAAAATACAGGATGGATGTGATTATGGGTGTTCTTATTGTACAATCCCTCTTGCCAGGGGAAATAGCAAAAATCCGGCAATTGGGGAAATCCTGGATGAAGCCGGGAAAATAGCTGAAACCGGGGTTAAAGAGATAGTTCTTACTGGTGTAAATATAGGCGACTTTGGAAAATCAACGGGTGAAACATTTGAGACCCTGCTCAGAGAAATTGTAAAAACAGAAGGGATAGAAAGGTTCAGAATTTCATCAATAGAACCCAATCTCCTTACCGATGAAATTATTCAACTGACAGCAGAGAACCAAAAGATTCTACCCCACTTCCATATTCCTCTGCAGAGTGGATCTGATAAAATCCTTGCACTCATGAGAAGAAGGTACAAACGTGATCTTTTTGCATCAAGAGTAACAAAGATCAGGGAGATTATTCCATTCTCCGGCATTGGCGCTGATGTTATAATTGGTTTCCCGGGAGAAACAGATGAAGATTTCAATGAAACAGTCAATTTTCTGAAAGGACTCTCTCTCTCGTATCTCCATGTTTTTACTTTCTCGGAGCGACCAGACACAGCAGCCAAAAATCTCCCTGGGGAAGTCAGTCATGCTGAGAAAGAAAGAAGAAGCAGGGTGCTTTCAGAAGTGTCAGCCATTAAACAGGGAGATTTCAAGAGGATTAATATAGGGCAAATTACAGATGTGCTTTTCGAGAGAAGCCGCAGTGAAGGATATATTACAGGATTCTCATCAAATTACCTCAGGGTTGAATATCCGTGGCACTCAAAACTCGCCGGTACTGTCAGAAAAGTTAAAATGAATAGCATATCCGAAACAGGCAGAATGACTGCTGAACTAATTGACTGAATAATGATTGATCTTAAAGAAATATGTAAAGATGTCGAAAGGGCATCTGCAGAAACAGCTGATTCTATTCTTAAAGAGGCTTCTGTATTTGATTCAGGACGTACAGAAAAAAAAGGACTTAATGATTTTGTCAGCTATGTTGACAAGGGTTCTGAAAAAATGCTGGTTGACCGTCTTTCCCTAATACTTCCTGAAGCAGGATTCAGGACCGAGGAAGGTACCTCATCGAAGCATGGTGAAAAGTATTGCTGGGTTATTGATCCGCTCGACGGCACAACCAATTTTCTTCATGGCCTTAAGCTATATGCAATAAGCATAGGACTACTTGAAGACAATGAGCCAGTTGCCGGTGTTATACATGTTGTCGGAGGAAGTGAAGTATATTCAGCCTGGAAGGATGGTGGTGCCTGGCTGAACGGAAAAAGCATACATGTTTCGGATGCAAAAAAATTGGCTGACAGCCTTATAGCTACAGGACTCCCATACAGCGATTTCGGGCGGCTTGAAGATTATATGAAACTTTTATCATGGTTATGCATGAACACCCAGGGTATAAGAAGAATGGGATCAGCATCAATAGATATCGCCTATGTGGCATGTGGAAGGTTTGAGGTATTTTACGAATATGGACTTCATCCCTGGGATATAGCTGCAGGTGTCATTATTCTCAGAGAGGCAGGCGGAAAAATAAGTGACTTCTCAGGTGGAGAAAAAAACCTTACAGGCGAAGAAATTGTTGCTGCAAACAGTAATGTATATCCTGAAATTATGGAAATTGTAAGTAAATTTATGATCAAAAAAGAAAAATAGATAAGTGAAAGCAATCCTTTACTATATATTCTTTGGGATTAACTGGTTTATAACTTTGCTCCCTCTGCCAGTCCTCTATATTTTTTCAGATTTACTATTTCTTCTGCTTTATCATTTTCCGGGTTACAGAAGAAAGGTTGTAAGAACGAACCTGAAAAACTCCTTTCCTGAGAAAACTGATAAAGAAATCAGACAGATAGAAAGGAAATTCTATAAACATTTTGCCGACCTTTTTATCGAGATCCTTAAGTTAAGAAATATGTCAAATGCCTCACAAACGAAACGGTATACCTTCTCCAATACTGGAATATTCGATAAGCTGAGAGAAGAAAAACGTGATATAATCGGAGTGCTGGGACATTATAATAACTGGGAATGGCCAACACTATTAGGTCAGAGAATAAATTACCTTTCCATAATTATTTACAAGCCACTTCAGAACAAATACTTTAACAGGTTCATGAATGACCAGAGAATGAAAGACGGACTGAAATTAGCACCCACATCAATGATTATTAAGGACATAATAAACTACAGAAAAGAAAAAACAAATACCTTCAGTGTATTTCTTGCTGACCAGACACCTCCCGGCATTGAATCGAACCACTGGACAACCTTCCTCAATCAGGATACTGCATTTTATACAGGTGCAGGAAAGATAGCATCCAAATTCGATATGGCAGTTGTATTCCTCAACATCCAGAAGAACAGAAGAGGATATTACAATATGGACTTTGAACTTCTTTTCGATCATACCAGAGGAATTGAAGAGAAGGTAATAATTGAGAATTATGTAAGACGTCTTGAAAAACAAATAATAGAAAAACCTGAATACTGGCTATGGAGTCACAGAAGGTGGAAGCATAAACGGCCTCAGACCAATGCATAAGACGGCTATAGTAATATTGAACTGGAACGGACTTGAATACCTTAAGAAGTTCCTTGGAAATGTAATCCTCCATTCGACTGACCCGGATACTGTTATATATGTTGCGGATAACGGGTCAACTGACGGATCTGTTGAATGGGTATCTAGTAATTTTAGCGGGCTAAAAATAATTCAGCTTGGCAAAAATCATGGATTTGCAGACGGCTATAATCTTGCTCTTGAACAGATTGATGCTACCTACTATTTACTTCTCAACTCTGACATAGAGGTAACTGAAGAGTGGTTGAATCCGCTGGTAAATTTCATGGATGCAAATCCCGATGTGGCTTCCTGTCAGCCTAAGATAAGGTCATACTCCGAACGCGACTTTTTCGAACATGCAGGGGCAGCAGGCTGCTTCATCGATAAATATGGTTTCCCATTCTGCCGTGGCAGAATCTTTCATCATGTTGAGAAGGATACCGGTCAGTATGATAATCAGGCAGAAATTTTCTGGTCGAGTGGTGCCTGCATGATTGTAAGATCAGATGCCTGGAAAAAAGCAGGAGGATTTGATCCTTCCTTCTTCGCTCATATGGAAGAGATCGATCTTTGCTGGAGGTTTAGCAGGCTGGGTTACAGGGTATGCTATATACCAGATTCAGTAATATATCATGTAGGAGGTGGCTCCCTGCCTTATACCTCTCCTTTCAAAACATATCTTAATTTCAGAAACAGTCTATACCTGCTTTATAAGAATCTCCCAGACAAAAAATTTCAAAAAACCCTGTTTATAAGGAAGTTACTGGATGGAGCAGCCGGTCTAATGTTTCTCTCAAAAGGTGATTTTGTGAATTTTAAATCTGTCTGGAATGCACACATAGATTATTACAGGAATAAAAAGGAGCTTAAAATGAAAAGAAATTCATTAAAAAATATTGGATCTTCAGATACAAACGCAGGAATACTGAACAAAAGTATCGTTTTTGAGTTTTATGTCAGAGGCCGGAGGACTTTCGGCCTTATTAATATGGATCAAAAAAAATAATGAGACAATTTCAGATGGCTGTTTTTTTTATTGTAGTATTTACAATTTATTCTTTATTAAATCTTTATCTCTTTTTTAAAGGGTATCATGCAATTCCTTTGCTGCAGGCAAACAAGCTTACTTACTCTCTTACTTTCTTCATCCTTGCAGCAATTTTTATTGTTGCCAAGGTCATTGAGGCCAGACACTCCTCACTTATAACTGATATACTTAATATTTTTGGCGGATTCTGGCTCGCCTTCATGCTTTATGGTTTTATTTTTTTCCTTCTGTCTGATATTACCCTTCTTTTACTCAGACTTACCGGCATCATTTCTCCGGAAACTATTCCCGGTTTCAGGAAATGGTCATTCCTTATAACTGCAGGTCTGTCTGTTATACTCATTGGAGGAGGTTTTATAAATGCTTTAATCCCTGTAGTCAAAGAGTATAATATCACAATAGATAAACCCGCAGGAGAAATAAAATCACTTAGAATCGCAGCAGTATCAGATATACATCTGGGAAGCATTATAAGAAAGCGTAGCATAAAAAAGCTCTCTTCCATGCTGAAGGAGATCAATCCGGATATGGTTCTGCTTCTGGGTGATATTATCGATGGAGAAATAGGTCCTGTGCTGCGAGGTGACCTGCTGCAATATTTTACATGCCCCATGTGCAGGGAAGGTATTTACGCAATTGCAGGAAACCACGAATACATTGGAGGTGCAGGCAGAACTATCCCATATATTGAAAGTAAAGGAATTCGTGTACTTAAGGATGAAGTGATTACTCTCGATGGAGGAATTCAGCTGGTAGGAAGAATTGATAAGGATGCTAAGAGGTTTTATGGTAAGAGCCGGAAATCTCTTGAGGAACTTCTTAAGCAGACAGATAGTACAAAGCCTTTGATCCTTATGGACCATCAGCCTTTTCATATCGATGAATCAGTTAAGAATGGCATTGACCTTCAATTGTCGGGTCATACCCATAACGGACAAATGTGGCCTCTGAATCATTTAACCCGACTTATATATGAAGTAAGTTATGGTTACCTTAAGCGTGGAAATACTCAACTAATAGTATCTTCAGGTTATGGATTATGGGGTCCCAGGGTTCGTTCCGGAAGCCGGTCGGAGGTACTTCTTATTAATTTAACCTTTGGAGAAAATAACTGAGGTAAAGTTAATCAGTATTAGAGAAGTTCATAAATTTTTTCCAGGCCTATCATTCGGGATCCTTTAATCAGGATAGTAAATCCCTTTACCGGTTTCTTAATCAGATGATCCATTAGCTTTCCTGTATTTTCAAATGACCTGTATCCATATTTGCCTGATAATCTGTTAAAGACCGGACCGGCAAGATACACAAGCTCCGGGTTAAGAGATTTGAGCTCCTGTAATACCCTTATATGTTCCGATTCAGATTTCTCTCCAAGCTCCAGCATATCTCCCAGAATTATCATTTTATGGTCCGAAGGAAGATCAGCGAATGATTGTACTGCCATTAACATGCTTGTCGGATTTGCATTATATGAATCGCAGATAAGTGTATTATTTTCAGTTTTGAGAACCTGTGACCTGTTATTCTCAGGATGATAATTCTCAACAGCTTCAACAATATTTTCCATTGGAACATCGAAAAACAAACCGGCAGCAATTGCTGCCTTCATATTTTCGTAGTTGTATGCACCAAAAAGGTTTGAGTTTATATCAAATGATTTGTTATGATAGGTAGCCCTTAATTTCAGGAAAATGTCAGAATTAACAACTTCAAGTTTCAGCTCAATGCCTGTGGGATCGCTGAAAGGGACAGCCCTGTTAATCATTTTGAAAATTTTTTCTGACAGGATGGGATTCTTATCATTGTAAAGAGCCACACCATTTACTTTTCTCAGATATTCATATAACTCAGATTTGGCCTTGACTACTCCTTCAAATGATCCAAAACCTTCAATATGTGCAGTTCCCATATTTGTTATGATACCAAAATCGGGGCGTGCAATAAGACAGAGAGATCTTATTTCACCGATATGGTTTGCTCCCATCTCAATAATCATCATTTCTGCATCAGGAGGGGCTGCCAATATTGTAAGTGGAACCCCGATATGATTGTTGAGATTTCCTTTCGTATAATGTACCTTCAGTTTCTTTGAAAGAATGGCGGCTATCAACTCTTTAGTCGTTGTTTTCCCGTTTGTTCCTGTAATTGCCAGAACAGGAACATTCATCATTTTCCGGTGATGTGATGCCAGATCCTGGAGCTCAAAGAGGCAATCATCAACAAGTATTGTACTCTCTGTTTCATAAATAGGATCATCTATCACAGCCCATGAAGCACCTCTTCCAAGTGACTCATCTACAAACTTGTTCCCATTAAAATTTTCACCCCAAAGGGCAAAAAATATCTCCCCGGGCTTTATCGTCCGTGAATCAGTACTTATACCTGTGGATTTTCTAAATAGGTCATAAATCTGGTCTGTCTTCATACTTCGGCAATGACTAAAAAAAGGGGCTTAGCCAGCCCCTTTAATATTTTAGTAACTATATCTTACATTCCTGACGGGCTTCCGACTCTGATCATTGCACACCTGAATCCGATATCATCACGTGAGGCATCCTGATCGAGGAATCTTCTTGTAGAGGGATTAAGCCAGTATGCCCTGTCCTTCCATGATCCGCCTTTGTAAACTCTTGCATTGTCATTTATAAGTGTTACATAATCGGACTGACCTCCTCCTGCACCGCTTTCCTGCGAATACATCCGCAACGAACCTTTCTTGCCATCTTCAGTATTCCAGTCGGCTCCACCCGGGATAGCTGACTGAAGGTCCCCATCTTTGTAGTTTCTGTAATCACCTTTCTGATAGTTATATCTGTTAGCTACATCCACATCTTTTACAGTATCAACGTAAAGCCGTCCGAGCTTATCTTTTCCTACAATATTGCCATTGGCATCTCTTCTAAGGTCGGTATAAACGTTACCTCTGAACGGGTTAAAACCATCCATATCATCATAAGTAAGAGGACGATATACATCCAATACCCACTCGTTTACATTACCTGCCATACAGTAAAGGCCGTAATCGTTTGGCCAGTAAGACCTTACATCAACTGTGATTGACCCGTTATCATTCAGGTTACCTGCAACTCCCATCATATCACCCCTGCCACGGACAAAGTTGGCCATCATCTCACCACGATCTTTTTTACCGGAATTTCTTACGTTATGTCCATCCCATGGATAAATTCTTCTCTCGTAAATTCTTTCTTCAAATGTAGTTCCTCTGAGAGCATATGCTGCAAACTCCCATTCAGCTTCAGTTGGCAGCCTGTAACTCGGGAGAAGCAAACCATCTTCAAAATTAGTCCTTCTTTCAGTCTGTTCAGGATTCAAACTTTCACGCAACTGGTTTACAACACCTTCATACATACCTGCCAGGTAAGCCTCAGTGTTGAAGTTTTTCTCATTAAGCTGATTTGGATCCGGACTAAGTTCTCCTTCATCTATAAGAAGCTGCTCATTTACCCTGTCAGTTCTCCAGAGACAAAAGTCATTTGCTTTTACCCAGCTTACTCCCACTACAGGATAATTATTGTAAGACGGGTGCCTGAAATAATACTGGACATAAGGATCATTGAACCCCATCGGGCTTCTCCATACCAGTGTGTCAGGCAGTGCTCTTCTGAAAACTTCGGGATAATCCTTATAAACTCTGCGGAGCCAGAAAAGATATTCCCGGTAGTCAATATTTTTAATTTCTGTTTCATCCATATAAAATGACGATACAGTTACCGTTCTTGGCTTATTGTTCCAGTCATAAAGGACATCCTGTTGTATCTGCCCCATGGTAAAACGACCCCCTTCGATCAGTACAAGGCCGGGGCCTGTTTTCTGATCAGCACCCAGGGAAACTTCAAATCCGCCATTATCAGGATTATTGTACTCCCAACCTGTAGATGTTGACACATTAGGATCTCCGCCTCCTTTTTTAAAGAAACAGGAAGAAAGAAGTACTACAGAAATTAAATAGACTAGTAAAACTCTGAATTTAAACATAACTCCTTCGTTTTTATGGCTCTAAAGATTATTCAAATATAATAATTTTTAATAATTCCTTTAAAATAAATATCAAATATAACTACAATTTAGGAAAATTTATTGTTTTAATGCTATTTCTTTTATCAACATTATATAAACTAATTGCCAGTCCTGTCTGATGAAGAAGCGACATCGGTATCAGGCTGTTTCCCGAAATAATATTGAATCGGTATGCATAGCTGAACATAATGATGCCTGCTTTGAAGGAAAATCCTGTCTGCATATTTAGATTCCCTGAACTATCCCCTGTTCCGATAGCGTTAACTGCAATATGCTCAGTCTCAATTGACAATCCTCCACTGGCAACTATGAATTTCTCCTGGTAACTGCCATACATCAGCGGCCGTGCAAAAAACTTATTTGATTTCCCTAAAGAAAGGTCTCCGTTTACGTGTGCAAAAAACTTTCTTTTAATAGTTTCTTTTGCCATTCCTTGTAATGTAAGATCTGGCTCAGCCAGATGCATAACTGAAATACCCCCTGACAACCAGCCTTTTACAAATGTAAATCCAGTTCCAATGTCAAAGACTGTCCTCCCAGACGATTTTAGAGCTTCTGCCGAAGGATAACCAATTCCACCGAGGGGATCAATCTGATCAGGAAGTACCGAATTACTGAAGTTATAACCCTGATGATAAACTGAGAAGGTAAGTCCTGCATTAATAAACAGATCCTCTCCAGCCTGAAGAAAATATGAGTATGATAATCCCCCCCTGATATTATTTACTGCACCTCCAAGATAATCCTCAACAAGATAGAATGCTGCTCCGCCATGAAGTGCCTGAATAAATGAATCGTATGAGAGATAAAGAGAATGAAGATTGTAGCCATTTCCGGGAAAGAAGTTCAGGTAAGATAATCGGAGTGTCCCATCTCCCCCGATTCCCGACATAGAAGGATTATTCATCATAACAGCCTGATATCCAGCCCCTGGATCAATCTCCTGACCATTAACTGAGATAGTTAATAACAACCATAAAAACAGTATAACCAAATTCAGCCTGGGCATAATGAAAAAAAGAAATGCAGGTACAAACTTAATAAACAAAATTATATCCTCACCCTTCGGGCTCTTCAGGGTATTTATCATATCTGTCCGGTCTGAAGGTTGCAATAAGAACGTGATGATCACGTTAATATTACCTGAAACTGTTACCAAAAGCAAATACCGGGACGAACCTGTGAGTACATTTTTATCTTATATCTTTGCCGGAAGTTATGCCGAAATTTTTAAAAATATTGTTTTTACTTCTTCCGGTATTGTATTCTGATCTGTATTCACAGACCAGGGTATCAACATCAATCCTTTCAAAAGGTACCTGGTTCAAAATAGCAGTTACTGAAGATGGCATATACCGGATCGATTATGCCAGACTCAGGCAGATGGGAATTCCCAATCCTTCTAAACCAAGAGTTTACACCAATAACTGGGGGCAGCTCTCCTACTATAATAACTCACCTTCACCTGATGACCTCCGCGAAACAGCTATCTATATCTCGGGAAGCGACTCCCTGCTGAATGAAGGTGAGTACCTTCTCTTTTACGGCAAAGCCAGCCACAGATGGATTTTTGATGAAACTGACAGGACATACAGTTTTCTGAGGCACAACTATTCCGACACTGCTTTTTATTTTATTACATCGGATGAACAAACAGGGAAAAAAATTGAAGTAAGAGAGATTGTTGCAGATCCAAATAATATTTCAACATCATCAGATGCTCTCTTTATTCATGAAATTGAAAGTGAAAACCTTAAAAAATCAGGCAGAGAGTGGTTTCAGCCTGTATCTGTATTAAGCGGACTTACCATTAATCCAGGCTTTAGTGATCTCATTGCCAGTGAAAAGATTAAATACAAAATAAGAGTTGCAGCCAGAGCTGCAATACCAACTCTTTTCAGACTCAGCGAAGGTACATCTGTTGTAAAGAACATTACAGTTCCCGCTGTTAATCTATATAACTACACTGGTACATACGCAAATATTAATGAATATTCCGACTCTATCCTGCCTGTATCATCTTCTCCTGTATTTGAAGTAAAATACATTAATAATGGTACAATGGCCGAAAATGCAGGATGGCTCGATTACCTTTCATTACAGGGAAGAATATCAAACAGATTTAACGGAACCTTCCGTAAATTCAGCGATTACAGGTCTGTGGCTCAGGGAAAAGTAACCGAATTCAGAATTATCCTTAGCAACAGTGATCCTTTTATCTGGGATATTAGTGATCCTTATAATATAAAACAGATTAAATATAGAAAGTCAGGAGATATACTCTCATTCACTGACAGTACTCAAACACTCAAAACGTATGCTGCTTTTTCAGGTAGTGACTTTCTTGTACCCATAATCAGAACAACAACTGTTCCCGTCCAGAATCTCCATGGATCTGCTCCTGCAGATATGATAATTGTATCTCATCCGTTATTTCTTGAATATGCAGGGAAACTTGCGGAAATACATCTGAAAAATGATGGATTTTTTTCCCTTATTGTAACTCCTGAACAGATTTACAACGAGTTCTCCGGAGGAGTTCCTGATATTGCTGCAATAAGAAACTTTGTAAGGTTCAAATTTCAGTCCCAGAGAAATACGGACATGCAATTGAAATATCTTGCTCTTTTTGGTGACGGTTCATTCGAGAACAAAACAGCACCGCCTGATAACCCGAACTTCATTCCCACCTACCAGTCTCAGAATTCAAATGTGGTAGTCTCATCCTTTACCTCCGACGACTTTTATGGACTTCTCGAAGAAGATGAAGGTGAAGCAGACGGAACCGAAGATATTGGAATAGGTCGTCTGCCCGTAAATGATACTCTGCAGGCTGGTATCATATTATCAAAGATAAGGGCATATCTCGATCCTGTGAATAACGGTGACTGGAAAAACATAATCTGTCTTACTGCTGATGACGAGGATGGGAACACTCATCTGACAGATGCTGAATCTCTTGCAAAAATAATCCAGGATAGCGTCCCGGCTTTCAATGTGGATAAAATATACCTGGATGCATTCCGGCAGACTACAACTGTAAGCGGCCAGTCATATCCCAATGTCAATCAGGCAATTAATGATAGGATCAATGCCGGTTGTCTGATATTTAATTATGTTGGCCATGGCAGCGAGGGCGGGCTTGCTCATGAAGAAATATTGAAATCAAATGATATAAATTCATGGCAGAATTCCGGGAAACTGCCTCTTTTTATTACTGCTACCTGTGAGTTCAGCAGGTTTGATGATATCGAGATAAACAATCTCACAGGCGATATAACGGAAAAGACCTCTGCAGGTGAGCTTACTCTCAGAGGAAACAAAAATGGAGCAATCGCTCTTATGTCTACTACACGTGTGGTTTACTCTGCTCCAAATGCTTTCCTGAACAGGAATATTTTCGACTTTGCATTTGACAGGGATTCTGCAGGAAATTCACTTGCATTTGGTGATATCATTCGTCTGGCAAAGAATAATTCAGGCAGCGGAGCAAATAAAAGAAATTTCACTCTTCTTGGTGATCCTGCCCTCCGCCTCTCATATGCATGGCATGGTAATGTAGTGACTGATTCAGTTAATAATAAGTCTGTTACCGGTAATATAGATACCCTTAGCGCACTTTCTGTTATTACAGTATCAGGTCATATTGAGGATAATCATGGAAATACGCTGAATAACTTCAATGGAACTGTTTCACCTCTTGTATTTGACAAGGAGACTATGATCAGAACCCTTGCAAACGATGGTGGTTCGAGTGTTGAATTCCCTGTCAGGAATAATATTCTGTTCAGTGGTAAAACAAATACAAAAGACGGGAAATTCACATTTACATTTATTGTCCCCAGAGACATAGATTATTCAGCAGGATCCGGAAAAATAAGTTATTATGCCACAGATTCAGAACTTGATATGCAGGGATATTTCAGTGAAATCATTGTAGGAGGCTTTTCACAGGCTGTCAGCAATGACACGGAAGGCCCTGACATAAAACTATATATTAATGACACTCTGTTCAGGAACGGAGGGATGACCAACAGCGCTCCGAAACTGCTTGCAATAATTGAGGACCGTGGCGGAATCAATACAACGGGATCAGGTATCGGGCATGATATTACGGCGTATCTCGATAATGATCCTAATAACTCATTTGTTCTTAATAAATACTTTGAGAATGATTTTGACAATTACCGCAAAGGTCACCTTGCCTATGATCTTACAGGTTTGTCAGAAGGGCCTCATTCCCTTACTCTTAAAGCCTGGGATAATTTTAATAATTCATCTGTAAGTACAATAAATTTTGAAGTTGAATCTGATAGTAAATTTGTGATCACCAATCTGATCAACTATCCTAATCCTTTCTTCAACGAAACAAGGATACAGGTTGAACACAACAGGCCGGATAAAGAACTGGGCATAATAATTAATATATATAACCTTGGCGGAAGGGCCATCAAAGTAATCCGCACAAAGATCAGCTCTTCAGGATTCATAATTCCACCTGTAATATGGGATGGAAAGGATGATGGAGGCAGCAAGGTTGGCAGGGGACTTTACCCATATAAGATAATAATTACGACTCCTGAAGGTGAAACCACAGCAGCCTCAGGAAGAATGATCATTTTGTAACAGGAACACAATAAGTGCCGGAAAAAAATGTTTTATATTTGCAAAGTTGTTGAAATGAAGGAAATGAATAAAAGTGTATCAGTTTTTTTATTGATAATTCTAACCCTGGGAAGCAGGCCTTCTATGTACGGCCAGAGTAATTCGGGAGAATTAAATGCCATACAGACAGTGGTCCCCTTTCTTACCATAGCTCCTGATTCAAGAGCAGGTGGTATGGGAGATGCAGGTGTTGCAACCTCCGCTGATGTTTTCAGCATGCACTGGAACCCTGCAAAATTCGCATTTATAGATGGCAAAGGGGGAATCGGATTATCATATTCACCATGGCTGAGAACACTTGTTCCTGATATTAATATTGCCCTCCTGTCAGGATACTCAAGGATTGACAGGAAACAGGTACTGAGCTCCAGCCTTTTGTATTCTTCACTCGGTGATGTGCCTTTCACTGATGAATTCGGGAATCTTGAACGCACTTTTGCACCTAATGAATTCTCATTTGATCTCGGATATTCAAGGCTTTTCGCTGACAATATTTCAGGTGGAATTGCTTTCAGGTTTATATACTCAAACCTTACTGGAGGGTCATACTCCGGAGGAGTTGCTACAAAACCGGGTATCTCTTTTGCAGCAGATATCTCCGGATATTATCATAAGGATATATCTCTTGGTGATAAAAAAGGGCTTGTGGCAGTAGGACTGAACTTCTCAAATATCGGAGCTAAAATGAGTTATTCCGATTCACAGACATCAGATTTTATACCTATGAATATGAGGCTGGGAAGCTCCATGACCGTTGAACTTGACGACTATAATAAGATAACATTGTCACTCGATCTGAACAAGCTCCTGGTTCCAACACCTCCTATATACAGCTCAGAAAATCCCGACAGCATTATTGCAGGGAAAGATCCAAATATTTCAGTTCCTGTTGCAATCTTCCAGTCATTCTATGATGCACCTGGTGGATTCAGGGAGGAGATGCATGAGATAATGTATGCCGTTGGTGCAGAATACTGGTACAATAGCCTATTTGCCGTAAGGGGAGGTTATTTCCATGAACATGAAACCAAAGGAAACCGTAAATACTTTACTGCAGGTGCAGGAATAAGATTAAGTGCTTTCACACTTGATTTTTCCTATCTGATGCCGCTTGTTCAGAATCATCCGCTTGCCAGAACTCTGAGGTTTTCTCTTGAATTTGATATTAACGCCCTGCGAAACGCCGGCAAATCAAAAGGATGAATATAAAAATTGGCCAGGGGATTGATTTTCACAGGCTTGAAACAGGTCTGAAATTATGGCTTGGCGGGATTCTTATACCTTCCGAAAAAGGCTGTGTTGCACACTCTGATGGCGATGTGCTTATTCATGCCATTTGCGATGCCCTTCTGGGAGCTGCCGGCCTTAATGACATTGGCTACCATTTTCCTGACAGCAGCAGTGAGTTCAAGGGTATTGACAGCAAAATACTCCTTCAAAGAACATTCGGACTGATCAATGAAAAAGGTTATACGATAAACAACCTGGATTGTACTGTTTGTCTTGAAAATCCTAAGATAGCACCTTTTATTACGGAGATGAGAAAAACTATTGCTGACATACTATGTACCCTGCCTGACAATGTAACTATAAAGGCCACAACTACCGAGAAAATGGGATTCACAGGACGTGAAGAGGGAATAATCGGAATGGCTGTAGTTCTGATCTCCAAAAAATATATATGATATTGCTAAAATAATTCTGATGGAGAAGGTTACGCTTGTGCTGGGAGCTAGTCCAAAACCTGAAAGATTTTCCAATAAGGCTGTAAAAAGACTGTTGAAATACAATTACCCTGTTATTGCAATTGGTCTCAGGGAAGAGTATATTGACCATATCAGGATCAGGAAAGGGATGCCTGAGGACCTTGGCCCGGTACATACGGTTGCCATGTATCTTGGTGCTGCCAATCAGAGGCCTTACTATAATTATATAATATCATTGAATCCTCAAAGGATAATTTTCAATCCCGGAACCATAAATCCGGAACTTGCAGACCTTGCACAAAAAAATGGTATTCAGACTGTCAATGGCTGTGTGCTTATTATGCTGAATAAAAGCAGATATTAATGAGATAATTAAATATTTTTTATCTGATTACTCTCTCTATCAGATCATCATCTGCAATATTAGGTAATGTAACTTTCAGGCCAGGAGTTCTTTCCATCTCCCTTTTAAGGGCATATATTGCCTCGCTGTTCCTCGCCCAGCTTCTGCGGGCAATACCGTTATTGACATCCCAATGCAGCATGCTGCGAAGCCTCACTGAGCATTCTTCCGATCCGTCAAGGACCATTCCGAAACCACCATTTATAACCTCGCCCCAGCCCACTCCTCCTCCATTATGGAGTGATACCCATGTGGCACCTCTGAAAGCATCACCTATAACATTGTGAACAGACATATCGCTGGTAAACTTAGATCCATCATATATGTTAGATGTCTCCCTGAATGGGGAATCCGTTCCTGAAACATCGTGATGATCTCTCCCAATTACAACAGGAGCTGATATTTTACCTTCGGAAACAGCTTTGTTAAAGGCATCAGCTATAGCAATTCTTCCTTCAGCATCAGCATAAAGTATCCTTGCCTGTGATCCCACAACCAGCATATTCTTTTCTGCTTCCCTGATCCAGTGTATATTATCAGAAAGCTGTTTCCTGATTTCAGACGGTGCATTTTCGTAAATCAGTGTCAGTACATCAATTGCAATACTATCAGTTACCTGCAGATCTGCGGGATCATTTGAACAGCATACCCACCTGAAGGGTCCGAACCCGTAATCAAAACAAAGGGGACCCATAATATCCTGAACGTAGGATGGATATCTGAACATCCCGTTTTTATCCATCACATCAGCGCCTGCCCGTGAAGCTTCAAGCAAAAAGGCATTGCCATAATCAAAAAAATAAGTGCCTGATGCAGCATGACGGTTTATAGCTGCCACCTGTCTTATCAGTGACCTTTGTACTGCATCCCTGAATCTGTCAGGTTCCTCTGCCATCATCCTGTTTGCCTCCTCAAAGCTGTAACCGGCGGGATAATAGCCTCCGGCCCAGGGATTGTGAAGCGAGGTCTGATCCGAGCCTATATCAACTTTAATATTTTCATCGGCAAACTTCTCCCATACTTCCACAATGTTACCAGCGTAAGCAATAGAGGTAACTTTTCCTTCAGCCTGAGCCTCCGAAACCCTTAATACCAGTTCATCAATATCATAACAAACCTCATCGATCCAACCCTGCGAATGCCTTGTTTCAAGAGCTTTCTTATTTACCTCCGCTATAACAGAAACCAAACCTGCAATGCTTGCAGCCTTGGGCTGAGCTCCTGACATACCTCCAAGTCCTGATGACAAAAAGAGTTTCCCCCTGAAATTATCTCCGATAGTCATCCGGGCAGCATTCAGAATAGTGATTGTAGTGCCGTGGACAATACCCTGCGGACCAATATACATATACGACCCGGCAGTCATCTGCCCGTATTGCGATACTCCCAGGGCATTGAATTTTTCCCAGTGATCCTGGGAGGAATAGTTAGGTATCACCATTCCGTTTGTCACTACAAGCCTTGGTGCATCCCTTTGTGAAGGAAAAAGTCCAAGGGGATGACCTGAATAGACCACCAGTGTCTGTTCATCAGACATTTCAGACAGGTACTTCATTGTAAGCCTGTACTGAGCCCAGTTCTGAAATACAGCTCCGTTTCCACCATAAGTTATAAGTTCATGCGGATGCTGAGCCACGGCTTCGTCCAGGTTATTCGAGATCATCAGCATAATTGCTGCAGCGCTCATCGATTTGTGAGGAAAATCATTAATGTTGCGCGCTTTTATTTCATAGTCAGGCCTGAACCTGTACATATATATCCTTCCGTAATCTTCGAGTTCCTTTGCGAGTTCAGCAGCCAGAACATTATGAAAATCAACAGGAAAATATCTGAGTGCATTTTTTAACGCAAGCTTTTTCTCGTCCCGGTTAAGTATCTGCCTTCTCCGGGGAGCATGATTTATTTGATTATCATATGGTTTAATATCCGGAAGCCTGCCCGGAATACCTTCTGACACGAGTTCTTTAAAATTCGCAGTTGTCATTATGAAAAGTATTGTGATCCCGTAAAGTTAGTAAAAACAAAAAAAGGGGCTTCAGATAAAGCCCCTCTATGCATTATGAATCAGGGTAACTAAATATGTCCCTCTTTAATTATCTCATCATCAACAAGTATCCTTCCGCAATACTCACAAACGATTATCTTCTTCCTCGACTTGATATCGAGCTGCCTCTGTGGCGGTATCTGGTTGAAACAACCCCCACATGCGTCCCTCTGGACAGGTACAACAGCAAGACCATTCCTTGCATTGGAACGAATTCTTTTATATGCTGTAAGCAATCTTTCCTCAATGATCGATTCAACTTTTTCCGACTTTTTATAAAGACCCTCCTCTTCCTTCTGGGTGTCAGAAATTATTTCATCGAGTTCCGATTTCTTATTTTCAAGATCTGCTTTACGGTCAGCCAGCAATTCTTCGGATTCAGCGATCACTACATTCTTCTCCTCAACCTGGAAATTGAATTCCCTTATCTTCTTATTGAAAAGTTCTATTTCAAGATTCTGGTATTCAATCTCTTTAGATAATGAATCATATTCACGATTATTTCTTACATTTTTCTGCTGCTCATCATATTTTTTAATAAGCGCCTCAGCAGAAGCTATTTCAGTATGTTTGTTTGTAACCGCTTTCTCTAGATTTACTACTTCTTCCTTCAGATTGCCAAGCCTGGTCTCCAGTCCTGCTATTTCATCTTCCAGATCCTGTACCTCAAGTGGCAGCTCACCTCTGAGTGTTTTGATTTTATCTATCTCTGAATCTACCAGCTGGAGGCTATATAGTGCTCTCAGTCTGTCTTCCACTGAAATTTCTGTATCGTGTGATTTCACTTTTTCCATCTTTACAAATAGTTTATCGGATTCGTATCTGTTTTTGAAAACCGGACTGCAAATTTAGGGAATTTTTTGATAATTAGATCGTAAATAATTTCTGTTGCAAATTTTTCACTCTCATAATGCCCCGCATCAACAAGTAAAATCCTGCCTTCAGCATCAAAATAATTATGGTATTTTATATCTCCTGTTATATAGGCATCAGCTCCGGATGAGATTGCGTCTCTCAAAAGTGATGCACCTGAACCGCCACAGAGGGCTATTTTCTTTATCTTCTTTCCTGAAAGCTTCGAATTTCTCAATCCCCTGGCATCAAATATGTCAGAGACCATCTTTAGAAAATCCGTTTCATCTTTAGCTTCAGGTAATTCGCCAGTGCATCCAAGCCCGAAATCAACATTGCTGTTTTCAAGCGAATAGATATCATAAGCCACCTCCTCATAGGGATGCGTTGTAATAAGCGCTTTAATTACCTTATCCTTAAGATGAGAAACAAATACGGTTTCAAACCGCAGCTCCTTTTCAAAATGCAGCTTTCCTTTATCCCCAACGAAAGGATTCGTGGATTCATTGCCTCTGAAACTTCCTGTGCCCTGGCTCACAAATCCACAGCTGTCATAATTGCCAATGACTCCTGCCCCGGCATTAAAAATAGCTTCTCTTACGCTATCCAGATGGCTTTCAGGAATATAAGCAACAAGTTTATTCAATCTCCCTTTAAGTGGAGCCAGGACTTTAATGTTTTGCAGGTTCAATTTTTCAGCCATCTTCCTGCTGACACCGCCATTAAAAATATCAAGGTTAGTATGAGAAGAATAAATAGCTATATCATTCCGGATTGCCCTGATTATAATTTTTTCAGTAAAGTTACGGCCTGTTATTCTTTTTATTCCTGAAAAGATAACAGGATGATGAGAAAGAATAAGATCACAACCAGATTCAATAGCCTCATCTATAATTTTCTCTGTTACATCCAGGGTTATCAATGCAGAACTGATTTCCTTTTCCGGATCACCAACCTGGAGACCGGAATTGTCATAATCTTCCTGAAAAGATAATGGTACTGCTGAATCAAGGTAAGTGAAAATCTCTTTTAATCTCATTTTATATCTCTCTGTGTCCCTCTGTGATACTCGGTGAACCTCTGTGTCAGTTTTTATCTGGCTACACATAAAACCAGAGAAAAACACAGTAAGCCTAAGATATACACAGGGTTAATTCAAATATTATTACCTATGTCAAGAAGGATCGATTTAATTTTCTGCAGCGATTCATTAATTTCAAACTTATAATCTGTCTCATCCCACTTGCCAGTCAGCCTTTTTCGTGCACCCTCAAGAGTCATACCCTCCTCTTTTACGAGGTGGTGTATAATTTTAAGATTCTTTACATCTGCCTGAGTGAAAAGCCTGTTCCCTTTTTTGTTCTTCATGGGTTTAAGTATGTCGAACTCATTTTCCCAGAACCTGACTGTTGAAACAGGAACATTAAGCATCTCCGCCACTTCACCAATGGCATAATAGAGCTTTTCTACTTTCATTTCCTTATAAGGCATGGCGATAATTTATGATATTGTTTATTTGGCTAATCAAAAGACTGACCTGTCTTGGATGCTATTTCAATCATCCTCACGTATTCAGCCGGTGAAAGATCTTCAAAGTAATAGTTCACAGGGTCGATATTTTCCCCGTTCAGCTTGATCTCATAATGAAGATGATTGGCAACAGATGTACCTGTATTACCAACATAACCAATTACATCCCCTCTGTGAACCTTTTGTCCTCTCCTTACATTAAAGTTACTTAGATGTGCATAAATGCTGAAATATCCAAATCCGTGATTAATAATTATATGTTTCCCCAGACCACGCTGAGAGGAGAGAACTTCAGCAACAGTACCGTCACCAGTGGAATAAACATCGGTACCAGCCGGTGCTGTGAAATCCATCCCGTAATGGAATTTTGTTATCTTGTAAATCGGGTGAATCCTGAGACCATAGCCTGAGGCCGTACGTGTCAGGTCATCATTGGAAATAGGAAGAATGGCGGGTACACACTTAAGCATATCTTCTTTGCGCTGAGCCAGGTGTATCAGTTCTTCAAATGATTTTGACTGCATATATACTCTCTTTCTGATCCTGTCCAGACGAGTTGTCGTTTCAACAACCACCTCGGAGTTTGTATATCCTTCAAGGCTGGTGTACCTGTTTACACCACCTACTCCCCCTTCGCGCAAAGTTGATGGTATCGGCTCTGCCTCGAATATTGTCCTGTAAAGGTTGTCATCTGTCTTCTCAAGATCTTCAAGTACTTTTTCAACATTGGACATTTCCCTGTTGATCATATCGTACTGCATTGTAAGCTGCTGTATCTCCCTTAAAAGAGCTTTCTCCTTTGGGGAATCAAAGAATGCTGCAAATATCACCCAGTAGACAAATGCTATTATTACCGACCCGATAAAATAAGCCAAAAACCTGAGCAAAATATCACTGATGCCAAGACGTACCTTGTCAAAACTCAGTGATTCCGGATTGAATTTATACTTTGGTCGCAGCATAACCGCGCAAATATAATCAATTCTGAAGATAATTGAAAATCATAAATCTGATGCTTGTACCTGTTCAGTAAGATGTATTCGGGCTAACGAAACCTGGTTTTAGATGCCAAAACCTCGATCATTTCATTATACTCATCAGCAGTCATATCGTTGTTAAAGAAAAATATCGGATTCTTATGCTGACCAAACTGATCTATCTGATAATGAAGATGAGGTCCGGATGATGTTCCGGTATTGCCACTGTATCCAATAAGATCTCCCCGTTTTACATTCTCACCTTTGGCAATATTAATTTTACTGAGATGCCCGTATGTAGAGCGTAGCCCATAGCCGTGGTCAATTATTACAAAATTTCCGAATCCCATTGAATTCCATCCTGATTCTATAACTTTTCCGTTACCGGTGGCGTATACTTCTGTTCCATATGGTACTTCAAAATCCTGACCATAGTGCATTCTGGGTGTACCAAGTACCGGATGCACTTCCCTGAACCTGAATCCGTCACCGAGCCGGTATTTAACATCAACAGGACTGATCATGGGCTGATGATCCATCTCTATCCTCCACTCTCCCGAACGTTCTGCAATTGCCTTGAAAGATTCTTTCTGAACTTTCGCCATATTCGATATCAAATCGATCTTTGAACGATATGATATAAGCATATCTGAATTGATAAATCCGGCCAGGTCACTGTAACGGTTAACACCTCCGACACCGGCCTTCCTGTATGACTCGGGAATCGTATCCATATCAAGAATAGGCCTGTACCTTATATCATCTGAAAGCCTGAAATTGTTCAGCATCGCTATTGAATTATCAAGCTGCCTTCCCACAAGGGAATACTGAAGTTTCAGATTGTCAACCTGCTGATCAAGAAGCTTTTCCTTAGGTGATCCAAAAAGGCTCCTGAAAATAAATACATATACGATTGTGACAATTATTGAAAGAGAGAACCACATTAAAGCTCTTAGCAGCTTTAGTTTAAATGGTAGTTTTATCTGCTTGTATTGCAGATCAGTAAGATCAAGTATATATTTTCTGTTTCTAAACAAAAGCAACCCCTTTTTGATTTTTTATCCGGGTAATTGACAAATCTAAGCCAAATAAATTAATTTTACAAACCAAATTTCAAGCATACTCTCAAAGGATGACAAATAACATGCAATCTCACGACCTGCGGCAGGAATTTTTTAAGTTCTTCAGATCCAAAGGTCATGCTATAATTCCATCATCTCCAATGGTTGTGAAGAATGACCCTACCCTCATGTTCACAAACGCAGGAATGAACCAGTTCAAGGATATCTTTCTTGGACATCAGCAGGCTGATAATAAAAGAGTTGCCAATTCGCAGAAATGCCTGAGGGTATCAGGAAAACATAATGACCTTGAAGAGGTTGGGCACGACACTTATCATCATACCATGTTCGAAATGCTTGGCAACTGGTCATTTGGAGACTACTTCAAAAAGGAATCAATTGAATGGGCATGGGAACTGCTTGTAAAAAAACTGGAAATCCCTGAAGACAGGCTCTATGCTACTATTTTTGAAGGTAGTAAAGATGATAATGTTCCGCGTGATGATGAGGCTTACAATCACTGGGAAAAGTGTTTTTCCAAACCTAAGGAAAGGATCCTTGAAGGTTCAAAAAAGGACAACTTCTGGGAAATGGGTGAAACCGGTCCCTGCGGACCCTGTTCTGAAATTCATGTCGACATCAGGGATGATGATGAAAGGAAAAAGATTCCAGGCAGGGAACTAGTTAATAAAGGACATCCTCATGTGATTGAGGTTTGGAATCTTGTTTTCATTCAGTATAACAGGAAAGCTGATGGCTCACTTGAGTCGCTTCCTTCGAAACATGTTGATACTGGAATGGGATTCGAAAGACTTTGCATGATAATCCAGGGAAAGAAATCAAACTATGAAACAGATATTTTCCAGTCAGTAATTAAAGAAATATCCTTAATTACCGGTAAACCATATGGTAAAAATGAAAAATGGGATGTGGGTCTCAGAGTGATAGCCGATCACCTCAGAGCTGTGGCTTTCTCAATTGCTGATGGTCAGATCCCTTCCAACAATAAAGCCGGTTATGTAATCAGAAGAATACTGCGCAGGGCTGTCAGATATGGCTACAATAACCTGGAAATGGATGAGCCATTTATTCACAAACTGGTGTCTGCTCTTGCTGATAAAATGGCAAAACAATACCCTGAACTTGAATCAGGAAAGGAACATATATCAAAGATCATCCTTGAAGAGGAAACTGCATTTCTGAAGACTCTGGGAAAAGGATTAAAAATGATCGATAAGGTTGTTGCCGACCTCAGGAAAGAAAAGAAGAGCACTATGCCTGGCAGGGCTGCATTCGAACTATACGACACTTTTGGCTTCCCTGTTGACCTCACTCAGCTTATCCTGCGGGAAAACGGGCTGGATCTTGACACAGAAGGATTCGAGGAGGAGATGAAAGTACAGAAAGAGCGCTCGAGGGAAGATGCTGCTGTTGAAACTGCCGACTGGACAAATATCAGGAATACTGAAGGTACAATCTTCACAGGATATGACAAAACCGAAGACAAAGTACTTATAACAAAATACCGGAAAGTGAAGGTCAGAGGAAAGGATACTATCCAGCTGATATTGGACAAAACTCCCTTTTATGGTGAGTCAGGCGGACAGGCAGGTGATACAGGAATGCTAAAGTCGGGAAAAGAAAAGATTGTGATTCTCGATACAGTAAAGGAGAATAACCTTATTATACATATTGCAGAAAAATTACCATCTGACCTATCCACCCATTTCGTTGCCACAGTTGACTTACAGAAGCGGCAGATGACTGCGAATAATCATACTGCAACACATCTGTTGCACCAGGCTTTGAGAGCTGTACTTGGATCTCATGTCGAACAGAAAGGGTCATTAGTAAATGCTGAACGACTTCGGTTCGACTTCAGCCATTTCAGCAAGCCATCAAAAGAAGAGCTGACAAAAGTTGAGGAAATGGTTAACATCCTCATCAGGGAAAATCATTCAAGGATAGTATCTGACGGTGTCCTGATGGAAGAAGCCAGGGCAAAAGGTGCGATGGCTCTTTTTGGCGAGAAATACGGCGACCACGTCAGGGTTGTTGAATTTGGAAATTCGGTTGAACTTTGCGGCGGCACTCATGTGGAATCAACCTGTAAAATTGGCCTTCTTAAAATTGTGGCTGAAGGTGCAATTGCGGCAGGTATAAGAAGAATTGAAGCAGTGACTGCTGATAAAGCTATGGAATATATAAACGAGAAACTTGCCACACTTGATGAGATATCTGCTATACTGAAAAGTACCGGGAATGTGAAAGAGAATGTGGAAAAGCTTATAGCTGACAATACTGCCCTGAAAAAGACCATTGAAAGATTTGAGGCTCAGTCGGCTGACATGATAATCAAAGAGCTGACGGCCAATGCAATGAAAATAAACAGTCTTAATTTTATTTCCGGACAGCTGGGTGCAGAATCACCCGAGATGCTGAAAAACATTGCCTTCCGGATACGTAAGTCTTCAGCAAATACAGTACTTATTATTGGATCCGAATCAGGTGGCAAGGCAAATCTTGTTGTAATGGTAAGCGATGACCTTGTTAAAGAGAAGAACTTAAATGCAACATCCCTGATCAGGGAGATTTCAGGTGAAATAAGCGGTGGTGGAGGCGGACAGCCATTTCTTGCCACTGCAGGTGGTAAAAATCCTGCGGGAATACCCAAAGCTATTGAAAAAGCGCTCTCTCTAATTCAGAAATTATAATCAGGGAACGATTATTGCTTTGTTTAAATCTTTAAACAATATTGACTGCACGCCTTAAAGCCTGCCCCGGTTTTAGACAGAACCGTTTCTCCATTTTTTAAAACCTCTTATTATTCATATGCCTGGCTTTTTTGCATATGACAAAGTAAATTTTGTAATTTTGACACTTTCAAAAAATAATGAGAAGACCACTTAAGGCATTTGCTGTAATAATTATTTCAGGGTTTTATCTGTTACAGAGTTCCTGCCTTGATTTATCATGTATAGACGAGACCGAGGCTTATGTAAAGGCCGGCTTTTACAGCTATTCTTCTTACAAACCGACAATACCTGATAGTCTGTCTCTTTCAGGGGTAAATAAAGATCTTTTCATCTATGATAAGGAAAAAATAACTCCTCCGGTCCTTATCCCCCTTAATGATACAACTAATAACTCATTATTTGTAATAAAAATAAACGGAATAACCGACACCATTGAGTTCCTGTACTGGAGTTACCCTCATCTTATTTCAAAAGAATGTGGTTACTCAATGTTCCATACTGTTGATACAATTTTTTATACAAAACATTCAATTGATTCCATTTCCTTAATAAATGAAAATATAACGACCAGTAATGTGGAGAATATCAGTATATATTATTAGTATGATGCTGGTTTTCTCCAGTCTGCCGCTAACCGGATTATCCCAGGACACTATCCAGTTTCCCTTAAAATTCAGGCTTGGGTTTGAGGTACTAGGGCCGGCAAAATATTTTAACAATAAAGACCTTTTAAACATCGAAGGATCTTTGAGCGCTGACCTTAATGAGAAACTCTCTGCCATTATTATTGCCGGGCACACCGATTACAGTTATCCAAGATACAGGGATACTGCTTTCCTCATGTATGATTACCGGACAAAAGGTTTTTATTTCCGTGCAGGATTCGACATCAACCTGCTTAAACCTCAAAAATCACAGGGGAAATATGCAATCGGGATTGGAATAAGATATGGGATCAGCCATTTTAATTATGAAATCCCAACGATAACCAGGGAAAATTACTGGGGAAGTTCAGTTACATCTGTTCCTCCTGCTGATGAATGGGCTCATTACATTGAGATTACACCAGGAGTAAGGGCTGAAGTATTTAAGAACATAAGTATGGGGTGGACTGTAAGCCTCAGGAAGCTGGTTGATGCCGGTACAGGAAGGCATCTGAAACCGGTATATCTTCCAGGATATGGCAACGGATCCAGATCATTCAGCCCAAGTTTTAATTATTTTATTATCTGGAGCATTCCTTTTAAAAATAAAAGAATTATCATTCAGCCTGAACCTGAAGAAGAAGAGGATGATACTGGTATAAATCAAAATCCTGACAATATGAATCAGGGAGGTTTCCGACAACAGAACCTCAGGTAAGGCTATTTAAATCCCGGATAGATTTCTTTCTTGTACTTTTTCAGCCTTGCTGCTGAAAATATATAATCCGATGTATGTTATCAGGCCATTAAGAAGAAGTAACTCAAACCCGAACTTATATCCGTTGAAAAGTACTTCTGAAAAACTACTCAGAACATAACAGGCAACAGGTGAGAATATTGCAATATAAGGAGTAAGCTTGTCCTTTACAGTTCTCTTTGTGAATAATCCGAAAGAATAAAGCCCCAGTAAAGGTCCGTAAGTGTATCCGGCAATTGTGAAAAGCTTATCTATTACTGCCTTATCATCAAGCATTCCAAAAATAAGTACAGCAATGAAAAAAACTACTGCTATCGACAAGTGAACGATGTACCTGATCCTCGTTTTAGCCTTTTCTGTAAGATTACTGCGGTTATCGAGCCCCAGAAAATCAATACTTATAGATGTGGTCAAAGAAGTTAAAGCTCCGTCAGCACTTGGAAAGGCAGCCGATATCAATCCGATGAAAAAAACGAGCCCGGCTACCGGTCCGAGATATCTGACAGCCACTGTCGGAAAAATCTCATCACTAGTTGCAACAGAAATTCCTTTTGTCTGAATAAATATCAGAAGTATTGCTCCAAGAAACAGGAAAAGAAGATTCACAAAAACCAGTATTCCGCTGAATGTGAACATGTTTTTCTGAGCCTCCCCGATATTTCTGCAACTCAGGTTCTTCTGCATCATCTCCTGGTCGAGACCGGTCATTGTTATGGTAATAAACATCCCGCTGAAAAACTGTTTCAGAAAAAATCTTTCATTTGTCCAATCTGTAATAAACATTGTTGAGGCTGAGCTGTTTTTAACCTGAGTAAACAACCCTGATAATGAAATATCAAGATCTTTACTGATATATATTACAGATAATACCACAGCAAGAAGCATAAAGGTGGTCTGAAGTGTATCGGTCCAGATTATTGTTCTTATACCTCCCTTGAATGTATAAAGAATTATGAGAATAATGAATATCAGTACATTTATCCAGAAAGGGATATTCCATTCATCAAATACAAATATCTGTAATACACTTATAACCAGATACATACGAAGCGAGGCTCCGAGTGTCCTCGAAATGATGAAAAAACCTGCTCCTGTTTTATATGACCAGAAACCAAAACGCTGGTCAAGGTATGAATATATTGATGTAAGCTTAAGCTTATAGTAAAGAGGCATCAGTACTGTAGCAATAACAAAATAGCCGAACAGATATCCGAAAACAACAACCATATAGCTGAACTGGGTATCTTTTACCCATCCTGGGAGCGACATGAATGTGATACCTGAAAGTGATGCTCCTATCATCCCATATGCTACTACAAACCAGGGTGAAACCTTATTCCCGATAAAAAATGACTGGTTATCTGCCTTTCTGGCTGTGATCCAGGTCACAATAAACAAAAGCAAAGTATATGCTAAAAAGATGGATAGAATAAGTATTGGAGTCATATAAATAAGTTTGGTTTGCAAGATTATAAAAAAAAGCAAGACAGAAAACTCTCCATGTTTAATATATCACAGTAAAATTGATTTATTTTTGCTGTAAATAATTATTTATGAGCTTTACCGAGTTTCCTTCGAAACTGCTTGAAAATGCGGTTAACGAGTTTGCCTCACTTCCAGGGGTTGGAAGAAAGACGGCATTCAGGCTGGTAATGAATCTGCTGAGGAGGAATGCCGAGGATGTAAAAAGATTCGGAGAGAGTATTATTAAGCTTCACGAAGAGATACATTATTGTAAAATGTGTCATAATATCTCCGATACTGAAGTATGTAATATCTGCAATGATAATAAAAGAGACAGGGGTATTGTTTGTGTAGTTGAGAATATTCAGGATGTGATGGCGATAGAAAACACCAGGCAGTTCCGGGGTTTATACCATGTTCTTGGAGGCATAATTTCTCCTATTGAAGGGATAGGTCCTGCAGATCTCAGGATTGACTCACTGGAAGATAAAGTCAAGGAGGGGGGTATAAGCGAAGTCATATTTGCATTAAGTACAACAATGGAGGGAGACACTACAAACTACTACCTTTATAAAAAGTTAAGCAAATACAAAATAAGTCTTACAACTCTTGCACGTGGAGTAGCAATAGGTGATGAACTTGAATATACTGACGAGATAACACTGGGACGTGCTATCAATAACCGCAATCCTTATCACCAATGAAATGGATCTGTCAGTAGTAATTGTAAGTTATAATGTCTCGGATCTTCTCAGGAATTGCCTCGGATCTGTCTATAAAGCTGTTGAAAATATAAATAGTGAAATATTTGTAGTTGATAACAATTCTTCTGACGACTCATGTTCCATGGTGAGCCGTGAATATCCGGATGTGACACTTATATGTAACACAGTAAATGCCGGATATGCAGCCGCAAATAATCAGGCGTTAAAGAAGGCCGGAGGAAGATATATTCTTCTTCTTAATCCTGACACTGTTGTCAGCGAGAATGCTTTAACAAAATCGATAAAATTCATGGATTCTCACCTGGATGGAGGGGCACTTGGTGTAAAAATGAAAGATGGTGACGGTGATTATCTGCCTGAATCAAAAAGGGCTCTGCCATCTCCAGGCTCAGCATTCTTTAAGTCATTCGGCTTCTCATATCTCTTTCCGGATTCAAAATTTTTCAGCAGGTACTATTTTAAATCTGTCGGGATCGATGAAACTGCAAAAACAGAAGTTATTTCCGGGGCATTTATGTTTATAAGGAGTGAAGTTTTAACAAAAACAGGTCTTTTTGATGAGGACTACTTCATGTATGGAGAGGATATTGACCTGAGCTACAGAATATTAAAGACAGGATACTTCAATTATTATTATCCAGAAGTTGTCATAACTCATTTTAAAGGGAAAAGTACTTCAAGGAATAATTATGACGACATACTTCATTTCTACAAAGCAATGAGAATCTATGTCAGGAAAAGATCGGAAGAAGGCTTATTTCCCTGTTCCACAAAATTGATTATTGCAGGAATAATTTTCAGGGAATGGTTTGCCCTTGCCAACCGGTTCCTCAGAATAGTTATGGATCACTAAACTCTGCTCACTATTACCGGAGGGAACAAATCATCACTCCGGTTGTTATAATGAGAGAGATAATTCGTAAATTTATTGGTTACACTTTCATTATAAGAGACATGGCAAGCATGAATGTTACACTACCGGCAATGGGTGAAGGAATAATTGAAGCCACAATAAACAAATGGCTGGTCAGCGAAGGTGCAGTAGTGAAGGAGGATGATCCGCTGGTTGAAGTTGCAACTGACAAGGTTGATTCTGAAGTACCCGCTCCACTTTCCGGTACCCTGATTTCGATACTTGCCAAAGAAGGTACTATAGCGAAGGTAGGAGATATTATTGCCATAATTGAGAATGATGCCGTTCCTACAAAAGAGGATAAAAAGAAGATTGATATTGAGGTCAGCAGGATCAGGGAAACCATTGAAGAAACGAGAAAGGAAAAATCAGAGGTTGAGTCTGTCTCACATATAATGAAAAGCAGAACCCCTTCAGGCAGGTTCATTTCACCTCTTGTAAGAAGTATTGCTGCAAAGGAAGGGATAAGTTATGCTGACCTTGATATCCTTAATGGGTCAGGGATGGATGGAAGAATTACTCGGGATGATGTTTTACAATTTCTCTCTGAAAGAAAGAAAGCTGCTGAATCAATAGTACAAAAAACTGAAAAACAAGTCAGGGTACAAAAATCAGATGAAATAACCGGCGACAGAGACGAGATCATTCCAATGGACAGGATAAGAAAGCTTATAGCTGAACATATGGTCATGTCAAAACATACATCGCCACATGTTACCTCTTTCATTGACGCCGATGTAACAAAAGTGGTTAACTGGCGCAACGCGAACAAGGAGAAATTCATGACAGCAGAAGGGCAGAAACTGACTCTTACACCTATATTTATTGATACCGTGGCAAGAGCTTTGTATGAGTATCCTATGATCAATGTTTCGGTTGATGGAGACAATATAATCAAAAGGAGAAATATAAATATTGGTATGGCAACTGCCCTGCCCGATGGTAACCTGATTGTTCCTGTAATTAAAAATGCTAATGAGAAAAATCTTACAGGTCTTGCAAAGGCCGTAAATGACCTCGCTGGGCGTGCAAGGTCAAATAAGTTAAAACCTGATGAGATATCAGGTGGAACATTCACTATAACCAATTATGGAACTTACAACAATCTGGCAGGTACTCCAATTATAAATCAGCCCCAGGCTGCAATTCTGGGTATTGGGGTAGTGAAAAAAACTCCGGTGGTTATTGAAACCCCCGAGGGTGACATGATTGGTATAAGAAACATAATTATTCTTTCATTGAGCTACGATCACAGAATAATAGACGGGGCTCTTGCAGGAAAATTCCTTTCTAAGATTAAGGAAATACTCGAAAACTATTCTCCTGATATCTCAATATAACAAAATAAATTGGAGCAGCATGTATCCTGGTATACAGATTTATATAGGTTAATCAGGATCCCGAATCTAAAAACAGTGAAATACATGAATATTCTCTTTTTTCTCAAAAATCTGTTATATTAGTAGTTTTATGCGGAAATTTAGACCTAATTTCTGAATATAATAATTTTACAAGGAGATTGCCCTCAGGCATTTATTTAAAAGAAATTAATATTAAGGGTATTTAAAATCATTATGAAAAGGATTGTTCTGGTATCTCTTGTATTGGTTGTTTTATGTATAACTGATATTTATTCTCAGGCCCGTATTGAAAACAGGAACAATTTTCATGAAGCAGAGAGCTGGGTACTTTTTGAAGAATACAAGGATGCTTTGCCAATATACCTGAGGTTATCAAGGATCTATCCAAATAATTCCAATTTCAAATACAGGATAGGCCAATGCTATATAAATACCCCCGGTGAGAAAGAAAAGGCAGTTACTTACCTGGAAGATGCAGTAAAAAATATCAACCCGGATTATAAGGAGGGAAACTTCAAGGAGACCGGTGCTCCTTATGATGCATTTTATTACCTGGCAAATGCCTACAGAATAAACAATCAGATTGACAAAGCCCTGTCAACATACAAGGATTTTAAGAATAATCTTGACAATAATATTTATGACACAGCCGTGGTTAACATGCAAATACAGTCATGTCTTAACGCAAAAGAGCTGATGAGCAAACCTATTTACATAAAAGTAAAAAATCTGGGCAACCTGATAAATGAATCAAATTCCGAGTTTAATCCAGTAGTCTCTGATAATGAAGACCTTATAATTTATTCAAAGAGTGAAGCATTCTATGATGCCATACTTTACTCAACCAGGAAAAATGGTCAGTGGTCAGGCCCTGTAAATATGAACGAGATTTTAAAAGTAGACCGTGATCTGTTTCCTACCTCCCTCTCAAGTGATGGAAAGACTCTCTATCTGTACAGTTCAGCTGATTATGACGGGATTATTTATACATCACGGTTTGAAAATGGAAACTGGAGCCCTATAGTAAAACTTAATGACAATATTAATACAAAGTACTGGGAGTCACATGCCACTGTTTCACACGATAATCGGAAATTGTACTTCACAAGCAACAGAAAAGGAACAATAGGTGGCTTGGATATTTACGTTTCAGGCAGAGACACCTCAGGCAACTGGGGGCCTCCTGAAAATCTGGGTCCTGTTATAAATACAATATACAATGAGGAATCGCCTTTCCTCAGCAAGGATGATAAAACTCTTTTCTTCAGCTCAAGAGGCCATTTTAATATGGGTGGATATGATATTTTCTATTCAACGAAACTTGATAACGGAGAGTGGTCTGTTCCCTTAAATGTAGGTTATCCTTTAAATTCAACCGATGATGATGTATTTTTTAATCCGGTAGGAGATGGATATGAAGCATATTATTCAATCTTAGGGCCACAGGGATATGGTAGGGAGGATATTTACCGCGTTGAGATTTTTTCTGAGAATCATCCAAGAAAATTTACTGTCAGGGGATTTGCCAGAGTGGCAGATCTGATATCTAACAGAGATAACAGTATAAAAATAAGCACTTTAAAAATCAGCGATCCTAACCATGTACTCGTTGTATATTCTAATCCAAAGACAGGAGAATTCGAATTTGAGCTGCCTCATGGCAACTACAAAATTACCTTTGAGGCTGAAGGTGGCGATAAGGTAGTAAAAAATCTGAATCTCCCCATCGATATGGATAGCGACAGTCTGCTTATGGGGAATACTGTCTTACCCCGTAATGATTTTAAATCCGATCTCAGGCTTGAAAGCAATAAGACAATTACCGTGTCAACCGGAGACTCACTTGAGATCCCTCTGAAAGTAGAACCAGGATCAGTGCTTAAAGTGGAGCACTGGGTTGGTGATTCACTACTTTCTACTGTAACTTATGCAATAAATGACACAGTGTTTACTTATAAGATGTTACCTGCAGAAGGGAATAACAGGATAGTATTCACCCTGACTGACAGATTCAACAATATTACATCAACGGATCTCTTTGTTACCAGAGAAAAAGAGAGAATTAGTCAGCCTGTTGTCAGACCCGAGTACTCCACAATTATTTCAAATAAACAGATAAATACACTTGCAGCCTTATTAAAAGGTCATGCATCAGCTTCACTGGCTGAAGTAATTGCCAGCGCAAACATAAACAAGCACAAATTTGGAACAACTGATGATCTGATAGCATACCTTAAAGGAGAGGCAGCAAAGAAAAGCATTAATCCTGAAGAGATTGATATTCTGGCACTTAAGGTAGCAATTACAGATAATATTCTTACACAGGCAGCTGTGGATCTGTTGGCAAAATATGCCAGCGGTGAAATGAAGACTATTCTTGACGGCATTGATATAAATGAACTGGGGCTTAAGTCGTGGTCTGATCTTCAGGAATATGTGATGCAAAAAAGCCAGGGAAGAATTACTGCCGAAGATCTTAACAATCTGGCAAATGATATCATTTCAGGTACAGACCCGGCAATATCAGTCGTCAGAGACAAGATACTGACATACAGCAATACATCTGAACAGGGCAATATCATAAGAGATGCAATATCAGCTGCAGATATGCAGAATTTAAAGTTAAGAGGAGAGTGGTTGAAGGTATTCCATAATGAAGCTCTGAAGCGAGGACTTACAACCAACCAGTTTGCTGAGCTTATGATTGCAATCAGCACATTGCCTGACACTGATGCTCTAACCTTCCTGAATGACCTTATTAAAAATGCTGAAGAACCGCTTTTATCATTCCTCAAATCAATTGACCTCAGGAAAGAAAAAATTAAGACTCCGAAAGAACTGCTTCAATTCCTGCTGTCAGATAGAAACAGGGATAAATACCCTGAAGCTGCTCTCTACAAGGCAATTTCAAATCTAATTATTTCAGGAGATATATCAGAAGAAACAATCAGGGAGAATCAGGCAGCAATGAAGGAAAAAGGTAATTTATGGGTTATCTGGATTGTTCTTGGGACAGCTATGCTCTTCCTGATATTTTACTTTAAATCAAGAAAGAAGAAAAAGGAAGAGAATAAATAACTAAAAAGAGGCTGTATTAAAAGCCTCTTTTTTATTTTGACACAAAGAATCGTACATCATTTTTTTTGATAAATTTGTTTTTCTAAACAGGTGAAGATGATTAAAAGAATTGCTGGTTTGCTGGTTTTGCTATTTATAACAATATCCCTTTGTGCCCAGGATAACAAACAACTCCAGAATACTTTTCTTGAAGCAGAATACTTCTTTATGAATGAAGAGTATTCAGATGCATTGAATTATTACCTCCAGCTCTATTCCGAAAAAAGTGACAATGCAAATATTGCATTTTGCATTGGAGTATGTTATCTGAATATTCCTGGCAAAAAGGACCTGGCCGTCAAATATCTTGAAGCTGCCGTCAAAAATATGTCGGCAAAACGCAAGGAGGGTACAATTAATCAGGTTGCCGCTCCATATGATGCACTTTATGAACTGGCAAGGGCATACAGAATCAATTATAATTTCGACAAAGCAAAGGGAAATTTTCTCAGGTACAGGGAGACACTCCTTGCTGATGATGTTGAGAACATTGAATTTATTGATCATGAAATAAATGTATGCGACATGGCGAAAAGCCTCATAGACAAACCTGTCACATTTACAATGGAAAATCTTGGTGAACTCTTCAATGATGAAAAAGCAAACTTTTATCCGGTTATTTCAGCAGATGGTAAATCTTTCGCATTTATGTCGTCACTGAAATTTTATGATGCAATTATGTTTTCCCGAATGCAAAATAATAGATGGAGTGGCCCCTTAAATATTTTTCCCGATCTTAATCTGGATGGAGATATAAGAATTTCATCACTCTCAAAAGACGGCAAACAGTTGTTCCTGTCAAAAGATGACAACTTTAACAGTGATATTTATGTCAGCTCTTTTAATGGCAGTTCATGGACACCAGCTGTCATCCTGAATAAGAACATAAATACGAAATACTGGGAATCACATGCATCCATTTCCGAAGATGATACCCACCTTATTTTTGCATCTGACAAACCAGGCGGTTATGGAGGGCTTGACCTGTATATTTCGAGGAAAGTCAATGGTGAATGGGGACCAGCAGTCAATATGGGACCTGAAATTAATACTCGTTTCAATGAAGATATCCCATTTCTGACAAACCATGACAAAACCCTGTTTTTCAGTTCACAGGGGCACCAAAACATGGGAGGTTATGATCTTTTCCGTTCACAAAGGAAAGAAAACGGCACATGGGAAAAGCCGGTGAACCTTGGATATCCATTAAATACTCCGGATGAGAATATTTATTTTATGCCGGTAGGCGACGGAAGTAAGGGCTACCAGTATTTTGATAAAGAACCGGAAGACTTTGGAAGAGAAGACATTTACAAGGTCACCCTTGACAAAAAATGAATTAAGAATATTTATCTGCAATAGGAAAAAAGACTATATTTGTTTTAATGGGCTATTTTAAGGATAGAATTTCAGTATTGTTGCTGCAGCTTTTATGTCTTATTCTCATATCATCAGCTGCTCAATCGCAATCAGCATCAGAAATAAAGAGTATTTTTGCCCAGGCAGAATCATACTATCTTTATGAAGAATATGAGCTCGCAAACCAGCTTTATCTCCTTCTTGAAACTCCTGACAATCTTAATATCAAATACAAAATTGGCACATGTTATCTGAATATCCCCGGCGAAAAGGGAAAAGCAATAACCTATCTTGAAGAGGCAGTAAAGAGTGCCAGTTATGATTCAAAGTCAACCTCATTCAAAGAAAAGAGAGCCCCTTTAGACACTTACTTCTACCTTGCAAAGGCTTATATGATCAATAATGATCTTGAAAAAGGACTTAATACGCTGAGAACCTTCCAGAAACTTGCTTCAGAGACCAAATCAAAAGGTGGGATGCAGAATCAGGAATTCATTGATCAGCAGATTCAGGCATGCCAGACAGCAATTAAACTTAAAGATAGTCCTGTTGCGTTCAGTAAGCAGCCACTTGGATCGGATTTCAGTATGGGTTCAATCAATGATAACCCTGCAGTAAGTTTCGACGGCAACACAATTGTTTATACAGAACGAAGAGGTGTAGTAAATGCTATCTTTTATTCGAGGAAAGAGAGAGGTAAATGGCAACCTCCTGTTGAAATTACCAATGAACTCAATGCCGGTGAAGACTGTAGCTCCTGCTCACTCAGCAGTGACGGTTCTGAACTGTTCCTGTATAAAACAGACGATTATGATGGAGCAATTTATTCATCTGTGTACAAAGATGGATACTGGAATCCGATAAAAAAGCTTAACCGTAATATCAATACAAAGTATTATGAATCGCATGCCGCTATCTCGGCAGACGGCAAAAAACTCTATTTCACAAGCAATAGAGACGGAGGAGTTGGGAATCTTGATATTTATGTCTCGGAAAAAGATGGTATGGGTGAATGGGGACCAGCTGTAAATCTCGGACCAGATGTAAATACACCTTATAATGAAGATACCCCATTTATAACTGAAGATGGAAGTACCCTCTACTTTTCTTCGGAAGGACATTCTTCGATGGGTGGCTATGATCTGTTTAAAAGCAGTTATACAGAATCGGGATGGAAAACTCCCGAAAACCTTGGATATCCGGTTAATTCCAGTGACGATGACAGATTCTTTCAGCCTGCTGATAATGGTAAAAATGGCTATCTGTCCATGACCACCGACTATAAGAAACAGGATATTATCTACATCAGCTTCGGGTGGGAGATTACAGGGAAATTGATTCTTAAAGATACAACTGTTACTAAAGACAAAAAGTATAGGGTAACCCTGCTTGATAAAGGGACAGGCGACACTCTGGGAATTTCCAGGCCTGATAACCTTAATGGAGAATATGATTTCCTCGTGCCTGCCGGAGAATATTCAATCGTATATACCGGGCCGCGGCATTTAACACAGAAAATTGATACTGCAGTTTATAAGGGCTATAAAGAGTCAGTCATAAGAATTGATGTTGAACTCAATCCTGATCTGATTGCTGACAGAGTAGAGCCACCATCTATGGTCTATGATAAGATCGATCTTTCTGTTATTCCGGCAGCAGAGTCGATTGACTCAAGCATGATGATTATAAATATGAATGTAAATGATATAAGCGATAACAATATAAAAGATTCTGAGATTCTCTACTTTACGGTGCAGGTGATTGCTCTTTACAATCCTGTTGATGTAAGCTACTTCAGATATATAAATGATCTTAAGGTAATGTATAATGAGGAGGACCGTTTTTACAGGTACACCACCGGTATGTTTAATACCAGAGAGGAAGCTTATGCATGGAAGAGAGAACTGATTAAAAGAGGATACCCTGACGATATATTTATCAAAAAAGTGTCAAAATAACTCTACATTTTTCAGTCTGGCAAAATGAAATTTAAAGATATTAAACTCAGAGCCCTTGAACCGGAAGACCTGGAACTCCTTTATAACTGGGAGAATAACCTCTCCTACTGGGTTGTAAGCAACACTGTCAGCCCTTTCTCAAAATATACCCTGAAAAGATATGTTGAAAATTCACATAAGAGTATTTATGAGACCGGTCAGTTGCGCCTTATGATTGACCATATCAAAGACAATGTTTCGATAGGCACAATTGATATTTTTGATTTCGATCCTTTCCACATGAGGGCCGGACTTGGAATTCTTATTGCAAATGATGAATACAGGAGAAAAGGATATGCAACAATGGCTCTGAAATGTCTTATCGATTATTGCTTTAAAACACTTCAGCTGCATCAGTTATACTGCAACATACTGGCCACAAACCTTGAAAGCATTGAGCTATTCAGGAAAATCGGATTTGAACCGGCTGGTATGAAAAAGGAATGGATCAAAACATCCGAGGGGTACCTCGATGAGCATATGTTCCAGCTTGTGAATCTAAAAAAGTAAGTTAGTGACGAACTTTCATCCCTGCAGCTAATAAACCACAGGCAGCAGATATATCTTCCCCTCTCGACTTGCGGACAGATGCAGAAATACCTGATATAACAAGATTATGTTTGAAATAATGCATCCTTTCGGGTGATGATGATCTCATTTTATTATCCCCGACACCATGATAAGGAAGCAGGTTTACTCTTAGTCCCGATCCCCTTAATAATGATATTAGTCCTGTCAGATGTTTTTCTGTATCATTAAACTGATCTATCATCATGTAGGCAATGGTGAGCCTTCTCCCCTTCCTTATTTTTGACTCCTTCATTATTCTTATGATTTCAACTGCAGGATACTTCTTTTCAACAGGAATAATACCACACCGCTCTTCTGGAAAAGGCGAATGAAGACTAAGTGTAAGGTTACAATCAGTTTCCTTCAGGAACATTTCCACAGCAGGCATGATACCGACGGTTGAAACAGTGATATTCCTTGCACTAAGAGCAAGTCCCCATTGAGCTGTTGCTATTTCGCAGGCCCTGGCTACATTATCAAAATTATCCAATGGTTCCCCCATTCCCATAAATACTACATGTGTTATTTCACCTGCGGGAGGAATAGATAATATCTGGTTAATTATCTCTCCGGCTGTCAGGTTTCCATGAAATCCATATCTGCCGGTAATGCATAATGGACATCCCATCCGGCATCCCGATTGTGTTGAAACACAAACTGTCCTTCTTTTCCCATCCGGTATATAAACAGTTTCAAACTCTCTTCCATCCGATGTCCTGAACAGGTATTTTACTGTTTTATCCTCCGACTCCTCTGATTTTGTATAGGAGAATAATCCCGTTTCCAGCTGACTAAGAAGTAGTTCCTTCAGTTTATTGGAGATCCCCGGGAACTGACTCATATTGGTTAGCCTCTTTTTATACAGGCTGTTTGAAACAGCAAGCGCATGAGAATAGTTGAACTCAGGGGAACCAATAAGGTTAAATATTTCATCAGCAGTTAAACCACATAGATATTTCACTGTCACAGCCATAGGTTATTTGCAAAATTAATCTGATTATCGATATCTTAGTATTATAATTTACTTTACTGACTTTTAAATTAAATGAGTATCGGCATTCATATTTAAATTATTCAAACGATGGGTAAGTTGAAGTCACTCTATATTTACTATATATCAGGCACAGGAAATGCAGAAGCTTCATCTTACTGGATAGCAGACGAAGCTGAAAAGCATGGAATAAAAACACACGTTCAGAAAATCGACAGGGATGAAAACATAAAATTCCCGAAAAATGGCAGTGATACGTTATTAGGTTTTGCTTTCCCTACACATGGTTTCAATGCTGCTCCCATTATGCTGAAGTTTATAGCTGGTTTCCCTTCAGGAATGGGACGTGATGTATTCCTCCTTAATACCCGGGCAGGGATGAAACTATATAAACTATTCATGCCTGGCATGAGTGGCGTTGCTTTGCTCCTTCCTGCATTTATCCTCTGGCTGAAAGGCTACAGATGTATTGGATTCAGACCTGTCGATTTGCCTTCGAACTGGATCTCTCTTCATCCGGGGCTGAGAAAAAAGGTCATTGTATCAATTTTTGAAAGGTGTGAAAAGATTGTAAGAAGGTTTACGGGGAAAATACTTTCTGGCCGGAAAGTTTACCGCGGTCTCTTCAGCCTGCCAGTTGACATTTTAATCAGTCCAATATCACTGGCATACTATGTTGGAGGAAGATTTTTTCTGGCAAAAACATTTATATCAAATAATAAATGCACCAACTGTGGCTTATGCATTAAGGAGTGCCCCACTACATCGATTATTGAAGTCAGTAAAAGACCTTACTGGAAACTTACCTGTGAAAGCTGTATGAGATGTATGAACCATTGTCCTCAGAGGGCTATTGAATCAGCTCATGGGATGGCCATTGCTTTCTGGATAATTTTTTCAGCCATAAACGGACAAATTTTATTTTTTATAATTAATGCACTGAAGGTAACAACTGAAACATGGTGGTGGTGGCTCATATCAAATATAATCAGTATTGGAGGTATGGTACTGATCACCACACTCCTTTACTGGTTAATGCATCATGCAATGTCAATTAAACCGGTAAAGTACCTTGTCCTTTTTACATCACTCACCGCCCTTCCCTTCTGGAGAAGGTATCGCTACATGAACAAAAGCAAAGGCCATGAAATTCAGGATCAGGACCCTCCTACTTCATAAGTCCACGATTCCTGATAAGCGGTTCTATTACAGGCTCTCTTCCTCTAAAATCGACATACATCCCCATAGCATCCGCTAATCCGTTTCTTTCAAGGATGCTCTTGCGATACAATCCTGCTGTTTCCTGGTTAAAAAGTCCTTTTTCCCTGAATGCTTCAAATGCATCATTGTCAAGTACAGCAGCCCATGTATAACAATAATAACCTGCATCATATTCACCGGTTATATGAGTAAAGTATGTGCTTCTGTAACGTGATACAATCTGAGGAATAAGTCCTATCTTCTTAAAATAACCTCTCTCAAAGCTTTGAATATCAATGACTACCGGAGCCTCAAGGGTATGCAGGGCCATATCGAGGAGTGATGCAGCAAGCACCTCAAGGTTATCAAAGCCCTGGTTGAAGTAACCACTATTCTTTATCTTCTGAACCAGATCGGCAGGGATTGGCTCGTTGGTAAGATAATGCTTTGCATACATATTAAGTACAATTGGCTCCAGAGCCCAATGCTCCATAAGTTGAGAAGGCAGCTCCACAAAATCCCATGCAACATTTGTTGTAATATATGTACTCCGGTTGAACAGTGCATCAAGTGCATGTCCCATCTCATGGTACATTGTAAGAGCCTCATCAAGGCTTAAAAGAGAAGGCTGACCTGCAGTAGGAGGAGTAAAATTGAAAACAGTTGTCACAACTGGCCTTATCGCTTTCCCATCTATCATATGGTGAGTCCTGTATGTTACGCACCATGCACCCTGCTGTTTGCTCTCCCTCGGATAAAAATCCATATAGAGGATCCCAAGATGGGATCCATCCGCATCTTTTACTTCAAATGCTTGTGCATCGGGATGAGGCAATGGAACATCATAAATTGGAATAAAGGTTATTCCAAATAGCTTGGTAATTACCTTAAATAATCCATCACGCACATTCTCAAGCTTAAAGTATGGCCTGAGCTGATTATCATCAAGATCATATTCCTGCTTTCGTAGTTTTTCTGCATAGTACCACCAATCTGACGGTTCAAGCCTGAAATTACCTTTTTCCCTGTCAATAATCTTCTGCATTTCAACGACTTCACTTTTGGCTACCGGTATTGCCTTTCCCCATAGATTGTCGAGAAGATTAAAAACATTTTCGGGCACTTTTGCCATCCTAGGTTCAAGAACTAAATCTGCATGAGTCTTATAACCAAGGAGTCTGGCCCTTTCGGCTCTAAGACTGACTATTTCGGCAAGTATCTTGTTATTATCATTCTGATTGCCATTATTTCCCCTGCTTGTATATGCATGGAATATTTCATCTCTGAGCTTTCTGTCAGGAGAATAAGTAATGAAAGGGAAAATGCTGGGTCTTTGTGTAGTAAATGCCCATTTACCTTCCTTCCCTGCTTCCCTGGCAGACTCAGCGGCAGTTGAAATAACCGATTCAGGCAGTCCCTGCAGATCTTTCTCGTCCAGTAACATCATATAGTTATTAGTCTCTGCTAGAACGTTCTGGGTGAACTTAACTGTAAGCACTGAAAGTCTCTGATTAATTTTCTTAAGCGAGTCCTGTTCAGGTTTACTGAGGTTGGCACCGCTTCTGACAAATCTTTTATAAAGGTTCTCCAGGTAAAATTTCTGCTCAGGATTCAGATTAAATTGCTCCTGATTGTCATAAACTGACTTTATTTTTTTAAAGAGTCCTTCATTTAACAAAATTTCATCAGTGAAACCGGCATACCTGGGAGATATCTCAATCTGTATTTTTTGCAGCGAATCATTTGTGTTGGCAGCAGTCTGGGCTAAGAATACCATCATAACCTTTGTCAGTAGCTGACCTGCATTATCATATGCTTCAATTGTGTTTTCAAATGTAGGCTCCGCCCTGTTTGCAACAATTTTTTCAATGTCCTTCATTCCTTCTTCTATCCCCTGGTCGAAGGCTGGTATATAATGCCTGGCCATTATCTTTTCAAATGGTGGAACATTGAAAGGAGTATTGTAATCCATGAAAAACGGATTTGATAAATCTTTATTTGTCTTACTGCTACAACTTGCCATACTCAGCAATATCGAAACAGCTACTGCCAGAACTTTAAGAAGTTTCATTATGTCTGCTAATTAAGAAAATTTGTTTCATGTTCTATTCTGCAAATTAAATGTATTAAAAACATGAAACAAATATATTATGTCAGATTTGTAAAGAAGTTTCTTGATTTTCATCAGCTTAACTGCCATATCAAATTTATTTTAAAGGGTTACCAAATATTTGCTATTTTTGTGACCTTACAGATTGAGAATGGGAGAGATGGCAGAGCGGTCGAATGCGGCGGTCTCGAAAACCGTTGTTCCGCTATCGCGGGACCGGGGGTTCGAATCCCCCTCTCTCCGCTGAATGAAAATGCAAATTACAGCAAAATCCTGAAATAGCCTCTGTTTCAGGGTTTTTCATTTTTACCCCCAAGCAGAAAAAAGCAAAAAAAAGCAAAAATCACCGGTTCCCGGGTGAACGAATCGAGGAACATTCATTTTTCGCGAAAATGTTCACCTTTTTATGTAATGCACTGTTATGCAGCGTTTTGCGTAATAATATATTGATTTTTTATACTTAATTTTGTAAAAATCTGGGGATTATGGAAACAAACTGGTGTACAATTCGGGTATTTATAAGAAAATACAGACTGACAAAAGACGGTAAAGCACCCCTTCTTATGAGGCTCACTGTCAATGGAAGACGTTGGGATTCAGCTCTTAAGATAGCAATCAATCCTAACGAGTGGGATCCAATAAAAGAAAAAGCCACCGGAGACGATAGCTTTTCGAACCTGGTAAATGAGACAATTGAGAGTACAAAATTCCGGATTCACAAGATAAAACTCGGACTCGAAGATGAGGGAAAGTTATTAACACTCGACGCTGTTAAAAATAAATTTCTTGATAAGGATAAGAATCATCGTACAATTCTTGCACTTTTTAAAAAACACAATGAAGAATGCAAGATGAAAGTTGGAGTTCAGATAACGTACCCGACTTATGAACGCTATGAAACATGTTATAAGCATGTAAAAGAATTCCTGAAGAAAGAGTATAAAGTTGATGATTTACCTGTCTCTGAAATAACCAGGCGGCTATATGATCGATTTGAATATTTTCTCAAGAAAGAAAAGAAA
>DATKTA010000022.1:0-95088 GCA_035531395.1 Bacteroidales bacterium
ATGGATGCTCTCAACAACATCAAGGGCCAATCAATATAAATGGTTCCTGAATGGAAGTCTTATCCCGGGGGCAGGGACCAGCAGTTTTGTGGCCGCTCAGAACTATGGCATCTACAGGCTTGCAGTATCCGATGCAAGCGGATGCTTCTCATTCAGTGATACGATCAGAATACCACTGGGGATAACAGGCATTGAAGACAAAGATCCGTTTGAAGATGTGAAGATCTATCCCAACCCTACCCCCGGGATGTTCACCATCGAAATGAATAACAATGTGTTTGGTGAACTCATCATTGATATTTTCTCCCAGAACGGAAGCAAGATCCTGAACATTAAATTCGAAAAGACGACTGAACACTTCCAGAGTCAGATTGATCTCTCAGGTCAGTCGAGCGGGATGTACATAATTAATCTTTCTTTGGATAAATTCAGAGCTGTAAAGAAACTACTCGTTGAATAAGAAACAGGCGTAAGGCTTAAGGCGGAGGGCGGAAGGAAGAATGAACATATCCATGCGTCTTGCGCCATGCGCCATGCGTCTTGCGCCTTGAGCCTTGTGTCCAGCATCCAGCGTCTGGTGTCCGGCTTCGGACTTCCAACTTCAGGCTTCCGTCAACCAGCTTGTCTGCTTTAATCTGCGAGATCAGCGGGATAAATTTCATTATGTTGCCCGCCGATAGCGCAGATTCTCACAGATACATTCAGATAACCAACCTTAAATGCCGGTCAATGGACCATTAGCAATCAAACCTTCACACTATCATACCTTGAATTTTGCACCTGGAACCTTGAATCTGGAACTTTCCGGTGACCGTAAGCAGATTATCTGAAGGCTACACCCAACATCTTGTATATTAACATGATTAACAAAAAATAAATTTGCAGCTGGTTACTATTTATCGTAACTTATGTTACTATTAAATTAAGGCCTGTATTATGAGAAAAAATTCATCCTTAAGGCTGGTAATGCTTTTACTTCTTCTGATAATTTTCCCAAATATTTCCTCCCAGACCTTCACCGAACAAACCGACATTACTTTAACCGGAGTATATCAGAGTTCAGTTGCATGGGGAGATTATGATAATGATGGTTATCTGGATATTCTTCTGACTGGGATCAATAATGAAGGGGAATATACTACAAAAATCTATCACAACCATGGTGACAACACATTTACTGAAATGACTGGAATTGTTAAAACACAGGTCGGTACGAGCTCTGCAGAATGGGGCGATTATGACGGAGATGGAGACCTTGACATCTTATTGACTGGATCCTCGAATTCAGATTATATTTCTAAAATATTTCGCAACGACGGAAACAATACTTTTACTGACAGTGAAATACAACTTGCAGGAGTATATGGATGGTCAGGTTCTTCATCGTGGAGTGATTATGATAATGACGGAGACTTGGATGTCCTGATAGCAGGTGTTTCAGCTTTAGGCTATATAGCTTTAATTTACCGGAATGATGGTAATGACATTTTTACTAAACAGACCAATATTTCACTGCAGGGTTATGCTGTTGGAACTTCAGCCTGGGGTGACTATGATAATGACGGAGACCTGGATATTTTGCTGACAGGCTACGTAAATAACGGAGTTTATCTGGCTGCAATTTATAAGAATAACGGGAATAATAGTTTTTCTGAACAAACGGGAATTCAATTACCTGGTGTCCAATCAGGTTCTGGAGTATTTGGAGATTATGATAATGATGGCGATCTGGACATTTTTATTACCGGACTTGATATTTCAGGTAAAACCATAACAAAAATTTTCATGAATAATGGAGACAATTCTTTCATTGAACAGATCAATCAAAATTTTATTGGAGCAGGAGATTCACAACTGGCTCTGGGTGATTATGATAATGATGGGGATATTGATGTTTTATTGACCGGACATAGCGATCTTGGCCAGATGATTTCTAAAATTTATGATAATGATGGTATCGGGAATTACACTGAACGTCAGGATATTATTCTGACTGGTGTATACTGGGGTTCTTCAGCATGGGGTGATTATGACAATGACGGGGACCTGGATATAGTTTTAACAGGTGGTACAAATTCAAATTTCATATCAAAAATCTTTAGAAATGAATTGAAAAATGAAAATCTCAAACCATCTGCACCCTCAAATCTTATTGCACTTATAAATGGAGGGACTGTTAATTTAAAATGGGACAAATCAACTGATCACGAAACACCTCAAAATACGCTTAATTACAATATTTACATTTATGAAAACGGAAAGGTCAATTATGAAAGTCCGCCGCATTCTTTTCCACAGACTGAATTAAAAAATGGCAAAAGATTAATCTCAAAACCCGGTAATATACAGTGGAATTCATCTGGCTTTAACATTCGTGATTTATCACCCGGGAAAACCTATAATTGGTCGGTACAAGCGATCGATGCGGGTCTTCAGGGAGGAGATTTCAGCATTGAGCAGAGTTTTACGATACCATTATACAGACCTTCTGTTCAGGCCGATTATATAACATTCAGCAATATTAATCTGCCCAATATTACGGTTAGCTGGTCAAATGGCAGTGGATCTAAACGTGCTGTCTTTATTATGGCAACATCAACAGGTACTGCTGATCCGATTGACAATACAACCTATAATGTTAATGATTTGACACCAGGAGGGTGGAAATGCGTATATAATGGATCTGGTAATTCGACAGAAGTTGATGGATTGGCTGCCGGTGTTCAATATAGATTACACGTTTGCGAATATAATGGCGACCCTGAAAATGAATTATACCTAAAATCCGAGTCATATCATAATCCTGCTGTACCAAACACAATTCTTCTGGAACAATCACAATATACTTTCCCGGCGGGATATATAGCACGGGCAAAATGGATAAATTATGACAACGATGACTTCCTCGACTTTGTTCTGGCTAGTAATAACTTCTTCATAATTTATCATAACAACGGGGATTATAGTTTTGAAGAATCGGGTACCATTTTATTTTCAACTTTCCGGGAGTGTTCATTTACGTGGGGTGATTATGATAATGATAATGACCTTGATATTCTAGTGACCGGGATGGATGGATCAAATAATCCCATATCAAGGATTTACAGTAACAATAGTGGCAATTCTTTTACTGAACAAACCAATATTTCTCTTACCGGAGTTTCGTCAGGGTCAGCTGACTGGGGTGATTATGACAATGATGGTGATCTGGATATTTTACTGACCGGACTGGTCAGCTCAAATGCAGTTTCAAAAATCTACAGGAACAACGGTTCAGGCAGTTTTACTGAACAGGCTGGCATTGAAATAATAGACATTAGCCAGGGATCAGTGTCATGGGGGGATTACAACAATGATAGTTTTCTTGATATCTTATTAACTGGAAAGTCAAATTTGGGTCCACCGGTATCAAGAATTTACCGCAATAACACCAACAATAGTTTTACAGAACTCGATGCGTCCTTGTTAACAGGAGTCAGGCTTAGTTCATGTGCCTGGGGCGATTATGACAATGACGGGGATCTGGATATTCTATTATGTGGTTTCGATATTTCATCGAAACAGATTTCTAAAGTTTACCGGAACGATGGAAATGACAAATTTACTGAACAGACTGGAATTCTCCTTACCGGAGTTTACCAGGGCTCTATTGCCTGGGTTGATTATGACAATGATGGTGACCTGGATATCTCTGTGGCAGGGAATGCAGGAGCCGATATTATCTCCAAAATATATAATAATAATGGGGATAATACTTTTTCAGAAAAGCTGGTTTTTACTGGATTCTACAACGGGGATATTTCCTGGGGTGATTATGATAATGATGGAGATCCTGATCTCCTGGTAACAGGCAGAATAATGATCCCTGAAGATTCCTATGCCACAACAATCTACAAAAACGAAATTACGAATCCTAATTATAACCCACCTGTTCCTAATGATTTAAAAGCTTCCTGGGAGAATGAATATCTGGTATTTAAGTGGAGTAAATTATCTGATAATTCTACGCCGGGCTCCCCTCTAAGCTATAATATACGTGTTGGAACCATTCCAGGTGGCAATAATATAAAATCGGGTCAGGCTTTAGTGGAAGGGAAACTACTTATGCCTGGGATAAATCTGATAAATGACACTATTGTCTGGCTAAGGCTCCCTGTAAATAAATACTACTGGTCAGTACAGTCTGTTGAAAAGGGCTGGCTTACAAGCAGTTTTGCTCCCGAAGAAATGATACAGGCAGATAGTATTCAATCCGAAAGTCTTCGTGCAATTATTAAAAACAACTCTTCCCTTCTTCTCAGATGGAAAAATGGAAACGGAACAGGCAGAGTTGTGTTCTGCAGAATCTCCTCTCCTGAAGGTTCTCCAATTCCGGCAAACAATAAGATCTACCATGCAGAATCCTTTTTTAGCCAGGGTGATTTAATTGAATCTACTACATGGTATTGCGTATACAACGGAAAAGCAGACAGTACCATTATTTATGGTTTAAGTGAGAAATATAGTTATGATATTCAAGTAATTGAATACGTTAATATTAATGGTTCTCCAATATATTTCGATACTGAGGGAAAAGGTAATCCCGGAATATTCAGTACCTCTTTATTTTCTGATCAGACTGGAATTCAGCTTACAGGTCTGAGTCAGAGTTCAGTTCAGTGGGCTGATTATGACAATGATGGAGATCTGGATATTTTACTGACCGGGACAACAAATGGGCATTATTCAGGTGGTGTTACAAAAATCTACAGCAATAACGGCAATAACTCTTTTACTGAACAAACAGATATTATTCTGGCCGGTATTTCTTATGGTAATGCTGCATGGGGTGATTTTAACAATGACGATACACTTGATATTATTGTTACAGGGAAGAATATATCTAACCAAGAGATCACCAAAATTTACTTAAATAACGGGGAGAATATTTTTACAGAGCTGGAAAATCTAACTATACCTGGAATATCTTATGGTAAAGTTTCATGCGGCGATTATGACAATGACAACTTTCTGGATATAATGATAACGGGAAAAGATAACTCCGGACATGTCATAGCTAAAATATTCCGCAATACAGGAGATAATGATTTTATTGAACAATTAGATATCATTCTGCCAGGCGTATCCAGCAGTTCCTCGGCCTGGGGTGATTATGATAATGATGGTGATCTGGATATCCTGGTTTCAGGTACAACTAATGGTAACTATACTGGCGTTAGATCAACAATTTTTACAAACCATGGAAACAATATTTTCATAGAGGAGCAGAGTATAACCTTGATAGGATTATTTAATAGCTCAGTAGCCTGGGGTGATTATGATAATGATGATGATATTGATATTTTAATGAGTGGAGTTAACGTTCAAAATCAGTCTTCATCAGAAATATATCAAAATAATGGCAATAATATATTTTCTATCCTGTTGGATGCGGGTTTGACAGATTCAAAAACGGGTTCAGTATTCTGGGCAGATTTTAACAACGACGGGAGCCTCGACATCATGATAACAGGTCTTTCTTCAAAGATCTATCATAACGATAATGATAACACTTTTACAGAATATACAGGATCTTCATTCCCTAATTCTAGCTTTGGCTCAGCATCATCAGGAGACTATGACAATGATGGTGATATTGATATTCTGATAACCGGTGGTGGCTTATCCAGAATATACAGGAACAATACATTTATGAAAGCAGGAGAATATCCTGCCAATCAAAAGCCAATAGCCCCAATTGGATTATCCTCAATATCTCAACCGGAAGGCATCCATTTAAGTTGGGCCCCAATAAGAACAGATGAAACTCCCTTTAAGGCAATGACCTATAATGTGAGAATGTGGACTTCAGCCGGAGGACCGGATATAACGGCTGCGCATTCCAATCCAATATCCGGTTATCGTCAGATAGCTGCAATGGGAAATGCTCAACTGGATACTTCTTTCCTTATAAAGAACCTTCCCTTAGGTACATACTATTGGAGTGTTCAGGCAGTAGACCAGGGATATTTGGGAGGAGACTGGGCTGAAACTGCAACGTTTGAGGTTGAAAATATCCAGACATTTTTCTCTTTCGAACAGGTTTGCCTGGGATATCCAACTAGGTTTACTGACCAGTCTACTGCATTTTCCGGGATAGCGTCATGGAGGTGGGATTTCAATGATGGAGAAATATCATCTGATCAGAATCCCTCTCATACTTATGCCTCCAGTGGTACTTTCATGGTCAAGCTGATAATAACTGATATGGGAGGTGTAAAAGACTCTCTCATCCAGGCAGTTTTTGTTAAACCAAAACCGATTACAAATTTCTCAGCACCGGCTGTATGCCAGGGTACTGCAGCAATAATTACCAACACAACTGATAAAAACGAATTAACTATATCATCATGGTACTGGGACTTCGGCGATGGTCAGACATCTCTATCAGAACAGCCTGCCTCCCATGGGTACCTTGGCGCTGCCGACTATTCCGTTCAACTAAAAGCACTTGCATCAAACGGATGCAGGGACTCGATCACAAAAACCGTAACTGTTGCCAGCTATCCGGTTGCTGCCGTTACAGCCAATGCTCTCCTGACCTTCTGCAAAGGCGACAGTGTTACTCTTTCAGTTCCTTATAATAATGACTACCTCTATACCTGGAAACTTAATGAAACTGCTGTTTCAGGTGCTGATTCAAACAGGTTTGCTGCAAAATTAACCGGAAGCTATGTTGCAGAAGTAACAAATTCAAAGGGTAACTGTAAAACAACCTCATCACCTGTCTCAATTATCTCCCAGTCTACTCCTGATGCTCCTTTTATAACCAGTTCCGGAAACATTACATTTTGCCAGGGTGATACTGTTATCCTGAGTGCTCCAAGTAACACAGACTACAAATATCAGTGGAAGCTCAACGGAGGAGCTGTTGGTACAAACTTCAGCCAGTATGTTGCCAGAACTTCAGGAACATATAACCTGGTTGTAACAAACAGCACAGGATGCTCTGTCACTTCCACAAATACTGTTACGATAACTGTCAATCCTGTTCCTGTTGTAGGTGCCTTAGCTCTTGAGGGCAAAAAGAGATTCTGTTACGGAGAGAATGCAATACTGAGCATTCCTGCTGTAACAGGTTATATCTATTCATGGAAAAACTCTGATGGAATAATTGCTGGAGCAACTTCAAACAGCTATTCAGCAACCAGTTCAGGTACATATACTCTTGAAGTAGCATATACATCAGGATGCAGAGTCCGTACGGATCCTGTCACCATCGAAGTAGTTGACAAACCTCTTAAACCAACTATTGATTACTCAGGTTACTCAAAAGGAATGTGTCTTGGTGAAAATCCGCTTAAATTAAACATTGATAAAACTGTTACAGGTTACAGTTACAGATGGTACAAGAACGGGACTCCTTACAGTAATGCTACATTCATCGAAATAACAGACGGAGCGAAATATCACCTTGAAGCATATCAGGATATATGTACAAGTCCACGGGACTCAATAGATATTGTTTTCATACAAACCCTTTCAAAACCTGACATCATTGCTAAAGGTCCAACAGTCTGGTACCTGTCAACTGGTTCCGATGCAAACTACTACAAATGGTACTATAATGGCAGCACCATCGCCGGGGCTTCCGGAAGCAGCTATGTAGCTGGTCAGAATATGGGCATTTACAGGCTGGCAATATCAGATGACAACCAGTGTTTCTCTTTCAGTGATACAATAAGAATACCCAAAGGTATAACGGGTATTGAAGATATTGATCCGTTTGAAGACGTGAAGATATACCCAAATCCCACAACAGGCTTATTCACTATTGAGATGAATAATAATATCTTCGGCGAGCTTGTGATAGATATATTCACTCAGAGTGGCAGCAAGGTTATTAATATAAAGTTCGATAAAACAACAGAACATTTCCAGAGTCAGATCGACCTTTCAGGGCAGCCAAATGGTATGTACCTGATTAATCTCTCACTGGATAAGTTCAGGGCAGTGAAGAAGGTTCTGGTGGAATGAAAATGGCATGGCATAGGGCGTCATCCTACGCTAAAGCTACAGATGGAGGAGCAGGGCTCAAAGTCATTCATTTGTCATTACAATTAATGACGCGCGAAGCGCAAATGACGGCGAAGCCAAATGACGCCAAAGGCAAATGACAACCATTGACGACCGAAGGGCATCCCGATAACCAGGAGGCAGTTGGCAAAACTTTGAACATGGAACCAGAACCCGAAACTGAATTTAGTTTTTAAACATTATATTGGTAATTATCTGATTTCTTTGTATATTAATGGCAATTCTCAGATACTATTTTCATTATCAAGTAACAAATAGAATATGAAAAAAATATTTGGCCTGATCATGACCGTCACCTTGGTGTATCTGCCTGTTGTTCAGGGAGCTGAGTTCTCTGACAAGGAGAAAGCAGTCATTTACACGAATGCAGTAAAGGTTCTGGAAAACTATCAGACGGTAATAAACCAGATGGGAGTTTTTGTAGTAAATGACATCGAAAAAGCGAAAAGCAGTTCAGAAGGCTTCCTCGAACTGTTTGTAAACAGGCAGGTCCTTCTCTTCAACGACCTTGATCCCTCACACAAGTTAAGCGAGTTTTATGAAGCTGAAACATATGCTTCGAATGTAATCCTGTGGTATCCTGACGGACTTTCAATAACACTTGATCTTGCAAATGCCAGGGTCAGTAATATCATGGACCATGGTGAATCAGTATATTCTCTCGATATCATGGTCAAAAAAACCATGAATGGCAACTATCTTAACCAGACAATGAACAAGAATACCGAGGAGCTGACCTTCAGAATAGCATTTGGAGTTGAAAGCAAATCACCAGGCAGTTTCAGGATTGTAGGTATTCGAAATGCCGCATCAAATGTAGTGGTAGATTACTCAAAAGCGCTTCAGGAAGTAAATAGCGAGGATTTCAATGCTGAGGATATGTCCAAAATTGAATCAGAAGTCAAAGGCAGGCTCAGAGATTATGCCAACTTCCTCTCTCTGCTTGGCGATCCTCAGGAAACAAACGACGACAAAGAGTTTTATAAAACAAGCTTTAACGGATTATTCCCAAACACTGATATAAGGGTTTATAACGATATAGCGCCCAACCCTCAGACTAAACTTATTACGGTTACAGAATATCTCACAGCATATATGGCTGACTATCCAAATGGTATCCGAAATCTTTCAGTTACTGCCGATTCAGCCAAAATTGGAAATGTAATGAAGAATGAAGATGGCTCATATTATACATATGCCAATGCCATGAAATTCTTCTCAGGAAGCTATCAGGGGAAGGAGATCTTTCGTGAAAATTTCCCTCTGATATTCAAAGTCTCCTTCAATGCTGCGGGTAAAACATTTACCGATTTTAAATTCAACAGCGTGGATATTGCTTCCCAGAATTTTTATAATGCAGCCGATGGCGCCGCCACTGATCAAAAACCGGAATTAGTCATCCAGCCTGTTACACGCAAAGGCCTTGGACTTATGTTCACCGGTTCCTTTGGACAAACAAATATCAATTCAGAAGATATCAATTCAACAGCTTCAGCAAGAACACCTTATACCTGGGACGTAACTGCTCTTTACGGTATCTCGGCAGGAGTGAGCGCAACATATAATTTTACTGATAATATTGCAGTAAGAGGCGGACTGGAATTTAACACGTTTTCCACAGGGTATAAATTAATTACTTCATTGCAGAATACTGAACTTTCACAGGATGTCAACGGAGATTACTTTTATAAAATTGTCGATGCAGATCTGGATTCAATAGTAAAAATGAACTTTCTTACTTTGCCGGTGATGGCAAGTTTCACCAGCGGAAAACCGGGTAAATTAGGCTTCTATGCAGAAGCCGGGATGAAATTTTCTATTCCTGTTACTACAACATATAATGTAAAGGGTAATTATGAAACTAAAGGTTACTATCCCGATGGAGATATAACAATGACAGCACCGGAAATAGGCTGGTTTTATAAAAGGGACAATTTTAATGAATCAGGTGACGTAAAACTCAGAGGTATAAATATGGCCGTTTACGGTTCGGCAGGGGTGAATATTCCTATTGGTTACTACTCAAATATCAATATCGGTCCTGAGATTCTGATTGGCCTTACAGATGTTATGCGACATGTTAATAATTACAGGGATATTTTTGATAATCCATACGAACATAAGCCAACCAAGATAAAAAGTTTCGGATTAAGAGTTAGTTTTGCATACAAATTGTAGTGAAAAAGGAAAAACAACAACTATGCTTAAAAGAATATTCACTGTAACTGCACTTACAATAAGCCTTCTGGCATCTGCACAAACGAAAACTGCTGTGTCAAGCAAAGAGGCTAAGATTGTTGATGAGATTAATCTGAGCGAGGCTGATATTGAGGTTTTCAAGGATCAAACCAAGCAGAAGGTAGACGAATTTCAGCAATATATTATTACCCTGGGCAGCAAGGATCAACCATCAGAAAAACGCGATATGGCCGAAAAAGAGGCCATTAAGCTGTTCTACAAGGGAGCCCAGATGGAAATATCTGTACTGATGCCCGACGGTTCGACTCAAAAGGTCAACCGCCCTATGGAAAAATACCTGGCCAGGCTTAAATCACTTCCATATACCAGGGTTGTGATAAAGTTTTATGATATCGCATATATCCGTGAATTCACCAAGGGTCCGGACGGTAAATATTATTCCACTGCAACAATCATCCAGGAGTTTACTGGTTTCAACGAGGATAATATTGTCTACACTGATGTGACGAAAAAGGACATTGAAATTATTATCGACCTTGTTGAAGATAAGTTTTTCAATGAAAAGAGATGGAAGATTTTCCTGGGCGATATAAAAGCCTCTGAAACAAAGTCAACCTGACCACAGTGATTAATTCATCGTTATATAAGCATGCAGCTCTGCTTGCTGTAGTTGTTGCTTTTGGAATTACCTTTCCGGAAAGCGGCAGTTCACAGGAGATTGTAGCACCTGTAAATACAAACGAACAGATCTTCCTGGCCAGAACAAAACAATTCAATGAATTTCTCGACAGATTCAATTATAAGACAACCTTTACAGGAGATCCGGTCGATTCAGCTTTCAAATCTAAATTGCCACGAAATAAAATGATAAGTTCGCTCTTCGACCTTAAAGATAAACGAACAGATCAGTCAGCAAAAGAGTTTACAAATGAGTATACAGATCTGAAGAACAGGTTTATCATTGAGGTTGTAAGCAAAAATTCAGAGGTTCCAAGGTATTCCGGCAATATTATTGCTGAAGCCAGGTCGCGGGTTATTTATAAAGGTACTCCCCATAATGTCAGTGTATTCCTTGCCCAGGAAGTAATTGGCGAGTCCCGTATTAAATGGGTAATACTTGATGTAAAAGGAGAAGTTTTCAACTTTTTGAAGAGTGATACAACTTTCATACGGTTCATTCCGCCGTCCAGCAATGAGACCGATTTCATGAACCTTAAAAGAGCACTGGAGGATGTCAGTTACCTGCAGTATTATGCGGCAAAGGATTATCATCCTGACTATCTTACACTCTTTTTCTACCTCATAAACTCAGGAGCCATGAAATTTGAATATGTGAATGAGGTGATATACCATATTACTGATATTCCCGGTTGGTGCATGAAGATAAAGGAATTCAACAGGAATGAGCTTAACTCGGGATGGCTCATCTCCGACCTGTCAAGAAATTCTCTTGACAGATCGGCTTATATCAGGTCCCTGAAATAAAACTTATGGCTGATGTTATAAAACTTCTTCCCGACTCGGTGGCAAATCAGATTGCTGCAGGAGAAGTGATACAGCGACCTGCATCGCTTGTAAAAGAGCTGATGGAGAACTCTGTTGATGCAGGAGGGAAAAATATCAGGGTAATTATAAAAGACTCAGGCAAGACTTTGGTCCAGGTTGTTGATGACGGATACGGGATGTCAGAAACTGATGCCAGGCTTTCATTCGAAAGACATGCAACTTCAAAGATCACATCTGCACAGGATCTTTTTGCAATAAAAACAAAAGGTTTCAGGGGAGAGGCCCTGGCTTCAATTGCAGCCGTTTCAATGGTTGAATTGCGTACAAGGAAGAGGGAGGATGAAACAGGTACTCTTATCATTATTAATGGTTCAAAAGTGGAATCACAGGAACCATGCAGTGCCCCTGAAGGGACCAGTTTCTCGGTAAAAAACCTGTTTTATAATATCCCTGCCAGGAGAAAATTCCTTAAGTCAGATAATACCGAAATGCGCCATATTGTCAATGAGTTTCAGAAGATTGTACTTGCTCATCCCGACATTAAATTCTCCCTGTACCATAATGATAATGAGACATATAACCTTCATGCTGGAAATCTCAGACAACGAATTGTCAATGTCTTTGGCAGACAGATAAACCAGGAACTTATTACAATCGAAACAGAAACAACCCTGGTGAACATCAAAGGTTTCATCGGGAAACCTGAGAATGCCAGGAGAACCTATGGAGAACAATTCTTTTTTGTCAATAACCGCTTTATGAAGCATCCCTACTTTCATAAAGCTGTTTCTGAAGCATACCAGAATATTCTTCCTGCCGAAGCTATACCTTCCTATTTCATTTTTATGGAGGCCGATCCCGCCTCAATAGATATCAACATTCACCCTACAAAAACTGAGATAAAATTTGAAGATGAAAGATCAATCTGGCAAATTCTCATGGCTTCAGTCAGGGAAGCTCTGGGGAGATTTAACATTGTACCTTCCATCGATTTTGAGAATGAAGCACTTGTTGATATCCCTGTAAAAAGTTCTTCAGCAGGTCTGACTGAGATGCCTGGAATAAAAATCAATACCGATTACAATCCTTTTGACAATGATACTTCCCAGAGAGGCAGACAAGGTTATTTTGAGAGGTTTGAAAGAGAAAATAGTGAAAACTGGGAAAAGCTCTATGCAACATTAAAGAAGAATGAGGATGAGACAGATCAACATGAAAAAATACAGGAAACAGGAAGAAAATTTCTTTACATAAAAGGAAAATATATTGTCTGCCCTGTCATATCAGGACTAATGCTTATTGACCAGAAAAGGGCTCATGAAAGGATACTTTATGAAAGTTATGTCGACTGCCTGAGTAACGGCCATTCAGTCAGTCAGGCTGACCTTTATCCTGTAACTACTGAGATGAATCCATCCGATATTTTATTAATTAAAGAAATTGAAAAGGAACTTGTGATGCTTGGCTTCAGATTTCTGTACCCTGACAATAAAAGCATTACAATTACCTGCCGGCCATCATCTGCAGCCGAATCAGATCCCCGGGAAATGCTTGAGATCTTATTGGAAGACTATAAGAACTCTGAGGCAGACCTGTCATCCGGTGTCAGGGAAAAGGTAGCAGCATCAATGGCTGCAGCTTCAGCAATTCCTTATGGAAAAACGCTTTCAACTGAAGAGATGGAAAACCTTTTCGATACTCTCTTTGCGTGCAAGTCACCAAATTATTCACCAAAGGGAAAACCTGTTATAACAATTCTGACACTTGAAGAATTGGATAAAAGATTTAAATGACTATCGCTTGTCAATAATAGTATTAATATTGTGCTTGAGAATCAATTATTTACCCCGGCCTAAAGGGAGTAATTGATTTTGACTTCGTCGAGCTCGCACTTTTGCGTGCCCGGTTCTTCGCACGCTTTAGGGTAAGGGGCAAACGAAGAAAATCAATAGATTTTACATACTTTATTGCTATTCCACTTTTAGTTAAATAGATTTGCAGAAAAAATATTGATGAACGGATATAGCAGAGGATTTTTCGGATTACCACCGGTTGTAAAGAATATTATTATAATAAATGTTCTGATGCTGCTGGCAGATTATACTGTCAGAACAGTTTTTGGAGTTGACCTGACAATGATTCTTGGTCTATATTTTCCAAAATCTGAATCATTCATGCCATTACAGATAGTCACACACATGTTCATGCATGGTGGTATATGGCATCTTTTTTTCAATATGTATGCCCTTTATATTTTTGGTCAGGTGCTTGAACAGGTCTGGGGACCGAAAAGATTTCTTATCTATTATCTGGTATGCGGACTTGGTGCAGCTTTCATTCACGAAAGTGTAATACTCATCCAGTATGAAAAGATAATGAATATTATAAGCCCCGACCAGCTTCAAATGGTCGTTAATGAAGGGGCCGGATATTTCAGGGATGGCAAGGTCTTTACTGACAGTACAATGAAGAGTCTTCAGCTTCTTTTGAATACACCAACAGTAGGCGCCTCAGGAGCTGTTTTCGGGATACTTCTTGCCTTTGGTGTACTTTTCCCTAATACCCAGTTAATGCTGCTTATCCCACCAATTCCAATCAGGGCCAAATATTTTGTTATGATTTATGGCGCAATTGAACTTTATCTGGCAGTAACTCAGCCGGGAAGTAACATCGCCCATGCCGCACATCTCGGAGGAATGCTGTTTGGTTATATCTTAATCAGGTATTGGCGAAATACCACTAATACTCTTTACTAATGGGTATCTGGGATGATATAAAAAAGACTTTTCATAATGGCAGCAGCCTTATCAAGCTGATATACATCAATATTGCCGTCTTTATCCTTATTTCTCTAACGGCTATAATAGGTTTTCTGGTAACAAATCCACTGGTTGCGGAAAAAGCTATTGATATTCTTGCTGTTCCATCATCTTTCCAGAAACTCCTCATAAGGCCATGGACTTTAATTACATACATGTTCCTCCATAAAGACATCTGGCATATCCTTTTCAATATGCTCTGGCTGTACTGGTTTGGTACTATATTCCTTCAATATCTCGACCAGAAAAAGATTGTTGCAGTTTATTTGCTTGGAGGGATAAGCGGAGCGCTTCTTTATATTCTTTCATTCAATGTATTTCCTGCTTTCTCAGGGGTTGTAAGCGAGTCAGTGGCTGTTGGGGCATCAGCCTCTGTTATGGCAGTTGTTATTGCCATTGCGGCCTATGTACCTGATTATACAATCAATTTGTTGTTACTAGGCAGGGTAAAAATCAAATATATGGCTCTGGCCATTTTTATCCTGACCTCATTCATGGATTTTTCAGTAAACTCCGGCGGGAAACTTGCCCATATTGGCGGTGCTGTTTTTGGTTATCTCTACACCCTTAATTTAAGGAAGGGAAAAGATATCGGCAAGGGGATAAACAGTATTATCGATTATCTTGTTACCCTGTTCAAACCACGCAAGAAGATGAAGGTAACCCACAGGAAACCTTCAAATGATTATGATTATAATAAAACTAAAGCTGAACACCAGGAAATGATAAATGCCATTCTCGAAAAGATATCCAAAGGAGGTTATGACAGTCTTACAAAGGAGGAAAAAGAGACTCTCTTCAGGGAGAGTCAGAAACATAATTAACCACATTAATATGCCTTTTGAAGTAATCAATCCGGCCCCTCATCAAAAACATGTCTGACGATTCCTGTTATTCTTCAGGAAGAGGTAAATTAGTATTAAATTTTATAACAATTGAAAAGGATCCTGTACCGTCTGCTGTTAGGATTTAATGTGGTTCTTGCCATCACCCTGCTTATATCTTACCTGGCTGTACATATCAGTCCCGGTGATTTTGCTCTTCCAGCTTATTTCGGGCTCGCATATCCATATCTGCTCCTTCTGAATATTATTGTTGTAATAATATGGATAATGCTTCTCAGGTTTGAAGCTCTAATCTCAATTGTTGTTATTGCATTGGGTATAACACATTTCTTAAACTATATTAATCTCACCAGGCCATCTGAAGATAAGAAAGGCGCTTTCAAGGTGATGAGTTATAACGTCCGGCTCTTCAATTATTTTGAGAGTAAAAAAGGGGCAGGTTCAGAGAAAGCCGTAATGGAATTTATCAAATCTCAGAATGCAGATATTATTTGCATGCAGGAGTATTTTGCAATTGGTGATCCAGTGAAAAAGGAAGAGTCTATTAAATCGATGCTTGGAGGATCTTACTTCTCACATATCAAACACACAGGAGGTGGTAAAAACAGATATTACGGAATAGCCACATTCAGTCGTTTCCCCATTATAAGGAAGGGTGAAGTAGTACACCCCGGATCATCAAGTCTTACAATATATTCTGACATTGTAGTAGATAAAGACACATTCCGAATCTATAATAATCAACTTCAGTCTTTCCGCTTAAAAAAAATGGAAAGATCATTTCTTGAAGAGCTGACATCAGAAGATAAAGAGACACTTGAAGAAGTCAGAAGTTTGTCGGTAATTCTTAAAAACGGGTTTGTCAGAAGGTCGCTCCAGGCACAGGTTGTAAAAGACCATATAAACAGTTCAGGATACCCTGTTATTGTGGCAGGCGATTTCAACGACACCCCGGTGTCATATACATACAGGAAGATACGAAAGGGGCTCAAGGATTCCTTTGTAACATCGGGCTATGGAGCAGGTTTTACATATAAAGGCAACTATCCCCCAAACAGGATAGATTACATACTTTATGATGATGCACTGGTCAACAATCACTTTGATATCCTGAAAGTGAAATTTTCTGACCACTATCCAATAATTGCCTGGTTTAAAAAAAGCAATTAAAACGGAAGTTTTCTGAAATCAACATTCCCTCCTGAAATAATAAGTCCGGCTTTCTTCCCCTTGAATATTTCAGGATTCTCCATTATTACTGCAAGTACGGTTGCAGAAGATGGTTCAATGATAATTTTCATCCTTTCCCAAACCAGCAGCATACTTTCAATTATTGATTCTTCCGTTACAGTAAGTATTTGATCAACATTCTTTCCAATTATACTAAAAGTAAGATTGCTCAGAGATGTAAGCAACCCATCAGCAACTGTTAAAGGATTAACAGAAGGTACAAGTTTTCCTGAAGTAAATGATTTCCAGGCGTCATTTGCATTAAGAGGTTCAGCCCCGATCACTTTTATTTTTTTATTCATCCCCTTGACACAGGTTGACGTTCCGCTCATAAGTCCCCCACCTCCAACAGGAGCTATAACAAAATCAAGATCAGGCTTTTGAGTTAAAAGCTCAAGAGAAGCTGTTCCCTGGCCACAGATCACATTGAAATTATCATATGGATGGATCAGTGTAGCTCCTGTCCTTTCCATTATCATTAAGGTTGTCTCTTCCCGTGCCTGTAGTGTAGGTTTACAGAAGGTTATCTTTGCGCCATAGCCTGCCACGGCATTCTTCTTCACCACAGGAGCTGTTTCAGGCATCACAATATTTGCATCAACTCCATTCATGAAGGCTGCAAGAGCAAGGGCAGCAGCATGATTACCGGATGAATGGGTTACCACTCCCCTTCTTTTTTCCTCATCGCTCAGAAGAAGAACTGCATTAGTAGCACCCCGGAATTTGAAGGCTCCAACCCGTTGCAGATTCTCACATTTGAATAATAATTCACAATTAAACATCATGTTCAGCTGCCTGGAGCTCAACACAGGAGTATTGTGAATAAAAGGTTTTATCCTGGAATGGGCAGCCTGGATATCGGCTAATGATGGCAGAGTCATGAGCTAAGTTTTTTCAAAAATAGCAATAAAAAAAGGGACATGCTTTCGCATGACCCTTTTAATTATGGTAAATAAAATTATTACCCTATAATATTGTATGCAACTGTCAGACCGGCAAGTACAACTGATACCATCGACATAAGCTTAATAAGGATGTTGAGGGCAGGGCCTGATGTATCCTTGAAAGGATCACCCACTGTGTCGCCAACAACTGATGCTTTGTGAGGATCACTTTTCTTGCCGCCATAGTTACCTCTTTCGATGTATTTTTTGGCATTATCCCAGGCACCACCTGCATTGTTAAGCATACTTGCTAGAACAAATCCAGAGCTGAGACCACCAGCGAGAAGACCTATAACACCGGGAACACCAAATATTACTCCAACTGCCAATGGAACTGCAATGGCAATAAGAGAAGGAACAAGCATTTCACTCTGTGCACCTGCAGTTGATATCTCAACGCATTTTGCATACTCAGGTTTTCCTGTACCTTCCATAATGCCAGGAATTTCACGGAACTGACGTCTTACTTCCTCAACCATCTTTCCTGCAGCGCGACCTACAGCTTTCATACTCATAGCACTGAAGAGGAATGCCATCATTGATCCGATGAATAAACCACCAAGTAAAATCGGATTGAATAATGAGATATCATATGCAGCAACAAAATCCTTGATTGTAGCAGAAGTTAACTGAATGGCTACCTGTCCGTCATGTACAGCCGGGACTATAGTATTATAAAACAATGTGTTGCCTATCTGTTTGTATCCTTCGGGTGAGGCAAATGCAATTTTTCCAAGCCATAGTCTGATTTCTTCCATATATGCAGCCATAAGAGCCATTGCTGTAAGAGCAGCTGAACCGATAGCAAAACCTTTGCCCGTTGCAGCAGTTGTATTTCCAAGTCCGTCGAGAGCATCTGTTCTTTCTCTTACCTCTTTTGGAAGCTCAGCCATCTCAGCATTTCCACCTGCATTGTCAGCAATAGGACCGAAAGCATCTGTAGCTAATGTAACTCCAAGTGTTGAGAGCATACCTACTGAAGCAAATCCAATACCATATACACCCATTGCAAAGTTTGTGAAGCCACCTGCGAATCCATAAGCTGCAATAATACCAGCAACAATAGTAAGAACCGGGATCCAGGTAGAGAACATGCCAACAGCCATGCCCTCAATAATTACTGTAGCAGGTCCCTGAAGAGCCTGTTTTGCAATCCCCTGTGTCGGTTTATTGGCATCGGAAGTAAAATATTCTGTTGACTGGCCGATTATCACCCCAGCAACAAGACCTGATACTGCGGATCCGAATACTCCCCATGTGATCCAGTCAAACCAAGCCATAACTGCAAGAACAACTAAAATAAGAGCTGAGCTTCCGCCTGTACCAAGCAGCAGTGCGCGAAGAAGGGCAGTTGGTGTTGCGGATTCCTTGGTTCTAACCATGTAAATTCCTGCAATTGAAAGGAAAATACCAATAGCTGAAACAAGCATAGGAGCTATAACCGTTTTCATCTGCATGTCACCTGTAATACCTGGAAGTGCAGCACCGAGAGCAGCTGTAGCAAGTATTGAACCAGCATATGATTCATATAGGTCGGCACCCATACCGGCTACATCACCTACATTATCACCAACATTATCTGCAATTGTAGCAGGATTACGAGGATCATCCTCAGGAATTCCTGCTTCTACTTTACCAACTAGGTCAGCACCAACGTCGGCTGCCTTCGTAAAGATACCACCACCAACACGTGCAAATAAAGCCTGTGTTGAAGCACCCATACCGAAAGTAAGCATAACTGCAGTTATCTCAATAAGTTTAGCATGCTCGGTAAGACCAGCCTGAACAAAAGTGAGACCAAGGAACTTGAGTCCTGTTTCCATATGCTCGGGAGTAAATACCCAACTGTTGAGAATGATAAACCACAAAGCTATATCGAGAAGACCAAAGCCTACAACAACAAGACCCATTACAGCGCCACTCCTTAGAGCAACCTGGAGCCCCTTATTAAGAGATTTTGATGCTGCCCAGGCAGTCCTGTTTGATGCATAAGTGGCAGTTTTCATTCCAAGATAGCCGCATAAGCCTGAAAAGAAACCTCCTGTGAGGAATGCTACAGGAACAAATGGGTTCTGAATTCCAAAAAAGGCCAATATTGAAAGAAGTACAACAAGGATAATAAATACCTTGCCCACAACGGAATACTGCCTTCTCAGGTAAGCCATAGCTCCTTCCCTGACATATTCAGCAATCTCCTTCATCCTGTCGGTTCCTTCTTCCTCGGCTTTCATATTTCTGTAGAAAATCCAGGCGAATAACAGAGCTGTGAGCGCTGATACCGGCACAATCCAAAAAATACTACTAATCATGATATTTGTTTTTAAATTAAAAATTAAGGTTATCAAATGAAAAAAAATCACCGGTACAAAACTATATTAGTTTTTCAAATTACCAAGGGGGGAAAAAGCTATTATTTTAATCTTAATGCAGTTTAAAAAGAATCTAAACAGAACAAAAACCGCATAGTTCATCAGGATCTATAATTGTTTTACCGGCAAACACCTGTCAGGTGTTTTTCTTCAGCGTTAAAACGGCTTCCTGTGAACTCTGCGGTCTGATAGTATTCTTTTTCTTCTATATAGCCCTGAAGAAGTTGTAATTCATCTTCTCAAGGTCCTTCATTTTCGGATAGGCATAAAAAACCATTTCTTCTTTTGCTCCAACATAGAAACCCGAAGCAATCGTACGGTAAAGGAGCTCTCCCGAAAACAAACGGTTCACGGTCTTCATATGTTTCTCATATTCACCCCTTATGATCTCAAGACAATCCCTGAGATGTCCCGTATTAGGATATGGAAGGTTCTCGGCTGAACCTCCCAGGGGATCAACTGATAACTCGCCAAGTTTAAGTTCAACAAAAAACAGTTTAGGCAGGACAATCGGAGTCGACCCATCGGTAAGCCTTTTCATGAATACTGAAGGTGCCAGGCTGCTGGCTACCATGGGTGTAACCGGGCAGAGCTCCTGATAAAGATGAAGCTCATTCTTAGGCTCTTTAGTCTTATCATATTCCGACTTTTTAATCTCAAGTACCAGCCCATGATCAGTTGTCAGGTAAAGACTTTTTAAGGAAGATAATGGCACCATCTCCAGAACTTTGTAAACTGAGAGATAAACAGAACTCTTTGGGCTGCCATCTTCTTTTGCAACACATCTTCTGTTTAGACTCTCCTGGTCTATTAAAGAAAGGGTCTTATCCAGGTCAACCTCAAAAAAAATTGCCTGTCCCTTATTCCTTTTTTTTGTGCCTGTGGACAGGTAGAGTCCGAAAGCTTCAGGTGGAAGCATCGAAGCAACAAGTGCCTCGGGATTGCAGGTCAGATAAATGTACTTGTTCATAGCTAGAAGTTTTATAAACCATGAATTATCCTTAACTCAAACCTTTGAAAGAACATAGCTGAAATCTATATCAAATTTACGCTTCTTTTTACAAGAAGTAAAGAAAACAGACTATTAATTAGTTCTTGCCTGCTCCTCCTTTGCTTTTTCAGGAATAGTTTTATTACTTTGATGCCAAACAACTATGTTATGCTTTTGATAGACAAAGAAATAATAGAAAAAGCCTGGGATGACAGATCATTGCTGAACAATGAAGATGTACAGGCTGAGATAAACAAAACAATTGACATGCTCGATCGGGGTGAGATAAGAGTTGCCGAACCGGAAGGAGATAAATGGATTGTCAATCAATGGATTAAAAAAGCTGTTATACTCTATTTCCCTTCCAGGAAGATGGAAACCATTGAAGCAGGACCATTGGAATTTCACGATAAGATACCGCTTAAAAAGAATTATGCTTCACTTGGAGTGAGGGTAGTCCCACATGCTGTAGCAAGGTATGGTTCATTCCTTGCAAAGGGAGTAATTATGATGCCTTCATATGTCAATATAGGTGCACGTGTAGATGAGGGTACAATGGTCGACACCTGGGCTACAGTAGGCTCCTGCGCTCAGATTGGCAGAAATGTTCACCTCAGCGGCGGAGTTGGGATCGGAGGTGTTCTTGAACCTGTACAGGCAGCTCCGGTAATTATTGAAGATAACTGTTTCATCGGTTCACGCTGTATAATTGTTGAGGGTGCCCACGTAGCAAAAGAAGCTGTACTGGGGGCAAACGTTGTTATAACCAACAGCACAAGGATTATTGATGCTACAAGTGAGGAAGGTGTTGAATATAAGGGTTATGTCCCGCCCCGATCGGTTGTAATCCCAGGTTCTTATCTGAAGAAATTTCCGGCAGGTGATTTCTACGTACCTTGTGCTCTGATCATTGGGATACGAAAGGAATCTACTGATAAAAAGACCTCTCTCAACGATGCTTTGAGAGAATATGGAGTAACTGTTTAATATCCCTTGAATGTTATGCATTCATACAATGATGTCATCCGTTTATCACTTATTTCGATAAATTCAACAAAACATTTGCATTTTCTCGGATTTATACATAAATTATACTAATTTTGCAGCCAATCCTAATTGATAAAAGGGTATGCCCAAGATTTCTGCGGTCATAATTACGTATAATGAGGAGATGTTCATCGGAAAGTGCCTCAAGTCTCTTGAAGGGGTTGCTGATGAAATAGTAGTGGTTGATTCATTCTCTACCGATAATACAGAGGGAATCTGCAAAAAATATAATGTAAGGTTCGTTAAACATGCATTTCAAGGGTTTCGTGACCAGAAGAATTATGCACTCAAGCTTGCCACTTACAAGAATATTTTATCTCTTGATGCTGATGAAGCACTTAGCGATAAGCTTCGTGAATCAATCCTGGCAATAAAGGATAACTGGAAGTATAACAGTTACCAGTTTAACAGGAGAAATAACTATTGCGGAAAATGGATTAAATTTTCCGGCTGGTACCCTGACAGACAGTTGCGGCTGTTCCATGCTGATGATGGCACATGGGGAGAGCTTAACCTTCATGAAAGGTTTATTCTATCAAACGGAGAATCAACCGGTAAACTCGATGGCGATCTTCTTCACTGGCCTTTCACATCTATTGATGACCATGTTGAAAAAATGGGAAGATATTCAATTATTGGAGCTGAGGAATTTCATAAAGCCGGCAGGAAGTCATATTTTTTTACCCCACATTTGCACGGATTCTGGGGATTTTTCAGAACTTACATCATTAACGGTGGTTTCCTTGATGGTCAAAACGGATATATGATATGTTCACTTTACGGAAAATCAGCCTTCAATAAATATCACCGTCTCAGATTGCTCAATAAGAAGAAAGCCCCTTCTAAAAAATAATTAATGTCATTCGAAGAAGATATCCGCGAAGCTCTGACTGCACTCAGAAGCAATGGAATTGTTCTGTATCCTACTGACACTATCTGGGGGTTGGGCTGTGACGCCACAAGCCAGGAAGCAGTTGAAAAAATATTCAGAATTAAATCACGGGACGAGAATAAGAGCCTTCTGATACTGGTTAACAGTGAACAGATGCTTGAAAGATATGTGCATGACATTCCTGAAATAGCACTTGAACTGATATCTGTAGCTGACGGGCCTCTTACAATAATATATCCAAAAGGCAAAAATCTTGCAAAAGGAGTGTGCAGTGAAGATGGATCTGCAGGGATAAGGATCTGCAGGGATGAATTCTGCAATGAGATGATATCCCGTTTCAGAAAACCCGTGGTCTCAACCTCGGCAAATTTCAGCGGAAATTTAAGTCCTCAGTTCTTTGACGAGATTGATAAACAGTTGATTAAATCAGTTGATTATGTGGTAAAATATCGTCAGGATGACAGGCGGAAACATTCTGCTTCACCTGTTATTAAACTTAGTTCTGACGGTTCAATAAAGATCTTAAGAAAATAGGCCTATTCTGATCTAACCCTGCCTGAACCTGAAACTCTGGCATCAACTTTTGGATTTCCCAGATAAGTGACATTTCCGCTTCCGGATACATGAGCTTCAAGCCTACCCGTAACATGGCAAAGGCAGCTGCCGCTTCCTGAAATACTTATATCGGCCTGATCGATTTTAACTGACTCACCTGTATATTTCCCTGATCCGCTGATACTAATGTCACCATTATTTACACTCCCGTTTCCTTTTAGAATAATATCTCCCGATCCGGAAATCCTGCCGTCAAGGCTTTCTGCTGAAATATCATTTAAAAAAACTCTGCCGCTTCCACTGACCCCAAGATTCAGTGAACCGGCTTTCAACGCATCAACTACCTCGGCCTGTCCTGACCCTGAAACACTAAGTGCCTCAAGGGAAGGCATCGTTATATTGATAACTACTTTTTTATTATTAAAGTTTGACCATCTATCTCTTCTGATAACCAGCTTCCCATTTGATATCTCTGTTTCAATTTCAGAAAGAAAATCCTTGTCTGCTTCTAAAACTACTTTAAAGTCAGATCCGAAACGAATATAGAGGTTCCCGGGAACGCCAAATGAGACTTTTGTAAAACCCTTAAGATTTCTGGTTTCTTTTTCTGTTGACTGCCCGTAAATAAAGGCTGTTGAAAACAAAGTCATCAATAATGCTGCTGCAATGAATATTACTTTTTTCATATAAGGAAGATTTTGGTTCTTTTAAATATTTCCTGAATAAAGACTTCCTTTAAATATTTTCGCTGCACCGTAAAATAAAAAAATAGAACAGATAATTGACTGCTTCAGTTTATTTCTGTCAATCCGTCCGGAATATTCATTACAATAATCTTTCCCTTGTTGTCAAGATTTATGATAAGATCTTCATGAAGAGGAATAAGTATCTCCTTTTTATGAAGTGTTATTATTTTAAGAAGCAGTTGTCCCGGATTTTTAATAATCTCCGTTACTTTGCCCAGGGAGAGGTCGCCTTCATTCATAACCTCATATCCTTTTAATTCATTAAAATCATCTGCATGATCATTATAAGAGTCTCCTGAGGTAATATATACCCTGCACCCTCTGAACCCGGTAACCTTAGCTTCAGTATTATAGTCATTGAATTTCAGTTTCAGAATATCGCTCCCGCTATAATCCGATTCAGATATAAAAAAAGGAACCGGTCTTCCATCAATTTCGATGAAGACCGATTCAATCTGAGGTATATTTTCTATAAATGATCTCTCAAGCTTGACCGAAACGGCTCCTTCATAGCCGATGGCTTTTGTGATACGTCCCAGTAATATGTTGCAGATGTAAGTCATCGGATCAACGACCCCTGATTACATGCAGAGCTTCTACTCCTGAGGATTCTCCTCTGCAGGAGTTTCTGAAGTTGTTTCCGGTGCTTCATTCTCAACAGGAGCTGATTCTTGTACATCCTCAACAGTAGTACTGTCTTCTGCAGCAGCTTCTGAAATCTCTGCAACTAACTTAGCATCAAGGTCTGCCTTTTTCTTTGCAAATTTTGCGGCCCTTGCTTCATTAATTGCTTTTTCCTGCTTTAGACGATCAGCAACAGAATCTTCATAAGATTTTTCAAGACCTGATTTCTTGGCCTCAATCTTTACTTCATTCTGCTTCAACCACTCTTCAAAACGCCTGTTGGCTTCAGCTTCATCAAAAGCACCTTTTCTGACACCTTCAAGGAGGTGTTTCTTCATTAGTACACCTTTATAAGACAGGATAGCTCTACAGGTATCTGTAGGTAATGCGCCATTTTGCAGCCAACCAAGCGCTTTATCGAAATCGAGTTCGATTGTTGCGGGGTTAGTAACCGGATTGTAGGTTCCGATCTTTTCAATATATCTGCCATCCCGTGGCGATCTGCTATCTGCAACCACTATGTGGTAGAAGGCCACTTTCTTGCGACCTTTTCTAGCTAATCTGATTTTAACTGCCATTAATTTTTACGCTTTTTATTTAACCTGTTTAAAATTGTGGGTGCGAAGATAGCTCTAAAATAATTATTGAACAAATAAATATAGACAGAATTAAACTTCATTAGTGGCTGATCACTTTGTATTTTAAAAAAAGAAGACTGTCATTGCCAATGACAGTCTTCAATTGATTTTGCCTATAATCTCTGCTATGGATTTCGAGTCAGGTCAAATCTATAGATACCCTGACTTCCATAATCTCCTACTGATATATCAATATACAATATATATGATCCATCGCATGAACTGAATGAACCATAGCCGGAATATGTAATAGCACCATATCCATAATAATCCGAAGCAAGCATTTTAGTTTCAGCAATAATATTATAGGTTGCCGGATTAATATGCAGCACAAACGGACCATTGTCTTCATCAATCCCGTCTATTGCTCCAAGGTCTGTAACAAGAATTGTATAGGGATCATCAGGATCAGCTTCAATTGTAACATCATTTTCCGATGGCCAGTCAGAAACTGCATGGTAATCACCTGTTGCTAATGCCACGTTATAAGCACAGGCTACTGGCACCCTTAAAATAGCAGAGGATCGGGTGGCTAAATCGTTGGCAAGTGTCTGGAGTTCAAAAACAAAAATATCTCCATTTGCAATCTCATCCAGAGAGATTCCCAGTTTTTGTGCAGCATCAGATGACTGAATTCTGATTGTAGCCGGAAATGACGTTGCTTCAGTGATTGCGACTCGCTCAAAATTATCCTGATATGAACCCAGAACAGTTATTTTCTGAGGTGAAGTGCCAGGAGGAACTGCCACCACAAATTCAACATAAGAGTTCTCAAGATCTTTGGAATCAAATATTCCCGGATCAATGTCATCAATAGATGGCACAATTGCTATGCCTCTCTTTCCCGCAGGATCCGGAAGTTCTTCACAACTGACGCATAAAAATATCAGTGCGATGATAAATCCTAATGTTTTTATTTCTTTCATGTTTATTTTTTTTGACGTTAAACTTTGAAATAGAAGTACTTATCGGGTTCCTCCTGCCCACCAGACATTCTCACTGTAAACATAAGTGCCGTCCCCGTAAGCTGTTCGTACATTTGCATTTGTAGTTACATCTTCGGAACCATATGTAAGACGCAATGGAAACTTCGATGCGTTATTTGGATTTACCAGGGTAATTACGTTATCACCCATTGCTTTAAGCCTTCTGTAATCATTATAAGCCTCGATAGCTTCTTCTTCAAAAAATGCTATATACTTCTGAATCATTATTTCAGCCAGAGGGGCAGATGTAAACTTGCTTACCACTACATTATTAAAATAATCGGAAGCGTCAGCTGCTGTGAGTCCAATATTTACTTTCTGAAATGCAGCTGTAATACCATTTTCCAGTGCCGTTTCGGCTGCTGACAGGTTATTAAGCCTTGCATAGGCTTCAGCTTTCAGGAATTCGACCTCATGATAACTCATCAGGTAAGTGGGTGCAGTAATTGTACTCAGAGAGGATATTGAATAATATCCCTGAACCTGTGTAGAAGCGCCGTTGGGCGCAAATATAAGATCGCCTGTACCCGGGTAAGGAATGAAGAACACATCGTCTCTTGGATCAGTCCTGTCCACCAGTTTATCATGAAGACTCTGACTGGCACCATAATAATCCCGGTCCTGAAACATTGAGTAGAACGGACTCTGAGACGTGGCGCCATTATAGTTGAACTGTGCCTGTTCATCACTTGAGGTGAATGACTGATTTGCAAATGTAATTACATCTGCATAAGCAGGTTTTCTAAGTGACAATCGCATTGTGTAGCGCGCCTTAAGGCCATATGCAAACTTTTTCCAGAGATCTGTATCACCTCCGTATATCAGATCCTGCGTTCCCAGGGAGGGAAATATTGATGCTTTATCAAGATTGACAATGGCATCATCCAGAAACTTAAAGATATCTGCATAAATATCTTCCTGCTTATCGAGCACCGGAGTAAATATTTCACCGGGCTGGAGTGCCTCAGTCCATGGTACATCTCCCATCATATCGGTAAGGGCTGCCAGATTATAGGCAGATAATATCTGCGCAATTCCAAGTGTGTGGTAATTACCCTCCTCGGAACCACCCTCCGAACACTTGGTGATTATCTTGCTTAGGCTGTATAGGTTAGCATAAGCTGCATTCCACGAGTTATTATAAGTTGTAGAACTCGTTGGCTCCCCCGATCTGATGTCTGCATTGTAAAACTGATTCCAGGTTCCGGAATTATGTTCCACATAGATGGATGAATAGAAAACGAAATCACTCCCTGCGACAGAGAAGGCAGTTGAAGTCATAGCATCTGTTATGATCAATCGTGTTACCATATCAGTCGGATCGTTCACGCTCCTGTTGATCTCATCCATTATCTTTTCTGAGCAAGACCAGAGTGACAGGCTTATGATTGCTGCAAATAGTATATAAATTACTTTTTTCATAATATATTAAATTAAAATGTTAAATCCAGGGTGAATCCATAGCTCTTTACCTGTGGCATTGTAAATCTTTCAAACGATCCACCCATATTGGTATTACCCTGACTCGATTCAGGATCAAAGTTCGGAAGGGCGGTCCATAGCAGAATGTTCCTTGCAAAAACGGAAACACCCAGATCAACTGTGTTGAACAACCTTTTCTGAGGTTTATACCGCAGAGATAGCTCGCGAAGCTTTACAAATGAGTTTTCATATATGTAATACTCATCAATATTTGACAGTACGTTTACATACAGATCCTGCAACGCTCCCGGATCCGATGGGCCTCCCCTTGCAATATCATTAGGAGTACCGTCCAGCTTTACACCATCATAAATAAATGTTGAATTACGCTCTTCTGTCCTGGCTGACATGCCATAGAGATCGAGCAGACCATTACTTCCTGAATACATCTCCCCTCCGTTTTTCCATTCAAAGAGTGCATTTAATGAGAGGTTTTTGTAAGTGAATGAAGTGTTTGCTCCAAGAATAAAATCAGGTGATACGGTTCCGATAACATCAGGCTCACCAATAAGAGGAAATCCATGAGTTGGTGATCCCGGATCATCTTCGACAATGATTTTACCATTGTCATCACGCACGTATGAAACACCATATATTACAGGGAAAGTACTGCCAATTCCTGCCCTTACCTGTGGAGTTGTAAATCCTCCCAGGAATATACTTTCAACACCTGGAGCAAGTTCATCAACAACGTTTTCAACCTTCGAGAAATTCAGATTGATATCCCATTGAAAGTCCTTTAATGCAAGAGGAGTCAGGTACACCACCACTTCATGGCTAATAGTATGAACTTTACCTCCGTTCATTAATAACGAACGTACTCCTGTTGACCCGGCAAGCGGCACAGAAAATATCTGATCCACAACATTCTGCCGGGAGAAGGTATAATCAATACCTATACGATTTTGAAAAAACTTCAGATCAGCTCCAATCTCATACGATTTAGTGTTCTGCGGTTTAAGATTTGGGTCAAATTCGATGTTATTCGGAATATAGGAACTTATTCCTCCGATAGGATATAATATTGGAGAGCCGGACCACCATCCTCCTGTATAGTTAGGGGTATTATAGTAATTTTCGATATATGATCCTGCCTGCCCTACCTCAGCATATGAAAGACGCAGTTTTGCAAATGACATCCATGAGAGATTCTTTACTGCGTCCAGTTCAGAGGCCAGGAAGCTTCCTGAAACAGACGGGTAAAAGAAAGTCCTGTTATTTGTCGGCATAGTGGAAACAACATCATTCCTGCCTGTAACATTAAGGAAAACAAGTGATTTCCAATCAAGTGATGCACTTCCGAAAAATCCTACGGTGCGATTTTTATATTTCGATTCATTTGCAGTTACATTTATGGCATTCCTTATATGTGCCCAGCCTCCGAAGTTGAAACTTTCACCGTGTTCAGAATAAGTTATGTTGCTGCCCTGGTCAAGCTCATTGCCAAGCATTGCGCTGAATTGCAGATCATTGGCAATCCTCCAGTCGAAATTTGCTGTCAGAAGGGAATTAACTGTCAGTGAAGTTATACCGTAATTGTCTATTATCCCTCTGTTTCCTGAATGCCCGTATTCAAAAATATCCTGGAAATTTGTCGTATAGGAATCTGTACCAAGCTGGTAGCGGACCTTCAGGTTCATGGAAGAACCCAATCTGGCGTTATAGTTGATATAGCTATTCCCAAAAAAACGGTCAGTTTTTTCATTGAATATTGTATTTTCAGCTGACCAGTAAGGATTATCAAAGCTGCCTCCCCTGTAATAGATCTGGGTGTAAGGATCTCCCGGAACAAAGTAGGGATAATCTTTGAGGTTATAACTTGAGGGTGCTGCTAATACCCCTGCAAGAGCTGCATCATTTGCTGAAGGCAACTTGTCAATATCAGTTCTTGAGAAATTAGTGCTGAATCCAACGGTAAAGTTATTACCAAGTTTTCTTTCAGCTGAAGCTTTCCCGTTATACCGGCTCATTCCTGAGGCCAGGGCTATACCGGTCTGGGAAGTCTGGCTTAAACCAATTGCAAAGCTTCCATTTTCCATTGCCTGACTCACATTTACATTATTGGTAGCAGAATACCCTGTTCGGAAATAACTGTCCCAGTTATTAAATACCTGTGGAGTAACCCAGGGATCATCAACCTGCCCTCTTTGGAGCTGCGGAACCAAAAACTTACCCGGATGACCGTTTGCATTACCTCCATAAGTGGGCTCATCAGGCAGATCAATAATTTTGGGTCCCCATGACATCGATACAGTGGGAACATAACTGCCATAATTACCCTGGGCATAAGTAGTCTGGTAATCAGGTGTGCGCGAAACCTGTGAGAATGCGCTTGTATGCGATACAGAAATCACTGGTTTTCCAATTGCATTGTACCTTCCGCTTTTTGTTGTAATTACAATGACACCGTTAGAAGCACGGATGCCATAAAGCGCTGCTGCTGCCTGACCCTTGAGAATATTGATACTTTCAATATCCGAAGGGTTAATGTCTACGGCACGGTTGGAAATATCGGACCCCGATACACCATAACCAACAAGGCTAAAATCTCCACCTGCACCTGACTGAATGTCTGCGGTTGAGGCAATAGGCATCCCGTCAATAACATAAAGTGGTGTGTTATTCCCGGTAAAGGACCGGGCACCCCTTATTACAACCTGAGATGAAGCGCCGGGCATACCGCTTGAAGGCTTTATATCTATACCTGCAATTTTACCCTGCAATGCACCTGAAAGATCTGTATTGCCTGTCCGTTCAATTACATCACTTTTAACGTCCTGGACAGCATAACCAAGGGCTTTCTTTTCCCTGGAAATACCCAGTGCAGTTACCACGACTTCATCAAGTCCCATAACATCTGGTTCCATAACTACGTCTATCAGATTCCTGCCGCTAATGTCAACTTCCAGCTTCTTCATTCCTATGTACGAGAACTGCAAAGTTGTCGTATTCTCCGGAACGAGAAGTGAAAACTTACCGTCAATACCTGTTGAGGTGCCAATTGTAGTACCCGGTATAGATACTGCAACTCCCGGCATTGCTCCTTCCCCCTGTACAGATGAAGTAACAGTTCCGGACACAGTTTTTTGCTGGCCAGCTGCTGACAGCAGTGCCCCGCAAAAAACAAGAAACATTAAGAGAATTCTTCTCATAGCTTTAATTTTAGGTTAACAAAATATTAATGAAGGATATTAAAGGACGCTCTTGCTATTGCAAATTCAGTACTTTTCATTCCTTCCAGCACAAGTTAACAGTAAGAATTCCTTTGTTAAGGGATCACTCAACAAACGGCACATATGACTTAACAATTATACCGTTTCAGTCAACAGTATTGTTTTTTAGTTAACACAACCTGAAGTTCAGAAAGCTTACACATTTTTTACCTATTTTTGTAAATGATCAAAACCTAGAAGTTAAAATATTTTCATGGCCGGATTTGCACACTTACATGTTCATACTCAATACTCTATCCTCGACGGAGCCTCCAGTATCCCTTTACTGATCGACAGGGTCAAAGCCCTTGAAATGGAAGCTGTGGCAATAACCGATCACGGCAATATGTTTGGAGTCAAGGAGTTTCATAACATTGCAACAAAAAAGGGTATTAAACCTGTAATCGGCTGTGAAATATATGTTGCAAAAAGATCACTCTCCGATACAAGTGCAAAGGAAGACCGATCGGGTGATCATCTTATTCTGCTTGCAAAAAACCTTCAGGGATACAAGAACCTTATCAAGCTTGTATCCACGGCCTGGATAAAAGGCTTTTATTACAAACCCAGAATTGACAAGGAGCTTCTTGCAAAACACAGTGAAGGGATTATAGCCTCCTCTGCATGCCTGGCCGGCGAGATACAGGATGAGATACTGAATGGTACCTTTGCAGGAGCAGAAGCTGTGCTAAAAGGTTATCTTGACATCTTTGGCGATGACTTCTACCTCGAGATCCAGCGTCATGAAACATATGACCCCGATGCTGACAGATCTGCTTTCCCCCTTCAGCAAAAGGTAATCGAAGCTTTCCGGAAACTCTCGGCAAAACATAATGTAAAAATAATTGCCTCCAACGATGTGCATTTTATAAATGCTGACGATGCTGAGGCACATGACAGGCTTATCTGTATCAATACTGCAAAGGACATTGATGATCCCAACAGGCTCAGATATTCAAAGCAGGAATATTTAAAGAGTGAAGAAGAGATGCGTATAATCTTCAGCGATATTCCTGAAGCAATTGATAATGTAGCTGCTCTGGTTGAAAAAATAGAGAAATACAAGCTCGATCACGATCCTATAATGCCCGATTTTGAGCTACCCGATGGATATACTGATAAGGATGAATACCTTAAATATCTTTCCTATAAAGGTGCAAAAGAGAGATGGGGTACCCTTACTAATGAACATACAGAAAGACTCGATTTCGAGCTGGCAATGATAGCTAAGATGGGATTCCCCGGATATTTCCTAATTGTGCAGGATTTTCTACGTGCTGCCAGGGAAATGGGGGTATCTGTTGGACCGGGGAGAGGATCAGCTGCAGGTTCAGCAGTTGCATATGCTCTCAGGATCACCGACATAGATCCAATCAGATACGGACTTTTGTTTGAGCGGTTCCTCAATCTTGACCGTATTTCGATGCCTGACATAGATATTGATTTTGATGAAGACGGACGGGAATCAGTATTAAAATATGTAGTCGATAAATATGGCCATGATAAGGTGGCACATATCATTACCTTTGGCTCAATGGCTGCAAAAATGGCCATCCGGGATGTTGCAAGGGTCCAGAAACTGCCGCTCCCCGATGCTGACAGACTTGCCAAACTTGTGCCGGAAAGGCCGGGGATCACACTCGCTGACGCTTATGCCGAAGTACCTGAACTGGCAAAAGAGAGGGAATCTTCGAACAAGCTTATTGCCCAGACCCTCAAGTACGCACAGGTACTTGAAGGTTCAGTACGTCAGACAGGCGTGCATGCATGTGGTATTATTATAGGAAAAGATTCACTTGACAATTATATTCCCCTTTGCACAGCAAAGGATACAAATCTTTATGCAACCCAGTTCGATGGCAGCCATGTGGAATCTGTAGGATTACTGAAGATGGATTTCCTTGGATTGAAAACACTTTCAATAATTAAGGATGCTATTGAAAATATTAAAAAATCAAAAGGGATAGAAATAGATATTGATAACCTTTCCCTCGACGACAAAAAGACATATGAGCTCTTCAGCAACGGGGAAACAACAGGGATCTTCCAGTTTGAATCTCCGGGTATGAAGAGATACCTGCGCGATCTTAAACCAAACCGCCTTGAGGACCTGATTGCTATGAATGCACTCTATCGTCCGGGTCCGATGGAGTACATCCCAAGATTTATAAAAAGAAAGCATGGTCATGAAAAAATAGATTATCCTATTCCTATCATGGAGAAGTATCTCGATGATACCTATGGCATTACAGTGTATCAGGAGCAGGTGATGCTTCTTTCCCAGGCTTTGGCAGGCTTCTCCAAAGGTCAGGCTGACTCCCTCAGAAAGGCGATGGGTAAAAAGAAGCGCTCTATTATGGACGAGATGAAAATCATGTTCCAGGAGGGTTGTGCAAAAAATGGCTATGATGAGACTACAGTAAATAGAATATGGTCTGACTGGGAAGCATTCGCACAATATGCCTTTAATAAATCGCATTCAACCTGCTATGCTCTGGTAGCATTTCATACCGGTTATCTTAAAGCCAACTACCCTGCTGAATATATGGCTGCGGTACTAAGCCGAAACATCAGCGATATAAAAAAGATAACGACATTCATGGATGAGACCCGCAGGATGGGAATGGAAGTACTGGGTCCGGATGTGAATGAAAGTAATGTTAAGTTCACTGTTAATAAGGATGGCAATATACGGTTCGGACTCGGAGCAATTAAGGGTGTCGGAGAAGCGGCTGTCCTTCAGCTTATTGAAGAGCGGGAAAAGAATGGACTTTACCGGGATATTTATGATATGGTCGAGAGAGTTAACCTGAACTCGCTCAATAAAAAAAACCTTGAAGCAATGGCAGTTGCCGGTGCTTTTGACTGTTTTGAATCGATCACCAGGGCACAATATTTTTCGCTCGACACAAAAGGTTCGAGCTTTATCGAAAGTCTGATCAGATATGGAAATATCGCCAAGACAATCAAGAGTTCGAGCCAGATCTCTCTTTTTGGGGATACCGGAGGATTTGATATGGTAAAGCCTGAACCGGCTCAATGTCCCGACTGGCCTAAACTTGAAAAGTTAAATAAGGAGAAGGAGGTAATAGGTATATACCTCTCATCACATCCGCTTGATGATTTCAGACTTGAAATAAGTACTTTCACAACAGCCTCACTTGCTGATCTTCAGAACCTCAGGGAGTGGCTCGACAGGGATGTAGTAGTTGCAGGTATGGTTACAGACGCCAGGAACGGGATAGGTAAAAACGGAAAACCATATGGATCATTGACCATTCAGGATTACTCCGACTCTTTCAGGTTCATGCTGTTTGATAAAGACTATATTGAAAACAGTAAGTTCTGCGTCATCGGTTATTACCTGCTGATATCGGGCAGGGTCCAGTTACGAAAGTACAAAAATGAAGAACTGGAATTCAAAATAAAAAAAATAAGTCTCCTTTCAAGCGTCAAAGATGAGCTTATAAAGTCTGTAACACTCAAGGTGGACCCGGCAGAAATTAGTCACGAAATGATCCATGAATTAAAAAGAATTGTACTTGAAAACAAGGGAGAGTCGGAGTTACGTTTTCTGTTTATAAATGGCGAAGACAGGATATCATTACCCATGTTCTCAAGGACTTACAGAATAAGGTTAAATAATGAACTAATATCCTTCCTTGACGATTTCCCAGGCATAGAATATAAAGTTAATTAATTATCTTTGCCACCGGAATAAAAAATCAATTAATACTAAATATTATGGCATTAGCAGTAGACGACAGCAATTTTGATGAAGTGGTAGTCAAATCGTCAAAACCTGTAATGGTAGATTTCTGGGCCGAGTGGTGCGGCCCCTGCAGAATGATAGCACCTATTGTTGAAGAGATCTCCAGTGAGTATTCGGAGAGAGCTCTTGTTGTAAAATGCGATGTGGACAACAGTCCCGGAGTAGCTGCAAAATACGGAATCAGGAATATCCCTACAGTACTATTCTTCAAGGATGGGAAAGTTGCAGACAAACAGGTTGGAGCAGTTCCAAAAAACAACTTCGTAACAAAACTGAATGCTCTTTTTTAGATAACTAATTATTCAGATAAAAGGAGGGTATCTCAAAAGCCTCTCTTTTTTAACCCACCCCTAAATCCCCCAGAGGGGGACTTGTTGAAAACCAATGACTTAAAAAGCCCCTCTTGGGGGTTGGGGGGTGAAACCAGATTTGTGAAACACCCTCTTTTTTTAACATCAATTATGACAGTCTGTATCTTCGCTTCATCAAGCAGCCGTATAAACAATGATTATGCAAGTGCAGCATCTGAACTGGGCGCTCTCCTTGCAAATGCCGGAATGGATGTTGTCTTTGGCGGAGGGGGTATCGGCTTAATGGGAAATCTTGCCGACTCTGTTATCAAAAACAATGGCAGGATCACCGGAGTAATCCCCGGCTTTATGAAAGAGGAAGGATGGGATCACAAGGGTGTGACTGAAATGATTATTACTGCCGACATGGGGGAAAGGAAAAAGAAGATGTTTACCCTTGCTGATGCGGTAGTTGCATTACCCGGAGGAGTAGGAACCCTTGAAGAACTTACCGAAGCAATAACTCTAAAACAGCTTGGATTGTTCAAAGGATCAATTGTAATACTTAATACTCTTAACTTCTACAAATCCCTGATTGAATTCCTCGATCACATGATTGAAGGTCAATTCCTTAGGTTTGAACATAAAGGTATGTGGCAAGTAGCCTCCTCCCCGTCAGAAGTTATGAAATATCTGTCATTGAATGAATCCTGGATCCACGATCCAAGAAGTATTGCAAAGATCTAAACTTCAGGTATTTTTGTTCCTATAAACAGAATATCATCAACCTGCTCAAGTTCTCCCTTCCAGTCCATTATCTCCTTCTCAAGCCGTGCTTTCTGATCCAGAACAGGCAGATTCCATATTTCTGCTAAAAGTTTTTTTACATTGTTCGACTTGTACTTCTTCACTTCTTCTGATCCGAACTGATCAGCATAACCATCAGAACACAAATAAAGCATATCTCCGGGCTGAACATCAACGAGTTGGTTGGTAAAGGTCTTTTTCTCATCCATGGTTGTCATTCCGATCGGGAACCTGTCGCCTTTATAAGTGATTACTTCACCCTTCCTTACAACATAGAGCGGATTGTATGCTCCGGCATATTCAACTTTTCCTGTCTTTTGTTCAATGGCAATTAAAGCCAGGTCCATTCCATCCATAATTGCCTTTTCATGACGCTGCAATAATGCTTTCATTACCTCAATATTGAGCTGGTCAAGTATGGCAGCCGGACGTGTAAGTCCGTATTCTCTGACTACCTTACTGAGTGAGTTATGTCCGATTATGGACATGAATGCTCCTGGCACTCCATGACCGGTACAGTCAACAGCAGCAAAAAAGAGTCTGTCGCCGTTATCGTGCATCCAGTAAAAGTCTCCGCTTACAATATCCTTTGGAAGGAAGAGGACAAAAGTATCACGGAATGCTTCTTCCTTAGGGAGCATAGCTCTTTGAATTCTCTCAGCATACCTGATGCTGGCTGTAATATCCCTGTTCTTCTCCTCAATTATCAGACTCTTTTGAACCACCTCGGCAGTCCTTTCCCTTACTTTTTCCTCAAGTATCATTTTCTCCTTTATTAGGTTCTGCTCCCTGATCTTGATATATGCAACAATAATTACCAGGATAAGTATCACTGAAATCAGGATGAACCACCAGGTAAGATAGAATGGAGGTTTAATATTAAACGAGAATGTCACAGGCTCCTTATTCCAAATGCCCTGGCTGTTATTGGCAAGAACCATGAATGTGTATCTGCCGGGTGAAAGACCTGAATAAATGGCCTGTGTCTGATCAGTTACCGGCCTCCAGTCATCATCCGCTCCCTGCAGTTTTACTTTATATCTTACAACTTCAGGGTTCGTGAGGCATATGCTGTAATAATTAAAAAGAATAGATTTTTCATTATAACTGAGCTTCATCCCTGCTTCCATCTCCCGGGGTTCATAATTAACCCGCATACTCATTATGTGGGTAAGAGGTTCCAGTGTTTCAGTAGAAGTTTTCTCAGGGTTAAGCCTTGTTGCACCGTTGGCAGTTCCGAACCATAATGCTCCTTTACCCGATTTAAAAACTGCATGCTGTTTTGTCTCAATACCAGGGAATCCGTTTCTTTCAGTGTAGGAAAATATCTGTTGAGTTTCAGGTATATACCTGTTGAGCCCTGAGTTGGTGCCGATGAAAATACTACCGTCATCTCCGGTAGCTAGAAGATTTATGTTATTTGAAAGCAGTCCGTTACTCTGGGTGACTGTAAATAAAATAGAATCATTCCTGTATCCGATTAATCCTTCGCTTGTTCCTATCCAGAGAATTCCCTTTTTGTCCATTACCAAAGCTTTGGGAATAGTTCCTGTGAGCGCTGAAACCCTTTTGAAAACATCATTACCTTCAGTGTATTTCATCAAGCCGGCTTTTCCTCCCATACTTTCAGTGCCAATCCAGATATCTCCATGAACATCGCAATAGAGAACAGTTATTGTTTTAATAATAAGACTGTCGAGATAGTTATATCTCCTGAAGTTCTGTTGGCCTATGGTCCCGAATGTAACACCATCAACGGTTCCTATCCACAGATTATTCTTTCTGTCAATTTCAAGTGCCTTCACCTGCCCCCCTGTATAGAGTGCTGAGTTAATCTCAGGTTGAGACTCAAATTTTGATGTTTTCATGTTAAACATCATCACTCCACCAGCATTGGCTCCAATCCAGAGATTACCCTCCATGTCTTCACGGAAGAATCTAATATCCTTGAATATCAGGCTACTTTTTTCATTATAAATAACCGGGGGATTAGAGGAACCGGGTATGAAGCGGGATATTCCGTCAATAGTGCCAAACCAGACTGCCCCTGCTTTATCTTCATAAATTGCATTTACACTGGGATGAGGCAGTAATTCTTTTTTATTAAAAGTAACAAAGGCATCTCCTTTATATATTGTTAAGCCGTTATTCTGGTCAGCTATCAGGATATTACCTTCGACATCTTCCATAATGTCATAGATCCTGGTTGGGATAAATCCATTTTTCTCATTGAAAATCTTCACTTTGTCATTATCGAATAAAACTACTCCCCCATCGAAGGTCCCGACCCACATTCTGCCAAGTCTGTCTTCTTCAAAGCATGATACCCAGTTGCTGGCAGATCCTGCTCTGATAAAGTCAATGACTTCCATCCTGCTTTCTGACATTATATATTTATATACGCCACCATTATATGTTCCAAACCAGATGTTCCCTTTGCTGTCTTCTTTGAGGCATGTGGCATTAAAATAAGTTGTCATATGAGGCATCCTGTAGTTATCAAACTTATCCTCCTCTTTGTTAAAACGTCTCATTCCATAGTCAGCTACATAAATCAGGGAGCTGTCTTTGTTAATAGTTGACCCAAATATCTGGTCACTCAAACCCTCCTTACCCTTGAATTGTCTGACACTGATCTTCTTAATATCATTTACCGGGAAATTGGCACGCAATGCGCCATCTCCTGCAGATGCAAACCATATCTTATCGCCTATCTGCGTAATTGAAGTTATATCTCCTTTAAGAGTAATGGAGTCGAATGCCACCTTTTCAAAAATAGTACCATTGAAACGGGTTATTCCTCCATATAGATGTCCGAACCATATATCCCCGTTAGAGTCTTCAAAAATTGATCTCACACCACTTTGGGAAAGACTGTCACGAGAAGTAAAATTTTCAAACTTTTTACCGTCAAATCTTGATAGGCCATTGGCAGTACCCAGCCAGATATAATCTTTTGAATCCTGGAGCAGGGAATAAACCTTCTGTTCACTTAACCCCTGCTTGATGCCGTAATTATCAAAAAAATAGTCCTGGGCCAATGCCGGAAATACAGCAAAGGCATAAAACAGGACGAGCCAGACAATATTTTTTGCCTGGCGCCTGGTTAGTTTTATGTCTGACATATAGTTTTATTTTGCAATAAAGAAGAATGTTCCGTTCATGTCTTCCAATCCCTGTATCTTTCCAAACTTCGGTTTCTGACCAGTCTCTGTTGCAACAGCTGCAGTAACCGATTTAACAATAGATTCTATAGGCATACATGCATTTTTATTGTTCAGAAGTGTATTGGCAAATGTCGATGTAAACTTGGAGTTATCAACTGCAAGCTCATATCCTGCTGATGAGAAGACCTGGGCCGATTTTGCCCCTGCTACAAGACTATTATCGCAAGTCGGTTCCTCAGCTGCTGATCGCATGGCTGTGTAAAAACCAGGACCAGACTCACAGGCATCAGAAACCACTAACGTATGAACTACAACATCTCCGTAACCCTGAAGACCTGCCTTCAGACCGTTAATATTGAAGTATGTGAATTCATCATCCCTTTTAGCATCAACAGGTATCCAGTAACCTACATCATTGATAAATTTACCATGACCGGCATACCAAACCATCAGCGATTTAACCTGGTTTTTCTTTACAAGGTCCCTTAAATCAATGCTGAAGTATCTCTCCATTTCAGCCTTGGTCATGTCCTTCTTATGTATAATATTGTGTACCTGGTAATTGGCAAGTGCTCTCTGAATTGTGGCTACATCTTTGATAGGCCCGTCAAGGCTTGCAAATGTTTCATAGCTTGAGTTCTCAACAAATACCACCCATGTTTTACCCATCGGGTTTCCGGCGGTGATCTCAGCTCCTTCCCTGTTTAATGTAAACTGCGTTTCCTGACGGTTGCCGTAAATATCTTCTGCAATAACAGTGAACTTATTCAAGTTGGAAACATCGAGAATGGCTGTAAAAGCCGGGTTCATCTCATCGCGTCTGTAGCTTGCCGTTACATCGCCGATGGTGATCGATTTGATCTGGCTGTCATCAATAATCTTACCCTGGATAGCTATATTTGGTGTTGAAGAATCAAGATATACCTGTCCATCCTCAGTTGTATATGGAGCCACAATAGCTATTGTTGGCGGAACCATTTCCGTCCGCTTAATCGGATACACCAGTATTTTTTCATTGTCATAATCATCTTTTGCCACAATAGTGATCTTATCTATGCTTGAGACATCAATATTCGACAGGAATTCATTCTCACCATTTTTACCGGGAGCAACCGATATCGGACCATTATTTATAGTCACCATCTTAAGCTTGCTCTTATCTTTTATCTTACCGGAAAGAAGCATGGCAGGTTTATCACCCCTGATCTCGATTGTATCATTGACAGGCAGAGGGCTTACAAGTGCTATTTCAGGTGGAACTTTTTCCCTGTTAAGTTCATAAAGCCTCAATTCAGCATCCTTAAGCATCCTTCTGGCTTTCGGATCATCTTCAGAAAGAACAGTTATTTTCCCATAATCCTCCATGGCTTTTTCCAGGTTCATTATCTCTTCATACGACCTGGCCCTGAGGAAATATACTTCAGGGTCCTGGGCATTGAGTGCTATATACTTTGAAAAGTCAGCGATGGCATTTGTATGTTGATTAAACTCCTGGTAGTAAGTACCGCGGATCATATAGAAACTTGCATTTTCCGGATCAATAAGTATATTCTTTGAAATATCGTTTATTGCATTGGGATAGTCGAGGTTTTTCTTATAAATCCTGCTCCTCATGATATAGGCATCAGTATTCCTGTCATCATTCTTGAGAACGTCATTACACTGTTCCATAGCCTCAGCAGGATCAGAATCGATCAGCAATTCTGCCAGGGCAAGCCTGGGTTCCGGAAGCTTTTTGTCCTTTGAAATTGATTTCTCAAAATCCTTTTTTGCAAGCACATCATTGGTAAGCTTCCTGTAGACAACTCCCCTGTTATAATAATTCATTGGAGTATCCTTTATTGCAACTGCTGTATCAGCCACCTTAAGTGCCTGGTCGTATTGCTCCAGAGCAAGGAGAGTGATTACTTTAACAGGATATGCATCGCCATTACGCTTATCAAGTGCTGTGGCATGGTTAAGATACATCAAAGCCTCATCATATTTACCTGTCCTGTTGCATATCTCCCCAAGCCGGACTGTTGCATCAACATTTTTTGCATCAAATACCAGCACCTTTTCATAATCGGCACTGGCCTCTGCATATTTGTTGAGTTTCTCATAGGTCTGTCCCCTGACAAAATAGTAATCTTCATTAGAAGGTTCAAGTCCGATCGCGCTTGTAAACTGCTCAATTGCATCCTGATATTTCATGCCCTCGAGGAACTCATTGCCGGCCTTGAAATATTTTTTGCCATTCTGACCAAAAGAACTTCCAAAAGCCATGGTCATAATTGCTACCAGAAAAATAATTTTAGTCTTCATATCTATAGTTATTTATTATCCCCTTTAACTAACAAAATTACTAATTTTTAATTACATCTTCAAGCTCTTCCGTATCATCAGAAGTATTTCTGAGATAAATCTCAAGGTCACTGTTTCCAAATTTCAGCTTTTCGCTTAATTTCATATTCCTTAACTCAGGTGCTTTTATCCCTTCGCTAAAAGCAAAATTACCTTTAAATACTCTCGCTTCATCCCAGTAGCCTGTATCAATAAAGTGATTCAATACCTCGGCTCCCCCCTCAACAAAAAGTGACTGTATACCTTTACTATAAAGATAATTCCCTATCTGCTCAGCAGCTGGTTTAATATAATCCAATAATATTTTCATCTCTTCAGGTAAACCACTGTCTATATCTGAAGTAAATACAACAAATGTGCCAACAGGGCTTGAAAAAGCAGAATTTTGACCAATGGCCCCAGATCTGCTAAGAACAACCTTTAATGGTTGATTACCAGTCCATTCTCTTACATTAAGCTGAGGATTATCTGCCCGAATGGTGCCTGCTCCTGCAAGGATAGCCTGCTCGCATGCTCTCCACCTGTGAACCAGGACTTTTTCCGGATTTCCGGTTATCCATACAGGTTTGTTGTCTTTTTCCTTCCTCCTTATCCTGTCAATATAACCATCGGTACTCTGAGCCCATTTCAGGATAACGTAAGGTCTTTTCTTCTCAATATTTGAAAAGAACCTCCTGTTCAGATATCTGCACTCCTTTTCCAGAATGCCCACTTTTACCCTGCATCCGGCATTGCGCAATTTCTCTATTCCTTTTCCTGACACATGGCTGCTTGTATCAGTAGTTCCTATAACCACATCATTGATACCATGGCTGATTATCAGATCGGAACAGGGAGGTGTTTTACCAAAATGGGAACAAGGCTCAAGATTTACATAAAGAGTCGATGATTTCAACAACGATTTATCTGAAACTGAATTTATTGCATTAACTTCAGCATGAGGTTCTCCTGCCCTGATATGATAACCCTCACCAAGAACAGAATCGTTATAAACGATAACAGCTCCGACCATGGGATTTGGATAAGTCAATCCTTCTGCTTTAGCTGCAAGTTCAAGACACCTGCGCATGTATTTTATGTCATCACCCTCATCCATTTCCCTTAAAATATTAAATTTGAATAATCGGTATGAAGATACAAACATTAAGAGATATCAGGTTATGCCTGTCAGGGGAGCTCCGGGGATTATACCCTGAAGAGGAAATCAATTCCCTTGCCAGTATTATAATCAAGACTCTGCCCGGGATAAAAAAGTTGCATCAGATTTACAATTCGGGTCAGGTGATAAGCAGTAACGAATCTGAACGGATCAAATCCATTATAAGCCAGCTTAAAAAAGGCATACCAATCCAATATATTACAGGAACCACTGTGTTCTTCAATTACGTCATCAAAGTGAACAAAGCAACTCTTATTCCCAGGCAGGAAACAGAAGAACTGGTTGATATTATAATCAGAGAGAATAAAGACTTCAGTGGAAGGATTATTGATTTTGGAACAGGATCGGGGTGTATTGCCATTGCCCTTGCAAAAAATCTTCCCGGTTCTACTGTCATAGGAACTGATATCTCGGAAGAAGCATTGGTTGTGGCACGTGAGAACGCTTTAGAGAATGAAGTCGAGGTAGATTTTTTACAGGATGATATTTTCTACCCGGACAGGATGCTTGAAGTTAAAACAGGGATCATTGTAAGCAATCCGCCGTATATCAGGATTTCGGAAAAAGCATTTATGAACAGGAATGTGCTTGAGCATGAGCCGGCAATTGCCCTTTTTGTAAATGATTCAGAACCCCTGATTTACTACAGGGCAATACTCAGAATAGCTGAAAAGATTCTTCAGCCAGGAGGAAAGATATATTTTGAGATCAATGAGGCGCTGGGGAGGGAGATGCTTGACCTGCTTGAAGAATTCAACTATGCCGGGTGTAAGCTGATAAGAGATCTGAATGGCAGGGATAGAATAATAGAAGGGAAAAGAAATGGCTGAAAACACACTCTTTAAAACAGCTTTGACGAAGGCAATGAGCCAATGCTCACGGCGGGAGCTTTGTAAAAGTGAAATAGAATCCAGGTTGGAATCGTGGGGAGTCTCAGAGAGCGATTCCATGAAGATCATAAATGTACTTATAAAAGAGAATTTTATAAATGAAGAACGTTATACGCGGGCATTTGTAAGAGATAAATTCAATTATAATAAATGGGGTAAAATAAAGATTGCCGCCCATCTGAAAACAAAAAAGATCTCATCAGAAGCAATCAAGAACGGCCTCGACTCTATCGATAATGATTTGTATATAAATACTTTAAAAGCATTATTGGCATCCCACAGAAGGTCAGTTAAAGCAAAAAACCAGTACGATCTGAAAGCAAAAATGATAAGATTTGGATTGTCAAGAGGTTTTGAAAGCAGTCTGTTGTATGATTTGTTAAATGATTTAGATAGTTAGATTGTTATTATAAAACAGTGAGCGGAAAAGTCCTGATATCTATCGGGATAAGACAAAGAACATAAGTAATTGTAAACAGATTTTTGCCTTTGTCGTTAAAAAAAAGTATTGAAAATGCTCACAATAAACGGCCAGAAAGAGATAAGAAATATCAATCCTGAAGAAACTGAATCGTAAATTATAAGATGCTTTCTGTTATCAGGATGCTTAATTGATAGCCTGAGAAAATTGAGCCGGAATATCAGCTGGGAAATAAAGAACAGGAACACCCTCATGCCATATTGATTCCACTCATACGCTTCAGCTATCCTGCCTCTGACAATAAGCGAAAAGCTATGAGATAATCCGCATGAGAAACAAGGCTCTCCCGTGAGAAGCTCATGTATGCAAACAACCGGGTAATTATTTTTAACAGGAGAAAAAATGCCGGAGTAGGCAAGAATCAAGACTATTACTCCGGCAAAGACTATATTTATAATGTGGTAAGATTCATCAACGATCCTGGTGACAGTTCCCTGATCCTCTTTACTTTTCTTTTTGTAAAGTATCATTCTCCTGGGTTTTTACTCCCTCCAGTTCTTCAAGTTTAATCTGCCTGTCCTTGTTTTTAGTGTTTGCGTTTATTTCAACCTTGTCACCATTGCTTTCAATCTTGATTGATATGTTAGCGTCCTCAAGATCCTTAACAACATCATCCTGTACCTCCCTTACAATATTCTGGATTTCATTTGGCCATTTATCGGCATGTTTCACAAGCTTGCCAGCTACAACAACCTGAGAAACAGATATTAGTGATGCAATGATACCGATTATAAGTCCTGCTATCAGAAGCCCTTTGGGAGAATTGTTCCTGGAAGCCTGGGAAAGACCAACAGAGGCAAGGATGATTGCAATTATACCAGGAATCATTGCGATAAGGCCCACACAGGGGATTACTGCAAGAACAAAAGTTACAATAGCTGTTATCAGTGCAGCAATGCCCAGATTATGTTCGGAGTTGTTTTTTACTTCTTCCATGATATTTTAGTATTAATTCTTTTCATTACCTGTCAGGATATTAACTATGTCCTGTTCCAAAGACGTCAAAGGATTCTCAATGATGCGTCCGGCTTCAATATTATTTTTATAAAATATGAAAGTGGGCACTCTTTCGATACCAAGCTGGATATATTCTCCAACAGGAGATATTTTTGCATCATCGACTCCAATAAATGTTACTGCGTTTTCAGGAAATCTCCAGGCATCAATTATTTTCATGAATCGTGGTACCTGCTTCCTGCTGTCCGGGCACCAGGTTCCAAGGATAATTTTTATGGATAGTCCGTCAAAAGAAATTTTTAAAATTCTGTCAAGTACCTCAGGATTGATTATGTACTCATCATATCCTTTTTTAAACCATTCAGAATGCGGAGGTCTGGTTATTTGTCCTCTGACAAAATATCCAAGCACCCAGGTCGATTGATCGGCAAAAGGTGATTTCTGAACAAAAACTTCTTCCTTCATTTCCTGTGAAAATAGCTCCTTATTGCCTGAAGCAATGACATATACCAGAAGAAGTAATAGGATGAACCGGCTTTTCATGCTTCAAAGATTAAAAAAAATCCGATATCAGATCTTACTCATGTGTAAGAATCAGTATTTCAAGTATCTGTTTTGCTGCTCTGGCTACCGAAGTTCCTGGTCCGAATATAGCTGCAACGCCGGCATCAAATAAGAAGGTATAATCCTGAGGAGGAATAACTCCGCCAGCTATCACAAGGATATCATCCCTTCCCAGTTTTCTGAGTTCATCTATAACCTGGGGAACCAGCGTCTTATGACCTGCAGCCAGGCTTGAGACTCCAAGTACATGAACATCATTCTCCACTGCCTGTTTTGCTGCTTCAGCGGGAGTTTGAAAAAGTGGCCCGATATCAACATCGAAACCAATATCGGCATAACCTGTTGAAACAACTTTGGCTCCGCGGTCATGACCATCCTGCCCCAGTTTGGCAATCATAATTCTTGGTTGTCGTCCCTCTTTGCGGGCAAATCTGGCTACAAGAGTTCTTGCTTCCTTATAGTCATCATCTGACTTATATTCAGACGAATAGACTCCTGATATTGTTCTGATCACAGCTTTGTACCTCCCAACTATTTTTTCACATGCATAAGAAATTTCACCCAGGCTTGCCCTTTTAGCAGCAGCCTCTAAAGACAGTTCAAGAAGATTTCCTTCACCAGTCTGTGTACATTTGGTTATTGCATCGAGGGCAGCCTGGCATTCAATCTCATCCCTCTCCGCACGCAGTTTTGCAAGCCTCTGTATCTGTGCCTCCCTAACTGCTGAATTATCTACTTCAAGAGTATCAAGAGGGTCCTCTTTTTCGAGACGGTATTTATTGGTCCCTACAATCGTCTGGACTCCCGAGTCAATTTTTGCCTGTGCCCTTGCAGCTGCTTCTTCAATCCTCATCTTGGGAATTCCCGATTCAACTGCTTTTGCCATTCCGCCCAGGCTCTCAATTTCCATTATATGCTCCCAGGCCCTGTGTGCTATCTCATTAGTAAGAGTCTCAACATAATACGATCCTGCCCACGGATCAACAGCCCTGCAGATATTTGTCTCCTCCTGCAGGTATATCTGGGTATTTCGGGCAATGCGTGCTGAAAAATCTGTGGGAAGAGCTAATGCCTCATCCAGGGCATTGGTATGAAGGCTCTGGGTATGCCCGAAAGCAGCAGCCATTGCCTCAATACAAGTTCTACCTACATTATTGAAAGGATCCTGTTCCATCAGACTCCATCCGGAAGTCTGTGCATGTGTTCTCAAAGCCATTGATTTCGGATTCTTTGGGTTAAACCCTTTGACAATCTTTGCCCAGAGCATCCTTGCGGCCCTCATTTTTGCTATTTCCATGAAATGGTTCATCCCTATGGCCCAGAAAAAAGAGAGCCGTGGTGCAAATGCATCAATATCCAATCCTGACCTGACCCCTGTTCTGAGATATTCCAGTCCGTCAGCAAGTGTATATGCCAGCTCAATATCGCATGTGGCACCTGCTTCCTGCATATGGTATCCCGATATGCTTATTGAGTTGAATTTAGGCATCCTGGCAGAGGTATACTGTAAGATGTCTGAGATTATCCTCATCGAGAAGTCAGGCGGGTAGATATAAGTGTTTCTCACCATGAATTCCTTAAGAATATCATTCTGAATGGTTCCTGAAAGCTCATCCAGTCTTGCTCCCTGCTCAAGCGCCGCCACAATATAAAATGCCATTACCGGAAGAACGGCTCCATTCATAGTCATAGATACAGACATCCTGTTCAGCGGTATCTGGTCGAAGAGGATCTTCATATCCAGGATTGAATCAATTGCAACACCAGCCTTCCCAATATCCCCGGCAACGCGCTCATGATCAGAATCGTATCCTCTGTGAGTAGCAAGATCAAAAGCGACCGATAACCCTTTCTGGCCTGCTGCAAGGTTGCGCCTGTAAAAAGTATTTGACTCTTCAGCAGTTGAAAAACCTGCATACTGGCGTATGGTCCATGGCATCATCGCATACATCCCCGAATAAGGCCCTCTCAGAAATGGAGGGATACCTGCAGCATAATCGAGATGCTCCATACCTTCAAGGTCGTCTTTGCCATAAGCACTTCTGATAGGGATCATTTCAGAAGTAACCCAGTCTTTTGCCAGGCCATTCTCCTTTTCCCATCTCCGGTAACTATTTTGCTTTACTGATACTCCGGCAAGGTCGCTGTAACTGAATTTTGGTCTCATAAATATTCCCCGTTAGCGGCAATACCCAGCCTTGCATTAAAATATTTAAGTGTTTCCACCATATCTGATTTCAAGTGGATAAATAATTCGAGTCCTTTCGACTTTAGTTCTTCAACTGATGGCGGATTACCGGCAATAACTACTATAGACTTCCCCTTCAGCAAATCAAACACTTCGGGAGCAAACTGAAGATATTCCTCATCGGAACTGCAGATAACTACTATATCTGCCTTTGTTTTCATTGCAGCTTTAACTCCTTCACCGATTGATATAAATCCATTATTGTCAATAATACGATATCCGGCACACCCAAAGAAGTTATGTGAAAACTGTGACCGGGCTTTTCTCATAGCAATATTCCCTAATGCCAGGAGGAAAACAACAGGTCGTATACCGGATTTTTCAACTGCCATCCTGAGTTTCTCAAATTCGGAGGACACCCTTATATACTTAACAGGATCAATATCAATTTCCGTGTTATAGTTTTTCCTGCTAAAAATAATGCTCTCATCAACTGATCCTGTAATTGATTCATTACTTTCCGGATATTGATTTGTTCCAAGGATTATAAGTTTTTTATAGGCTGCATCTTTCATTCGTTTTTCAGCTGCCATTAGTATATCTTTCTGTATAGCACCTGCTTTAAGAGCCTCAAGAAAACCTCCTGACTCTTCAGTTTTAATGAAAAGTTTCCATGCATTGTCTGCAACCAGACTGGTAAGGTTTTCTACATAATATGAACCGGCAACAGGATCAGCAACCTTATCAAAATAGGACTCTTCCTTAAGTATTAGCTGCTGATTCCTCGCAATCCTTTCAGAAAATTCATCCGGCTTCCGGAATACGGTATCAAAAGCTTCAACTGTAAGTGAATCGCACCCTCCCAATATCGCAGACATTGCCTCGGTCTGGGTCCTTAGCATATTAACATATGGATCGTAAGCAGTTTTATTCCATCGGCTTGTAACACAATGAATGTTCATTTTTACTTTTTCATATTCATCAGGAATAAACCCCTTTATGATAGTTGACCACAAAAGCCTTGCAGCTCTCAGTTTTGCGATCTCCATGAAGTAATCAGGACCAATGCCAAAACTGAACCTGATCTTTGATGCAGCAATTAAAGGCTTAATTCCCCTTTGGGTTAACTGAACCATATACTCGCTTCCTGCAGAAAGGCCGTAAGCCACTTCCCTGACAGTATCGGCGCCCGCATTACTTAAATGGCTTGCGTTAAGATGAATGGTTTTCAGGTGAGGAAATACAGAGGCAGAACCGGTCAATGAAGCTAGGTAATCAAACCCGGCCTCAACCGGAATACAAAGTGTTCCATTGACCATCAGGCGTCCTATGGGATCAGCCTCTATAACCATGTGAATATCCTCAGGCTTCAGCCCCCTGTCCGATATAATACCTTGAAGAATATCAAATATCTCCTTTGCCTTCCCGTTGGAAAGAAAGTTTATCTCAATTAACTCAATACAAATATCCTTTAGAAGAATATCAAAATTATTTTTGCTGACTGACGCGGGATCGGAGATAATAAATCCAAGAGAGTCAATCCCTTTCATCAGAACCGCCAGGGACTTTTTATTGGCAGCCAGGTAATCAGTAACTTCAATATTCTGCCTGACAAGCCAGTTGTTATTTTTTATCTTTGTCCCTCTCAGATATGGGAATATACCGGGCAAAGTATTTATGAAAGGAAGTTTTTCATAATCTTCCCGCCTGTAGAAAGGCATCACATCGAATCCCTCATTTGTTTTCCACACCAGTCTCCTGGAAAAATCAGCTCCCTTAAGGTCGGTATTTATCTTCTCTACCCATTCGCGGGTGGTCACCGGAGGAAACTGATCTAATAGTTTTTCTTTTTTCACCGTTTTTCAGACTATTTTTTAAACTGGTGTAAAATAAGAAAATTACCTTACAAAGTTTTTATGAATTTTATCATATCCAGGTAATTGCCAGTCACTGATTATTTACCGGCAAACTCCATCAGGAATGCCTTCATGAACGAATTCAGATCTCCGTCAAGTACAGCCTGAACATTGCTGGTTTCATAATCTGTTCTGAGGTCCTTTACCATTTTATAAGGATGAAGCACGTAGGAGCGAATCTGAGAACCCCATTCAATTTTCTTCTTTTCACCTTCAATCCTGGCTTGCTCTTCCATCTTTTTTCTCAGCTCAAGTTCATAAAGCTGCGACTTCAGTATACGCAAAGCATTTTCCTTATTATTTAGCTGCGAGCGGGTCTCCTGGTTCTCAATAACAATTCCTGACGGATGATGCCTGAGTCTTACCGCAGTCTCCACCTTGTTTACATTCTGACCTCCGGCACCGCTTGAACGGTATGTCTCCCAGGTTATATCGGATAGATTGATCAGGATCTCGATGGTGTCATCTACCAGTGGGGATATAAAGACGGAAGCAAATGTTGTCTGACGTTTTCCCTGGGCATTGAATGGTGATATTCTTACCAGCCTGTGAACACCATTTTCACTTTTAAGATATCCGTAGGCTCTGTCGCCATCAATCTCTATTGTTACTGATTTCACGCCAACTTCATCACCAGGCTGGTAATCAAGCTCTTTTACTTTATAATCATTTCTTTCGGCCCATCTCAGATACATACGCATAAGCATAGCTGCCCAATCGTTGCTTTCTGTACCTCCTGCACCTGAATTTATTTTGAGTATAGCTCCCAACTGATCCTCATCCTTCTGGAGCATGTTTCTGACCTCAAGGTTTTCAATCATTGAGAGGCAGTTGTAATAAGATTCATCTACCTCTTCTTCCTTAACCTCTCCTTCCTTATAGTAATCAAAGATGACTTCAAGATCTTCAACAGCTGTATTTATCTTTTGAAAATCGTTAGTCCAGCTTTTGAGGGTTGCTATACTCTTTAACAAGTCCTCCGCCTTTTTTGCATCACTCCAGAGTCCTGGCTGCTGTGATAATCCCTCTTTTTCTGCTATTACTTCAAGCTTACCTTCGATGTCAAAGATACCTCCTTAACGCATCGCGGCGTCCCGATAAATCCTTTATCTGTTCGTTGGTTACCATTTATTTAAATTTTGCACAAATTTACACTTTTATGTCACTATTCTAGCAAGCACTGATAAATGTTAATAATTCGATCCTGTCAGACCGGATTAATGAATAATCAGTTATTGAGGGTAATCTCCCATTTTCCCGCCTCATTTATTGTGCATTCGAATACTACATCAAATGAAGACCTGGAAAGTGGATTACTTGTAGTATAGGTTATTTTAAGATCGAGTGGATATCTTACTGACTGAAGCCCTTCATATGTTCCTGATTTAAAACGTGTTCCACTTGTATATGACATCTGGAGGTTGTTCATGCGGGTGTTAATCTGGCCCTTAAGCATGAATTTTATTATTACTATATCATCTCCGCCAATCTTCCGCAGGTTGTATCCAAGTAGCTCATCTTTTCTCACAATTACATACGGAGGAACAAGCACTTTGCCTGCATATGAATCACCTTTCCAATAACCCTCTACAACTGAATCACCCCTGGCTGTAAAATTTATCATTTTCCCCTTTCCCTCTTTCAACCCTTTCGACCATTCACCAGTGTACACATTACCAGCAGACCATGTATATGTCCCGTTGCCGTTAGGTAATCCCTGCCTGAACTGTCCCTCATACCTGTCAATTCCCGTAGCAACTCCTTTCCCATGTGCCAGACCTTTTTTGCACTCTCCCGCATAAGTTCCTGATATCTGAGGCATGAGCACTTTGCAATCACTATTCTGACCATAGACCTTCAAAAAAGCAAATAATACAACAGTTATTATTATCCCTTTAAAAAGGGAAATAGAATTTTTCATGCTTTATATTTTTAGATGAAGAGACCTACAATCACAAACAAATAATTTGAAATCCATACACAAAGATATTCTAAACACTGGTTATTAGTGTATTAATTAATGATTTTTAACATGCAGCACCAGCTATTTCATGCCCGGATAATTTATTAAAATGTAATATATTTAGTGCGATAAACCCAAGGACATGAAAAAACAATTAATCGTAATTCCTGTCATATTCCTGTTGGTCTTTTGTGCCAGGAAAGAAGAGCCCTCCCCCGACTGGCTGCTTGATCCCGCTGGTTTCAAATCAGAAATATCAGAGAATGACGATTTTATAACTATTTCCAACAACCTTGTCTCCAGGTCATTCAGTCTTAATCCTGATGGAGCCACAACCGGTTTCACCAACCTGATGACAGGTAACGAACTTATAAGGGCTGTTAAACCTGAGGCTTTGATAACAATAAATGGCATATCAACATCAATTGGTGGACTCAAAGGACAGTCTGTAAATAACTACCTGGCAAGGGAGTGGATAAAAGAGATGCAGCCTGATTCACTGTCGCAGTACAGACTTTCGGGTTATAAAACCGGTATAATTGAACCCAGGTTTGAATGGAAAAAACGTCCTGAATGGATGCCCGGGGATCTCCCATGGCCACCGGCAGGAAAAAGAATAGATTTTACCTATGCTCCTGCTGGCAAATCACCTGTTTTCAATGGGGTGAAAGTGGTGATTCATTATGAAATATATGATGGTATACCTCTGATATGCAAATGGATATCTGTCCATAATGAATCAGGAAAGGAGATTACAATTGACAGTTTCACTTCAGAGATCCTGGCATTGACAGAGGAGGAGAGTGCAGTGGGTGACAAGAAAAACCTTATCCTTCCAAACATTTATGTAGAGACCGATTACGCTTTCGGAGGAAGCATGTCATCTGAATCATGCTATGAGAAGTCAGTATTCTGGGTTGCTGATCCCGATTATAAGACAATTGTCAATTATAACCGTGTACAGCAATCGATGCTTGAATGCAGGCCTGTGACAGGTCCTGCCGAAAGAGTAAAAGACGGAGAATCATTCGAAAGCTTCAGAACATGGATACTGGTATTCGACAGCTGGGACAGAGAGAGAAAAGGATTAACACAAAGGAGAATGTACAGGACTCTTGCTCCCTGGGTGACAGAAAACCCGATCTTCCTGCATCTGCGATACTCAACAGAAGAGATGGTAAAAAATGCCGTAGAACAGTGTGCCGAAACAGGATTTGAGATGATTATTCTCTCCTTTGGGAGTGGATTTAATATAGAGGACACCTCTGCTGCAAACATTGAAAAATATAAAGCTCTTGCCGATTATGCTCACAGCAAAGGGATTACACTTGGTGGATACTCACTTCTGGCCAGCAGAAAAATAGATGCAAAAAATGATGTCGTGATGCCGGAAGGCAGGAGCCCGACATTTGGCAATTCTCCCTGCCTGGGCAGCGAATGGGGCGAGGAGTATTTCCGGAAGCTCTACAGGTTCTTTGAATATACCGGTTTTGACAACTTCGAGCATGATGGTTCCTATCCGGGAGATGTCTGCATGTCTGTTAAGCATCCAGGACATGAAGGGCTTAACGATTCGCAGTGGAAACAATTCAAAACCATCACAGATTTTTATAAATGGTGCAGGGAAAGAGGGATATACCTTACTGTTCCCGACTGGTATTTCCTTAACGGAAGCAGCAAATCGGGAATGGGGTATCGGGAGACCAACTGGTCGCTGCCTCGAAGCCAGCAGGAGATAATTGAGCGGCAGAACATTTATGACGGCACATGGGAAAAAACTCCTTCGATGGGATGGATGTTTGTCCCTCTTGTTGAATACCAGGGAGGCGGAGCTGCAGCTACAATAGAACCCCTGAACGAACATCTCCCTCATTACGGCCAGAGGCTTGCCAACCTTTTTGGCGCAGGAGTCCAGGCAGCATACAGGGGCCCAAGAATCTATGATACCCCCGAGACACTTGTGCTTGTCAAAAAATGGGTAACTTTCTACAAGCAGCACAGGAGTATACTTGATTCAGATATTATTCATGTGAAGCGTGCAGATGGCAGAGGGATAGATGCAATTATGCATGTAAATCCTGCAGGTGAGGAAAAGGGACTGCTGATGGTTTACAATCCTCTTGATGAACCTGTGCAACAAAATATGAAAATAAATGTTTATTATACCGGGCTTAAAGACATTGCAACTGTAACTGAAAACGGAGGTAATCCTGAGAAATTAAATATTAACAGAAATTATGAAATAGAGCTCCCTGTAACAGTTGCTCCAAAGAGTCAGTCATGGTATATTATTAAATAAATAAAATGCTTCGCTTAATATCAAACTTCAAGCCGTACTCGAAATATTTTTTCGTAGCATGGCTATTAATAATAATGACTGTATCATCAATCCCAAAACTTCCGACATTAAAGATCGAAACCGAAAGAGGGATTATAAGACTTGATTACCTTATACATTTCTGTGAGTACGCATCACTTGCATTTTTTGCTTTTCTAACATATGCTGAAAATTTCTTCAGACTAGGTAAAAAGAAATACCTGATTGTAACCACAGGCCTTATCCTCTTTGCATTGATTGATGAATTCCATCAGAAGTATATCCCTGGAAGAACTTTCAATATGAAAGATATATACAGTAATATAACAGGAATTGCTGCAGCATTGATATTCTGTATTGTGGTATTCAGGTATTTGGAGAAAAGAAAGGTTTAACACCGGGGAAATCCTTCGCTCCGCATGGGATGACACGGGCACTGATTTAATGAAGTGCAACACCGGGGAGATCCTTCGCTGCGCCAGACACGTACAATGATGATGAAGAGCTACACCGGGGAGATCCTTCGCTGCGCCAATGATGACACGTACAATGATGATGAAGAGCTACACCGGGGAGATCCTTCGCTGCGCTCAGACACGTACAATGATGATGAAGAGCTACACCGGGGAGATCCTTCGCTGCGCCAATGATGACACGTACAATGATGATGAAGAGCTACACCGGGGAGATCCTTCGCTGCGCTCAGGATGACATGCAATTTCTTAAGAGAGGGTAAGAAGCGGCGATCCGGGACAAATTTAAATTAAAAAACAATTTCAAATCCGGATCGCCGCTTCTTCCCCTTTACCCATAATAACAACTGTCATTCCGAATCCCGCGGCAGCGGGATGAGGAATCCCCCGGGTGGTATAATTTTCTACAGTAAAATCACTATTTGATTTTACTGAATGTTCTTCTAAGTAATACACAAACAATAAGTTGAATACTCCATTATTTTAACTGATACCATATTAACTTCACCTTCATATTGAAGTAAATTATAAAATGTGTCAAGTATAATTAGCAGGAGTTTTTACCTTGCCATCTGAATATAATTCATCCCATTTATTATTAAAACTGTTTATCAGATTTTCCTTTTTACTTCTGGAATATCCTTTTATCTGTTTTTCTCTTTTTATTGCTTCATCAATCTGATCGAATATTTCAAAATATACCAGCTTATCAATATTATATTTTTGTGTAAAACCTTTTATTAACTTCTTTCTGTGTTCGAAACATCTTCGTTCAAGATCGTTTGTTACGCCTGTGTATAACACATTATTATACCTGTTTGTTATGATGTAAACAAAATAAAGATGTATCCTTTCCATGATATATTTTGTTATGCAAGCGATGACAAATCAAAGATAAAAAAGAGTAGAAGAAATAATTTTATAATCAGAATAAGGGAGATATTTTATTTCAATATGCGTCTTAATTTTAACACAAGGGAACTTCTTCGCTACGCTAGCATATGATTATTTAGTAGAATAATATCAGATGTTGGGAGAACCACCGGGGAGATCCTTCGCTGCGCTCAGGATGACATGCAATTTCTTAAGAGAGGGGAAGAAGCGGCGATCCGGGACAAATTTCAATCAAAAAACAATTTCAAATCCGGATCGTCGCTTCTTCCCTTTTGCCCATAAAAAACAACTGTCATTCCGAATCCCGCGGCAGCGGGATGAGGAATCCCCCGGGTGTTCACAAACTTATTTAAAGTAATATTTTTGAGAAGTGATCAATACACCCTGAAACCGGAAAAAGAGCCAATAAAAGCAAATGACATAGGGAACCCTTGATTTTGATATACAGCAATATTTACATTATCATTTTGTGACAGTTTTAATGTAATATTTCCTGTATAAACCCCATTTGAAGAAACTGGATTAATTATAGTCTCATATTGATTACCATTTACTTCTAAAATTACTGAGAATCCCGATAAGAGTTTTAATGATACATTAAAAGCATAAATACCAGTATATGGCGTTTTAAAAAAAACCGAAGTATTACTGTAATAAGAACCATCAGAATAATAATTATCTGTCAGTACATCAAAATTCAAATCTGTAATTAGATCATCAGGAATATTGTATGAGCCATTTATTCCAGCCCTAAATGCAACTTTGTTATCAATTGTAACACTATTCCCTCCTGATATCTGCAGGGTCTTTGTATTGGATGTCTCGGAGTAGGTCAGAGTCTGGTTATCAGTATTGTCCTTATAAGCAGCCAGGCTGACACTATTAGAACCTGATATTGAGAGATTGTCACTTGCTAATGATAATGATTGTATCTCATTTGTTGGATTTGCATCAGCATCATCTTTCAGTGAGGAAAGATCAGCAGAGGCGCTGTTGGTAAGTGACAGGATTTTGCTGGAGGGATCAAATGATAGTGCCTGGATCTCATTTGTTGAGCTCGCATCGTCATCATTCTTAAGTTCAGAAAGGCTTATTGAGGATGATGTTCCGGTAATCCCAATAATTCTTGTATCGGGATCATATGTTAAGTTCTGTCGGTATGGCGAAAGATCCCATTCAGTTGCATTCGGATTGTTTGTCACTTTAAGCTTATCTGAATTAAGGGTGAGGTCCTGAATCTCATTGGCAGGATCACCATCCTTTTCAATATTTGATATTTTAACCTGATTCCCGCCTGATATAGCAAGGTAATCTGATCCGTCTACATTCACAACCGAAAGTGTCTGATCATCGGTGGCTGGATCGCCGGGATCACCCTTTGCTCCAGTGAGCCCCTGTGGTCCTGTATCACCTTTTAGTCCGGCTGGTCCCTGTAAACCCTGTGGCCCCTGAATACCTGGGTCACCCTTCGGGCCTGCAGGCCCTGGCTCAAGGGACTTAGAAGCATATAGAGCATACGGAACAGCCATGAACTGCATTGTTCCCATATCAATAAAACTGCTCTCAAACTTAACCTCAACTTTCAGGTAATGATATGAATCAGCCCACTGCACCTCTGCAAAACTGCTGCAGATACCACCTATCGGAATTCCTTTGCCAATTACAAGTGAGAAAACACCATATTTTGAAGTTATTACATCTGAATGAAGTTCCTGGTAAATAAGAGTTCCAAGAGGATTCTGTGCTATAATTGAAAACCTTACATCAATATCGGTATTGGCAAGCTCCTTGCCATAACTATCGCGTGCAACAGCCTGGTAATTAATGCCTGCAGGTACACCAGCCTGGCCAAAACTGTTCCTTATGACTAACATAAGAACAAAAACAGAAAAGAAGAATTTAATATTCCTCATCATGGCTTCTATCTTTACAGTTTTTCTATTTTAAATACCCTGTTTATTAAACCATCCGTACTTTTTATCCTGATTAAAAATAGTCCCCTGCTGTATTTCTCAACTGAGAAATGCTGGCAAAACCAGTACTGATCTTTAAATTCAAATTTTTCTGATCGGATTATTGTTCCGGAAATATTAATAAAATCTATAAGAAAAGTCCTTGTGCCATTACCAAACATCTCAATGTTAACAAAATCGAAGACAGGGTTTGGATATACTTTAATACCGTTGCCTGGTGGTAGATTCTCATTTACCATCTTGATTCCCGGCTGCTGAAATCCCTGGGTAAAAACATACTCAGTACAGCCTATAACTTCAACTGCAGCTTCGCCAACTGTCTGAGAATAATGCACTTTAGTCGATGATTGCAACCCTGCCATGGGTACAATAACCTGGTTTGACAAACCCTGGGAAAAGAGATTTGTTCCCGCTCCTACTAGCAGCAAATACCCAAAAATTCTAATTTTCAAATACATATGTCAATCCGCGCAGTGTCAAAAATAAATAATTTTTTGACAAATCAACGTTTTTTGGTGACGAACTGCATTATTTTTTGTCTGAAAGGCCAATTCCTTATATTTTTAACATGGGATATAATCGTAAAGTCTGGTATATAATTTAGTTAATTTACAATGATATTTTACCCTTAAGTTAAAGGATGCTCAAGTCGTACATGTACCATAATCTTACTGAGGCCGGTTGTGATGAAGCTGGCAGAGGATCGCTCGCCGGCCCGGTTGTTGCAGCAGCTGTCATACTCCCAAAGAATTTCAGACATCCTGTACTGAATGATTCGAAGCAACTCAGTGCCAGAACCAGGGAAACACTCAGGAAAGAGATTACAGAATCAGCAGTAGCATGGAAAGTAGCATTTGTTGATAATAATCAAATTGACGACATGAATATTCTCAGAGCATCGGTTAAAGCGATGCATCTGGCTCTCGACGGACTGGATAAAATTCCCGGGTTTATTCTGGTTGACGGCAATAGCTTCTATCCATATAAAAATATAAATCATAAGTGTGTCATAAAAGGGGACTCAATATATTTCTCAATTGCAGCAGCATCGGTATTGGCAAAGACATTCCGGGATGAGTATATGAAAAAAATCCACGAAGAATTCCCTCAGTATGGATGGGATAATAACAAGGGCTATGGAACTGCCAAACATCGTGAAGCATTAGTAAAATATGGAATAACACCGTATCATCGTAAGTCTTTTACACTTATTGATACTCAGATGTATTTAGATTTTTAATGTCCCTTTCCAATTTTAAAATTATATTTACCGCTCATTTTAAATCCATAAAAAGAAGTTCAACAATATGAAAAAACTATTCATTATTTCAGTTATCTGCATACTGAGTGTGGAATTTACTGCGAGGGCCGATGAAGGAATGTGGCTCCTGCCACTTATCGAGAAGATGAACATCGGCAAAATGACCGAACTGGGCCTTAAACTTTCCGCTGAGGATATTTACAGTCTGAACAAGGCAAGCGTGAAGGATGCCATAGTAATTTTCGGAGGAGGTTGTACAGGTGAAATAGTCTCTTCACAGGGACTCATACTTACAAATCACCATTGCGGTTATGGATCAATTCAGTCGCACAGTACAATTGATCATGATTACCTGAAAGACGGATTCTGGGCAATGTCGAAAGATGAAGAGCTGCCTAATCCAAATCTCGCGGTAACTTTCCTTGTCAGTATTGAGGATGTAACAACGCAGGTACTTGCTGATCTTAATCCCCGAATGAGCGAAACAGAGAGAACAGCAGCGGTAAATGAGGCAAGAAAAAAGATTGAAGCAAAAGCTGCAGAAGGAAACAACTACAGAACCCTTGTAAGCAGTTTCTATGGAGGCAATTATTACTACCTGCTTGTATATGAAAGATATAATGATGTTAGACTGGTTGGAGCTCCTTCTTCATCAATCGGAAAATTCGGTTCTGATACAGATAACTGGGAGTGGCCACGTCATACAGGCGACTTCAGCGTATTTCGAGTTTATGCCGGTCCTGATGGCAAACCTGCTTCATATTCAAAAAATAATGTTCCCCTTCAACCAAAGCACTACCTTCCTGTTTCAATCAAGGAGAGAAACGAAGGAGATTTTGCAATGATTCTCGGTTATCCCGGAAGAACCAGCAGATTTTTTACTTCGTATGAGGTAAATGAACAGCTTCAGATTGTACACCCTGTAAGGATTAAGGTCCGAGGCATTAAGCAGGATATCTGGATGAATGATATGAAAGCTGATCCAAAAGTTAACATCCAGTATTCTGCAAAATACTTCGGTTCATCCAACTACTGGAAATATTCCATAGGTCAGAAAAGAGGACTTGAGAGGCTGAATGTAAAAGCCAAAAAAGAGGCCGTAGAGCAGCAGTTCAATAAGTGGATCTCAGAGAACAGTGACCAGAAGGAAAAATATGGTGAAGCATTAAACCTCATTAAATCAGCTATTGATGGACGTGCAGAATATTTTAAAGCACTTTCGTATGCTTCTGAATGTCTCCAGGGTTCTGAAATCTTCTCAATGAACCGCGGTGTTTCAGAACTGGTTACTGCACTACAATCTGTTGACAAACAGAAAACTGATGAAGCTATTGAACAGATAAAAAACAATGCATCAAGGTTTTACAAAGATTATAATGCATCAACCGATAATAAATCGGTGAAAGCTATGCTTAAGCTGTACAGGGAAGATGTCCCTGCCAAATTTCACCCAGATTTCTATACTAATGTGATTGACAAGAAGTTCAAAGGTGACATTGACAAGTTTGTTGATGATCTCTTTGCAAGAACAATATTCTCGAGTGAAGAGAAACTTAATTCGTTCCTCAGCAAACCTGCACTTAAAATAATCGAGAAAGATCCTGTTTACCTTACATCCACTTCATACAATAAAACTGCCGGAGAAGTCTCAAAAAAAACATATGAATTTGAGGATGCTATAATGCAGGGCAGAAGGATATGGATAGCCGCACTGATGGAGATGTCGCCCGAAAAGGTGAAATATCCCGATGCCAACTCAACAATAAGGCTTTCTTATGGTACCGTTAAGGATTATGACCCGAGGGACGGTGTAACATATAAATATTACACAACCCTTGAAGGAGTTATGGAAAAATACAAGCCTGGAGATTATGAGTTTGACCTCCCCAAAAAGCTTATAGATCTTTATTCCGGGAAAGAATATGGAAGATATGGTTCATCAAAAGGATATATGCCTGTTTGCTTTCTTACCACCAACGACATTACCGGAGGTAACTCGGGCAGCCCGGTTATGAATGGCAATGGGGAACTTATCGGACTGGCATTCGATGGCAACTGGGAATCGATGAGCGGTGATATCGCTTATGAACCTGAACTCCAGAGAACAATTGTTGTAGATATCCGCTATGTTCTCTGGGTGATGGATATTTATGCCGGTGCAGGTCACCTGGTTGATGAAATGACAATAAGACAGTAAAAAATTACATATTCATCTTCTTTAATTTCCCTTCTTCCCGATAGCTGTCGGAAAGAAGGGAAATTTCATTTTTTGTAAGTAACTTTGCAAAAAATTTTATCCATGCATTTAAGCCTGATAGAGATCATTGCTGCATTTATGGTACTCTTCGCAATTATTGATATTCCCGGATCAATCCCAATATTAATTGATATTAAATCAAAATCAGGTGATATCAAATCTGCCAAGGTGACCCTGGTATCATTTTCTATCCTGGTAGCATTCCTTATTATCGGAAGTCCACTCCTCGGAATTTTCGGGATTGATGTTTCATCATTCGCCATTGCCGGTTCCTTCATTATTTTCCTTATTGCCATGGAGATGATTCTCGGAATCGAACTCTTTCATCATGATTCACAAGGCTCAGGATCAATCTTTCCGATTGCTTTTCCTCTTATTGCAGGAGCAGGATCCATAACAACTATCCTTTCGCTGAAAGCTGAATACCAGACAATTAACATTTTTATCGCACTGATTCTCAACATGGGGGTTATTTATCTTGTACTAAGGTTAACTACAATATTTGAAAAGTTCTTAGGTGCAAGCGGATTACAGATCCTCAAAAAGGTATTTGGAGTTATTCTGCTCTCAATAGCAATCAAGCTTTTTCTTACTAATACAGGTATAGTCCTTCCTCATGCCAGGTGAAATTACCATTTACACTGATGGTGCCGCCAGCGGTAATCCGGGCCCTGGAGGATACGGGGTTGTAATGATTTACGGCAGTCACAGGCTTGAGAAATCGGAAGGATTCAGGCTTACCACCAACAACAGGATGGAGCTTATGGCTGTGATTATCGGACTGGAAGCACTTAAAATACCAGGCAGCAGGGTGGTTATATATACCGATTCGAAATATGTAACTGATGCAGTTACAAAGGATTGGGTATTCCAGTGGGAGTCAAAAGCTTTCAGAAAAAAGAAGAATCCTGATCTCTGGATAAGATTTCTGAATGTTTACCGAAAGCATAATGTACGATTTGTATGGATAAAGGGACATTCAAACAATATTGAAAATGAGAGATGTGACAAACTGGCTGTTGATGCTTATCAGAATCTTCAACTGAATGATGACACGGGATATATTTCTGAATCGAAGGAAGGAACTCTGCTATGACTTCTTTATTTCTTCAAGTTTTATTTGCTTTTATAAAAGTTTTGCACAACTTTGTAAAAACCACACCTTTATGGATAAATTAATTATTAACCCTTCTCCTTCAATCCCGGAGATAGTTTTATCTCTCGAAGAAGATATCTACTATATAAGGGGAACCTCAAGGCCTGAAGATGTCAGAGCAATTTATTATCCGGTAATTGAATGGATTAAAAGCCTGAGCGAAAGATTATTATCAGGAGAGATAACTAAATATACCAAAGAAAATCCTTTAAGGTTTCAGATTGATCTGTACTATTTCAATTCGTCATCTGCAAAGTTCCTTTACGATATCTTTCTGGAATTAAAGCATGCACAATCAGGAACCTGCTATTTAGTTGTTGAATGGTACTATGAGGAAGAGGATACTGACCTTCTTGAGGCCGGAAAAGACATTGCTTTACTGGCAGAAATGGAGTTTAAATTTATACCAAAAAAAGGAACTTCGGCAGAATGAGGGGTCAGCAGGAGCTTTACGAAGTTTTAAAATCCCTCGGAATTCACTACGAATATCACGAACATCCTCCTGTTGCAACTATTGAGGATGCAGTAACTCACTGGAAAGATTATAAAGCAGGAAGGTGCAAAAACATCTTTCTCCGCAATCATAAGGGCAACAGGCACTACCTTGTAATCCTTGAACATCTTGCCCAGCTTAATATAAAGGATCTTGAACAGCGCCTGAAGCAGGGAAAACTGACCTTTGCCTCTGACCAGCGGCTTATGAAGTATTTTGGAGTTCTGCCAGGCTCAGTATCACCATTCGGAATCATAAATGATAAAGAAAACCATGTTCACCTGTTTATAGATGCAAATCTGCTCAGCTTCGAAAGACTTGCCTTTCATCCTAATTTAAATACAGCCACACTGGTTATTTCAAAAAATGATCTTATCTCTTTCCTTAACTTTTCAGGCAATACCTACGAATTTTTGACTCTTTATGATTAGGGTATTGCCCGAATTAACTGTCTTATATTTAGCGCATTTTAATTAAAATTGTAAAAATTATTTCCTCGTTGCATCAAATCCGGTCAGAATTCGTCTTTGATGATAAACAGGAAACCTTGAATCTTAAATGAAAAAAGAATTTTTAACAAGTATTTTAGCTCTTTTTGTATTACTGGCCGCATCGGGTCAGACATCTGAAAAAAAACAATACAAGGCTGAACAAATAACAGTTGCTCCGGTTATTAACGGGATCCTTGATGAGGATATATGGCAGGGAGGTTATTGGGTTGATGATTTCACGCAAAATGAACCATATAATGGTGCCAGAGCTACACAGAGAACAGAATTCAAGATAGTATTTGACAATGATAATCTTTATGTTGGTGTTAAGGCTTATGATACCAGCCCTGACAGTATCGTTAACAGATTAACAAGACGTGACCATCCTGACGGTGACCTGGTGGCAATAATAGTTGACAGTTATCATGATCTGCGGACCGGCTTTGTCTTTGGGATAAGCTCTGCCGGGGTCAAATATGATTTCATGATGACTAATGACGGACAAAATGAGGATAAATCATGGGATCCTAACTGGTGGTCGAAAACTACAATAAACAGTGACGGATGGATAGCCGAGATGAAAATTCCCTTCAGCCAGGTACGGTTTGAGGATAATTCAGGAGATGTATGGGGTCTTGAAATGGCAAGGGTTCTATACAGGAAACAGGAGACTACCTTCTGGCAGCATATTCCAAAGGATGCTCCGGGAATGGTACATCTCTTTGGTGAGATGAAAGGACTTGAACAGATCAAACCAAGAAAGATTTTCGATGTAACTCCATATACAGTTGCACGAACTGAAAAATTCGAGGCAGACCCTGAAAATCCATTTCTTGCAAACGGTAAAAAATCAGGGCTGAATGCAGGTATCGATGCCAAAATCGGGGTAACAAATAATCTTACAATGGATCTTACTGTAAATCCTGACTTCGGTCAGGTTGAAGCTGACCCATCGCAGGTAAACCTGACAGCCTATGAAACATTTTTTGAAGAAAAACGTCCCTTTTTCATAGAAGGAAATAATATCACGAATTTTGCACTCGGTATCGGAGATGGAGGAATTGGAAATGACAACCTTTTCTATTCAAGGAGGATAGGAAGAAGGCCCCAGGGTTATCCTGATCTTCAGGATGGATGGAATACTGATGTTCCTACAAATACAAATATCCTTGGTGCAGCCAAGCTAACCGGAAAAACACAGGACGGACTTTCAGTAGGTTTTGTTGAAGCCCTCACTGCAGAAGAACAGGCAGAGATTGACACAGTTGGAGGCAGAAAATATGAAACGGTTGAACCTCTGACAAACTACCTTGTTGGAAGAGTGCAAAAAGACTTCAAAGAGGGTAATACCATTATCGGGGGTATATTCTCCTCAACAAACAGGAACCTTGATAAAAATCTGAGTCAGTATCTTCATAAAGCTGCTTATACAGGAGGAGCCGATTTCACCCAATACTTCAAGAATAAAAACTGGATGTTCAATCTCAATTCCGCATTCAGTCTTGTCCAGGGATCGGAAGAAGCACTGCTGAGAACACAGACATCTTCAGCAAGATACTACCAGCGACCTGATAACACCCATACTGTCCTTGATTCAAGCAGGACAGCCCTTGGCGGATCGGGAGGAAGAATGCAGGTGATGAAGCTTAACGGACACTGGAACTTCTTGCTTGCTTCCATATGGAAATCACCAGGATTTGAAACAAACGACCTTGGTTATATCCGTGAAGCTGACCAGATACTTAATCTTTTCTGGGCCGGATACAACCAGTGGGAACCAAAAGGAATTTACAGACGATACAATATAAATGGTGATTTCTACCATGTCACAAATTTCGGAGGTGAGAAACTGGGCTATGGATTAGAATATAACGGCAATATTGGATTCAAAAATTACTGGCATGCCTGGGCAGGAGGAGGTTTGCAGACTGCAGGTCTTGAGACAAGTCTTTTGCGCGGAGGGCCCTCTATTAAAACACCAGGTAACTTCAGAACCCATATGGGATTTGAAACGGATGAAAGAAAAAAGGTAGTTCTGAATGTTTTTGGAAATATTAACAAAGGCTTTGAAAATTACTCAAACAGCATTTACAGTGAAATTGACCTTACCTTCAAGCCCACAAATTACCTGTCCCTATCTTTGAACCCGGGAATAAGAAAATCCTTTTCCGAACTTCAATACGTTGATTACAAAGAATATAATGGCACTGACAGATATGTATTTGCCAGCATAGACCAGAGGACAATAAATACATCATTCCGTATCAACCTGAATCTCAGCCCCGATCTGACACTTCAGTACTGGGGACAGCCTTTTATTGCTACAGGAAAATATTACGACTACAAATATGTTACTGATCCTCTTGCTGATAAATATGGTGACAGGTTCGCTTTATATTCCGGAGATCAGCTAAACACAAATGATGAAGGTTTTGATGTAGATGAAGATAGGGATGGAATCAATGATTACTTAATAGAGTACAGTGATTTCAATTTCAAGGAGTTCCTCTCAAACCTTGTAGTAAGATGGGAATATAATCCGGGTTCGTCTGTGTACCTGGTATGGAGCCAGACGAGGAATAAATATGATACAACAGGTGATCTTAATGTCATTGATGACCTCGGCGACCTTTTCGACAGCACTGCCGATAAACCGCATAATGTTTTCCTTATTAAATTCAGTTACAGATTCGGTATAAGATAGTCCGGCCACTGTCCAGCCTTTGGTTGGACAACCCCAAAGGCTCCCGCCAGAAGGACAATTTTTTTCTGGCCCGGGGGGATCCCCGATAATTAATACAATGAACATTGATTATTTGAATATTGTTTATTCCTTTGGACATTCTTAAGATCTGAAACCTATTACCTTAAAACATGAGAACTCTTTCCATTCTGATTTTCTTATGTGTGACATTTGTCACACATTCCCAGGACAAGCCGGCCTACAGGATATTCACTGGTGAAGGCAAAAAAACTGATTACCAGGAGATGCTTAAACAGGCTCTGAAAGCTGATGTTGTTTTTTTCGGGGAATTACATGACAACCCTGTTGCCCACTGGCTCGAACTGGAATTGACAAAAGATATCCATAATGAAAAGGGCAGCAACCTTCTCCTTGCGGCAGAAATGTTTGAGACCGATAACCAGCTGATAATTGATGAATATTTCAGTGACATTATAAAAGAATCCTCATTTGAGAACGAAGTACGTTTATGGAAGAACTATGGAACTGATTATAAACCGCTCCTGTCATTTGCTAAAAAGAATAACCTGAAATTTATTGCTTCAAATATTCCCCGGAGATATGCCGCCGTTGTTTCCTCAGGAGGATTTGAGGCTCTACAGAAAATTTCTGATGAGGGTAAGAAATATATAGCACCGCAGCCTGTTGATTATGATCCTGAACTTGCCTGCTACAAGAATATGCTGTCGATGGATATGGGTCCCAAGGGTCCAGATCCTGAAAACTTCCCCAAGGCACAGGCTATAAAGGATGCCACAATGGCAAATTCAATTGTAAAATACCGGCAGCCTGGAGAATTGGTCATTCATTATAACGGCAGCTATCACTCCGATAACCACCAGGGTATAATCTGGTACCTGAATAAATACAGTCCGTCAACAAAAACTGTGACTATTACTGCAGTCATGCAGGATGAAGTCAGCAAAATGAATGATGAAAGCAAAAAAGTTGCTGATTTTGTAATAGTAATACCGTCATCAATGACGAGGACATATAAATAAAGGCTGATGGCTTAGGGCAGGAGGCAGAAGGAAATATACATTAAGAATCCCCTCATGGGAGAGCTTGCCCCGCCCAGGTGGGGGGTAAGGGGTGGGTTAAATTCCAACCAAATTTCTCAGGACATCCATATCATCTTATCCTGAAAGTATGTGTATATTTTATCAGAAAGGTCCTCTGGCTGCTGACAGGCAGTACCGGGATGTAATCATCTCTTGATGAATTAAGAAAATCATTATATACCAGATATAAATCATTGCCCTCCTTGGGATTGAATCTGAATCTGGCGTTCCAGATCACTTTATCTATCAGGTTATTGTACTGGATAAAACTTGAAGCCGATAGTGACGTTGAATACATATATAGTACCTTAACCATGAACAGATGAGAGAGAAACCGCTGGTCTCTTTCTTTAAAGTCTATTTCATTAATCCCATAGCCTAAACTTACATTCCAGCTACCACCCAGTTTAAGAGAAGGACTTATATTAAATGAATTTATCCAGCCATTATAATATCGCCCGGTTAAATAATACGAGCTCAAATATCCTAAATTATATGATGGTGACAGATAAGAAATCTGAAAGTCGCTGAATGAATAACTCCCTTCAGGAACATATATGTCATCTGAAAGATAAAATGTATCGATATCATTTTCCATCGATAATGATGTACTGAAGATAAACTCATGGTTCTTCTTTGTCAGTATTGAGTAGGCTGGCTTAATTTTTACCGATTCTGCAACATTGTCTTTATTTCTTAAATAGGTATATGCATCGATGCTAAACTTATGCTGATTAAGAAATTTTGATTTGGCTCCCGGGATGAAACCATATGACAGAATTGTACCATAACGACTGAAATCACTCCTGTATTCAAAACCAAGAGCAGGATTGAAACTCTCACCTGACCTGGTATAATTCAGATCATAGGCAAATCCTTCATATGTTCGCCGTTCCCACTGGAGAAAGATCTTTGACAGATCACCAAAACCAGTTCCGGATTCAAGACCAGATTCTGTTGTAGAGGCAAGAGCAAAGTTTAGATAGTCATTCCCAAAAACATTTATAATACCGTCAGTTCCATAACTGAAATTATACTGTCCATCACCATCAACTTTTGATGTAAATAATCCTCCTATATATGAATTTGAGTTTACCGGTATTTTGCGACGCAATCTGGCAACTGAATTGTTATATGATGATAAGAGCTTTTCTCCTGTATTTTCATCTTTCAAATAACCTGTCTGAAGAGTCATTAACCCAATATCCCACAGACCAGCTCGGCCAGTAAGGCGGCCGCCACCCCAGATTGGAACCATTTGATCTTCATAAAGGCCTATTGTGCGACTGTAAAAGAGCTGACCCGTTTTTCCAAATTTAAAATCAAAAATACTTGAACGTTCAAGGAAAAATTGCCTTTTTTCAGGAAAAAACAGAGAAAAGCGGGTAAGATTAATCTGCTGGTCATCAGCTTCAACCTGTGCAAAGTCAGTATTTACAGTCAAGTCCAGAGTCATGCTTTTCGATAACCCAACCTTAACATCCATCCCAGCCTGCCTCTCCCAGTCAGTTTTAGCTTTATAAGAATTCCCGGCTTCATTGAGAAAAGATTGCTGTTCCACTCCTCCAAGAAGGTAAGGTGAGAAATACAGCGGATTCACACTTTCTACTCCTGAAATCTCAATATCTTCAAACTGAGAAGGTTTGGTAAAACTCCAGAATCCCCATTCGTTAGAGGTTTTGGGGTAAATATCCATCTCGGCAAATCTGGAAATATGGCGTATAAAATTTATACCCATTCTCGCTTTCCCATCCCTTGAATAATACCTTATGCTGGAGAGAGGTATGCGTATCTCTGCAAACCAGCCCTGGTTATTTTTTGAGACTTTAACATCCCACAAAGTATTCCAATCGGGTTGCATCGGAAAACCAGACTGCCCGTCATTGAATATCTGTCCATCAAATCTCAGACCTGCAGGGGTAGTGTAGAAAAACATTGCATTTTCATTATCATTATAGGTGTCGATAGCAATGCCGAAAAAATCATTGGTCCCTTCTGTTTCATCACGCTTTTTGCTACTTGCCCGTATTTTGTCAGGCTCAGTATCATACATATATCCGGCAACAAAAATATATTTATCAGTATACCCTATTTTTGCTTCGCTTTTCTGTGACGGAGCTCCGCCTGAAACCGGATTTAGCATAAATAACTCTCTGGTAGTCAATGGCTCCCATGCTGACTCAAAGGGAAGACCATCAAGTACCGGCTCTTCTGCCAATTTTTGGATTACGCTTAATGACTGGGAAAATGACGATAAAGAGAGAGCCAGAAAGGTGCACAGGCAGATAAGCGACATAGAATAATTCCTCAACATTGAGTAGTGTTCTGATATCAGTAAAAACTATTAGAAATAATTTTTATCTGGGAGATCCTTTGCAATAACCTCATTTAAAAAAGGTTATTAAGTGGATATTCCTAAAAAATATGAATCCACGGTTATTTTGCCTCTGAAATTTTCTCAATTTCAGCAAACATTGCTTTAAAACACTTTACAGCACTGTTTGCTGAAGTATCAGGCCTTCTGCCATAGTAACTGTCGAGAAATGACCGTGCCCCGGACCATACTGTTTGAAGCATTCCCTGGTAATGGTTTTTCATCACCGGATTGGCATTTTCTCTCCATCTAACCATATCCTGAACTTGTAAAACAGCAACACCCGGTATTCTGTAAGGGCATGTTACCACATCGATTTCTTTCATGGCAAAATATACAGGGGTTTGTTCAGGCCGGTTATAATGCCAGTCACATATCATTACATCTTTTGGTATCATATCGACAGCTCTGCATGTATTATTGTAGCTTGCAGACCATTCTCCCATTCCTGTTGCCTTTCCGTCTATAAGCCTGTCTCCCCAAATCCACAAACGCCTCCCTTTGTCTGACAGATGATCGCGTAAAACGCGTACTTCTCCTGCAAACAATTCAGCTTTGTCCCTGCCCCCGCACCTGGGACACTGCTTCTCCCCTATATAAAACACTTCATCCAGACCGGCATGGAAAGCATCGGCTTCAAATGCCTCACAGATTTCATCCATTACTGCAAAAACCACCTTATGAACATCTGGATGCAAAGGACAATAGCTTTTGCAATATAAACCGTCCTGATTCGGCCACACGTATTTCTCTGGCATTTTAACCTTAGGTGTCTCATCGAACTCAGGATAAACTTCAAGTAACTTTCCAATATTACCTGCCCACGACTGATGTCCAAGCAGGTTTATCTGTGGTATGATATTAATATTATTCTTTTTGCAAACAGCAACAAGTTTCTTTACATCCTTCTTAGAAAGTGCTGTTGAATCTCTCAGTTCCGGATGACTTTCAAACTGATAGCTATAATCCACTCTGAGGATCAGGGTATTTACAGATCTGGGTGCAAGTTCTTCATTTATAAACTTTACAAATTCATCCACATCACCAGGTTGCGGTGCGGAAATGCAGAAACCTCTTACAGGCAGAATTGAGTCAATACGCCCCGAAGAATTGTTTTGTCCCTTGCTTACTGATGTAAAAGCTGTTAACATAATAGTCAGGATGGTGATAAAGGTTTTTTTCATTGGTATTAATTTTAGATGATTCTATATAAAAACCATAAATTGCTATCCCAAATTTATGTTTTTATTTCCATTAAGCTGTTTTTACAAACTGTATTACATTACAGTTTCTTGTCAGATAAGTTAATTGTCCTTAATTTCGTGCTGATCTTCCAACCAATGATAGACTTTAGATTTGTTGAACCAGAACAGTCCAGATGAAAAAAAACATCAGATATATTCTCATCATACTTTTTTACCTTCATGTCATATCCGGATATTCCCAGGCCCCTTTCAACCGTGGAGTTAATCTCACCACCTGGTTCCAGGTATCCAATCCGCGGCAGATCCAGTTTACAAAATACACCTATAAGGATATCCAGAATATAAAAAGTCTTGGATGCGATGTCATCAGGCTGCCGGTCAATATGCACAGCATGACATCAGGAGCGCCTTCTTTTACTCTCGATCCTGTTTATGTTGCATTCCTGGATTCAATAGTAAAATGGTGTGAAAAAGAGGAGTTATACATCATGATAGATAATCACAGCTTTGATCCTGCTGTAAATACAACTCCTGATATAGAAGATATCCTGACAAAAGTCTGGGTCCAGACCGCATCATATTTTAAGGACAGATCAGCTTATATTCTTTATGAGATACTGAATGAACCTCACGGAATAAGTACATCAGATTGGGGTTCTATCCAGGTACGCGTTATCAAGGCAATCAGGGAGAAGGATACAAAACATACAATAGTTATCGGAGGTTCTGGTTATAATTCATACAACGAACTCTCTAACCTTCCAGTATACAATGATGCCAATCTGCTTTATACATTCCATTTCTATGATCCGTTCGTATTCACACACCAGGGAGCTTCATGGAACACACCGTCAATGGTACCTCTTGCTGGAGTTCCTTTTCCCTATGATGCTATAAAGATGCCATCATGTCCGGTAAGTCTTAAAGGATCATGGATTGAATCAGGTCTTAATAATTACAGTACAGACGGAACAGTAGCTGCCGTTAAACAACTTATAGATATTGCCCTGAAATTCAGGAATGCAAGAAAGGTTAACCTTTTTTGTGGTGAATTCGGAGTTTATATACCAAACAGCCCTGCTGCTGACAGAATTTTCTGGTACGATGAAGTGAGAAAATATTTTGAGCAGAATGATATCCCCTGGACAATCTGGGATTACCAGGGTGGTTTCGGACTTTTTAATAAGGGATCGAATGAATTATTTGATCACGATCTCAACTTACCTCTGCTTCAAGCCCTTGGATTAAATACCCCCGAACAGACACCATTTGCTATAACTCCCGATGAGCAGGGATTTATGATATATTCTGATTACACAGGCCCCCGTATTTCAGATGCAAGTGGCAGTGCAGGAATTATTGATTTCTATTCTTCTGACCTTCCAAATAATGGCATTTATTGCATCTCCTGGGACAGCTTCAGGCAGTACCAGGCCCTTTCGTTCGATTTCAAACCCGACAAAGATCTGTCACTACTTAACGACAGAGGATATGCAATAGATTTTATGGTGCGGGGCAACCATCCTGAAATAAGCTTTGAAGTCAGATTTATTGACAATGTGTCGGAGGTGCAGGATGACAAACCATGGAGAATGTCAAAAATGGTTGACAAAACAATGGTACAGTGGGACCGAAGGTGGCATAATGTCCATATTCCTTTCAGCGAGATGCAAGAAAGCGGGGCCTGGCACAATGAAACCTGGTATAATCCGGAAGGCAAATTCGACTGGTCAGCTGTTGACAGGTTTCAAATATCAATTGAACATACCGGCACTTTTATGCAGAACATATGGTTTGATAATATCGCTATCACTGACCAGGACACAGCTGTAGTGAGGGAAATCGGGCCGCTTGGAATTAATGACAACATTCTGCCAGGATCTCTAAAAATAAGGGCATGGCCAAATCCTGCAAAAGAGTCTGTCACTGTTTCATACATGCTCAGTGAAGAAAGCAAAGTTACTGTTTCACTTATATCACTCACCGGTAAAAAAATAAGGGATCTGAATAGTGAATATCAGTCCCCCGGCATACATGAATCAATATGGGATCTGAAGGATGAAAATGGCAACACAGTTCCCGCTGGAGTGTACCTTTGCCTGATATCAACGCCTTTTCATGTAACTGTCTGTAAAATTCTTAAATTATAAAACTCTGCTTCTAACGAATAAAAAAATTTTTACCTTTAAACGCCTGAAAGAGTTATTTTCTAAATATTAAGTTAATGAGTAAGACTAACATAATCAATCCGTTACTGACACTAACAATGCTGATTTTATTAGCCACATCATGTGGACAAACAGATAAAGAAACTGTTCTCAGGATAAGCAATCCTTTTGAGGATGCGTTATTTCCTCCTGAATTTCCGGCTCCGGCTTTTGACTGGTGGAGTCTGAAACAGGAGAGAAATATCAGCTATGACGTAACCTTATCAACTGCTAACAAAAAATTGTCATATAGTGCCACGGTAAATAAACCATTATGGACCCCGCGGGAATCAGCCTGGGACAGTATTAAAATTTCCTCAGAAGGTGGAAAAATTCTTTTTTCAGTTAAAAGAACCGGGAGTGAAGAGAAAGCTTCAGGAATATCTTTCAGTGTGAGCAGCGACTCAGTGGGAGCTCCTGTACTGTTCAGGCAGATGCCAATACCATTCCTTTTTGCCGAAAGGAATCTCGACTCAATGAACTTTGTACTCATTGACTTCGGTAGCAAGCAGAAACCACATGTTGCAATGAAAGGTTTCCCGGTATGCGGTAACTGCCATTCCCTTTCAATGGATGGCAGTACGCTCGGTCTCGACCTTGATGCAGGTTTACGAGACAAGGGAGGCTATTTTGTTACCCGTATTGAAGATACTGTTCTCTTTAACATTGATAAATATAACTCCTGGTCGAAGCTTGAGAAAAGAAGGACTTTCGGTCTTTTTTCCAAAATATCTCCCGATGGCAGGTTTCTTGTAACAACCGTGAAAGACCGTGTGGTTATGAAGAATTTCCCCCTCGGAGGAACAATGGAAGAACTTAAATATTCTCAGCTTTTCTTCCCGGTTAACGGACATCTGGCAATATATGATCTTCAGACAAAAGTGTTGAAGGAGCTGCCCGGAGCCAACCTTGAGGAGTATGTTCAGTCAAATGCCATATGGACACCTGACGGAAAAAATATTATTTTCTGCAGGGCTGAGGCACTCCCAAGAGAGGGCAGAATTCATGAAATTGATATCAAGGATACAGCCCTGGTAAACCAGTATGTAAGGAGAGAAAAAAAGGTTAAGTATGATCTATTCATAATCCCGTTCAATGATGGTAACGGAGGTGAGGCAAAACCAATAAAAGGAGCATCGGATAATGGTATGAGCAACTATTTCCCGGCAGTATCCCCGGATGGCAAATGGCTTTCATTTTGCCATGCAGAGAGCTTTATGCTTCTTCAGCCTGACAGCCGTCTCAATATTATCCCCCTCGAAGGAGGCAAAGCGAGGATGCTGAAATCCAATTTCAAATCAATGAATTCATGGCATGCCTGGTCACCGAACAGCAAATGGATGGTGTTTGTCTCAAAGATATACGGACCTTATACCGATATGTTCCTCACGCATATTGATGAAAAAGGGGAAGCTTCTGTACCTGTACTTGTAGAGAAGGCAAGAGTACCTTATACTGTAGTTAACTATCCTGAGTTTGTAAACAGCAGACCAGACAGGACGTTTGTTATGAAATATGATTTTGTTGAAATAGCACATATTTTTAAAGCTGCCAAGGCTGGTTATTATGATAAGGCAAAAGAGCTTTATTATAAATATGAGAAACAGAACCCTTATCTTTTCAAACAGGATTGTGAGGATCTGGCTCTGATGCTAAGGATTATTGGATTGCCTGAGGAGGCTAAGAAATACGATGAACTGGCAAAAGTAACCATTGATACTGAGGTCTTTAAGGAACCTCATAACTAATCCAAAAAGAAAGAGGCTGTAGAAGGTTTCTTTTATTTGAGGTCGGTGGAGTATTTGCTGATCTTGCCGTCATAAGTTATTGTGTATGTTGTATCATCATAAAAAACCTGATAGTGTGTTTTAATTGTAAAGGTGAAATAACCAGTATACTTTCCTAAATAGTCTGCATTATCCTTCTGACAGCCAAAAATGATAACTATTAAGAAAAACAGGATAAGCAATATTCTTCCAGTATTTCTTTTCATATCTCAAAATTAGTAAAAAGGACTATGCATATCAATAAGAAAGTGCCTGGAATGTCTATGAAAGTTTTTGAATATGAACTGCAGAGGCCGAGATTTGTGTTTATTTGCAATTATTTGAAAGTGGCCAAATACATGGATATTATATAAATTTTATATTTGACTTGTGTTCTATTATTTACTAATTTTCATAGAGTCATAATTACCTTGTATTGAAACAAACTATCACAGAACTAAGGTGAAACATAAAATCTTAATAATAATCTTCTTGCTAACTATATTATCGCAGAGAGTATTTACACAAACTAATTTCAGATTTGGACCAGAATTAGGAGTTTCTTTAAAAACAAGGTATCCCACAGAAATTTATGGTAGATCACACAATAGTACTTCGCAAATACGTCCTCTTATTGGAATAACTGGACAATTTAATATTAATAATCATTTTTTATTTTCATCAGGATTTCAATACGAAATGATTGGTTCATATTGGGATACTGTTTACACTCTTGCACAAGCGAAAGAAGAAGAAAATTTAACATTTCAAAAGATTTGCATACCTATAAAGGCTGAATTTGCATTCAATATTAAAAAAATCCATCCCTCATTATTTATTGGTTTCAGACCAAACTTTCTGGTCTCAGGGAACCTAAATATCAAATATGTAAATTCATCCTCTCAAAAACTTGAAAGTGATCAAAATCCATTTGATCCAAATCAGTTTACCACACCCGCAAATAGATTTTCAGGACAATTTACATTTGGACTCTCCAATACTTTTAGCAAAGTCTTTAAAATCAATCTCATTTGCAATAGTGGAAATAACATTGAATTTTATTGGACCAGGTTCTATTCTCCTCATAGTACAACGAACACATATACAAAGGAATATAGATACTCATTAAAAAATAGTGAGTATGCAATAAGTCTTATTTATCTGTTTAAATTACATAAGACTTCTAATTAAATCAGATTAGTCAGAATATGAAAATGAAATAATCTATTTTTAAAATTTTCTATATCTTTGCGTTCCAATAGACATGGTCGGTTAACCGAGTGGCTAGGTAGTGGTCTGCAAAACCATTTACGGCGGTTCGAATCCGCCACCGACCTCTCTTAGTACAATAAAGCCTCTGATAATCAGAGGCTTCTGTTATTAGGGGGGCTTATTGGGGGGCAAGATTAATTATTTATATAGTTTAAACCAAAAAATATATTCAATTCGCCACCGACCTCAACAAAATCCCTGAAGAGCCAGGGATTTTTTATTTTATGTATGGTCTGGGACAAAATCATTATCATTGCCCTTGAGGAACCGGGAATAAAAAATGAGGATATTACTGATTATTAAGAATTTCGATTTCGGAGGTGCGGAAAACCATGTTCGTGAACTGGCAAATTCTCTGTCCGATTCAGGAAATGAGTTGTTTGTAATTGCCGGACCAGGCAGACAGACATCCCTTCTAAGAAAAGGAGTTCAGTACACCAGGCTGAGAAAGATTTTTGCTCCGGCTATCATTCAAACAGTATTCATAATCCTTTTTCTTCATAAACATAAAATACAGGTCATTCATGCACATCAGCGGCTTCCTGCCCTTGTGGCATCAATCGCGGGAAGATTGACCAGCATACCGGTTGTTGTTACTGTCCATGGCAGAACCCGTTTTGATCTCAGATCTTGGATTTCAAGGAGTTTCCCTTCTAAAATAATCTTTGTCAGCAGACATGTCCTTGAAGTATCTGCAAAATATGAACAGATAAAGGAAAAGTCGGTCATAATTCCTAACTGGATTGTTTTACCAAAAAAAACAGTAACAAAAATACCCTATTCAATAAGCTACATAAGCAGGATCGACAAAAAACACTCAAGCCTGATATTAATGATAATTAAGGAAGTTCTTGGAGGGCTTACGGTGAAATACCCGTATCTCACATTCCGTATCATTGGAGAAGGAGACTATCTTGATGAGATCAGAAAAGAGGCTGAATTATTTAACCGGAAACTTAAAAGGGAGACAGTTGTAATATGCGGTTTTGTACTTGATCCCAGGGAGAAATTACTGGAGTCTGAACTGGTAATCGGAGTCGGCAGAGTTGCGCTTGAGGCACTTTCATGCGGTATCCCTGTTTTATCAATGAACCGGCAGAGAATGGGATCACTTGTTTCACGGGAAAATTATCAGTCATTCCAGCTGTCAAATTTCGTTGCAGCCGGAAGTGACCCACCTGACAGAGATGCCCTTCTGAAAGAACTTGATAAATTCCTGTCTGACATTGAATTCTGGCAAAAAGAGGCTGATCTGTTAAGAGAAAAAATAACCAGCGATTATAATACAGGAAAAATAACAGGAGAAATAATCAGTATTTACCGTTCCCTTATTAAGTAATGATATTTAGTCTTTCAGGCCGCACAAACCCTTATAAAACTTCAGAAAGAGAGCATAAATCTACAATGTGGTAAATGTAACCTCATTCCCATAACCAATACCTATATCGTTTATCGCATAGGCCCTGACATAATATTTTGTCCCGCCGATCAGACCTTTAAGGCTGCTTGAGTACTGAGTCTGTCCGGCCCTTTCCAACGTCTTGAAATCCTGGATTGTAGGCCCGGGCTCTGTGCTCCAGCATACACCCAGAGAAATAACCGTAGAACTACCTTCGTCAACAATTGTACCACCGGAGACTGCTGAACTTATTGTAACCAGCAAAACATCCCATGTTTTCAGTACAGGTACTTCCTTTTTCATGCAGGAGCCTGAAAAAACTGTAATAATAACAAGGGTAACAATAATTGTATGAACCTTTTTTAATCCTTCTTTCATATGTTTGTAATTTTCGACGCGTGCAAAAATAATCAAAAAGTAATTTATCTGGTAAAAATTATTATCTATGTGCTCAACGGTTTATCAGCCATGACTAAATTGGAAGTTAAATTATTATCAGCTTTATGAATTCATTTCTTGCTTCAATACACCCGGATCTTAATACCGGTTTTTTCCTTTTATTTCTTCTTTCCGCACTCACAATAGGAATGTCAAAGGCAGGTCTCAGCGGATTAGGACTTGTTATGGTCCCACTGATGGCTCTTATTTTTGGAGCAAGGGAATCAACGGGCATAATTCTTCCGATGCTCATCACTGCTGATATAATGGCTGTTATCTACTACAGAAGCCATGCCGTATGGAAACATATTTTAAGGGTAATGCCCTGGGCAGTAGCCGGTATAATAATCGCTCTGATTACCGGAAACCTGATAAATGACAACCAGTTCAGGATAATCCTGCTGACTGTTGTATGGATAATGCTTATATTAATGCTGGCAAATGACCTGAGGCAAAAAAAAGGAACAGAAATTCCTGAAAATCACCTTTTTGCTTCATCCATGGGATTGACCGGCGGATTCTCAACAATGATAGGCAATGCTGCCGGGCCGGTTTTCACACTCTATTTTCTTTCAATGCACCTGCCTAAAAAAGAGTTCATCGGTACCAGCGCCTGGTTGTTCCTTATACTGAATGTATCAAAGTTGCCCCTTCAGGCATTTGTATGGAATAACATTACAATCAACACACTTAAAGCTGATTTAATTGCAGTGCCGGTTATCATTTCCGGAATTTTCCTCGGTATATGGATTGTTAAGCTCCTTCCTGAAAGAGTCTACAGGTTTTTTGTGATTTTTGCAACACTGACTACCTCATTGCTGCTGTTTCTGTGATTAGCGGATGAGTACAACACTCACTGACGATATCTTCCCTCCCATCGGAGGATTGAGCTTAGAGACCTTAACTGTTGCCTTCTTTATCCCCTGCATTTCAGAATAAAGTGAATTGAGAATCCTTCCTGCAATATGTTCAAGAAGATGCGATTTCTTCTCCATCTCCTGCTTTACAATCTGGTAAGCATGCTGGTAATTCACAGCATCTTTAAGATTGTCGCTCTCAGCCGGTATCTGCATCTCTGTTTCCAAGGTCAGATCGACAAGAAACTTATTGCCAACAATCCTCTCCTCCTGATAATGACCATGAAAGGAGTAAAACTCCATACCTTCTATCTGTATATTTCCCATAATGATAATTTCTTATTAGGTTTTGGGCTAAAGCCCGCATCTTCATACTATCAAATAACCCCGGGCTTAAGTCAAGGGCTATTAATAATCGGCATATTACGGACTTTAACTCAATATATGTAAAAATAATTATCAAATAATTTGGTTTACATTATAAATTACTTTATATTTGTAATATATTTATTTCAATTACCGAATCATTACTAAAAGTAAACATAATTATGGAAACAATGGAAAAAGAGATGACAGGTGAAGAGAGCCTTAAGATCATCTCAGAAATGATAAATAAGACAAAGTTAAATATCAACCAGGGTAGCTTTCATCTTCTGTTCTGGGGTTGGCTGATCCTTGCATGCAGCCTCTCAGAGTATCTGCTCTATAAGCTCACTGATTTCGCCAGCCCGTGGTATGTTTGGCTTTTTGTGATCCCGGGAGTTTTTGTATCCATGATTTACGGGTATATAAATGGAAGAAAAGCCAGGGTGTATACTTATGCTGACAAGCTTTATGTCTGGACATGGATGGCGTTCTTTTTTGCATCCGTAACATTATTCATAGTCACATCCGACGATATGGGATCGGTGGGCCCATATATCCTGACACTGGCTGGTATTCCGACATTCATTTCAGGTGTTATCATCAAATTCAGGCCACTACTAATCGGGGCTGTTACCTTCTGGCTGCTTGCTGTCATCGGTCATTTTGCCGGCCCGTCAGTGGCTCCGCTTACTGTGCCAATAGCAATGCTTACCGGTTACCTTATCCCCGGATATATGCTTAAACGAAAAGTTGACCATGATGAAGTTTAAGGATCTTAACCCGTTATTGCACTCACAGCTGAGGCTTGCTGTTGTATCGCTTCTCATCAGTACGGAGGTTGCCGAATTTACCTGGATCAGGGAACAGACCGGAGCAACCGCTGGAAACCTGAGTATCCAGATTACAAAGCTTAAAGAGGCAGGGTATATAGGGGTTGAGAAGAAGTTCAGGAATAATTACCCGCAGACACTCTGCAGAATCACTCCTCTTGGCAGGGAGAAGTTTACAGAATATATTAAAGCCCTGAAGGAATACCTGAATCCCGATAAATCCCATTCATAATCCCCAGTAACCCTTTTACATATGACGCCAACCGATGGACTAAAGCCCTGTATATCATCACTTTCATTAATCCCGGACTTAAGTCCGGGATTAGTAATATCATGCTCCAAGGGACTTTAGTCCAAAATAAATTATCAATCCGGTAGTTCCCGGGTAAGATTTTCCTCCTATTTTTGTAGTCTTAATTTTTAAAGGATGAGTGACGATTTGCTAAAGGAAAAGGAAGAATTAAAACCATCGGTCAGTTTTATTGAACAATTTATTGCAGATGATCTGAAGGAAGGAAAAAACGGAGGAAGGATCCATACGCGATTCCCTCCTGAACCTAATGGTTATCTGCATATCGGACATGCAAAGGCTATCTGTCTGGATTTTGGCATGGCACAGAAGTACGGTGGAAAATGCAATCTCCGGTTTGATGATACCAACCCTGTAAAGGAAGAAGTTGAATATGTTGATTCGATTAAGGAGGATATTCACTGGTTGGGTTTCGACTGGGAAGAGAGAGAATACTATGCTTCAGATTATTTCGGTAAGCTGTTCGATTTTGCAGTGGATCTGATAAAAAAAGGGCTGGCCTATGTTGATGATCAGCCGGCCGACGTTATTTCGTCCCAGAAAGGAACACCATCACAACCAGGCATTGAAAGTCCATTCCGGACAAGGAAACTCAATGAGAACCTCGATCTGTTCTTCAGGATGAACGAGGGGGAATTTGAAGAGGGTAGTCGTGTACTGAGGGCAAAGATCGATATGACATCTCCCAACATGCATATGCGCGATCCGATAATATACAGGATCATTAAGACCCCTCATCACCGCACCGGCAATAAATGGCTTGTATATCCGATGTACGATTTTGCACACGGGCAGAGTGATTATTTCGAAGGTGTTACACATTCTCTCTGCACTCTTGAATTTGAAGTACACCGGCCACTCTACGACTGGTTCATCAGCCAGCTTAAAACAGATGATTACAGACCTCGACAGATAGAATTCAACAGGCTCAATCTGACCTACACCATGATGAGCAAGAGAAAGCTTCTTGAGCTTGTACAGGAAGGAAAGGTAAGAGGATGGGACGATCCAAGGATGCCTACGATCTGCGGTCTCCGGAGAAGAGGTTATACCCCTGAATCAATAAGAAGATTCGTGGATCTGATAGGCTATACAAAAGTTGAGGCAATAAATGATGTTTCACTGCTGGAACATGCCATCCGTGAAGATCTTAACATGAAAGCTCCCAGGGTGTTCGGAGTACTTAATCCTCTGAAAGTGATTATTACAAACTACCCTGAAGGAAAAGTTGAAGATGTAGAACTGATAAATAATCCTGAAGATGAAACTCAGGGAAAAAGAATGGTCCCTTTCAGTCGTGAACTATATATAGAGCAGGATGATTTTATGGAAAATCCTCCAAATAAATTTTTTCGCCTTGCTCCCGGCATGGAGGTACGTTTGAAAGGAGCATATATAATCAGGTGCGAAGAATTTAAAAAGAATGAAGAAACGGGGGCAATAGAGGAGGTTTATTGCACCTATGATCCTGATACCAGGAGTGGTACTGCTTCTGAAAAGAAAGTTAAAGGGACTCTTCACTGGGTATCTGCAGCACATGCTGTTGATGCAGAGATAAGGCTTTATGACAGGCTATTCAACCATGTGGATCCCTCAGGTCAGAAAGATGAAGATTACAGGAAGTTCCTGAATTCCGATTCACTCAGGATATTTAAGGGATGTAAGGTAGAACCTTCCCTCAAAAATGCAAAACCTCTTGATAAATTCCAGTTCCAACGGATAGGCTATTTCTGTGTGGATTATGATTCCGGTGATAAAGGGCTGATATTCAACAGAACTGTATCACTTAAAGATACCTGGGCCAAAGTAAATAAATGACAGTTATATCTTTCTATCTGATTTACGGTTTCACATACCTGAAAATATCATTTTCAAAGGATATATCTTCTCCGTTAATCAGAAGTGCTGACTGGATAAGCCCCAGGTGAGAGTAAGCCTGTGGAAAATTACCAAGTAACTCCTTTGTCTTAATATCGATATGTTCACTCAGAAGTCCTAAATGATTTGAGCAACCGAGAATATTATTGAAGATTTCGAGCGCTTCATCACAGTGTCCTATTTTGTACAGACTATTTACAAGCCAGAAGGTACAGAGGACAAACGAACTCCTTGGCACCCCGAAATCATCTTCATTAAGATATCTGAACATAAAGCCGTCCCTGCTCAGTTCATCCCTGGTTTTCAGCACAGTGCTGATATACCTGGGATCATCAGCATTAATGAAGCCTATCTCGTCAAGAAGAAGATTTGAGGCATCAAGGTGTTTTGAGCCATAGTACTGAACAAAGGCTCCCACCTCTTCATCCCATCCATTGGTCATGATATCATCCCTGATTTTATCTGCAATAGCGCTCCATTCGTCAACATAAAAATCCCTGTCAAGCATTCTTGCAATTTTAACACCCCGGTCGATGGCAACCCACGACATTGCCTTTGAGTAGATAAAATGATGATCAGCACCTCTGATCTCCCATATTCCTTTATCAGGTTTGTTCCACTGTTTTGCCACAACAGCCACTATACTACGGACAAAAGTCCATAGTTCTTCAGAGGTATCGAGCGTTGAAGGGAACTTATGAAAAGAGAGGTATATGGCATCTATCAGAACACCGTAGATATCATTCTGTTTCTGTGAATACGCACCATTACCAATCCGAACCGGCGGTGATTCCCTGTATCCTTTCAGATGAAGGAGAATTTTTTCCTCAAGGTTCTTCTCCCCCCTCAGTCCATACATTATCTGTATATCTTCCTGCTTTCCCTGGTTAACACTTAGCAGAAACTTCTGGAACTTCCTTGCTGAATTGGTATGCCCGATTTGCAGGAAGGTCTTGATAACCATAGATGAGTCGCGTATCCAGCAGAAGCGATAATCCCAGTTACGTGTTTCTCCTATGGTTTCGGGAAGTGACGTTGTTGGTGCTGCAATTATTGCTCCTGACTTGTCGTATGTAAGAAGTTTAAGCAATAGTGAACTTCTGGTAATCTCCTCGTTGTACTTTGTAAAGATCAGCGTTCTGTTTGACCAGTTCATCCAGTAAACCTTTGTCCGCTGGTATTCAAGCCAGGCACGTTTCAAAGTCATCCTGACAAGCTTCTGATTATAGGTTATACAAAAAAATGTGTCCCCTGTAAGTGAAATGAGTTCTCCCTTAAATACATCCTCCTTTGACAGCTGGGTATACAGGTATACTGATTCATACCTCCCCGATTCAGTAAAATGTTTTATATAATTTTTATCCACAATACCTTTTGTAGGGCTGGCATAATTAAGCCGGGGATCATACTCAATTTTTAGAACAGGTATTCCCCTCAATACTGTAATGATCCGGTAAATTTCGGGTGCATTATAGTAATTATATTCCTCAGTGCGGTAAATTGGCATGAAATCAAGGACACGGAATTCTGCATCGGCAGAACTGAATCTGGTTTCCAGAATATTGGTGTGATTAACGTAGTTCTGTGATATCGAATAGTCGCCCACCGGTTTAATAGTGAAATGCCCGCCTATTTCATCATCAATAAGGAGTGCAAAAACAGAAGGAGAATCGAAATCTGGCATGCAGCACCAGTCTATAGATCCTTCTTTTGATACAAGGGCACTGCTTCGGCAGTTTCCTATTATTCCGTAATCCGCAATATTCATAAGTTATCTGGTTAAAGACCTGAGCAGCTTGAGCAGCTCCTCATAATTTTCTATTGTGTATCTTGATTTGTCAGATGGTTTGCCGACCTTGATAGTTACTGATGAGCGCGGCAAGGCTTCAAACATATCTTCATCAGTTGTATCGTCACCAGCTGCAAAAATAAACTCATATTCGTTAAATCTGAAGAAGTTCCTTATTGTCGTACCCTTGGTGTATTCTGATGGCTTAACCTCCACTATTTTATCACCCTTCATCAGGTTGAGCTGCCTCCTGGTACAGGGGTAAATAAGCTTGTTGACAAGTTGTGCAACCCGAAGATCGGCCAGCCATTTATCTGTACTCCGGTAATGCCATACCAGTGCGGTCTTTTTCTTTTCAATGTGTGAACCGGGAGTACTTTCAGTAACCCCCTGCATGATCCTGATAATCTCAGGTTGCCAACCAAGATCCTTTCTGTACACGCTCTCCCATTTGCCTTCTACCCGTCGAAGGGCACCGTGTTCTGCAAAGAGTGTAACATTAAGGTGGCCAAAAACTGATTGCAGAAATTCCTGGTTTCGTCCGCTGACAATTGAAAGATCAACCCCCCTGGTTCCTGCAAGGGTCTCAAGAAGATTAATTAGTGACGAATCGGGCAGAGCTTTGGCAGGATCATTATTGAAAGGGACCAGCGTTCCGTCGTAATCAAGGATCACTAACCTTCTCTTTGCTTTCCTGAAATCGGTCAGAATTTCCCTGAACTGGTGAGGCCTGAGGTATTTCTTTTTAAGATCTCTCTGTTTCAAATGGATCCGCTCCAGCTCGGCGATAAAATCGGCAGCCCATTTAACTATATTATGCTTCTTCAGGTGCTTCTGCATTTTCTTAATCCTGATCTTTTGTTCAGTTTCAGGCATATTCAAGGCAGTATTAAGGGCTTCTGCAATCTGCCCGGTGTTATTTGGATTAACCAGCAATGCTTCTGTAAGTTCAATTGCAGCTCCTGCCATTTCACTCAGGATCAGCACTCCGGGCTTTTTTGCTTTGGCAGCCACATACTCCTTTGCAACCAGGTTCATTCCGTCGCGCAGAGGGGTTACCATTGCAACATCGCTCTCATGGTAAATTGCAGTAAGTTCTGAAAATGAAAATCCCCTGTAGTAATAGTGTATAGGTATCCATCCCTGCCACGACAGGGTCCCGTTAATATTACCGATAGTTTCATCGATGGCAACCTTAAGATCGTGATACCGGTCAACGCTGTCACGCGACGGGACAAGTATCATTACGAGCGAGACTTTGCCTATCCATTCAGGATATTTCTGAAGCAGAAGTCTGAAAGCTTCAAGGCGCATCAGGAGACCTTTGCTGTAATCAAGCCTGTCAACTGACAGGATTATTTTTCTATCACTGTAGTTCTCCCTGAATTGCCTGGCATGTCCTTCAACATCAGGATTTTTATAAGCTTTATGAAAGTTACCATAGTTGATCCCCATAGGAAATGTATCGACCGACAGTATACGATTTCCGAAATGGAAGTTATTATCGTCCGATTCGATACCTGTTATCCTGTACATGGCACTTATAAAGTGGCGCATATAATTAAAAGTATGGAATCCTATAAGGTCCGAGCCAAGGAGTCCCATAAGAATTTCATCACGGTTTTCGAGTGTCCTGAAAAGTTCGTAAGAGGGAAATGGTATATGAAGGAAAAAACCTATACGGACTGATGGTAATTTTTCCCTGATCATCATTGGAAGCAGCATCAGATGATAGTCCTGCACCCATATTATATCATTTTCCGATGCAACTTCAAGTACTTTTTCAAGAAAAAGCGTATTTACCTTTTTATATGCTTCCCAATGAGCCTGAACATGAGTTGTATAAACATAAAAATAGTGAAACAGGGGCCAGAGTGTGGAATTACTGTACCCTTCATAATAGAGCTCCAGGTCATCTCTGGAAAGGAAAACAGGGTGAAACTTGAAGTCTTCGAGATGGAAGCTCAGCTTCTCTTCAGTTTGTTCATTGTCGGTATAAATTCCGGGCCATCCGATCCAGTGTTTTTCATATTGCACATTCAGAGAATCGAGACCTGTGGCAAGTCCTCCGGCACTTTTCTCAAGATGAATTACCTCATCCTTTATTTCAGCTTTCACCGGAAGCCTGTTTGATACTATTATAAGTCTTTCAGTGGCTTTTTTCATCATTTGCCGCAAGATACAAAAAATATGGCAGCAGGCAAACAGAATGGGGCTCTGGGAGAGAGCAAAGGGTACAGGTCAGGGTTAATAAAATAATCTGAAACTTCCTTTAAAAACCTTTTTTTTATATATTTGCACCCTGAAAAATTGCTCCGTAGTGTAATTGGCAACACGTCTGACTCTGGATCAGAAGAGTTTAGGTTCGAGCCCTAACGGAGCAACAATAAATAAAACATATGGCCTTGATTATTAATTAATTCAAGGTCATTTTATTTAAGCTAGCTGGCACAAATTGATTCTTATATTAATTACTTTGTCACTATGTCTGGATAAAATTAATGCTGTTGGGACTACAAAATAATAAAAGCGCAAACAGTTTATTAATGGCTGAATGCGCTTATTTATTTTTCCTTTAGCTGTAACTATGCTGAAACAATTCCTACATAAAAAGCTATTATGTAAATATGTCCCAAGTTTCCATAAACAGTTCATATGCATCCTTTGAGCATTTAATCTGAGATCTGTGTGAAGCTTTGATTTTTGTTTTGTAGATAAGCATTACTTCAGATATTTCAATCTGTTGTATTTTCATATAAGTTTGATTAGTGAGTAAATAGAAATGAAAAAGCCTGGTCCAAAAGTCCCAGGCTTTGCTGTTTTTGATTAATACATTGATATATAGATTGTTAGATTATTGCGCTATTGTGCAACATGCCCTATTTAGCTGTATTAAAGCCATTTGCAACATCATTATGATTCGACAATGGTAGATACTACTGATAGGGAGATAGTTGCTTATACGGGATAGAAATGGACTTAAATGGGATTATGGTGATGGTGTATATGATTGATATACTGTATTATATAATAACTGATGACGATTGGGGAGTTAGGAACCTTAATTATAAAAACTGTTATAAACAAATTGCACAGATTGTAGCACCAGTTTTATGATATTCAATTTATAAGTCCTGGTCTAAAACATATACCAGATACCACTTTTTATCGATCAACTCAAATCTATATTCCGAGCTGAACTCAGAATTTTCAATCCATACTTTTTGGGTAAACATTTTTTCAGTCTTCTTGAAAGTTACTTTATACTGTGTTGTATCTACATCATAAATCCTAGTTCTCAGAAGCGGCAAATTGTCTCTCGTCCATTGTGTTTTTTTAAAACCCTTAATAGACATTCCGTCAAGTGGAAATTTTAACCTTGATACCTGGAATACGCTATCTTCATGAAACCTTTCATAAAACTTATCAAAATCCTCGCCTGAATTCTTTTTCAACGCATAACTTTTTGAGCTTTCTCTTGTTGAATGGCAGTTTGTAAGTATAGCAGTGGTCAAAATGAATACCAGGCTTAGGGAAAATAATTTAGTTATCGTGTTCATATATTCTGTATTTCAGGTAATTGTGGCATTATAAAATATGTGTTAACGTTGGTGCATATTTCTGTAGTCTTGCTTGATTCATGTCCAGTCTTATAACAGCTTACCTATGATAATATCGATTATATTAAGACTGTTATCAAAATTACCTCTTAATTACATTTAAAACAATTTTATTGTACCCCCTGTAACGAATATATGGGATACTCAACCACTCCCCTTAGAGAACAGGGCAAATGGTTTTTGTATTTCTAATAAAATTTAAGTAATCCGATAGCATAAACAGAGCTAGAAATTACCTGCAATATGTTTCTAATTATCTGCAAGAAAGAGTCCGTATTGTTAAATAATGTTATAAATCCTTAATTTTTTGTCACAAAAATACCTTTTACGACATGTAAGTAAATGGCGGTCAAGAAACAAATACTTTTAATGATGATTAATGAAAACTTTCAAATAAGCGTATGCAGATTTTGTGTAATTGGAATACTTTTATTGTTAATAATTTGTAAGTTATTTTATTCTTGTTCAAGTGCTATATAAGGTTTTTGATTATTTATCTATCCACCATTGATTAACTTCGTAATTGTAAACCTAAATCCGTACGATTTTGGTTAAAAGATTTAAGCTGTAATTTTTATAGTAAACCTTATTCAGTATTAACCGAAAACTGTAAACTTAAATCAGTATGATACAGTGTGTAAGGTTTTTCTAGGACGAGACAGTCCAGGTGGAAAAGCCAGTGCCCTTGACCACCCCATGTTTGAGTAAATTGACTATCCTGTACCGGAGCTAAGTGCTTATCATTAAACTATTTATATTAATCACATCTTATTAGGCCATATGCGGTCAAGATGACTGGATACTGCAATATAAGGTAAATATCTTTCAGCTTTATTCTTCATTCATCTTGCAGCGGACAGGCAATGCTGATTTTTTGTTAAAAGAGCCCTCTGAACTGCTGAGAAAGTCATAGCTCAAACCTACGTTATTGGCATTAGAAGCAGATTCTCCCGGATTAAGGTCAGAACGGTCTTCCATGGATGTCCACCACGATGTCTTTGTCCCGGCTTTTTCATCTGAATAAGCAAAGGAGACCTCTCCTGCCGGCAGGGCTGTAAAGAATATCTCATTTGTGGCACCTTCGTTTGGTGCCTTCCAGTGAGCAGTACCTGCTTCTTTAAGCTTGGCAGCATTATTTCTTGATCGTTGTCCGCTTCCCGCATTTTCCATAAGATCCAGCCATTCCTCCTCAGTTGGAACATGCCATCCTTTGGGACAAAGCTTGCCGGTTTCCACTGCATACCAGTTATAAATTGCTCCATAGGTCTCAGCATACTCTGCAGTGCTTTTATACCAGCCATATGCTGCCGTCTTTGTATAATCCCACTCTCTGTTATTCTTGATAAGAGGCAGGGGGGTGCCATCATTTAGTTTAGATGTTCTAAGATTTTCAGCCATCCATACTCCTGACCTCGTTTTGATGATTCTATAAACATTGCCATCGAGGTCTCTGATAGGCATTCCCTCATTAGGATACTTTCCCTGTGCACTAAGAGTACAGGGAATAAATAGTACAACCGGAATTAATAACCGGAACAAATAAGATCTTTTCATATTGCATAATTTTAAGTTCCTGCTTATGATATTTTTTATTAAAGTTACGAAAGACAATTATACGAGTCAAATAATCCCCTCACCCATAAGTCAATCTGGATGGAATTAGCACTGTTGATTTTCAGTGGTTCTTGAGATCTTAATGTCGAGGTGAACCATCTCAGAACAACATTAAAAAATTACAACATAGACAGAGTAACCCACACACCTATGTCCTGGTTAATTGTCTTTTATACTCCTTATAATATGAATCCTTATGTTATGGCAACGATTGATAGCAAGAAATTCAGCAAGATTATTCAAAATTATTTTTAGTATAATGTCACAAGAATTATACTAACGGAGCAACTTAAAAATGGACCACTTATTATGAAAACCGGATAAGTGGTTTTTTCATTTTGCTAGGTTCTTGCCAGGTTTTGGGGATAACAGGTATTAAATAATGGAAATGTAATGATTTTGTCTTTTTACATTATTATTGATAATCATGATGTTAAATCAAATATTCTATATTTAATGATGACTCTGGATCAGAAGGCCACCTCTGCAGTCTGGCTCCTTCCTTTGATCGCCGAAGGCTTGCCGGAGGAGATGCTAAAATTGCCCACCGGGCAATTTTTTAACACTCAGCCCGGTCGGAACCCTAACGGAACAACCTGAATGCCGCCCTTCGACTTCGCTCAGGATGGCATTTCTGTATTGTGACGTCAGGAGAAGAAGTTGACTACCAAAGGGAAGAGCCGGAACGAAGTGGAGCTCTGCGAAGCCAAATCCCGAGAGCAAAGTGACCTGGAGAAACCGATATCCTTTTTAAATGAGAGATATATATAAAAACAAAAAATTAAATAATTTTTAATCGCTCAGCAAATTGCTCAGCATTGATCTTAACATCATCTTCACCAATCAGATCAAAAGGATTCTCAAGATGATCTTGAATATTATCAAGACCGACCAGCACGAGAGTGAATAAAACTGGCATTATAAAACTTAAAACATTCAAAGAATCGTGTGCAACATAGGCAAAATACGGAGCATAAACAATTGGTACCAGGTAAGTAAAAATCTGTCCATAAGCACGTAAGCTCCTGGGAGTACGATATTGGTAAATATGTTTCATATTTTCAAAAGCATCCATCATTTTGCTTTGATATTGGTTAACTCTCGACATTTCACCAGGTGTAAGGCCGTAACTCCGAAATTCTTTAAGTTTCCTGGATAAGTCCGAAAACTTTTTGTAAATCTGATTTTCTAATCTTTCACTGGAATCTCTCTCACCTTGAAATAGTTCCCTGGCAGTCAACAAAATGTCCTTTAATAAAAGCCTTAATTCCTCTGTTTGTTCGGGTTTCATGTTATCCACCCAATCTCTTGACGCCAAAAAAATAGACCGGCCATGTGCCTTAAGATTCGCATAGTAGGCGAGCGCAGACTCCCTTCTCTTATATGCTTCTCCTATCGAAAACACAACCGGAAATACGATAGCAATACCGATAAGTGTGAGAGAAAAATCAGCTTTAATTTTGTATACTATACATAGATAGGTTAATATCATTGCAACAATTACAATTATGATCGCTTTTAAATTGAATATTAACCAGATACTTTTTATAATCCTCTTCATCTTGAATTATTTTTAGGGTTTTAGAAATAATATTTGCCTTAGAAAGCTACAAATCTATCGGCTATTATTAAAGATATAAAATAATATTTAGTCTTGTGCGGTTGAAAAATAAATAAGTTAAAATCAGGGAGTATTCAAAGTACTACTTTTATATGCCATGAATTCTATATTTGTGAGGCTTGGATTCAGAAGAAACATACTGAATTAATCCATTGGAACCCCTCTGCTGTCACTGGTGATCCAGTAGGATTTCAATATTATCCTGATAAACCAGATAATAGCCAGAATAATAAGAAGGAATCCCGAGGCCCCATTACCATTATTTTGAATAGTTCTTAAAATCAGATATGGGAATACTGCTGCCGTAACAAGAAGATTTGTCAGGGCTTTCCCTTTAAAACCGATATACAGATAATGTAATCCCAGGTAGCCGAATAAAAAGGTAAGCAGCCGGAAGACCCACTTTTTTCTAAAGTTATATTCCGGACTGATCTCAAACATTTTAGAAACCTTTTCATCCTCTTTCATCCAGATTCTTGTATTCAGGTTAAGATCTTCCACAATATCCGTGATAATAGTAAGATCATTAAAAAAGCCCTTTACCCTGTCGAAATTATACAAGGATTTATACATGTTTAACTCAAACTGATCCTTTTTATGGCTGATGGCTACATAAAATCTATTTTCAGTAAATGATAGGTAAAACCTTCTGTCAATCTTTTTTCTGAAATCTGTTATCCTTTTCATCAAAGAGGTGGAGAGGATATATCGCGCGGCAATCTGATCAGTACTATATACCGAAAAGTGCTTTTCAAATTCAGGATCTTCCAGTTTCACTATTTCCCGCCCCGATCCGCGCATCCATTGCGACTCTCTTAGCCTGGTTTCCGGAAGAACCACAGTATGTCCTTTAAATGATTTATTAAAATCAACTATGCCGAACATCCCAAAAAAGGAAAACCTTTCATATGCAAATCTCGTGTAGTCGATGGAACCTTTGCTGTCATAGGGAACTATGGCATTCTTTCCGGAGATTTCAAAAAATCGAATATGGGTATCTCCGATCTTTCCCTCTACAAAATCTTCAGCCCCATATCCATGTGGATAAAATATAGTATGCGGGAATATTTCACTTTTCAGAATTTCCTCCCCTCTTATCTGTTTTACCTCAGGATTAAAGCTCAAATCAGGTGATATGAATTTAACGAGCTTTCCAATAACTAAATCTTTGAATAATTTTTCGTTAATGATACTTTGGGAATAAGTTTTTTCACCACGGGATTTCTTAACCCATCTTGTATACCGTATTGTCTGCCAAAGGATATGGTAAAGAGAAAAAAATAAATATAATATCGGCAGCACCACAAAAGCCGCTAATATAAGGTTGGCGATGGTCATTTGCTTTTCAATCGCATACCGGATCAGGTAAATTGTACAATAAATAATAGCGAACACGAAGGGAGGGCCGAGGAGTACATCGGTTATGATCGCTCTGCGCAGGGCTTTTTTACGCCATTTTTCAAGCTCAACTAATCCGGGTTTAATTTCCTTTTCAAAATAGAACTTTAAATCATCAAGTACTTCTTTAGTGCTTAACCTTGATTTTAATAGGGGAGCACCACATTTTGGACAAAAGTTACTATCATTTGTTATATTAAAATTGCAATTAAGACAAGAGGGATAAGACATTGGTTTTTGAATTTATTCAAGCAGAAGTTTAACACTCCCCATTCTTAGACCACTGGTTTACAAATATAAGTTTTTCTTCTTGATGAGTTTTCTCTTGCTAAGCAAAATACTGATTGGGAAAGGGATATGAGGTTCGTGATCCAAATATGCCTTACCTGTGGTTGCAGGTATACTATTATAATTTATTTACTACTCCTCTTAAGCGAAATAGAGTAATCGGGATTGATCATAAAATCGAGCTCCGGCATTTCGTTTGGAATAGTTTTCCATTCATCAGAAAAGTACCTGGCCAATCTCTCTTCATCTTCCCTGGCGTTATTTGACGGACGGGTTGTAACGTTAATGTAAGCTGGTAATGGCCATCGTAAAGTATAGTATATCATTACTGTGTACCTCTTGTTTAATCTTCATAATGTCTTAAATGCAAATTAGAGATTTTAGTTCGATTTCAAGCCTGTATAGCTGTTCGTTTATTTCTGTCTGCCATATGTGGTCAAGATGACTGGATATTGCGCTTAAGCCTTTCCTCCAGCCAATTAATGGATTCATCCTGCTTGTAATCCGCAACTCCATGTACCGGGATATCTAATTTCTCCAATGCAAGGCGCTTTTTCAACTCCCTTATCCACACACCCTGGCCGTCCTGTTGGAGGTTGTCAAGCCAGGTTCGTGTCACTCCACAGGATGGGCTTCCCTGTTTGCCCAGAATTCCCACAATCTCGAAACCCTGGAAAAGATACTCCCGCATGGTAAAGACCTGGTCATCGATCAGGCGCTCAAGCCGCTTCATGCCAGCAGGACTTTCCATACCAACCCTCACGTCAAAACGGCCAAGACCCAGGCAATAGAGTTCTATGCAGGGCATCTGGATCAAACCAACCTGTTTTTTCTTCAGGTAATCAATAAGGGGCTCGAACATTGCAGGGAAATCCCCCTCATGAACAATACGGGCATTCTGATTAAGCATACAATGGGAAAGAAATACAACCCTGCCAGAGCGATTATCCCCGCTCCAGTCGCGTTTATTCTCATCCCTGCCGTGGAAACCACTCTCGGGAATTGAATAGTCCGGTGAAGGAATTTGAGCTTCATTGTCATCAAAGCTACATGAATTAAGTGCTACTGCAGCCGCGGGAACCATACCAATAAAATGGCGTCTTGATAATGAGGATTTGCTTAACATAATGGTATTCTTCATTTTATGATGTGAGTCTTCAAACCAAAGCGAAATAGCTTATCATAAAGTTAAGTCATATTTTTTATTAATTAAAAGGTGTAGTTTTCATCTTTTTTGCGATGTATATTACTGAAACAACATATGTAAAATGGGACGCAATTTATATTGCATATCTACAACCTATGTATTCTGCCATACAACATAAAAAGAGCAACCCGAACACCTATGTTTAAATGATTTTTACCCCTATAACAAGAATATCATCAATCTGATCCGAACTTCCTTTCCAATCTTTCAATGCTTTATCAAGATTGTACTGTTGTTCTGTCATTGACAATCTGCAATGAACAAGTAATAACTTTTTGAAATTTTTATATTGCAACTTCTTTCTTAAAGGGCCTCCAAATTGATCAGCATAACCATCAGTAAAGAAATAAACCATATCTCCTTTTAGGAGGTCAATCTCATGCAAGGCAAAGTTGTCCATTGTATTGCATTGTGAGCAAATGATTCTGTTATTAATATTATGTATATCAGGAAGTTTCAGTTTCAAGAATGATAATTATTTTGAAGTTTAAAAGAAAAAATAATAAATTCACGGAACAAATAGAAACGAAAACTTAAAATTTAGTAATCAAACAAACTAATTATGAAAAAATCTAAACTTTTATCAATTGCTTTTATCTTATCAATTCTATTTAATTCTTGCGGCGGTAACCAGGAGAATAAAAAAGCAGAAGAAGAAACAAAAGAAGAAACTAAAACAGAAAAGTCTGAAAAATTAGATTTAAAAACTCAGGATGGAGTTATAAAGACTATAAAGAAAATAAATCTTGATTTGCCATCTGAATTTATGTTTGTTGAAGCAAGGTTAGATGGTTCAGAATATAAATCAGAGTTTGTGACAGACACCTTAAATGAAGAAACTTATGAAAAAATTAATGCCTGGTATACAGAACAAATTGAAAGTAAAATTTCAGCCGGATGGAGAAAATTTGACGTAAGAATAAATGAAAAAATGGTTGGCTTAATGATTAATGAAACCATCTTATATGCGCCACAAAATGAAGAAATTGATGCGATTATAATCTCAACATCAGCAGATGAAGAAGCTAAAGTAATAAAGCTTTATTTCACGATTGATAAATAAAACGATATTGAGATAAATGGGGTCAAATAGAATATTAATTGCAGTAGTAGCAGGATTGTCAATATTAATGACATCCTGCTACTTCAATTATATTCATTTGAAATATGAGACCTATACTGGAGCAGGATGGAATAAGTACCATACGCAAATTGCATTTGCAGCATCAACCAGTGCGTATCAAAAAGCACAAGGAATAACAGCTTTCCCTGATGGTGGGACACATAAATATTTAATTAATAATGCAGGATTATATATAATTGATACAACTAAGTCAGAATTAACCAAATTAGTTGATTTCAGTGATTTATATGAGCTTATAAGAAAAAATTGGTCAGTTGAGATTATTTTTAATGATACTTTAATCTATTACAAAATCAAACCATCAACTGAATGGGAGCAGTATTTAAAATGGTCTAATAATAAAAAGGATTCATTAGAAATATATACTTTAAAAGACAAATATTTAAGTTCATATTATGTTAACATCTTAAATAGAAATATTGTCAGAATTGATTCTGGCAGCTTTTCGATTTTTAATAAGAAGAACTCAAATGAATGTAAAACTAATCTAACAATATTGAATAAGATATTATCAAATGTTCAAGTTGCGGAATGGGGATTACGAATTAAAGATATTTATCCTAAACCCGATAGTAAATATATAGATGATAACGTGTTGTGCGGTTAAGACGCCAATGCATATTTTAAGTGATTTATTGGTTTATCGTTCTTTGAATTAATGTATTGTAAGATAGTAACAGCCGTTATCTTTGACAGAATGCGAACGGATAGTCCTAAAGTTGTTTTTG